>NZ_JABXKK010000016.1:28959-162189 GCF_017115045.1 Nostoc sp. NMS8 | reverse complement strand
TTGACCTCGATAAACGATATTATGTTATCCAAGTCATTTCCAACGTAACTATAATCACCAGCACTAAACTCACGGCATAGTCCACCAGTTTCATTTTGGCACACACGTACCACTGTATTTGGTGGTACGCTTAATGAACTAATAGTGTCATTACCAACAATATTTAAGTCACCTTCGTTAGCTTTGTATACTCCTGGAGTTGTCGCAAAAGACTGGGAAACTCCAGCAAAATTCTGATCTCTATAGACCTTAACCTGTGGTGACTGTGTGGAAGAAGGTTTGACCTCGATAAACGATATTATGTTATCCAAGTCATTTCCAACGTAACTATAATCACCAGCACTAAACTCACGGCATAGTCCACCAGTTTCATTTTGGCACACACGTACCACTGTATTTGGTGGTACACGTAATGAGCTAATAGTGTCATTACCAACAATATTTAAGCCACCTTCGTTAGCTTTGTATACTCCTGGAGTTGTTGGAAAAGACTGGGAAACTCCAGCAAAATTTTGATCTCTATAGACCTCAACTTGTGGTGAAGGCGTGGACGGCGGATTGTAGGAGAGCTTGTAAATAGTACCGCTGTAGTCATCAGAAATTAACAGATTCCCTTGCTGATCTACTGCTATATCTACCGGTCGTCCCCAAGTTTCTTGTGTTGCTGGAACTACCCAACCACTGACTAAATCTATCTCTTCCCCTGGGGTCTGTGTCGTAGTGTTCCACGGAAAGTAAGCAATTTTGTAGCCCGTTTTATTCTGCCGATTCCATGAGCCATGTAACCCCGTCACTACCCCATTTGAGTACAGACTAGGAAAGTTGGTATTTTGTAAGAATGTTAGTCCCAAGGGAGCCGAATGGGCTTGGATACCCTTGCTTATCCTGTCCAAGGCATCGCAATTAACATGTCCATCAGCATTAAACTGATAGTCGCGGTCAAAGGGCATATTGTTGAGGCCATTTGGCGTGTCAGGATTGGGGTTGCAAAATGGCCAACCGTAGTTACCGCCATCTCGGACTTTCGTAAACTCCTCTGGTGGGTGGTTGTCAACGTAGGACGGGATAATATTTCCGTAATTGCCACTACCATCGTTGAAGGGATAGGCGATATTATCTCGATTATTAACGACTACCCAAAGGTCATTTGTGTTAGGTAAGAATGCTAATCCTTCGGCATTGCGTAAACCTTGAGCAAAAAGCCGCTGATTGCTTCCATCTGCGTTGTATTGGTAAATAGCGCCGCGCTTAGGGTTACTAACAGTATCTTGCGTACAAGCATTGCATGTAGAAGCGATCGACACGTACAGTTGATGATTGGCATCGAGTGCGATATTTTTTAATTCGTGACCATAAGCACCTCTGAGTTCTGATGTGCTGCTGTCTGGTAAACCAGCTACAACAACTTGGCGATTCTGCGCGGTTATATCTCCAGAGTTGTAGATGAAGCGGTTAATTTGATGAGTCTCAGAGATATAAATGTATGTAGTGTTGTCAATGGTGTGAAATACAATGTCGTGCGGTTTGCGTAGACCTGTTACGAAGTCAGAAATAATTGGGTCATTAGTGCCATTTGGCCTTACGATTACAACTTTACCCAAACTAGGCTGCGACACCAGAAGATCGCCATTGGGAGCAACTGCCATGAAGCGGGCACTCGGAATGCGAGCATAAACAGAAACCGAAAAGTTAGGCGGCACTTTCAAGTAACGGTTAATATTGAAGGGCGTATAGCTCATTGTATTAGGCACTGTCAGCTTGGTTTCAACAGATGCATCTGGGAGTTGACCGAAAGCTGCGGTGGGAAAAGCTTCTAAGGTTATCAGACTAGTAAGTGAGGCCATAACACTAACTAGCGATGCGGATACTATGCGTCCAAGCATCTGTGTTGGATTTAGGAAAAACACACCCATTTTTGAACTTCCTTCTACTGTGGTAGTGATGTATATTACACATAACTCTCGGTTGATAGATTTTTTGAGAGTTAGGGATTTACAAATAAACTATACCTGGATCTGGCCTACTCCTAGCCGAAGTCAGGCAAGACCTCACACTTACCCCACAAGAAGTAGTTGAATATTTTTTTATTTGGAAGTCCCTTTGAAAGAAGCTTACTCAGGGGTACTAGTTTTTGCAATACTTCGTTAGTCATATTCCTTGACTCAGAACTTGCTAATGGAATTCTGAGTTAAGGAATTGATTGAAGCGGGTAAAATTCGTACAGTTATTAAGCACATATATCCCTGATAGTAACTAATAGTCTGATCGCATTTGTTATTTCGGCGAACCCATTTGTTATTTCGGAGTACCCATTTGTTATTTCGGCGAACCCATTTGTTATTTCGGCGAACCCATTTGTTATTTCGGAGTATCCATTTGTTATTTCGGAGTATCCATTTGTTATTCCGGAGTACCCATTTGTTATTCCGGAGTACCCATTTGTTATTTCGGAGTACCCATAACACACCCTACTGGCGTGGCAAGCTTAAAATAGTGCATTAGACGTAGGTTGGGTGGAGTAGAGCGCAACCCAAAATATATAGGGAATCCGCGATCGCTATGGCAATCTCAAGTTAGATAGCTTAGATACAAGCGGTTATGCCTATAACGAACTGAAATTATGGCGGATTTTTACTGCTCAAAATGTCCGGGAAACTCATCAAGTTTTAGCGCAAGTTCACGAACTGCCTAAAGAACATCTGAGACGGCTGCGAGAAAGTGAGCAAGTAGAAGCTGTTGAATTAGAAGAATTAGAACGCCACAAACGGGTTTATTTTGAACAGCCGATCCGTTCAGTATTAGATGTTGTCAATAAAAAGCAAGATTATAAATATATTGTGATTTTGGGCGATCCTGGTTCCGGGAAGTCTACTTTGTTGCAATTTCTGGCTTTGAATTGGGCTGAGTCACCACTGGATAATGTTATATCTTTACCAATTCCCTTACTAATTGAGTTACGCACTTATATGCGGCGACGGGAAGATAAAGAGTGCAATAATTTTCTCGAATTCTTTCATCAATGTAGTGGCGCTGTTCATCATCTAAATCAGCTTGAAGTAGATAAACAATTAAAAGCTGGTAATACCTTAGTGATGTTTGATGGTTTAGATGAGGTATTTGACCCTGGTAAGCGAGAGGATGTAATTACTGATATTCATCGCTTTACTAATGACTATCCTGATGTGCAGGTAATTGTCACTTCTCGGATTATTAGCTATAAACCGCAACGATTGCTTAATGCTGAGTTTCGCCACTTTATCTTACAAGATTTAGACTCAGAACAAATTCAGGATTTTATCTACCGTTGGCATGAATTAACTTTTACCGATGCAGCAGATAAAGTGAGAAAACAGGAACGGCTAAAAAGAGGAATTGCAGCTTCCAAAGCTATTGCAGAACTGGCGGGAAATCCTCTGCTGTTGACGATGATGGCAATTCTGAATCGTAATCAAGAGCTACCAAGAGATAGAGCCGAACTTTATAATCAAGCATCGCGGGTACTGCTACATCAATGGGATGTGGAACGCGTTTTGATTGAAGATAAGAGGTTAGACCCTAAGACAATTGATTATAAAGATAAGCAAGCAATGCTGCGTCAGGTTGCTTATCTTATGCAAACTGGTGATAAAGGTTTGGCAGGTAATTTGATTAATGAAAATGATTTAGTCAAAGTTCTGACTGATTATCTCAAAACCATAGAGTTTGATAAACCCAGAGATGTTGCGCGGGTGATGATTAATCAACTGCGGACTCGCAACTTTATGTTATGTTTCGTGGGTGCGGATTATTATGCTTTTGTGCATCGGACATTTTTAGAATATTTCTGTGCTTGGGAGTTTGTCTGGCAGTTTAAAGAAACGCAAACGCTGACTATTGAGGAACTTAAGAATCAAGTTTTTGGCAACCACTGGCAAGATGAAAGTTGGCATGAAGTCTTACCGCTGATTGCGGGAATGATTGAGCCTAAATTTGTAAGTGAAATTCTTGAGTATTTAATGGAGCAAGATGGCGAAGGAGAAAAGTTTGTTAATCTCTTTTTAGCAGCTAAGTGTCTTCTAGAGGTGAGAAATCGCTCGGCGATCGCGTCAATAGCTACTAAATTACTTGACAAGCTAAAAGACTTAACTAAATATGACCTCTGGTACTATTATGTCCTCTATGAAGATGAAGAAGAAACTCAGCTAGTTCAGGAAATTCGCACTCAAGCAGTCACAGCAATTGCAACGACCTGGCAAGAATCTCTCAATACCAAAACCTGGCTCAAAGAACGCGCTACCCAGGATGATGACAACGATGTGCGAGGTGCAGCAGTCCAAGAATTAGCTCAGAATTTCAAAGATGACCCTGACACCAAAACCTGGCTCAAAGAACGTGTTACCCAGGATGATGACAACGATGTGCGACGTGCAGCAGTCCAAGAATTAGCCAAGAACTTCAAAGATGACCCCAACACCAAAACCTGGCTCAAAGAACGCGCTACCCAGGATGATGAGAGCGATGTGCGACGTGTAGCAGTCGAAGAATTAGCCCAGAATTACAAAGATGACCCCGACACCAAATCCATCCTCAAAGAACGCGCTATCCAGGATTATAGCTGGGTAGTGCGACGTGTAGCAGTCGAAGAATTAGCCCAGAATTACAAAGATGACCCTGACACCAAAACCTGGCTCAAACAATTCGCTACCCAGCATGATCATGAGTATGTGCGACGTGTAGCAGTCGAAGAATTAGCCCAGAATTACAAAGATGACCCTGACACCAAAACCTGGCTCAAACAATTCGCTACCCAGCATGATCATGAGTATGTGCGACGTGTAGCAGTCGAAGAATTAGCCCAGAATTACAAAGATGACCCTGACACCAAAACCTGGCTCAAACAATTTGCTACCCACGATAAGAACTGGTTTGTGCGAAGTGCAGCAGTCGAAGAATTAGCGAAGAATTACAAAGATGACCCTGACACCAAAACTTGGCTCAAACAACTTGCTACCCAAGATTATGATAAGTATATGCGAAGTACAGCAGTCGAAGAATTAGCGAAGAACTTCAAAGATGACCCTGACACCAAAATCTGGCTCAAACAACGCGCTACCCAAAACAGTGACAACAATGTGCGAGGTGTAGCAGTCAAAGAATTAGCGAAGAACTTCAAAGATGACCCCGACACCAAATCCATCATCAAAGAACGCGCTACCCAGGATGATCATGAGTATGTGCGACGTGCAGCAGTCCAAAATTTAGCTAAACATTTTAAATATCAGCTTAAGTTGTTTGAAATTTACCACCACTGCGCTGTTAATGACCCCTTTAAAGGTAGCCATGAACCTCCGTTTAACCCCAATCCTCGGCGCATTGCACTGGAGATAATTATCAAGCAATTTCCTCAGCATGACCAGACTTTACCACTGTTGCGCGATCGCACAGAAAATGACCCAGATGAGCAAGTGCGGGAATTTGCTCAGAAGAAGTTGGCACAATTAGAGAAGTAAAAGAGTTGCAAAATCTGGGCGTGCTGTGGGGAAAATTGCGATCGCTATTTAGGGTAACTGGCATTTTTCACGCTCTAAGTCTCTAAAATGTGATTTTCTTCAGCACAGAGTTGCTAACCTAACTCAAGTTGTTTAATGCGTTTTAGAGCATCTTGATAGTCACTCTCTTTTCTTTGTTGCTTATACAAATCGGCAGATTTACGAAAATCTTCAATTGCTGCTTGCTTATTTCCTAAATTAGACTGAGAATTACCCCGGTTGTAGTAAGCATTTGCATAGTTGGGATTAATTTTTATGGCTTGGTTGTAATCTTCTATTGCTGCTTGGTTATTTCCTAAATTATAGCGAGCTAAACCCCGATTGTAGTAAGCATTTGCATAGTTGGGATTAATTTTTATGGATTGATTATAATCTTCAATTGCTGCTTGGTTATTTCCTGAATTATAGAGAGCTAAACCCCGATTGTAGTAAGCATTTGCATAGTTGGGATTAATTTTTATGGCTTGGTTATAATCTTCAATTGCTGCTTGGTTATTTCCTGAATTATAGAGAGCTAAACCCCGATTGTAGTAAGCATTTGCATAGTTAGGATTAATTTTTATAGCTTGGTTGTAATCTTCAATTGCTGCTTGGTTATCTCCTAAATTATAACGAGCTAAACCGCGAGCAATGTAAGTATTTGCATAGTTGGGATTAATTTTTATGGCTTGGTTGTAATCTTGAATTGCTACTTGGTTATCTCCTAAATCATAGCGAACTAAACCCCGGTTGTAGTAAGCATTTTCATCGTTGGGATTAATTTTTATAGCTTGGTTATAATCTTCAACTGCTGCTTGTTTATCTCCTAAATCATAGCGAGCTAAACCCCGATTGATGTAAGCATTTGCATCGTTAGGATTAATTTTTATAGCTTGGTTATAATCTTCAATTGCTACTTGTTTATCTCCTAAATCATAGCGAGCTAAACCCCGATTCATGTAAGCATTTGCATAGTTAGGATTAATTTGGATGGCTTGGGTGTAGTCTTCAATTGCACCGAGAAAATCTTTGTTGTTGTATTTTTCCAATCCTTCATTATAGTAAGTTTCAGCACTTTTACTTTTCTGTTCTATTGTTACTGGATTTGTCGGTCTTAGTAAATAAACAGCACCACCCGTCAATACAATTAATGGAATAACAATAAGATATATAGGAATAGAATTTTTTTGCAGGGGTGGTGGAGTAACCGGAGGTGTAACAGGCTGAGTTACTGGTATTGGCTCTGAATTTAACGCTTGTAAAACTTCCGTCGCTGACTGATAACGCTGCTGGTATTCTTCTTGCAACAATCTATCCAGTATTCGCCCTAAATCCTCACTTACTGGTTGCTGCAAATACTGTCTCCAACTAGCAACCCAACCATAACCTTGTCGTTGCCAAAGTTCCCAAGGGTGAATTCCACTCAACAGGTGAAAGCAGGTTGCACCTACACTATATAAATCACTCGCCGGGTAAGCTTTACCTCCCTGCATTTGTTCTAGTGAGGCATAACCAAAAGAACCAATGGTTGTTCCTATTTGCGTCATCACTGTTGCTGTCAATTGTTTGGATGCACCAAAGTCAATAAGCACTAACTGCCCATCACTGCGACGAATGATATTCTCTGGCTTGATATCGCGGTGAATAACTTGCTGTTGATGAACTGTTTTGAGAATATCTAACAAATCTAGCAATAATTCTCTAACTTTCTGCTGATTGAAAATTCCCTGCTGTTTTAATTCATCTAATAAATTCTGTCCGTCGATAAACTCCTGCACCAAATACAGGCGATTATCTTGGTTAAAATACGCCAATAGTGTGGGAATTTGGCGATGGTTTCCTAATTGTTGCAGTTGCTTTGCTTCTTGCTCAAATAGTTCTGTGGCTTTTTTTAGTGCGGCAGTTCCCTGGACTTGCGGTGCAAATTGCTTGATGACACAATACTCATTTAGTTTGTCTATATCTTCTGCTAAATAAGTTTTACCAAATCCCCCACCACCTAATGATTTAATCGGGCGATAGCGGTTTCTTAGCACTACTATTCCTGTACCGCAGTTGGAGCAAAACATTGTGCGATCGCTATTGGGCGGATTGTGGCAATCTGGATTTAAGCAGCAGATCATAACTATGCTTTCATTAGGAAATGTAATTATTATCGCTTAACTACAAGCTATTCCAATACGGTTCGGTTAAGATCCCCCCGCCTACGGCGACCCCCTTAAAAAGGGGGTAAATAGGAGGAAAAGCCCCCCTTTTTTAAGGGGGGTTGGGGGGATCTCCGAGAGCCAAATATACTAACCGAACCGTATTGCAAGCTATTCCTCAGAGAAATCGCTAAATAAGTGACGAGCGAGAGTTAAATCATTTCCTCACGCTAGAGCATATTATGCTACTAGCAAAAGCAAAAGCTCGTCAGTACATCAGCGCGGAGTAAGTATTCAAAGTGTCTCGTCCATATATTAATGCAGAATTGCGGCGTTTAGTTAGCGATCGCGCCGAGCATATTTGCGAGTGAAGAATTTCAAATATCTTTGCAATAAATGAATCGGTTGTAAGGGCATACATGTGTATGCCCTTAGTTAGTGAATATCAGTTGAAACTCTTGCTGGATATGGATCAATACCGTTCAGTTAAGCCTAAATTTTTTGTTAGAGACGCGTTAGCAGGGCGAACCCCATTCTAATTTTGCATCTCTACAGTTTAGGTAGAGCAGAAGGGTATCCCAAATTTGCAAAGAAAATTGGGCACTATCTGACTTGTATATACGATATTTTGTTATCCAAGTCATTTCCAACGTAGTTATAATTACCAGCGCTATACTCACGGCATAAACCACCAGTTTCATTTTGGCATACACGTACCACTGTACCTGCTGGTACACGTAATGAGCTAATAGCGTCATTACCAACAATATTTAAGCTGCCTTGGTTGGCTTTGTATACTCCTGGAGTTGTAGAAAAAGATTGAGAAACTCCAGCAAAATTAGCGTCTCTGTAGACTTGAACCTGTGACCTGTTAGAGACGTTGTTGGAGACATTGTAGGAAAGCTTGTAAATTGTGCCACTGTAGTCATCAGAAATTAACAAATTACCTTGCTGATCTACTGCTATATCTACCGGTCGTCCCCAAATTTCTTGCGTTCCTGGAACTAGCCAACCGCTGACTAGTTCTATTTCCTGCCCTGGGGTTCTTGTCGCACTGTTCCAAGGAAAGTAAGCTATTTTGTAGCCAGTTTTAGTCTGCCGATTCCATGAACCATGCAGTCCCGCCACTACGCCATTTGAGTATAGGCTGGTAAACCTGGTATTTTGCAAGAATGTTAGTCCTAAGGGAGCCGAATGGGCTTGGATACCCTTGCTAATTCTGTCCAAGGCATTGCAATTAACACGTCCATTAGCATTGAACTGATAGTCGCGATCAAAGGGCATATTGTTGAAGCCATTTGACGTGTCAGGATTGGGGTTGCAAAATGGCCAACCATAGTTACCACCATCTCGGACTCGCGTAAACTCCTCTGGTGGGTGGTTGTCTACGTATGACGGGATAACCCTACCGTATTTGCCACTGCCATCGTTGAAGGGATAGGCGATGTTATCTCGATTATTAACGACTACCCAAAGATCATTGGTATTAGGTAACAATGCTAATCCTTCGGCATTACGTAAACCTTGGGCAAAAAGCCGCCGATTGGTTCCATCTGCGTTGTACTGGTAAATCGCACCACGTTTTGGGTTGCTGACAGTATCTTGCGTACAAGCATTGCATGTAGAGGCGATCGATACGTACAGTTTGTGATTGGAATCAAGGGCGATATTTTTTAATTCGTGACCATAAGCACCTCTGAGTTCTGATGTGCTGCTATCTGGTAAGCCAGTTACGACTACTTGGCGATTTCTGCCGATTATGTCTCCAGAGTTGTAGGTGAAGCGGTTAATTTGATGAGTCTCAGAGATATAAACGTATGTGGTGTTGTTAATCTTATGAAACACAATGTCGTGTGGTTTACGTAGACCCGTTACGAAGTTAGAGATAATCGGATCTCTCGTGCCATTTGAGCGGACAATTAACACCTTACCTGTACTCGGCTGTGACACTAAAAGATCGCCATTGGGAGCAACTGCTATAAAGCGGGCACTCGGAATGCGAGCATAAACAGATGCAGAGAAGTTAGGCGGCACTTTCAAGTAACGATTAATATTGAAAGGCCAATAGTTCATTGTATTAGACACTTTCACCTTGGTTTGAACAGACGCAGCAGGCGGTAGACCTAAGGCTGCGGTGGACAAAACCTCTAAGGACATCAAACTAGTAAGTGCAGGAATTATACTAACTAGCGATGCAGATAATACGCGTCTGAGCATCTTTGTTGGATTTAGGAAAAACACACCCATTTTGAACTTCCTTCTAGCCTGAAGTGATGTAAATTACACAAGAACTCCCGAATTGGCGATTTTTTTTCGAGAGTCAAAACACAACTTACTTAAGGATATTAGTTTGTGAGAATACTTCCTTAAGTATGTTTTTCTCCTGATGTTACTTGTAACCTGTGTTACGTAACCGAGCAGATAATACCTTATATCTCCAACTTATTCAATAAGTCAAGGGTTTAAGTTTAAGTTAAGTTGATTGGTGTTCTAGGCTACTACACTCAAAATTACAAACAAATACGTCTATATGCAGCTTGTTGTACATCTCGCTTTTAGCTACTAAGTATTTTCAGTGTATTAGGCTGCGATCGCACACCTTGATAAACTAAAAATTACCAAAAAATGTGCAATTCCTTCTAGCAATGGGAACTCTATGATTAGCAACTATTGCTACTTCACAATCAGAGTTACTCAGGTATATATACAATGTCCTATCAAAACATCACAGGCTCTCTTTCCGCACAAGATATTCAAGAAATCAAAACCGCGCTACAGAAAGTTCAACAAAAGCTACCCTTTTTAGTTACTCTCAGTACTGAAGAACGGCGCAAGTTAGTAAAAATGGGCGATAAAAGTCTGGCTTTTGTAAGCAATAGCGTCACTGCTGCTCAATCTAACCGCGAAATTCTGCCAGCCACTTTTGATGTTGAAGAACTGGTTCGAGATTATCAATTAGCCACTGCGCTTACTGAACTTCTAATCTCAATGCAGCAACTCACTGAACAGGTAGATGATACTCTCATGGCAGTTGGTAGCGAAGTTATGACTAGTAGTTTGACAGTTTATGATTATGTCAAGACTGCATCAAAAAAGACTCCAGGCTTAAAAACTGTTGCTGAACAGTTGGGTGAGCGTTTTAAAGCTATTGGTAGAAGCAAATCTACTAAAACTCCTGTCTCTTGATAATTTAATACTCATTGGAGAGTCTCATAAATAGTCAGACAAAATATTTGTAGTCATTGCAAGCGTTGGCGTAGCCTTTGGTAGAGAAGCAAAGTAATCCCAGCCTTTGCAATTGCTTCTCTACGAGACGCTCCGCGAACATTCCGCTTTGCTGTATTCGCAATGACATTGTGTAATTAATTCTGTCTGACTACTGATCATTTTGATAAGTCTTTGCAATATAGCGATGTCAGAGAATGAGTTGGGGCTTAAGTTTTTATTTAAACTCAACACAGAAGCGCTATAAATAAATTGACTGGAGGGGCGTACAAATGTACACCCCTATTTTGTTTATCCACCTCTGAACTCCGTTAACGAGTCTTTGAACTGGATGAATCCACCTCTGAACTCCGTTAATGAGTCTTTGAACTGGATGAATCCACCTCTGAACTCCGTTAACAAGTCTTTGAACTGGATGAATCTACCTCTGAACTCCGTTAACGAGTCTTTGAACTGGATGAATCCACCTCTGAACTCCGTTAACGAGTCTTTGAACTGGATGAATCCACCCCTGAACTCCGTTAACGAGTCTTTGAACTGGATGAATCAGTCTCGAAAATTTAAATGCTTAATTTTTACGATCGCAACTTCCACACATCTATATAATAAAATAGTCACTATGAGCGATAGCTATATTTTGAAACGTATACATACATACAGACAGCAAATCATAAGAGAAAATAAAGAAACCTGTGTTTCGCCTATCCAAATAATAAGATAATAATAGTAATAGGAGATACAGAATATTGATTTCTAGCCTCATCTAACTCATGTTTGAGTGCATCTGAGTACAACTTAATATATTGCAAAATATCTTGATGAAATGTTTGCAAAGGCTTATAGGTAATGTTTCTTGTAGCGAGTACAGAAATTCTTAACCCCTGCCCCAAAAATACTAGTACCCCCATCGTTAAATACTAGCGCCCCTATCCCCAGACAAATTTTAGATTTATCTGCGGTAGGGGTTTTAGCGTTTGAGTACAACCTTAATCAATCCAATAAATCCAATCAGCATTGGGTTTTGTATCGAGTTGAAAGTTACCTGATATAAGCATAAAAATAGCAGATGACTCTTTTACCAGATAGACATTACCGATGCAACAGTCTTTAGACAGTATTAGCGATCCTCCCAGTACCAAAACGCAGGATTCTGCACATAAATCCATGCTGAAAAATTTACTCTCTGGTGTTTTCTTTGAGCCATTATTGAGTGATTTTCGCATTATTTTTGAGCGCGATCCCGCAGCACGTAATTGGCTAGAAGTGGTGTTTTGCTACCCTGGATTGCACGCACTATCTTTGCATCGTCTTGCTCACTGGTTACATTGTCGAAGTGTGAGTTTTATCCCCCGCTTCATTTCTCATTTGGGGCGATTTTTGACGGGAATTGAAATTCACCCAGGTGCAGAGATTGGTCAGGGCGTGTTTATCGACCACGGAATGGGGGTTGTGATTGGCGAAACTGCGATCGTCGGCGATTATACACTGATTTATCAGGGCGTCACCCTTGGCGGAACTGGTAAAGAAACTGGTAAACGTCATCCCACAGTGGGCAAAAATGCCGTGATTGGGGCGGGTGCGAAAGTTTTAGGTAATCTGCAAATTGGCGATCGCGTCCGTATTGGTGCAGGTTCTATTGTCTTGCAGAATGTCCCCAGCGATCGCACTGTGGTGGGAGTTCCGGGCCGAATTATTTCTCGGAATGATAACGCCAGCCTTTCTCCTTTAGAGCATGGCAAGCTACCTGATGTGGAAGCAGACGTGATGCGTTCTTTGCTCTCGCGCATTGAAGAACTCGAAAAACAACTGCAAACTTTAAAAGTCAAGAGTCATTAGTCATTGGTCATTGGGCATGGGGCATTGGGCATTTGCAAAGGACAAATGACCAATGACAAAGGACAACCAACAAAGGACAAAGGACAAATGACAAATCACGTTTTGCAGATTCCTTTGAGCGATCGCTGGCGAATCTATCACCGATTGCAAGAGTTAAAAATTAATTGCTCTTGTCCCCCTGATGGTTCTTTACGGGTGCAAGTGAACAATTTGCTCGAAGTCATTCTAATTCGCAGTATAGTTATGCAATTTATTGCTTCCCGTCACGAATTATTAGAGTGGTTAGAGCGTTGCTGGCATTACACTAATGAATCTTAAGGTTTTTCGTCAGACCTAATTCAGAGACTATTAATCTTGAATTCATGACGTAAAGACTGCACTTCATCCTTTTTGTTCATAGATGCACAAAGCTCAAATAGGTTTAGAGTTTGAAGCTACTGTACGCTAGCAGAATTTGTTGCAGACTGAGATGGAACAAATGGGTTTGATATTTTATTGAATCTGCTAAATCTGAAATTTCCCTGACATATAGCAACAATTAAAAAGATGAAATTCCTAAATAAAAATTGGAATTTCTGATTTTTAAGTTTTTCCCAAATTAAGAAATTGAAAGTTCGATTATGGCGACTCGGAACAGAGATATAAAACTCCTCAATTTTTTGCACAATGAACTTGAACTTTCAAATGCTGATATTGCTGTAGCTCTGCGACACCGTGAATTAGAAAATGGCCCACTACCAATGCTTCTCTGGCAGTATGGTTTAGTTGACTTAGAACAGCTAGGAAAGATTTTTGATTGGCTAGCAGACCACAGTTAGCTAATTTGCAACCTTTAGCTTTTCCTTCCCATTACCTGCCTAAATTACACCCAAATGCACTACAAAAAACGAGGTCACAAAAATGATTACATCCTTAGTTGCTGGATTCTGTGTATTACTTTGTTCAGGATTTGCTAATAGCTATATTAGTTCATTGCTACTCAAAGATGTTTCAACTGACATCGGTAAAAACAATTAGTAAATTATACATTGTTTTAGTTCCCTGCCATACAGATGTGATGCTGCTAATAGGTCAATAATTAAGGATCATGTATCCTACATTATGAATTGTGATATTTTTAGCATTTACCATTACTAGGGATTGTAGAGAGAAAGGATATTAAGAATACTTCCAAGAGAGGGATATTTGCAATGAATCAAATCATAATTAATGACACTACACTACGTGATGGTGAACAAGCAGCAGGTGTTGCCTTTACCTTAGAAGAAAAAGTAGCGATCGCTAAATTTCTCGATGCCATTGGTATACCAGAATTAGAAGTCGGGATACCGGCAATGGGTGACGAAGAAACACGTGCGATCGCCGCAATTTCTGACTTGGGTTTACAAGCAAAACTCTTGGGCTGGAACCGCGCTGTCATCTCAGATATCAAGGCTTCCATCGCTTGTGGTTTGAATCGGGTGCATATTGCTATTCCCGTCTCTGGTATCCAAATTGCCACTAAATTTCATGGTCAGTGGCGAGTAAGTTTGCAAAAACTTAAAGACTCAATCAGCTTCGCCCTCGATCAAGGTCTTTGGGTAGCAGTCGGCGGAGAAGATTCTTCCAGGGCTGATGAAAACTTCCTCTTAGATGTAGCGCTTTATGCTCAAGAATGGGGTGCATCCCGTTTCCGTTTCTGCGATACCGTAGGAGTTCTCGACCCCTTTACCACCTACACCAAAGTCCAACGGCTGGTTTCCGCGTTGACGATTCCCCTAGAAATCCACACGCATAATGATTTTGGTCTAGCAACTGCCAATGCTCTTGCAGGTATCAAAGCTGGAGCATCATCAGTGAATACCACAGTCAACGGATTAGGTGAAAGGGCGGGAAATGCAGCATTAGAAGAAGTTGTCATGGCAATCAAACGCATCTACGGCGTTGATTTGGGCATTGACACACCCAGTTTGCTGGAACTGTCTCAACTAGTAGCAGCCGCATCAGGAGCCGATGTACCACCTTGGAAAGCGATCGTTGGCGAAAACACCTTTGCTCACGAATCCGGCATCCATGCTCACGGGGTATTGCAAAATCCCATCACCTACGAACCATTTGCACCTGAAGAGGTGGGTTGGGAACGGCGTTTAGTAGTAGGTAAACATTCTGGACGGCATTTGGTTGCTAACTTGCTAGAACAGCATGGAATTTTCTTGAACTCTCAAGAAACCCAATCTGTTTTAGACGCAGTGCGCCATCAATCGGTACAGAAAAAGCGCAGTTTAACGACAGAAGAACTATTGAATTTGGTCAGAGAACAGAGGTACTCTCATGCAACGCGATGAATTAGAACTAAACTTGCCACCTGCTTTTGAAATTGGTGAAAAAGTCAGAGTTCGTAAACTGCTAAAAAACGATGGTACCTTTCCTGGTAAGGAAGTCGGCCAAGTTTTAGTAAACAAGGGAGATATCGGTTACATAGCGAGTATAGGCACATATTTGCAGAGTTCCTATATCTATGCTGTGCATTTCTTAGAAACAGGGTTCGTCGTCGGCTGTATGAAAAAAGAACTAGAATCTGTTGAGGAATCTCATGAAAGTAATGCTACGGATGAATGATGCCGGCACTTTAGTAGTTTACGTTGCTAAAAAAGACCTGGAAGAAGAAGTCGTCAAACAAACCGATGGAAATGATGGCAAGATTCTCACCCTAGCAAATGGTTGGGAATTAGAATTTCGTGATTTGCCAGATACAGCAAATTTACCTCAAACTGTAGAAGCTAAACGCCTAGCTTAAAAATAGTTATGAGTTAATAGTTAGGAGTTAGTAATTATAACTCCTAACTCTTGTTAATTTTGAATTTTGAATTCGGAGCGAAGCAACGTGACGTTATCAGAATTGAACCTTGAGGGACAGTTACTAGGTTTTGTTGGTGGTGAACCAGGAAAATATAAATACTTGCAATTGGCAGTTGCATCTGGAAATGTAGACATTAAACTGCCTAAAGAGTTGCGTCGTTTACTAAGTTCATCCTTAGTTCCTGGTCAGCAACTTCGCATTTGTGGTCATAGTGAGATAGACTCACGCACAAGTAAAATAAAAATTAAAGCCTATCGAGTGACACCAATTGATGCGTGTCCAAAGCAAGATTTACCACCTCAAACCAAAGCGAGGATTATGGTATGTCAAAAGGGCGGTTGCCTGAAACGTGGTGGTAAAGGATTATTATCAGAATTAGAAAAAACTTTGTGCGATCGCGGTTTGTTAGACAAAGTTACTATTGAACATACTAGTTGCCAAAAATGCTGTGGCAGCGCTCCCAACTGTGTTTTGCAGCTTGGTAAAAAGAAATACAAGAATATTCATCCTGATGCGATCGCAACTTTGCTAGAAAGTCACTTAACTTCAGATTAATAAGCTTTTCTAGCTTTTCTTAAAATTAATACACAAATTTTTGGGGGTAAAATTTTTACCCCTATTTGTTGTAAGTATAGTTTTTATAGCACTCTTGTCAAACTGCGATCGGCTAAGTTATAACTGCTGGAATCTTAGTAATAGCTTGACCCTGGCGAATGGAATTCGCGGCTATACAGACAAAACCCACCTCCGTGGGTTTCAACTTCTTAGAGTCCGCCTACGCGGACTTTGTTTGTGTAGCCGCGATTTCTAATCGCCGGATATATTTGCTTTTTTGAAATTACTTTCAATACTTAAAAATAAATGTCTTTGTTTACCAATTTACTCAATCTACATTCAGGAAGCAAACCGCGTGAAGATTTTTTTACTGAGATTGTTGCTTATTTTTTGTCCCTGAATAATGATGTTTTACTTGATTGGCTAAAACATCACTCAATCATTAGTGAAGATAATTATTCCAGCATCAAGATTTCAACCCAACAAGAACATCAAGCACTGGCGATCCATACTGAGGATAGTAGACTTGATATTGTGATTGAACTCTCAACTGGTTTAAGCACAGACGTAATATTTATTGAATCAAAAATTGGCTCTACAGCAATACCGGGACAATTAGAAAAATATGCTGATATTTTGAGTAACTTACCAAACCTTAGACATCGAATTCTAATTTACATCACCCGTGATTATGACCCTAAAGATGAACTCAAACAATATGATTATGATCCAAAACGAGCAATCAAAGAGTATTGTCTTGAGTTATCACCCAAGATTAATTTCTTCCAACTGAGGTGGTATCAGTTTTATAGCTTCTTGAAAGAACGCGCATCTGATATCTTAGCTCAAGAAATACTAATTTTTATGAGGAATAACAGAATGTCTCACACTAATCAATTTTCATCAGTTGACTTATTGACAATGGTGAATTATAACAAAACTCTCCTTCTTATGGAATCAACTCTCAGTGAAGAAGTACAGCAGGAATTCAAGCTAGCTTTTGGAGGTGTTATCAAAGGCGCAGCAAGTAGGACTCAATGGAAATGGGACGAGAGATATATTATCTACACCCACTTTTCTCCTTCAGTATGGGACTTATGGTGTGGTCTTGGATACTTCGATTTAAATCCAAATAATTTAACTGATTATCCATATTTAGGTATATTTTTGCAGGTTTCTCATAGGTTTGGACAACGCCCAAAAATTATTGAATCTATGCAAAAAATAATTAACGATAAACCCAATCTATGGACTCCTAGTAATTTAAAAGTTTTGCCAGCATGGTCAGGTATATTTTATCGAAAAAGCTTAAAAGATTTTTTATCTGAAGAAAACCACGTATCTGCTATTAAATTATTTTTCCAAGAGTCAATAAAGGAATTAAAAACGGTTCAGGAACAATATTTTGATTTTCCTTGGAAGGGTGTAAGTATAGAAGCAACTACAGAAGGTGATAAAGAAGAATACCCAGACACCTCATTATCTTCTATCGCATAACTTTAATCAGCTACAGCTATATTAAGATAAAAATAACTCTGCATTCTCGTAGTTGTTATGAGCCTTACCACTGCTAAACGCTTTACTATAGCTGAATATCACCGTCTAGCTGAACTCGGTTTCTTTGAGGATAACGACCGAGTTGAGCTAATTAAGGGTGAAATAATCCAGATGGCAGCAAAAGGTACACCGCACTCTGTTTGTAGCACCCGCTTATATCGGGAGTTGTTCAAGCTGATTCTAGAAGAGGCAATTCTTCGAGGACAAGAACCAATTATTATACCTGATGATACCGAACCAGAACCCGATTTAGTCATTGTGCGAAATCGTCCTGATGACTATTTAGAAGCTCATCCAAGCCCATCTGATGTATTGTTAGTAATTGAAATTTCTAATTCCACTTTGAAATATGACCAAGATATAAAATTATCTGTTTATGCAGAAGCTAGTATTTCCGACTATTGGATATTTAATTTAGTAGATAACTACCTAGAATCTTACAGCGAACCTTATAAAGATTTACAAGGTAAATTTGGTTATCGTCGTAAGTTGATTTTTCTACCTAATGAGTCAGTTAATTTGCCATATTTTCCTGATTTAGTTCTGGATTTATCTAAAGTATTTCCAGAGCGATCGCTATAATTGTTGTATTATTTAATTTGAAAATTAGAATAAATATTTTCTGTAAATATACTGAGCCAGCGAGTGAAAGGGGGTAAGGGAAAAATAATAACTCCTAACTCCTAACTTCTAACTCTTTCCTCCCCTCATGTCCCCGGTAAATTTCGCAAACGCTCATCTAAATGACTACGGTCTGCCAAAACCTTTAACAGTGGCCCATGTGAGGTAAATTCTACAATACTGACCGAAGCAACAGGGCATCCCAAACGAAAACGGAAGCGTCCCACATCAATCCCTAGTAAATTAGACAAAATAATTCTGATAGTTGCCTTGTGAGAAACCACTAACACATTGCCACTGCTGTAACGACGTTTGATTTCTTCAATTACCTGTATGGCGCGAGAAGCAATTGTCACCCCCATTTCTCCACCGGTTGGCCCATTCCAAGCTGGATCTGCTGACCAGCGAATATAATCATCGTGATATTCACGGCTAATTACTTCTGGGGTTTTTCCTTCCCACTTGCCATAGTTGATTTCCTTCAGACCATCTCTAAATTGTGGTTCTATCCCGATTGCTTCAGATAAGGGTTTTGCTGTCAATACAGTTCGCTGCATTGGACTACAAAATATTGCCGTCCAATCCATAGAACTATATGTAGATGCAAAAGCCTTTGCCATCTCCAAGCCTTCTGGGGTAAGTTCTGAGTCTATGGAACCGCAAAAGGAATTATTGCGACTGCATTCGGTCTGTCCGTGACGGAGGAAATAAAGAGTTAGGCTCACGGTATATTTTCATCAATAGTAAATTTAACGGCGCTAACAATCAGATGTAGCTGAAGATAATCAATGCCCGTGCTATGTTACTACAATTTCACAATATTTGGAATCATCTTCAGATCGCCTGACTTTGTTTCTTGACATTTATTTAGAGACGGTATCTCATCCAATCAAGCGGCGTAGCAGGTGAAAATAAAAATTCAATCGTTCAAGCAAAGTGATGAAACAGCCTGATGTGTAAGCATTCTGACCAGTCAATATCCTGCCGTCAAAACCCATTATCTGAAATCAACTATTAAAGTACTTGACATTAACCCAGGAGTTACTGCTATATTAACTAAAGTAATGTTGTTGGGGCGTAGCCAAGTGGTAAGGCAGCGGGTTTTGGTCCCGCCATCCCTAGGTTCGAATCCTAGCGCCCCAGTAATTCTAAAAGGCAGGCTTCACAGTCTGTCTTTTAGAGTGTTTAATCAAATTTTTAAGAGAAGTCTCAAGGCATCTATTTATGTAAAAGTTATTTGTCAGGAGATTTGAGAGCTTGATCTAGAGTCTGTCGAGCTAGTTCTGCTTTAGATCGCGCTTCCTGGTAACGCACATTAGCTTGAGCAAAATTTTTGAGAACTTTAAAACCTTCCTTGAGTCGAGTAATTTCCTCTTCAGTCACTAAATCATCGCTGAACAGAATATCAACAGCTTTGCGAATTTCCAACGCTTCCGACCGTGACTCTTGAACCTTCAACTTGAGCGTGGCTAGGTTACTCAAAACCTGGACAGCTTGTGTAATGGTATCCTCACCACTAGCAGTATCAATAGTTGACTCCTTAACCTCAATCAATTGTTGAGGGCCAAATCCTTCTTCCAGTTCTGTGGGTAGCTTACCTGCATCCATCAGTTCCATCAGTTGATCCATTGCTTTATCACGGGCTTTGGCTGAATCTTTTCCAGAAACAGTAAGGATAATTTCTGGGCTTTGAGCGAGAGTATATTGAACCATATTTGAGCAGAAAATTTGCTGGTTAACCAAGCTGAGGCAAACAATTATAACATGTTGCGTCTCAGGTTATTTGCCGGCTCATGGGCTTTAGTATCGATTTGTTAAATATATGGAAATATGATTTCCTTCTTTATTTTTACCTTTACCAAGTCCCTCAAAATAAAACTTTATACTTAAGAAAAGGGAATAAGTTTTCAATAGGAGGGGAGAGCAATGGCTCCCAGTCCCACCATCATGCAGGCTGTGGAACAACTGGGCTACCGTGTCACCGTTGGTGATGTGGCAACTCAGGCAGGATTGAATGTCGCTGAAGCTAATCAAAGCTTGTTAGCCCTGGCATCTGATGCTGGCGGACATCTACAGGTAGCGGATTCAGGCGATATAGTTTACCTTTTTCCACGAAATTTTCGAGCAATTTTACGTAATAAATACTTCCGATTACGATTGCAAGAATGGTGGAAAAAGGTCTGGAGTGTTCTGTTTTACCTGATTCGCATTTCTTTTGGAATTTTCTTAACTGTTTCCATCGCCCTGATAACTATCACCATCTTCATTATCATTACTGCTGCTAATTCAGACCGTAACGGCGACAATCGGGGTAGTAATTCTGGTGGTGGGGGGTTTTTCTATTTTCCAAATTTATTTTGGTATCTTAGCCCAAATTATGACACCCACTACCAGGAACGGCGACGTGAAAGCCGAGAAGAAAGCAATCTAAATTTCTTTGAAGCTGTGTTTTCGTTTTTGTTTGGCGATGGTAATCCTAACGCCAACTTAGAAGAACGTCGCTGGCAAGAAATTGCTACGGTGATTCGGATTAATCGTGGCGCAGTGGTAGCAGAACAAATTGCCCCATATTTAGATGATATTGGCGAGGGATATACAAGAGAGTACGAAGATTATATGCTGCCCGTTCTAACGCGATTTAATGGGCAACCGGGCGTAAATCCAGAAGGGCAAATTGTTTATTACTTTCCAGAGTTGCAGGTGAGTGCAGTTAAAAAGCGCCGTTATGCAATATCAGATCACTTAGAGGAATTTCCCTGGCGTTTTAGTGCCGCAAGTTCTGGGCAAATTATGCTCAGTGCTGGGTTAGGAGTACTAAATTTTGTTGGTGCTTTAGTACTGGGAAGTTTATTGAGAGATGGAACTATTGCCGTCCAATTAGGTGGACTGGTGGCTTTTGTGCAAGGAATTTATTGGCTGCTATTGGCTTACGGAGCAGGTTTTTTAGGCATACCCTTGCTGCGTTATTTCTGGATTGGGTGGCGTAATCGCAAAATAGGCGATCGCAACCGCGATCGCCTTTCCAGAGCAAGCTTATTAACAAGTCCTGATGCACCTTTGCAACAAAAAATCAACTATGCTCAACAATTTGCCACAGAAAAAGTCATCGGCAACGAAGATTTAGTGTATTCTAGCGAAACTGATTTACTAGACCAAGAAGTTGAGCGTTCTGCACAAATTGATGCTGAATGGCAACGGCGGTTAGACGAGTTAAAGTAATTCGTAATTCGTAGTTACAATCAGTGAGGGCTTGTACCCTCCACTGTCTTGTTGACACCAAATTAGAGGGTCATAAATTGATTTGGTAGATGGTACTGGTGCTTTAATTATCAAGCTTCACGAAGTGATCGCTTTGCGAAAGTGGGCGATCGCACTTTCCCAACAGACATAAAGAGCGATTACATAACCACAATCACCCGAAAAATGCGATCGCTCCATCTAAATTTGGTTGAAATATGTAGCGCGTTAAATTAGCCCACCGTAGGTATCGCTAATTTAACGTGAAAGATAAACCTTACTCATCACCTTCCACATTCTCTGGTGGAGCATATTTGCACTCCTCAACAAACGGCGTAAATTGACAACACCAAAGCGGTTCAAACGCAAAGCTTCAACTGTTGCTCGACCACAAGCTGTTTTACCAATCACCAGCGTAAAATCATCACTCCAGCTAAAATGTTCGCTCCAAATTTGCTGTCGAGGATTATATAGTGCAATTTTTTCTCCCGTTTCTGGATCGCTTGCCTGGGTTTTGGTATGTTTATGACCATTGCAACCAAAGCAACTCCAAGCAAGATTTTCTAAAACTGTTTCCCCATCTGCTTGTCGGGGTTTTATATGCTCAATGGTAAAACTCTCAGTGGCAAATTGCTCCCAACAACGACAATACTCGCAGTAACCACGGGCACGAGCAGCAACAATACGCCTCATTGGTTCTGGGGTTCGCTCTGACATTAGGCGAAGTTGCTGTGTTTAGGCAAGAAGTCGTTAATCAGCACTTTTAAATCAACTTTGCGAAGTTGAGCCAGTTTCATCAATGCTTCTGCACGTTCAGCATCCTGTTGTTCGACGCGCTCAACGTATATTAGTAGCTCTTGATGCTCTGTGTGTGTAATTACTCCAATCTCATTTTGCTGACGCAGGTAGGCCAATCTATCTTGTTCTTCAGGAGACAGATGGTGTTGAATAATTTGAAGCAAAGCGGCTTCGCTGACTTGAGGGTTTGGTGCTTCTGATACCTGTAAAGCTTCGTGACAAAGGGCTTCCAAAAATTCAACAGCCTTTACTAAAGATTCTCCTGGTAATTGTTCGAGTAAAGCGATCGCTCTTTTACGAATTTCTGTAGGTACAGCCATCATTACCTGACCTCGTTTGCTTCTAGCTTAGATTATAACCAAGATAGATTCTTCATTTTAAGCGCCAAAAAATAGATACAAGAATTCCTCACGCATCAATTTACAGTCGTCTTAGAAGAAACAACTCAAAGTGATGATTTAGCTGATATTCGGAAAAATATAGTTAAATTAATTGCAAAAAATATCCCCGACTTATTTGAAAAGTTGGGGATATGAGTCTAGAACTAGCCTTGTTGACCAACATTTTTAGCCAAATTAAAAGGGCTAAATTTATCAATTTTGACTTTTGAATTAAATACAACAGGGGACTTACTTTGCCTGAATTGGTGTCAGGGCTACACCTTGATAATAATGTCCCAAAATTTGCAGGTGGTTCACTCCTTGCCGAGCCAGATTGTACGCCCCCCATTGACTCATACCTAAACCATGACCGTAGCCAAGCCCTTGTAGTACAAAACTACCGTCGGCCCCCTTAGTGACGCTAAATTTGGTACTTTTTAACTTGAGGGCTGTTCGCACTTCCTCGCCCTGTAGCACCTTTGTGCCCTTGTTACCGACAATTTTTAAGACTTTAACACTGCGAAAAGGTGAGAATGTCTCTGGAATCATCGCTGTGACACTACCTACCTCAGGAAATTTAGCGCTAATTTCGCTGGGTGAGAAGGTTTTCACCCAATTACACTCGCGGATATTTTGATCGTAGTCTTCAACAGCACGTAGATAAGGCTCCTTACTTCCCCAAACATCTTCCACGTTTTCGGTGTGTCCCCCAGAACAAGCATGGAAGACTGAGAGAATAATCCGGTTTTTGTAAGTTAGTACCTGCCCTAGTGTAGAATCTACTGCGGCGTAAGTAGCAGGAGATTCACTGATGACACCTTTATAAATTTGCCAGCGATCGGGAGTATTGCCTAAATCGTAAACGGGATTATTCCGTTGTTTTTCTCGTTCGTAGAGGGCATAGGTACGGGCTGCGATCGCCTGGGCTTTCAGCGCCTCTTGCGGCCAGCTAGCATCCATTTCACCACCGAGAACGCTGTAGAGATATTCTTGGTCATCAACCCAATTAACAGCCGTTAAGCCTTTTTCTGTAGGGACAACCAGAGTTCTGCCTCGATACCAGCGATCGCCAATATAAACAAATCCTTTACCAGTTGGCTCAATCCAAAATAAACCAGACTGCCACTTATCTAAAGCAACTCCGCCAGGAACGGCTTGGGCATAATATGCACTCATCGCTGGCAACTGTCCCAGAGTCCGGCCAGTACTATCCTTGACGATCCCAGTAGTGGAACTGCCCACTTTTACCTGATTAACGCCCCTTTCAATCGCCACGCGCAAGATTACAGACGCTTGGGCTGGGGCAACCAAAGCTATCCACAAAAGGATACTTACCCACCAATGACGTACTTTAATCTGGGAAAATAAAGAGCCTAAGTAAAGTTGGAATTTCATACCGATCATCTAATCACACTAGTATCTAATTGACGCTCTGGATTATGGTGTCTACCACTTTAAGATGGGACACTTTTCCAACGCCGGAAGTTGCCACCTCCTACTAATTATGCATTTTGCTTTAGCTATAAGGTAGAAAGGGAGCAACGCGAAAAAGTGAGATCATCGTGAAAAGAGCAGGAGAGGCAGGGGGAGCAGGGGAAGTGAAGAGGCAATTTTCGTATTTTTTACTACCGCGATAGCCCTTAATACACTTATTTCTTTGTCTCTCCTGGCCTCCCTGCTCCCCCTGCTCACAAAATCGCGTTGCTCTCGGTAGAAATCAGGTCAGCAAGGGAGGAAAAGAATAGTTCTGCTCTACCTCTTTCCAATGCCTAATGCCCACTGCCCAATGCCCCTACCACTACCAATCTACGATGCCAATACCTTTTGAGAATTGCTCACTTCATTAGCAATAATTCCAATTAAATTCAATTTACTCAAAATTTCTGTTGCTTGAGTCAGTTCAGTTCGAGTTACTTTCCCCATGCGCTCTACCATGACAATTCCATTGCAAAAAGATGCCACAATTCTGGCATCAACCGTCCCTAAAATAGGTGGAGCATCTATCAGTACTAAGTCATAACTTTGCTCAAATAACTCTATTAATTCTTTCATCCGTTGAGAACTGAGCAACTTTACCGTATCTTCTGGTTCCGGCCCAGCAGTCAAAATATCAATGGAGGGGTGAATGGGCTGGATATAATCTTGAAAATCAGTAGTTGTCTCATCAACTAATAACAGAGATAATCCCCAGTCATTAGATATTTCCAAAATTTTGTGCAGGCTAGGATTCTGCAAATTAGCATCAATAACTAATACCCGTCGATGCATCCGTATAGCGCTAGCCACAAGCCCTAAGACTAAGGTTGTCTTCCCTTCCCCTGGTAGTGCTGAAGTAAACATCAGCGACTTGAAAGGTAAGGGATATTTTAATATTTGAATATTTTGGTAGATCATGTCCAGGGTTTCATGAACAGGCAATTTAGTAGTAGCTTCTATTGCAGAAGACTCTGAACTTCGCCGCCCATTCCAAGATAGTCCCAGCCGCTGCTTTTTGACACCATAGGACGGTAGCTTTGGTACTGATCCCAATACACGTAGATTCGTCAGTTTCTTTAAATCTCCCGCACAATAAATGGCGTCATTAAATTTTTCTAAAATTAGGGCTGCTAAGATACCTAAAATTGGGCCAATTACTGCTCCCCCAACCAAAATAAATAATCTGTCGCTCCCCATATAAGTACCCGGAGAAGGTTCTGCTAAAACTTGCCAGTTATATCCTTCCTGAGCAATTTTAAGCCCCAAAGACTGTTGTGCTTGAAGCAGTTGTTCAAGGGTTTTGTGACTATTTTGTACCTTTGGTAGCAGACGGTTATACTCTGCTATTATGCTTGGATATTTATTTAGCTCAGATCGAAGTCGCTGTTCTGACTCGGCTAAATTTTTTTCATTGGCAGTTAGCCCTAAAAGACTTGTCTGTACCAGCATAAACTCATCTACTAGCCTTGGATCAACCCCCAAAATTTGCCCTTTTAAGAACGGTTCTCCCTTACTGCTAGTAGTAATAGCTTTCACTTCTTCTCGTAATAGCAAAAGTTGACTTTGGCGTTGCTGCTTTAGTTTTTGTACCGATGGATAATCGTCTGTATAGCGGAGCCTCTCTTTGGCTAAAGTTAATTCAGTCTTTTGAATTTCACTCAATAGTGTTTGGTAACGGCTTGACTGATTTAAACGAGACGAAATTAGTGTATTTTGCTGGGATGAAGATGCTATTTGTTGCTCTAGATTATCGTAACGAGCATTTACATCTTGAAGGTTGGCACGAGTGGTTTGTAGCTGTTGTTGAATATCAGCTAGAGACTCTAGCAGTATTTTACTTTGGATTTCAGGATCAAGTAATTGATGTTTCTTGCGAAACTGTTCTAAATTTTTATCAGCTTTACTCACCTCTTTTTTTATCTCAGGTAGGCGAGCATTTACAAAAGCTAATCCCTGATTTAGACGTTCTTTTTGTTGTTGTTTGTTATAGTCTTGATAGACTTTTTGTAGAGCTTGAAGTACTCTTTGCGCTTTGACTGGATCGTTATCATTGAAAGAAACTTTAAATACTTGATGAAAAACTTTATTCGCTGCTATACCTCCCTCTTCTGGGGTTATTTCTAGAGGTAATTTTTTGTTATGTTCTTTTTGACCATTTATATCTTGTAAGGTAATCTTAGGATAATCAGAATGAAGTAAATCGACGGCTTTCTGAAGTAACTTAGAACTCAGCATGAGTTTCATCTGAGTGCTGGAATCAACAACTTGAAAATTGGAATCAGTAACCTGAGTATTTTCCTTTGCTGGGATATTATTTGCCTGTGCCCCATCAGATAAATTGGAATTCACCAATATCTGCATATTGCTCTGGTAAGTCGGTTTGGTAATGATAACTAAAAGACTAGCAGCTGACATAACTACACAGGAAATCCCCAAAATAAGAAAGCGTCGGCGAAGCAAAATAGTAGATAGTTGTCTGATGTCAAATGCGCCTTGTGCTGAAGTAGTAACCTGTTGCTCTGGATTCAGACTAGTCTTAGCCACTATCAAACTCCTCTAATATCGAAACAATATATTTATTTGGAAGATTTATGAAAAATGTGAAATGATTTTTTTACACCTAATAGCTGCAATAGCATACTTAAATTTTTCTTCCAACGATGACAAGCTCACTTGGCACAATCTTATGCCAACTGGGGCTTTCATGTTCATCAATTCACGCATATAAACTCTTAATCAGTGTTGGAAGAATAAATTTTTAATAAATATTTTATTTAAGGAAGAAAAATCTTGACGAAAAATTAATTATTTTTCCTAAATATTTAAGTAGAAAATTATCTAATTTACAACATTACTACATATTAAAGTTATTTTGATAACTGGTAATCTAAAAAACACATTAAGAGAAATATTTCAACCATAGTAATTGTATATGATTGATACACTTAGTTAACCTAAATTGTTGGTTAACTAGTTTACTTATTTTAGTAAAACTAAACTGCGGTCTATTTGCTAGACGTTATGAGTTTGACTGCTAAACTCCAAGACAATGCCTGGTTAATTCGAGATTTTAGATTAGAAAAGTTCAATCGAAAATCCAAAATCTAAAATCTAAAATCTAAACGCCTACCTTCGTTAACTCTACTTCCCGTCGTCTGGGTACTTCATGAATCATAAAATCGTAAGCCATGTCAGTACGGGGAAAAATAGCACGGGCTTCCTTGAGGAGATCCTTCAACTCCAAGGTATTTCCGGGAGCATAGCGGGGACTAAAATGACTCATAATCAGCCGATGTGCCCCAGCAGCTAAAGCTGTTTGCGCTGCCATTGTGGTTGTGGAGTGCAATCGTTGAAAAGCCATGTCTGCATCTTGATGGGCAAAGGTTGCTTCGTGAATTAATACATCAGCATCATGAGCTAATTCCACTGCACCATCACAATAGATTGTGTCTGTACAATAGGCAATCTTTCGACCAATTTCTGTAGGGCCGCACAATTGAGCGCCATCAATTACCCGTCCGTCAGCAAGGGTAACAGTTTCACCACGCTTGAGTTGACCATAAATCCGACCGGGAGGAATTTGCAATTCCTTGGCTTTTTCCACATCAAAGCGTCCTGTGCGGTCTTTTTCGGCTACGCGGTAGCCGAAAGCTGTAATGCGGTGATGCAAATTACCACAGCTAACGGTGAAGTCATCGTCTTCATAAATGACCCCTGGACGGACGGCGTGAACTTTGATCGGGTAAGAAAAGTGTGTGTAGGAGTAGCGTGAGGCGGATTGAATGTAATCATTTAATCCAGGTGGCCCATAGATATCAATTCGTTCCACATTGCCAGCCAAGCCGCAAGTAGCAAGAAGTCCCATCAAACCAAAGATGTGGTCGCCGTGCATGTGGGTAATAAAAATTCGGGAGAGTTGACTGATTTTCAGTTCACTCCGTATAATTTGATGCTGAGTACCTTCGCCACAGTCGAATAACCACAATTCTGCCCTTTGGGGTAATCTCAGGGCGACGCTGGAAACGTTGCGCGATCGCGTGGGTACACCGGAACTCGTCCCTAAGAATGTTATCTGCACAGTGTTCTTTAGTCTTCCTATTGCTCAATTTGCAGCTCTATTTTCTATATTGGCATGGTTAATGAGTAAAATACTTAGGATTTTGGGCATGGGGGATTGGGTACGACGGGGCACGTCGGAACCTTTGCACTTGATGCAAGCAACGCTTTAGGAGATGATGCCTCTATCCAGGTTGGAGTAATCCTGTCTGAGTAAGCAACGTCTTTGATTAAAGAATCTCAGTTGCTTTAGCCCTGAGAGTGTCAATTATGCAATATTATCTATGAGCCGATCGCGAATTTTTTTGAGTTGGTCTTGAGTCTTAATTGGCTCTCGCGGTGCTGGCAATTCAGTATTCGGCCAGTTAGGTAAATCATTGCAGGGACATAGCAACGGCGGCATACCGACGTTTCGCGCGGCTACTGGCATATTGCAACGGCCACAAGGCAGCATATCCCATGCTGGTGTCAGCAGTTCAGCAATGGTTTCATGAGTACCTTCTAGGTAACAGTCACCGGATTCTGGTGAGATAATTTTTTGCCAGCACTCTTCAAATTCTTCACTATAGCGATCGCCATTTAGCACCGATAGCGGCAAAATGCTTGCCTCACCGTTGCCCATAATTACTTTCTTACCCAACTGAAACCAGTAGGCAAGATATTCTCTAACTTCTTGTTTGGTTGCCATAAGATAAGTAGGTCGGTGTAAATAATTATCGTTGGGATAACGCAGGGAGCAGGGAGCAGGGAGCAGGGAGCAGGGAGCAGGGAGCAGGGGGAAAAAGAGTTTAAGCCTTGTTTACTTTTCTTTATACAGTTTGGTTTTATCGTGCCGACTTACTTAATTTTAGATTTTAGATTTTGGATTAATTTGAATCAAGAGTTAAGAATCTTGACTCCTGAATGTTCCAGCATCTTCTCTGTTTGGCAACGGCGAACCAAGGATGCTGAGATTGAGGACATGACCACCAGTAACTAAATAAACAGTTTCGCTGAGTGTACTTAGCTGGCGCACTAAAGAACCGAGGCGATCGCGGAACTTTCTCCCAAGAGGATAAGCTGGGATCACACCCCAACCCACCTCTTCTGCTACAAATAGCATATCAGCAGCAACCAGTTCCACCGTCTCTAATAACTCTGCAAGAATGTTTTCCCAGCTAGATTCGTCCTGTTCTAGGAGATTAGCAACCCAAGTTCCTAAGGAATCAACTAAAAGACAGGTATAGGGTTTGGCATCGGCGAGAGTTGTAGACAGTTCCACAGGTACAGATAAAGTTACCCAGTCTTGGGGACGACGTTTTTGATGTTCTAAAATGCGTTGATGCCATTCTTGGTCATCTGGGTTATCGGTGGCTGTTGCTACGTAAACAACAGCTTTTCCCGATTGCATGGCTAGAGTTTCCGCCCATTCACTTTTACCAGATCGTGCTGGCCCTGTTACTAAGATGATTTTACCCAAAGTTGTTTACTGAGAATTTTAACAATATATCTACGGTTGCAATTAATTTATCACCACCGTTTTTTACTTCATCGGTAAGATTTTTGGTTTCAAATAACTTTTAAGGGATAAAATTAGCACCAGGATCATTGATGCTACAACTGGCAAAAGCCAAAAATCCCAACAACCCCATTTTTAATTATTCAATACCACTGGGGACAGCAAACTTTAGGATATTTTTATGAACGCAGGCTTAAAACGCATTGAAGCAACTCTACACGATTTAGGGAATCGCGGTACTGCCTCTGCCGCTGAAACAGTTGATTCGACAACAAAACGACCTTGCTCCTTTAGAATCAGTGTCGGAGCCAACGAACCCACAGAAAGTACACCAACTCAATCTTCTCAACATGGGGAAGTAGAATCACAAGGACAAACTGTTGACTGGGGTGTAGATACTGAGAGTAATTATCCAACTGATCAAAATTTCTTTCCTCATCATGAATCTGTGCAGACCTTTCAAGCAGAAGATAATGGTAACAGAACACCCAGCCTACCAAAGTTGAAAACTCCGAGCTTTAGTAGCCATCGTCACGGTGCTAATCCAGCATTGGCGATAAATCTATTGCAAGAAATTCAGGAAACTGTCGCTGGTTGGCAAACAGAATTACAAAGCATTTTAAAGCAAATTCAGGATATTTACTTAGAAGGCCCAATTGTCAATGGCTGGTTAGAATCTAATCCCCAAGAACCAGAACCGGGAGGAACTGCAACACTGCGTCATGCGGAAGTTGACCGCTTAATGAACTACGTAGAAGAAATTTGCGCTACTGGTGGGAAAGTATCTTATCAATCATCTATTACTGGCTATCGCCTCTGTGGTGTAGACGATACTGGTAAAGTCTGGTCGCGCCCATGTCCAGCGGATCAGGTTCCCAATGTTAGCATGGCGATCGCTCGTTACCAAAAGTTACGTCAACTATTAGGGCGCAAGCAATCCTTGGAAACCCGTCTGAGTCAACTAGCCCAAACTCTTGTAGTTTTACACAGTCATATTCAACAAACGTGAAGTTTTAAAGATTATTTCCGAAGAAACTCGGTTGGTGAGTCAGTAACTTTTGGTTTAGATTAGCTCTCAGCAGTTGTGCATTGGATTTAAGATTTTAATCTAAAATCCCAAATCTCAAATCCAAAATTAAATCTATGCCAGACACCCAAATTTCTGCCATTATCTGTACTCACAATCGAGATACCTATTTAGGGGCTGCAATTGATAGTCTTTTAGCACAAGATTTTGCTACTGACTTTGAAATTGTAGTAGTTGATAATGGATCTAGCGATCGCACTCGTGAAGTTGTAGAACAAAGGGCCCACAATCCCCGCCTAAAGTATGTTTTTGAACCCACCATTGGTTTATCTGTCGCCCGTAACACGGGTGCAAAAGTAGCCAGTGGTGATATTCTTGCTTATTTAGATGACGATGCCGTAGCCAGTCAGGGCTGGCTACAAGTTTTATATTTTGCCTATTACAATAACTCTAAACTAGCGATCGCCGGAGGCAAAGTCACTCTCATCTGGCCCATAGGAATCCAACAACCACGATGGCTATCTCCAGGGCTAGCTGCAAATTTAGGTGCATACGATTTAGGTGACAGCAACATCTACATTGAGCAACCTGGCTCAACACCCAGAGGCTTAAATTACTCTATCCGCCGCAGTTTTTTGGAAGAAATTGGCGGTTTTGATCCTCATCTCGGTCGAGTGGGGAAAAATCTCTTATCTAATGAAGAACTGCAAATGACCGAATTTGCTCTACAGCGTGGTTGGCAAGTCGCTTATCTTCCCGAAGCCTTAGTTGCTCACAACGTAGCCCCAGAACGCCTCCAACGCTCCTGGTTTCTAAACCGAGGCTGGTGGCAGGGTATCAGCGAATGCTATCGAGAACAACTCGCTGGTAAAGCTGGGTTCGCTCAATTGCAGCGAGGTAGCGAACGCTTTGTGCGCGGCTTGTATAAGGCATTGCAATATTTCTCCGATCCAGCAGAACGGTTTGACAAACTTGTTTACGCTTACGGTCAGATTGGTTACTTAAATGCTGCTATTCAGGGTCTTTTATCTACATCAAATAAGAAATAAACAAAAATGGAGAATTCAGAATGCTTTCCCGTTGCAAATTCAACCACCACCTGATTGTAGACCTTCAAATTTATGATTTGCCAATGGTTTAAAATCGGCAATTATATTCCAGTCCATTCTGAGTCCTAACTTAACTCCTAACTCCTAACTCCTAAATATATGCCATCTAAAATACCAGTTTCAGTACTAATTCCAGCAAAAAATGAACAAGTAAACCTGCCTGCGTGCCTCACTAGCCTTAGCAGAGCAGATGAAATATTTGTAGTAGATTCTCAAAGTACCGATAACAGTATTGAAATTGCTAAAAGTCACGGTGTAAATGTCGTGCAATTCAACTTTAATGGGCGCTGGCCCAAAAAGAAAAATTGGTCTTTAGATAATCTACCTTTTCGCAACGAATGGGTACTAATTGTAGATTGCGATGAGCGCATTACCCCAGAACTATGGGAAGAAATTGACCAAGCAATTCAAAACAAGGAATATACAGGTTATTATCTTAACCGCCGCGTATTTTTCTTAGGAAAATGGATTCGCTATGGTGGTAAATATCCCGATTGGAATCTACGTTTATTTCAACATAAAAAAGGTCGCTACGAAAATCTAAATACAGAAGATATTCCAAATACTGGTGATAACGAAGTTCACGAACACGTGATTTTGCAGGGTAAAGTTGGGTATCTCAAAAATGATATGCTCCACGAAGACTTCCGCGACCTTTACCACTGGTTAGAACGCCATAACCGCTATTCAAACTGGGAAGCCAGTGTTTATTTTAATATTCTCACAGGTAAAGACGATAGCGGTACTATTGGCGCAAATCTATTTGGTGATGCCGTGCAACGCAAACGCTTTTTGAAAAAAGTGTGGGTACACCTGCCATTTAAACCAATTTTGCGATTTGTTTTGTTTTATATTATTCAACGCGGTTTTTTAGATGGCAAAGCAGGATATATTTATGCACGTTTGCTAAGTCAATATGAATATCAAATTGGCGTTAAACTTTACGAATTACGTAACTGTGGTGGTCATTTAAATACTGCAACTATCGCCAAAGAAGGAGCAGTGCAGCAGGGGAACAGAGAAGCAGAAGGAAAGTTATTGACCATTGACTCCTAAATGTACCAATTTTAGATTTTGAATTTTGGTGAAGCAGCACGGTCTTCTCCCAAAGGGAGACGCCAAGGACGATGGGGGTTTCCCCCATGAGTGACTGCTGTTAGCGCAGCGTTAGCGAGTCTTTGAGCGTCACCCGTTCGCGCAGCGTCTCCCCTTGGGAGAAGGGATTGAAGGAAAAATTTAAAATCTAAAATCTGAAATCTAAAATTAAATGACTAACGATCAACCTTTCGTAGATTTACGCAAATATGACCAATCTTGGTTTGACCGGGGGCGTCCAGGTTGGTATGTTTTATTCTGGTGGTTTGTACAAGCGATCGCTTTTCCCCTCACTCCTCAACCTTTAAATATTCTACGTTGCGCTCTGCTAAGACTATTTGGCGCTCGGATCGGCAAAGGTGTATTAATTCGGCCTACCGCCCGCTTTACATACCCTTGGAAAGTTACCATTGGCGACTACAGTTGGATTGGAGATAACGTAGTTTTATACAGCCTAGAGCAGATCCACATCGGTGAACATTGCATAATTTCCCAAAAAAGTTACCTATGTACTGGTAGCCACGATCTGCGAGATCCTGCCTTTGGGTTAAAAACAGCAAGTATCACCATTAATAATGGTGTATGGGTAGCAGCAGATTGTTTTGTTGGGCCAGGAGTGCAAATCGGGGCTAATGCCGTAATTGGCGCTCGTAGTAGTGTTTTTACTAATATGCCCTCTGGGCAGGTTTGTTGGGGAAGCCCCTGTCGTCCCAAGACGGTCAGGATAAAACTTGATCCCTCCACAAACTCGTGATTTTATAGATAAACATTGTAGGGGCATACAGCTAGCTGTGTGCCCCTACTTTTCTATATATATATATTTAATTTGTTTGCTTTTGGAAAAGGAAAGTGCGCTCACTACAATCTTATAGCTAAAATTGCAACTAGCATAGGCATATCCTGCACTACTTACAATTTGCAGTGCTATAACTCAGAGGCTATGTATTTTTATTCACATAGCAAGTACTTGTGTTTCCAAGCTATAAGCTCTATTTTATAGTGCCAAATATTTTATTTTAAAGGCAAAAAGTTCGAGAAGTTTTAAAATAAATTTTATAAGAGGCGATTATGAATTTCAATAACAATAAAAAAGACGTAATTTTAATAGTTGATGACAACCCAGTTAACTTACAGTTATTGATCGATTTATTAGAGTATTACGGCTTTAAAGTTTTAGTAGCTGAAAATGGGAAAAATGCCATTGGTATGGCAGAATATGCCTTACCAAATCTAATTTTATTAGATATATTAATGCCAGTAATCGATGGTTTTGAAACCTGTAGACTTTTGAAAGCAAATCCAGCTACTCAAGATATCCCCGTAATATTTATCACTGCTATGAATGACAAGGTGGATAAAGTCAAAGGTTTGAATCTTGGTGCAGTAGATTACATCACTAAACCTCTAGAACATGAAGAGGTTTTAGCTAGAATAAATACGCATTTACGTTTACGAAACCTAACAAAAACACTTACAGACCAAAATAAACGTTTAGAGATGGAAATCTTGGAGCGGCAGCAGGTAGAAGAAAAACTGCGATGTCATTCAGATGCCTTAGATGAATGGAACAATAGATATCAAGCACTAATTCAAGCGAGTGGTCAGATTCTATACGACTGGCATCTGCATACCAACGAGATTCAATACGGTGGTAATGTAGAGGGAATATTAGGTTACTCTATACCTGAGATGTTAGGAGGTTTGAATCGTTGGTTAGAGTTGATTCATCCTGATGATAGAAACTTCTTTAGTGAAGAAGTTAAACGTGTTTTAACCACAAAAGAACGATTCCATCTTGAATTTAGGGTATGTCGAAAAGATGGCACTTACATCACAGTTGAGGACAACGGGTATATTTTTTTAGACTCTACAGAGAAAGTTGCTCGAATGGCAGGCTTTGTAATTGATATTACCGAACAACAAGCTGCGCTGCGCGAACGTAAAGAAGCAGAACAAAAAATTCGTGAGCAAGCAGCTTTGCTTGATATTACAACAGACGCGATTATCGTTCAAAATTTGGTTAACCAAATTCAATTTTGGAATAAAGGGGCTGAACATCTCTACGGTTGGATGGCAGAAGAAGCAATAAGCAAGAATACCAATCAACTTTTGTATCGAAAGCAAAGTCTTTGCGAACTGAAAAATATCCAGAAAACTTTAGCTGAGAGTGGTTCATGGCAAGGTGAGTTACATCAAGTCACAAAACAAAGTAAAGAGATAATTGTTGCTAGTCGCTGGACATTAGTAAATGATGATGAGGGACAAGCTAAATCCATCCTGATTGTCAACTCCGATATTACAGAGAAAAAACAACTCGAAACGCAGTTTCTCCGGGCCCAGCGAATGGAGAGTCTTGGCACCCTAGCAAGTGGCATTGCCCACGATCTTAACAATGCACTGACTCCTATAATGATGACAGTACAACTTTTAGAAGCAAAGCTCCCAGATGAAAAAAGTCAGCAATGGCTGACAATTATGAAAACAAATGTTAAACGTGCAGCAGATTTAGTTAAACAAGTGCTGTGGTTTTCACGCGGCTCTGTAGGCAACTTCAAAACCTTACAGGTAGAGAATATAATTTCAGAAATTGAAAATATTGTTAAGCAAACATTTTCCAGAGCGATTGAAATCCGCATTGATGTTCCTGGGCAAAACCTGTGGAATGTCTTTGGCGATGCTACTCAGCTACATCAAGTACTAATGAATCTCTGTATTAATGCTCGTGATGCTATGCCTCATGGCGGTATCCTAAAGATTTATGCGAAGAATTTCTGGGTTGATAGCTACTATGCTCGGATGAATATTGATGCTAAGGTCGGTTCTTACGTGATGATTAGTATCTCTGATACAGGTACAGGAATTGCCAGAGAAATAGTAGATAGAATTTTTGAGCCATTTTTCACAACAAAGGAACTGGGTAAAGGTACAGGGCTTGGTCTTTCAACAGTGCTTGGCATTATCAAAAGCCATAGCGGTTTTGTGAATGTAGTTACTGAAGTGGACAAAGGCACTGAGTTTCAAGTTTGCTTACCCGTAACGCAGACAATGGATACAGATGAGAAACTGGCTGGAAATCAGGAATTACCAGTAGGGCATGGAGAATTGATTCTTGTTGTTGATGATGAAGATTCAATTCGAGAGGTGACTCAAACCTGGTTAGAAAAAAATGCCTATAGAGTTTTAGTAGCTAGTGATGGTATTGATGCGATCGCACTATACGCAGAACATCAACAAGAAATTAGTGTGGTGTTGGTTGATATGATGATGCCATATATGGATGGGCCAACAACTATCAATGTTTTAAAAAAAATTAATCCAGACATCAAAGTTATTGGTGTTAGTGGATTAGCTTTCAATCATGAAATGATTAAAAACCTTGGTAATAGTGTCAAAAACCTTTTGTCTAAGCCTTACACTTCAAGCGACTTGTTAATAAATTTACAGATGGTGATTAGTACAAAGTAGATTGGGGACTGGGGACTGGGGGTTGATTCTTTCTCCCTCATCCTCCCCTGCCCCCTGAATCTTTAGGCAAGAGCAGTGGTAATATATTTTCATGGCTGCTCTAATCCTTGCTATTGATGAACAAACTATTGGATGAAACGCTGTCAATCAAAATTGCTGAACTGATAAACAGCAGAGCTAGTACTCCGTTTGATAATGCTTACAAAGCTGCATTGTCCACTGAAGGAGCAAGATACATTCAGGGATTTTTGGCTTTTGCTGGGAAGCCATACAGACCTGTCGAACACAGTTGGATTGAACTAGGCGACGCTTCTGATACCCGTATTATCGATCCTACATTGCCGCATCTGAACAAAGATCCCCAAGGACTCTGGTATTTTGCAGCACATAGTCTGACTATTAAAAAACTGAAAGCCATCATTGAAGAATCAAAAGAAGATTATCCAGAAGATGACCCATTGCCAATTTATGGCAATCCACCTTATGAATATTATGGTGATGTAATGTTAGGTGGTCAAGACTATTTGACGGCATATCAAGCCGCAGAGGCTAAGTGCAAAGAAATCAACGAACTCAACCCTGAAAGAAACTAACAAAACTAAATTAAATAATTCATAATTACGAATTATTTAATATGATTTACCATCACTACCAAAGTATTCTCTATAGCCACAAATTTTGTCTCCGCGCACATCAAAAGAGACTGCTACCCGATTTTTGTAGGGCTGTCCGAATAAAGGGCCCTCGTCCCGAAACTCAAAGACAGCAGTCGTTTCATTACTTGTAACACGGTCTATACCAGTCAGCTTCAAGCCAGGACTAAAGGATTCAAAAACGTACTCGAAAAACTCTCTAGCTCGCTCTTTTCCCACATTTAAACCGTGAAATTTACCCATTGGAAACCAAAGGGTAAAATCTTCTGTGAGCATATCTAATAAAGCTTCCCAGTCTCCAGTTGACATGCCATGTGTAAGATTATCAAATGCCTGCCGAGCAACTTTTAAAGTATTTTCTGAATCTTGTGTCATTCTCACTCCTAACTAGAAGATATAAGCTAATACTGTATTACTTAAAATTTCATAACCACTTTGCCACAATTTTGACCACTGAGGAGATATTGTACAGCATCGGGTATGGATTCTATACCTTGAAACTGGGTTGGGTCAACGGCAACTTTAAGTTTGTCTGTGTAATACAGGTTTAAAAGGCGATCGCTTGCCTCTGGCATATATTCTTTATAATGAGCCATGAGAAAGCCTCTCACGGAAGATGCTTTCCAAGATAGCTGGTGATAAATGCGCGACTGTGTAATTTGTTCAACATTATGTGCGTATTCGGAGATAAAACCAACTACTACTAAACGTCCCCGCACTGCCAAGTTTTCAACACAAGTATCAAATACTTCTTTACCTACAGACTCAAAAATCAAATTAATCCCATTGGGGTATTCTTCCTTGAGGATTTGATTGAGATTTTCTGTGCGATAGTTGATAATGCGATCGCACCCTAATTCTCTTAGTAATTTTGCCTTCGCCTCAGAACTACAAGTACCAATGACATGATTCCCAGCTAGCTTTGCCAATTGCACCGCAATATGACCAGTTCCCCCTGCTGCTGCTGTCACTAAAACCACTTCATTACTTTTCATCTCCCCCACTTTTTCCAGTGCCACTAAAGCTGATACACCTGTAGGCATTAGTGTTAGCAACTCTGGCGTTGCTTCCTGCACCTTCACCCCTAAGTTTGCATCAATAACCTGATATTCTCGATAGCCGCCACCACGCGCTGTTGTTACCACAGCATCACCTATTTGAAAATCTTTGACATTTTCACCGATAGCGACAACTTCCCCCACAGCTTCCACACCTAAATCGAAAGGAGGAATTAAGTTAATATATGGAAGATCGCCACGACAAAGTAAAGTGTCAAAGCCACCGTTAATGCCAGCAAATTTGTTTTGAATTAAAATTTCATTAACAGCAGGTTTGGAAATAGGTATTTCGACAATTTCAACAGCAGATTTAAAATCTGGATTGAGTTGTTTCGCTCTTAACTTTTTGTAAGTTTTTAAATTCATTGGTAGAAGCAATTAGGCGCAAATTATTTGAAGCTATGTTGATAAATATAAATGTAGGCGCGTTAGCTGAAAGCATCATACACCTACAATAATCGCAGGGGCATTACACTAAGCTTACAAAGCTTTATTCCACTCTAATTGATGAGTTAAACCGTACTTGATAAAATCTTCTACTCTCGCTTGATCGCTTTTACCAAAAACACCTAAGCTGTAAGGATTCTCTTGCATACGTTGGGTGACTTGCTCGTTCTCAAATTCGATAACTTCTTCTCTTGGTTTGTCCGGTTTAAAAAAGTCTACAACCAAAACAGTTCTATCATAATTAGTGTGATTATGCGGACAGTGTGGATAGCTATGATCTAAAACTAGAAATTTGCCTTCATGCCAATAAAGCTGCTCATGGCAGATTTTCATAGCGACATCTCCCTCTGGTACAATCAATCCTAGATAGCCACGATTTGTATGAGGGTTGTAGTTCACGTGTAGCTTGATATCCAAGCCTGGATGGAATGTCCCAAAATACACATTTCTGATGATTTCATCATCATTAAAGTTGACTTTTTCTATTAATTTCGCCAAAGTTGGGAAATATTTTTCTCTTAAGGCAAGTGCTTTTTTTGATGCTTCTTCTGACCCATAATCAGGATATTTTATTTGATGTAATTGAATATATTTTTCGATAAACATACCTTGAAATAAAATCCCAAAAGCACTGTATTTGGCATCACCCTTAGTTTGAATCGTTTTACTTTTAGGGCCCAGAATATCGTAAGCGACTTTTAAATCCTCATTCGATGCCTGTTTAATAAAGTGTGTAAACTCGTCTCTAATTGCTTGCCAGTTATCTTGAAAACTTTTGAGAAAAGTAAATTCTTTTGGGTCTATATGATACTCATTAAAACTTTCCATTGTCTTTTCTCCTGAAGCTGATTTCATAAAAAACCTTTATATAATAGTGGGATTTGGTCTTCGCCCCGATTCGATGTTTGGAATTCCTGACTAACTCATTTTAGTGTGAGGTCTGCTGTGTCTGAAACTCCCGTATTAGATCAAATTATCAAAAATGTGCGAGTAATTCGTCCCCATCAGGATGCAATCGAACTACTTGATTTAGGAATTCAGGATGGAAAATTTGCTCAGATTGCCCCTAATATTAGCCCAGACACGGCTAAAGAGGTATTTGATGGCAAAAACTTGCTGGGCTTTCCTGGGGTTGTGGATGCCCACATGCACGTCGGTATCTATCAACCCCTGGACAAAGATGCTGTAACTGAAACCAAAGCAGCTGCAATGGGAGGCGTAACTACTAGCTTAAATTACATCCGTACAGGGCAGTATTATCTTAACAAAGGCGGCTCCTACCGTGATTTTTTTCCCGAGGTGTTGGCTTTATCCGCAGGTAATTTTTTTGTAGATTATAGCTATCACATCGCACCTATAGCTAGCCAGCATATCGATGAAATACCTCTATTGTTTGAGGAACACGGTGTCTCTTCGTTTAAAATCTTCATGTTTTATGGAGGCTATGGGTTACATGGTTTGTCAGACCAGCAAAACCTCTTTTTGATGATTAATAAAGAGGAACGGTACGATTTTGCCCATTTTGAATTTATTATGCGTGGTCTAACTCGCTTGATGGCAGAACATCCAGAAGCGCGAGATACTATTAGTTTGAGTTTGCACTGTGAAGTTGCAGAAATTCTCAACGCCTATACCAAAATAGTTGAAAATGATTCTAGTCTTAGTGGATTACACGCCTACAGCGCAGCGCGTCCACCTCATTCTGAAGGTTTAGCAATTTGCATTGCTTCTTATTTAGCAAATGAGACTAACTGTGCAAATATCAATTTGTTGCACCTAAGTTCGCGTAAGGCAATGGAAGCAGCTTTGACTATGCAAACTGCTTTTCCTCATATCAATTTTCGGCGAGAAGTTACTGTCGGACATTTGTTATTAGATGTCGATACCCCGAATACAATTTGGGCAAAAGTTAACCCTCCAATCCGTCCTCGTGCCGATGTAGAATACTTATGGCAAGCAGTACTCAACAATCAGGTAGATTGGATCGTTAGCGACCATGCTTGCTGTTCTGCTGAACAAAAAAGAAGTGCTAAAGATCCGAATAATATTTGGTTAGCAAAGTCTGGTTTTGGCGGTACAGAATATTTACTTTCTGGTGTATTTAGTGAAGGTAGTAAGCGAGGAATGTCTTACAACCATATCGCTAAGTTGTTATCTTGGAACCCATCGCGGCGCTTTGGTTTGTTAGAAAAAGGTGATATTGCTATTGGCTATGATGCTGATTTGGTATTAGTAGACCCCAATGAAAGCTTTGTGGTACGCGCGGCTGAGTCAGAGTCACAACAAGGTTATACACCTTTTGAAGGAATGGAGTTAACTGGAAAGGTAAAAAGTACCTTTTTACGGGGAAATTTGATTTACAACAATGGAGAGGTTCTAGGTTCACCTATTGGGCGCTATTTAAAAAGACCTTCTAGAATGTCTACATAGAAATTTTGCTGTTTATAAACACAATAAATACGGTTCATATCATGTCCGGTAAATTACTTGTGATATGTCATTGCGAATGCAACGTAGCGTCTCGTAGAGAAGAGAAGCAATCACAAGTTCTCTGCGATTGCTTCACTCCGTACCCTGCGGGAACGCTAAGAGCGAACGCAATGACAAGCGTTCAACTGGACATGATATTAGTTAAAGGCTACTGGTAACAATTTTGGTTTTCGAGACGCGATAAATCGCCGTCTCTACAAGTGTTTTGTTGCTCATTCTGAACTGTATTGGTTTATAAACTATTGTTTATTAGCGTGGATATGACAATACTGTTCCAATCTTTGACAAATCCCTATCGACTCGGACAAAGAATAAGCAACCATCATCTGTTCTGTGCCAAGGAACAATAGTAAAACTAGAAACATACCCAAACCAATCTTTTGCAAGCCGAAAATCCCCTACATCACAGTATCCAGACAAGCAATATGATTCTTCATTATAAGATTGAATCATTGAATGCCTGCCATCATAATGTGGCAAGACAGCAAGCAACCATACTCCACCTCCGTTACTATCTTTTCTTAGGTACTTTTTTTTAGATACTTCAAATTGAACTGTATCTGTCTTATTCCACGGTAGTAATTTACTATCCAATGCAGGGATGAATTCATCCAATTTAGCATCTGGATGATCGTTTGTTGCGTTTTGATATTTCAATGGAATCGGGCCGTTTTCCATCCAGAGTATTTCAACTTCTTCATTGCCTAGCACTTTCCAAGGGCCTACTTTCACTCCTGCGGGAATAAAGGAGTAGCCATGCTTGTTTAATTGCCACTCACCAAATTGAATTGCACCTCTGAGTACAAAAATCTCTAAATCGGCAGTAAAGAAGCCAGAAGGTGCTTCAAAATGAGGCGGTAAAACTACTTTTGAAGTGGATGCACCACAATTATGCCATGTTAGCGATCGCCTACTACCAAATGGGACATTATCTGGCATTCCACTTACTCGCCAACCGTCTTCTACTGGTAAGATACTTGTATCAATAAATTGGTATTGACGAGGTAGATACTTTTCAGAGATGGCTGTATACCTTCCTGATAGGTTCATGCGCCCTCTTCCGTCTCCACCCCAATCCTCTTTTATAGATTCTAGATGTAAAAAATCATCAGTTTGATTTTGTTCTACGGAATTAAAATTTATATTCTCTTCACCCACAACTTCACTTTCTCCTGTTGAATTTTAGATTATGTTGACTGGATTTTCTTCTAAAAATTCAATTGCTAATTCAGCAAATTACCTTTTCTGTGCTATGGCTTGGAACCATTCAATTAGAGGTCTTAAGGTTCCTGGCAATGCTGACTCGCTGACAGTCACCGTATGCTGTTTGCCGTTATCTTCTACTGTTAACTTATACTGAAAGCGATCGCTCTGGGGATTTGGTGAGGTAATTAGTTCCGGTAGCCTAAATAAATCAGCAACTTCCACTAATCGGGGAAGTGTCGCCGCTTCATGTGGCGGGAGAGTTTCTGTATCAACGGTTATCTTCTTGCTGATGCCGGCAAAGCCACCGGTGCGTTCAAATGATACTCGCATTTTTTGCTCTCCGTTGTGTTATTCAGTTGAGATAAATACAAAAATTGGGAGATGATAGTTCTCACCTCCCACTTTAGCAACAACAAACAACAGATTGATCAGTCGTGAGTACTGACTATTTATAGACGTGATTTATCGTCGCATCTCTACTTATAACTCTTGTACAGACGCGATAACTCGCGTCTCTCCTAAATCTAAATAACTCCTACCTTTTGCCAAGCATTCTGCACAGCTTTTTGCTCATTACTGCCATTACCGTAGAGTTCGCCAGCAACTTGAATGGTGACGTTGGCAGCTTTTTTAAAATCTGCTTTGGCATTTAAGCGATCGCGTAAAGCTACATACCAGATTTTACCAGCTTTTTCCCAAGCATAGCCATCAATCTCAACCGCAGCTAGATAAAAGGCATGGTTAGGGATTCCTGAGTTGATATGCACCCCGCCGTTATCATCAGTACCAGTATATTTATCCTTCACATAGGCTGGCTGGGGATCTTTACCCAATACTGGATCATCATAAGCTGTTCCTGGCGCTTTCATCGAGCGGAGGGCAACACCTTTGATAGTCGGTACCAAAAGACCTTCACCAATCAGCCAGTCTGCCTCTTTTGCTGTATGATTTTTAATCTTTTGTTTCACCAAGGAACCAAAAACATCAGAAAACGACTCATTCAGTGCGCCTGGTTCGCCATAATACTGTAAACCAGCTTCATACTGAGTTATACCATGAGTTAGCTCATGCCCAATCACATCAATTGATTTCGTAAAGCGTTGAAACAATTCTTCATCGCCATCACCATAAACCATTTGGTCGCCGTTCCAAAAGGCATTGTCATATTTAACGCCATAATGCACGGTGGAGTCTAAACGCAGTCCTTTGTCATCAACGGAATTGCGATCGAATATCTCATGAAACAAGTCATAGGTCGCACCAGCCGCATCGTAAGCTTCATTCACTGATGGGTCGCTACTGGGGGGGTCTCCCTCACCACGCACCAGCGTACCAGGGAGTTGCTGGCCATTTTTGGCGTCGTAGATGGTGCGGCGCTTCTCACCCGGAGAAGGCGCAAACGAGATATTACCTACGACGTTTCTTCGTCCCAAAAATTGCGCCGAAATATTTAATGTATGAAAAGCCCAAGTACGCTGCTGGGGATTGCCATTCACCACAACATTTTTTAGCATGTGGGGTGGGACAATACAACAAATAGGACATCTAGAGTCAAGCGAATGCTCATCCTTGAACCGGGCTGATTTCTTTTTATTTCGAGCCATCCAAGATATTCTCCTTTTAAAACTAAGTGATGGCAAACAGCGGCTTTAACTCCACTGGAGAAAGGAACAGAAAAACGAATCCCAATTGTGTGCCCCTGGTTTCTGAGTATTTTCGAGTCGTGTCTTGATTCTGATTCCTGAATTCTGACTTCGGAATTCTTCTTCAAATATTAGTTCTTATCAAGAGAAATAATGTTATTTATTGCTGTTTTGTTACTATCAAGCAGTTAATCCGATAAATCTCCATTGGAGATAGGCGAATCTCAAATCTAGATATTCAAAACCGTAATTGTTCACAGCCAGCCACCAAACACCGCCAGACCATAATATTTCCAAGGTACTGCAACTGTCTTAAATCCAGCTTTGCTCAACATTTGTAAATGAGCATCTAAGCTAGCTAGCTGGTCTTGACTGGAGTAACCTTGAGTGCTGGTTGTGCCAAGCTTCGCGCGAATCTCCGTCAAACTGGTTCCTTGTTGAAGTGACCATTCCTCTCGTGCTGCTTTGTAAACTTCTGCTAAGGCTGGTGATTCTGGTAAGGTGGGGTCTGCATTCCAAAAACAGCCGTCTTGAGTAAGGCTAGCAGCAATTCGCTCAAATAACTTAAATTTCATTTCATCTTGGAGATGGTGAATTGCCAAGGATGAGACACAAACATCAAATTTGCTACCAATATCCAATTTTTCTGGATTATTTGCCCAGTCACCAAAATCTGCTTGTATACCAGTCCAGCGTTGTTGATATCCCGCTGTGGTGATTTTATCTTGGGCAAATTGCAGCATTCGGGGTGAGTAATCTAGGGCAATTACTTGGGCATCTGGAAAGCGATTGAGTATCTTGAGACTAAGTTCGTTAAACTAAACGATTCCCTCACGAGAACCGCTCGTCTTCAAAACCGGACGTGAGACTTTCATCTCATCCGGCTCCTCAATGAATTGGCGCTTGCCGTGCGTACCTCCAACTGAACCATCTTCAGTTGTTTTTGTGTCGTGGCAGTGTTTATGTAGAATCTGGAGATTTTTGTATTCGTCTTTTCCCTTTTTACTTAGAGGGATTATGTGGTCGATCTCCAGTACATCTGACTCTCGAAAGTACAATCCGCAGTGAGTACATTTCCCTTTCTGCTTTTTAAGGAGTATGGAAATCCTTTTATTTGCTTTTGGGTGTGTACCTATTCTTAAACTCCAGTAAATTAGGTTGCCATCATAGGGACTGGCATTGCCCTTAACTTTCACATGACGGACAATCTTTGTTTCCGTATGTGATTGTAACCGCATTGGGTTTTTACCTTCTTGCTTGGTTGCAAATGCCCAATTATCCCCGCCAAATGTTTGCCAATATTTATTTGACACCCATTCCCATGATTTGTTGGGATGGCGGCGTTTTGCCCAGGCTTTTAGCTTTGGATACATTAAATTATCTATTGCAGCAAAGACATTCTTGCTTACCACAGTTGAGTAGTAGTTTGACCATCCTCTTATTACTGGATTTAATCGGCTGATTAACGCCATATGTGGCGCTGCATTATGGTCGTTGATGATACTTGCTACTCGTTTGTAATGTATCTTTTGCTTCTCTTTGCTGGGGCTGATGATTGTTTTGAAGCCTAGTTTTGAATGGGATTTCCCCACTTGAAACTGCCTAACATTAAAACCAAGGAATTCAAACCCTGGTTCTTCATTTCCATACTTATTTAAGGTATGAGCTAGGCGTGTCTTGCTTGGCTTCAATTCAAGACCCATGCCTTTTAACCATTCAGAGATTAGACTCTGGCATCTTTGGACAACGTTTATGTCTTCGTGTAGAATTACGAAGTCATCGGCATATCGGATTAGACTTAAGCTTCCACGGTTAACCTTTTTACCGTAGCCGGCTCTAGTTGGCAGTGTTTCGGCATACTGCTTTATCCGGTTTTCCATTCCGTGGAGGGCGATGTTGGCAAGTAGTGGAGAGATGACCCCACCTTGCGGTGTTCCCTCAGATGTCTGTTGGTACTGCAATTTGTCCATCACTCCCGCTTGTAACCAAGCTCGTATTTGACGGCGAATGGTAGGGAATGTATTTAATTTGTTTAGCAGTGCCTTATGGTTGATGTGGTCAAAGCATTTTGCTATATCGGCATCTAGTACATATTTTGGTTTATGACTAATTGCACTGAATATTGCTTCAATCGCATCATGGCATGAGCGTCCGGGTCTAAACCCATAACTGTTGGGTTCAAATCGCGCTTCCCATTCTGGCTCTAGTGCCATTTTGACAAGTGCTTGCAAGGCTCGGTCATACATTGTAGGGATACCCAGTGGTCTTTTTTCTTCCGTTCCAGGCTTGGGAATCCATACCCGCCTAGTCGGGTGACATTTTGGGCTTAATTTTAATTTGGCAATTAAGGCGAAACGTTGCTTTGGAGTCAGCGATTTAATGCCGTCTACACCTGCCGTTTTCTTCCCTTGATTGTCTTGTGTTACCCTTCTGACCGCTAAAACCTTTGCCGACCAGGATTTTATCAGTGTCTTCTGGAGTCTGCGTATTGCTTTAACATCACCACGAGATGAGGCTTTGTAAATTCTTTTTTGCAACTTGTAAACACGTTTTTCTAGTTTTTTCCAGTTAACGTGTTTCCATTCCACCGTCGATTTGTCGTTCTCTATCGTTAGAATTGGTTTGTCTGGTAAGACTGTTAATTCTTTTGAGTTGAGATTGATTTGTCGCGTTTTAGACATATTCATTGCTACTTGTGACTTTACATTCCAATTCATCGTGAGTCCGTCAGCATATTCTCACCATTACGGCGAGACATTCGCTTCTGACTCAATCCTGCCTATCGCCTCATGCGGTTAGCACCTACTCAGTTATCGACCTGACTGAGAGAGGGTGATAGGTTACTTCGTTCCGAATGACCATTGTTTGAATCTTTAGAGTTAATACTGTCCACCGGGTTTTTTGGGAGTGCTTACTGGTCAAGCAGGTATTGCCAGTCCCTTTTCCTTTGCCTTTTGGCTCCAGCGCAGATAGCCTTATTTCGCTGGTTCTGTGTGACGATGGTTGATAATGTATTTTTCGCTTGCGCTACTCATGGATTCATGCTTGGAGGGAACCGACTTAGGCTGCTAGTTGGAACTCCTTTTCTTCCCGCTTTACGGATTGATGGCTAGTCGCTACCGTAGGGAAGATGCTGTCACCGCTGCACCTGCGGGGTAGGACTTACACCTACATGGTCATTCAGTTGTCATGGTTTTGTAACCAAGCTAACCGTCCCTAAGTATTACTACTTATTTAGGTTAAACGAATCGCACGCCTGTACCACAGCCTAATTCTAAAATACGCCGACTTGTCGAAGGTAAACAACGGCTAATTACTTCTAGCATCTCATCGTATCGCGGTAACAGTTGGCGAATACCAGTGTCAAAATCCGCAGTGTTGGCGAATACTTCTCCAGGAAATAACTGTTGCATGGGGATTCAAAATATATAAACACACTAATCAATATTAATCATCCATCATTGCCGAGGTACATACTACATCGGTGGTAGAAACTTTTAGTATTAGACGATTACACCTAAATCTGTTGAATAATCTGCATTGTTTCTACGTTGACAGTGCAGATTCTTTGTAGTAAATCTATTACCTGTTCTTTGTAATCTGCAAAGTAATATGTATTGAATTTTTCAGCAATTGTCGGGTCTTTAGGTTTCTTTTCTTTGTATTGATCTAAAATGCATACTGCATCTCCTTCACCATACCAATAAATGTCACATCAACCAGCACCAGAAATCGAACTGCTCCGTGCGGTCTACGCAGCCTTCAACGCGCGAGACATTAACGCTGCCCTTGCCCTCATGACTGCGGACGTGGCTTGGCCGAAAGCGTTCAAAGGCGGTTTTGTCCGTGGGCCTGAAGAAGTTCGCGCTTACTGGACGGAGCAATGGAGCGAGATCAATCCGCACGTCGAGCCAGTTTCCTTTTACTCGGAGGAGACCGGGCGCATTTTGGTCGATGTGCATCAGGTCGTGCGTGACTTGGCTGGAGCAGTTCTTGCCGATCAGCATGTGGGCCATCGATTCACCTTTGAACACGGCTTGATTCAAGCTATGGAAGTCTGTCCACTTCCATCATCCACTCCAAAGACCTAATCACGCGCAAAGTATGTCTTAACAAAGCTGATAACAGATAGCGCCTAGTAAGGATGTAAAATATACTGCCGTTGATTTTAAATTATCAAAAAAAAACACTTATCTAAGCAATAACACGGTGCATTTATTCCCTCCTCTGTTCCTCTGTGCCCTCTGCGGTTCGACTCCTAAATTGGTGCGTTACATTCCGTTAACGCACCCTACTAATTAGGACACCTACTCGTCGATTTGACCAACGCGGCGGATATTCAAAATGTCGCTCATTTTCTTAATTTGGACGAACACTTGCTCTAACTGAGAGCGATCGCGTATATCTATTCCTAAGTCCATCAATGCAGGTTGACCAATAGAGGTTTTCACCTGGGCATGGCGGACGTTGATCCCTTGGTCACTCAAGCGTGACAAAATATCCTTTAGTACCCCTACACGATCCAGGGCTTCAATTTGTACATCTACTGGGTACGTGTGCGGACGACCACTATTTTCGGCGGCTGGGTTCCATCTAACTGGTACTAAGCGTTCATACTCCACACACTCCAGATTATGGCAGCCTTGGCGATGAATTGAAATCCCCCTACCTCGCGTCACCACACCAATAATCGGTTCGCCAGGAATCGGGGTACAACACCCAGCTAAATAATACACCAACCCTTCTACCCCAACAATTGGCGAATCACTGGTGCGAGAAGTCGTTGGAGGTGTATCTCGCAAAGCTTTTGAACTTGGTTCTTTGGGGATAAATGGCGACACAGTGGCAACTGGTTGTTGTCCTTTCGCTACTTCTCGCCAGCGATTTAGCACTAGGTTCAACGTAATTTCTCCGTAACCTAAACCAGCGAGTAAATCGTCCACGCTATGGTAGTTACACTTTTCGGCGACAATCTGCATCGCATCCGACTTCAGTAAACTATCAAAACCAGTTTTACCAAGTTCTTTTTCTAACAACTCCCGTCCACGGGCAACATTTTCTTCTCGGCGCGATCGCTTGTACCATTGTTTAATCCGATATTTCGCCGCCGAAGTCCTGGCAAAGTTCAACCAATCCAAACTTGGATGGCAGTTCTTTTGGGTTAGAACCTCTACAATATCGCCATTTTGCAGCCGCGTTGACAGTGGCACCATTCGCCCATTCACTCGCGCTCCTGAACAGTGGTTTCCGACTTCTGTATGAATGCGATAAGCAAAATCTACAGTTGTAGCACCAGGACTTAAAGGAACAACATCCCCCTTGGGGGTGAAGACATAGACATCATCTTCAAATAAATTGTCTTTAACGCTATCAAGATATTCTTGTGCATCCTTAAGATCGGTTTGCCATTCCAGCAGTTGCCGCAGCCAAGTAAACTTGTCATCTGTGCCTGTCAAATGGCTAATACTAGAACCACCTGTTTCTTTGTACTTCCAATGGGCGGCAATCCCGTACTCGGCGATGTGATGCATTTCGATTGTCCGAATTTGCACCTCTAAAGGACGGCCAGTTAATCCAATCACCCCAGTATGTAATGACTGGTAACGGTTAGGCTTTGGTAGTCCAATGTAGTCCTTAAATCTCCCCGGAATTGGGCGAAAAGCATCATGAACCACCGCCAACGCACGATAGCATTCTTCATTGGTTTGAACAATTATCCGCAGTGCAGCCAAATCGTAAATTTCATGAAATTCCTTTTGCTGGCGGTGCATTTTTTGATAAATGCTATAAAGGTGCTTGGGACGACCGCTGATATCTTGAAAGTGAATTCCAGTTTGCTGCAAACGTTCTCGCAAAATGTCTGTAGCTTTGGCTAATTTCTCTTCTCGCGCTGTCCGTTTTTCGGAAACATGCTCTTGCATTTGGCGGAAAGCTTCCGGTTCCAAATATTTAAAAGCCAAATCTTCCAGTTCCCATTTAATCCGCCAGATACCCAAGCGATTAGCTAAAGGCGCAAAGATATCTCGCGTTTCTTGGGCACTGCGGCGGCGGCTGGCTTCTGACATGTATTGTAAAGTTCGCATATTATGCAAACGATCTGCCAATTTCACCACAATTACCCGAATATCTTGCGCCATTGCCAAAAACATCCGCCGGAAGTTTTCGGCTTGGCTTTCAGTTTTGCTGGTGAAATTGATTTTAGAAAGCTTGGTGACACCTTCCACCAATTGCCGCACTTCTGGGCCAAAGCGTTCTTCTATTTCTTGACTTGTGACTTCTGTATCTTCGACAACATCATGGAGAAATCCAGCTGCTATCATAGCAGCACTACCCCCCAAGTCACGCAGCAATTCAGCTACAGCAATGGGATGAGCAATATATGGTTCTCCCGATTTGCGATATTGACCTTGATGGAGCTGGTAAGCAAATTCAAATGCTCGACCAATTAATACTGCATCACTATGCCTTCGGTCATCTTCATTTGCGTCGCTACTTGTCGATGACTCCTTCAAACATTTTTTCAACCATTCCGGAATGGCTAGATCAACTGATGAATTAATAGCTAGACTGCTCATAAAATAGGGTTTAGAGTGGATCGGTAGATAAGTGAAAAATAAATAAAACTAGCAGCATCGCCTTAAGAAGATGCTGTCACCCAGAGAAGGGTAGAAAAAGCAGTGTCAGGATGATTCTCCAATTGCTTATGGTAGTCATCCAGTTTGGGTTTCATGGATCGTTAAAAAAAGAACAACCATTGATGGCAAACAAAGCCTCAAACCATGATTTGAGGCTTTTAATGGTGATAAGTCTTTAAGAAAGTTTATTGTAGAAGAAAAATTACTTGACATTAATACTATCTTAACTAGCACTGGATGTCTTTAAACTGTGAGAAATATCTGGCATTCGTAACTTTGTTAGAGCAATTACGCTCCGATGCCACAACTACCCAAATCGTTGCGCCAGAACTGCGGCAGCGTGTAGCCACGTTGCAGCAATTTTTCGGGCAGCAGATTGTGCCTTTGGCTGATGAAAACTGGCGAGTGCAGTCTTATCAAACGGAAATGAGCAAGCAATTGCGCTTGTTGGCAATAGATGTGATGTTTTTCCAAGGAGCGCGGCAAGCATCGACTGCACAAACGAGACTTCAAACGATTAGCGATCGCTTGACAACCCTCATTCAATACTGTGATGCCATTCTGCAACCAGAAGCGGAGGGAGAAAAATAACAATTGTTCACCTTTTTCTCTAATTTCTCCATCATCTCATTTCTGACCTATAGTGGAAAGTTATTTTGCTAACAAGATGAGACTGGGGATTGGGGATTGGGGACTGAGATTTAGAATTCTTTCCCTACTCCCTTTATAAGAAGATTCATGGTGCGGCGCATGTATGCTTCTACTGGCTCAGTTGTGGGTTTGAATATCAGTGCATAGTATAGTGAACCGCTTACAAGATCAATAATTAAGTCTACGTCTGCATTCTTGTGAATTTCGCCTCTAGACTTAGCACGCTCAAGTATTTTAGAAAAGGCTTCACGTCGAAGTTTTGTATATTTTGTCCAATAGACCTCGGCAAATTGAGGATTGCTAGACGCTGTACTAACAATCAGCGCAAGTGTCTGACGACCAAGGGGACTATCTATTTTTTTAGCGGCATTATTAATCAGGATATCCATGTCTCCCCAAAAGCTGCCAGTATTAGGGATCGCTAAATCATCTCTCAGACTCTCAATCGCGTCTGCAACTAATTCTTCTTTGGAAGTATAACGCCGATAGATCGTCGTTTTACCAACTCCAGCACGAGAAGCGATCGCTTCTATACTCATATTTTCATACCCTACTTCTGCAAGCAAATCCAAAGTTGCTTGCAGAATCGCTTGGTCAGCGTGGATGCTGCGTGGGCGTCCAGAGGTGCTGTTAATTTGCTTACTCATAAAAATACCATCCCCAAGCAATATCTTTTTGGTCATTTACTCCACTGTTGGGCATAGAACATAGCTTCTGGGAAACAAATAAGCAGGATAACCCAATTCTTCTACACGAAAACAGCTGCAATGACCATCCATCTTTAGCATAGGTATTTCTGCCGCTTTTCAGGAAGAACTCCCTTGACCATTTTTATATGATACGCTACCGTAGCGTATGTATACAAAATTTAATTTTAGCTTTGGCATCAGCGTAGGCTAACCAAGGCATGGTTTGACATCTCCCAAATATTATTTGTGCTAAATAATGGCTACCAACATTAAAGGTTCTAGTATTGACCAATTTGGTTATGTTCACGGGCCATTGAAGTGGGCGATCGCATTTACGGCTTCTCTTGGTGCAATCCTAGAAGTAATTGATACTAGTATTGTCAACGTCGCTCTGACTGATATCCAAGCAACTTTGGGTGCAACAGTTAGTGAAGTGGGTTGGATAGTTAGCGGATATGCGATCGCTAACGTCGTCTTAATTCCCTTATCTGCATGGTTGGGAGATTACTTTGGGCGTAAAACCTACTTTATTTTCTCGCTGATTGGTTTTACGATTTCTTCTATTTTATGTGGGTTGTCCTTCAATCTACCGATGTTGATCGCGGCTCGAATTCTCCAAGGTTTATGCGGTGGCGGATTGCTAGCGAAAGCCCAGGCGATTTTATTCGAGACTTTTCCCCCAGCTGAACAAGGTTTAGCCCAAGCCGTTTTTGGCGTGGGTGTAATTGCTGGGCCAGCAATTGGCCCAACCTTAGGAGGATTCTTAGTAGATGGTTTAGGCTGGCGCTGGATTTTCTTTGTCAACATTCCCTTTGGGATCATCGCAGTCCTGATGTCTTTGGCATTTTTGCCAAAGAATAAAGATAAGAACGATACCCAAAATCAAGCTGTTGATTGGTGGGGAATTGGGTTTTTAATCGTGGCTGTGGGTAGCATACAAACTGTATTAGAAGAAGGGGAAACAGACGATTGGTTTTCCTCTAGTTTCATCGTCTCTCTCACTATCCTTGGGATTATCGGCTTGGGGTTGTTTATTTGGCGAGAACTGAAAACAGATCACCCGGCTGTAGATTTGAGAGTTTTACGTCACCGTTCTTTAGCTGCGGGAAGCGTTCTCTCGGCAGTGGTGGGTATGGGGCTTTATGGCGCACTCTTTGCTGTGCCGATATTTGCTCAAAGCGTGCTGCAATTTACGGCAACGCAGACAGGACTATTGTTAGCGCCTGGGGCTTTAGCGTCTGCGATCGGGATGGTTTTATTAGGCAAACTGAGTAGTATCGTTGATGCCCGATTTTTAATTGCGATCGGTGCTGTCGGCTCATCTGGAGTCATGTTTCAATTGGCAGCAATTACCCCACAAAGCGGGACAGACGATTTATTTTGGCCATTGGTATGGCGTGGAGCTTTTACTGTATTTATGTTTCTCCCTTTGAGTTTGGCAGTTTTAGGGCCGCTACCCAAAAAAGATATTTCTGCTGGTTCTGGTTTCTACAACCTGACTCGACAACTAGGTGGCAGTATTGGTATTGCCCTACTTACTACTCTGCTTGACCGCAGACAAAGTTTTCATCGAGACATCCTATTATCAAAACTTAGCCCTTATGACCCAGAAACCAGTCAACGTCTCGACTTGCTCAATGGGGCACTTCAAGGACAAGGCATTGATGCAGCAACAGCACAACAACAAGCGCTCGCTTTATTAAGTCAAACAGTAGATACTCAAGCTGCTGTTTTGTCTTACGCAGATTGCTTTCGAGTCGTAGGCATAGGATTCCTTTGCTCATTACCCCTATTATTATTCCTGGGTAAAGGCGGTGCAGGAGTGAAAGCGCCAGTCGGTCACTAAGCCGCATCCCTATTAGACATTCTTTGATTGCAAGACTGCGTAAAAACACTGAAAATTACAGCAACCAGTTAATACACAATGATTTATCTGGATGAAAAAAGTAAAAGTCCCACTCAGTTTTGAGCGGGACTATGTGAAGTCTTATTACTAAAATGAGAAATCTTAATCTTAGAAAAAGTTCATGATTGTAATAACCCCAACGCTGGTTAATATCATTAAAGCACCCATAATTATAGACTGGCCTAATGGATTGCTAAATTTTGCGTTGTTCATTTAAGTAAAATCCCTTTTATTAATAGTTCCTTAACCATATCAAAATCAGTATAAATATCTATAAAAGTATTGTAAAACTTAAATTACCTTAGCTTTTCTTAATAAATACCTCATCTGTGCTTATGTAATAATTTTTACTTGATGTTGAGCATTGATAAAGAGGCGGAGGGGAAAATTCTTCTCCCTTGCTTTGTCCCCAATCTCCAATCCCCATTCCCAAAATGTAGTAATTTCCACACAAAATAATTACCTTATCTCCGAGCGGAATACGCGTCTTAATGGGGTAAGATCGATCTTAATCAAGGTAAAAATATTTGAATAGAAGATTATCATGACAGTCTCCACGGCATCTAGAAACCAAGCGATCGCTTTTGACTTAGACAAATTAAACGAGCAATTTGAAACTGCCACACCCAAAGAAATACTGGCATGGTCTATAGAAAATATCCCAACGGGACTGGTGCAAACAAGCGCCTTTAACGTGGATGACATGATAATTAGCCATATTCTTTACAGTGAACTGAAGCATCCCGTTCCTGTAATTTTTCTTGACACCTTGCACCACTTCCCTGAAAGCCTAGAATTAGTTGCTAAAGCCATACAAATCTATAACCTAGATTTGCAAACTTTCAAAACTCCAGATGTAGATACCCGCGAAGCCTTTGAAGCCAAGTACGGCGATAAACTCTGGGACAAAGATATTGCCAAATTCCACCACATTACAAAAATTGAACCACTGCTACGAGGTCTAGACGAACTCAACAGCGTCGCTTGGATTACCGGACGCCGCCGTGACCAAGCAGTAACCCGTGCAAATATGCCCATATTTGAATTCGACGGTAAAGGTCGGCTGAAAGTAAATCCTATAGCTACTTGGACACGTCAAGACAGCTGGGTTTATGTAGCTGAACATGGAGTCATCTACAACCCCCTCCACGACCAAGGTTATCCCAGCATCGGCGACCAACCCATCACCACCAAAGTCGGCGAAGGCGAAGACGAACGCGCCGGACGCTGGCGGGGAAGTGATAAAACAGAATGCGGAATTCATATTTAAATGGAAGTAGGGAGTAGGTAAGAGTGGGGAATAAAAGAAAAGAAAAATTTCCCCTGACTCTCCCCTTGTCTGCTTACTCTGCGCCTCTGCGGTTAGATAAGACTATTACAGAACAAATTTAGCAAACAATTACAAACTGGCGATACCTTCAGCAACCCCTCTAGTGTATGCATTTTCAAGACGCTGTATAGCCTAGATGCGGCGATCGCTCAGTTAAGTGTAGTAGAGGGTGTTGCGATCGCAACATCTAGCATTACAACAAGATTCCGCAACTCATGTCAGGGCCTTAGTGCAACAGCCAAGATCGTAATGAAAGAAAACTAAGCGATCGCTGCTTTAACTAAAAACAAAGTCGCCATTCTGCAAGATACTAAAGATACTTGTGGTTGAGCAGTCAAAGGCTATGGAGATAATTACATCAGCACAATACCATCAACAGCATCTAGAAAGCCGCAAGGGTTATGAAGTTGCCTATAATACTGAAGGTTATGATCGCATTGTCAAATATAGCGACCTTTATATTACAGGTAGTTATCGAGAAGTTGAACTGCGACACGGAGTCCATCTGCTGCTGTATGATGGCAAATGGCTCAGAGACTTAAAGCTAGAAAGTCCGGTTGATACTCATCAATGGATTGTAGCCAGGTTTTCCCTGGCAGGAAGTGGTAGGATAGTGATTTCTGGAAATCAAGATAAATCTTTCAAAGCTGATTACTTACACGAAGCGGGTAAAAACTATTTATTTTATTTGTCAGATATTAAACAAATTGATGAAGTGGCAGTAGGTACAGAACTAACAATTTTAATTCTCTTCAACTTTGATTTCTTCAGATCATTTGCTACAGGTTCAGAAGTTCTACCCAAACCATTACAAGCACTGCTAGAGTCTGATACTCTACCTCTATTCCATCGTCAAGTTGGTCAAATCACCCACCAAATGCATTTAGCCTTAGAGCAAATCTTGCATTCTCCCCATCAGGGGATGATGAAGCGGATGTATTTAGAAAGCAAAATCATCGAACTTCTATCGTGGCAATTGACTCAGTTTGTCGAAACTCAACAGGAACAGTATCTATTTACTAATCTCAAGCCTGTTGATGTGGAAAAAATTTACCAAGCTAAAGAAATTTTAATTCAAAATCACATCCAGCCACCTTCACTGATTGATTTAGCACAGCAAGTCGGGCTGCATCATATGAAGCTAAAACTTGGCTTTCGTGAGATTTTTAGCACAACTGCATTTGGTTGTTTGCGGGATTATCGTTTGGAACAAGCAAAGCAGTTTTTACAAGAGGGCAAAATGACTGTGGAAGAAGTGGTAAATGTGGTTGGTTACTCACATCTAGGTCATTTTAGAAACGCTTTTAAGCGCAAGTTTGGTATTACCCCTGGTGCTTGTCGAGCCGGGAAAAAGATTGTTATGGAATGATGATTTTTTATTCTATGGAATAATAAGCATTGGGATTGGGAATAAGTTTTGTAGTGTGTGTTACGCCGCTCTCTTACGCACCCTACCAGATTAGATATGGAAATAAGAGAGTAAAAGTTAATACTACACTATCACCGTGACCAGTTCAAACTTGTCCTTTATGGCCTAATTTTTGTCCTCCATGGCCTAGATTTGTTGTCGTGTAAATACGTAAGCTCCTTAAAATAGTTGCAAATCTTTTTTAATAAAAATTTGGACTAAATTTGTGTGAGGAGCAATATCTTGCAACAACCTTGGCGATATTTTATTTTTAATCTAGGGATGGGGATTTTCGTCCACCTATTACTGACTCAAGCAGCTTTGGCTGAGTCAAAACAGAGTCAAGTCATCACTAAAATACCTACAGTCGTTGATTTCCAAGCGCTCTCAACCGATGCCAAAAACTTGTTATCTCAAAATATAGAGAATGATTTAGTGGTTAAAATCACTCAAGTTAGAGTGAACACCACAAATAAAGGAATTGACCTAATTTTAGAAACAACTGCATCGGAAAAATTGCAAATAGCTGTCAAGAGTCAAGGTAATAACTTTATTGCAGATATTAAAAATGCTCAATTGTTTCTGCCATCAGGTAACAAATTTAGCCAACAGCGACCAGCGCAGGGAATCACTGCCGTAACTGCTACTAACTTTGATGCCAATACTATCCGGCTAACAGTAACGGGTGAAGCGGGTTTACCAGTTGTGGAGTTGTATGATAGTCCGAGGGAGGGTTTGGTTTTTGCTGTTGCGAGTGCGGCGGCTTCTGGGCTACTTGGGCAACAACCACTTTCACAACAGTCGGAACCTCAACAGCCACTAAACCAGACACAACCACAGCAACCATCGGCTGAGGGTGATGAACCAATTGAGTTGGTGGTAACAGGGGAGCAAGATGGGTATCGCGTACCCAATGCTTCCGCCGCCACCAGAACCGATACGCCCCTGCGTGACATTCCCCAATCGATTCAAGTAATTCCTCAAGAGGTTCTGCAGGATCAACAAGTTACCAGTACTGCTGAGGCGCTCAAAAACATCACTGGTTTGACGATAAGCGGTGCCGGTGGTGCCAATACTGGTACTTCAGATGTCCAATTTAAGACTCGAGGGTTTGATGGCAATGCGATCAGGAATGGGTTGCCAACTGGATTTGCAGCTAATTCGATTGAAGTATCGAATATTGAGCGAATTGAATTGCTCAAAGGTCCAGCTTCAGTTCTGTTTGGTCAGGGCAGCCCAGGTGGGACGCTGAATGTGATTACCAAACAACCTCTGCGCGACCCTTTTTATGCCATTGAAGCAACCGTTGGCAGTGATGATCTTTATCGGGCTGCTTTGGATCTGTCTGGACCACTGAATAACTCAAAGACAGTATTATATCGACTGAATACGTCTTACCTGGATAGAGACGCAACCACTGATTTTTTCAACAACAGAGTGTTTTTCATTGCGCCTGTCCTGCGTTGGGACATTAGTGAGAAAACCAACTTGACTCTAGAGGCAGATTACACTGACCAAAAAACTGAAAATCCCGTGCGGGGTTTACCTGCCGAAGGCACTGTCCTTGCCAACCCCAATGGTAAAATACCGCTTAATCGCTACATTGGTGAACCTGACAGTAATCAAGAAACGAAGACGGGTAGAGTAGGATACAAACTGGAACATCAGTTGAGCGACAATTGGTCATTCCGAAACGCTTTCAATGCAACGTTCTTTCGATACAATCAGGACAAACTTGCCTTTCCTGTCAATCTTCAGGACGACAAGCGAACCCTGGATCGTATTGGTATTACCGACTATAAAGAGTATTACAATGCCTATAACTTGACAACAGATGTGATTGGTAAATTCTCCACTGGCTCGGTTCGCCATCAATTACTATTTGGAGTCGATCTCAGTCGAACCGACACCATTGAATCAAGCGGTAAGTATACCACTGCGCCATCCATTGACCTGTTCAATCCTGTGTATGGTCAGCCGTTAGGTACTGCTGTCAGTTCTCAATATAAGAGTTCTGGTTCGAGTGATGCACTGGGTGTTTATGTTCAGGATCAGGTCAATTTGACTAATAATCTGAAGTTGCTGCTAGGTGGGCGGTTTGACACCTCCAGATCCACAGGTAGAGATGACTTAGTCAATACAGAAAGCAGCAACTCGAGTGATGCCTTCACTCCTCGTTTTGGCATCGTCTATCAGCCCATAGAGCCGATTTCACTGTATGCCACCTACAGCCGCTCCTTTACCCCAAACACTGGACAAGATTTTTATGGCAATCTGTTTGAACCTGAACGCGGTACTCAGTATGAAGTGGGCATCAAGGCAGATATTAGCAGCAAACTATCGGCAACCCTTGCCTTTTACGACCTCACCAAGTCCAATATTCTCACGGCCGATCCAGATCCAGCTCATGTTAACTTTCAGATCCAAATTGGCGAACAGCGCAGCCGGGGGATTGAACTGGGCCTATCGGGTGAAATCTTGCCGGGATGGAAATTCTATGGTGGCTATGCCTACACTGATGCTCAGATTACAGATGATACCGATTCTAGTATTCTTGGTAAGAAATTGAGCAATACGCCAGAGAATTCCTTTAACCTGTGGACAACCTATGAAATTCAAAAAGGTTCCTTGCAAGGGTTGGGGTTTGGCCTGGGCTTTTTCTTTGTCGGCGACAGGCAAGCCGATTTAGAAAATAGCTTTAAATTGCCCAGCTATTTCACAACCGATGCTGCCATCTTCTACAAACGAGGACATTTACGCACACAGCTCAATTTCAAAAATTTGTTTGATGTAGACTACTTTGACACTGCCCTTAACCAGCTGCGTGTTTTCCCTGGTGAGCCGTTCACCGTACAGGGTACAATTTCTTGGGAGTTTTAAGGGAGCTGATCGCCAAAAGCCAACAATATTAACACTAGAACTTAATCAAATTGTTTCTCTAGTTGTAGAGCATCTACCATGCAAGAAAAATCCTTTCGTCATCTAGTTTTCACCCTACACCGCTACATTGGTTTAGTAGTGGGACTGATTGCAATTCTTGTCGGTTTGACAGGTAGCCTATTGGTCTTCCACACAGAAATTAGCAACCTCGATCAGCAGCGCCGAATTGGGACAATTACTCCTCAAGGTGAACCACTGCCAATTGAAGTTGTAATAAACACTGTAAAAAAGACATATAGCAATCAATCAGATGCAACTCTCCAGGCGATTTACCTGCCCTCCAAGCCAAATGAGCCGATGAATGTTGTCTTGAAAACCAAGGAAAAGGACTGGAATGAAAACTACGTGAACCCTTACACAGGAGCAATTCTCGGCAATAATTTCAAGTCAAGTTTTGTGAATAAGTTTTTTGAAATCGTCTATCCACTTCATTATGCCCTTTTAGGCGGTGACATTGGCTATAAGTTTGTGGGCATTATTGGTTTACTGATGTCCTTCATGAGCATTACAGGTATTATCCTTTGGCCGGGTTGGCGCAGGTTGATTTCTGGCTTCAAAATCAAGTGGAATGCTCATCCCAAACGGGTTAACTTTGATGTTCATAAAGTTGCTGGCTTGATCACAGCAGTATTTCTGATATTTGCATTCTTTACAGGATTTTGCTGGAGCTTTGGTGAGTTCATCAACCCGATGATCTATGCTGTCACCTTCTCCAAACAGCAACCGACTCCGGTATCTGTTCCCATTGCTGGTAAGTCTGCGTTAGGACTAAAAGAACAATTAAAAACGGCTATTGCTGCCTTACCGGATGCAACGCTTAGGAGAATTTACTTTCCAAGTAAACCAGAAGAAGCCTTAACAGTTAGCTTTAAGCTGACCCAAGAAGATGTAGACTCTGGTGAAAGCACTGCTTATCTTGACCAGTATAGTGGTAAAGTTTTGCGAGTAGATACTTCTTTGAAGGTATCGTTAGGCGATCGCATTATCAATTCCTTCGTCCCTTTGCACTACGGTACTTTCTGGGGACTGCCATCCCGAATTTTCTACGTCTTTGTCGGACTTGCACCGTTGGTTTTGTTCATCACTGGCTTTGTCATGTGGCGGTATCGCTATCAACCAAAAACTAGGATAAGCGATCGCTCAATAGAACTGTCACATTTACACCGCAATTAACTGACAATGTGCGATCGCAATCCTGATTTGAGGTTTTTCGTATTAAATACAACATTTCACTAGGTTAAAAATCTGAAAAAACTGATTTTGACAGTTGGGGGTGCAGAATGGGGATTCTAAGTAATTTTTTGGGGAGAGTACATCTTTTTGTACAATTTTCTAAGACTGAAGTGGTAAAAAATACAATAAGCCCAAGGGAAAAACGTAGAATATTGACGAGTCATTGGTAAGTTTGAGACATTTAAACAGTTCTCAATAGCTATTTGTCATTAATATGTAGACAAAGAACAAAAGACAAATATGATTAAAATCCTCCATCTCTCCGACATCCACATGGGAAGCGGCTTCTCCCACGGACGAATTAATCCTTCGACTGGATTAAACACACGATTGGAGGATTTTGTCAATACATTGTCTATATGTATTGACCGAGCGCTGACAGATACCGTTGATATGGTGATATTTGGTGGCGATGCTTTCCCGGATGCAACACCACCGCCTTATGTACAACAAGCTTTTGCCAGCCAGTTTCGCCGTCTCATGGATGCCAATATTCCGACAGTGCTGTTGGTAGGCAACCACGACCAACATTCCCAAGGACAGGGAGGGGCGAGTTTAAATATTTATCGCACGTTGGGAGTGCCAGGGTTTGTTGTTGGTGATACATTAACTACTCACTGCATCGGAACCCGTAATGGCAAAGTGCAAGTAATTACTCTGCCTTGGCTGACTCGTTCTACCTTAATGACTCGCCAAGAGACTGAAGGTTTATCTTTGGCGGAAGTCAACCAACTATTAACAGAACGTCTGCGAGTTGTTTTAGAAGGGGAAGTCCGCCGTCTTGACCCCGATGTACCTACTATCCTTTTAGCTCACTTGATGGCTGATAATGCAACCTTGGGCGCAGAACGCTTTTTGGCAGTTGGTAAAGGCTTTACTCTACCCCTATCTTTGCTGACGCGACCTTGTTTTGACTATGTAGCGTTAGGACACGTCCACCGCCATCAAAATCTAAATAAATCCAACAACCCGCCGGTGATTTATCCAGGGAGTATTGAGCGGGTAGATTTTAGCGAAGAAAAAGAAGACAAAGGCTATGTAATGCTGGAACTGGAGCGGGGAAGCGCTGAGTGGGAATTTTGCCCCTTAACAGTTCGGACTTTCCAAACCATTGAGGTGGATATCTCAAAAGCAGACGATCCGCAGGCGGTGTTAATGAAAGCGATCGCCAAGTATGATATTCAAGATGCTGTAGTGCGGCTAATTTACAAACTCCGCTCTGAACAGATGGATTTAATTGACAGTTCCTCTCTACATACTGCTTTAAGTGCCGCTCATACCTACACCATTCAAGCAGAATTAGTCAGTCAATTAGCCAGGCCCCGCATTCCTGAATTGAGTGCGAGTAGTAGCATCGACCCAATGGAAGCATTGAAAACTTACTTGAATAATCGCGAAGACCTCAAAGACATCGCAGCATCAATGATGGATGCAGCACAGAAGTTGCTAGCAGATGATGTGGAAGTTTGGCTAGAAGCAGCAACTAGTGAGTAGTTTGAAATAATTTGTAATTAGCAATTATTATGGAATAACGTAGACGCTTCGGCTTGCCGCAGGCTACCGCAGAGGCGCAGAGGGCACGGAGAAATCAGAGTTTTAGAGGTATTTTGTGTAAGGCCTATTTTCCACTCTCCAAAATATATGACGCAAACAATGCAAGCAAAGGCCATCGACTTACGCTATTTAATCGATAACTTTGGTATTGAGTTAGTTTTGGATGGCTCATTCTTCCGGGAATGGCAAGAAGATTTACCATAAATAAATGATTTAGATAAACAACTTTTAGATAAGGTAAAAATGGGTTATTTTAATCTTCTTAATTACCCACCTTTACTAAAAGATGTAGTCAGAATGGCAGTTATAGACCCATTGCTTTTTATTAGGGATTTTTATCTGGCTCCGTTTTATGTAAAATCAGAAGAATCTATAGATATTGCTGTGCCAGATGAAGATGTAATTATCAAAGGTAGAATAGATACCTTAGTTTTAAAAGAGCAATTTTGGGTGATGATTGTTGAGTCTAAAAAAGGTTCGTTTTCAGTCGAACAAGGACTCGCACAAATTCTTGCTTATCTGTTAGGAAATTGGGATAACGATAAACCTAGTTTTGGTATGATTGCCACGGGAAGCAAGTTTATTTTCGTCAAATTAGTGAAAGCAAATCCACCACGTTATGCTTTATCAAATGGTTTTTTGATGCGTAACCCTGGAAATCAATTGTACGACGTGCTACGTATATTGAAACGCCTGACTCAGTTGGTGGGTGCTTAAATTTTATCGCCTGATTATATATTTTACTAGGATGTGCGATCGCAAAATTATGATACTCAAGATGCTGTAGTGCAGCTACTTTGTTTCAAAAAAAAGCTTTTTTGGCTAAAAAATTCGAGTTTATACTACTATTTTGTATTAATCATCACATATTTCTTAGGAAATATTATGTATAGATGCAATCAAATTATTTCGCTTTCCAGCAGAAAAAACCCGTTTCTTGAAATTCCTTGGTAAATCAGACTTTTGATGATAAATTGCTCACCTAGTAAAAAAATCTAATCCAGATGATAAATATTATTCTATATACCCTATAATTCTTTTAATCACGGTATGCATGTAGAAATACCGTAGATTTAGGGGTGATTCTAATGAGCAAGTCGCAACAACCGACACAATTAAGTAAATTTCTAAGTGAAGGGATACAGGCTTATGTCATAAAAGCTTTGCAGAGTATACAATTCCGGTATCAACATGCAATTAAAAGTTGGTTGAATGGACGCAGTGTACAAAGCTTTGTGAGTCTGTTTTTAACAAGTATTTTTTTGAGTATAGCAGTTGCCTCCTGTTCTGGAAGCAGTTCAGCTAGCAAAAATGATGTTAAGCTAAAACTCGTATCTTTCTCTGTAACCAAAGCTGCACATGACCAGATAATTCCCAAATTTATCCAAAAGTGGAAGCAAGAACATAACCAAAACGTCACTTTTGAACAAAGTTATGGAGGTTCTGGCGCTCAAGCGGCTGCTGTCATTAACGGTTCGCAAGAAGCAGATATAGTACACTTGGCACTTCCTCTCGATGTCAGCAAGATTCAACAAGCAGGTTTGATTAAATCAGGTTGGGAAACCAAAGCTCCCAGAAATGGTATTGTTAGCAAATCGGTTGCTGCGATCGTCACCCGCGAAGGCAATCCAAAAGGTATCAATACTTGGGCAGACTTGGCAAAAGATGGCGTGAAAGTGATTGCAGCTAACCCAAAAACTTCTGGTATTGCTATCTGGGAATTCTTAGCTTTTTGGGGTTCGGTGAGTCTAACGGGAGGCGACGAAGCCACAGCATTAAATTATGTCACTAAAGTTTATAAAAACACCCCTGTTCTGACAAAAGATGCCCGTGAAGCAAGCGATTTATTTTTCCAAAAAGGTCAGGGAGATGTTTTAATTAACTACGAAAATGAGGTGATTTTGGCAGGTAAAAATGGGACAAAGTTGCCTTATGTTGTACCTCAAGTCAATATTTCTATTGATAATCCTGTAGCGGTAGTTGATAAAAACGTCGAGAAACACAGTACAAGAGAAGTTGCACAAGCCTTTGTTGATTTTCTTTACTCCACAGAAGCCCAACAGGAATTCGCAAAATTACAATATCGTCCTGTTAACCCCACCGTTAGCCAAGAAGTAGCATCACAACATCCACCAATTGAAACTTTATTCACATCTCAAGATTTAGGTGGCTGGGATATTATCCAGAAAAAGTTTTTTGGAGATGGAGCAATTTTTGACAAAGTGCAAGCTGCAAACAAAGCATGATATTTATTTTTTCATGCAGCATTCTCTAATTGCAGATAGCCAAGCATAATCAATTCGCAGTCATTTTAAAATTGATAATTTTATGAGCTTTCGTAGCCTATTCAAGGATAGTTTATTCCTGACATTTTTAATGATTCTTGCCAGCAGTATCACTGCCTGTAGCGGTAATGAGGAAAAGAAAAGTCAGGTGAGCATTGACGGTGCAGCTGTAGGTTTTCCGATTTCTTTAGCAGTTGCAGAAGAATACGGTAAAGTCAAACCTGAAGCTAAAGTAAGCGTTGCCTCAAGTGGTACTGGTGGTGGTTTCAGTAAATTTTGTAATGGCGATATTGATATAGCTGGTGCTTCTCGTACCATTAGAGATGAAGAAATCAAAAAATGTCAAAGTAAGAATATTCAATTTGTCGAATTGCCTGTAGCTTTAGATGGCATCGCCGTGATTGCCAACCGTAAAAATAACTTTGTCAAATGTCTAACTATTAAGGAACTGGGCAAGATTTGGGGCGGCAAATCAGACGGCAAAATCTTGGCATGGAATCAAGTTAATCCCAAGTTTCCTAACGAAAAGCTGAAGCTATATGCTCCATCTTCTGATACGGGAACATTCGATTATATGACTCAAGCTGTGACTGGCAAAGCCAAGAATGGCCGTACAGACTACACTGCCACTCAGAATCAAAACCTTCTCGTACAAGGAGTGTCAGGTGATGAAACAGCCTTGGGTTATGTTGGGATATCTTACTACATTCAAAATCAAGAGAAATTGAATCTAGTCGCTGTAGAAAGTCTTACTGGAAAGTGTGAAAAACCAGTTCCAGTTGATAATGTGATTAAAAATATCTATACACCTTTGTCTCGTCCTCTCTTCATCTATGTCAGCAAAAAATCTTTAGATACTAAGCCAGCAGTCAAGGAATTTGTAGATTTTTATCTAGAAAATTCTTGGAAGTGGGTAGATAGTGTAGGTTATGTAGCATTACCTGATGAAGCTTACCTCAAAGTCAAACAAAAATTTGCTACTGGAGAAACGGGGACAAAGTTCAAAAAAGCAAAACCAGGTGAACCAATTACAAACTTTATTTGAATAAAGTCTCAGGCATAGTAGTTTAATTTTAGTGAGAAGTTAATTGTTTATGCAAAATACTAATTCTCAAGATGGTCTTTATCTACAATCCAGAGAATCACTCGATAAAAATCCATCTGAAGACATTTCCGAAAAGATTGTTGCGGTAATTCTATTTGCTTGTGCTTTAGTTTCGGTTTTGACTACTTTTGGTATTGTCGTAATTATCTTTCAAGAGACATTCGGTTTTTTCCAAGAAGTCTCCTTTGCCCAATTCTTTCTTGATACTAAATGGACACCTCTATTTGCAGAGAAACATTTTGGCATTTGGCCTTTAATTAATGGCACTTTTTTAACTACAGCTATTGCAATGGCGGTTGCTATTCCTCTAGGTTTATCTTCTGCGATTTATTTAAGTGAGTATGCTCAACCCAAAGTAGCAGCTATTTTACGTCCAGCAGTGGAACTTTTGGCGGGAGTACCTACAGTAGTATATGGTTACTTTGCCCTGTTGTTCCTAACACCATTACTGCGAAATGTTATCCCTCTGGAAATATTCAACGCTTTGAGTGCGGGATTAATGATGGGGATAATGATTACTCCTACCGTTGGTTCTATTAGCTTAGATGCCATCCGAGCAGTTCCACGTTCTTTGCGAGAAGGATCTTACGCTTTAGGTATCACTAAACTAGAAACCATTTTTAAAGTAGTTCTACCAGCCGCACTTTCTGGAATCATCGCCTCGATTATTTTGGGTATTTCTCGAGCTGTGGGTGAAACAATGACTGTCCTCATCGCCGCCGGACAGCAACCAAGAATAACTATCAACTTTGCGGAATCAGTAGAAACAATGACAGCCTACATGGCACAAATTTCTGGTGGAGATAGTCCGCGTGGTAGTCTTAATTTCAAGACATTATATGCTGTAGGCGCTGTTCTGTTTCTACTTACCCTTGCTTTGAATATTGTTAGTTTCTGGATTGCTAATCGCTTTAAAGAAAAATACGACTAAATAAATATGGCTACAAGTTATCAACAAGATGATTCTCTAGATTCTGCGGCAGAATTTACCGATAATGTTGAAAGTAGAGAGACATTAGGTAAAGTATTTGAAGTACTTTTTTTGTTAGGATTGCTGATTGGTTTATTTGTCCTAGCGTTGCTACTTTTTGATATTTTGAAAGACGGATTAGGCAGATTTTTGTCACCCGGCTTTCTCACGGAAACTCCTTCTCGTTTTCCTGACCAAGGTGGCATTCGCCCTGCAATTATCAGCAGCATTCTTTTAGGGTTGGTTGTGATTTTCGTTACTGTCCCTATTGGTGTCGGGGCAGCTTTATATCTAGAAGAGTATGCACCTAAAGCTTGGTGGACAGCGATTATTGAGATTAATATCAGTAATCTGGCGGGTGTACCTTCTATTGTCTATGGATTGCTGGGTTTAGGGGTTTTCAATTATTTGCTTGGGTTTGGCCCCGCTTTGATTTCCGGTGCATTGACTTTATCCTTGTTGTCTTTACCAGTAATTATTGTGACATCTAGAGAAGCAATTCGCGCTGTCCCAGATTCGTTGAGAAATGCTTCTTACGGATTAGGTGTCACAAAATGGCGAACTATCAGCAATCATGTCATACCATACGCTGTTCCCGGTATTTTGACGGGGGTGATTATCTCTGTATCCCGCGCTATAGGTGATGCAGCTTCTCTGATTGTTGTAGGTGCTGTGGGTTTTCTCACCTTTAACCCTGGTTTGTTTCAGAGATTTATGGCATTACCCATTCAAATTTACAGTTACATCACTCGTCCTGAACCGGGTTTTGCTAGTGCAGCAGCAGCCACAATTATTGCGTTGTTACTCTTGATTTTAGTTCTAAATGGTGTAGCAATTTATATCCGGCAACGCTTCTCAATAAGTTAGGTAATTAAATATCTAATTGGATAGATTCACAGATATTAGGAGTTCAACCAAATGACTTATAGCAATAGTAGAAGTCAATCAGATAGTGCCACGATAGATCAAGATAATAGCGTCTTCAATGTTGAAGGTGTAAAGGTCTATTACAATGGATTTCTAGCACTTTTAGATGTCTATATAAAGATTCCTGATAAACAAATTATTGCTTTTATTGGGCCTTCAGGATGTGGTAAAAGTACCTTACTGCGTTGCTTCAATCGGATGAATGATTTAATCCCTGGAGCAAAGGTTGAGGGTAGACTGAATTATCGCGATCGCAATATTTACGATCCTAAGATCAATTCTGTCAAATTACGCCGCCAAGTCGGAATGGTTTTTCAAAGACCGAATCCTTTCCCGAAGTCAATCTACGAAAATATTTCCTTTGGGCCCCGTGCTAACGGTTTTAAAGGTAACGTTGATGAATTGGTGGAAGATTCCCTCAGACGCGCTGCCATTTGGGATGAAGTCAAAGACAAACTCAAAGAGAAAGGTACTGCATTATCTGGCGGACAACAGCAACGGCTTTGCATTGCTCGTGCGATCGCGATGAAGCCAGATGTATTATTGATGGATGAACCATGTTCTGCTCTTGACCCAATTTCTAGCCGCCAAGTAGAAGAACTCTGCTTACAACTCAAGGAGCAATACACCATCATCATGGTGACACACAATATGCAGCAAGCTTCTAGAGTGGCAGATTTCACGGCTTTCTTCAATACAGAAATTGACGAACATGGCAAACGTCGCGGCAAATTAGTTGAGTTTAATCCGACAGCGCAAATGTTCAGTTCTCCTCAAACTAAAGAAGCTGAAGATTATATCAGTGGACGCTTCGGTTAAAGAGCTTGTCTTAAGTATTTAGGATAATAGACAACCTTGTACAATAAGGTAAAACTTTGTACAGGGTTTTGTTTTGTGATACCAGACTCACTAAAATAGCGGTACTACAGACTCAATCTATAATACGTAGGAGAGTGACCCTATGCTGCATAACACTCAAAAAATTTTGTTTGAGTTTTATCTGAATCTTCGATTAGTCTATTTCTCCGACATCCCGTAGCACTGCATCAATGAGGCTAGGTCGGATATAAATTCCATTGGTGCGTAACTGCTCAATATATACTTTAAGTTCAACAATCAAGCCTGCTTTTTTCGCCTTACGCAAAATGCCAAGAGTACCTATCCGGCGAATTCCTAAGCGTTCTGCAACCCTTCGTGCTTGAGCATCATCCAAAAGTACCGTACTATCTGGAGTGGACTGAGCCAAGGCAATAGCTTCAGCTTCTCCACGATCAACTAGGATTGATAATGGTTCTAATATCAGGGCTTCAGGGGCTTGAATTTCCAACCAAGTTAACTGACTGACGGCTTGTGCGCCAGGTAAACCTATACCTTGGATTGTTACTTCATCCCATACGGCTGTGGGAACTAATATTCGCTGATAAAGTTGGGGTAAAAGTTCCAGGTGCGCGATAATTGCCAAGGAAATGAGGGGGCTGCTATCGGCAACGATGACAGAGTTAATCATCGCGCAATTCGTCGGCGATTTGGTCATCATCTAAGTTGATAACCGGGATTTGCAAACGTCCTAGTTCGTACATGAACTGCGGTTTGTTCATGCTGCAAAAGGCGGCGGCTTTACCAAGCGATAATCGGCGTAGCTCAAATAGTTTAACTGCGAGCAAAAATGTGAGTTCTGCTTCTAACGCTTGGGGTGATTTACCGGAGGTAATAAGTAAGTCATCGGGATAATGAAGGGATAGGATGTGCATGATTCACTTCTGTGTTCCTGATTCCTAATTCTGTCTTGATTATGGCTTACAGCAGTCCAACTTTGTGATGGGCTGATGTTGCTTTGCATTAGCTTAATTCTGGAAAATATGCTGAGGCTTAATAGTCCGAAATTGAAGTAATATTTATTTAAGATTAGTACTTATACTGTGTATTATGTTTAAGCCTCTGTCATTTGCTTTAGTTGCAGCTACTGTTTTAATAGGATCAATCAATAGTCCTAGTGCTACATTAGCTCGAACTTGTGCCTCTAAGTGTGGGTCGCACCCAATTCAGTTTACACCTGGGCAACACATCCGAGTTGAAGTTATAAATAGCACACCAAACCTGATAAAAATTCAAAAACCCTCTGGGACTGACGCAATATCCTTGAGTCCAGGACAGAAATTAAATCTAGAACAACTAGAGGGTACAGAACCAAATACATCTCTGATATTTTGGAGCGAAAAGGGTTTATCACTACAAGCAATTGTCTCAAAACCCAACTTTGGCACATTGCGGCTCGAACTCCGTCCGACTTGGCGCTCTCCAGGCGATCGCTCGTTATATATTATGGATGATGGCAGAATAAACGTATTATAGGTAGCAAATAATGTTATTAGTTATGAGTTAAGAAGCAAATTTGAATTCAACACTCATAACTGAAAACTCCTAACTTTTATTGTGCTAGACCGACCTGTATCTGAACTTTCAAAGCCTCGCAGGCGCTTACCCGATCAGCGCTGGCAAATTTATCCGCAAAAACCAGAATTTGCCCAAAATCTGGCAGCTTTGACAAATCTTTCACCGATTATCAGCCAGTTGTTGATCAATCGGGGTATGGAAACACCAGAACAGGTACAAGCATTTTTAGATCCAGAGTCTTTAGTTTTACCTTCGCCGTTAGAAGATTTCCCAGATTTGGCAATTAGTTTGGAGTTGTTGCAAAATGCGATCGCTTCTCAAACAAAAATTGCTATTTGTGGTGATTATGATGCTGATGGTATGACCAGCACTGCTCTACTTTTACGTAGTCTCCGCACTTTAGGCGCACAAGTAGATTATGCTATTCCCAGCCGAATGCACGAAGGCTACGGTATTAATAAACGCATAGTTGAAGAATTTCACAGCGAAGGTGTGGGATTAATTCTGACTGTAGATAATGGCATCTCTGCGTTTGAACCAGTTGCTAGGGCTAGAGAACTTGGTCTTGCAGTTATTATCACCGATCACCATGATATCCCCCAAAAATTACCACCAGCTAACGCTATTCTTAATCCCAAACTAATAGCCGAATCCTCACCTTATCGGGGTGTTGCTGGTGTTGGTGTTGCCTACATCTTGGCAGTGTCTCTAGCACAACAGTTAGGGGAGACTAGGGGTTTGATCCAGCCGATGCTAGCACTATTTACGCTGGGAACGATCGCAGATTTAGCCCCCTTAACTGGCGTAAATCGCCGTTGGGTGAAACGTGGTTTACAGCATTTACCCAAATCCAACTTAGCTGGTGTACAGGCGTTAATTCAGGTAGGTGGAGTGCAAGCGAGGGGAGATGAGAAAGCAGGGGAAGCAGGGGAGCAGGGGAGCAGGGTAGCAGAGAAGAAAATCTCCAATCCAAAATCACTCAAGCCTGAAGATATCGGGTTTCGTCTGGGGCCGCGCATTAATGCTATTGGTCGGATTGGTAATCCCCAGACTGTGATTGAATTGCTGACTACAGATGATATGGGGTTGGCGCTGGAAAGAGCAATGCAGTGCGAACAAATCAACGCTTCTCGCCAGGAGATGTGTCAGCAAATTGAACAAGAAGCGAGCGCTTATGTAGAGACAGAATTTGTTGCGTCTCTACAAAAAGACCGTGTATTAATTGTTGTTCAACCCAATTGGCATCATGGCGTTATTGGGATTGTCGCCTCCCGCTTGGTAGAACGCTACGGCGTTCCGGTGTTTATCGGGACTTATGAGGATGAGGGACATATACGCGGTTCTGCACGCTCTATTCCAGAGTTTCATGTGTTTGAAGCTTTGGAATATTGTCACGATTTACTAGGTAAATTTGGTGGACACAAAGCAGCTGGGGGATTCTCTCTACCAGCAGAGAATTTACAGATGATGCGATCGCGTTTGATTGAGTTTGCTAACCAGTGTCTTGAACCCCGGCATCTCAAGCCTCTGCTCAAAATTGATGCCGAAGTCAACCTTAATCAGATCAATCAGCAGCTTTATCAACAGCTTAATGCTCTGCACCCTTGCGGTATGGACAACCCCGATCCAGTTTTTTGGACACCTAATGTTCAAGTGGTTGAGCAAAAAATTGTCGGTAAGGGTCACATCAAACTGACAATTGCCCAAACTATCGATAATCAGGAGTATCAAATCAAAGCGATCGCCTGGCGTTGGGGCGACTATTTCCGCTTACCATCGCGAGTGGATATCGCTTACAAACTGCGAGAAAATTACTTTAACGGCAACACCACCATCGAGCTAGAGTTAATCGGTGTCAGGTTGCCAATTCAGCTTCAACAATTTTTTGCTTCGCCACCTATTCAGTCAAGCACCAACTTTGAATATAACCAGCGACAGTATACTTGTGGTTTCTATAAAAACGGTATTGAAGCAGAATTAAGAATTAAAAATTCTGAAGGGAAAGTCTTAGCCATGCAGCCAGGACATATAATTGGTTTGCTGGGGACTGATCGTCAAAATGCCAAAGAAGTTGATATCTCTCAACCACAGTATGACAATATTATCCAAGCTGCCCTTCAGGCTTTATCAGTATTGAGTGCTGATTTATGAGTTCTCAGTTTTAAATTCCAAAATTTTCTTCTACTCAGCACTCAGCACTCAGCACTCTTATAGGTTGCCGTTGCGAAATGCCAGCACAAAGATTACTGCTGGCCCAGCAATCACAATTAGCGCCACGGACAGCAATTGGAAGATAACTTCCCAATTGATACTGGTAAAAGCGTTAAACAAGTCAGACACAGCATCAAACATTTTTCCTTTCTCCTTTCAATTGCCTTAAAAAATTCAATAACTTAATTACAAAACCCGCAATCGATCATATCTGGCTATGGGTTGTTAGATTTAATTTACTTAACAAAATTATAAGAAAAGACATAAAAACGTAAAATAGGGGATTGGGAATGGGGCATTGGGAATTAGGTATAAGTTATTCTCTCCTTGTCCCTAATCCCCAATCCCCAATCTCTAATCCCCAATCCCCAGTCCCCAATCTCTAATCCCCAATCCCCAATCCAAAATGTCAACTTGGCAATGTGTAAAGCAATGTGGAGCCTGCTGTAATCTTGATCCAGCAGATCGTCCAGACTTAGAAGAGTATCTCTCACCACCAGAACTAGAACTCTACCTCAGCATGGTAGGCGAAGGGGGATGGTGCGTTAATTTCGACCATACCACGCGAGAATGTCGCATCTACTCAAGTCGTCCTCAGTTCTGTCGTGTGGAATCAGAAGTGTTTCAAGATATGTACGGGGTTGAACCAGAAGAAGTCAACGATTTTGCTATTGACTGCTGTCGCCAGCAAATAGAAGGAGTTTATGGCGATCGCAGTCTGGAAATACTACGCTTTAATCAAGCTGTTGGGCTGTAAGTAGTATGCAAGGAAGTAAAGATACCCAATAATTTTTTGCCTCTATCTGCGAAGTTGCAATTTATTACAACAATCTGAGAATATGATAGAAATATGAAAGCACCCTAGCAACCAAAACTACTACCTGTGAAACTTGACTCTGCACCTTTGGGCATTTCTGGCATAACTCAGTCTGAGGTTGAGCTAGAACTAAAAGACAGCAATGATTTTAACTTAACTGATGGAGCGATCGCTCCATCAGTTGATCCTGTAGTTGCCGATAGTCCTCAAAAGCAGCAATCAGCGCTAGTAGTTTTTGGTACAACTTTTATCACTATTTTTCTAGCAGAAATTGGAGATAAAACTCAGCTATCCACTTTGTTAATGAGTGCAGAATCTCATTCGCCGTGGGTGGTATTTATCGGTTCGGCGGCGGCGCTGATCAGCACCAGCTTATTAGGCGTACTTTTAGGTAGTTGGATAGCCAGTCGACTCAGCCCAAAAACCGTAGAAAAATCAGCAGGCGTGATGTTGTTGGTAATTTCCCTAATGCTGTTTTGGGATGTATTTCAAGGTTAGTTAGAAGTTATTCTCCCCCTGCTCCCCCTGCTCCCTCATCTCCCCCTTAATTATATGGATTGGCATCTTTTAGGACTAAGCTTTATTACAGTTTTTTTATCAGAATTGGGTGATAAAAGTCAGCTAGCAGCGATCGCACTTTCAGGGCGTTGTAATTCTCCGCGTGCAGTGTTTTTTGGTGCAGCAGGCGCATTGCTGTTGACAAGCTTGTTGGGATCGTTAGCAGGGGGTGCAGTAGCCGAATTATTACCTACACGCGTTCTAAAAGCGATCGCGGCTGTCGGATTTGCCATCCTTGCCGCACGATTGCTGTTATTTAACAATGAACCATCGGTAGATTCTGAACAATTACCCTAAAGAAGAATTCAGAATCCAGGAATCAGAATCAATACGCTTGGGTTAAGGGCGACTAGCAACAATTTGGGGTTTTCGAGACGCGATAAATCCCCGTCTCTACAGGTGTTTTCGGCTTATCTGAACTGTATTGGAATCAGAATTACTCTTTGTGGAGGATTGGAATTCTCCAAAGACTTGAATTCATACTGAATAGACATCTCCAGAAATTAAATATGCGTTACCCATAATCCTTGTAGAGATGTAGCACTGCTACGTCTCTACATTCTTTTTCGGAGATGTCTAATTCTGACTCCTGAGTTCTGAATTCTTCCTCACAAAGTTTCCCAGCCAGTTCCTTTGTAGCCGTATTGAAAAATTTCTGGATGCAAAATTTCTGCCAAAATTTCTAGAGAATCTACCAGTCGTGGCCCTGGGCGATTGAAGTATGAATTACCATCAGTGATGTAGACCCTACCAGTTTCAGTCGCGTGTAGTTTGCCCCACTCTGGGCGTTGAGTTAACAACTGAGCTTCTTCGCGAGTGCGATTTAAATCAAAACCACAAGGCATAAAAACAATTACATCTGGATTTGTTGTTAATAGAGTTTCCCACGGCAAGACAGGAGAAGGCTGACCTGTAGCGCAAAATAGAGACTGTCCTCCTGCTAAGTTAACTAATTCAGGAATCCAATTCGCAGCGACCATCAAAGGATCAATCCACTCGATACATACTACAGTAGGGAGTTCATGTAAAGAAAGTCCTTGGATTTTGTGGTGACAAATTTTGACGCGGGCTTCTAAATTTTCTAAGACTTTTACCGAGTCTACGCCAAAAATGTTGCCGACTCGTTCAATATCAGTCCAAACATCCTGGAGAATATTGGGTTGTAAAGAAATAATCTGAGGTTTACTGTCAACGAGTGTGGCAACTGCCTTTTCAACTTCGTGTAAGCTGACAGCACAAACATCGCACTGGTCTTGAGTGAGAATGTGGGTAGGCTGCAACTGCTCTAAAACATCTGTTTTGATTTCATAAATACTAAGAGCAGATTGCAATAATTTGTTCACTTCATCGTTAATCTGGCTGCTGGAGGCATTGGAGTTTAAACGTGCTTGCGTACAAATGGGGCGATTGTGAATTTCTGGAGGGTAATCGCATTCGTGCGATCGCCCCACAATAGCATTAACCAACCCTAGTGCTGCTAAAATCTCTGTTCCACCGGGAATCAGGGAAACAATTCTTACATTATTATCTGTCATCGCTCCACCTCCATAAAAGCTGCCGTTACCTTGATTTTGACAAAATTTGAGTCATTAGGTATCTTTCTCTAGGAGAATCAAGGGTGTTTTAGTAGTCAGCACTAAGCAATAACTTTAACTGGGTATTGGGGACTGGAGACTGAAGATGAGGGATTAAATATTAAGAATTAGTATCAAATATTAAGGATTAACAAAGATTTTTCCAGTTCTCAGTCCTCAAAACTAAGTTCAAAACATTATACTAATTAACAGTATCTTCATTGGATAGTGGAATTACTTGATAGTAGAATTACTTGATACTTAAGATCATTGCAATGCTAATTATCCCCTGGCAAAAATTACTGGTATGAAGTAACAGAAGTAATCAGCAAAATCTAGCTTAGAACTCGTTAGCCAAAATCATAAAATTTGGTTAGAAAAATTATACTTTCCGGTTATGAAAAACCATATCAAGTAGTTGTAGTTATACAAAGATAGTTTTACTTTCTGCGTAGAACTGCAAGGCAACATTATTTCTTCTTGAGGGCAACTAATGCAAGTGGTGTCAGCGAAAGATATTACAGAGTACAACCATACCCAAGAGGCTTTAAAAATCAAAGAGCATAGTCGGCGAAAACAAAGCCAAACGCTGGTAAAACTAGCAAGAAGCAAGACGTTTCAGCAAGGTAATCTCAATGCCGTTTTGAGAGAAATCACAGAAACCACTGCTGGGACGCTCTTAGTCGAGCGAGTTAGCGTATGGTTATATAATGAAGAACGTTCCAAAATCGAGTGTATTGATTTGTATGATGTGAGGACTAAGGAGCATACCTCTGGTAACTCGCTTTTAAAAACAAATTATCCAGTTTATTTCCAGGCTTTAGAAGAGGAACGTACCATAGCCGCAGATGATGCCATAAACGATATCAGAACTCAAGAATTATCTAAGTCTTATCTTTCAGTTATGGGCATTACATCGTTACTAGATGCACCAATTTGGCTAGAGGGTCGTTTGATAGGCGTAGTGTGTCATGAACACATAGGTAATGGTCGCCAATGGACTTTGGAAGAAGAGACTTTTGCCGGCTCGATTGCAGATTTTGTGACGCTGGCGATAGAAGCAAGCGAGCGAAATGTCGTACAAGAAGCGCTGCGACAAAGTGAGGCGCAATTTAGGGCGATTTTTGAGCGTTCCTCTATCGGCATTGGACTTATAGATATGAAAGCGCAGATAGTCGATGCTAATGTAGCATTGTGTGGAATTTTAGGATACAGCCGAGAAGAGCTATACGGCAAGACCTTTACCGATTACATTTCCATAGAAAGGGGGGATTTAAAACTTTACAAACAACTGATGTCAGGAATTCGCACAGATTTAAAGAGAAGTTCGAGAGACGGCTTTCAAGCCTCGAAACCTCAGGAACAGCTTGTCCAAACACATCGCATTGAGATGGAAAGACGCTGCTTGCATCAAAATGGTAACTTAGTTTGGACTCATATCTCTGTTTCTGTTATACCAGGCAGTAATGGTGAACCCGAGTTTTTTTTAGCGATGATTGAGGATATTACTGAACGTAAGCAAACTGAGTTGAAACTACGTGCCTCTCAAGAAGCAGCAGAAGCCGCCAGTCGGGCAAAAAGTGAATTTTTAGCAACCATGAGCCATGAACTGCGAACGCCTCTGAATACGATTATGGGTTTGTCGCAGTTGCTACAACAAGAAATAGTTGGCTCTCTCAATGAAAAGCAGAACGAATATGTAAATTCTATATATAGTAGTGGCGAACATCTGTTAGAGCTGATTAACGATATTCTCGATTTATCTAAGGTAGAAGCAGGTAAAGAGGAACTATTGCTATCACCTTTGCCAGTGTCCGATTTATGTAATTATGCCATTTGGACAGTGCGCGATCGCGCCTTAGAAAAGGGATTGCAACTTACCTGTAAAATTGACTTAGAAGAGGATATTTGCATTGCTGATGAGCGGCGTATCAAGCAAATGCTACTCAACCTGCTCACTAATGCCATTAAATTCACCCCAGCAGGTCAAGTATCACTGCTAGTCAAAAAAGTACCGCAAGGGATAACGTTTACAATTTCAGATACGGGAATTGGTATAGACTCAAGTCAGTTTCAATTTCTATTTGAACCGTTTAAACAACTTGATAGTCGGTTAAATCGGCAGTATGAAGGCACTGGTTTAGGTTTAGCATTAACACGCAAATTAGCGCGTTTGCATGGTGGAGATGTTACTGTGACATCAGCTCTAGGAAAGGGTAGTCAGTTCACTCTGTTTTTACCAAATTCAGCGCATCTGGGAGATGAGTGAGATGAAGGAGCAAATTTTATCTTGGTCATAAAAATACATTTTTTCATGACCGAATAGGAACGTGGATTAAATAAAATGCAAAACTTCATCCTGTCTCTAGCTTCCCTCTCCTTTATAAGGCAATACGCTTGGCTTTGTGAAAAATTGTAGCGCAGCCCAACAAAGCCCTAGAAATATTGGGTTTCGTTCCTCAACTCAACCTACACAATTTAAGGATTTTGTAAAAAATATAATACATTGTCACTTAGAATGTGAGAAAATTTTCCTCATTGTGATATGGGGAATACTGGCTTCTTCAAATATTTCTCCTTCTTCAACAAAATCCAATTTTTTGTATAAATCTTTTATATATTCTTGAGCATGAACCATTACTTCTAGAATATTTTTGTTAGCTATCACTTGTAGAGCATTTTCCATAATTTTTTTACCAATACCCTGCCCTCTAGCTGCCGATAAAACAGCAAGCCTTTCTATTTTGGCAGTTTTTTCATTCAAGTATCTGATTCTGGTAGTACCCACAACTTCACTATTTAAATAAGCAATTAAATGAGTAGATATTTCATCTTTCCCATCAAATTCTAAAGCGGGATCTACACCTTGTTCTTCTTGAAAAACTGATTTTCTAATTGCTTGAATTGCCGGAAAATCTTGGGGAAATTCAACAACTTTTATAACTAAATTACTCATTGTTCTCTGTATCTGTAGGATTCATATATACAATAGACATCTGGTGAAATTAATGATCAGTTAGCTGAAATCTATGTAGAGACGTTATATGTATAGCGTTTCCCGACCTAGTAAGGTACAGCCGTAGGGGCACGGCATGCCGTGCCCCTACACCTTGCGATGTAATGTTGTACCTCATCTGAATGGGAACCGCTATAACGTCTCTACATTCATTTTCATTCCTATGTCTAAATAGATAGGACATACGCCCTGCTAGTCTGTCCAATTCATTTTGACGGCTAGAGAGACGCGATAAATCGTCGTCTCTACAGGGAATTTGACAGACTACTACCTACTTTTATCGTTCACTCTGCACCTTCAATTGGTGCAAAACCTTGGCGCTGAATATTTTCTGTCACTGCGCGTGGTTCCAAAAATTGTAGGAGGTAATCAGGGCCGCCTGCTTTAGAACCTACTCCAGAAAGTTTGAATCCCCCAAAGGGTTGTCGCCCAACGATCGCTCCGGTAATATTACGGTTAATGTACAAATTGCCAACTTCAAATTCTGTCTGCGCCTGCTGAATATGCGAAGGTGTTCGAGAATAAAGTCCGCCAGTTAAGGCGTAGTTTGTCCCGTTAGCGACTGTTAGCGCTTCCTGGAAATCTTTCACCCGAATTACCGCCAGCACCGGGCCAAAAATTTCTTGCTGGGAAATTACCACATTTGGTGAGACTTCACTAAAAATGACTGGCCCGATAAAATATCCTTGTTCGGGTGATGGTAATTCCAATGCTAGTTGTGCTTCTGCCTTACCCTTCTCAATATACTCGCGGATGCGATCGCGGGCATTAGCATCAATTACTGGCCCAACTTGGGTACTCGGTAATTCTGCTTCCCCAATATTTAAGGATTTCGTCGCTTCCACCAATCGCTGCACAAAAGCATCATAAATCGGTTGCAGTACAATTACCCTGGAAGCAGCAGAACATTTTTGTCCACTGTAACCAAATGCCGATTGCACTACCCCGACAACAGCCTGGTCTAAATCAGCACTTTCATCGACAATAATCGCATTCTTGCCACCCATTTCCGCAATTACCCGCTTCATGTGCTTTTGTCCGGGTTTCAGCGTTGCCGCCTCTGCGTAAATTCTACAGCCGACTTCTTGGGAACCCGTAAAAGCAATCACATGAGTATCGGGATGATTTACCAAATAAGCCCCGACTTGGGAACCCTTTCCAGGTACGTATTGAAATACACCTTTAGGAAAACCAGCTTCGATCAAAATTTCTGTGAGTTTTGCCGTAATTACAGAAGATGTTTCCGCAGGTTTGAGGAGAGTACAATTGCCGGAAACCAAAGCTGCAACAGTCATTCCACAAGCGATCGCTAGCGGAAAATTCCAAGGAGAAATCACTACAGCAATTCCCCGTGGCTGGTAGATATAACGATTTGTTTCACCAGGTATGTCGTAATTCACACCTTCCTCTAACCGTTCTATCTCATCAGCGTAGTATCGACAGAAATCTATCGCTTCCGAAACCTCTCCATCAGCTTCCTTAACTGGTTTACCAACTTCCAAAACTATCCAAGCTGAAAATTCGGCGCGGCGGAGTTCCAGCAAATCACCCGCTTTCCGCAAAATATCAGCGCGTTGTTTGGCTGGTGTTTTCTTCCACCCAGGAAACGCCGCTTTCGCAGCTTGCATCGCCTGTTCCGCCTGTTCAATGCTAATCAACCCAACTTTACCAATTACCTCACTGAAATTAGAAGGATTGAGAGAATCAACAAATTCTGGCGTATTGACATACTCGCCATTAATCAGTGGTAAATAAGTTTTACCCAACTGTTGACGAACGTTTTGGAAAGCTTGCGCCGTCTTCTTTCTCACCTCTTCCTGGGCGTAATCGGTATCAGGCGCACCGAGGAAATGAGAGTTAGGAGTTAAAGAGTTTTTTTCTTCTTTGACAATTGGCGGCGCTAATAATTCTTCAATTGGTCGATTTTCGAGATTTTGCCGTAAAAAAGAACTGTTAGCGGTATTTTCCAACAACCGCCGAATTAAATACGCCATGCCAGGTAATAATTCACCGTAGGGACAGTAAACTCTTACCCGATAACCCCTGTCAACCAATGCTTTGGCAACTTTATCACCCATACCGTACAGGACTTGTAATTCAAAGCGACGGCGAGGGACATTTAAGCTTTCAGCAATGGCAATGGCGCGAGAGTGCGATCGCACATTATGGCTACCAATGGCAGAATAGACATATTGATGATTTTCTAACAACAACTGAGTGATGGTTTCAAAGTTAGCATCAGTTGCCGCTTTATCGTTGTAAACTGGCTGTTTCCAATGCTTTTGGGCTGCTTTGATCGTTTCTTGATCCCAGTATGCGCCTTTCACCAAACGAATAGTTAGGGGATAACCGCGCTGTTTCAACCAAGAAATTACGTCTTTGACATCTTGCTCGCTATCACGCAGATATGCTTGAATAGTGATACCAATATCTGTACGTTGCCGAAATTCTTCTTCTAGTAACAGTTTTTTCAGAATGCTGAGAGTTATATCCTTATAGGCATACTGTTCCATATCAAAATGCACAGCTGCGCCCAACTCTTTAGCACGACGTAAGAGAGTACGGATGCGATCGCTAACTCGCTCCTCACTACCTCTAGCATCTAATGGGTCAAATTGGGAATAAAACGCCGTTAATTTAACAGAAACCTGAACTTTTGGGATTGCTTCGCCATCAGCCTCATCAATAGCCGGGATAGCTGACCAATTCTTTGATGCTTCCACCAATTGTTGCATTAATTCTAGATAGCGTTCTAGATAAGACTGCGCTTCCGCTTCGGTAATCACCGCTTCACCAAGTAAGTCGATGGTGAAAGCCATTTTCTCTTTTCGCAATCGTTCAACTGTTTTGATGACTTGTTTAATATTTTCCCCAGAAATATATTTATGTGCGAGAGTCTCAACTGCTGTACCAACGGTTGTAGCAGCAACTTGTCCTGGTACAGAGTCGGTATTAGCAAAGTTAAGCATCCCTTTCAAAGCTGCCGGTAATTCTACAGATTCATCGCCGAGATATTCTTGTAAATGTGAGGCAATTTCTGATTTACTGTGCAAAGCAGGTAGCGTATCTATAAAGCGAAATAGTTGCACCCGCAAGCCAGGATTACTCATCGCCCAAGCTAGTAATTTATCATCCCAGCGCATTTGATCCCGTAGGGAAGAAAGAAACGAGCGATTTTCCTGGGTTGCTGCTAGAAGTTGTTTAGCAATTTCTTGGGTTTTAGTTTCGTAGGTGCTTGTTTGTACTTGTAATACCACTGATAATAAACTCCGTTAATCAAGGCAAGGCTTTTTATATAAACCCTGTGTCTTCTATTTTGACGCTTTCATTTCGCAGTCACCATATTTAGTCGGGAGTGGGGAATTCAATTAAAAATTCAAAATTCAAAATTAAAGAATTTCTGCCCCCTGTCTTCTGCCCCCTGCCTCCTCTTTCCCAATGCCCAATTCAATAACAAATGTTATCCTTTTGTTGATCTATAGGACTCATCTTTGATTTTTGAACAAAACTCAGTACACCTTTATTCCTTCTTCCCAGTCCCCATTACCCCTTATCCCCACAGGGGCCCCCACCTTCCCCAGTCCCTTACCTCTACGAGTAATTCAGAAATCAAATCGGATTGCTATATTTCTAATTTGATAGACAGATGTTGCAACACAAGAGATTAGCTCAGTCATACTAAGAGCGTCAATACTAAATTTATGCCTACAGAAAACCTCACGCATATTTTATTTTCTAACTGGCAACACACACTCCAACCCTTTGGCGTTGACCAGGTAGCGGCTGATAAAGCCTTTTATCCTTTGATTGCAGCTTACTCTACTCCTGATCGCTACTACCATACACTGAAACACATTGATCGCATTCTCAGCACAATTGAGATTTTGCAAGGCTACACCAATAACTTAGCAGCTGTTCAACTAGCTGCCTGGTTTCACGATGTAGTGTATGACTCTCAATCTCAAGATAATGAAGAACGAAGTGCAGACTATGCTTCTGAATTGCTGAGTAATTTGGGTATTCCAGAAACTATCATCACTACTGTCACCCGTCTGATTCTGAACACTAAAGACCATCAAGCTGCGGTGAATGATTATGATAGCCAAGTTTTACTTGATGCAGATTTAGGGATTTTGGCTACTGACTCAGTGCAGTATCGAGAATACAGCTATGCCATTCGCCAGGAATATGCCTGGGTGGCAGAAGAAGATTATATCAGAGGTCGTCAGCAGGTTTTAGAGGGATTTTTAAGGCGATCGCATATCTACTTTACGCCTTTAATGTTAGAGTTCGCTGAACCATCTGCCCGTGGCAATATCCAGGGAGAAATTCAGTCTTTATTATCTGGTTAGTTTTACATCAATTTTACTTATAGATGCAACACCTGTTAAAGTAGCATAGCTTACACCCCTGCGATCAACCTGACTTTTCACATCATGTAGCAAGTTCTACAAAAAACCTAACCTACTTGCCGCGACGCTAAGACAAGGTAATTTCATACAACCAGAGAAAAACTAAAACCAGGTTTCAAAGCCTCTCTCCGCCTCGGATAGAGGTCAAAACCTGCATCCAAGGGAGAATCTCTATAATGAGCTTTGATCTAGTATTAATATTTTATTTTAGCCATCAGAAAGAAAGATAAGATTTAATAAGAGATTTTTTACTACTGAATTTGAAAACAGGAAGAACACTATGGCTAATACTGGTGTAATTCATCAACAAGCACCTCCAGAGCGTGTACCACTAAGAACCTGGATTGGTGTATTAGCTAGTATGCTTGGTGCATTTATGGCAGTATTAGATATTCAAATAACTAATGCTTCGCTGCAAGATATTCAAGCAAGTTTAGGAGCGACTCTAGAAGAAGGTTCTTGGATTTCTACAGCCTATCTTGTAGCAGAAATTGTGGTAATTCCTCTAACAGGATGGTTATCACGGGTATTTTCTCTGCGGCGTTATCTGTTAGTAAATACTGCACTATTTATTTTCTTTTCTATCTGCTGTGCTTGGTCATGGAATCTCAATTCCATGATTTTATTCCGTGCTTTACAAGGTTTTAGTGGAGGAGTGTTAATTCCCACTGCCATGACAGTTGTCTTAACGACTTTACCCCAATCTAAGCAATCAGTTGGACTGGCTGCATTTGGTTTTAGTGCAGTTTTTGCGCCTTCAATTGGCCCGACAATCGGAGGGTGGTTAACAGAAAATTTTGGTTGGGAATACAACTTTTATATAAATGTAATTCCAGGGGTATTAATGCTAGCTGGGGTTTGGTATGGAATTAAGCAAGAACTACCCCAAATTAATTTGCTGAAACAAGGTGATTGGTGGGGAATTATTGCGATGGCGATTGGGCTAGGTTCCCTGCAAGTTGTTTTAGAAGAAGGTAGCCGCAAAGATTGGTTTAGTTCAGCATTGATTGTACGTTTAAGTATACTAGCAGTAATTTTTATAACGATATTTTTTTTAATAGAACTAACTCGTAAACAACCATTTATTAATTTGCGACTTTTACTTAGGCGTAACTTTGGTTTAGCTAGTGTTGTTAATGTATCGCTAGGGGTAGGATTGTATGGTTCAATTTATATTTTACCTCTATATCTTGCTCAAATTCAACAATATAATGCGCTACAAATTGGCGAAGTATTGATTTGGGCTGGTATTCCCCAACTGTTTATTATTCCTCTCATACCCAGATTAATGCAACGCATTGATGTGCGTTTAATGGTGGCTGTTGGTGTGACTTTGTTTTCCATCAGTGCATTTATGAACTCTGGAATGACTCATGAAACTGGATTAGAGCAATTACGATGGTCGCAATTTGTGCGAGCAATGGGACAACCTCTAATTATGGTACCACTTAGTTCTATTGCCACTGCTGGTTTGAATCCAAAAGAAGCAGGTTCAGCGAGTGGTTTATTTAATATGATGCGGAATATGGGCGGTTCTATCGGAATTGCATCTTTAGCAACTTTATTAACTAATAGAGAGCAACTTCACTCGAATAGATTGGGTGATGGAGTATCTTTATATAACCCAGAAACTCAACAGCGAATTGACCAAATGACCCAGTATTTTATCAGTCGGGGGGCAGATTTAAATACTGCTCACAATCAAGCGATCGCATCTATATCAAATATAGTCCGTCGGGAAGCATTTGTGCTGGCTTTTAACGATTGTTTCTACTTTATTGGTATTGCATTATTACTCAGTGGCATTGCCGTTTTATTCCTCAAAAAAGTGAAGCCAACAGGTGGGGCTGTGGCTCATTAGACTTGTTCTATAGGTAGCCCTTTCAAGGTGTGTTATTTTCCAGCTTTTTCTGGTTTAGAATCTTAGCAAACAAAAAAATATGTATAACGAGTGGTGTAGCGCAAGAAATACTACGTCCTTATTAAATCCTCTAAATATTATGGGGATTACTTACCTCCTGCCTTGTCTACGACATGCTGCGCGAACGTCCTCCTGCCTCCTTAAGAAAACCATTTTAGATGTCTAGATAGTCTCACGCTTTGCTAAATATTGGTACATCTGCCAACGTGCATCTACTTCAGCTTGGGCTTGTTCTAACAAGTGCTTGGCTACCTCTGGTTTGCTCTTAGTCAGTATCTTGAAACGATTTTCTTGATACATAGAATGTTCTACAGATTGCGTAGGCGATCGCATATCCAATTGCAATGGATTTTTACCCTGGTTAAGCAACTCTGGATTATGCCGATACAGCAACCAACGACCTGATTCTACGAGAGTTTTCTGATGATTCATCCCTGTAGTCATATTGATGCCGTGGGCGATACAATGGCTGTAAGCAATAATCAATGATGGCCCATCATAAGCCTCTGCTTCCAAAAATGCCTTGAGGGTATGTTCATCTCTCGCACCAAGGGCTACACTCGCTACGTAGACATTTCCGTAGGTTATGGCAATCATCCCTAAGTCTTTTTTAGGTGCTGGCTTACCACTGGCGGCATATTTGGCAACTGCGGCTTTTGGCGTGGCTTTGGAAGATTGACCGCCTGTATTAGAATACACTTCTGTATCCATCACCAAAATGTTGACATTTCGACCACTAGCAATTACATGATCGATACCGCCAAAATCGATATCATAAGCCCAACCGTCACCGCCAACAATCCAGACGCTTTTTCTCACCAAGTAATCTGCAAGTGATTTGAGATTTTGAATTTTAGATTTGAGATTGGGGTCAAGAGTGACGATTTCATCTAACCTCTGCTGCAACAGTTCTATCCTTTCGCGCTGTTCCCAAATGTCAGCCTCAGATTTTTGTTCAGCTTTCAAGATTGACTGAGTAAGGTTTTCATCTATTTCACTTGCCAATTGTTGCAACAACTCGGCTGCAAACTCAGCTTGTTTGTCGAGGGAGAGGCGGAAGCCAAAACCAAATTCGGCGTTATCTTCAAATAGATTATTAGACCATGCGGGGCCGCGTCCTTGGGCGTTGGTTGTCCAAGGAGTTGTAGGGAGATTGCCACCATAGATTGAGGAACAACCTGTAGCATTGGCGATGACAGCGCGATCGCCAAACAATTGTGTTAATAATTTTAAATAAGGTGTTTCACCACAACCTGCACAAGCACCAGAGAATTCAAATAAGGGTTCTTGCAGTTGTTGTTGGCGAATCTGGTTTAATTTTAGCGATCGCCTATCAGGATTAGGTAAACTCAAAAAGAAATCCCAATTTTTCCGCTCTTGCTCTTGTAAAGGCAACTGCTGTACCATGTTAATTGCTTTCCGCAATGGCTCAGATTTATCTTTAGCAGGGCAAACATTTACACAAATCGTGCATCCCGTGCAATCTTCTGGGGCAACTTGAATGGTAAATTTTTGATTGGCAAAGTCTTTATCTTTTGCAGCAGTTGATTTGAAGGTTCCTGGTGCATTGACTAACTCATCGGCTTGATAAGCCTTGGCACGGATGGCGCTATGGGGACAAACCATGACGCACTTACCACATTGAACGCACACGTCCGGCTCCCACACAGGTATCTCTTCGGCAACGTTACGTTTTTCCCATTTGGCAGTACCGACGGGAAAAGTGCCATCAACTGGTAATGTGCTAACAGGTAAATCATCACCTTCCCAAATCATGATTTTGCCTAGAACTTCTCGCACAAATTCGGGGGCGGAATTAAGTGAGGAGTGAGGAGTGAGGAGTGAGGAGTTAGGAATGTGGATTGTTTGGGGGACATCTACTTTATGCAAGTTGTCTAAGGTGTTGTCTACGGCTTGCAAGTTCATGCGGACAACTTCTGCGCCTTTTTTTCCGTAAGTCTTTTCAATGGCTTGTTTGATTTTAGCGATGGCTTCTTCTTGGGGCAAGACACCAGCTAAAGCAAAGAAGCATACCTGCATAATAGTGTTAATTCTGCCACCCATACCACTTTCACGGGCAACCTGGCTAGCATTAATTATGTATAACTTCAAATGCTTGTCGATAATTTGCTGTTGCACCTTTATCGGCAAATATTCCCAGACGGTATCTGCATTGTATGGACTATTAAGCAGCAAAGTCGCCCCAGGAATAGCAGCTTTTAAAATATCTATGCGTTCTAGAAATCCCCAGTGATGGCAACCAATAAAGTTAGCTTGGTCAATTAGGTAGGTGGAGCGAATTGGCTCTTTACCGAAGCGGAGGTGAGAAACGGTCATTGAACCAGATTTTTTGGAGTCAAAGACAAAGTAGCCTTGGGCGTAGTTGTCGGTTTCTTCACCAATAATCTTGATAGAGTTTTTGTTAGCCCCAACAGTGCCATCCGCACCTAATCCATAAAACATTGCTCTGACAACATTATCCGACTCTGTGGAGAATTTGGGGTCAAAGCTGAGAGAAGTATGACTAACATCGTCATTAATTCCAATCGTAAAGTGATTTTTTGGTTTAGCTTGGGCCAGATTATCAAAAATGCCCTTCACCATCGCCGGCGTAAATTCTTTAGAAGAAAGACCATAACGACCACCAATAATTTTAGGCAGAGGGGCAGGGTGTAGGGCGCGGGGGAGAAGATTCTCCCCTCTGCTCCCTGCTCCCTGCTCCCCTGCTTTTTCCCCCCACCCTTCATGGATAGCAGCCACAACATCTAAATACAAAGGTTCCCCAGCGCTACCTGCTTCTTTGGTGCGGTCGAGAACTGCGATCGCTTGTACACTAGTTGGTAATACTGCAACAAACTTTTGGACATCAAAGGGGCGGTAAAGTCGCACTTTGACTACACCAAGTTTTTCACCACGGGCGTTTAGGTAATCTACTGTTTCATGAACAGTTTCACAGCCTGAACCCATGAGAATGATAACGCGATCGGCATCTTTAGCACCGTAATATTCATAGATTTTATAATGCCTCCCAGTGCGTTCTCCAAATTCATCCATGATCTGTTGGACAATATCTGGACAAGCGTTGTAGTAAGGGTTAGCACCTTCTCGTCCTTGGAAGTAGACATCAGGGTTTTGGGCAGTCCCCCGCAAGACTGGACGATCTGGGGTAAGGGCGCGGCTGCGGTGGGCAAGTATGAGATGATCGTGGATGAGCGATCGCAAATCGTCATCTGAAAGCAATTTGACTTTCTGTACTTCATGTGAGGTACGGAAACCGTCAAAGAAGTGCATAAACGAGACTCGCGTCTCTAGAGTCGCAGCATGGGCGATCAGAGCAAAATCTTGGCTTTCTTGCACCGAAGCCGAACACAGCAGAGCAAAACCAGTAGCCCGAGCTGCCATTACATCGCTATGGTCGCCAAAAATCGATAGAGCATGGGTAGCCAAAGAACGAGCAGCAACGTGAACCACAGCGCTAGTCAGTTCACCAGCAATTTTATAAAAGTTAGGGATCATCAACAACAATCCCTGAGATGCGGTGAAGGTGGTACTTAGGGAACCTGTTTGTAATGCCCCATGCACAGCACCAGCCGCCCCGCCTTCGCTCTGCATCTGCACGACACTGGGAATAGTACCCCAGAGGTTGGGACGACGTTCTGCTGACCAAGCATCTGCCCATTCACCCATTGCTGAAGAGGGGGTGATGGGATAAATGGCAATCACTTCATTTAGTTTGTAAGCAACACGGGCGACAGCTTCATTCCCATCGATGGTTGCAAAGGTTTTGTTCATAATTGGATTTTTGTCCCCGTCTCTCAGTGTTAATAGTAAGAGCAGAATTCAGGAGTCAGAATTCAGGATTCAGAATAGTCAAAGAATTAGGAAAAATTTTTATACATAAATGTACTAATAATGCTGCATTCCTTTTAAACTCTGACTTTTGACTTCTGGGTGCTGAATTATTACTAAGAATTTATCAATGGCTTTCGGCTCTTTAATTAACTTTAAATAAACACTTCATGTATTAGTATCTCATCCGAAATACCGCATCTATTAATATGTATTAATAATGTACTCAATAGCCAAAGCACTTATTAGATAAGGCTTTCAGTTAATTGATTATTTTTTGTGGGGTATAGGGTCGGGCTTCTATCTCGTTTTCATCTCCGTTAGGGGAAGTGGTTATGTAAAGAAGCTTTTTTCAACACAGCAGTTCACAATTAGGAACAAAAGTTTACGTCCCCGTTAGGGGAAGTGGTTATGTAAAGTTCTTGCTGAATGAATCGAAGGCGATCGCCTCAACGATATACCAAAATGAATACGTGAATTACTCAAATTTGCTTGCATTTGAGCGACTGTCCGGCTTGAATGCGATCGCCCTCTTTGGCTAGTGTTCTGGATTTTTAATGAAGTTTAGCTATAGTTCTTAACTATGTGTGCTAGCCTGGAATACTTAAAGTAGGCTGTTATTTTTTGGTTTCTGTATCTAGCCAACCGTAATTATTAAACTGATATTAAATGTTTGAGAGATTAAAATATGAAATCCTCTTTCATCACCTTAGTCGTTGTGATTAGCGCACTTACTCTTTCCCAAAGTGCCTACGGCAATGAAGAGAATATTCTCAATACAACTAGTGATCGCAATCAGGCTGAAGTTTTATTGACACAACCAGCCACGATTAACAGTACATGGAATAATTTTATCGGACAGACTAATAATCCCCAACAAACTGCTGAATCAGTTTCGCTAACGCGAGAGCGAGGATGCCCAAAAATTAACCCGCTTGAGTTAATCAATGACCCAGGCTCTTTTTTTAAGCAATGTCAGCAGCCAGCAAGTATCCAAAGTTCTCAAAGTACAGAGCCAATTGAGTACCTCAAGGTTCCTAAACTGGATTCTGGTACTGGTATTAGTGTGACAGTTACTCAGTTTTAGTATATAAACTTTTTTAACAAGAGATAACCAATTCTTGGTAGTGTAATTTATCTCAATAATTTACGTTCAAACATGGATGAAATATTTATGTTGGCTGCTTTAACTCAAAGCAGAAAAGCAATGCCTGAATGTTTGCCGAATCCACCAGTCGGCTGTGTAATTGTAGATGCTCAAGAAATAGTAGCTCAAGGATACACGCGGATACCGGGAAAACACCATGCTGAGGCTGATGCACTTCAACAGATTCAAGGCAAAGCTTTCAACTTCTTGAAAATGTATGTCACACTTGAACCTTGTTCTTTTCATGGACGCACACCATCATGTGCTTTAGCGATCGCTGAAGATCGTCGAATACATGAAATATATGTATCCATACTTGATCCAGACCCCCGCAACAATGGTCAAGGATTAGATATTCTAAGAATTGCAGGAAAAACGGTTAATGTCGGATTATGCGCCAATGAAGTGAATGCTTTTCTTAGCCAATATCTACGAAAGTGATGGCAATACTGTTCGGTTAAGGCAAGAGACGCGATGAATCGCCAGACTGATCGTTGTAGAGACGGCGATTTATCGCGTCTTTGATGTTATGGCATCTTTAGCGATCTAAAATTTTCATCAAAAAATCTTAACCGAACCGGATTGGAAGTGGAAGGCATAACAGTCAACTATCGGCTTCAATTAAAATATTGGTCGCGATCACGGGTGTTCCCGATCTTGCCAAGGATAATACTTGGTGTTAGTGTTACCACTGTTACTACTTTTAGTCTAGAAAATGTTTCCAAGAGTAATTACATTGATAATACTAAACTTCATGCAGATATCTGCGTGTAGTATGACCAAGGGCAATTGTGGCAGATACCTGCATCTTGGTCATCCTCAATCCCTAATTACAAGTATTTAACCTGACTCCAAAAGAAAGTTATTCTTTAGACATTTCCGAAAAGAATGTAGAGACGTAGCACTGCTAGGTCTCTACAAGAGTTATGGGTAACACATATTTAATTTCTGGAGATGTCTTTTAGCGGAGGGATAAGAAAAGTGCTTGCTTTCATCCTTAGCGATCGCCTCCTACCTACCCGTCTTCAGATGATTGGATTATCTAACAAAAAAATAGAGATGAAAAATGGGTATTTTATATTTAATTTTTACTGAATGAGAATTACATGGAAGTATCAGTAGACTATTAACACTCCAATAAATAATTGTTTGTGATTGAATAAATATGACTTATCTTGATAGTTCCTGTTAGGAATTTATTTCTGGCATTGCAAAATCATTATTTCGGTAAAGTTTTTATTTTTTAGGAACTAAATTGAATAATTAAACTAAAACATAATTGTGTTTGAAAATGTGCAAAAATCTAAAATAAAGGAGTGTAATTATTTCTAAGGATATACCGATCATATCTTTAGGCAATTGATTTGTGACTGCTGATGATGTTATTATTAATGGGTGGGTTGATTTTGGGTTTATTATCTCCAACAATTGACTTGTAATGTATCATAGACCAGAATTCATCAGTATTGCCAATTGATTGATTAGCAGTGTGAAATGGCTATGGGTCTGAATATCTAGACTTGATACCAATAAATTGATGAGGTTACAGAGGAGCAAATAACCATGAGCAACTTAACATCTCCACATGCCGAAGTTCAAAAAACGAAGAAAAAAAGTTTAGCCGCAGATAAAAGACCTCGAGCTACAGATGATATTGTGCGTAGTTATCTGCAAGAGATCGGGCGTGTAGATTTGTTGACTCGCGAACAAGAGGTTATTTTTGCCCAACACGTGCAGCAGATGATGAATTTACTAGTTGCTAAAGAAGAATTGGCTGTGAAATTAGATCGCGAAGCCACGCTGCAAGAATGGGCAGATCAAGTGGAGTCAAGTGTTGAGGTGTTAGAACAACAGCTAAATCAAGGGCATCAAGCCAAGCAGAAAATGATTCAGGCTAATCTCCGGTTAGTGGTAGCTGTGGCGAAAAAATACCAGCACCGCAACCTGGAATTTATGGATTTAATTCAAGAAGGTACTTTGGGTTTAGAGCGAGGAGTGGATAAATTTGATCCCGCTCTTGGTTATAAGTTTTCTACCTACGCTTATTGGTGGATTCGTCAAGGAATCACACGAGCGATCGCTCAACAAGGACGTACAATTCGTTTACCAATCCACGTATTTGAAAAACTGAATAAAATTAAACGGGTACAGCGAGAATTATCTCAACAGTTAGGTCGCGTTCCTACTACTGCTGAAATTGCCACCGCGTTATCTTTGACACCTAGTCAAGTTAGAGAGTGTTTGTACTTGGCGCGTCAACCCTTCTCCCTAGAAGCGCGAGTTGGCGAACAACAAGATACAGAATTGCAAGACATCCTGGAAGATGATGGCCCTTCTCCAGAAGATTATGCCGTTGAAGAATCTCTCCACCAAGACTTACAAGACTTGTTGGCAAAACTGTCTCCCCAGCAGCGAGAAATATTAACCTTACGCTTTGGCCTCACTGATGGCTATGAACTTTCTTTAGCACAAATTGGCGATCGCATGGGCATTAGTCGAGAACGAGTGCGTCAGATAGAGCAAAAAGCTCTCAGTCTCCTGAGACGCCAAAAGGAGCAAGTACGTAGTTATCTAGCTAGCTGAAGTTATTTTTTCATAATGTAGGGCACTTAAACTCAGGAAGTCACCATTATGACTGATAAAATTCAGTCATTTTGGGAGAAAATAAACCTAAGTAATCTCTCTCAAAGATTTGATATGAGTACATCAAAAACAGTGCAGCAATTGCAAGCACAATGGGTGACTTCTGAAAACTTTCGACCTTATGGACAAGTGATTTTTGCAAGTCTTGATGGTAAAACTTACGATGGAGAAGATGCTCATTTAAGCTTGCAAAACGGAATTCCACGATTTTATATTATGCGGTTGCAGAAGAGAGGGCGAAAGTTTCACAAAATTACTCGCCATGTCGAATGCACTCAATGTCTAGGTTCTTTGGAAGGGAAAGACTGGTTAATGGCGGTTTCTCCTCCTCATAATGATGTGAATGAACCAGTTTTAGAAGAGATTGCTGCTTTCCGCATTCCGGGGAATTGTTTTATCAAGCTACATGAGGGTACTTGGCACGCTGGGCCCCATTTTGACCATGAAACTGTGGATTTTTATAATTTAGAACTAGCTGATACAAATGTTGTAGATCATTTCAGTCATGATTTTCTCAAAAGTCATCAATTAGAGTTTGAGATGGTTTAGATAATACAATTTTATATTTTAGATTGACTCCAGTAATCTAGTTATTGCCTCTGTCAATTAATTTTAGACTTCGTTACTAGATATAATTCTTAGAGGATGTTTGAAAAGTATTTTTGGTAACATCAAAGCCTCGGAAACCTAACCCCCAGCCCCTTCCCTACAAGGGAAGGGAGTAAGATTCAAAGCCTCTCTCCGTTCCGGGGAGAGGAATGGAAGTGGGGTTTTTAGTATACTTTAAGACTTTTCAAACATCCTCTTATCATTCATAATCCCCACCGAACTCGCTAGTTAAGGATGGGGAATTGCGCTATACCGTTAACCCAAGGCGGATTTTAAATCACTTTCCGCTTGTCCTAAGGCATCTGGTAATTTACTTGCATCGCGTCCGCCGGCTTGGGCTAAGTTCGGTCTTCCACCGCCGCCGCCGCCGCAAATTTTAGCGATCGCACCTACAAATTTACCAGCTTGCAGTCCTTTTTTGTTGACTTCTGGACTAAAAGCTGCAACTATACTAACTTTCCCTGCTTCAGGAACAGAACCCAGCACCACTGCACCGTTACCGATTTTTTGCAATAAGCGTTCGGCTGCGGTTTTCAATGATTCTGGATCGACATCTTCTAATTGGGCGACAATAATTTTATGGCCGCCTACGGTTTCTGCTGTTTGTAGTAAGCTGTCAGATTTAGCGATCGCTAATTGTACCTTTAAGGTTTCCAGTTCCTTCTGGCTATTTCTCAGTTCGCTTTGCAAACTTGTGATTCTGTCTGGTAATTCTTCAGGTTTAACTTTAAAGCGATCGCTCAAATCTTTAACTACTTTATCCCGCAGATTGAGATAATCTAGGATTGCTGGCCCCGAAACGGCTTCAATGCGCCGCACCCCAGAAGCTACTCCAGCTTCGGAAATAATCTTGAACACCCCAATTTCAGCAGTGTTACTCACATGAGTTCCACCGCATAGTTCCATTGAGACGCTAGGGAAGTCAATCACCCGCACTTCTTCGCCGTATTTTTCACCGAACATCGCAACAGCACCCCTAGCTTTCGCCTCTGCTAAAGGTAGTACTTCTATTTTCGCAGCATGGGCTTCAGCAATCCAAGTGTTCACCTGTTCCTCAATTTGTTGAACTTCCTCTGCTGTCAACGCGCGGGGACAATTGAAATCAAAGCGCAATCTGTCAAAGGAAACTAAGGAACCTGCTTGAGATATGCCCTCATCAACAATTTTCTTCAAAGCCGCTTGCAATAGGTGCGTTGCGGTATGGTTAGCTTGGGCGCGACGACGACAAGCGGGATCGATTTGGGCAGTGACGCGATCGCCTACGCACAGTGTACCGCGTTCGATGCGTCCGAAGTGAACAAAGAAATCAGATTCTTTCTTCACGTCTTCTACCCGAACAACGATACCATCACCAGAGATATAACCGCGATCGCCGATTTGTCCCCCCGATTCAGCATAAAATGGCGTTTTGTCAAGGACAATTTGCACCTCTGTCCCCGCTTCTGCTTCCTCTTGGCAAACACCTTCTACCAAAATCGCTTCAACTTTCGCAGTTGCAGCAGGTTGGGTATAGCCGATAAATTCGGTGACTTTAATGTGTTCTGCTAGTTTGTCGAGGGAACCTTGCACAGTTAAATCGATGGTTTCATGTGCTGCTTTAGCACGTTCCACCTGCTTTTGCATTTCGATATTGAATCCCGCGTCATCAACTATCAGATTATTTTCCTCGGCAACTTCTTGAGTAAGTTCGAGGGGAAATCCATAGGTATCATAGAGGGTAAATGCACTTTCACCGCTAATTTGAGTTTCCCCTCGCTGTTTCACCTCTTGGATGATTTCTTCTAGCAGTTTTTCGCCTCTATCCAGAGTTCTGAGGAAATTCGATTCTTCCCGTTGCAACTCAGCTTTAATTGCTGCTTCCCGTTGGCGCACATTGGGGTAAGCTGATTCTGAAAGAGCGATCGCAGTTTCCGCAACTTGGGTAGTAAATTCACCAGAAATCCCAATTAATCGCCCATGACGCACCACCCGCCGAATTAACCGCCGCAGCACATAACCTCTTCCCACGTTGGAAGCGCGAATTTCATCAGCAATCATGTGGATAACAGCCCGAATATGATCGCCAATTACTTTTAGAGAAGTTTTAGTTTTTTCATCACTGCTGTGGTAATCAACACCAGCAATTTGCCCTGCTGTTTGGATAATTGGGAAAATTAGGTCAGTTTCGTAGTTATTGGGTACTTTTTGGAGAATTTGCGCCATTCTATCCAACCCCATGCCGGTGTCGATATTCTTGTTTTGCAGTGGCGTTAAATTCCCGGAAGCATCCCGGTTATACTGCATGAAGACGAGGTTGTAAAACTCGATAAATCGGGTATCGTCTTCTAAATCGATATTTTCCTCACCGCGTTCTGGGTGGAAGTCGTAATAAATTTCCGAACAAGGGCCGCAAGGGCCAGTGGGGCCAGATACCCAAAAGTTATCATCTTCGCCCAAGCGTTTAATTCTCGCTACCGACACACCGATTTGATCGCGCCAAATCTCAAAGGCTTCATCATCATCTTCAAAAACGCTGACGACGAGATTTTGAGGGGAAAAGCCAAAGACTTGCGTAGAGATTTCCCAACCCCAAGCGATCGCTTGTTCTTTAAAATAATCACCAAAGCTGAAATTGCCCAACATCTCAAAAAACGTGTGATGCCGTTTGGTGCGTCCGACATTTTCGATGTCGTTGGTACGGATACACTTTTGCGAAGTCGTAGCCCGCTTAAATTCTGGTGTGCGCTGCCCCAAGAATATTGGTTTAAATGGTAGCATCCCCGCGATCGTCAGCAGCACGGTTGGGTCTTCTGGCACGAGGGAGGCACTTGGGAGAATTTGGTGTTCCCGTTGGGCAAAGAAGTCGAGAAATATGTTGCGAATTTCGTTACCGCTTAGGTACTGGGGATTTGAAGACATAAGTGTTTTTAACTTCAGACTTAGGCATGGCGGCACTAAGTAAGTGTATTTTCATAAATAGCTTTATATATTCTTGCATTTTGTTTCATCTTACTGCCAGCGAATTTTGCCAGTCAGTAAGCAAAATGCAGTCATTAGGACACTTTTACACCATAATCTGACTCTGGTAGGATGCACAAATAGATTTCAATGGTTAGTATTAATCCTTAAGAAATACTTTAAATTTTCCATACAGAGGTAACAAATGGCACTAAAACTGAAGGTATCAAATATTGCTTGTGAGGGATGTGCAGACACAATTACTGAGTCCATCCATGTTATGGAACCTGATGCCAAGGTGGATGTCGATGTTAACGCTAAAACTGTCACGGTGGAATCCACAGCTTCCGAGGAGTCAATCAAACAGGTAATTGTTGCTGCTGGTTACGCTATTGAAGGTTATTGATCGGGTTCTAACTTTTAGCAGAGGTTCAGATTTTAATATCTTAGGCGACGCTAACAAAATTTTTTTATGTTTAGTCCGCCCATAGAAAGGGCGAAATGTAACCAATTTACCCACAAGTTTTTTATTTAGCCTTGTTTTCCAGATTTATGATGTTGCAGCAAATAAAAAATGTGAATTACAGCAGTTTTCATGTATTTGAACCACATCTGTCGTGAAGGCACAGCAATGCTGTACCCCTACCGCATGGTCTATTTACCTGAAAATAGCTGTATATAAACAAACACAGATAACACATAGGCAGAGATATTTTCTTTCTCCTGCTAGAACATGGTGAAACTTGAGTTCACAATCTCTTTTCATTGTGAATTTTTACCCTAAAAATTCAGTCTGTAATTTTTAGAGCGTGTTAGTCCCGCAAAGCTACTATCCAGAGCAGGAGTTAGTTCTCCTGTCTATTTGATTTAAATTTTTTTAATTCAACTCCTATCTTAATACTTGATCAAAGCCTATTTCTTTAAGGAAAAGGCTGAAGTAGTTTATGGGAAATAACATGTGTAATTCAATGAAAAAGTTCTGGCTTTGATACTTCGATAAAAAGATTTTATAATTTCTTTATTTTTCTACCTAAGAAGAAATTTAACTACCCGATCTAACGGTTATTATGAACTATTTATTTTCGTGTTTTTCTCAATAAAATAGCACTTGAGAAACTACATAAATAGGTTTTATGCCTCCAAATAATATTCAGTATTTTTACTGTTTTAAAAACAAACTGTAAAGAAGACATTAGTTGTCAGAAGAGGATATTTCAGAAACCGTAATAGTAAAAACACAGCATTAAAAGGAGCTTCAGCTTGGAAAATCACCGTAAAATCGGCGTTCAAAAAATCATATATCAAAAAATATAACTAAGCCTGAAACATTATATTTAGTATTAGGCAACAAGCTCAGGAACAAGAACAGCGAGTTACTCAAGTTAATCTATTGAAAATTTAAATAGGATAAAAAACAAACCAATGAATATTTCTATTCTGGTTTTTGGAAAAAATAATTTTATCGCCACACTTCCAGATCAGATGCGTTATGCGACTGCTTTTAATGTAGAAGTTATGGAAAATTTGAATCAGGCAGTGTCACGAATTAAAATGACACCTCCCGATATCATACTCGTGCAGGCTAGCCTAGATGACAGTATGGAATTGTGTAATTGGTTGAAAGATCAGACAAAACTTTCGTGGATATACTGTATTCTCTTCGAGGATCGTTCTCAGCAGCTTATTGATAGAAATAAAGGTTGGCATCGGGAATTAGAGATGAGTGCAGCGGCACTAAAGCAAGGAGCCGATGCTTATATTTGGCATCTCATTGAAGATAAAACAGACCATAGCATGGCAGAGTTGACAGCCAATCATGGCCTAATACTTGCTCAATTGACAGTTGGCTTACGGAAAGCCCAAAAATATCGAGATTTGATTCGCACAAATGATATGCTATCTGCGATCGCCTTAGCAGATTCATTGACAGAATTAAATAATCGTCGTGCTTTAGAATGGGACTTACCCAGACAAATTCAAAGAGCCAGGACTCAAAAAACTTCCCTGAGTTTGATTATTCTGGATGTAGATCATTTTAAGAAAGTTAACGATACTCATGGGCATTTAGTAGGCGATCGCATTTTGCAAATATTATGCCAGCGCTTGCGCCACAATCTGCGCTCTCAAGATACAGCATTCCGCTATGGTGGCGAAGAATTTGTAATTCTTCTGGCTAATACTAGCGATGATGAAGCACTATTAGTAGCCCGCCGTCTCAATCGCATAGTCAGCGACGAACCATTTGCACTCAACAATAAACTGACAATTAATATTACCATTAGTTTAGGCACAGCCTCTCTGCGATCTGAGGATGATGAGCAAGGAGAGAGTTTACTGTATCGTGCCGATCAATGTCTATTACAGGCTAAAAATTCTGGGCGTAATCGAGTTATTGACTCCAACTACCTATCTCATCATGGCTCACATTTGAAAGCTCTTTCTTCGTAAAAGTGAGGAGAGTCTAATCAGATATTGAGTTATCAAAAGCTCAGATTCCTAACTTCTCTAAAGACGCTGGGAATCTTGTTGGATAGTAATCGTACTTTTGAAAGTGCGATCGCCTGAATCAAAGTATTTATTCATACATTTAATTCTATATAAATATCCTGATGTTAGTTAGACAATGCTCTCAGTTTGGGAATACTGATAATTAGGGTAATGGATTGCTCCAATCCGTTGAGGTAGAACTAGTTCTTGCTAACTATAAAATAATCTAAAATTTCATCTAAATCTTGACTTGCTTCTTTGGCAATAAAATATTCCATTATTCTTCAGTGTCACGCGCTTTGCGTAATTTCTCTGACAGTCGCGCCATCACCACTTCACCATTTACTATGTCTCCATTTTCAATAGAAGCAAGCCCAACAGCTATTTTTTTTTGGGTTTCTTCTTCCCATTCCTGATAACCCTTCTCCCATTCTTCCAGTAGTTTCAATGCTTTAACAATCACATATTCAGCATTTTCATATCTACCTGTAGCAATTCGAGTTTGTATAAATTGCTCGTATTCAGCTTGAAGTTGGATGTTCATAATTTTTATCTCTAGTTAGTTAAGAGCCTTCCCTAAACTATGCTCTAAAATTTATCTAAATTTATTAAAGCCTTAACTTATGCTTCTTACTGAACTTGTACCGCTGCTTAAAGAATTATCTCACACGAACATTAAAGCAAAACCTCCTCCATTTTGAAACCTGGAGTTCTTAAGGAGAGTGCATTATTCGTTCATGCCTTGAGTTATGAGCTTTACCTAATTCCAAAAAACTATGGTTTTCAAGGTAGACGCGGTTAAGTTAAGTGAAACCCAACATTATATTAGGTTAATGGTGGGTTTCACAGCATTCAACTACTTTAATTAGGCGGTATTGCTTCCGGTGCCGTTTCCGCTGGGGGAGCGAGTACCGCATCCGGCGCAATGTCTTCTACAGAAATCGGTTGCTTATCCTCAATTTCAAAATCTGGTTGCGCTGCTTCCACCAATTCAGGAGATGGGGGATGTGGGGGAATCGCTTCCGGTACAATCTCAGTTTTTGCTTCGGTGTCAGTAGTAACTATCTTCTCTGCTGGTGGTTCTGGTATGACAATAGTTTTGTCAATAATCTCAATAGCAGGTTTCTCTGACAGTACAGAGATAATATCTTCAGGTTTGGGGGTTGTGGGTGTTTTTTTACTCACAGTCTGTTGCACTTTGTCTTTTGCGCCACTGAAGGTACTACCAAGACCTTTTTGCAACTGGCCTATCCGTTCCTGAAGGGACAATTTATTTACCTGTTCTTGAATGCCAGTTTTTACCGTCTCAGCACTGGGTACTTGGGTTTGCTGTGCCTGCGGGGTCAATTGCCGACGTAATGATAGAGTTTGCCAGCCAAACCAGACCAAAAGAGCCACACTAGCCACATGACCCAGCAACAAGCCTCCAGTAATGCGTGGTGCAAACACCCATAAGACTAAAGCGTAAAATAATCCTACGCCACTCCAAATAAAGTCATTCTTGCGATGGATTTCTGGAAAAAAGAAAGCTGCTATGTAAATGGCTAAACTACCAAGACCGACCACCAAAGCTAGGACAAATGCCAGCATTATTTGGTTACTCCTTTGACTAGAGATTGGGGACTGGGGATCGGGTACTGGGGATCGGGTACTGGGTATTAGGTATTAGGAAGAAAAACTAATTTAGTGAATTAAATTCCTTCCTAGTGCCCAGTCCCCAGTCCCCAGTCCCCAGTCCCTCAACTAACAATTTTGCAAATTTTGCTAGTCAATTGTTGATTTAGATACAATTTAAAATTAATTATCCATGTTAGTTGTGGATTTTTGTCATTTATATCAAGTCTTAAGGTCTTCTTTAGGGGAGAACGGAAAATATCGGACTACCCTTATAGGTAAAGGATCTGCAAGAGTTAGCCAGAAATTTTTTATGACACTACAAAGCTTTGGTGTGATTGGATTAGCCGTTATGGGTGAGAACATCGCTCTCAACGTGGAGCGCAATGGCTTCCCAATTGCAGTTTACAACCGCTCCCGCGAAAAAACGGATGCGTTTATGGCGCAGCGTGCTACAGGACGGAACGTCAAAGCCGCCTTTACTCTAGAAGAATTTGTTGCCTTATTGGAACGTCCCCGCAAAATTCTAGTAATGGTGCAAGCTGGTAAGCCAGTGGATGCGGTGATTGCTCAACTCAAACCCTTGTTAGAAGAAGGCGATATCATTATCGACGGTGGCAACTCTTGGTTTGAAGATACGGAACGCCGCACTCAGGAATTAGAACCTACTGGGCTTCGGTATCTTGGTATGGGTGTCAGTGGCGGTGAAGAAGGGGCGTTAAATGGCCCATCTCTGATGCCTGGAGGTACAACAAGCTCTTACGAGTTTCTATCACCAATTTTCAACAAAATTGCTGCCCAAGTCGATGATGGCCCTTGTGTAACCTACATTGGCCCCGGTGGTTCTGGCCATTATGTCAAAATGGTACACAACGGTATTGAGTATGGCGATATGCAGCTAATTGCTGAAGCCTACGACTTGCTGAAAAATGTCGCTGGATTAAACCCCAGTCAGCTACATGATGTGTTTGCTGAATGGAACACCACCGATGAACTCGATTCATTTTTGATCGAGATTACGAAGAATATCTTCCCATATATTGACCCAGACACAAATAAACCCTTGGTGGATTTGATTGTTGACGCAGCAGGTCAAAAGGGAACTGGACGCTGGACTGTGCAAACTGCATTGGAATTGGGAGTCTCTATTCCGACAATTACAGCAGCAGTTAATGCCCGGATTATATCTTCGATTAAAGAAGAGCGGGTAGCAGCATCGAAAGTCCTCACAGGCCCCACTGTCAAGTATGACGGGCAAACTAAGGACTTTATCAATAAAGTACGCGATGCTCTCTATTGCTCAAAAATCTGTTCTTATGCTCAAGGGATGGCGTTGCTATCCACAGCTTCCAAAACATATAACTGGAATTTGAATCTGGGCGAAATGGCACGGATTTGGAAAGGTGGTTGTATTATTCGCGCTCGCTTCTTGAATAAGATTAAGAAGGCTTTTAGCGAAAATCCAGCTTTGCCTAACTTGCTGTTAGCTCCCGAATTTAAGCAGACAATTCTTGACAGACAGACAGCTTGGCGGGAAGTGATTGCAACCGCTGCAACAGTGGGAATTCCAGTACCCGCATTTAGCGCCTCCTTAGATTATTTTGACAGCTATCGCCGCGATCGCTTGCCTCAAAACTTGACTCAAGCACAACGCGACTACTTCGGCGCACATACTTACCTGCGTCTCGATAAGCCCGGAAGTTTCCATACTGAATGGGTGCCTATTGCTGAAGCCCAGAAGTAAACTTTCACACGTCTAAATTCTCAATTGATTGGAAAAATTTAGACTGTTTCAGAATAAATATTACAGGTGACTCTGAAATTCAGAGTCACTTTTTTCATAAAATATAATATCCGTTGCTACTAAGTATGGTAGCAACGGATATTAACGTTAAATCTGCTTGCTCTGGGAATAGGATCTACTTATCTTTTGGTTTCTCAAAGCGAGGGGGTTCGCGAAATGCGATCGCAAAAAAGAGAGTACCTATACAGAGAGTAAAAATCAAGATGTACGCAACGCTTTCCATATTACGATTTCCTCTTTATCCAGCTAGTTAATGAGGGATTAGGGATTGGGTATTGGGTGAAAAGAGGCAGAGGGGCAGGGGGCGGGGAGCAGAGGGGAAGAACTCTTCTCCCTTGCTTCTTCCCCAGTCCCAAGTCCCCAGTCCCTTAAAGGGCTTCCTTCCGGCGGGTTGACTTGTCACCCACTTTCTGGAACAGACCCCACTCAACTTGCTCTTCTAGATCCGCATCAACACCGGCAAATACGTCTCGGTAGATTGTCCGAGAACCATGCCAGAGATGACCAAAGAAGAACAGCAGAGCAAATACGGCGTGTCCAAAGGTAAACCAACCTCTAGGACTGGTGCGGAATACACCATCAGAGTTCAAGGTTTCTCGGTCAAATTCAAAGATTTCACCGCCTTGAGCCTTACGGGCATACTTCTTCACATCAGCTGGTTCTGTAAAGGTCTTGCCATTGAGATCACCACCGTAGAAACTAACGGTGACACCAGATTGCTCGAAGCTATACTTAGATTCTGCCCGACGGAAGGGAATGTCAGCGCGGACAATTCCATCTGCATCGGTCAAAATTACTGGGAAGGTTTCAAAGAAGTTGGGGAGACGACGCACGTTCAATTCCCGTCCTTCAGAATCTTTGAATACGGCGTGACCTTGCCAAGATTGGGCAATGCCATCACCCTTCACCATTGGCCCTGTACGGAATAGACCACCTTTAGCGGGGCTATTACCGACGTAATCGTAGAAAGCCAATTTTTCAGGAATCTGCGACCAAGCTTGCTCAAGGGTTACACCTTCAGCAACGCTAGTTTGGACGCGGCGCTGAATTTCTTGACTGAAGTAGCGTTGATCCCATTGATAGCGGGTAGGGCCAAACAATTCGATGGGAGTGGCGGCGTTACCATACCACATAGTACCAGCAACAACGAAAGCAGCAAAGAAGACTGCTGCAATACTGCTAGAAAGTACTGTTTCAATGTTCCCCATCCGTAGGGCTTTGTAGAGCCGTTCGGGGGGTCTAACTGTGAGGTGGAATAAGCCTGCAATAATACCAACAACACCAGCAGCAATGTGGTGAGCCGCAATGCCACCAGGGTTATAGGGGTTAAAGCCATCTGGCCCCCACTCTGGTGCTACTGCCTGTGCGGCGCCAGTTATACCATAAGCGTCAGAAACCCATATCCCTGGCCCAAATAGTCCAGTGACATGAAAAGCACCAAATCCAAAACAAAGTAGACCAGATAAGAACAGGTGAATGCCAAACATCTTTGGCAAGTCTAAGGCGGGTTCACCAGTGCGGGGATCTCTAAAGAGTTCCAAATCCCAGTAAACCCAGTGCCATACGGCGGCTAGGAACAGCAGACCGGAAAGAACAATGTGAGCAGCAGCAACGCCTTCAAATGACCAGAAACCAGGATCGCTGGATGGGCCACCAGTAACGTTCCAACCACCCCAAGATTGAGTAACGCCCAAACGTGACATGAACGGCAAGACGAACATCCCTTGACGCCACATCGGATTGAGAACTGCATCGCTAGGGTCAAAAACAGCTAGTTCGTAGAGTGCCATCGAACCAGCCCAGCCTGCTACTAAGGCTGTGTGCATTAAGTGTACAGAAATTAGTCGCCCTGGATCATTCAGAACGACTGTATGTACTCGGTACCAGGGTAGTCCCATCGACTACGCTCCTCCTCGATGAGTTAGTTTACAAAGCAATTTTCTTACTGAGGTTATGAGAGACGAAAAACGCCACTCATAAAACTCTCTCTTGTTTTTTGTTATTGCCAGAGCCAGAGTACTACCACAGCTTAGTCTTAAGAAGTCATACACCGTGGGTACTTTGGCAATGCTTACTCGCTTCGGGAGGTTTACCTATGTAGGGTAGCCATCGCCAAGCAAAAATGAGAATGTTTTAAAAAGTGTAACTATTGATGGAATTGTTTGCAAGCGTGTAAATTGATGCGATCGCGTAGCATCTCCAAGTTTTTTCGCTACCAATACCCGTTGGGGATTAAATTTGCTTATCTTTTCTTTACGTGGGGAGTGGGGACTGCGGGGAACAAGAGGAGGAGACAACAATAATTATGTTGTTATGTTACGCATTAGTCTATTCCCTACTCCCTACTCCCCACGATTTACTGAACCACTAACTGGATATTTTGCAGTTGACACTTCGCCTCAGCTGTACCCAGGCGTTCGATTACCTGTTCGGCGCTCATCAGACGCTTGAGTACTACTTGACCGATGGTCTGAGTGCCAATTACTGGTGTTGTTGGCTTCACTTCCACGGTTAAAACGGCTTCTTCAACTCGATAAAGCCAGAGCAATTCATTTTCTTCGACTAAACAAATATTCATTCGCTGAATATCTGGTTGGCGTCGCCATGCAGTTATTTGCCAGAGTCCATCAGATGCCCAAACTCTAGCAACTGCCCATCCTTCAGATAGAAAGAAATACTTCACGGTCTTAGTCTCACTATTTCGACTTTCAATCTGCTGTTAACAATATCGCGATCGCTTTAGTCGCTGATGTTCAAACACTCTTCTTTTTGACAATACAGCTAATCTTGACGATAAAACGCTTTATCATATCGGTGTCTGTGCCCAAGCAGTAACAGGCAAAGTCTTTACATACACTACTTAGGCTAAGGTCAAAGCGTAACTATGAATCTACGACAAATTCAGCCTATGTTGAAAATCTTAATTAAATAAAAATTTTTCAGTCCGCAAGAAACCCACTTTAGGAAACTCCAAGAAATTAAATTATCCAATATTGTGGGGTGGGCAACATGAGCGCCCTATGGACTGCATCCAAAAAGAACCAATATAATCACTATCTTCTATATTTATGAAGATTTAGCACAATAGTCACAAATGTAGTACAATTACTGACCGCTGATATCAAATATATTATTGCTATGTCCTGGTTTTCCTTGTCCGTGAAACGGTGGGGTCGGATTACACAATTCCTATCTTTGTTTTGTCTATGTTTATTTTTAGTTGTTAGTTGCGCTCCTCGTCCCAAGCCTTCTACGCCACCATCTGGTTCTGTAAATACCCCTACAGGTGATGGTCGTATTACTATCGGTACAACAGCCAAGCCCAGAACCCTTGATCCGGCTGATGCTTATGAGTTAGCATCTTTAGGTTTGGTGTTTAATATGAGCGATCGCCTCTACAACTACGAACCAGGAAGCACCGAAATTAAACCCCAACTAGCTACAGCATTACCCAAAGTCAGTAAAGACGGCTTAACTTATACCATCGCCTTACGTCAGGGAGTCGTTTTTCATGATGGGACTCCCTTTAACGCTCAAGCAATGGCCTTTACCATCAACCGCTTTATTCAAAATAAAGGAAAACCCTCATTCTTACTAGCTGATATAGTAGATTCAATCAAACCGACAAGCGAGTATGAGCTGACAATTAAGCTGAAAAAGCCCTTTGCAGCGTTTCCCTCACTGCTGGCGTTTCCTGGGGTGTGTGCAGTTTCACCAAAAGCTTACGAACTCGGTGCTGGTAAATTCAAGCCGAATATTTTTGTAGGAACCGGGCCTTACAAATTAGCGCAGTATGGTACTGATTCCATCCGATTTGATGTGTTTGATAAATATTGGGGAGAAAAACCAGCTAACAAAGGTGTTAACCTCCAAATCCAAACCAGTCCGGTTAATTTATTTAATGCTTTCCGTACAGGCGCAGTAGATGTAGCTTATCTGTCGCTACAACCAGATCAAAATCGCAGTTTGGAAGAAGGTGGGAAAAAAGGGGATTGGCAAGCGATCGCAGCTGAAGGTAGTGTAGTAAGTTATCTGGTATTAAACCGGAATCAAAAGCCTTTAGATAAATTAGAGGTAAGACAAGCGATCGCGTCCATCATTGACCGTCCACTTTTAAATGAACGAGTATTACTTGGTCAAGCAGATCCGCTTTATAGCATGATTCCCACGACGTTTAAAGTTTCTGTGCCATTATTCAAAGATAAATATGGCGATGCTAACTTCGATCAAGCTAAAAAATTATTAACTACTGCTGGCTTCTCCAAAGAAAATCCCGCAAAAGTACAAGTTTGGTATCCTTCTAGTTCACCTACTCGGAGTTTGGCAGCGCAGACACTTAAATCCCTTGTGGATGTCAAAATGGATGGAATACTACAATTTGAAGTCACCCCCGCCGAAGGGCCAGCCTTCTTCAAAGATATTGCTAAAGGTTTGTATCCAGCAGCTTTACTTGATTGGTATCCAGACTTTTTAGATCCAGATAATTACGTCCAGCCATTTTTGTCTTGTGACAAAGGTTCAGTTGCTAAAGGATGCGAAGATGGAGGTAGTCAAACTCAGGGTTCGTTCTACTATAACGAAGCCATCAGTAAACTGATTGATCAGCAACGCAAAGAACAAAACACCGAAGCACGTCAGAAAATTTTTACAGAAATTCAAACGCAAGTAACTACTGATGTACCTTACGTTCCTTTATGGCAAAGCAAAGACTATGTATTTGCCCAAAAGGGTGTTAGTAGCGTACAACTTAATCCTACTCAAATTCTGGTTTACCAGACACTTAAAAAATAGTCATTAGTCATTGGTCATTAGTCATTGATCATTGGTAATACAGCACTTACGGCAGCTATGAGGTACATTCTCAAATCTAAAAGCTTTCATAGGAGAGGGCGAGGAGAAAAACTGTATTGCATAATAGCCGGAAGCGCTGTAACTGTTGATCAATGACTATGCAATAAAATATTTCATGTTCAATCAATATATATCTAGTTAATAGCTAAGATATTCACAAAAACTGCATTTTTAATTTTAAACTTTTAATTGCTTATGTCTCGTTCTAAAGCTTTACAATATTACATTGTTTCTCGGTTGCTTCTCGCGCCACTTCAATTATTAACTATTATCACCATTGTATTTCTTTTACTAAGAGCAACACCAGGAGATCCAGCAGATGCAATTCTTGGTGGACGTGCGCCGGAAGCTGCTAAAGAAGAATTGCGAAAACAACTTGGTTTAAACCTTCCCCTGTGGCTACAGTACCTAAATTATTTGGGAAGCATACTGCGCTTTGACTTGGGAACCTCTTTAATGAGTCGCGGACAAAATGTTTGGGACATAATTGGGCAATATTTCCCGGCGACGGTGGAGTTAGCAGTATGTAGTATGGCGGTTGCACTCATCGTCGGAATTGCGGTTGGGACTCTTTCGGCTTCTCGTCCTGGGACATATTTTGATGTCGGCGGGCGCTTATTTGGGATCATCACCTACGCACTTCCCATGTTTTGGGCGGGAATGCTTTTACAGTTGATTTTCTCAGTGCAATTGGGTTGGTTTCCTAATTCCAACCGCTTTCCGCCCAATCTGCCGGCTCCCGCTACTATCACTGGATTGTATACAATTGATAGCCTACTCGGTGGAAACTTCACTCAGTTTTTGGCATCTTTGCACCATCTTGCTCTACCGAGTCTCACTTTGGGAATTTTGCTCAGTGGGATTTTTGAGCGAATTGTGCGAGTGAATTTAAAGCAAACCTTGCAAGCAGATTATGTAGAAGCCGCTAGAGCTAGAGGTATTGGTGAAAATAAGATTTTAGCCTCCCACGCTTTAAAAAATGCGCTCATTCCAGTAATCACAGTCTTGGGATTAACTTTTGCATCTCTGTTGGGTGGAGCGATTTTGACAGAGGTAACATTTTCTTGGCCTGGGTTAGCTAATCGACTTTATCAAGCGATCGCAGATCGTGATTATCCCACAGTCCAGGGAGTGCTAGTCTTTTTTGGTGCGATCGTTGTGAGTGCCAGCATTTTAATTGATATTTTAAATGCTTACGTAGATCCGCGAATTCGGTATTAATTTGAGATTTTGTTAAATTTCTTGAGAAATACTACTGGCTAAAATCCCAAGAATTTTATTCACATCTTTGAGATAATATTCGCTTAAATCAATGCTCAATGTTTGTTCTTCTAGTTTCAGGAATTGCCAAATACTACCCGTTGTAACTGCTCCGTAAATTGTTTTAATCTCACTTGCAGCTTGCTCATTAAAAATTTGGGCTGCTACCATTTCTGCTGCACACTGACCCAAACCCCCATTAATATTTTCTTTTTTAGCTTCTACAACTGTAATTACTGGTGCTGTCAAAATGAGAATTTCTGGAGATTTGGTAATAATAAAATCGCAAGTGCCGTTTAATCCTTTGCTATTATCGACAGTAAAATCTACTCCAGAAAATAAACTAACTTGTTCTCGTAATTGTCGGCGTAAATCAACTAAAATTGGCGCAATAATTAACTCAGAACGAGCTTTTTAACTATTACTCCCTAAAGCGATCGCCAGGTTATAATTGAGTGTTTCTACAAGTAAATTACTCGCTGCTGATTCAGGAACTTCGGCGAAAATATCGCGTTTTTCTAATGTGGTTAAATTAAACTCTTGTTTTGCTTTAGCTAAACTCGCTGTAAGCCATAAAACTATTACTCTCTTTCGCTTTTAAATAGAAAACTTAAATTACCGTCCAACATCCAAGTTAAAGTAGAAACTACTGTCAACAACTCTGTTGCTGCCAACATATTTGATAATGGGTATGCTAACTCGGTGCTGTCCTGGTTCAAGCTTCCAAGTTTGTTGAAAATTACCAATATTATGACAAGTAGCATGAATCGGTAAGTTACTAGGAGTAAAAATTCCCTTTTTATAACTCTCAACTCCATTCGGAAACAGATAAACTTTTACTTCTACTCGATTGACCGGAGCTTTAGATGGTATGCAATAGGTTAGATTTGATAATTTTAGAATATCTCCGGCTTTTAAAGGTATGCGATCGCTATTTTTTACTTGCTGAGGTTCGTTGCTATTAAACTGCACTGTAAGATTATCAACGCATACTTTAGCCATAGTAACTTTATCACACGTTGTAGAAGTGGTGGTGAAAGAGGGTGACTCTGGAGAAGGTTTGTTCCCAAGCCCCATTATGGCAGGCACTCCGGCAGCTGCTATGGTGGCGGTGGCAGCAATGAGAGCAAGTGCAAGCTGTTGTCTAAAATTTGTCATTTCTCAAACTCCTCAACTTTTGTGCTGTAACACCATCATCACTTGAGACACAGACTCTATAGGTAGGCGCTAGTAGGAAGTTTGAGTGATTAAATTGTTGTAAGGGAAAGTAGGCAAATGTAGTTTTGTAGGGTAAAGTATTACACTAATAGCTAATTTTAAAATTTACTCTGCCAGTTCAAGTCAGCCGAATGAACTCAAAAGAAGCATTGGAATTCATTAATAATATGTTTGTACAAAAGAATAAGCAAGTCTTAAATGACTTGGAAACCAGCCTCTTTTTAGGAATGTGGCAGCATAAGAGTTACAAAGATATTGCTAGTCAGGTTGATTACAGCGAACAACATTTGAGAGAGGCAGGTGCAAACTTATGCAAAAAGATTACAGAAGAGATAGGAATAAAAGTTAGTAAGAGAAATTTTAAAAACCCAATAGAACATCAATATCAACAGCTTTATGCACAAGTTTCATCTTCACAAAAATCAATTGCAGAACCAACTAATTTAGTTCAACGAGATGAATCAGAGCCTACCTCCCTTCCAGAACAAAATTACAATCCCTTCATTCCCCTACAAGGCAGAGTAAATCCGCAGCAGTTCTTTGCACGAGAACGAGAAATGCGACGGATATTTGAAGCGTTTAACAGTGGTAGTAGTGTTGCTCTTATAGGCAAGAAGGGTCTTGGTAAATCCTCTCTGCTATGGAGAATTTGCCAACAAGTAAAAACTTTCGTTGAATCGCCTTGTCAAGCAGTATTTTTAGACTTGAATTTGGTTGATGATGAAGCTGACTTCTACAGTGCTTTGTGTAACGAAATTGGTATTCCTAACAGTAAAGGCCATATGCTAGCCCGCAATTTACGAAATTGTAGAATTATTCTAGCTACAGATAATGTAGGCAATATCACCTCAAAAGGGTTTTCTCGCCATGTGTTTGAACAACTGCGCGGTTTAGCAGAGGGGAGCGATCCTTTTTTTCGGCTGATTCTTGCTGCTCGTGTACCATTGAATGAATTGTTTAACGATAGTCACAATTAAGGTAATACATCACCGCTAGAAGGTATTTGTCAAGAAGAAAACATTGAACCTTGGGACGAAAATACTATCCGTGCTTTTATTGCATCTCATCTGAATATGACTAATGTAAGTTTTACTAGGGAAGAAATAAACCAACTTGTACAAGAAAGCGGTGGTCATCCCCAGCGATTGATGCAACTTTGTCATCAAACTTATGCCCAATATCTAGAGGATCTACAATGAGCGAAAACCACTCTGTTCCACGGTTAAACTTAGCTCCCAATATTAGACAACCTTTATCTTTATGGAATCCGTTGGACTATATCCGGCTATTGTACTGGATCTTTTTCTTTCCCCAAGCTTTGCAGTGGTACGTTGATACCTTCAGGAGCCAAAAACATGAGAATTATATTCAATTTCAGTTAATAATACAAAGTTGGCTATTAGTAATATTTAGTAATTATTTTTTCAATATTTTTCTGAAAAATACAAAGTTTCCATTGAATTTGCACAGTGCCATTATAAGCGTATTTTTTATTATAGGTTACTTTTTGTCTCACTTCGATCACGAAAGAGGTAAAGTACACTGGCTTGCAAATTTTATAGGTTTAAATATAATACTGGGCTTTAGTTTGAGTGTACTTGTTGTAAACATAGATTATAATGTTAATGAAGGCATTATTAAAAATAATGGAACATTCCAAGCACAAGACATAGTGGCTTTGGGTATAATATTTGGTTTTCTAACTGGTCTAATTAGAAGTCTAGATTTTAAAAATAATAATAAATTTACTCCTATCTTAAAAGTAGTAAAAATTTTGTTTTATCGTCTAATTTTTGTTACTTTAATAATTTTTTTCTGTAGGTCAGTTCGTGGTTTTAATATTCTTATAGAAGGTTTAATAATAAAATTTTTTCTAGGATTTTACATAGCAAATGATTTAGCAGTGCATAGGCTAGATGATTGGCTGATTAATATTGTCCTATATCAACTAATTCCTAGCAAAAAAAGTAGGTTAGTTGCTCATATAACTTCACTCAGGCTTCCTCACCTATCATCTCAATTAACAAACTGGCTGCTGCTTGATTGGGAAAGTGGCCTTTACAACATTAATCAAGTGCTAGCTTACAGTTTGCAATTGTTCGCTGTTACTGAGGCTATTAATCGCGCCCTGGCAAAAACACCTCCAGAACAACTTTTATTACGCTTATCCCAGTTATCACCTGAACATCTGGAAGAACTCCGCTATGTCTGGGAGGAAAATCTAGAGTCATATTCAAACATCCGTTTTGATACTCCATATCATGCTGCTTTATATGGTTTCTGGGAACTGTATAAAATTGATGACTATTGGGGTGAAGAATATAGAAAAAGGGGATGTCTCCAACAAGCGATTAAAGCTTTTTATGAAGTTCGTTCTTGGCCTTATGGGGAGGAAATGTTGACTTTGACTCAAACCCTTGCTGCTTTTTTGGATGCTGATGAATTAGTAACTATTGCTATGCTTCAATCACCAGCAATTCCTCCCCCGCCTCTACTCCGCTATAGTACTTGGGAAGCTCTTGATTATCTTGTTTCAATTATTCAGGATGCTCGAGTCATCCAACGGAGTGCATCTCCTATATCCCGTTATTTTGCTCTTAACCAAGCTTTGCAGAAGTTAAAAACTCTTTCAGAAAAAACTAATAATTTACTTCAAGATGCTGATATAAAAATATTACGGTTAATTGCCACTTATTGGGAGAAATCTTTGCTACGAGTAGCTGAGAAGTTAAAGGAGAATTCAATTACTGAGCATGTACGCAATCCCTACATTGTAGGTAATCCAGTTGAAGGCAAACGGTTTGTTGGGCGAGAAGATGTGATGAGACAGCTAGAGCAATTCTGGATTATGGATCATCAACTCCAATCTGTAGTTCTCTACGGTCACAGACGGATGGGCAAAACCTCTATCTTAGTTAACGTCGCTAACCGTTTAGGTTCACAAATACAGCTAGCCTATGTCAACTTGCTACGTTTGGGAGATAGTCCTCAAGGAGTTGGTGAGGTGCTGATGGCAATTTGTGATGAAATTTCTCAAACTGTCAAACTCACACCACCAGCTGACACTGATTTACTAAATCTCCCCTATCGGACTTTTGAACGCTATTTGAAACAAGTAGAAGCAAAGCTAGAGGGTGGATTAATCATTGCTTTAGACGAGTTCGAGAAAATTGAAGATTTAATTGAAGCTGGAAAAATTCCTATCGATTTTATGGGTTTTCTGCGGGGGTTGGTGCAAATGAGTTCTAAAGTTGGCTTTGCCTTCGCTGGTTTGCACACCTTGGAGGAAATGACAGCGGATTATTTTCAACCTTTCTTTGCCAGCGTCATTCCTATTCATGTAGGCTTTCAAGAACGTGCAGCTACTCGCCAAATTCTAGCTAACCCAGCTAATGAAGACTTTCCTCTCGACTATATTCCAGAAGCTTTAGATGAAATTTATGCTTTGACACATGGTCAACCATATTTAGTGCAACTCGTGGGTTTTCAGCTAGTGCGCGGCTACAATGACTTTGTTTTTGAGCAAGGACGAAGCCGTGAGCCAGTTTTCACGGTGGAAGATGTCGAAGCAGTTATCAATAACCCTGAGTTTTTCCAAGGGGGACGCTACTACTTTGATGGGGTTTGGGGTCAGGCGGCGCGGGGTGCTGAGGGTCAACAGACAATTGTACGAGTACTTGCACCTCATCCAGAGGGGCTTAGTCTGGATACCTTAGCTCAGTCTACAGGTATGAACGACGCTGATTTACAAAAAGCGCTGAATACTCTGAAGCGTCATGATGTCGTTGAGGAAACTCAGGGAAACTGGCGGATTATGGTAGAACTTTTTCGCCGTTGGGTTTTACAGCAGTAGAGTAGAGCGATTCCTTTGCTATTTCGGAGTACGCATTTGTTATTATTGAGGGCTTATCTTCTTAAACTACGCGGGTCGAGTGCATCTCTCAGCCCATCACCGAGTAAGTTGAATGCCAGCACCGTAAGGATAATCAGCACAGCCGGTGGCCAAATTAGCCAAGGTTGCAACACCAAAATTGAAGCATTGCTAGCTAGAGAAAGCATATTGCCCCAAGAAGGGTCTGGTTGTTGAATTCCCAAGCCGATGAGACTCAATATCGCTTCTGAACCAATAAAGCTGGGAATTGCAAGAGTTGCAGAGATAACTACATAACTAGCCGTTTGCGGCAAAACGTGGCGGAGGATGATATAAATTGGGTTCGCGCCCATTGCCCGCGCCGCTTGGACAAATTCTCGCTCTTTAAGTGATAGCACTTGTCCCCGAATGACTCGTGCTAAACCAGCCCAGCTAATAACTGAAGTAATCACCACAATTAGCAAAAAGCGCTGGGTACTACTTAAACCCGCTGGTAAGACTGCGCCCAATGTTACCAAAAGATAAATACTAGGGAAAGTCATTAACACTTCTGCCAAGCGCATAATGACACTATCAGTCACACCGCCGAAATAGCCAGAAATTCCCCCGATGAGCAAACCGAGGGGATAGGTAATGATAATGCCAAAAATCCCGATAAACATACTGATGCGGCCGCCATGCAGCAAGCGACTAAATTGGTCGCGGCCTTGGTCATCAGTGCCCAAAATATTGATTTTTGCGCCAGTTGTTGTGCCAAATAAATGCCAATTTAAGGGAATACCACCAAAGATTGTGACTTCATCCCACTTCGGGGGTAATGGCAAACTCATCTGCAACAATCGGTATTCTGGCCCGGAGACAAATAGATGTAGGGGTGAGGGCTTTGTCGAGTCTACAATGAGTTTGCGATCGCCTGTATCTAAATTAGTATCTCCCTGAGTTGTCGGATAAACATAAGGCCCGACAAACTGCCCTGATTGAGAAACCCAGTGTATCTTAGTTGGTGGCAGCAGTGAACCATTCGGCTGTGAAGCATAAGGATCATAAGGAGCTACGAAATCAGCGGCGATTACTCCTATATAGAAAATTAACAGCAAAATTGCCCCAAATCGTGCCAAAGGATTTTTCTTCAGTCTTCGCCACCAATCCATAGTATTTAGGAGTTATAAGTTAGGAGTTATGAGTTATTAAGCTTTTATCTTAATTCATAACTCATGATTAATAATTTTCAACTCCTAACTCCTCGCTCCTAAATCTTAACTACTAACAGCTAACTTCTCTAAATAGCGCTGCTGTTCTTCTTGTTGCTTTTCATGTTCTACCACAAACACGTTTGAGTAAAGATTAGCGAGAATTTGTTTTCCCTGCTGTGTCAGCGATAGGTAATGTAGTCCCTCTTGAATATAGGGATAGACGCCATTCCAGTAAAACTTAGCGTAGTTATTACGTAAATCGGCAGGGGTTTGATAGCCCAAAACTTTATTTACACCAGTTTCTTCAAATTCGTAAAATAAAGAAGTAATTTTCTTTAGGTAACGTGGGTCACTTAGTTGACCAATCAAGTCAGCAGCCCGGACTAATCCTGCAAAGCACTTTGTATCTTGATGATCTTCTGCCGCAGGTACGGGAAATCTAGTCAATTCAATATTGCTCTTAATTGCCTCAGCATCGATTAACTTGTGACCTCCAAAACGCTCATCAATAAAGAGCTTGGCTCGATCAACATGATACGGTGTCAGACTGGCATCAGAAGCGCCAGGAGCTACAGAAATCATTCTGCCATTTTTACCTGTGGCATATAAGCCTGCTGTTTCTCGGTCTTGTCGGCAAACTCCCTTGACGTAGCCAATATCATGACTCACTAGGGAAATAATACAATGCAACCAGTCTTCACTAGAAACACCGCCTTCTCTGATGTGTTTGCCACGTAAGATTTCTTGTCCTACGAGGGTGACTAAAACGGTGTGTTCAACATTGTGGTATAGGGCATCGCTATTGGCAATGTTTTCCAAAGCCATGTTACCAGCCCAGGCGATAATGTCCTGATAATCATTTTTGAAGCAGCCATAAGTGCGACGGTAGCCTTCTCGAATTTCATTTACAAAGGCATCAATTAAAATTTCAGTTGCATTGAACATATTTGGTTATCTCTGGTAAATACCAATTATTTATTGATTTGATTGATTTCAAAATTTCCTAATCTGGCGCACCCTTCCTGGAATTTAGGGGAATGGAGTTTGCTCCTTTGTAACTCACGTGTAGCTGTAGACGCTAGCTTAATCTATACCTGGATTACATGGTATTGCATGGTTTCCTGACAAAACAAAGGTTTTAGAGGAATTATGGGTTGCGTAGAAAAAAATTTGCTAGTGTTGAAAAATACATAAATAGTTATGATTTCAATTTAGATAAGTCTAGATTAGTTTTATCAGTTTTTCATATCTGAACCTTGTTGACGGTGATCTAAACACTCGTAGTGCGTGACTTAGAGTAGCTAGATCGGATTAGATGATTTTTTGGAGCGTAATCTACATAACAGGTTTCAGCATTACTTTGATAGTAATTACTCTTAGTGAAAAAGTTGTATTGTATACTGTTACGTAAAAAAGACATTTATTACAAAATGCGTCATAGTTGATGTGAAATAAATAAATTTCAGGTTTTCTTAAGAAAATACCAAGATTGGTATGCATAGACAGAAAGTGGAGGTGAGACTGTGAGCGATGAAAGTGTTTCAGAAGTGGGGGCGGAAGAACCTGTAACCTCTGAAGATGCTAGCTTTTTGAGCAAATCAGAGCAGAAATCAAATAGGGTCTGGTTGAAGCCATTATTCTTGGGTGCTGGTTTAGGAATTGCGATCGCCTTGGTTGGGATGGGTGTATTAAATCGTCTTTCATCTCGTCAACAAAGTGTGGTGGCAGATAAAAAAGTCAACCCAGCGATGACAGTCACCATCGCCACGGTAGAAACCGCCCGTGTTGTCCGTACTCTCAAAACCACTGGGACTGTAGCAGCGAGTGATTTAATTCCGGTACTACCGCAGACAAATGGCTTACAAATTAAAAGCATCCCTGCAAATATTAAAGAAGGAGCTTTTGTCAAACAAGGTCAAGTGTTAGCGGTGTTGGATGGTTCCATACTACAAAGCCAAATTAGCCAAGCAAAAGCAGATGTGGAATCCAAGCAAGCAGATGTGGCATCCAAACAAGCAGATTTAGCATCCAAGCAAGCGGATTTGGCATCAAATAAAGCAATTGTCCAGCAAAAACAAGCCGATTTAGCTCAAGCCAAGGCGAAGTTAGAGGAAGCAGCCAAAAATTATCAACGCTATCAACAACTCGCTGACTCTGGAACAATTAGCAAGCAAGAACTCGATACTCGTTCTTACGCTGTAAAAACTGCCATAGAAGTTGTGAACCTGGCTCAAGAAAATATACGTAGTGCCCAGGCTAACATCGGCAGTGCCCAAGCCAATATTGGTAATGCCCAAGCGATCATCAACAGAGCTAAAGCTGATGTCAAGAGCAGTGCTGCTAAGGTGCAACAACTACAAACTCAGTTAGGACAAACGGTGGTGCGTGCGCCGGTTTCGGGAGTAATTGCCGAGAAATTGGCTAGAATCGGCGATGTTACTGGTATACCACCGCAAACCCAGGTAGGGACTGTGATTGGTGGCACACAAAAGCTATTTTCGATTATTCGAGATGAAAAGTTAGAACTTCAGGCAAAGGTGCCCGAAACTCAACTAAATCAGGTGAAAATTGGCGCATCAGTGCAAATTACTTCTGATGTCGATCAACGCGTGCGATCGCAAGGACGAGTTAGGGACATACAACCACAGATAAACGATCAAAGGCGTGAGGCGACGGTAAAAATTGACTTACCGCCAACAACTTTACTTAAACCAGGGATGTTTGCTCGTGCTGCAATTACGACTAACTCAGGTATGAGGATGGTAGTACCACAAAAAGCAGTGCAATCCCAAGCAGACGCAAGTGTAATTGTATTCATCTTATCCGGCCAAGATATAGTCCGCAGCCAGAAAGTAGAGTTAGGAGATCCTGGTAATGGCGACACAGTAGAAATCAAGAGTGGTTTGCAGTTAGGCGATCGCGTCGTCGTTGATGGTGCAGGTTATCTCAAAGATGGCGACAAAGTTCGAGTTGCAGATTCGACTTGAGCCAACTGGTGTGTTATCAAGCTTGAGTATCAAAGTTTTCTGAATTCTGGATTCTGAATTCTGAATTCTTACACTGAGATGTCTAATCTAAAATCTAAAATTTCCAAATGTCTTTTAATATCTCAGCTTGGTCGATCAAAAAACCTGTTCCCACAATAGTTTTATTTTTAGTTTTGACAGTTGTAGGTTGGTTCTCCTTCATATCCTTGGGGATTGATATTAATCCTAATATTGATGTGCCAACAGTTTCGATTAAAGTCACCCAACCGGGTGCAGGCCCGGCGGAACTAGAATCTCAAGTGACGAAAAAAATTGAAGATGCTGTCGCGGGGTTGGGCAATATCGATTTTATGATTTCCACCGTTAGTGATGGAAATTCTAAGACGACAATCAATTTTGTTTTGGGTACAGATAGCGATCGCGCCACCAATGATGTTCGGAATGCGATCGCTCAAATTCGCCAAGACTTACCCCAAGATATCAACGACCCAATTGTAGAACGCTTAGATTTTTCCGGCGGCCCAGTGATTACCTACGCAGTTAAATCAGATCGGCGTTCTGTAGAAGAATTAAGCAACCTCGTAGACCAAACCATTAGCCGCGCCTTATTGGGAGTCCGTGGTGTAGCCCAAATTCAGCGTGTGGGTGGGGTTGACCGAGAAATTCGGATTAATCTTAATCCTGACCGCTTACAATCTCTAGCGATTACCGCCACCCAGGTAAACGACCAAATCCGTGCTTTAAACATTAATTTACCTGGCGGACGCGCCGAAGTTGGTGGTAGCGAACAAAGTATTCGTACTTTAGGAAGTGCCACCAGTGTAGATATTTTGAAAACCTACGAAATCCTTCTCCCACAAGGGGGTTCCGTACCTTTATCCAGCTTGGGAACCGTAGAAGATAAATTTGGTGATGTGCGCCAAGCCGCCAGTTTAAATAATCAACCCGTGGTAGCTTTTCAAGTGTTGCGTAGTACTGGCAGCGTTTTGGTGACTGTGGAACAGGGAGTGAAAGCAGCAATCAAAGAACTGGAAAAAACCCTTCCCCCAGATGTCAAGTTAGATTTAATTTTTACTAGAGCCGATATAGTCCGCCAATCCTACCAAAGCACCATTGATGAATTGATTCAAGCTTCGGTGCTGGCGGTCATTGTTATTTTAGTGTTTTTGCGGGACTGGCGAGCAACATTAATTACTGCTGTTGCTTTACCCCTATCAATAATTCCCACCTTCGCAGTCCAGCAAGCCCTTGGTTACACCCTCAACAACATGACTTTGTTGGCATTAGCCCTGGCGGTGGGCAATTTGGTAGATGATGCCGTTGTAGAAATTGAAAACATGGAACGCCACATGGCTATGGGCAAGTCAGCTTGGGAAGCTGCTTTTGACTCTTCCGACGAAGTAGGATTAGCGGTAATCGCAAGTTCCGCAACGATTATTGCTGTATTTCTGCCAGTTGCCTTTATGGGTGGGATTCCGGGGCAGTTTTTCCAACCATTTGGTGTTACCGTTGCCGTTTCCACAATTTTTTCAACTCTTGTAGCGCGGATGGTGACGCCGATGATGGGGGCGTATCTTTTACAGAAGGCAGAAGGGCAAAGGAATAAAGGAGTAATAAAATTATTCAATTTCAAATTTACACTTCCAGGTAGCGGGAACGGAAGTAGAAAACTGATTACTGAAAAGCGTCAGGGGTTTCAACCTTATAGATCGCTGCTACAGTGGGCGTTACGCCATAGATTGACAACAATGGCGATCGCTTTAGCTTTTTTTATTGCCAGTCTGATGCTAGTTCCCTTAATTCCCAAGGGTTTTGTTGATGATGGTGATTTTGGCATTTCTAACGTATCTATAGAACTACCTCCTGGTTCCACACTAGAGGACGTTAACAAGGTAGTCACACAAGCAACTGACATCATCCGGCAAAACCCAGTAGTTGAACGTGTACTAGCAACGGAACAGATCAATTCTGCAACCCTTACGATTAATCTCAAACCCAGAGAGGAACGAAATATTTCCCAAAAACAGTTTGAAGAACAAGTACGCCCTTCCTTTGGACAAATACCAGGAGCTAGAATTAGTTTTCAAAGTCAGTCGCCAGGTGACAGTCGCAAAGGTTTATCAATTGTCCTCAGAAGTGAAAATCCCCAAGCATTGAATCAAGCTGCTGATGCCTTAGAAAAGCAGATGCGATCCATCGCTGGATTGGTAGAAGTGTCTTCAACTGCGAGTTTAGTGAAACCAGAGATTTTAGTAATTCCTAACCCGCAACGGGCAGCAGATTTGGGGGTGACAGTGCAAGCGATCGCTCGTACTGCTTCCCTGGCTACCATCGGCGACAATGATGCCAACTTGGCGAAATTTAATTTGAGCGATCGGCAAATCCCCATTCGTGTCCAAATCGACCCGAAAGCCAGGGCTGATATCAACACAATCACCAATCTCCAAGTCTCCAGTCAGAATGGTAGATTAGTTCCCCTTGTCGCAGTAGCAGATATCCGCTTTGGTAGCGGCCCTGCTACCATCAACCGTTACGATCGCGCCCGTCAAGTTGCCGTAGAAGCCAACTTGCAAGGGATTTCTTTAGGAGAAGCAGTCCAAACAATCAACAAACTACCTGTGATGCAGAACTTACCGTCAGGAGTAATACAGCAACCTTCAGGTAGTGCCAAAATTATGCAAGACATTTTCGGTCGCTTTGGCGGTGCATTAGGGCTGGCATTAATGTGTATCTATGCAATTTTGGTGTTGCTGTATAACAATTTCCTGCATCCATTATCAATTATGGCAGCCTTACCCTTTTGTTTAGGCGGCGCATTGGTAGCATTGATGGTTGCCCAAAAACCCTTGGGAATATATGCCTTGATTGGTATTGTGTTGCTTTTAGGGATTGTCACCAAAAACTCGATTCTGTTAGTTGACTATACCATCATCAATATGCAAGAAGGCAAAACCCAACGTCAGGCACTCATAGAATCGGGCGTATCACGTCTGCGCCCAATTTTAATGACTTCTTTCGCAACCATCGCCGGGATTCTGCCCCTAGCGTTAGGAATTGGTGCGGGTTCTGAAGTTCGCCAACCAATGGGAATTGCAATTATGGGCGGTTTCACAACTTCCACTCTATTGACACTGGTAGTAGTACCAGTCATCTTTAGCTACATTGACAACTTCCAGAATTGGATTAAGGATACATTGCGCTATGGCTTTGGGAAGAAACCACTGCGCCCATAAACATTAAAAACGCCATTAGGGAGTGACAAATAAAAAAATATCTAATTAACTCCTGTGGGGTGGGCATCTTGCCCGCCATATAAACTGGGCTATCGTGTCGCCCACCTCACAATATTGGATAATTTATTAGCCCAAAATCAATACATTTCTATTCTCTAGCAATGACAATATCGTTAGACTTAATAACTGCATAAGCTTCTTTTCCCTCAGATAGTTCCAACTCTTCTGCGGAAGCTCTGGTGATAATTGAAGTTAATTCTACTCTATGAATAATCTCCAGAGTTACCTCACTATTAACTGCTCCATAAACAACTCGTTTAACGACACCTTTAAGAATATTGCGAGAGCTAACTTTTAGTGATTTCTTTTGAATACTACTTTCTCTGTCAGGTTTTTGAGTGTAAATATTTTGCTGTTCTTCTTGCTGAGTTGATGGTGATATTGGTGCTGAAGATTGCTGAGTAAGGCTACGCACGAGTTCCCGCAGAATCTCAGTCTTAGTACGTTGAGACTGTTCACAGAATTCCTCTAGAATCTTGCGCTCGTCCTCTGAGGTTTGAAATGTAACCCATCCTTGTTCTTTTCTTGGCATAATAATATTATCAGTTTTGGTTATCTTGGTAATTTAGTTATCTTGTTAAAATTCTACCAAGTATCAATTCAACATATCGTTTTAGTAGTAACATTTTTTTGTCAAGCTTTTTGAGATTTTTATCGCAAATTAATCAACTAATCTCATATAGTTAACTACATATATATTTATTTTTTTCTAAATATGAAATATTTTGTTACTTGAAATTGTCTCAATCATCACTAAAGTATTACCAACTAAGATGGTAATGTACTTATAAGAAGAATTCAGAACTCAGAAGTCAGAATTCAGTATGAATTCTAGTCTGCGATCGCGCAGCGGTAGCGAGTATTTTGGAGTCGCGTCTGAATATTGCTTAAAACCGTACAACTCTTAGAGACGCTACCGCGTAGCAAGATCCCCGTAGGGGTACGTCTCGCTACGCGCTTTCGCCCACAAGGGGCGAAAAAAATTAAAATATTCTCGCCTTAAAACATCTATCCCTTTATGGGTAGAGTATTCTGTATTCTGTATTCTGACTCTTGTTTTAACGTGAGTTCACAGCCAGGGGATGAAACACCTAAAATCGCGTTCTCAAGACTTGCGAAGTTTATTTGAGAACAATATTACCATTGAATACGTAGCAGAACCCCTGAAAGCTATGCCAGCTGATGCAGAGGTTAAAGAAGTGCTGCATTGGATGCAGGCACAAAATTTTGATGTTATCGGCGTTGAGACGGGAGATATTATTAGCGGTTATGTAGAACGCTCTAGTTTGATTCCAGGCACAAAAGGTAAATGTAGCGACTATCAACGGGTGTTTCATCCCAAAGAATTAATTGCTATTTCTACCCCATTGATAAAGTTGCTACCCATTTTGCAACAAACTCCGCGATTGTTTGTCTTGGATTGCAATCAGGTAAGTGGTATTGTTACCTGTGGTGACTTGCAGAAAGCACCTGTGCGAATGCTACTGTTTGGCTTGGTAACGCTGCTAGAAATGAATTTGCTGCGGCTGGTGCGGATTTACTATCCTCAAGATTCTTGGCAAAAAGTCCTTAAACCTGAACGCTTAGAAGTTGCTCAACGGCTATGGCGAGAGAGCCAAGAAAGAAACGAAGCCACCGATTTGTTAGATTATTTGCAATTTTGTGACAAGCGAGAGTTGATCTTAAATCAACCAGAACTTCTCCAGCAACTAGGACTAAAATCAAAACGGTTTGGCGAACGCTTCCTGAAGTCTGCTGAACAGTTGCGAAACCGATTAGCTCACGCTCAAAATTTAGTTAGTGGTTCCTCTTGGACAGAGTTGATTTCTCTAGCAGAAGCGATGGAAAAACTGTTAATTCACTGTGAGGAAGTTGAGTGAATTTTTCAGTATTATAAAGCATTATTTAACCATTTTGTCAAGTCAGCCGATGTAGAGAAATCTAACAGTGCTGCGCTATGATAAAATTCAGCTTCAATGCGGCTTGTTGAGTGAATCACTCAGTTGAGTACCTGTATAATTGGGAACCCAAGCTTCGGAGATTGCAAAATAGCGTATCCCTTTGAAATTCAATGATGCAGTTGGACTACACCAATGCTCAACGCCTGCGGGGATGTAGAGATAATCTTGTGCCTGAATTAAAAGCTGTACTTGGCTACCATCAGGTCGCACAAAGCCATAGATCATTTCTCCTGCCAACACGTAGAGGGGTTCAGCGGCAGGATGAGTATGGTAACGTCCGTAGGTTGCTATCAGGTGGTGAAGATTGAAAGAACCTGGATGCACATTTAGCAAGTCACACCAGATACCGCCATTTTCTTGCTGAATAAATTCAAAGACGCTGTTATGGAGTTCTACACAATAACGTTTCTCAGCCTCAGTTAAAACGTCCTGGTCTAGCAGATCGGGGAAGAGTAGCGATGTTCCTGGGTCGTAGTGTCTAAGTTCAATACCAAGAGACCCAAGCTCACGAGCTATTTCGCCTAAGTCGCTCTCAATCGTACCGTCGTCAAGTAGTAGGTTAGCCATGACAAAAAGACTAATTAACTGTTAAGAAGAGTATACCCAATTTTTATTTAAAAAGCCACTATTCCCGACTGAGAAACCGGGGATTATGGGTATTGGGGACTGGGGAAGAAGCAAGGGGGCAGGGAGCAGGGAGTAAGAGAGAAGAGTTTTCCCCCCCGCCCCTCTGCCTCTTTTCAATGCCCAATGCCCATTAAAAAATTTATCCCCAGAATGATGCTCATTGGTACCACTAGCATCTAAGCTAGTACGGGTGAACTATATGCAGCATGGAATGTCTGACTTAATTCTGTTTTGGCATCGGCGCGATTTACGCATTTCTGACAATACGGGACTGGCTGCGGCAAAACAGCAGAGTCCGAAGGTGGTGGGCGTGTTTTGCCTCGATCCGAACATTTTGGAACGGGATGATGTTGCTCCTGTGAGAGTAACTTATATGATTGGCTGTTTGCAAAAACTCCAAGAACGATATGTTGAAGCTGGTAGCCAGTTGTTAATACTCCGAGGCGATCCTGTACAAGCGATACCAGCTTTAGCAGAGGCAATAAATGCCAAAGCTGTGTTTTGGAATTGGGATGTAGAACCTTATTCACAAGAACGCGATCGCACAATCATAAATGCACTCAAAGAAAAAGGCATTGAGTTTCTTAACCAAAATTGGGATCAAATCCTCAACTCTCCAGATGAGATCCGCACGGGTGGTAACAGTCCTTACACAGTTTATACTCCCTTCTGGAAAAATTGGATTATTAAGCCAAAGGCTCAACCAGCAGAAACACTACAAAATGTTGAGGGGTTAACGGAATCTGAACAGAAAATTGCCAAACTTGGAGGAGCGATCGCATTACCTTCAGCGAAAGATTTAGGGTTTGTTTGGGATGAACAATTGATTATTTCACCGGGAGAGGTGGCGGCGCAAGAACGGCTGGAGGAATTTACTAATAAAGCGATTACTGAATACCAAGAACAGCGAAATTTCCCCGCAGTTGACGGTACATCACAACTGAGTGCAGCTTTGAAATTTGGGGTAATTGGCATTCGCACCATTTGGCAAGCCACTATAGAAGCACTGGAAAATAGCCGCAGTGAAGAAACAGCAGTTAATATCCGCACATGGCAACAAGAATTAGCTTGGCGGGAATTTTATCAACACGCAATGTATAACTTTCCCGAATTAGCTGATGGTGCTTTTCGCGACACCTTTAAAAACTTTCCCTGGGAAACTAACGAAGCACATTTCCAAGCTTGGTGTGAGGGAAGAACAGGCTACCCCATTGTAGATGCAGCAATGCGCCAGTTAAATGAAAGCGGCTGGATGCACAACCGTTGTCGGATGATTGTCGCCAGTTTTCTCACCAAAGACTTGCTAATTAATCCCAAATTGGGAGAAAAATATTTTATGCAGAAGTTGATTGATGGAGATTTATCTGCTAATAATGGTGGCTGGCAATGGAGTGCTTCTAGTGGTATGGACCCTAAACCTGTGCGAATTTTCAACCCAGCCAGTCAAACACAAAAATTCGATCCAGATGGCGAATATATTCGGCAATGGGTATCAGAATTGCGGTCTGTAGATACAGAATATTTAGTTACTGGTAAAATTCCACCTTTAGAACGTCATGCTGTTGGCTATCCCGATCCAATTGTGGATCATAAAATACAACAACAGCAGTTTAAACAGCGTTATCAACAGCAAAAAGTTCTTAGTAATGGCGAGTAAAATTGTGATTTTTTGAATGGTTGTTTAGGGTTTATATTATGATATGTAGCATTTTGCAACTATATGATCTACATCCCTCCCCGTGAGTTCAGGGAGGGTGTGCGATCGCGCAGGTGGTATCCAGTAAACTTTTACAGGAAGATCCTTAACTTCAGATGCAACAAGCAATGGGATGCCAGTAGCGCCGCAGCAGTTCACGTCTTGACAGGGAAACGAGAAATTGTCCATAACATGAGTAGGAAGATTAAGTAAATTGCGCCAACCAGCCCAAACTCAATCAGAGGAATATAGGTTACTTCATAAATTCTGCCTAAGCCGCGTTCAGTTAGTGCATAAACGCCCAGTACACTCACTAAAAAGACTCCATAGATAGTACGTTTAATCCAGATACCCACAGGTAGACCGTGAAGCTGAGTAAGCACCAGAATGCCAAGAAAACCAAAGAGAAATGTTGGCCACTTGCTTTGTCCTAGCATCAATGACACAACAACACTATGTAAAACCACTGTAATTTCTAAAGAGAATGTCCACCAACGGTTTACATGGCTGCGGTTAAAGATTAATGACGATTGGAGCAGAAGCAAGAACATATAGAGAAAACCGATTAAGTGCCCCAAAGTCGCTTCCATTGGATGATACCAGAAGGTATAGATAGCGGCAAAGGAGAAAAAATAGCCGTGGTACAGCTTGATAATTTGCAAAAATTGTTGATGAAATGGAACAGAATTGCCAAAAAATAAACCGCGTCGAGGCGTTTCCAAAATCAGTACGAACACCAGTAGGAGGACAACCGCACCTTGGGAAGCCCAAATGGAAGTATCTTGAGCTAGAGCATCGTACCAAATATAGGTCTGGAGAAAGTGTAAAGCGATGAATACACCATTAATGGCAAGCATGAGGTAATTAATCGGGTGCAAGGCTGATTTGTATTTCAATTGCGATCGCTGCGCCCATAAGATACACGCCCAGATGCTAAACTGATGCCCAAGGTACATACTCCAAGCCGTCGCTCGACTCCAAAAAGTGGGGTTTGGAAGCTTCCAGTAGTACCAGTTTAATCCTTGATCAGGAAGTTTAATGATGCTTGCAGGAATACTCCCACCTAGCCAAATTGCATAGGTGAGGAGGATGCTTACAAAGATGCCTAAAAACAAGACTCGGCGACCTATCATAGTAATTCTTAATTCGTAATTCGTAATTCTTAAATTAAGAGGTTGTTTTAAAAGTGGGTGGCTGTAATTTTCGGCACTTATTGATCCCCCTAACCCCCCTTAAAAAGGGGGGCAAAGTCTCTAAAAGTCCCCCTTTTTAAGGGGGATTTAGGGGGATCTAAAACGTTTTGCTAGCGAGCAGAGGACTTTTCAAACATCCTCTAAGACCTAGATTTTTAGGCGACACGTTCTGTGTTTGGTTCAGATGCGCTTTTAGTCACTCGCAAACTAAGAGTCAAAGCTGCCAACATTAGTAAAAATCCACTCAAAAAAGGAGCGGAACTTCCAAGTTTCATAAAACTAACCCCTGCCCACATTGGGCCCCCAATGCGTGCCAACGCAGAGCAAGAACTAGCAATTCCTAATATTTGTCCTTGCTCTTCTGGGACTGCTATCTGGGAAATCAGGCTGTTTAATATTGGTTGACTAACACTAATTCCCCATGCCACAAGTGTGGAGGCGACTAATAATAAAGTTAAGCTTTGTGAGAATCCAATTAAGAGTAATCCTGAACCTAACCCTAATATCCCCAAGATAATTAACTTGATTTCACCCAATTGTTTCTTGAGCAATCCGATGAGTCCTCCTTGAATGATTGTGCTTACAATCCCCATGAAGGCAAAAAGATAACTAGTTTGTTGAGGGCCCCAGTTTAATTGCTGTTTAGACCATAAGGCTAATGTAGAATCCATAGCTGCAACAGCAAAGGTAACTAAAAAGTAGATACCAACAAGCACACAAAACTGGGGACGTTGTGAAAGCTGTAGCAAGTTCAGCCGTCGTTGACGGTAGCGATGAACTTGGTTTTTGGCTCTAGTCTCAGAATTTAGGGATTCTGGAAGTAACATTAAAGCACAAAGAAATGCCAATAAAGATAATCCGGCTGCGAACAATGAGGGTAGATGGAAGTTAGCGTTGTCCTGATCAGACCCAATCAGAAGACCTCCAATAGCTGGGCCGAAAATGAAGCCAAGACCAAAAGCTGCTCCGATTATCCCCATACCACGAGTTCGGTTAGCGGGCGTGGTAATATCTGCTATGTATGCCTGAGCAGTGGCAATATTCCCTGACATAATCCCGGCAAGACTACGGGCAATAAACAAAATCCATAATGAATTGGCAAAGGCTAACCCTGCGTATGCAATTACAGAACCGAATAAAGTCAGTAATAAAATTGGACGACGACCGTAGCGATCGCTAAACCTGCCCCATAATGGCGCAAATAAGAATTGCATTAAAGAATAAATAGCTACAAGTAAAGTTGCTTCATTAGGTTTTGCGCCGAATTGTTCAGCATACAAAGGCAATATCGGTAGGATAATTCCGAAGCCGAGCAAGTCTATAAATACAGTCAAGAATAAGACGAATATAGCCCTGCCATTATTTTTACTCTCCATCTGTGCAATTCTCTTTTATAAAAAATATGTGTAGCTCGGATTAGTTCTATGGACATCAGGGAATGCTCGATCATAAAAATCTATTGAATGCAACCAATAATCACCTCAAGCAAAAGGCGTTAATCTGAGTGTGGTTGAGCAAGATAGCGTGGAATAAACCCATGATAAAAACCAAACCAATAATACTACTAATAAAAGCAACTATTAACTCGTGCTTTCGGATAGCTTTTTGGATCTTGGTATCTATGATGTTTTCTAATTCTTTGTATGACATGGAGTTGAATTTAGCTAAATACAATAATTCTATTTAATTTATCTACTAAAGTTAAGTGAGCATCAATAATTAAAAGTTTATAGTCAGCAAATCAAGTTTTATTTTCAGGGCTGGAGTCTATGACTACAATCAATTGAATTAATATCATGTAATCTATGTTGATTTATTCTTACCTACTTTCATAAGTTTGAGTATGTCCAAAACCTCTAACTTATTAAATGAAAGCTATTTCCACACCCTGAAAGTGTCAAGTGCGTTGGCGTAATTTCAAAACGGTACCTGAAATACCAAAAGCTAATATTGCCAGGGTATAAGTTGATTCGGGAACTGCAAGAATGCTTACCTGATTAATGGCCAAGCCGTATTGTGGAGCAGAACTGCTAAAAACGAGTCGCGAGATGTTTGCAGTATCACTACGAATCCCCAAAAACACTGCCGAATTATCTAATGCTAGGGAAGAAATATTTGGAACTGAAAAACTACCCAATAGGTTATTGGTGTTATCAAAAGCGGTGATAAAAGTTTCAACTTTCAATTTACTAGTATCTACAGCTATCTGAGTACCAGCGCCAAAAACAGGCTGGGCAAAACTAATGCTGAAAGGCCCGCCGTTCCCCTTAGTACCAGGATCAGGAGTACCAGGAGGAAGAGGTATAAAACCTGTTGGATCTATGCCTCCAAAGAGAATGAAATCTCCTTGAGCAAAGTTACTCCGAATGCCAGGGGAAGGTAAAGTTTGAAAGACAAACGGTGGAGTAACCCCAGGATTACTAGTTGGAGCTATATTTATATCCAAACTTAAACCATCCTGGGATGTTGTGGAGAAAGAGTTAGGTAAAAAAACAGAAAAATCAGGAGCTATGGGATTGAATACTTTACCTAAACTCCCCCAATCAACTTCATCATTACCTCCTAAAGCAGCGCGTTCAGTTACTAAAAATGTAGCTGCTTTAACTGGTAATGGAATAACCGTTCCTATAGCTGTAATTACTGGTAAATATTTGATAGACAACTTGAATAATTGATTGATCGTAAATGCCACTAGCCTTACTCCTTAACTTTTTAGAAGAATATCAATATCATCAAAATGCAATAATTCAACACCCAACATGAGGCAATGCATTGCTATGGTTGAGAGAGTTGTACCCTTTTGGGGAAGCAAGCTACGTGCAGCGTTTCCCTTTTTCCCAAAGGTAGACGCTAGTACAAGAAGGCAAAAGTAAAAAGGCAAAAGTAATTAGAAGTACTAATAGTAATTGACATGATATAGGACTCATATCTGATTTTTGAACAAGATTTCAGAGAAAACCCTTATAAAACAGGATTTTCAGCCTCAGTATGTTTTCAGAAATCAAATCGGAGTTCTATATACACCTGTATAGGTTTGCATATCAAATGTATTTGCTCTTTGTAATACTTGCATAGTACAAGGAGCGAAACTATGAATTTTTGATGAAGTCTACTTAAAGATAATTAATATTTTAGGATTTACACACTGTAAGAATTAACCATGATGTGTATTACGATGTTTAGTCATTTCAGGTGCTTCGTCTAACCCTGATTTACTTCGCATATTTGCGTAGGCGTAGCCCGTTCTAGACATGGCTGAAATATCCCAATTGCGTGTATTACCTCTGTAGGATGTGTAAGTCCTAGCACTTTTATATATCTCGTGAAAGAAAAATATATATATCTGGTGAAAGAAAAATACGTCAAGATTCAGGTTTCTCAAAAATGCGTTCTTTTGTCAGAAAATATACGAACGGCGATGTCTCCGACGGGGTACGCCTACGCACTTAAATCAACATTGCCGAATTTTCAGCCGAGTTCTCATAATTTCTGATACATTACCGCAAATGCGCTGATATTTTAATTTCCCTTCTTCATAAATTCCGCAAAAACACCGTTACGCTATTCGTACTTGTGATCAAAACTTAGAGCATCCAGTTTATTAGGGCGTGTTTATGACCAACCCTGTAAAGACGGTTATCCAAGTCAATCTGGAGATGGCTCTAGAAGTAGCTCAAGAATTGGAGCAAGCTCCATACACTCAACTCAGTACTTATTGTTTGGAAATTTTACGAGAGATCGGATGTACTGGTACTGAACTCCCACTTAACTTACAAACTCGCGATCAGCAACTAAACTTTATCACAGGCTTTGCATCTTATGCTTTTGGGGAGGTACAAAGTGTATAGAGCATTAATTGATGATATATTTTCTGATTCAGAAGGGGCAGAAGAAACTACTTTTCCAGCCACAGAAGAAGATTTACTAATTTTAACAGAAAAATTTTTAGGGTTTGAAATTCCCCCAAAGGTTTTCTTACAAGCTATATCCATTGCTGATTACGACTGTGCAGCTGCTTTTCGCTACGTTGATAATTATTTGACTACTCTCAAGCATAAAAATCAGCGCCAGAAGCAGAAGAAATTACTTGTGTTAGGCTGTTCGACTAGATTTGACAATAATTGACGTGCTAATTCAAAAGCTAACTAAAAACCAATACGATTTAGATCAGATCATTTGCACTACCGATGTAGAGACGTTGTAATGCAACGTCTCTACACAAATCTGTCTCACAACGATAATCAAGAACAATTAGAATTTATCTATTGAGAAATAAGATCCCCAACTTCTTTGAGATTCGAGGATCTGTAGCTTGAAATTACGAATTACGATTACTTTTCCCAAGACAAACTTGTTCATAGCTTTTACCCGCAATATCCCAAGTGAATTCTGTTTCTACCAATTGTCTGCCGTTGTGAGACAATTCTGAACGCAGATGTGGACGATCGAATAGTTGACTAATAGCGGTGACGTATTCTGCCGGTTTATTTGCTCGTAATGCCCTGAGTGGATGACTAGCACCATCTACAGCTAACCCTTCTAAGCCGCGATCGCTCGCTACTATAGGTATGCCAGCTGCCATTGCTTCTAAAGTTTTATTTTTAATACCAAACCCAGTCCGCATCGATACAACGCAGATAGTGGCTTGGTGTAAATATTCTGCCATCGAAGGTACACGCCCAAGCACATTAATTCCTGGTTTTTGAGCGAGTGCTAAAACTTCTGGAACTGGGTGAGAACCAACAATATCGAAAGTTGTATCGGGATATAATTTTTGGATTTCTGGCAAAACTTCGTTGCTGAAAAAACAGACAGCATCAATATTTGCTAAATTATCCATTGCACCGATGAAAATTAAGCGATGTCCTCCGGGATCGGTGGTACGGTTGGGGAAAGAAACTAAATCTACGCCATTGGGAATAACTGTAATTTCACTATTGGGGTTAAATTCTTGTAGTTGAATTTTATCTTCTTCAGTTGTTGCCACAATTGCGGAAAATTTAGCGCAGTAGCTTTGCTCATAACGCCGCAAAAGTGGCAGATTAATTTTATCTCTCAGGGAATTTTCGGAAATGCCCGTTGCTAGTTGGCTTCGACAGGTAGCGTAAACAGAACTATGAACATTAACTATGGTTTTTAGCTGTTTCTGAAAGTGCGATTGGATATAAATTTCATTGACGCTATGTTCGCAGGTAATTACATCACATTTTCCCGCTTCCACCCAGTTATCAATCCACGTTTGCATCTCAACTGAGTAGCGATTAAGTACGCTTGGCGGTGTTCCCTGCTGTAAAAATCTTCCAAATCGCTGAATTTTCTTGAATATTCCGGCGCTTCGAGAATCTGGTGGGCGTTCAAAAATGGCTAAATGATCGACACAATCGCGTAATCCGGCGATTTCTACGTCTGTAACATCACCCTCGCGTTGAGTTGCGAGGGTGACAGTATGGCGTTGACTGAGATACTTAAGTAAATTAAATGTCCTAACTTGGGTTCCCCCGCGTGTTGGTGGGTAGGGAAAGGTGGAAGATAGCATTAAAATGTTCATACAAGTGATGAATCAAATGTGATGTATACACCATGACCTCATTAGAGGCTGTATGTCATCATTTGATCGATCAAAAAGAATTCAGGAGTCATATCAAATGCGGTTGAATACTTATCATTAGGGCTGACATGAGGATGCAAAGACACGACACATGAAGAGTGCTGACGTTAGTTCCAAGTGCTGTTAGCGACAGATCAAAGCATAATCAAACCGAGTCGCACACCTACAGCAACAGCCTCGGTGCGGCTGGAGACACTGAGCTTTTGAAAAATAGATGAGAGATGAAATTTGACGGTATGCTCAGAAATATGTAGGCTTTTAGCGATCGCTTTATTTCCCAACCCAGACCCAAGCATTCCTAAAACCTCTATCTCTCGTGGTGTCAAGCTTTGTACGGGATTCGTTACCACTTTTTCTCGGATAGAGAGTAATTCTACAGCATCCGGGTGCAGCACTAGCAAACCAAAAGCGATCGCTTCCACAGCCGCGACAATTTCTGACTCTGTGCTAGTACTGGGTAATATCCCCCGGATACCAGAATGTAATGCCGTTTCTAAGTCGATGCTATCGAGTTCCTCAACAATGACGATTGTCCCTAATGGATATTGCTGTTCTTGAATAACCAGCAATTTTTCCCACACAGATTGTTGCAGATTACCACTCAAATCTACCAGCACTACATCTGGTTGTAATTGCTCAACTTCCCTTGCCAATACATCCAAATCAGATGCACTCCCCACAACCGTCAGCCGAGGATTGGTTGTCACCACAGCTGATAACCCTGCCCGAACTACAGGGGAAGTAGCAACTACCATTACCCGAATCATGTCGCCTCCACAGCAGTTTTCCCAGCTTGTACTGCAACATAAATCACGAATTGCTGGCTACCGCGTAGGAGTTGTAGCGGCACAGATCCTTTACTTTCATGGAGATATTTACTTAAATCATTCATGGTAGTGAATAATCGCCCCGAAATTCCAATTAAAACATCGCCAATTTGCACACCAGCAGTTTCCGCTGCACTATCAGGTAAAATTGACAATACCAGTAAACCCAAGCTACGCCTACCTAAAAGCACAGGTTGTAGTGTAACTCCCAGTTGCGGACGACTATTTCCCTGTAAAAAACGCTCAACGGTGTTGCTAGGAACTGCCACAGCTAAACCATTAACAATCATGGTGTTAATTCCCACGACACGGCCTTGACAATCGGCAAGTGGCCCCCCAGAATTACCAGGATACAACTGCAAATCAGCCATAACAGCCCGTGGATTATTTGCATGGATAATTCCAGTTGTCACAGCACCACTTTCAGCAAAGGGATTACCCACCGCCAAGACTAATTCACCCACTCGTAGCGTCTCAGAATTACCAATGGTTGCAGCAGTTAAATTAGTGGCAGCAATTTTCAGGGCTGCTAAATCCTGCTGTGGATCAAATTGGGTACGCACCGCATCAAATACCCTTCCATCTGCCAATTCCACAGTTGCGCGGCTGCTAGTTGCCACATGGGCATTAGTGATAATCAGTCCGTCGGGTTGCCAAATTACACCAGAACCGACTCCCAAAGAGCCACTTTTCACTTTGACAGTGCGATCGCGTAGTTTACCAGCTACCTCTGTTAATTCAGCAGCGATGTTAGTTAATGCTGTGTTTGCCATGTTATACAATTTTTCCCCATGTCAAAGTAAAGTTAGTGAACTGACAATAGTTTTTAGTTGGGTTGGGATAATTGAGAATGCTGCAATATATTAGTCAACCCAACTTTGGAAACTAAATTCTGAGATTTCCGAGTTCAGAGGTGCAACGTTCAAGCAAAAAGGTGCAAGTTCCGAGTTCAGAGGTGCAACGTTCGAGCAAAAAGGTGCAAGTTCCGAGTTCAGAAGCTCAACGTTCGAGCAAAAAGGTGCAAGTTCCGAGTTCAGAGGTGCAACGTTCGAGCAAAAAGGTGCAAGTTCCGAGTTCAGAAGCTCAACGTTCGAGCA
>NZ_JABXKK010000016.1:0-28949 GCF_017115045.1 Nostoc sp. NMS8 | reverse complement strand
CAACGTTCGAGCAAAAAGGTGCAAGTTCCGAGTTCAGAAGCTCAACGTTCGAGCAAAAAGGTCGAATGAATCAAAACATTTAGATAAATCTTGACAAAGCTAGTAGTCTGTCAATAAATAATTGATGGATAAATTACCTGTAGAGACGGCGATTTATCGCGTCTCTTGAACTCATCCCTAATTGGCCTTATTCCTCCTTAGTTGGTCGTTCGCCAATTGCGATCGCTAACTCAATTAACACTCCACCCCGGACAAGTTGCACGTTCACAGCTTTACCAATGCGATCGCTACTATTGAGCAACGCCAACACATCACCTGTATCGCCGACAGTTACGCCATCGAACGTTACTAAAACATCGCCAAGCAGCACACCTGCATTTTCAGCAGGCCCCGCAGCCTCAACATTGACAACAATTACCCCAGTTGCCGAACTTAAATTGAGAGCAGTTTTTAGATTCTTTGGTAAACGTACAGGCTGCATTCCTAGACCCAAGTAGCCCTTAGAAATGTGTCCTTTTGCCACTAATTGGTCAACCACGCGATCGATTGTAGCAGTGGGAATAGTCAGAGCAGTACCACGCCGCCCCGATGTATTCATACCTACTACCAAACCTGCCGCATCTACTAGTGGCCCGCCTGCAAAGCCAGAATAAAGGGCGATGTCTGGGCGGATGAATTGGTCAATATTGCCGCCATTCATACTTCGCCAAGCACCGCTAACCACGCTGACTGCACCCATCGCCGCCCTTAAGTCACCTTCGCTACCTCTTGCCAGTCCTAAAACTAGATGACCAACTTTCAGCGTTTTGGCATCACCAACTTTTGCCACAGGTATTTCTGCATTTTCTAGTTTAAAAACAGCTATATCAGTGCTAGAGTCATGACCAACGAGTGTTACTGGTGCAGTGCTACCATTTGATAACGTAATAGTGATGTTGTCATAGCGTTGGAGAGACTCATCAGAGGTAACAATAATGCCATTACGCCAGTGAATGCCACTTTGAGAAAGACGTGTACCCCCATTTACGGCAACTACAGCACTTCCAGCTTCTTCTACGGTGTCAGCTAAACTGTTGGATAAAGCCAGTAATGAAGACATAAGATTTTTCCGCCAATGTTCTTAGATGTTCATATCGTGCCGTTTTCTGAACACAGATGGCATCGGAAGAATGGGGAGAATTCATCCTAGAAAAATGGCTAGGACAAGAAGGCAAAAGTCAAAAGATAGTCCCGATAAATTGCCGTCAAGACAAAAGACTGATTATTGTAGAGACGGCGATTCATCGCGTCTCTTGACTTAACCGAAGCGAGACTTAAACAAATGGACACCCAATCAAGAGAAATCAACTTACTCACTCCATCTAGCAAACTACCTCTAGATGGCAAGAGAATTTTAGTAACAGCACCGAGAAATTATGCTTCTAGGTTATCTGAACAAATCATCAAACAAGGTGGTTTACCTATTTTCATGCCTACTATCGAAACCTGCTATTTATCAAACTACAATCAGTTAGATGCTGCTCTAAATCACATAGACGAATTTGATTGGATTGTCTTTACAAGTAGAAATGGCATCACTGCATTTTTTCACCGCATGAATGATTTGAATATTCCTATATCTGTGGTGCAAAAATGTCACTTATGTGCTTTAGGAAAAGATGCAGAAAGCTTATTAGCTTTTTGTGGCAAGGTAGATTTAATCCCAACAGAACCTAGTCCAGCCGGAATTGTGGCTGAACTCGCAAAACTTCCGCAAATTAAAGAGAAAAAAGTCCTAATACCTGCTCCAGAAGTTGTTGGTTTACCTGAGCCTGATGTCGTACCCAATTTAATTACAGATTTGCAGAAATTGGGTATAGAAATAACTCGCGTACCCACTTATATTACGCAGGCTTTAGACAAAAGTATCTATAGTGTGGAATTAAACCTGATACGTCAAGGAATTATCAATGTAATAGCCTTCAGTAGCACAGCAGAAGTAGAAAGCTTTTTGAAAATGGTTAACTCGCAAAGCGATTATCAAGGCTGCATTATTGCATGTTTCGGCCCTTATACAACTGCTAATGCTCAAAAGTTGGGTATGAATGTTTCGATCGTGTCTAAAGACTATAGTTCATTTCAGGGATTTGCTGAAGCGATCGCAGCATTTTTTACTCTTACTTTCAGTTCACACTAACTGCCTCAAGATATAGATTAATTAACGACATTTGACTCTAGACTAGCAGCACATAAACCCGTAGTATCAAAAATGGAGTTTATATTGAGTTAGGAATTTTTTATGGCAACTTACAAGGTTACACTACGTATCCCAGAAGGTGAACACGCAGGTGAACACGTAATTGAAGTCCCTGATGATGAGTACATCCTAGAGGTCGCTAACGAAGAATATCACCTGGACTTGCCCTATTCCTGTAACGCTGGTTCTTGCTCTACCTGTACCGGTAAGCTGATTTCAGGTACAGTTAACCAAGACGATCAGAACTTCTTAGACAACGATCAAATTGACGAGGGATGGGTTCTTACCTGCGTTGCATATGCTACTTCTGACTGTGTTATCGAAACCCATCAAGAAGAAGCGCTTAACGCTTAACTAAGAAATGTGGATTTAAGATAATACGAAATCCCCCACCCTCAACTCTTAGTAAGTAGGGTGGGGTTGAAGAAGAATTCACAAATACAGAATGGGCTACACCCCACTGCGCTATCGAATATTCGCTTTGTGCGTCGTTTTTTTATTGAGGTAAAAGAGAAAAATTACATATTGTGAATAAGTATAAAATTATGCTATTACTATAAAATTTGCTACTGCATTATTACTGTAATAACTAAGTTTAGCTAAAAATAGGACTTACGCATTAACCTAATGGTTACAAATTAAAAGATACGAATTTTTACAGCGATCGCTTGATATCTCTGGGCTTAATAACATATTTTGCTTATAGGCTCAGGTTGGTATAGTTAGAAATAATGTTCCCGTTTTGAGTTCCTGTATTCAAGTCCAAAATCGTCTGATAAGTTGCGTCTCCAGATATTGGGTTATTGAAATGATGAACATTATTCCACTCAATAACTAGTTGATCGTTAATGATATCGCTGTTAATATCATTGAATTTATAAAACACCAAATCATCTACCCAATCATCCCAAGCTTTAGCGATCACAGGTTGGACTAATTTTGTAGTTAGATCGTCGTTGTCTGTACCAACCGATGTGTTTCCTAGCTGCTTCGTCATATTATTGTCCTTTGATAAAACTCTGGATTAGATTAAAATACTTGTTAGCTACAAGGATTTAGATTGATAGCACTGTTTACTCCCAGTACTAATCTACTTGGGTATTAGCCATGCTCCTCGTAAGCACTCTTCATGAAGCATTACAAAATGTTTGAAAAGTTCTCTGATCGGCAGTAAAACGTTCTAGATAGAGTTTTTTATAGAACATCAATAGTTTATACAAGCTAGAATCGAACTAACACTGTATTTACACTTAAATAGCATCAGACTGATTCAAAGTTGAGTGAATTTATATAGCAATCCGATAGCGAAGCGGTAGCGAGTCATCGAGCGTCTTTGATTTTTGAACTTATTTGCGTGCTGCGCTTCTCGCACCATAAGCGCGATAGGCAGAGAGTAGGGAATCAAGCCTTTTCGAGTTGTAGGGAGTTTTTCACGCAATCAAATACCGCGATCGCACTTCTGCATTCCAATAGGAGTTGCCAAAATGACTACAAGAGACTATGTACGTATTGAGAATTATCGGCAGCTAGTAAGAATTGTCTACTAAGAGACATTTATTAATTGATATCTAGGCATTAAATCATCATTTATTTACATCATCCGGAGGATTATAACTTTAATTTGTAGTTATATATATTCCGATCGCACTAGGTCACGCTTACAAATGAATCGGGTTGTTCGCCGTTCTTTTTCTTACTTACTGTGTTTGGGATTAGTAGTTGCTTTAACAGTTTTTTTACCCTCCTCACTACCAGTTTATTCCCAAAAAACAAGTCCTTTAACTACAGAAATTCGCGGCGTTTGGCTCACTAATGTTGCTAGTGGTGTACTCTTTGTCCCTTGGGGTATTAACCGTGCTATAAATCAATTATCGGCTCTCAATTTTAATACAATTTATCCTGTAGTTTGGAACCGAGGACATACTTTTTATAAAAGTGCGGTAGCCAAAATGACTACAGGCTCGGATACTCAACCTTTGCTCAACTTTCTGCATGGTGGGCAGGATGTTTTAGCAAAGATAGTAACACTTTCTAAAAATAAAGATATCAGAGTAATTCCCTGGTTTGAATATGGGTTCATGACTCCTCATTATTCGCAATTAGCAAGGCGTTATCCCGATTGGTTAACAATTGGTCAAAAAGGTATAAACTCTATTCAAGATGCCCCACCAGAAGAAATTGACAATGTTTTGGTGAGTAAACAGGCTTGGTTAAATCCTTTACATCCACAAGTACAAGAGTTTATTCAATCGCTAATATTAGAAGTAATCAGAGATTACGATGTGGATGGGATTCAGCTTGACGATCATTTTGGAATGCCTGTACAGTTTGGCTACGATCGCTTCACAATCAAACTCTACCAGCAAGAGCATCAAGGCAAAAGTCCCCCTATCGACCCTTCCAACCCAGAATGGATGCGTTGGCGAGCCGATAAAATTACTGATTTCATGGCGGAAATCTATCAAGCCATTAAAGCAGTTAAACCCAAAGTCAAAATATCTTTGTCTCCTAATTATCAAGCTTTTGCCTACAAATACTATTTGCAAGATTGGGAAAATTGGGTAAAAAAAGGTTTAGTTAATGAGTTAGTTTTGCAGGTATATCGAAACGATAAAAACTCTTTTATCGCTCAACTAGAACAACCATCTGTGAAATTGGCTCAAAGTTTAATTCCTGTAGGTATTGGTATATCAACGGGAACGGTAGGTAATCCGGTGAAAATGGCACAAGTTAGAGAACAAGTCCAAGCAGTGCGCGATCGCTACTTTGATGGTGTATCCTTTTTCTACTGGGAGAGTCTTTGGGGTTACATTGTACCTGAATCACCCCAACAACGACGCAAAGCTTTTTTTGATATGTTTAATGCTAAAACTGTCAGACTATTACAAACAAAGGCAGGAGGCAGAAGGCAGGAAAGAGGAGGAAAAAAATATTACGAGAAACTTTAGTTGTAGGTTATTGTCCAATAGTAAGTTGTTCCATATTTGAATTGCATAAGCTGGGCGCTCATGTTGCCATAGGTGTCAACTTAAGCAGGAAATAGCTTATCTGTTGACTTCCATGCCCGCCCGGAAATAAATTTTCGGGCTAATAGCTTAAGTCTACTTCAGTAGACTGGAGATTTTTGGCGATATTTAGTCATCTTCAGATGACTTTAGCTATGAGACGGGAATTTCAATTCCCGGCGGACAAGCGGTTTCGCGTTAAGTTGACACCAATGGCAAGATGCCCACCCCACAATAGTTATGTTTAATTTGATTATGCAAATTAGATGTTTTTTAGCTTATCAAAAATACTGAATGTGCCACGAGATACAAAGCGTCCATAGCCTAAGTACCACGCTTAAAAGTGTGGTTTCCTCTTGCAATAACTGCCTTCCTCCTCCTGAAAAACAAAGAAACTTTGATGCTATTTGCGCCTAGAAATACCAAATTTGGCTTTACACTGCTGTGGATTTTAGCTACTTTTGGCGGTTTTTTATTGAGTTTAATCTTAATTGAAGTCGGTGAAAAACCCGATGTTGGGGTAGTAGAAGCAGCTATTGGGGGATTTGCGATCGCACTTTTTCAAGGTTGTCTTCTCAAACAACCTATATTTTGTATCAGGTGGATTTTGGCAAGTCTTTTGGGTTGGAGTATAATCACTGCGATCGGTATTGGTGCTGTGGGTTGGATTGTACCTAGCACTCAGATTCTTCCCTTGAGAATCTTGTCAGGTGCGGTTTATGGTGGCCTTGGCGGTTTGGGGATTGGATTAGCACAATGGTTAGCAATTTCCCAGTATCAGACATGGCGATGGATATTTGTCTCTGCGGCAAGTTGGGCTGTTGCTATTCCTGTGGGTTCTGTTGTGGGAGCGATCTTGCGCCACTTAACGCAGTTATTCTTCGGCGAAGTCATAGGGTTAGCCATCACTTGGCTGCTAGTTGCTATCCTCACAGGGATCAATGCCCACAAATTGCGATTATAAGTTCCCACTCGCCACTCTATTATTAAGAATTATAAATTTAATTGATATATACTTATGATTGCAGTTAGATATGTGCAAAAATCTGAAAAAACTGTTAAAAACCAGTTTCAGTAAGTTTGCCCTAACCTGCAAATGTATTTTCACCTTCAACAAGCAGGATTTGTTAAGCTGACTCCTATTAGCTTTCCTAGATTTCTGACAAGAAGTAGAGAAAGATCCAAATTTCGATGAGCAACAGCTGACAATACTTTGCTATAGGCGCTAAAGTGCATCTACTACTACAAGCTTAACGATAAGAGAGCGCCTAGAAGAGTCAGTAATACCAGACAGGGACTCTCGCATGAATATAAATCCAGCAGAATCAACTATGGAGTTGACAAAATTATCACCACCTCAAATTCTTTTCGGCACACAAGTAGATGAGAAAAGCAGTAGCGAGCAATTTTTATTGAGCATGTACGATTCTGTGCAGGCATCAATATTTGTAGTTGATGTTCTAGAGGATGGAGATTTTCGATATGTAGCCCTTAATCCCACTCATGAGCGGTGGATAGGCATTTGCTCAGACGATCTCCGGGGCAAAAAACCTGAAGATATTCTCTCCCCCGTTGATGCTGCTAGGGTGCGTCAACGTTATGCTGACTGTGTAAGTTTCGGCACAACTATTTCTTACGAACAATGTTTGCAATTCCAGGGAATACCTACTTGGTGGAGTACGACTCTCACCCCACTCAAAGATGCTAACTCCAGGGTTTATCGACTGATTGGGACTAGCAGCAATATCACTCCTGTGAAGCAAGCAGAACAAGCCGTTGAACTCCAGATTGAACGAGAGCAATTGCTAGAAGCGATCGCTGGACGGATTCATCAATCTGTAGAATTAGAGACAATTCTGCATCAGACAACAATTGAACTCCGGCAGTTTTTGAATTGCGATCGCGTGTTAATTTATCGCTTCGAGGCTGATGGTAGTGGAATCATCATTGCCGAATCAACTGTAGCCGCCAGTAATCCTCTCTTGGGAAAAAACATCAGCGATCCCTGTTTGGCTAGCAAACATCCAGAACACTATGGAAGAGGCTGCATTCAAGTTGTCGAAGATATTTATGCAGCCGGACTGCATCCTTGCCATATAGATTTCCTGGCATCTTTGCAGATTAGAGCTAATCTAGTCGTGCCGATTTTCCAAGAGCAAGATATGTGGGGGCTATTAATTGCCCAGCATTGCCGAGAATCGCGTCAATGGCAGCAAACCGAAACTGACTTGCTCAAACAGTTGGCAACTCAAATCAGCATTGCCATCCAACAGGCAGAACTTCATCAGCAACTCCAGGATCTCAAAGCCCAGATAGAGTTGCAAAAACAGAAACACCTCAATCAGTTGCAGCAGGTACGAAACTTTGAAGCCTTGGTGCGACGGATGACAGAACAAATCCGTGACAGTCTAGATGAAACTCAGGTGTTGCAGACAGTCACCCAAGAATTAGCACAATTACTGAACCTTGAGCGTTGCCAAATCGAACTCTATAGCACCTGCCAAACTCTAGTTACTATCACTTACGAATACTGCATTAACTTACCCTCATGTCAAGGATTGAGTAGACAGATTGCAGACCGTCTGGAAGTTTATCAGCCGCTATTGCAAAAACAACCATTGCAATTTTTAGAAATTCAGCCGGGATGGCAACCAAAGTTGCTAGTTATGGCTCAGATGGCTTGTCCAATTTTCGATACTCAAGGGATTTTGGGAAATATTTGGTTGACAAGACCATCACAAGAGGCTTTTGATGAATTTGAAATTGAGTTAGTGCAGCAGGTAGCAAATGAATGTGCGATCGCCATTCGTCAAGCAAAGCTTTACAAACAAAACCAGGCACAGGTAAAAGAACTAGAAAAACGCGATCGGCTAAAAAACCAATTTCTCAGAACCCTCTCTCAAGAACTGCGGACACCAATAACAAGCATTAGTCTTGCAGTCCAGACTCTCGAAAGTGTCCTCACACCAGCAGAAATATCAGAGATAGAAATAGTTCCACAACTATTGCAAATTCTGCATAACGAGTGTGGGCGAGAAAGCAAGTTAATTAACGACTTACTCACACTTACATATCTCGAAGCCGAACCCGAACCTCCAACTTTGATTGCCATTGACTTTCAAAGCTGGCTTCACCCGATTATCGAGTCCTTTCGAGACCTCACCAATTGCCAGCGACAGCAGTTAAACCTGACTGTTGATCGTGCCTTGCCGCCTTTGGAGACAGATATTACTGATTTAGAGCGAATTGTCACCGAACTGCTTAACCATGCCTGCAAATACACACCAGCCGGTGAATACATCACAGTTTTTGCTCACCTGACAGGGGATGCGATCGAGCTTAATATTACCAATTCGGGAATAGAGTTTACCAGCAATGAACTCTCACGGATTTTTGAGCCTTTCTATCACCTTTCCAAACACGATCCTTGGAAACATAGCGGCACTGGATTGGAATTGGCATTAGTGCAGAAAATGGTCAGACATTTAGGCGGCTCAATTTATGTAGAGAGTGCAGTCGGTCAAACCACCTTCACTGTTAAATTCCCCTTTTAATTCGTTTTTGGGTGCGGTACTAGCTAAATTGTCAGAAGTTATGCTATGATTGTTATTCGTGTGGGTGACTAGCTCAACGGTAGAGCAGTAGACTCTTAATCTATTGGTTGCGGGTTCAAATCCCTCGTCACCCACTTCTTTCAGCTTCCAGATTTCACCTTTGACTAATTCTTGACTAAATTGAGTTGGTGGCTACCTCTGAAAGCCCCATTTATCAACGGTAAGTGCGACTAAAGCTTTGACTAATTTGAATAAAAACGTCTGCTGTCCAGTGGAATGTCTAACTTGTCCATAGGACGGTTAAAATGTGACGAAAAGAGAATTTTGAACAATGCGATTTAGGAAATTTGACAATCCTTATCATGCTGCTATTGACCGGATATCGCGTATCCTAAGCCCAAAAACAATTCATAAAATCTTATTGGAGCCAAATTATTTAGGCTGGCAGAAGCTACCGCCGGACACTTTTGTAGCAGCTTGCATCATTGTTTGTTTACACCGGATCTGCCAAAGTTCACTAGGGTTGCTTACCTTTGCAAATTATGACTACTGAGTTGTACAAAATCCAGTACGTTGAAATGACTCCAGCCCAGGTGGAAGAATCAGAAGACGGATTAGAAATTTTAGAGATCGTAGCAGAGGTTGAAGGCGACGCATTTGAGGCGATCCATTTCTGGATAATAGATATGGAATGGAGCTTGGTCGATTATCACAAAGTAAAAGGAGCTATCCCATTAGCATTTCTGTCGCCAACGCATTACATCGCGTTGTAGTCACCAAAAGACAAAATGGAGATTTTGAATAATGACAGGAGCTGAGGATAAAATAATTCATTACGTGCCAACCAGTAAAAACTCTTACCACCACGCTGTTAAATTTTATAAATCTTTTTACGGCAGAATCAGCGTTTAACCCTCTCTAATCGGGGTTGCCCAAATGAACGTGCCAAGGTGTAGTTGACGTAAAAAGGCACATCATGAAAAAGATATCAACTATCAACGGGCTTAGAGGAATATCATCTTTGTGGGTAGTAATTTCGCATTGTGCTATTTGGGGCGGATATGGAGGATATAACCCCAACGCAAAAGTGGCAGTAGATATCTTTATGATGATATCCGGCTTTCTTATGATGTATACCACGGAAATTATTTACACTCAATACCCCCTTGAAAACAAGAGGAATTGGATAGTTTTTTACATTAGAAGATTTTTTAGGCTCTCCCCTGCCTACTATGTTGAGCTTATTGTTGCATTACTTTTAGTAGATTATTTTATACCAAGTTATCGTGAACTTGGGATGTTAAACAATAATCAATGGTTGGCAAGTATCCCAGTAGATTTTAGTATACAAAATATTTTATTGCACATTACTTATATTTTTGGATTAATGCCAAAACAAGCATTTTCAACTATGCTACCAGATTGGAGTCTAGCGCTAGAAATGCAATTTTATTTAATTTTCCCATTAATATTTTTGTTTTTAAAAAGAGCTAGCTTAGGCAACCTGGCACTATTTTTGATTGCAACAATACTTGTAAGTGTCTTATCTAGTAAATATATTATCCCTGGTTTTACAGAGCCTTCATTGATTTTTTATCAACTTCCCACATTCTTGATTGGTATTTTCATTTATTATGGAATATTTCATCAAGAGATTGAGAAAAGGAATTTTTCTCTTTTATCAGTCTTTTTATTATGCGCCGTAAAACATCAGCAAGATAACTTTTATTTATTACTTGCTGCAATACTGCTAACATTTTCACTATATGATAGTGATTCTAGCCATAAATTAAATAAATTTTTTGACGATAAAATTTTTACTGTTTTATCAGACTTGTCATACTCAGTATATTTATTTCATGGATTTTTCTTATCAATTATCGGTGCATATATAGAGCGAAATTTATATCCACTAGGGTACACAACCAACCAATGTGTAATGATAATAATAATTACAGTTATACCCTTAACATATATAACATCGTATTTTCTATATAAGTACGTAGAGTTACCTGGCATTGCCTTAGGAAAAGCTTTGATTAAAAAACTTTAGGAGTTAGGGGTGTAGTTTACAAGCAGAAGTGATTGCACTATGACCGAAGATTGCCAAACTATCGAGATAGCAGACGAAAAGGAAGATTTCGCTGATTTTCCAGATAATCGGCTTACTCGCCAGATAGACTTCCCAAATAACCAAAATTACTAGAGTGAATCCCCGTTGATTTCATAATCTAGATTCCGCAATTCAAAATAGGCTTTGAGAAAAGAAATAACCTTGTCTTGGGGATGTTCATCGTCGTCGAGTATTAGTGTATTTCCCTCGCTATCCCAACAAGGGTCAAGTCTAGCGGCTTCTAGGGTTCTAGCCAAAAAACATAACTCTAGGTCATTCCCGGTGATGTATAAACCATTTGAGCAACATACATTCATAGCAAATCTTCAAAACTTTCAGTTACCCTGAATCCCCAGTGAGTTTTAAAATTGGCGACTTAGTTAAACGTAAGGAAATACCCATTCCTGACAATGCACCTGGCGCTGTGGGGATGTCGCTCAACACTGCTTATAAAATCATTTGGATTGCTCCAAATGGCTTGTGCGTGCTGGAAAACTATCTCATGCTGGTTAATCCAGAGTATCTAAAATTGTGCCTAGAATGAATCCCCACTAGCTGCGATCGCGTTCGTACTCCTGAGCGGTTTCATACTCACGCTGAAACTGTTCTAGAGCTTCCAGTCTTTCAAATAGCTGGTCTCTCTGTGAAGTATTTACGGTTTCTAGTTCCAAAACTCTTCTAGCTACTTGCTTAATCAGCAAAAACAATACGTTTTTATCGAGATTTTCAAGTGTCTCACCGTCTACTAACAGACTGTTTAAGGTTTCACTCGTGGATGTAGTACATTCTAGAAAATTACCAATAACCTTAAAATCCCAAGTTTCACCGTCAATATCTTGGGGATGAATGTAAAAGCTATACTGATTGCTTTGGTCTTTTTGGACTCTAAGCCTAAAATCAATTGCTTTTCCATCGTGTAACTGAAAGTAATTTTCTAGTGTAAATCTATCCATCATGCTGAACATTGAAAAGATAATAAAACAGTTAGAGGATCTTAGCGAATACTTACTGTCTCTGCCCTCAACGGTTATAGCCTATTACGATTATTTATATGGCTATCCTTGGGGACGCATGAAGCTAATAGGAATGCTGTGTTTAGGCTTTGCATTCTACCTTGGGTTGTTCAACCTAATTTTCTAGACCCCAGTAACTACTCGCCGCGTGAGCTTGATTCGGTTTGCAGCCGCTCTAACTCTTTAACCCGCTTTTCTAGAAGATCGTATCGAATGAGATTAATCTGTATTATTTGTTCCATCTTGATTTGCAACTGCTCTAACGTAATCTGTAACTGTTCTAAGGTCAGTAGCAATCTTTCTTGATCGAGAGGCTTATTGATTTCAGTCATAAAGGTTTCTGAGGTGCTGATGGTTGTTCACCAGCCGCAGGTTGTTGTACCAAGTAACCGAGGATAGCCGTAGCAATGCCCCCAATAGTGCCAGCAGTTGAATGATTAATGATTCCAGTACTGCCAAGCAAACTAGATCCACCAGCGATTAAACCAAAAATAGTAGAAAGCGTATTGAGAGTAGATTTAGACATTTTGATTACTCCTGTTGAGTGTTAGTTTTCTTTATCAACTACTTTGCGGATCAAATAAGCTTTGATTTCTCGCAATTCGTTAGCGATTGCATCAATCCGATCCTCAAGATCCTCAAAGCCGTAAGCAATATTTTTTGAAATCTCGGATTGATTTCTAACAAGATGGTCAAAGTCTCGTTTTTCATTGACAGACTTCTCTGCCTCCGAAACAGCCTTTTGAACAAGCTGCTGTCTTCTTGCAACCCACCATGCAATCCAGCCAGATAGCGAACCAACAAAAGCTAGTAAAAAGCTACTTACACTAGCATCAAATTTCATGATTGTATTTACACGACTGCTGTTTTTATTGCTTTGACATCATCTTCAATTGTTGTTGTATCAACACCTTCATACTGATAAATGGCAATATTCGCGCTAATAAACCATTTAGGAACTTGGAGGGATAAAAAATAATTGAGATTTAAATCATCAAAGATGATTAAATTGAATTTCCCTAAAAACAAGCTTTCCGGCTCTCCGAGAAAACTTGCACCCAACCCAGTTGTTAAGCTGCGGCGTAAGTATCCTGCATACTTCCAAATCTTGCCGACAGGAACAGTGGTATTAACAGAGACAGCAATGATGTTTTTGTCAAACACTACAGGAATATTTATTTCAGTTATCCTTTGATAAATTGGCTTTCCTGCTGAATCATTTAAGTAACTTACAGCAGGGAAAGAATCACTGTATTGCAAATGCCAATTACTCTCTATCCCTAACTGTAAATTACGTGTCATCTCATCAATAAAGCCATGTGTTCTTCAACTTCACCAACAAAGCCTAATGGGTCAATACCAAAGTGATCTAGTAATTCAAAGTAGGTGTGATCGTCCATTACGCCAGTTAGCCACTGGTTTGCTGCACCATTGATAATAATCATCCCTTGACTAGTACTATTATCAGCTTGACCATCAACAGACACAGTTAGCAAATCGCTAATATCTGGAGGAACCCAAAGCAAATTATTGTCAGACGCAATAGACATGACTATACACCTTCTGGCACAAAGCGATATTTACTAGCCAAAGCATTTGCACTTCCAGTAAATAAACCTGTGAATGCAGTTTTATCCTTGATAGCTGTAATCACAGAATCGTAAGTATCAGCAGCGACTTTTTTGCCAAAGGAACCAGTCACAGAGTCGTTTTCATGCCTGTAGTAAAGTCGTCCTGTAATCCGCGAAGCTTCTTTGGTGGTAGCTGTAGTTACCCGTTGAATTACCGTTAATTTTGCGGGTTTAAACTTAGTACCTTCTATGATGTTGGGAGTAGTTAAAGCGTTTAAGTTTGCTTGCGTGAAAGTAAACTCTGCAAGTACACCTCGCAAAGTAGTAGCTAAAATATTACCTCTACCTCCTTGAGTATCAGCAATCAGCCTAGCAGGAAGGTATACAAGATTTGTGCCACTTGAACTAAAAGGAATAATAGCTCCAAGAACTCTATCGGTTTTTACCTTATTGGCAGCGGTGGTTACGGTTGCATAAGCTGCTTGCCTAGCTGCTGTATCCTTCTCAAGCCAAGTTATGTATTTAGCGTGATCGGCAGCCAGACGTACCCCACGACTAATATCTTTATAAGCCATTTTATTTTTTGATGAAATTTAGTTGAAACTCAACCATAGCAGCAGTTTTCGCGTGGTTTGTTTCTCGGAAACATTAGATGTTTCCTTTAGTTTTTAGCGTGGTTTTAAATTTTGACTAGGGGATGATATCTATAGGTCGTATCTACTAAAAATACTGGTTGTGGTTCACCAGGAATAAGTGCGTAAGCATACCGAAAACGGACATTAACAACTCGACGATAGGCACGTTTTTTACGCGTTTTACCCATAATTACCTGAGTTTGTGTAACAGTTCCGGTAGTGCTTGGTTTTTTCGGATTACTTACAGTAATTTTTTCCTCATCGAAAATAACATCAATTACATTGCACATTCTTTTATAAATATCAATGGCCTCAGCTTCGGTGTTAGCTAATATCCTACGTCCGTTAGAAAATCCATGCGCTGGATCTTTGTAGATTACGCCTAAATTACCTTTAGTAAGAATAATTCCTTGCTTTGCTTCTAGAAATTGTGTTCTGATTTCGGTAGCTATTTCTACTAATTTAGAATGTAAATTAGTAGAAGTATTTTCTAAACCCATTAACCTGACACTGTATTCGGCATCAGCTTTATAATCTTGTGTAGATGGAACAGATGCAGAATCCTGAGAGAAATAAAATACTATTTTTGGATGACCTTCTACTGGCGGCTCAATACTTTCTTTCGAGCCATAATATACCATTAGACCTGCTTTATTGTATCCAAGAACATCAAAAAGCAATCTATGCCTCATTGCCATAACTAGCGCACTGTCTTCATCTAAGATTGTGCAAGCTACCCGCAGGCTACCCCTTCCTGTTGCTACTTCTGGTTCCCAATCATCACCCATATCCTTGAAATAGTCTTTGACAATATGATTATGCTGTTGAATTATTACACTCTGTAAATGTTCAAATGGACTGAAATCATCGGGTAGTGGCATAAAGAATCACTCATCTGGGTTTAGGTCTACTTCAATTGCATTTGTTAAATAAGCTAGTGTATTGTCAAAGTATCCATCAATATAATCCGCACTCAACTTGTTTATTTTTAGAGATAAATCACAGACGCTAACAACTTCTGATGAGTCAACTGAGAGCATGACTTGAGATTCGACATCATCAGCAGAACTGGGGTTGACATTGTTTGAGGCGATTAATTTTACATAATCAAATATTCTAGAAAAAGTTGCTACAGCTAGATGCTTTTCAATATTTGTTACTTGAATTAATATCGTGTATCTCCTTGTAATTGTTGCTTGACCTCCAGGAATCGGCTGATTATTACTATCTATTGCTGGTGAAAAAGAGGTAAAAGTTTTTACTTCTGCACTAATCGATGGTGTTAATCGCTTCAGTGGTGTTGTGGCTATTTCCGGGAATTGAGCTACCATTTATTTAACTCCTGTTTAATCACTTGCGTCTAATTTGTCGTCAGTCTCAATCGTTGGCGAAGCGCTTGCTGTTTTAATTTCAGCTTGTTTGGCTTTTATTGCCTCCGCTTCTGGCTTATCTGTCTGTTTGATAGCGGATTCTGTTTGTTTGAGACTGTCTTCTAACTCTTTTTTCTGTGTCCCAAACTGTTCCACGGTTTGCTTAATTGAAAGTACCTCTGTTGCTACTTGGTCAACCTGTGAGACGAGATTTGTTGCGTTTTCTAATCGAGTAAACCACTTGTTTGAAAAATCGACATTGGGGTTAAACCACCCGTAGGCCTTCTCGCCTACCACGCCCCAAATACGCAATGCGTTGGCAACTTTTGCATTCCACTGTCCGACAATATTTAGTGCTGACAAAATGCTATTACCGATTGATTGGACTGAATTCAAGACATTTGCTGTTGCTTGGTAAATGCGATTTGCTGCCTTCCAATCAGCGCTTAATGCTTTGAAATTCTCCTCACCAATAGCGTCTTTTATTAACCCTTCAATACCCTTTTTCAGGATTGCACCGATATCAAATGCATTACCATCGTCACCTTTTAAGCCAATGGCACTCAACACGTTGTTAATCATGCTGAATAGTGTTGTGCCGAGGTTATTTGATAGCATTGCAGCATTGTGAATACTTGCTGCCAATGTGAGTACGTTGAGCGCTCTATCAATTTGCAACCACTTAAACCCGTTAATTAATTTACCTGCAATTCCACCCTCAAGTTGCGCTCCCAGCTTGGCGTTTATGACGGTAAGTAGACCAAGATTTCCACTATTCAACGCTGCATTGAAGCCACCGAGTATATTTGCAAGATTACTGCCAAGTGAAGACACCGTGCTAGATATAGCACCTCTTACGGCATCAATTGCTATTTTTAGTGCATTCCTGGTTTGTACGTGTTGCGCTGCGATAAAAGCCTTTAAATCAGCAACTTCGGCTTGTCCCATATCCCGTCCATCCCTTCCATCTCTGCCTGGTATTCCCGGTGTACCTGGTTTGCCATCTCTACCTGGGGCGCTTGGCAACCTGATAACTGTTGTGATGCCATTTAACCCCGGTGTACCATTGCGCCCAGGGAATCCATCTCTACCGGGCGCTCCATTTAACCCGTTTATCGCGGGTATTGCGTCCCTACCCGGTCTACCAGGTAATCCCATGTCTCCCTTATCACCTTTATCGCCCTTTAGTCCTCGTAGTAATTTAAGTGATTGATAAAGTGATATTGCGGTTACAGCAAGCCCTAGTGCTTCACCTGCTTTCTGTAATGCTTGCGCTCCAATGGATTTTGCTGACTCAGCGATATCTTGGGCTGTGGTTGCTTTCTGATATGCTGTCGTGGCATTCTCGTTTGCACGTTCCGCGTTACGTACCGCACCATCTGCTGTAGTCTGTGCTTGAGATGCTTGTGATTGAGCAGCTATCGCTGTAGATTGCGCTTGCCCGCCCAATACGTATGCAGCGCCAGCCTTGAGGTTAGCGGCTTCACCAATATCTCTAGCACTGAGAGCAATTCCTCTCACTTGCCCAATAGTGGCTTCATTATTTGCTATACGATTCTGTAGTCCTAAAAGCTTACCGAGGATGCCGGATACGCTTTCGCCCAATGCCTCTAGACCTCGCTCCACTGCATCAATCCGCGCCCCAAGAGTATTAAGGGTAGCAAGTTGCTCAATTAGTGCCGCCAGAGTACCAAGGATGTTAAATATTTCAGCAATGCGTCCTGCAAGCCTACCAATACCATTGAGCGCTTCCCTGCTTATGCCGATAGCACTCGCAGCCTGAGCAAGTGCCTCCGCAGCAATACCCTCTACTCTTGCGATAGCATTACCCAAAGCTCCGACGCGCCCTTTTAGTCCATCAACTACACCTCTCAAACCACCTACCGCCGCATTCGCCTCAAGCGCTTCACTTGAAGCTTTTATAGCAGTACTTGTTGCGGTGTGTGATTCCGAGATTGCCGTCCCTGCTTCACTAATCGCCCGTGTTGCAGTACTTTCAGCCGAAGTTGCTTTATTTACTGCGTTACCTGCATTGAGATCCGCTTGATTAGCTATTCCCTTTGCAAGTTCTGATTCTCTGCTGGCAGTTCTAGCTATATCTTCAGCAGAATTAGCCTTTACTCGTGCGCTTTCGGCTTGTTTCGCTGAGAGTTCAGCCTTCTGTTCGGCATATCCTGCCTTGTCGAAAGCGCTATTGGCTTTGCCTCTCGCTGTGCCTGCAACAGATGATGCCTCACTAGCGGTATCTTGAGCAACTACGGCTTTTCTGTCTGCCGCTACAGCTTGAGCGCGCGCCGCCCCAGCTTCCCTTGCCGCTTGTGCAGCGTCACTTATAGCATTTTCTGCTGTATTTTTTGCACTAAAAGCTTTTTCTAAAGCTTCCCTTGCCTTAGCAATTCCACTATCAATCTGTGGTTGTAACTTATTGGTAACTACCACAATTCCACCAGCTACAGCTGTCGCAATATCTGGTTGTAATGCTGATTTTGTAGTTTGTACAATTGTTGGTTTATTTGTCTCAACTACATCTTGAGCAATTGCTCTTACTTGCGCTTCTGTAAGTGTTTTTATTCCATTGAGTCTTGCATTGATGCCATCAATTTGTGATTGTAAATTGGCACAGCAATCGCACTTACTAGCGCAATTAAGCGCTGATTGCATACTCGTAATTACGCTAGAAGCATTACTCATTTATCCACATTCTTTGCTACGGAGTTGACTTGCTAAACCTTCTATTTGTGCCCAATCACTGTTGCTAACGCACTTCCCACTACAGCCAGTACCGCAAGCCGTTTCGCATTCACTTAATGAACTGTATATACCTGGTGTGTTATACACGTTTTTTTTGGTACAAGCACCGTTAATACAATCGTAAGAGTACGTTGGTGCTTCACAGCTATTAGTTGCCGACGATATAGATGGATGTAAACTACCTGGAAAATAAGTCGCAAGCACTAAAGTCCCAGCATCGCCATCACAGCGAACATCATAGGCATTGTTAGTGCTACCGTTATTGCCTAAGTCTGTTCTCGGTACGGCGTAAGGCGATTGATAGCTACCATCGGGTACGCTGTAGCTCTGAACGTCTGTACCATCTTGGTAGCCTGGTACAAGGAAATGGACAGTAAGCGTACAAGTCATTAGTAGTTATCCGGATCAATTGTTGATGAAGTATCTACTTTGGCAAGAGAAACAGTTATTTGATCTTGTCTATAATTTGCCGTTCCACGTGTCGTAAAACTAGAGAAGCCATCGCTAATTAAGATGCTTTGGTCTGTGTTTGCATCAAAATTTGTTTGCGTCAGATAACTTTTAGCCGCCAGTAAAAGTGCAACAAGATGACCCTCTGCTGTAGCTGCTGAGGGCGTCGCCAGCCCAGCACTAGTTAAGGCTGAATCTGGGATGAATAATCCCGAAGTGGATGTAGTCGCTCCACTAGCTAATCTTGTTGTTCCGGCTCCAAGAATTTGGACTAAGGTTGGTTCTGTCATAAAAGCGAATTTAATAAAGTGAATAAATCCGTTTTATGCGGCAATCAAAAATAAGTAAATGTTCCACTTTTATGTAAAACAAGAACATTTACTGAAGACGCTAAAGGCTTGCTCTGAATAGGATTAAGCCAGATTTAGCTAATAACTAAAAACAGAAATATTCCGGTTTAGCCACTGTGCAGGGTTAAACCGGAATAGTTAAGAAGAGAACAGATCGAATGAAAAATGATAGAGAAGGTCAAGCGGCTGTTCTGACTTATGCGGATTGCTCAAAAATTCGCACACAGATTAGGAGCCGCAAATACAAGTTGCTTTTCGATTTAGCTTGGTACACAGGCGAACGCTGGGGTGCTTTGGTGCAGCTGCGAGTTGCCGATGTTTACAGCGATGATGGTAGCCCACGTGAGTATATCAATTTTCGGGCCAGAACGCGCAAGGCTAAACCCAGCAGCAAGCGCCAATCACAAGACCCATCCAAACGCAAAAACCGACAAGTGCCAGTGCATCCAGTTCTCAGGGAGATATTGCTTGCATACAAGCCAGAGTCAGATTCTCTGTGGCTGTTTCCGGCACGCGTTGGAGACAAAGCAATTACTTTGAGGTGGGCAGATGCAATTTTACGCGCTGCCGTTGACAAAGCTGGGTTATCAGCCAAAGGAATTAGCACTCACAGCACCAGGAGGAGTTTCATCACCAATCTTGCGAACAAGGGTATCAACTTGGCAATGATCAAAAAAATCACTGGTCATTCTGACTTAAAAGTGCTTTCGGCATATATCGAAGTCAGTGAAGACGATATGAAAAACGCGATCGCTACTCTATGAATGCTAAACTCCTATTCCTGCAAATCGAAATTTTCTTTGAGCGCTTGCAGCAAGGGGAATATGACCATCCCCTGTATTTAGCTATGGCCTTAGAAAATCTCGCTAACCAGGCATGGGAGCAAGTCGATGAAATTTACCCTAATCTGTGACAAAGTTTCAATGAGCAGGTAAGGTAAGCTCAAATCACAAATTAGTCACAGCGCGATCGCTTTCTCAAAGAGTTGATCGCATTTTTAAATCGGAGAAAAATATGGATACTGCAATCAAACAAATTACAGTCCAAGAACTGATTCTTGAATTACAAAATTTTCCCAGCGATGCACAGATATCTCTGACTGATGGCTATGGCGAAACATTTAGCATCGTCGGTTTTGAGGCTGGGTCTGACGGCGTGAATATTGTCATTGCTGACGATGTTGATAGCGACGATGACGGGTAAACCCAAGTACGGCAGGGTTTCTGCTACGCTAACTTTTGATGTAGTCTCATGCTGGCAGTTGTTTGCATGAGCTTTTTTATACTTGTCGATCGCACTCTGCCGAATTATAATGTCAGACTTTTGCCAGTTGGTGGGGGAAGTAAGCTTTGGCAAGTCGTTTTTTGCGATCGTCGCACTTTAACCAAATACCATCGGCTCTAATGGTGGTAATGGTTGCAAAGGTTTCCTTATACTTGCCAACCAGAATAACTACCTTGTCTCCCACGCTAAAGTCACTCCTGGGGGATTGTGATAAGCATTGCAAGTCAGTGAAGGTCAGGCTAAATCTGCCTCGTCCTGATACTTGGCAACTGGCTTCGGAGAATTCATCAAAAATCTGGAATATTTTTACCTCTCGTTTGAAGGACGCACTCCAGTAGCTAGCTTTCTCCTGGAGCAGAGGCATGATCGGCAATTCTGGTTCGAAAGCTTGTAGTACATGGTTGTTGTCATCGAGGCGATCGCAATCGCATTGGATCACCTCATGATCACCTTGCGATCGCCTTACCGGATCACCTTCTGGATTCCTTGTCACATCTACGTTTCCGGCAAAGGTGATCAGGGCATCTGTCTCAACATCGATTTTTTTTTCTAATTCAGAATTTGATAAAACTTCGATTTCCGGCATACTTAGATGATCACCTTCGTTACAATTGGGTAAAAGCTCTTGCTTTGTATGGCTTGCAGAATTGTAACGAAGGTGATCCGTCAAGGTGATCATAGGGTGATCATGAGGTGATCCATTGTTTTTATACATCTCTGGTGACTCGTTTATTTCTTCTGACTGACAAGAGCTTGAGTCATTTTCAAGGGTGATCCTCGGAGACGATGTTACTGTTGCGGTTTGTAAAGGATTTTCTGTACTACAATTTTCGGACTCACGGGCGATGTAATACAGTTTTGCAGTCCCGCTAAAGTTTCTCTCATCAAGGATTACTAGCCCATCTCTTGCTAACTGTCCTAAACATCGTCGAGCGTTGCCTGGTGTCGTTTTAAGGTAATGGGCTATCTCTTCGGCTTGATATTTAACGTTGGCGTGTTCCTGGAGGAATTTAACTATCTGGTCTTTGGTGGACAGATCCGGGGAACCCAACTCTTGCCCAACTTCCTCTAGCACGGAGAAACTAAAGTCTTCTTCGTTGAAAAATAAGCGATAGCTTGCGGGGAAGCGGCGCGATCGCGATTTCTCGATCGTGAGAATTTTCTCTTGGGGGTTAGCGCTGGGGTTGGGGTCTTTCTCTAATTTGATAACTTCTGAGACAGCATTTCTAACTGCTGTCGTCCCTCTAGACCCTCCGCTTTTGTTGGTGTGGTGAACGATAACTACAGTTATCCCGGTTTCTGCCGCGAATTTGTTTAGCTCCAGGACAGGGCGGGAGTATTCTGTTCTGTTTTCGTCGTAAAGGGAGTAGCGGTTAACAAAGGTTAGGGAGTCAATCATCACGATCGCAGGTTTAAACTCGGTAGCATCTTCATACAGAGTCGGCATAGCATCAGTGTTCCAGCCAAATCTGACCCCTGTCTTTTTACGAACTTCTGTACCTGGTTTAAACCCACGTTTATTTAGGGCCTGAAGCATGTCGTGTTTTGATTCGTCACCCTGGTAAATTAAAACCCGTCGCCCGTCAGAGGTGGCAGGGAACCCATTCCAGTTTTTACCAGAGGCGATGCAGTGGAGTAAGTCATAAAGCCACTTCGTTTTACCAACTCCACCATCGGCGATTACTAGCGCGGTGGTTGCCTGTGGAAGTATTCCGCCCAAAAGCCATTTCCTTCCCTGTGTGCCTACTTCCTCTTCAAGTTCATCTAAGCTTTTACGTGGCTCAACTGTGGCGCACAGAGATTTCATGTAAAGGTCTTCGAGGTCTTTAACTCTTCTGCCAGGGCTGCTATTAGCTAATTCTTGAAGCTTGTATAGTTTCAGACCAGGATTAGATGTTTTGAGGTAGATGTTTTCTAGTTCACTAATTAGCTGGTTGTAGTGCCACAGTTGATTTTCTTCTTTTGTTGGCGCTACTGGTGCTGAGAAGATTGTCTTAATTTTATTTTCAAATGCTACAGAAATCTCTGCCCATTCTGTCTGGGTATCGTAAGCCAATTGTTCAAGTTCATTAGCATCTTTTATTGCTTTTCTACGCCAAGCATTTTCAATAACTAAAAACGCTAAACTATCAATGTTGACTGCACTAACGGTTCTGTCGAAAAGGCTAGCTAGCTTATTTCTGCCACCAATTCTTAGTAGCAATTCATTGTCTGATAACCAGCTAGTAACGTGCAACAAGTCTGTTGGCTGCCCTCTCTTGCAAAGTCTTAAGCAGGCTTGGTAAATATCCTTGTGTGCGCCAATATAAAAGTGTTCTGGCTTTAATCTATCTTTGATTCTATAGATTGCATCCGGGTCAAGAAGTATTCCACCTAATATCCCTTCTTCTGCTGCAATGTTGCATGGTGGAAGCCTGTTATTATCAGGTTTAAAGTTTGGTTCTTCGGTGTATGTATAGGGAACTACTACCATTGTTCTGTCCCCCGATTAGCTAGCTTTGAGTTATTTGATGTGGTAGAATGTGGGAAAGTAACGGTTATTTGACCGCTTAATCTTATTAAGTATTTGTTCATTTTTTACTGATGTTTTATTGTATTGAATTCACCAATGTACAAGTTGGTGAGTTTTTTTTTGCGTGTGGTGATTTGCTTAGTTGCTATTGAGACATTGTTGATAGTTGCTATTTAAAATCCACCTCCTGACTCAAACCATCTTTTATCCAGTTCCTTAACGAGTTCTTCCCATCCTTTGAGTGGCATTCTGTTGGGATAACCGTATTTTTGGAATGTGCTGATTATTCGAGGGTCTTTCCAGTCGATCGCTAGAATTCCGATGATGTGCTGACATTCCCAGTAGGCATGAACAAGTTTTGTGAGATGAACGATGTATTTGTGAGAAAGGTCTGTGATGCCAGAGATAGGGCGGTTTGTTTTAGTGGCAGATTCCTGGAAGAATTTCTGAATTCGTGGATGCTGCCACGTCCACCCCAGGCGGGTCATCTCGGTTTCTAGTTGGGTGATTGCTGTTTGAGTTGCCATTGGTCATTAGTTATTGGGCATTGGGAAAACTTAGGAAAGGCGGATGAAGTTCGTAGCTTGATCCGCCATGTTCTGTATCAAAAGAGAGCGCGAAATGAATAACGAAATCATCTTGTACGACGATGATGTTGTTTCTATGGACAAGGATGTTAGTTTTACTGGTAATACAACATCTACGTGTGGAGAGTTGATCGAGTCTCTGAAGGATTTGGCGTTTAGATCGATAGAAAGAGATGAGCTTGAGAATGGTGTCATTTGTAAAGTCATGCTGACTAAAGGCGGAGGCTGGCAGAAAGGAAGACTCAGATTAAGACTAGATTTTGTCCCAGATGAACCAGAAGCCTCTCAGCAGAATCCTTCCATGATTCTTGGTCAGCCAGAATTATCATTAGATGACCTCCGATCGCAACTCAATCCCGAATAGTCTGTCATTGGTCATTGCTTCGTGGCGATCGCACTCCACTTTGAAGTCAGCGCGATCGCCACGAATAAAGCCGTCTACCTAAAGAGGCAAACGGCTTTATTCTTGATTTTCTTCGTTAGGCAATGGAGACTTGCCCTCGCTCGAAACTAAGTTGTAAATTTCTTCCTCAAGCTCCTCAACTTCTTTTCGGAAGTCTTCCTCTTCTTCCTTGAGATAATTAAGTTGAGATTCCAAGAGATGTTGATGCGTCTTGAGACTTGAAAGATGCTTCTCTTGAATACGTTTGAGGCGCTCTAAGATTTTCCCAGAAGGAGTCCTTCTTCGTTTACTTGTTCTCCTAGAGGTATCTTGCGTTGAGCAATCAACCTGATTAGGTCTGACCTGTTCAAGCCCATAGAGTGAGCTTGATCCCTGAAATCCTCCCAATCTTTCAGGCTGATCAAAAACGTGGCTCGAATTGAGTCCTCTGCTAGTTTCTTGGGTCTGGCCATTTTCACATATCACGACAACACCCCCATTTTATTGTATGAATAAAACCTTTCTGTATGAATAAAACGCTTGACAGGTTTCATTCATATAATATACTAGCATTAGTTATATATGAAAGAAACTCGATAGATAGCTCCCCCCTGCCACCTTGCAGGGCATCCCAATAAACCGGAGCAAGCATCCACGCCACCTTGCGCGGAAACACCCTGTATCTGATGCCCAATGACTGATGACTAACCAAAAACTAATGGAGGAACTAACACCAAATCAACTACTTGAAGCCAGAAATTGGATTAGAGATTGCTGTCCCTGGGGTGATCTATATGAAGAGGAGGTGGATCAACTGACCGACGATGAAGTGACAGCAGGGATTGCAAGACATTATGAGGGAGGAATCAGCGAATTTAAAAACATCGTGCCAGAAGAACAGTAAAAAGGCGATCGCACTCAGGATATGAGGACTGCGATCGCCAAATGCATAGTATTTAACAAGGAGATTTTACCAATGTCGAAGCCATTAGGCTACTACACGGCTCATACCCCAGGCGATGGTTCCTACCTGGAATTGTTGGAGGAGAGGTACGGTGCAACATTCGAGAAGATAACCAAAAAAGAAAAACTTTTTCTTGTGGCAGCAATTGCGGATCAACTCTGCGCTGAACAAGATGGCGATCCTCGCATTGAGATTAAGCAATTGCCTTCTGAAATGTATAAAAATTCACTAGCAGATAGCGACCTCATGGGCTTACTCGAAGCACTCATTGCACAAATTCGCTGGGGGCAACAACATGAGCCAGTTGTACACCACTCCTGAAGCAGCGCGGGAAACGGGAATCCCAGAAAGCACGATCCGCAGTTGGTTAAGCCGACATCCTTCAGTGTTCCAGTTTAATGTTCACGTTGTGAGCGATGAACACAAGCAAAAGCTGTGGACTGAGGCGGGAATTGAACTGTTGCAGAGTCGGCGTGCAACGAAAACTGCAACTAAGGATGATGCAAATTTTGATGCAGAATCCGACGCACCCGATTTACTTGAGTCGCTATTAGATGAAGATGCAGAGCGACTCGCCAACGAATATTGGCGGCTGTTACCGGGGCGAACATTGCAACGCATTAAACAGATGAGGGACAATCCCACACCTGAGCAGCGCCAAATAGTGCAAACATCAGTCCGCGCTGCAATCAACGCCGGAACTGAGCATCTACTCTTACCCACATATCAGCCGATGTTGCTGGAGGGAGGAGATGAAACAGACTAAACGACAAGTCACCAGTAAGGTTGTACCATTCACCGGGGAATTTTACCCAGATACACCAGAACCGACGCCAGGCGGAAATAATCTAGCTGCATTTTTAGTCATGCTTGCAGCTGCACTGGTTGCCGGTTTAAGCATGGGTGCAATCTCAACTTACCAGAGCGCGGATCAAGTCCAGTTGAGGGAGATGAAAGCTCAAAGCCAACAGCTTGAGAAGGTCAAAAACCAAGTTTGTAGATAGTAGATAGGAGTAAATAATGGGAATCCTTGCACGAATTACCAGCGCTGCAAAGTCCAGTAACAAGAGTAATGAATCGTCGCTCTCCACAGGGGGCCACGGAATTGATAAAAATCGGGTGCTTGCTCCAACAGATCCAAACGTAGTTAACCCCGTGAACGCGGGAACTTGGGAAACTGTCAGGACAGCACCAGTAAATCATACACCACGGTATTTCAACAAAGCTGAGGCTGATGCACTCAAGCAGGTTGCAGTCCAGAAGAGAGAAGAAGCGCGTCAGGCTAAACGCGCCTACAAGTCTCTAAGAAAACTAGAAGAATCTGATGCACAGGTACACACTGCCCATCGTACCTACATTAAGGGAGTTGCTGACAACGAACTCACCAAGAAACGCTCTGATGCAAAGCCTAACTTTGCATTTACACGCGCTGCGCCCTGAATATGCAAAGTTAGGCTTTGGTCTAGACCGCGCTGAGAACAAAGCACAGCAACGCATTGACGAACTGAAAGCCAAAGTCAAGGATAAATACTAATGGCAAAGGCGGTACACCTGGGAGCTTGGTTCCTTCTGGGATGTATCGCCTCTAGCTCAGTGGCTTGGCTAGGGGCGCTGCATCCTGCTTTATTTCGGGTGATGTGGGTTATCTACATTATGTGTTGTGCTGCGCTATGCCTTGCACTGTTGACGGATGACGCTGTTAGACCGTTTCTCAAGCTATCCCAGCATGACTATTACGCCCTGCTGATTGCGATCGCGGTTTCGATTGTCTTGGGAGGGATGCTGTCATGGCTAATAGGTGGTTAAAAACCAATTGTCTTATCGCCAGTGCAACAGCTTTTTGGCTAACTGCACTTTCCCCGGTTCCCGCGATCGCTAAAGGAATCAGCTACAGTCTGGCACTTGTTGCATCAGTGCAACTCGTCGGTGAGTCGCGGCGGCTAATTGTTCAGGATGCCCGACGTGCAGCACTGGCGGCTATGAACCAAGAACTAGAGCAAACCGAATTCGCACTGCATACTCAGCAGCAAGAGCAAGTACTTTACGAAGTCTATGGCGATGCACCGACTTACCCGCCGGAAGTCGATCGCGAATTAAAAACCAGCCTAGAACACTTGTATAAAGAGCCGAGCGCGGATCGAAGTCATGAAACTTCCACTTCCACTTCCCAGGAAAAAGCCTTCTATCTAGCGATTAAGTCGCTTTTGGAAGTCAAAGGTAAAACCCATGTTATTGAGCGAGTTCTCAAAATGGGAGGTCGCCAGTGGGACGATGCAGAGCGGCTATTGCAACAAATTTTAGATGAAGGACAGAGAAATGGATGGTAACGAAGTGCTAAGTTTGGTGCTTGTCAAGATGGCAACGTCTCCAGTTAAAGCGGATCGAGATGCGATCGCGCGAATTGAGCGCGAATGTCAAGCGGATATTACCAAAATTACGACCTCATTAGAGAACTCGCGGATCATTGCCGAAGCCCTAAACAGCCATGAGCAGGGCAAAGGATTGAAGATATTAGCAACGGGTCTGTTTTGGTCTGGTGTTATTGGTATTGCCACTCTTTTTATTAGACCTTCTTATATCTGGTGTGGCGTGTCGCTGGGCTTTGTGTCTGGGCTTGCTGGCAGAGTCGTGGAGCCGTTCAAAAGTTGAAATTGCGATCGCGCTTCTGGTTGAAAAGTGCGATCGCGTTTCACAACTACATCTACCAAGTCAGAATATACCAGATTGTGATTTATGACTAGCGAAATGAGCGACCAAGAAAAGTCCACAGAATGGAGTAATACGATACTCAAAAACGATAAATGGTGCATTCTAGACACCGAAACCACAGGATTGAGTAACAATGCAGAAGTAATTCAGATAGGACTTCTTACTAGTTCTCAAGAATACCAAACCCTTGTAAAACCAACTATTGCAATTAGTGAAGCCGCATCTGAGATACACGGCATCTATGATCGTGACGTAGTGCAAGCACTTCCTTTTGAACAAATCTTTTTGGATGTGTGGAAGTTCCTAAGTGATAAAGATGTAATCATTTACAATTCGGAATTCGATTTAAAAGTAATCAGGAATTCTCTAAAAGCTAGAGGCATTCAAATTGCCTTTCCAAATAGCGACCGTAGGAACTGTAGGATTTTCACCAATGGCGGATCGATTCATTGTGCAATGCACTATTACTCTCAATACGTTGGTGAGTGGAATGAGTATCACGGTAATTACAAATGGCAGAAATTACCAGGAGGAGACCATTCTGCATTGGGAGATTGCAAGGCAACGCTAGAAGTAATCAAGCAAATGTCTGACGCTCCTTTTTAACTTTACTGTCGGACAAAACCACTAACTAAGCCAAGTGACTTTATCCCAGCGAGAAGCAGGTACAAACCTGCTTCATTTTGGGATGAGTTTTTAATGGAAATTTAACTATGAAAAATATTGAACACCGAATTAAGGAGGCTAACGGACGACTCCGTAATTACAGCATAAACATAGAGCAAATTGGCAGCAGACTTTATTTACGGGCGACACTTCCCCCAAAGCCACAATCAATAAATAACAACTGGCATCAACAGAAAATAAATATTACTGTCGCTAACCTCGACGGGGTAAAGCTTGCTGAGAAGGAAGGTAAGTTGCTCAGACTTAAGCTGGATACTAAAACCTTTGATTGGAACGATTATTTAAGGTCAGAATCACAAAATAAAGTGAAAACTATTGGTGAATTGATTCAAGAATTTGAGAAAGATTATTTTGAAAGAAGGCAACGTAACTTCAAGACAGAAAGTACATGGAAAGTTGAATATCAGACAGTTTTTAAAACACTGCCTCAACACGAAATACTTAATACTGAAGTGCTAAAGCAAGCCATTTTAACAACCACGCCAGATACAAGAACGCGGAAACGATTTTGCTTGACACTACGATTATTGGCTAAATTTGCTGACCTTGATTTTAATCCTAATTCTTATTCAGCAATACTCCGGACAATTTTTAGTTGACGGAATAGACAAGAAAGCTATCGAACCATTACAGCAGTTTTCATGTATTTAAACCACATCTTTCGTAGGGGCACAGCAATGCTGTGTCCCTACCACGTGGTCTATTTACCTGAAAATAGCTGTAAGGTGCTGATTAGAAAAAACTTGCACCGACTCGATAGCCATATGGAAATTGTA
>NZ_JABXKK010000071.1 GCF_017115045.1 Nostoc sp. NMS8 | reverse complement strand
GATAAAAAACAAGGGCAATGGTGTCTATGTTGCAATTTAAATGCCGATTAGCTTACTGGTTAAACCAGCCAAATGTTCTTTCTACTACCCAACGCTTGGGTAAAACTTCAAACTCTTTATTAGTACGGCGCATAACTTCAACATGAGCTTGAATCATCAACCAAACAGCCAGCGCAAACTTATCACCGTCATAACCTGAGTCAACCCAGATGACTTCAACTTTTTCCAATAATTCTGGGCGTTCTTCCACCAGTTCCATCAAGGCATACGCTGCAAGCACTCTTTCAGGAGCATTGCCTTCGCTCACAATCACTTTGAGCAATAGCCCAAGGCTATCAACGATTGTTTGGCGTTTTCTTCCTTTGACTAACTTGCCACCATCAAAGCCGTAGACATCCCCCTTTTTTCAGTCGTTTTTACCGACTGACTATCTGCTGCGATCGCCGAAGGCGGGTCTTTGACCATCGCACTTGGTTGTGTTGACCTACCTAGTTTTTCTCTCAGTTTGTCACGTAGTGTATGGTTTAATTCTTCCCAAATTCCGTATTTTTGCCATTTGCGATAATAGCTGTAAACCGTTGAACTTGGTGGAAAGTCTCCTGGTAGCATGTCCCATTGACATCCCGTTTTCAAGTGATAGTATATTGCGTTGCATACTTCTCTCATATCAGTAGTCCTTGGATGTCCCCCAGATTTAGCTGGTGGGATTAAGGGAGCTAGAATAGCCCATTCTGAGTCACTCAGGTCGGTAGAATAAGCCTTTCGAGTCATTGGATGCTACGTAAATGCACTGTCTCAAAAGTATCTTATCGTATCATTTCATTTTATTAGTCACCTTTAGATTTACTTTATAAATAGCCTCTTAATCGCTGCTCGATTCGCCAACAGTAGAAATCCAAAGCTTTACCCGTCGCCGCTCCGGTAACTGCACCAGCGACTAAAAAAATCAGTCCAGTTTTCCAGCCTCGGATCGGGCCACCACTCCACTCCAAACTTTTCTGATTGAACCACACCAGCAAAGAATAGACAGAAATCCCAACTACAGTATTAATAAGAGCGAAAATTCTGGGTGTTATCTCAGTCTGTCGCAGTATCAGCCACTGTCCTAGCCAAAGTATTGCACTAAAAATCACCGCAGCGATTGCCTCCGGCACGCGAGTACGCGATCGCACTCATAACCAAATGATCTGGATATCTAAATGGATCTAGCGTCATATTAATGATCAGTGGCACAAATATCAGCGCACAGAGGAAAAAGCCGATTAATAAGCCAGCAGCGTTTATCAAACTCCAGTAGCGTCCCAAATAACCAAGGCGGAATTCCAATATCCACTCCTGCACTGGAAGCATTGTGATATAAAATGCCATTGCTGCACTGACGTAATCGAGCATTGGACTAAGTTGTACCCGTGTATTTAGCGTATTTTACACAGGTTTCTGGGCGATCATCTCCAGTAGGCGGTTACGCCATCGCTTTGCGAATAAGAGAGTGAAAATTCTTAAACTGATACATCTAAATGAATCTGAAACAATTAGACTACTGCATTTTTGAAGCTGTCTATGAGACGATTCAAAGAGTTTGGACAACTGAAGAAAAAGAGTTGATTGCAAATGATTTCAAACTACTCTCATCACCTAAAAGAATAGCTAAATAAAACATTTAAGTTATACTTGTTGGCATCCAGAAAACTATAGAATAGTCCGAGACTTAAGCGCCCCTTCAAGCTTCAGTCAACCCATGAATTTCTTTGAAGATATTCTTTTTTAAAACTTCTTGTATTCAGATCGTACTTGATTACAGGGCTGTTAGCGCTTCGCGGAACTTTTGTGAACATTACAAAAATTTCGGAAAAATACAATGGATATCCAATCTACACTCACCCAAGCTATTGAAGTTATAGTAATGAGCTTTGTTGCTCTGATAATTTTCGATTTTATCGACAGACTTTACGTTGTGCCATTGCCACCTATTACAATTGCACAATCAAGTGCCAATAGAGAATCCATAGTAACACCGCCTCATTTTGAAGCACTACCTAACCCAGAAAAACTAGTAGTCGAACCTCAACAAATCCCCTTCGTTACACAGTTTGAGGAAATTTTTGATCCCTGGACATTAGAATTAGAGTCTCACAACAGTTCTACCGGAATTCAACCAGTTGTACTCCAATTCCCCTCACTGAGGCTGCTACCGCCAGCAACAGGAGTACAACCGAAATCTAAAGCTAAAACCGCCAAGCCCAAGTCTACCAAAACTATTGGCATTACTGCAAAGGCTACATCTACCAAAGCTCCACGAAAACCCGCAAGACCACGCAAGCAGTCGGCTTAATTAAACGAGCGATCGCTATTCTGAAAACGCGATCGCTTTTTTGTCATTTCAACGTGAGCATCCTACAGAAATCAACATCTTGCAATTAAGTCTACTTTGATTGCCACGCTAAGTACGAATCTGACTGTGCAGTATCGGCTACGCCAAGTTTTTGTGAAAATCAATACTATATACAGTCATGGTTAATGCAATCCAAGGCTCACTGTTTGATGTGCAAACAGTTTTAGACTATGGGCAATCCATTGTCAGCGCCGGACATGAACTTGCCAAATTATTGATTAAGAATCAACCTTTAGCAAACAAAGCAATCCAATCGCAGATGAATCGTTATTTTAACGGAACTGCGGCATCAGGGGCGTGGCAGTGGAAAGATGCTTACGAAGCGGTGGAAGTTGCACTAATTCTCTACCTCCGGCAAAAGGGATTATCAGAAAATCCTTTAGAGCAATTGCAACTACTTCAATCGCTCTGCCCCACACATACCCGCCGCAGCGAGGAGCAACTAAAACTTCAGCAGTTCTCAACTCCATTGCCATTGGCTTACTTGATAACGTTGGCAGGACAAATCAGCAGTAACGATCTTGTACTTGAACCATCTGCTGGAACCGGGATACTTGCACAATTCGCCAAGGTGAGAAATGCCAGCCTCATGCTGAACGAACTGGCAGAAGACAGAAGAAAAATCCTGCGGCGCTTATTCCCAGGTGTCCCTTTATTCCAGTTTAATGCCGAGCAGATCAATGATTATCTTGCAGGGCAGACAAAGCTCTCTGTGGTGCTGATGAATCCCCCGTTTTCGGCATCTCCAAATATAAGCAATCGTAACAGTGAAGCTACAGCCCGTCACGTCAATGCGGCATTACAGAGGTTGCTCCCGGGTGGGCGGTTAGTGACGCTGACTGCAAATTGGTTTTCACCGCAAAACCCTGACTGGCAGCAAACGTTTACCAAGATACAAGAAACAGCGCAAGTAGTGCTATCAGTGGGAGTCAACGGGAAAGTGTACTCGAAGCACGGGACGCAGATGGATACCCGGATTACCGTGATTGACAAAGTTCCGCCTGACTCCAGTGACATTCCTTGCATACATCAGACATTAGAACTTGGCGAAATCCTTCATTTGATTGAGCAACTTCCACAGAGGGAGCCGTGGCATCATTCTACTGGGACTGTTCAAGAAGCCCGTACCAAAAAAGTTGTTACATTCTCAAAACGGATTGTAATCGCACAACCAGAACCAGTTTCAGAACTTCCAGATGTGGTAGTTCTTTCTTATGAGCTTGTGGAGTGGACTGGTTCAGAGGGGTTGAAAGATGCCCTCTACGAAACTTACCATCCACAACGCTTGAGAATCAAGGATGCTTTACCCCATCCATCCCTGTTGTGCGAAAGTTCAGCCCTGGCACTCGTTTCACCTCCTGCTCCCACATACAAACCATATCTGCCTCAACATATCGTTACACAAGGGTTGTTATCCGAAGCACAACTTGAAAGCGTGATTTACGCAGGTCAGGCGCACTGTGAATTTCTGTCTGGGTCTTATATTGTGGATGATTCTTGGGATAATGTGACTGTAGCAGCAACTAGCTCAGAAAACGTTGTTAGATTTCGGCGTGGCTGGTTTCTTGGCGATGGGACGGGTGCCGGTAAGGGTAGACAATGTGCGGGAATCATCCTCGACAACTGGTGTCAGGGGCGCTCTAAAGCCATTTGGGTATCTAAAAGTTCTGCCCTAATTGAAGATGCCCGTAGAGACTGGTGCGCTTTAGGAGGTGATGTCAAAGACATTATCGACCTGAGCAACATCAAGCTAGGCGACCCCATCCCTTTCACCCAAGGCATTCTGTTCTGCACCTACTCAACTCTGCGCTCTCAAAAGAACGGTAAAAGTCGGCTTAAGCAAATTGTTGAGTGGGCTGGCATTGATTTTGAGGGAGCGATCGCCTATGACGAGTGCCACAGTATGGGCAATGCAATGGCTCAAGAGGGTAAACTCGGTATGGTTGCAGCATCCCAGCAAGGCATTGTTGGGCTGAGGTTGCAAAACGCATTACCGCAGGCACGGGTTATCTACGTATCAGCGACCGGAGCGACGAAGGTTTCCAACCTATCTTATGCTAACCGCCTGGGACTTTGGCAGACTGGCGACTTCCCATTTACCTCCCGTGAGGATTTTGTGGAATCCATTGAAGTTGGGGGTATTGCGGCAATGGAAATTGTTGCTAGGGATTTGGTGCGGCTCGTTTCTGGTAGGAGCCTCTAGAAACTAGAGGGGTATGCCCAGAGTT
>NZ_JABXKK010000066.1 GCF_017115045.1 Nostoc sp. NMS8 | reverse complement strand
ATCCCAATTGCAGACCATTATTGTCTCACTCATCTTTTATTTCCCGACAACTCTATTGAAGTATGCTATCAATATGGTGTCAACAGCTATATTGTTAAACCAATCAATTTTGCTCAACTGAAAAGAGATATTCAAATGCTCGTGGAATATTGGTTTAAAGTAACGACATTGCCTGATTACCCACAGGATTCGTTATGATATAATTCTTTACATAGGTGAGGATTTTAGCACTATTTTTAAAACACTAATTTCTCTATCATAACCTGCGGAATGTGGGCTTTAACTCTATCCGCTCAATTAATTTTACGATGTCTCAGCAACAGCGCACCCTCTTAATTGTCGATGATTCCCCAGAAGATCGAGAACTCTATCGGCGATATTTGTTGCGCGATCGCGAATCTTCTTACACTATCCTAGAAGCAACGCTGGGACAACAAGGGCTAGAACTTTGGCAGCAACATCAGCCTGATGCTGTGTTGCTTGATTATCGACTGCCCGACATGGACGGACTGGAATTTCTGGCACAATTGCAACCCTCAATGCAACAGCCTTGCCTACCTGTGATTGTCGTCACTCGGCAGGGCAATGAGGCGATCGCAGTTAAGGCGATCAAAGCAGGCGCACAAGATTATATTATCAAAGAGCAAATCACCCCAGAAGGGCTGCAAATAGCAGTCAATGGGGCAATTGAAACCGTGCAGTTACGCACCCTACTACAACAGCGTATTGAACGAGAGCGCGTAATTTCACATATTACCCAGAAAATTCACCAATCGCTGAATCTGGATGAAATTCTTCAAACAACTGTAGCCGAAGTACGAGAATTTCTGCACACCGATCGCGTCTTGGTTTTTCAGTTAAAACCTGACGGGAATGGCACAGTAATAGCAGAATCAGTTGGGGCACAGTGGCGATCGCTCCTCTCGTCTACTATGTACGATCCCTGCCTTGCTGAGAGCTACATCACCTCGAATCGACCGCAACCTGTCAGGTACAATCCCGCCTCGAACGAGAATTATATCGAACGTTATTATCAGGGGCAAGTAACGGCAGTATCAGATATTCACGATCGCAGTATTGACCCCTGCCACAGTGAATTGTTGGCACAGTTTCAAGTCAAAGCTAATCTGGTTGTACCAATTCTGCAAGACAACCAGTTTTGGGGATTGCTCATTGCTCATCATTGTACCTCCACTCGATTTTGGCAGCCCTTAGAAATTGACTTGCTTAAAGAGTTGGCAACTCAGATGAGTATCGCCTTGCGACAGGCAGAACTGTATCAGCAGGCACAGCGTGAACTAAAGGAACGCCAACAGGTAGAAGCAGAACTACGCCAGAGCGAACAACGGCTGCGATTGGCGCTATCAGCTTCGCGGATGGGAACGTGGAACTGGAACATCCAAACCGGAAAAATTTCCTGGTCGGATAACCTGGAAGCCTCATTTGGAATGGAGCTAGGAGAGTTTGACGGCTCATTCGAGATGTTTGCCACGCGAGTCCACCCTGATGATCGCGATCGCGTTTTGGCAGCCGTCGAGCGTGCCATCGCCACCGGAGAAGACTATGACATTGAATTTCGAGTAGTATATCCCAATGGTACGATTCGGTGGGCACTGAGTCAGGGTAAAGTATTCTACAACCAACACGGGCAACCGATTCAGATGGCGGGTATCGATCTCGATATCACCGAACGCAAACGATCAGCCGAAACTCTGCGCGAGAGTGAGGAACGTTTTCGGCAGCTTGCAGAAAATATTGATGCAGTGTTCTGGATCAAAGAAGTACCGGAAAATCGAGTTAGCTATGTTAGTCCTGCATATAAACGCCTGTGGGGATTGAACCCGCAAGAATTGTATACAGGAGAAAAAACCTGGATAGATCGGATTCACCCAGAAGATTGTGAATCGATTCAGAGAGCGTTTTCTGAAAAAGCTGTTGCAGGTAAATTTGATGAAGAATACCGGATTATTTTAGCCGATGGTAGTATTCGCTGGGTTCAGGATCGCTGCTTTCCCCTTCGAGATGAAACCGGAGAGATTTATCGGTTTGCAGGTATTGCCGAAGACATCAGCGATCGCAAGCAGGCAGAGCAAGCCTTGCGAGACAGTGAAGAACGCCTGCAAATGGCACTGGAAGGTTCTGGTGGCGGTCTCTGGGATTGGAACGTTGTTACCAATGAAGATTATTTAAGTTCCCGATGGCTAGAAATGCTCGGATATGAGCCAGGAGATTTACCTGGGGACTTTAGCAGTTGGGAGCGACTGATTCATCCTGACGATAAAGTTTGGGTGATGGAACGGTTGAATGCTCATCTTCACGACGATTCGGTATCTTACAAATTTGAATATCGAATGTTAACCAAGTCTGGGAAGTGGAAATGGATTGCCAACCACGGAAAGGTAGTTTCGCGCGATCGACAGGGCAATCCACTCCGGCTTTCAGGCATCCATCATGATATCAGCGAGCGCAAACAGGCAGAACTTTCTTTGCGAAAGAGCGAAGAACGCTTCCGCACCTCAATTGAAAATATGCTGGACTGCTTTGGGGTATACCGTGCTGTACGGAATGAGCAAGGACAGATTGTCGATTTTGTGACTGAATATGTTAATAGTGCGGCTTGTTTCAACAATAAAATGACTTATGAGCAGCAGATTGGGCATGGGTTATGTCAATTACTACCAGGGCATCGTGAAAGTGGATTGTTTGATGAATACTGCCAGGTAGTAGAAACAGGACAGCCGCTCATTAAAGACAGCCTAGTTTATGAAGATGATTACGGAGAACAACGCTTAGTTAGAGCCTTTGATATCCGCGTGGCTAAATGTGGAGATGGATTTGTTGCTACTTGGCGAGATATCACCACTCGCCAACAAACTGAAGAAGCCTTGCGCCAGAGTGAAGAATTTAAAAACCGTATTTTAGACAGCAGTTCTGATTGCATCAAGGTATTAAGTCTTGATGGGCGGCTGCTGTATATGAATACAGGTGGACTGTGTTTGATGGAAATTGATGATTTAAATGCCTATCTCAATACTGAATGGCTCGGTTTCTGGGAAGGCAGTTCTCGGCAAGAAGCAGAGGAGGCACTTGCTGCCACTAAAACAGGCAAAGTCAGCATTTTTCGCGGATACTGCCCAACTATAAAAGGCACTCCGAAATGGTGGGAAGTGGTCGTTAGCCCGATTTTGGATGCTTCTGGGCAGCTGGAACGAATCTTGTTGATTTCACGAGACATTACCGATCGCAAAAAGATAGAACTCCTCTTGCAGGAAAGCGAAGCCCGGTTGAAATTGGCGTATAAAGCGACGCAATCGGGATTATGGGACTGGGACATTATCCACAATAGCGCTCATGTATCTGAAGAGTACGTCAATCTGTTTGGGCTTGACCCAAGCACACAGGAAATCACATATCAACTGTGGTTAAGTCTCCTGCACCCAGACGATCGCACCTCAGCCAATGAAGCAGTGAGTCGCACCATCCAGCAACAGGAAGAGTACTATGAAGATGACTTCCGTACTATACATCCTGATGGCATTCGCTGGTTAGCGGCTAGAGGTCAGGTTTTCTATGATGCTGCGGGCAATGCGGTACGGATGGTAGGTAATGTGCAAGATATCACCGATCGCAAACAAACTGAAATTGAACGCGATCGCCTATTGCAGCTAGAACAAGCAGCCAGAGCCGAAGCCGAACGCGCTAATCGGATCAAAGATGAATTTCTGGCGGTTCTCTCCCACGAATTGCGATCGCCTCTTAACCCAATTCTCGGCTGGACAAAACTGCTACAAACCCGGAAATTTAGTGAAGCCAAAACAGCCGAAGCCTTAGCCACCATTGAACGCAACGCTAAATTGCAAACTCAACTGATTGATGACTTACTCGATGTTGCCAAGATTCTGCGCGGCAAACTCAGCATCGATGCTACTCCTGTGAATCTGGCATTTGTGATTGAATCTGCGATCGATACAGTAAATACAGCAGCCCTTTCCAAATCAATTGTGTTGCATTCCATACTGCAAAATATTGGGCAAGTCTCTGGAGATTCCAACCGCCTTCAACAGATCGTTTGGAATTTACTTTCTAACGCGATCAAGTTTACCCCCAAAGGAGGACGCGTAGAAACCCGATTAGAGCGACTTAACGATCAAGCACAGATTACTGTCAGTGACACTGGTAAAGGCATTAACTCAGACTTTCTCCCGTATATTTTTGAGTCATTCCGTCAGGAAGATGTCTCAATTACCCGCAAGTATGGGGGGTTAGGATTGGGGTTAGCGATCGTCCGGCAGTTAGTTGAGGCTCACGGCGGCACGATCGCGGCTGATAGTCCTGGTGAAGGCTTGGGAGCCACCTTTACAGTCCAGTTGCCACTGCTGAATATTGAACCGGAAATCAAGCAGCCAGATGAGTTGCCACAACCAGCACTGGAACTTACAGGCATTCGAGTCCTCACAGTTGATGACGATCCCGATGCGCGTGAACTACTAACAGTATTACTTACTGAATACGGAGCTACAGTCCTAACTGTTGCCTCTGCGGCAGAAGTTTTAGCAAACCTGGAGTCTTTTCAACCCGATGTCTTAGTCAGTGATATTGGGATGCCCGGAGTCGATGGTTATTCACTGATTCAACAAATCCGCACCTTAACGCCCGAAAAAGGGGGAGAGATTCCCGCGATCGCTTTGACTGCTTATGCCAGAGTTGATGATTACGAACGAGCTATAACTAGTGGTTATCAACGACACGTTACCAAGCCTCTCGATCCAGAAGAGTTAGCTCAAGCTGTGGTGGCACTTGTACACAGTAAACGATGATTTAGTTTAATTGAAAGGTGATATAGCGTTTCCCGACCTAGTAAGGTACAGCCGTAGGGGAACGGCATGCCGTGCCCCTACACCTTGCGATATAATGTTGTACCTCATCTGAATGGGAACCGCTATACTACATAAACAACTCCTTCAATCAATTCGGTTTTCTTGAGATTGAGTATGGCATTATCGCGACACTTAAACTCTGTACTAATGAGGCGATCGCCATTCTCAAGACGTAGTAGACAATACGGTTCGGTTAAAGTTTTGTGATGACAATTCTAAATCCCAAAAATGCGATCATCAATTATCACAAAGACGCGATAAATCGCCGTCTCTACAAAAGAATAATTTCTGATATAACGTTTTGTTTTTAGCAAACAAATCTCTTGCAAAAGTCTCTTCACACGTTAGAATAACGAAATTTTGCAAGAGATTTAATCATGAAACCATTTCTGTTTGTAACCGATTTAGACGACACCCTCGTATATCGCACCGTCGGCGATGACAGCGCTTTACCAGAACTAAATCAACTGCTGAAGAGACATCGCCAAGAATATGGGACTAAAATAGTTTATTCTACCGGGCGATCACCTGTACTTTACAAAGAACTCCAAGCTGAAAAAAATCTTTTGCAACCGGATGCCCTTGTCCTTTCTGTAGGTACAGAAATTTACCTTGATGGTACTGATACTCCAGACTCAGATTGGTCAGAAATCCTCTCTCCGGGATGGGAACGGGAAGCTGTATTATCTATTACCCGGAAATACCGTGAGTTAGTTCGGCAACCAGATTCAGAACAGCGTCCCTTCAAAGTGAGCTTTTTTTTAGAACAAAAAGCATCTGCGAATGTTCTACCACAACTTGAAGCGGAGTTGCAAAAATATAAATTAAATGTAAAGTTAATCTACAGTAGCGATATAGACCTTGACATTGTACCCCGCACCAGCGATAAAGGTCAAGCAATGCAATTTTTACGCCAGAAGTGGAAATTTGCAGCAGAACAAACAGTTGTCTGTGGTGATTCAGGTAATGATATTGCTTTATTTGCTGTAGGCAACGAACGGGGAATCATTGTGGGGAATGCCCGCAAAGAGTTACTCCAATGGCACAATGAGTATCCCGCAGACTACCGCTACCTGGCTTCATGTTTTTGTGCAGGTGGAATTATTGAAGGCTTACATTATTTTGGTCTCTTGTAATGATTAGTTATCTAAAAGGTATAGTCGCTGGTATCCAAACAATTGGCGCTAATCGCGTGATTCTGACTCTGGAAGTGAATGGCTTAGGGTATGATTTGCAAGTTCCCCAACGGCTAGCAAATCAGTTACCAGAATCGGGAGGAGTGGCGCAAATTTTTACCCATTTCCAAATTCGCGAAGAAGTGCCCTTTCTATATGGCTTTGCTTCCCCAGCCGAACGCGATTTATTTCGCCACTTGCTGACTGTCACAGGGATTGGTGCAGCCTTAGCGATCGCCCTCTTGGACACTCTGGAACTACCAGATTTAGTCCAAGCAATTATCGCTGGCAATACACAAATCCTCATTCAGGCTCCAGGTGTGGGCAAAAAAATCGCTGAACGCATCTGTTTGGAACTGAAAAGTAAATTAGTCGAGTGGCGCAAATCAGCCGGGTTCTTCGTCGCCACAGGCGGGCCTGCACCAGGAATTCTCGAAGAGGTGCAAATGACCCTCTTCGCCTTGGGATATACTGCCCATGAGGTCAGTCATGCCCTGCATGTAGTCAGCGAAGACATCGGACTACCCAAAGATGCCTACGTCGAAGACTGGATTAAACAAGCGATCGCTCATCTCAGTAGCGAACAAGTTTAATGGTCATTAGTCATTGGTCATTTGTCATTAGTTATTCTCCCCTGCCCCCCCTGCCTCCCCTGCTCCCCCTGCCCCTATGCCAACCGATCCTTATGCCTGGCTAGAACAGTCCTTAGCAACAATTCATCGAGCAGACTGGTATCGTTCAGTACAGCCTATTGATGGTCGTCCGGGTGCAACGGTGGTTTTAGCTGGGCAAGAGGTAATTAATTTTGCCAGCAATGACTATTTGGGATTGGCTGGGGATGAGCGGTTGATGGCAGCGGCGACGGCTGCGATCGCAAAATTTGGCACTGGTAGTACTGGTTCTAGATTACTCAGTGGGCATAGAAAATTACACAGGGAGTTAGAGGAGGCGATCGCATCTACCAAACAAACAGAAGATGCCTTGGTATTTAGTTCTGGGTATCTAGCCAATCTGGGTGCAATTACCGCCCTTGTAGGCAAGCGTGATCTAATATTTTCTGACCAGTACAATCATTCCAGTCTGAAAAATGGAGTGGTTCTTAGCGGTGCAGCATTTGTAGAATACCCGCACTGTGATATGGCAGTATTAAAAACTCAGTTGAGTCAACAGCGGCAAAATTACCGACGCTGTTTGATTCTGACTGATACCGTCTTCAGCATGGATGGCGATTTATGTCCATTACCTACACTGTTGGATCTCGCTGATGAATTTAGCTGTATGCTGCTAGTCGATGAAGCTCATGCCACTGGCGTACTAGGAAAAACTGGCGCTGGGTGTGTCGAACATTTTGGGTGTACGGGAAAGCCATTAATTCAAATTGGTACTTTAAGTAAAGCTTTGGCTAGTTTAGGCGGATATGTGGCAGGAAGTAGCGCCCTAATCGACTTTTTGCGGAACCGCGCACCCACTTGGATTTACACCACTGGGCTTTCACCTGCTGATACGGCGGCAGCTTTAGCCGCAATCAAGATAGTGCAACAAGAACCGCAACGCCGGGACAAATTGTGGGAAAACGTACATTACTTGAAAAGTTTGCTGCAACAACAGTTACCCAATCTAAAATTACTGCCTTCAGAATCACCAATATTATGTTTTCAATTGCCTAGTGCCACAGATGCCCTCCAAGCTGGAAAACAACTAAGAGATGCTGGCATTTTTGCCCCAGCAATTCGTCCTCCCACAGTGCCCACAAGTCGGATCAGAATATCTTTAATGGCAACTCATGAAGCAGCGCATATTGAAAAATTGGTAGCAGTACTGAAGGATTAATTGAATATAGTTTTATTGATTCCAAACTAACAAGGAACGTGGATTAAATAAGATACAAAACCTCATCCTGTCTCTAGCTTCCCTCTCCTTTATAAGGAGAGGGATTGAGGGTAAGGTAAACCAGGGACAGAAATTGCATGTTATTTAATTCTTATTCCTAACTGAGTATTGTGTCACAGCAAAAGTAAGATAAAATACTTTGAAATTTCAGATATCGCATTAATTTATGAATTTCATCAAAGTATATACTCTGACAGCATTATTTTCAGCATTCACACTTATTCAGGCAACTCACGCTAATGCTATTACTGCGCCACCACTTGAAACACAAGTCAAGCAAGTAGCACAGTGGTTTACTGGTTTGTTCGATAATTCCCAACAAGTGGCAACTAACCCTTCAATTCCACTGATTACTCTGTCAAGTTGTAGTGTGGCATTGACCAATACAAACCCTGTAACTGGAACAGAGAATATTTATCTTGAGCAAAAAAGTATTAATCGCTTCCGTCTTTATTCTTTTAGCCAAGAGAATTCAGCAGTGAATCTCAGTATTCGTGCCTTTGATACAAACTATTCTGTAACTGGATTATGTAATCGACCAGAATCGGAACATACTCTTGACTCTAGCAAGGTTTTAGCAACAAGCTGCAATTTGCAACTTTTGTGGGAACCGACTGACTACATTGGAAATAACTCTCCTAATGGCTGTCCAACAAGTTCTGGTGGTAAGGTGATTTCTAGTGTAACTGTCTCTGAAAATGGTATCGACTCTTTAGACAAGATTTTTGGAGCCAATGGTAATTTGCTTTTCGCTACGCCGATTGAGTTTCGTCGAGTTGACTCTATTCCTGAACCATCTTTCACATTAGGAATACTAGCTATAGGTTTTTGGGGTACAAGCAAAACAATTTTACGCAAACATAAACAAAAATCGACAGTCAGCGAAGAGTCTCTGTTTAATTGCGATTAATTTTAATTTACCCACATCTTTTAGTCAGATTTGGGTTGGAGATGGAAGCAGAAGATATACAGCGCTTCCGGCTATTATGCAATACAGTTTTTCTCCTTGCCCTCTCCTATCAAAGCTTTCAGATTTGGGAATGTACCTCATAGCTGCCGTAAGTGCTGTATAGGATATTTAAAATCATCTTTATTGGCATTTGTTATAAATTTGGCTCACAGCATTTCTTTAAATCGAGTATTATATCATCAGCAACCTAATGTTATGAATATAGAAGGTTAATGATAAGTTCTCGCTTTTATTACTATATAACCGAGTAATTAACCTCTAACGAAAGAAGTTTCTTTAATAAATAAAAATCTATCTATAGATAAATTACTAAAACTTGCGAACTAGCTTAGTGTATGTAGAGCCTCTGCAATGAGTATTGGTTGTTCCAAGACATTTTCATGCCCCATATTCATTATTCCAAGTTAGTGCGTTATAGCATTGCTGTATTAATTGTCACATCTGCATTAATACTAATGTTGATGCTAGACCCGTGGTTAAGCATGAGTGGAACTCCTTTTTTGCTATTTTTTAGCGCTATCATGCTGAGTGCTTGGTATGGTGGTTTGAAATCAGGGTTATTGGCAACCTCCTTGTCTGCGTTACTGAGCAATTACTTCTTTCTCCCGCCAGTTTTTGAGCTAAGTTTTGACCTCTCAAATTCTGTGAGAATTGGTTTTTTTGCATTACAAGGATTGCTTTTTAGTATCATTTGTGAAGCATTAAAGACTGCTAAAAAACAGGCTGATGAAAATTTCCAAAAGCTGCGAGTTAGTGAAGAAAGATTTCGCTATATTGCCGAAGTTAGTAGTTTACTCTCTACTTCACTAGATTACGAACAAACCTTAGAACAGATTGCTAAAATCTCAGTTCCCCAGCTTGCGGATTGGTGTAGCGTTGAGATTTTAAATGATGATGGTTCCATTCGCCGCCTACCCGTTACCCATACAGACCCATCAAAAACGGAGTTGACGCGTAAACTTCAAGAGTATGCAACAGATTACAAGGGTACAAGTGCAATTACTAGAGTATTGCGAACTGGGCAAAGTGAATTAATCGCAGAGTTATCTGACTCGCTATTAGTCGCAAGTACTCAAAATCAGGAACACTTAGAACTTGTTCGGCAATTGGGGATGAAGTCTGTGATGATTGTGCCGTTAATCACACAAGGGCGAATACTTGGCATTATCAGCTTTGTCAGCGCTCAATCAGACCGCCGCTACGATCGCACTGACCTAACTTTAGCAACAGAGATTACCCATCGTGCTGCTTTAGCAATAGAAAATTCCCGACTTTATCGAGATATCCACCAGGCTTTAGTCCATTATGCCGAATCTCTATCTCTTTTGGATGCGCTACTTGCAGCTGCTCCTGTTGCCGTATGCTTTTTAGATCGCCAACTGCGATATATCCGAATTAATCAGGTTTTTGCTGACATTAACGGTTTGACTATCGAAGAACATCTAGGACGCAAATTTTCGGAAGTGTTACCAGCGATGGCGGCTGAGTTTGAGCAACAGTTACAACGTGTATTAGAAACTGGAGAACCCCTGCTAAATGTCGAAATCAGCGGTAAGACAAGGGAACAATCAGAACGTTACGGCTACTGGCTGGGCAATTATTATCCAGTCAACAACGCAATGGGTGAAACAGTAGGAATTGGAATTATTTTGGCAGATGTGACAGCAGCAAAGCAAACAGAAGTAGCCTTGCGAGAAGGTGAAGAAAGGTTCCGGGCGATGTTCGATCAGGCAGCTGTTGGTATTACTTTAGTAGCGTTGGATGGACGATTTATTCAAGTGAATCCTGCCTTCTGTGAGATTACTGGGTATAGCCATGAAGAGTTAATCCAAATGAACTTCCAAGAAATTACCCACCCTCACGATTTAGCTCTTGATTGGGAAAATGTTCGGCGAGTTTTGGCAAAGGAAATTAGTGGTTATTCCCTAGAAAAACGCTACATCCGCAAAGATGGTTCTATCGTTTGGGTAAACCTCACTTCATCAGTAGTTTGGGATACTAATAGACAGCCAAATTATGCATTAGGGATTATTGAGGATATTAGCGCTCGCAAACGAGTTGAAGCCACCCAAAACTTTTTAGTCGAAGCCAGCACCTTACTAGCTGCGTCATTAGATTATGAAATTGCCTTAAAAAATGTGGCGAATTTGGCAGTTCCAACCTTAGCTGACTGGTGTATTGTAGATGTTTTTCAAGAAGATTGGTCAAGTAAACAAATTGCGATCGCAATTATCGATCCCACAAAACTAAATATTTTAGACGAAATCCAACTGCGTTATCGACCCAAAATCAGAGCCAAACAGCTTGTACAGCAGCTACAGCTAGGAATATCTGTCTTTTTACCCGAATTATCTGACTCTCATCTGGTACAGATGTCTGAAGATGATGAACATCTGCAATTGCTGCGAAGTCTGGGTATGCGTTCTCTAATGGTAATTCCAGTTCGTTCTCGTGGGCAATTATTTGGATCGCTCTCTTTTTTTACAGCCGAGTCAGGCCGGTATTACCAACAAACAGACTTGGCTTTAGCAGAAGATATTGCTCGACGGGCAGCGATCGCCATCGACAATGCTAGACTCTACCAAGAAACTCAACAGGCAAAACAGGCCGCTGAAAGGTCTGTCAATCGCACAGTACTTTTACAAAAAATAACTGCTGCCTTCTCAGAAGCCTTAACTCCCCAACAGGTGACTGATGTAGTGGTAAACCAAGGCATTGCCGCTTTGGAAGCTACTGGTGGTTCCGTTGTCTTACTTACTGAAGGAAATACTACCCTAAAAGTTGTGCAAGGAATTGGCTATCCGCAAACGCTCATAAATACTTGGACAAGTTTTCCGATCACAGCACCTAACCAAATAGCAGAAACAGTCAGAACTGGGCAACCGATTTTTTTAGAAAATTTAGCAGCCATGATTGCTAGATATCCCGACTTAGCAGATGTCGTGACTGTTATGGTGAATAATGCCTGGGCTTCCATTCCCTTGATAGTAGAAGGCAAAGTAATTGGGGCATTGGCATTAAGCTTTACCACTGTCCACATATTTACCGAAGAAGACCGGGGATTTATGTTGACACTAGGACAACAGTGTGCCCAAGCGATCGCCCGCGCTCAACTTTACGAAGCCGAAAAGACTGCTAGGGCACAAGCTGAGACAGCCAACCGGATTAAAGATGAATTTCTGGCTGTCCTTTCCCATGAACTCCGAACTCCCTTGAATCCGATTTTAGGATGGGCAAAATTACTCAGAACCCGCAAGTTTGATGAAGCCACTAAAATCCGGGCATTAGAAACAATCGAGCGGAATGCCAAATTACAAACCCAATTGATTGGAGATTTACTTGATGTTTCCCGGATTTTACAAGGTAAAGTTAGCTTAAGTCTCCATGCAGTAGATTTGAAAATAGTGATCGCATCTGCCCTAGAAACGGTGCGTTTAGCAGCAGAAGCAAAATCAATTAAAATTCAAACAGTGTTAAGTAATGATATCGGCAAAGTTCTGGGTGATGGCGATCGCTTACAACAAGTGATGTGGAATCTCCTTTCCAATGCCGTGAAATTCACCCCCACAGAAGGACGAGTAGAAGTACATCTAAAACAAGTTGGGTTAGATGCCCAAATCCAGGTAATTGATACAGGTAAAGGAATCAACCCGGAATTTTTGCCCTACGTCTTTGACTACTTCCGCCAAGCAGATGCTAAAACAACCAGAGTCTTTGGTGGACTGGGATTAGGACTGGCCATTGTGCGCCATCTGGTAGAACTTCATGGTGGGACAGTTCAAGCAGAGAGTCTGGGAGATGGACTTGGGGCTACCTTTACAGTCAGCCTACCTTTGCTGAAAAATTCTGAGTTGCGAGTCAGCAGTAGTGAGCCTTCTCAAGCAGAACTCAGTAATGACGACACATTACTTGCGGGAGTGCAAATACTGCTTGTGGACGATCAAGCTGATGTGCGAGAGTTTTTTAGCTTTGTGCTGGAACAATATGGCGCGACGGTAACAGCAGTTGAATCAGCAGATGAAGCATTGCAAACATTAGCCCTATCATTGCCAGATATCCTGTTAAGCGATATTGGGATGCCCTTAATGGATGGCTATATGTTGCTGCGCGAGGTGAGAAAATTACCACCAGAACAAGGTGGGCAAATTCCCGCGATCGCATTGACAGCTTATGCTGGAGAAATTAATTATAACCAAGCAATGGCCGCCGGATTTCAAAAACACTTACCTAAACCAGTCGATCCTGTGGATTTAGCTACAGCGATCGTTAATCTCATTGGGAATAATTAACCAAATCAAGTTGTGGGGTAGGCAACATGAGCGCCCAGTTATGCAATCTAAATATGGAACAGTACAGCCGTAGGGGCACGGCATGCCGTGCCCCTACACCTTGCCATGTAATGTTATACCTCATCTGAATGGGAACCGCTATAGTTACTTTAGTCATGTTTAAGTGGTGACATTTGCTAGATATCTTTTCTTGATTATGCAGAATATATTGACAATATACAAGTTAAGAAAAACAAGGACTAAAGGATATATGAACCGCTTAAAATCTATTCTTCTTGCTGGTTTATTAGCTTCTGTTTCAATTGCTGTTTCAACTCATGCTAATGCTTCTGTTGTGAATTTTCGCAAGGAGCATTTAAATACTAATACTATTGCTCTTAATAACACTAAACTAAGTCGTGAGCGTCAACTGCATGAACAGCAGGTTCGTGAACAAAAGGCTCGTGAATTACGTGAACGCCAAGCTCGTGAACAAAAAGCTCGTGAACAAAAGGCTCGTGAATTGCGTGAGCGCCAAGCTCGTTTTCATCACTAAAATTTGAATTTTTACTCGCTCTGCGGTAAGCGTTCGCGCAGCGTCTCCAAGAGTTGCTATGCCGTAGGCTTATCGCGCCCCATTCCCATTACCCTATCTCCTGTAAGATAGGGTGAAATTTTGTATTCTGTCCTTGAACTTTCCCCATCGCCTGCCAAGTCCATAGAGCGCTATTGCACTCCTCTTGTCTTGAAAATCGAGTGATGCGTATTATGTTCCCGGACGAGAGCGAATACCATCGGGTATATGATGGCGATCGCCTAATATTTCTAACAAAGGGCCATTAACGTCAAATTTAACCATACTTACCGACGCGACCAAAATATTCACCCGATAGCGATAGCGTCCTAAATCAATTCCCAGTAAACTGCAAAGCATAATCCGAATCGTAGCTTTATGAGAAACTACTAAAACATTACCTTGAGGATGTTTTTCTTGAATTTCAGCAATTACAGGCATAGAACGGTTAGCAATGTCTACCGCAGTTTCTCCACCTTTGGGTGCATTCCAAGCTGGCTCTGTCACCCATTTTACATAGTTTTCTGCGTAATTCTCTTGGGCAAATGATTTACTCTTAGTTTCCCATTCGCCGTAACTACCTTCTTTAAGTCCGTCACGCAACTGCATATCCATACCGATAGCATCACAAAATGGCTTGGCAGTTGCAATTGCGCGCTTCATTGGGCTAACATAAGCCCCTTCCCACTTCAATTGTTGATAAACATCAGCAAAAGCGGATGCCATCTCCATACCTTCAGAAGTCAACTCCGCATCAGTTTCGCCACAGAAATTACCACTTTGACTAAAAGTAGTTTCTCCATGTCGCAGTAAATATAAATTGAGTGTCATAGCTTGTATCGCGATTGGGATCAAGGAGTTTGTACAAACATAAACTACCATCAATCTCCGAATCGAGTCTGTGCCGCTAGGACGAACTAATCAACCAAAAAAGTCAATTAACCACAAACTAATTCGTCATTACATAGTTATAAATTTTCTCGCCTACCTACTTAGTACTCTAGTTTGAGCCGGGATACGGATACCATTGGCGAATCTCTCAAACAGCTAAACTAAACTGATTGAGAGCTTTCTGAGCAATTTTATACCCAGATGTAGCATTCCCCAATTCAGTCACTTGGTTTATTAAAAACTTCTAAAATCTGTCGGCAAATTTGTTTGAGCTTATCCGCAATTTCACCAGAAGGCGAAGATGCGCCGACAACATTCCAGTTTTCTACCGTAGAAAGTCGCCACGCTTCACCGCGATGATCGAATCCAGCTACCTCTACGCCGATCGCACGTTGGGAATTATTGATCGGATCTTGATAAAATCGGATTTGAATTAAAATACTACGACTTCGCCAAGATTTGCTAATACCAGGAAAGTGAAAGCCAATATCTATAGAATCTGGATCGACTAACTCCCTCGTTTCCGGGTCATTTTTCCAAGGCTTGAGATCGGATTTGGCATCAGGAAACTCGAATTTGAACAAATTAACTACCGTAGCTATGTTGCTGGCGAGTTCAAGGTTTGTTGCCTGTTCAGCTGCGTTCACTAAAAAACACTCCTATATCGCGTCGGCATCTTCAAGCATGTGAAGATAGAAAAACCGCCAGAAGGCTTATATCATTGGTGTTTCAGCTTATCAAGAGCTTTGAGATTTAGCAACTCTAAATCATATTTTCCTAACAATTTTCGTGACTAACAGAAGCCAAAAGTTGCTTCTGGTTGGGGCTGGCTAACACCTATTAAGTAATTGTACTTAAAAATTCTTCAAAAGCAGATGGAACTCTGCCCTTTAGAGAAAATATCAAGATTTTGTGCAAAATCCTGAGTTGACAAGAACGATAAATTATTGCACTAGCGATCTAAAATGACACTGTGAATCGGTAAACCAAAAGCAATTAAGTTGAATATATGGTGCGTCAACGCTCGATTTTTTCGTTTTTTCTAGTATTATTGTCCACATTTCTGATTAGTTGTGGTGGCCCTGGTGTTGCGATCGCCCCTCCGACTTACACAGCAGTACAACTGGAAAAAATTCAGGCTTATGTTCCTGAAATTCAGGCTGTGCGCGATCGCTCAGAAGAGTTGACAACCCTGATTAAAAAAGGTGATTGGATCAATGTGCGTAATTTTATACATGGGCCCATAACAGAAGCAAAGTTGAATCTGACTTATGTCACTCCCAACCTTCTACCCAAAGACCAACCCACAGCACGTCAAATAACGCGAGATTTTTTTAAAGACCTGGTTAAGCTCGATAAAGCTACTAGTGCTGGCAATCCTCTAGTTGCCTTGAACCAATCTCAAGCTGCTTTCGCAGAGATTGACAAATTCCTCGATTTGCTTCCGAAAACAGAAGAAAGTTAGGAATTAGGAGTTAAGAGTTAGGAGTTAAGAATTAAAAATTTTTAACTTCTCACTCCTCACTTTAAGTACAACTCATGAATGTAGTTATTATCGGTTGTGGTGTAGTCGGGGCTGCGATCGCTTACGAATTGAGTCTAGTAAAAGGACTGAAAATCACAGTTTGCGATCGCCAACCACCAGCACAAGCTTCCACGGGCGCTGCACTTGGCGTTTTGATGGGCGCAATCAGCCAAAAAATCAAGGGTAAGGCTTGGCAGATGCGGCAAACTAGCATCCAACGCTATGAAACCTTGATTCCTGAACTAGAAGCTTTAACAGGCTGCAAAATTCCTTTTAATCGTCAGGGAATTTTCATGCTTTTGTCTGATTCCTCCCTAGAGGAGATGTCAGCATGGGAAAAACTAGTAAAAATTCGCCACTCTCAAGGCTGGAATTTAGAAATTTGGGACACGGCTAAACTCCAGAATATCTGTCCTCAAATTAATCACGAAAAAATTACTGGTGCTGTCTATTCTCCCCAAGACCGTCAGATCGATCCAACTGCCCTGACATTGGCTTTAGTTGAGGCTGCCCAGCAAAATGGTGTAACTTTCAAATTTGGCGTAACTGTTTTGGACGCCACAACCTCAACACCTGAATTTTGCAATCAACTAGAGACTACAGAAGGAAAAATAACCGCAGATTGGTTTGTCATTGCAGCAGGGTTAGGTTCAACACCACTGACAGCAAAATTAAATCAGATAATTGACATTCGCCCCGTACTTGGGCAAGCGTTGCAAATGCGTGTAGGGTATCCATTAGGTAATCCCGACTTCCAGCCAGCGATAACGGGTAACGATGTCCATATTGTTCCTGTGGGTGGTGGAGATTATTGGGTAGGCGCAACAGTGGAATTTCCCAGCAATGGCGATGAAATACCGCCCAATCAAGAACTGTTGGAATCTGTTAGAGAACAAGCGATCGCATTTTGTCCAGAATTAGCCACAGCAACTATTCTCCGCAGTTGGTCAGGGTTACGTCCCCGTCCTGAAGGACGCCCAGCCCCAGTTATTGGTAGGTTGCCAGGCTTTAGTAACGTCCTCCTAGCTACCGGACACTATCGCAACGGCGTTTTACTAGCACCCGCTACAGCTTATGCAATTCGTGAGATGATTATTTCTCAGGGGTTGGGGACTGGGGACTAGGGACTAGGGACTGGGGACTAAGGACTGAATTCTTCTTATCAATACCCAGTACCCAGTCCCCAATCCCCAATATAGGAAAATAACGTGTCAATAAAAGAACATAAAATTAATGTAGATTCACTGGAATGGTTTTATCGGGAATCTTTACCAATTGGTAGAAGTGACTTAGCGCCTGTGTTGCTGCTACATGGCCTAGTTTCACAAAGTTACAGTTGGCGTCATATTATACCTGCTTTGGCAAATCAGGGGACAAGAGCGATCGCCCCAGATTGGATTGGTTATGGTTTTTCTGCCAAACCAGAAAAACGAGATTTTGCTTACACTCCCGATGCTTTTATTACAGCTTTAGAAGGATTTATTAAAGCCCTAGAACTTGAACATTTTTCTTTAGTTGTACAAGGCTTTTTAGGTTCTGTAGGGCTACAATATGCCTTGCGTCATCCAGAACAAATTGCTAATTTAGCTATTTTAAATACACCAATTTCAACTGCCGCTAAATTACCCTGGAAAATTAAACAAATGGGTTTACCTTTGGCTGGTGAAGTAATGACCCAAGACCCTCTATTAGTTGACCGGACGCTAGAAGGCGGAAGCCGTTATCGCATAGGAGATAAAGATTTAGATGTTTATCGAAAACCATTTTTAAAAAGTTCTTCATCTGGTAGAAGTCTATTGTCAAGTATTCGCAACTTACAGCTTGATTCTGCCATGACAGAAATACAATCTGGCTTTAAAGAATGGCAACAGCCAATTCTGATTCAATGGGGTATGATTGACCCTTGGCTACCTGTAGACATTGCCGAAAACTTTGCCAATTCCGTACCAAATACCGAATTAATAAAACTTAATAACGTCGGACATTATCCTCAAGAACATTACCACGAGGCGATTTTGGAAGACCTTTTACCATTTGTGCGTCGTAAAGATGCTCATTGACAATATACCTTTGGCAAAAATCGATATTATAAAAATGAATGTCAGAATTCAGGAGTCAGAATTCAGAATCAATTATTCAAGGATTCCAAATCACTACTAAATGGAAGATGAAGTGGCTAAATTGAAATATTCTTTATTATTAAGATTCCATCCTTTCACGGTTGGAGGATTATGAATTCTGACTCCTTTTTATTACCATTAAAAATGGATCGCAACCACAAGTAAAGGAAATTATTATTCATGGCTTATTCATGGTTTAAAGCCTTTCATATTGTCGGATTTGTAGTTTGGTTCGCTGGTTTGTTCTACTTAGTACGTCTTTTTATCTATCACGTTGAAGCGAACGAAGAACCTGAACCAGCACGAACGATACTGAAAAATCAGTATCAAATTATGGAAAAGCGCCTTTACTCTATCATCACTAACCCAGGAATGTACGTGACGATCGCAATGGCCATCGGTTTAGTAACCACTGAACCGGATATTTTAAAAGAGGGATGGTTACATATCAAACTGCTGTTTGTTGCTATTTTAATTGGTTATCATCATTACTGCGCTCGGCTGATGAAGAAATTAGCAGTAGATGAGTGTCGTTGGAGTGGTCAGCAATTACGTGCTTTAAATGAAGCGCCTACAGTTATGTTAGTAGCAATCGTCCTGCTGGCTGTGTTTAAAAATAATCTACCTACAGATATTGCTGCCTGGGCTATTTTCGCCATAATTATTTTGATGGCAGTCACTATTCAACTTTACGCCAAAAAACGCAGGCAAGATAAAGAGAAGCTGACGGCACAAATAGGGCAACCACAAGAACAAGGTTAGACAAAATTACTTTTCACAGTAGATATTCACAGTTCTGCATTGGTGTCAACTTAACGTGAAAGCAAGTCTAGAACTAGCTTTTAGATTACCTCGTTCCCAGTCTCGGACTGGGAATGCCTATCTTAGAGGCTCCGCCTCCCTTACTGGCGGCAGAGCCGCCAAGAGCATCATTTCCAGTCTCCGACTGGAAACGAGATTTTAAAAAGGTTTCAGCTTACGGCTAATTTTCAGGTAAATAGACCACACGGTAGGGGCACAGCATTGCTGTGCCCTTACGACAGATGTGGTTCAAATACATGAAAACTGCTGTAAGTTGACAGTTATGCGCCCACAACACACATTGCATTACAACAACACGCTACCAAATTACCCATTATTTCTATCCTGGAAACGTTTTCAGTAAATCATCCCCAGGAATCACGCTAGTGTAAAAAGTATATTTGCCATTAGCGACATAACGACGGTCTTGTTTAATAATCGCCATAAACTCTCTATGTCCCTCACGAGTACGTCCGACTAAACAACCCGCACTGGCACGACGAATATCACTCCGAGGAAAATCAAAGCCGTAGTGTTGATTCACAAAAAAATCATCACCTGTATCAAGCTTGTCGCCAGTCCGTTTAAAATCCTTGTTCAAATCTCTACAGACAGTGATATCTCCAACTTGCACTAAGGCTTCGTGAGGTTCTGCTGTGCCGTGAATACCAACAGCCCAAGCTTTGTATTGCCCAAACTGAATCCTAGCTGCTCCTTTAGAATTCATCGGATTATCAGTGTAGTACTTGCCTGGTTCTGTAGTAGCTTCCCAGTGATCTACGATTTTGGGAACACCATTTACGACTTCAATAACAATCCGCCGGTCGTTAAATTGATTGGGTGCATCATTATTGAGAGTCCAATCTCCATTTATACCTTCTATATAAACAATGTTGTATTCTTTAGGATTGGTGAATACCTGATAATCTTTAGATTGCAAGTATTTTACAATTCTGCTGGCAATGTCATTACCAAGTTTTAAGGGGGGTTTAGGAAGATCGTCTAGTTTAGTTTCAATCAGTTCTTTGGCTGTGACTGCTCCTAAAAAGCCACTTTCTTCAGTCTTTTTTAATTCCTGAAACTTTTTGAGACCTATCACAGAAACAGGGCCAAACTTCCCATCGGCTGGAGGTTCTAGCAAACCTAAACCGATTAACAATACCTGAATCTGACGAGATAAGTCTGCATCTTCAGCGATCGCATCGAATCCCCATTTATCATCTTTTCCCAAAAAATCTTGTAGTTTCATATTGCACCTGTTTGATTTACTTATGCGTAAGTATAAACGTCATAAGAATGATTTATGATGTCTTAAATTATACTCTTGACCAAAATTCTCTGCCAAAATTTTTATATTACTTTATGATTTAACATTGAATAAATGCCTTTTATCAGTAATTTTAATTAAAATAAACTTGATAATTAGTATTGCTTTAACTCAACTTTATCCACAATTCAGAAATTTGTTCTCCAACGAGAACAAAAATCCTAGTTTTTTAGCAAAAACTTTTTCCGTGTCACCGATTCATGGAATATTCACCAATTCTGAAATCAGAATTCTGATTTCTTTTTATATCTTCGGCTGAGATAAATCCATCAAATTTGCCAGCTTGTAAACTATCCGCGCCCCAACATTACCATCCCACTCAGCATCGCCAACTTCGCAGATATCAAAGCCAATAATTTTTCTCCCACTATTGACCAATTCCCGAAACAGACAAAAAGTTTGCTCTAATTCCAATCCACCTGGAACAGGAGTACCTGTACTTGGGCAGAGTTTTGGATCTAAACCATCTACGTCAAAGCTTATGTAAACATACTCAGGTAAATGACTGATAATTTCTCGGCATAAATCAATCCAAGTTTGTCCAGAGTAAAGCTTTTGCTTGATGGCTGGGTCATAATAAGCGATAATGCGATCGCTAGATTGGTCGATCATTTGCACTTCATCATGACTAATATCACGCAAACCTACCTGCACCAGCTTAGAAATTTGCGGTATTTTCATCGCATTAAACATAATCGACGCATGAGAAAACTCAAATCCTTCGTAGGCATCGCGTAAATCTGCGTGGGCATCAATATGTAAAATGCCATAGTTGGCGTAGTTAGCCGCTAATGCTTGGAAATAACCTAAAGGCGAACTGTGATCTCCACCAAGGACTGCAACTTGCTTACCATTATTAATTGCTTCTTGACAATTTTCAAACAGCCATTGATTAACTTGTTGGCCAGCCTGATTAATTTCTGTCAAGACAGGTATTAAATCTGGCGTATCAGAGAGTGACTTCCCTTGGGCTAATCGCTCAATAATCTTTGCTGCCAGGGTGCGGTAGTATGTATTCTTCTCTAAAATATCCTGGGGAATTTCCACCATGAAAATTCCTTGCTTCCAACCATCAGGGTTATCAAAATCGAACAAATCCAGTTGAGTTGAAGCATCTAGAATTCGCTGTGGGCCATTAGCAGTACCAGCACCGTATGAAACAGTGACTTCCCACGGCACACCAAAGACAATCAAGTTTGCAGACTCATAATCGCAGGGTAAACCTAAGAGGTTGCCATTTATTTCACCTACGCCGCTGGGATTGTAGTCTTTTAATTGATTACTCATTGGATATCTTCTGGATTTATGTAGATAGACAGCACGCCGCCAAGTGGACATCTGCATTGTAATCAAAATTTTCCACAGGCGGTAAACTACGGTTAGCTGTTAACTCCTTAACTAACTCGCTTAACTTCAAATCCCCGCAACCCTTCAGGTACTTCATACTCAACCACAACATCTTTCACCACAGCAGCAGGTGGCCCAGAGTGACACCAGCGAACCATATCATCTACAACCTTTCGCGCCCCTTCAAAAACGGCCTCTACTCGATTATCAGGGAGATTCCGCACCCAACCAGTTAATCCCAACTGTCTAGCTGTATCCACAGTGGCGTAGCGATAGCCCACACCTTGGACTCGGCCAGTAATGAATACATGAGCGCGGATGATCTTTGGTAGTGCTGTGGAATTCTGCATAGACTGGTCTAATCTTTACATTTCCAGTCTACCTAGTTTGTGTATACACAATAGACATCTCTGAAAATTTATTGCGATCGCCGAACGTCTCTCGGAGTAATAACGTGTTCACTGGCATTGCGGCATCCTGTGGGGATGGGATATTTTTTTACTGCAAGTCCCTTAACATTTGGTTGGGAGTCTAAATGCCCATTCAAATCTTCCCAATCCCTAATCCCCAGTTCAACTTAGAATTTTGAATTGCTTATGTCTAACCTGCCACCACTCAATACAGAAACAATTTGGGCAATTCTTGACGAAAAACTTGATGATGCCACAGTCAACCAGTTGCTATGGCATTATTTAGGCTATCACTATGACGCCTCAACTGCACAATGGGACACTAGCCAAGTTGCAGCAGAATGGCAGAATGAGTACCCACAACCACCAGATTTCATTGAATCTCGCCCTGCAACAGTTAAGCTAACTCGTTCCATTCCCGCTGAAAATAAACAAATGCTTAAAGAGAAACTGGGCTTTAAAGGTTACAAAATTGGTGAATTTGGGCCTCGACAAACTCGCAGAGCAACAGCAGCGAATTGGTTATTAAGTTATCTACAAAAAACTCACGGTAAAATAGAGTAATCTGATCGGGAGATATTCGGCAAAAATAGGATATTTTTGCCGAATATCTCCGGTATTTTAATTTAATAAAAAACTAGTAATTTCTTGTATTTTTATACACTGGCTATTTTAAAAAATAGTTTTATAAAGAATATTAACACTACGGAAAATCTGGATATTAGTCAATTAAAAATTAATATAAATAGGGAAAAATCAAAAAAATACAGTTAAGTTTTATAAAATATTTATCAATTCATCCTGAAGATAGAAGCAGAGCTTATCTAATTATTTCTCTAGAGCGATTTGCAAAGTCAATTGAGCGTCAGAGAATATTTCTATCAACTCTTGATATTACAAACACTTCTATGGCAAAGCCAATTGAATTTAATTTATTTGCACCTTACAACAAAGGAGCGGCATTAATTGGTTCTTTTTCTGATTGGCAAGAAATTCCAATGGAAAGAGGTGATGATGGTTATTTTCGTACAAGTGTTGAACTAGAAGATGGCGTTTATAAATATAAATTCCGCGTTCAGTCAAATTCATGGTTTCTTGAACCAGAACAATGGGTTGATATCACAGATCCCTGTGCAACTGATATAGATGAACTGAGTGGAAAAGATGATGGTGTTATCCACGTCAAAAATGGCGAAAGAATTACCGATACTTATGTTTGGCAACATGATGATAAGCCTTTACCTGCTGACCACGAATTAGTAATTTATGAATTACACGTCGGTGACTTTTCTGGTGGCGAGGATGATCCTTATGCACGAGGTAAGTATAAACATGTCATTGAAAAGTTAGATTATTTGTGTGAACTAGGAATCAATGCTATTGAGTTGATGCCACTTAAAGAATATCCCGGTGATTATAGTTGGGGTTATAACCCACGTCACTTTTTCGCTACAGAATCAAGTTATGGTTCGACTGCTGAGTTGAAAAATTTGATTGATGAGTGTCATGCTAAAGGTATTCGTGTAATTCTTGACGGTATTTACAACCACTCAGAAGCATCTGCTCCATTAACACAAATTGACCACGATTATTGGTATCATCACGAACCTCGTGACCCTGATAATAATTGGGGGCCTGAGTTTAATTACGAACATTATGATGAAAATTTAGATATTAAGCCAGCCTGGAAATTTATTGGTGAGACAATCCGTTTTTGGATTGAAGAGTATCACCTGGATGGTATTCGTTATGATGCGGCGCGGCAAATTGCTAACTACGATTTCATGCACTGGATTGTTCAGGAAGCCAAAAAAACTGCTGGCGCGAAGCCTTTTTATAATGTTGCTGAACACATTCCTGAAACTATTAGCATTACCAATCTTGATGGGCCAATGGATGGTTGCTGGCATGACAGTTTTTATCATTGCATTCTAGAACATATCTGCGGTGATACATTTGATTTAGAGCATCTAAAAGATGTCATTGACTGCAAGCGCCAAGGCTTCCTGGGTGCTACTAATGTAGTAAATTACCTCACCAACCACGACCATAACCATATCATGGTTGAATTAGGGAACCGTGAGATTTTTGACGAAGAAGCCTTTAGACGGGCTAAATTAGGAGTAGCCATCCTAATGACTGCTGTGGGCGTACCTCTGATTTGGATGGGAGAGGAATTTGGTGAGTATAAACCTAAACAACCCGAATCATCGAAAATCGATTGGACACTGTTAGGGAATGATTTAAATCGGAGTTTATTTGAATCCTACAAAGGACTAACCAACCTGCGTAAAAGTAATCACGCTCTTTACACAGAAAATATTGATTTTATCCACGAAAATGCCGAGGCGAAAGTATTAGCTTATACTCGTTGGAATGAAGAAGGTTCTCGTGTAGTTGTAATAGCAAATTTCTCAGAAAACTTCCTAGCTGGCTATCATGTTCCTAACTTTCCAAGTGCTGGTACATGGCACGAGTGGACAGCTAATTATGATGTCGAAGCTGGTGATGATGGCATCATCACAGACTTGGGCCCATACGAAGCTAAAGTGTTTGTATGGCAGTAATGATATACACTACCACTGAGTCAGTAGTCTAATAGCAAAATAAAACGGGGAAATATCTTTCCCCTTTTTTAGTTATTATTTTAATTTATCTACAGTCTAATTACAAATTTGTCAAGTGAAAAATAAGCTATTTTAAAATTTCATAGGTTTGTGTTACACTTTTGAGTTGAAGTGCGTATATAGAATGGCCAAAGCATACCCATGCACAACAAGTTATTTAATAGCAATATCGATAACGCTAACATTGAGAACGATCGCATTTTATTAACTCCCAATGAAATTAAATCAAAATTACCTTTAACACAATTAGCCGAACAAAGAGTTTTAGCATATAGACAAGAAATAGAAGATATTTTGAGTTTTCGAGACCGCCGAAAATTTATAGTAGTTGGTCCATGCTCAATTCACGACCCAAAAGCAGCGCTTGAATATTCTGAGAGGTTGAAAATATTATCCGATCGAGTTCAAGATAAACTGCTACTAATTATGCGAGTTTACTTTGAGAAACCAAGAACAACCGTAGGCTGGAAAGGATTAATTAACGATCCAGATATGGATGATTCTTTCCATGTAGAGAATGGTTTATTGATTGCGCGGGATCTATTATTAAAAATTACAGAGTTGGGATTACCTGCTGGCACAGAAGCACTAGATCCGATTATACCTCAATATATTAGTGAACTGATTACATGGTCTGCCATTGGGGCACGCACAACTGAATCACAAACTCACCGCGAAATGGCAAGTGGGCTTTCGATGCCTGTAGGGTTTAAAAACGGTACTGACGGTAATATTCAAGTAGCTTTGAATGCTCTACAATCAGCTGGAAATCCGCATAATTTTCTGGGAATTAATCAAAACGGACAGGTTAGTGTCTTTCAAACTAAAGGTAATAGCTACGGTCATGTAATTTTAAGGGGTGGTAGTCAACCCAATTTTGATCCAGCAAATGTCAAACTAGTGGAAGAGAAATTAAAACAGGCGAATTTACCACCAAGAATTGTGATCGACTGTAGCCACGGCAATAGCAATAAAGATTATAAATTACAAGGTGCTGTGTTAGAAAATATTATTCAGCAAATAGTGGATGGGAATACATCAATTGTTGGCATGATGTTGGAATCACATTTGTATGAAGGCGGCCAACCAATTACTGGTAAACAAGAAGAATTAAAATATGGTGTTTCTGTAACTGACAAATGTATTGGCTGGGAAGAAACCGAAGAAATTATTTTGGCTGCTCACGAAAAACTTAATTGAATGAAGCAGGGGATAGGGCGAGATTTCTCAGTCGTAAGGGCACAGCATTGCTCATTGGTGTTAACTTAACGTGAAACCCTTGTCAAGACGTGATATTGAGTTCATTCACTGACCATCACGATCCGCATTACCCCTCCCCTTGTCAAGGGGAGGGGTTGGGGGTGGGGTAAAACGTATGTCGGGTAAGTATTTGAGTCTAAGTTGACACCAATGAGCATTGCTGTACCCCTACCGCGTGGTTTATTTACCTGAAAATAGCTATAAACTCTTGCTCTCTCTAGTCGCGACCTTAACACCCTTTGTTTAACGGAGGGATTTTAAGCTTTCAGTTTTCTCGACTAAAAAATCAGTGAAGATACTCATAATGGTGCGCTTACGTAATTTCACATTAGCATTAATAGACATCCCTGATTGCAATGGAATTTGACGTTGATTAATCAGTAACTTCTGCCCATGTAGGCGGACTTTTGCTGAAAAACGCCAGAAATTATAAACTTGGTCTGGAGGTAAAGCATCAGAGCCAATGTCAATTAGTTCGCCTTTAATATCGCCATACTCTTGGAAGGGAAAGGAATCAATTCTCACATCCACTTGTTGCCCTTCTCTGACAAAGCCGATGTCGCGGTTGGTGATGTATACTTTCGCAACTAAGTTATCAATAGGAACGAGTTTTAAGAGCGGTTCGCTGGAATTAACTACAAATCCTGCTGTTTTGGCTTTGAGTTCAAAGACAGTTCCATCAACGGGTGCAGTAATTTTCTGATATCTCAGGTTTTGTTGTGCTTGAACCAACTTACTATCAAACTCTCCAATCTGACTATTAATTTCATAAATGCGTTTTTGATTATCTACAATTACCTTGGTTAATTGGCTGTCAATTCCGGCAATATTTTTGTCGTTATCTGTAATTTTGCCTAATAATTCTTCTTGAGACACTGCCGCAGTATTGCGAAATTTTTCATTTGACTGAGCGATCGCTAATTGTAATCGCTGCTGTTCCCGATTCAATTGAATCACTTCAGCTTGTTTACTGCTGACATCTTGCTGCTGTTTCAAGTATTGTACCTCAGAGATAGCACCCTGCTTCGCTAGAGGTTCAAACTTGTGGAGGATTTTTTGATTAATTTCCAGCAATTCTTTTGCACTAGCTAACTGCGCTTGAATTTGTAAAAATTGCTGTTGCGTCTGTCCCGTTTCTAAACTAGCTGTGGCTAAACGCGATTTTAATTCTATTTGGCGATTTCGCAAGCGTAACTGTTGCTCTGTTGTGAGAGTATTGCCAGGAGTGGCACCATTTAACTGTGTCCGGTACAACTGGTTTTCGGCAATAATGGCGGCTCGACTTTTGGTCAACAAGGCTAGTTCTGGTTTAATTTTCAACAAAGCAGCTTGCTGTGCTACTTCTTGTAGTGATATTTCCCCTTGAAGCTGACGGCGATAGAAGTCATTTTCTTGTTCTAGCGCCTTTTTGGAAAGCAACTGAGCAGCCCGACTTTGCTTTAATGAAATTACCTCTGCCTCAGAAGTACTTTTTTCGAGACTAATAAGTGTTTCACCTTTTTTGACTTGCTGGCCATCTTTGATTAGAAGTTCCTTGACAACACCATTAACCGGAGCCTGAACTTCTTTCACCGCACCTTGCGGTTCTAACTTGCCAGTAGCAGGAATTGATTCTTCAATTTGGAACACACAGGCCCAAATTACTGTAAAGGCACTAACTCCAATAATAGTCCAGGCGATCGCTCGTGACCAACCAGGAGTCTGTTGTAAAAGTACTGGTTGATCGAATTTGTATTGAGTATTCATAATTAAGTAGGGAATTGGGCGTTTAGCTAGTTTCTGGTATTGAGTAAGATGTCTTACTCAGAATTAAACTTGCGTTTCTTGTTGCTGATATAGACAGTAGTAATAACCTTTGAGCGCCATCAATTCTTCATGAGTACCCTGTTCTACTACAGCACCTTGATCCATCATCAGAATGACATCGGCATGGCGAATTGTGTTGAGGCGATGGGTAATGAAAAATACTGTTTTACCTTGGAAAGCTGTCGCCAAATTGCGGCAGACTTGACCTTCAGCATTGTAATCTAAGGCACTTGTAGCTTCATCAAGAATCAGTAATTGCGGATTTTGTAGGACAGTACGAGCGATCGCTACTCGTTGGCGTTGTCCCCCAGACAATCCTGCACCTCGCTCGCCCACACGAGTGTTATAGCCACTGGGTAAAGACATAATAAAGTCGTGGGCATAAGCTATTTTGGCAGCGCCAATAATTTCCTCATCGGTAGCATCAGGATACCCCAAGGCAATATTTTCGCGGACTGTCCCATCAAATAAGAGAGTATCTTGTAATACCATGCCAATTTGACGACGCAAGGAATACAATTCAACTTTATTGATGTCGTAGCTATCAATCAAGATTTTGCCGGACTTGGGTTCGTAAAGTCGGGGTAATAATTTTAGTAGTGTACTTTTACCGGAACCACTTTGACCAACAATTCCGATAAAGCAGCCAGCAGGAAAATCTAAATTAATATTACATAGTTGCATCGGCCCATTTTCGCGGAAACTGAAACTGAGATTTTCAAAGCGGACATTACCTTGAATACTGGGCATGAGGATGTTTTGAGAGTTGCCGATTTCTGTTTCTTGGGGAGCGTCTAAAATATCAGCCAGCCGTTGCAGAGATAGAGCAGTTTCTTGGAAGTTCTGCCAAAGTTGCATTAGGCGTAACAAGGGACTGGTGACATAACCAGCCAGGATGCGGAAAGCGATGAGTTGTCCCAAGGTAAGTTGCTGATTGAGGACGAGAAAAGCTCCCACCCACAGCACTAACATACTAGAAAACTTGTTGAGGAAATTGCTAATAGAACTAGCGGTAGTTTGGGTAGAGACTGTTTTAAAACCAGCGCTAATGTAACGAGCATAGCGTTCTTGCCATTGCCAACGCGATCGCATTTCTAAATTTTGCGCCTTGACTGTCTGGATTCCCCCCATCACTTCCACAAGATAAGATTGCGTCTCGGCATTACATTCAGCTTTCTCTTGCAATTGTCGCCGCATCAAAGGGGATACCATCAAGTTAAGCAAGCCAAACAGTGGTACTGTTGCTAATGCTACTAATGTCAACACTGGGCTATAAATCGCCATTACCACAATGTAGACTACAGAAAACACCGCATCCATCACCACGGTGAGGGCTGTACCAGTCAAGAAAGAACGAATGTTTTCTAATTCGTGAATTCGTGTTGCCAATTCCCCTACAGGACGGCGTTCAAAATAAGATAAAGGCAGACGCAACAGGTGATTAATCACCTCAGAACCAAGGGCGAGGTCAATTCGGTTAGTAGTATCTGTAAATAAATGAGTGCGGACACTGGTTAGTACTGCTTCAATGATTGCGACTACCACCAAAAAGATGCCGAAAACTTCCAAGGTATCAGGACTGTTGCCAACCAATACTTTGTCAATAATTACCTGTGTGGCAAGAGGATTTACCAGCCCAAATAGTTGAATAACAATAGAAGCAATTAAGACTTCAATTAATACTTTGCGGTAGCGTCGTAGTGAGGGTATAAACCAATTTAAACTAAACCTTGCCTGGGGAGTATTTTTGGTGGTTTGTAACAGCAGGACTTCTCCTTCAGCCCCCCAATTTTCTGCAAAGTCTCTTACTTTGTAGCGCAATAGTCCCATCTCTGGAACAGCAATTAGTAACTCTTGATTGCTATTTTTATAAATGATGGCAAAACTATCTTGCCAAGCAATCATTACTGGTAGTTGCAAGTGGCCGACTGCCGTGGCGGGAACTTTTACCAGCTGTGTTGTCAACCCCATCAACTCGGCAGCGGCAGCGCAAAATTGCAGAGATATAACGCCCTTAAGTTCCTGCTGCTTTGTCAACACCCGTTGCAGTGTATCTCGGCGCAAGGGGATATTAAAGTATTGGCTCAACATTTGGAAGCAAGCGAGCGAACCATCTAGCGGCCCTCTACCCCGGATATAAGGATATTTCTTTTGTTTACCTTTAGTTACTGGTTCTTCTGTGACAATAATTTCTGAAGCGTAGGGAACTTCTGCGGGTAAAAATGTTTTTGGTGTAAGGGCGAGATTATCTGCAAATATTGACTTGGGTAATCCCACCAAACGCATATTTGTATTAAATTTCAGTTTGAGATTGATATCATTTAAATCTAAGCGACTCCCCACAGGGAACTCAGGATCAAAATTACTGCTGACTAACCAAAAAAAATCTGAATCTAACTGCTGGTGAAAAGCTTTGCGTGCAGGGATTGTTTGGATGATAGCAGCTTCAGTTGCAGTCTGGGCAAGCTTAACTAAATTCTTGCTACCATCCGCGCGACGGCTGAGTTCTTCAGTGAGTAATTCGTAGACTTCTAAAAGAGTAATTTTATTTTGCAATGCTTGGACAAAACTCTCTTCCTGCTTGAGTAACGCCAGAAAACTCGCAATGGGTAGATTGAGTGTGATAACTTCAGTAGAAGCGATCGCAGTTTCACACGCCATACCCCGTACATGACTTACCCAACCCAAAACCTCTCCTGATGAGAGTAACTTCAGTGTTGCCGGATTTGGTGTTTGGGAATTATAACTTAATAAACGTGCTTGTCCTTGGTAAATAATGCTAATTTTATCAGGCATAGCTTCCCGTGCTACTATTACCTGACCGATGCGGTAGCGGAAGAATTGCACATTGTTGAGCAAATTTTCTAAAACATTTGGTGGCAGATAATTAAAAGGAAATAAATCAGCAAGAAAATCTTGAATATCAACCGTTGTATTTGTCATCATTCTGCACCCATTTTATTAATTTCTCTTTTTTATTTGCTCTTTACTCTATGCAGCTTCTTCCGCTTGTGCTGGTTTGCTATTGATTCCCATCCAGATTTTTTCTTCTGGTGAGAGTTGACTAAGTTGCTGTTGAAACCACTTTTCAAAATTTTCTTGCAGCAATCGTTGGCGCATAAAATCGTCCAACTGTGCAGCGATAAACTTTTCCACACGTACAATTATCCAAGAGTCGCCAAAGGCTACAGGTGCTTGGACTACACCCTCTTGACTTGTGGAAAGTAACTGAGCAAAATTGGGGTTAATAGCCCCAAGTTCCACTGGGCCGACGATGCCATTTGTATTAGCTTCTGGCCCTTGCGAATATTCACGTGCCAGTTCAGGAAATGACTGTTCTCCTTCGTTAATGCGGAAGAATAATTCGTTAGCCGTTCCTCGATGTTCAGTGCGGATCAGAGAATAAATGACTTTATCAAAATGTCTTTTGTATTTGAGAAAGTAAGATTCTAGTTGATGTCCCCAAGTTGCTTGTTTGAATTTTTCTACTCTCAGCTTGCGAGTTGCAAAAAGTTCTAACTGTTCTTGATTCAAACCGTAACGTAAGCACCAATCTTGGATTTTTTGCTGGGTTGTCAAATCCCAATGCTGATAAAATTGCTCTAGTGCATGAGATATTTCTGCTCTTGTGCAGGTGATAGGTGCGATCGCAGATTCGATAATGCTCTGAGACAACAATTGCGGAATCAGGTTGTAACTAGCCAAAAAGGGAATAATTTCTGTAGGCAAAGGGGTGCTGCAACTACGCCCGTCGTAAACATCACCTATTTTTAAAGCTGTCGTCATAATTGAATACTATTGTGTTGAAATATTTGACAAGTGCAGCTACAATATTTGCCATGAAGCGGTAAGCTTAGTTTTAACTATCTACCGTTTCCATCATTTGCATACCCTTGAAAGCATTGCCGTACAATACTTTCAAGTCCTACTCGCCACTTCCGATGCCTATTAAGCAAAAGAGGTGGTGAAGTAGTAAAAACATTCGAGCGTTGCGTCTTTATTCTGACTCCTAAGTTCTGAATTCTTCTTCAACTAGAATGTGGAATAAAAGCGGCAAAGTTCAGGTATGATTCTCTGCCGCTTGCACCATTTGCATACCCTTGAAAGCATTGCCGTACAATACCTTCAAGTCCTAATCACCACTGCCAATGCCTAAACTTAAGCAAAGATGGTGTTGAACTGATCGAAAGTCACAGTGTAGGGAGTACTACCAACGAATTGATCGACCTGCAAGTAATAGTTACCAGATTGGTTAATGTTGGAAATCAATTCTGATGTATTACCACCCCTAATAGAGCGTGCAACTTCTTCTCCAGCATCAACGATGCGATTATTGTTAGAGTCTCGAATCAGTCGGATATCAGCATCGGCGCTAAGTCCAGTCAAGCTAATATTTACACCCTTAAAAAGTCCTAAAGAGAAGCTGTAAACATCTGCGGTGTTATTGTTATTGATGTTACCAAAACGGGTAACATCACTTGTCAGATTACCAACTACAAATTCCTTCGGCAGAAGATTGCTGTAATCAGATGTCGAAGTGGGTGTAGTCGCAGACAAGTCTAAATCGTAAAAAACAGCACCGTTACTACCCGGAGCAAAGCGTTGTACTTCGGCAAAATAAGTACCTGCGTTGGCTCTAAGGTTAATGGAGTCATCAGCGTTACCTCCCCTAACAGAACTGGCAACTAATCCAAATGCTCGGTCACTAGCATCTAGTACACCGTTACCGTTAACATCGCGAAAAAGTCTCAGATCGGCATCATCGCCAGAGGTAATGTTGTTAAGAGACAAGTTGATGTTTCTGGTGCTGCCAATTGAGAACCTAAAGACATCTGTGGGATCTCCTGCATTGACATTGAAGCCATTGAAGGAACGAGCCGAGCTACCTAATGCACCAAGAAATTGAGTACTCATTATTTTTCCTTTAGAGATTGATTGTGTTTGGTCAAATTCAGGTACCTTGTGGTTTTTAAAGGTGTAAACCTTCAGATTTGAACTGACATTTACTTAACTGGAGTGGCTGAGGGTTTTATGCAAACAAGGGAATAAAATTTTATTCTTCGCATTCAAGTCTTAGCTGTTTCCTTTTGTGCTAGCCGCTTTCAGAACCTTTTGTTTAACCATAAATCTAAAATAAGCTGTTGTTTCAATAAACACAGCATGAAAAAGACTTCAATAGTTAGATGTTTGAAAAAAAATCTCAGGGCTTTGTATGATTTAGTCATAAAAAGTCTTATTTAGTAAGCTGATTACCTAAAGTTTCGTGGATGCGATGTCTTCGATGGGCTATGTCTACGCAACTCATTAGCCTTAAAGTGGTAACGACAACTTATTGTTGAATTGCGGTCAAGAGACGATGAATGCTGTAATCAATTTATTGCTTTTTTTGCTACCGATTCTGAGTAGCCTTTGGATTAGCCAAACTTTCAACCCTCTATCTTCTTATCAGCCTCTCCAGGTTATAGATGGGGCTGCGTTATATAAAAAACAATTAACCAATGGTAACGAAGCATATTTACAAGTTATCGATCTCCGCAAAATGCACATAGACCAAATTACCGGAGAGGTAGATGATATGGGTCTAAATGAGGGCAAATATTATAAAGGGGAAGGCGGACATTACAGCCCTTTTTTCCAAAATAAGTTGTTTTCTGAAGTAACAGACGAATATAAGAAACTTTACGAAAACAACGTTTTTTCCATGATTAATTGTTCTTTCTTTGAGCAATACCAATCTAGTACTCAATTATCCTTTCCGATCAAACTCAATGGTGTTGTTATCACTGGTGGCACTAGCCCTTATGGCCCAATCAAGGAACCAAAAAATAAATATTATAGTAATATTCGCCTCAAAACCTTAGTCTGGGATAATAAGCAGGCATACATTACCGATTACAATCCAGTTAGCGGTGTGCCTCTGAACCAAAAAGCAGTAAAAAATGCGATCGCTACTTACCAATACAGCGATCATCCGGCGAAAGTATTAGCCCAAAACCAAGCGAATAAATATCAACTCATCGGTACTCTGAACAAAGATGGTGTTAAGGGTGACGAGTTGTTGGCGATTATGACGGTGAACCAGGCAACTCTGGACGAAGCAGCCGATTTATTACGTAAATTAGGAGTTAAAGGCGATATTATTACCGTTGATGGCGGCAGATCAACTTATCTATTCAATTCCCAACAGGGAAACATTATTGTTCCCCAATTGTCTAATCTGCAAGAAAATCCTACTTTCCGGCATCTACCTCATTATCTGGGATTCCGTAAGAGAAGCAAAAATCAAGTCGCGCCAAAGATTTTGATTACTCAGCCAGTGAAGAAAGTACTTCCAAAGAAAGATCAGCCTTATTTAATATTGTGGCGGAATAATTTTGATGGTGATGTCTCGATTAAGTTGTACGATGGGAACAAACTTATCCAAAACATTTCTTCCCGTACTGCTAGCGATGGAGTTTATGAGTGGATACCAGGTATTGATCTAAAAGAAGGCTATTTTGTTCGCATTTCTAGCTGGAAAGACCGGAATATTTTCGGGCAGTTGCAATTGTAATTTAGCGGTACGGGAAAATGTAAGGTAGAACTAGCTAAACGCAAACCTCTCAACAAGGTTGACGGTGTGGCCACGATCGCAATTGTTATCGTTTCTCACAGTAAACAACTGGCTCTGGGTGTGCGGGAACTCGCCGCGCAGATGGTTCAGGGCCAAGTTTCCATTGCTGTTGCAGCAGGGATTGAAGATTCTGAAAATCCATTGGGTACAGATCCCATCCAGGTTTATGAGGCGATCGCTTCTGTATTTTCTGATGATGGTGTCTTGGTTTTAATGGATTTGGGTAGTGCTTTGCTAAGTGCAGAAATGGCAATTGAGTTTCTACCAGAAGCACAACAGCAAAAAGTGTATTTGTGTGAAGCACCGCTAGTAGAAGGTGCGATCGCTGCTGTAGTAGCGGCGGCGGCTGGTGGAGATATTCACCAAGTTATGGCGGAAGCACGCGGCGCACTCCTAGCAAAAGCAACTCAATTGGGTTTAGTTAGTAGTCCGTTGTCTGCTATCACCCCAACAACAACCAATATAGAATCACCAACGCGAGAAATCCAGCTGATTGTGAGCAATCGCTTAGGATTACACGCCCGTCCCGCAGCGCAGTTTGTCGCAACCGCGGCCCGGTTTCAATCCCAAATTCTGGTACGGAATTTAACGAGAAATACTCAGCTAGTTAGGGGTGACAGTATTAACCAAGTTACAACTTTAGGAGTGCGTCAAGGACATGAACTGCTGATTACTGCCACTGGCTCAGATGCAGATGAGGCGCTGGCAGCATTACAAGCATTATTCGCAAATAACTTTGGTGAAGATCGTATTGCTTTGAATTCTCCACCAGCATCTCATCATCAAGTTACCCCAACAACTCACGGCGAACTTTCGGGGATTGCAGCTTCTCCAGGAGTAGCGATCGCACCTGTTGTTCATTATCAACCCACTCACATTATTGTTACGCAACACCACGTTGAAGATGTTGAAGCAGAGTGGCGAAGATTACAAACAGCAATCCACACCGCCCAACAAGAAATTCAAGCAGTTTTCTCACAAGCATCTCTGCAAATTGGTGATGCTGAAGCCGCCATTTTTGATGCCCAACTACTATTTTTAGAAGATCCAGTGTTGTTGGAAGCGGCTAAAGAGCGCATTTTAGCAAACCATATAAATGCTGAAGCCGTTTGGCAAGCTGTAGTAGATGAAGTAATAGCTTCTTACCACATACTTGAGGATTCTTATCTGCAAGAGCGAGTTGATGATGTTGTAGATGTCAGGCAAAGGGTACTACGATTACTATCTGGCAATGCCCCCCCTAACCTGCATCTTGAGCAACCGGTGATTTTAGTAGCGACTGATTTAACTCCCTCTGATACCGCTGGATTAGATCCGACAAAGGTATTGGGTATTTGTACTACTTCTGGTAGCGCCACTTCCCATAGTGCAATTATCGCCCGGACATTGGGTATTCCCGCAGTTCTGGGAGTAGATGCCCAGGTGTTACAGTTAGCAGATGGTACACTTATGGCCCTTGATGGCGAAAGTGGCAGAGCTTGGGTAGAACCAGAATCACACATCCTAGATTTACTAGCAGCAAAGCAGTCAGCTTGGCAAGCTGCCCAACAAGAAGCCCAAGCTACAGCCCATCAACCAGCAATTACTCGTGATGGTAAGCAAATTAGCGTCTTCGCCAATATTGGTAGTATAAATGATGTCCAAGTTGCTGTAGCTAGTGGTGCAGAAGGTGTGGGACTACTCCGCACTGAGTTTCTGTATTTAGACCGAACAAGCGCCCCGACGGAAGAAGAACAATTAGCAGTATATCAGGCGATCGCTCAAGTTTTAGATAATCGTCCGCTAATTATTCGTACCCTCGATGTTGGTGGTGATAAGCCACTTCCCTATCTCAGAGTCGGGTTAAGAGAAGCTAATCCTTTTTTAGGCTGGCGGGGAATTCGTTTCTGTTTAGATCATCTGGATTTGTTCAAAACTCAGTTACGGGCAATTTTGAGAGCCAGCGTCGGACACCAAATTAAAATCATGTTGCCGATGATTGCTACGGTGACGGAGGTACGTGCAGCTAAGATAATTTTGGGGGAAGTGCAGGCTGAACTCAATCAAGCTGGTATTGACTTTGATGCCGCGATGAAAGTGGGAATTATGATCGAGGTTCCGTCAGCAGTGGCGATCGCAGATCGGTTAGCCGCTGAAGTAGACTTCTTTAGTATAGGTACTAACGACCTGAGCCAGTATGTTATGGCTAGCGATCGCACTAATCCCCGCGTGGCAAATTTAGTTGATGCGCTACATCCAGCAGTGTTACGAATGGTGCAGCAAACTGTACAAGCTGCTCATACAGCTGGGATTTCAGTCGGATTATGTGGAGAATTGGCAGCAGATACTTTCGCAACACCAATTTTATTAGGCTTAGGGCTGGATGAGTTGAGCGTCAATCCCCAAAGTATAGCTAGAGTGAAGCAGGCGATCGCTCGATTAAGTATAGTTGCAAGTGAAGCGATCGTGGCATCAGCATTACAGCAAGATTCTGCAACTCACGTCAGAGAGCTAATTTCAACAGAAATCGGCGGGAATCGCATTTAAATCTTCACTTTTTTCATAAATACTACGACTTACGCATTGACAAGAAATATCAAATATGAATTAAAGTTAAAAATCATATCTTTCGTAAGGGCACAGCATTGCTCATAGGTGTCAACTTAAGCTGGAAATAGCTTAACTGTTGGCTTCCATGCCCGCGCGGAAATAAATTTTCGGGCTAATAGCTTAAGTCTACTGAAGTAGACTGGAGATTTTTGGCGATATTTAGTCATCTTCAGATAACTTTAGCTATGAGACGGGAATTTCAATTCCTGGCAGACAAGCGGTTTCGCGTTAAGTTAACACTAATGAGCATTGCTGTGTCCCTACAGCATGGTTTATTTGCGTAGTTTACCGCCGTAGGCATCGCAGGATAATTAAGAAAAGCCTGAAAACTTCCTATTTTAGGTAATTCACATCACGACGCATTTGTACAGTGCGTAAGTCCTAAATACGAAGTCCGTTTACAGAGCAACTAAATTTATGTGGCTCATTAATTTTTAATTTTTAATTCGGAGCAAAGCGATGTGACTCATTACATTTTAAAAGCCTCAAAAGAAACTGTGCATTTAGGTGGTTTTTCTAATCTGCTAAAACCAGCACTCATTATTGATTCTGGCGATACAGTTGATGTAGAAACTTATACTGGTTACTACGTTTACGACAAAGCACCACCTGAGTTTCTCACACCAGAATTTCTCGACATCTGCCAAAATTTTCTCCCGGAACGAAAAATTGCTGGAGGGCCGCATTTACTCACAGGGCCAATTTATGTGCGCGATGCTGAACCAGGGGATGTTTTAGAAGTACAATTAGATGCGATCGCACCTCGTTTACCTGTCGGCTTCAATGCCATTCGTGCAGGTTGGGGAGCTTTACCACATCAGTTTCCTCAGCCTGCTTTGAGATTTATCCCTCTAGATTTGGTAAACAATATCGCTGAATTTCCAGTAGGTGCTGGCATAAAAATTCCCCTCAAACCGTTTTTTGGAATTCTTGGTGTCGCTACTCCAGAAACCTCTCGAACTTCTATCCCACCAGGTTCTTACGGTGGTAATATCGACAATCGGGAACTGCAAGCTGGTTCTCGTTTATTTTTGCCAATTTTCGTACCAGGTGCATTATTTTCCATTGGTGATGGACATTCGGCACAAGGAGACGGCGAAGTAAATGTCACCGCCATAGAAACTTCTATGAACGGTAGAATCACACTGAAACTTCGCAAGGATTTACAACTCACAACACCAATTGCCGAAACTCCAACTCATATCATCACAATGGGTTTTGCTCAAACCTTAGATGAAGCCTTAGAACTGGCTTTAAAAAACATGATTGATTTTCTGGAACGCTTCGTAAATTTGCCGCCAGAAGATGCTTATGTATTATGTAGTCTAGCTGTGAATTTTCACATTACTCAAGTTGTAAACAGTCCCCAAAAAGGTGTACATGGAATGCTACCCAAATCAATTTTTTCTAAGCTAGACTTTATCTAAATCAAGTAAAAGGGATTGGGGATTAGGTTGCAGGGAGCATCCCAAATGTGTAAAAACATAATTTGTCATTGCGTACTCCTTTAGAGAACCCGTAGGGTACGGAACCCAGTCAAGTAAAGCAATCGTAAACTACAGATGTTGCGATCGCTTTATTCTGCAACTCTTGGAGACGCTACCGCGTAGCAAGATCCTCGTAATGGTAAGCTTCATTCGCAATGACAAGTAACGATTTTGGTAAATTTACAAAATTGGGATGTTCCCAACATAATATTCTTTGTTCTAAACTCTCACTAATGAACCTTTGGTGATGAATTTACCTACGAGATTATCAAGCTTAATAAATCTAGTTGAATCCTCTTCGGGTGTATCAAAATTACAAACAATGATGCTGTAGTTTATTGTGGCTGTGGCATAGCTAGAGTTAGAGTTGTAAACCCCGCCACCTTTGCCAGACTCTTCTCCACCGGAACTGAGTTCGATCCCAAAAGCTTTATTGTGCCTGATAATGCTGTTGCCCACTGTTAAGCTAGCATTATTGTAAATGCCACCGCCAAAGTGCGCCTGGTTGCCAGTTATACTGCTATAGCTCACCTTAACGATGCCTAAGCCATCATTTGTAATAGTAGCTATCAAACCAGTGCCTTTAGGGACTTGCACCATCTTGCCAAAGTCTTGGTCAGGATCATTGTAGATGCCACCGCCGGCTGTACCTGCCGTATTGTCACTAATGCTGCTATGAGTTACCGTAAAGATGCCTAATGTATTGTACCTGCTGGACTCGTTAAAGCCTGGATAGGAGATGCTAAACTCGTTAGAGCTAGAATTGTAGATTCCACCACCGTAATCTTTGGCATAATTATCACTGATAGCGCTGTAACTTACTGATATAGTGCCATTATTGTAGATCCCGCCTCCAGTGGATGCAGAATTGTCACTAATAGTGCTATTAATCACCGTTAGGCTGCCATAAGCTACATAATCAGGTCCTCTATAGCCGGGGTAGGTAAAGCCTCCGTTAAAAATCCCGCCGCCGTTTGTCCCCGTCGAATTGCCACTGATAATGCTATTGCTCAGGGTTATAATACCCAAATTATAGATGCCGCCTCCGTAGTCTGCTGTGTTGCCACTGATGATGCTGTTAATCACGCTTATAGTGCTGGAAGTAGAATTAGACCCATTATTCTGTTGAGAATAATTATAGATACCACCGCCACCGCCTTTGAGTGCCGAATTGCCACTAATGATGCTGTTAGTTACAGTTATAGTCTTAGGGGTTGAGCCGGAGAAATTTATGATAGCGCCGGTAGTATCATATATACCGCTGCCGCGAACACCATCATAGATTCCACCTCCGCTGCCTTTGAGTGCCGAGTTACGACTAATATTGCTATTACTCACGGCTATAGTGCCAAGGAGTGAGCCGTCGCCACCAATATAGATGCCGCCGCCGCTAAAAGTTGCCGAGTTGTCAGTAATGGTGCTGTTACTCACTGATAGAGTTAGGGTGCCTGACTCTATGTTGATGTAGATGCCGCCTCCATCAATTGCTGTGTTCCCACTAATGGTGCTGTGGTTCACAGTTACAATCGCAGTATCGTAAGTGCTGCTATCAATGCCGCCACCATCGTATGCTGTGTTGTCAGTGATGGTGCTGTAGTTCACGGTTAGGTTGCTTTGATTGTAAATGCCGCCGCCGCTGCCGTAGTAGCTGGGGATGCCGCCGCCCGTGTTGGTGGCGGCGGCGGCATCGTATGCTGTGTTGTCAGTAATAGTAGTATGATTTAGGGTTAGACTGCCAGTATTGTAAATGCCACCGCCGATGTCTGCTCTGTTGCCAGTGATACTGCTATAGTTCACATCTGTGATATTAGCATTGCTATTGCTGTTATAGATGCCTCCACCGTAGTATGCTGTGTTGTCAGTGATGGTGTTGTAGTTTAGGGTCAGGCTGCCCTTATTGTAAATACCGCCTCCACCCATATCTGCTGTGTTGTCAGTGATGGTGTTGTAGTTTAGGGTCAGGCTGCCCTTATTGTAAATACCGCCGCCGTTACCACTGTCGCCGGTTTCCCCAATTGCACTATTACGACTGATGGTGTTGTGGTTCAGGGTCAGGCTGCCAGTATTGTAAATGCTTCCGCCGTTACCATTTGCTCTGTTGCCAGTGATGGTGCTGTAGTCCAATGTGAGGCTACCAGTGTTAAAAATACCACCACCTTCCCCGATTCTGTTTCCGTAAATGTCTGTTGCATTGCCGTTTACTGTATTACCAGTGATAGTGCTATTGCTCAAGGTAAGAACGCCTTCATTGGAGATCGCACCGCCTCCTTCTGAGCCTTTGTAGCTATTGGTAATAGTCAGCCCATTGATTGCAGATGTTACACCACTGGCAATGTCAAAAACACGAGAAGCACTATCATCCTTAATGGTTAGTAAGCTTGGATTTATGCCTTGAATGGTCAGATTGTCTGTGATACTCAGACTACTACCAGTCAAACTGATGGTATGAGCTAACCCATCTGTAAATAGTCCACCAAAATTGATGATGTCTTTTCCTGAAAGAGCATTGGTATCTAGAATTGCCTGCCGCAGCGATCCTGTACTACTGTTATTCGTATTAGTGACGGTAAATGTAGACATTCCGATTACTCCAATTGTTTAAAATCGTATAAAATTTGACATCAGATATAAGTCTGCAACTATCTTTCTGCTGTTCACCGATAGTGAGAGATCAAAGTTAATTTGAAAAACTGCGATCGCCCTATTGATCTGCTAACCCCAAAATGCGCTTTTTCGGCTTGGGGTGCATATTAAAGATTAAAGGTTAAAACACTTTCGCAAATAGCCAAGTTCACTCTCGTGAACTACTGAGAGCATTTTGAGATTTAAGTCTTAATTGTTTGACTTAATTGTGATGAACTTAATTAGATTAATTCATTAACTAACAGTTATTTTTTTTTTAAGATTTTATTTACATCTATGTCAGTCTTGTGTCATTAATATGTCAAATGTGTATATAAGTTCAAAATAAAAATCTTTCTAAAGACAGATGAATGATTAAAGTAAAGAGTATGTAAATACCTGGTAAAGAATAGTATTTTACTTTGATTAAAGAATATAGCTGTGGTAGTCTGCTTATGTATAATTACTTAGCTGTCAATCAAGTGCATAGTATAGAACACTCTAGTACTCCAATACCAAAGAACCTATTGTTTCAAGGTTTAGCTGCTATAGCCTTAGCTGGCATTACATTCTCAGTGTCTAATACACCCACATCAGCCGTATCACTCATTGGTGATAATCTAAGTTCTAATTCACCATTATCGGGCAGTGAAGGTATATATAATAACATAAAATCGGATGTCTCACTTATACTATCTGCAAGTGATAATTATAACAATGCTGGCGCAGTGCCGGGTCTAAACAACTACTTTGCAGAAACAAATTCTGTAGTTGAGATTATTAACAGTACACCTACTAGTATTGTAAGTTTTAGAGAAAGTATAACTGTTTCAAATGGGTTTACTTTTACTAACTCTACCCCATCTTTTGACATCAATATAACACAAGTGTCAGAACCGATACTATTAACTGAACCTAATACATTACCAGGATTATTTGTATTAACTGGATTTGCACTATTACTATGTAGAAAGAACACGAAAGATGATGATAAACTAATGTAATATTAAGTTGCAATCGATAGTATTTTTTAAGGAAAGTAAAAATCAGCGATTATTGGAAAAGCCGACGAAAAATCTAACCCCCTAATACCATTTCACTTTATAGCGGTTGCCATTCAAATGCGGTACAAAATTATATCGCAAGGTCTAGGGGAAATTCATGTAGACGCGTACCCCTGCGGAAAAGCAAGCTACGCGGAGCATCTCAAAGATTTGCGGCTTCTCGCAGCATATTGCCACTATGGGTGTACCCCACGTGAATGAAAACCGCTATAAGGTTGATACAAATAGGCAGCAGGGGGCAGGGGAAAAGAGTTAGAGACAAATCATTTGTATCAAGTATTTCATCAAATGGTATAATCTACTTCCTATATCAGGAAGGGTAAAAGTCAGATTACAAACTTGCTTACCTATCAATTGAAACTTGACAGCCTACTATAAAGATATTGTCGAATTTGCAAGCAGCCAAGCTTTCTGAGTCCATGCGTTATTAAATAACCCGACCTCTGACACTTTTAATTCAAATGAATGGGGTGGTGATTCTAGCAATAATGGCGAACCTTTATCATGAGCCTCAACTAAGTTAACTATCCAGGGAAGAAAGTCTAAGATTTCTTTTGGTAGTACAGTTAACTCGAAATCCCACACTAAATTTAGACCCCGGCATACTTGTCCTTTTCTAAATACCGTCACTCTACCAGCACTTTTGTTAATAGCCAGCCGAAGAATGAATGGGCGAAATGGGACAAATTCATCGGGTGCTGTATAAGCATATACATTTATATAGTTCAGTCTTTGCCTACGATCCATCCAAGATGCGATCGGTGAATTACTACTATAAGATGTACTAGTTATAATCACTGGCATATTCATAGCAGCAGCAAAGTTAGAGTAGAACTTATGCCTTAGTTCGCTAACAATATGTTTAGCTTCTGGGTTCATGGTTGCTACACCTATTACAAAAACGATACCTGCGATCGCCGACGCTAACGCATGGCTTCATCAGAATTATTTTCTAAAACCTCCTGTCTCCAGCCCTCTGTCTTTCTTCGGTCAACCGAAGCAAAAAAAAGGCAGACGCCTTGTCTGCCCTCAAGACTTTAGAGTTAAACTCTTGGTTTTAGACCTTAATAGGGTCGAGAGTATCCTCCTCCACCTCGTCTACCACCAGAAGAACCTCCATCAGTCTTGGGCTTGGCTTTATTAACTTTTAAGCTTCGACCCATCCATTCAGCATTATCAAGGGCATCAATCGCCGCTTGTTCTTGTGCGTCTGATTCCAATTCTACAAAGCCAAAACCTCTTACCCGACCTGTTTCTCGGTCGATAGGCAATTGAACATTTTTGACAGTTCCGTATTCTGCAAAGATTTGCCGGAGGTCATCTTCTTTAACCTCATAAGATAGATTACCGACGTAAATTGACATAAAATGTCTCCAGAATCAAATGGTGTAGAGATTTAGATCCGGAGAGGTCTGTAATACAAGTATATATAAAAACAAACTACATAGCCGAATTTCATCTTCCACGGATACTTTAACATAAATTAAAAAGTTATGTTCATCAGCAACACTATACTTATTGCAATTCGATTTGATTTTTGAACTTATTTGCCTAAGTAGGGAGTAGGAAATCAGGAATCACCTTTTTCAAGTTGTACGGAGTTTTTTCATAAATTAAATCGGAAAAATCTATCTACGAGCGATCGCATAAAATTTGAAGTTACCAAAAATTCTCATCCCTGAACTTATTTTTCTTCAAACAGTATGAGTAATTTTGAAATTTTATTCACTCAAAAGTTTGAGAGAGCGCAATTAAATAAAACCAGTGCGATCGCTTGTAACGTAAAATTAATCTCCATCCAGCATTTGCTAACACCTTGACGCCCATGTTTTGCGACTACCTAATTCAAATCCTGACTGCCCGTGTGTATGATGTTGCCCAAGAAACACCACTTGAGTATGCACCAAATTTATCGGCGCGGTTGAATAATCAACTCCTGTTGAAACGTGAAGATATGCAGTCAGTATTTTCTTTTAAATTACGGGGTGCTTATAACAAAATGGTGCAACTGCCACCAGATGTATTAGCAAAGGGTGTAATCGCGGCATCTGCGGGAAACCACGCTCAAGGAGTTGCCCTTGCAGCCAATCGCTTGGGAACCAAAGCGATTATCGTGATGCCCATAACTACGCCTCAAGTCAAGGTAGACGCTGTGAGAATGAGGGGCGGGGCAGTTGTATTACATGGAAACACCTACGACGATGCTTATAGCTATGCCCGTGAATTAGAAGTAGAAAAAGGATTGACTTTTATTCATCCCTTTGACGATCCTCATGTCATCGCAGGACAAGGAACAATCGGGATGGAAATTTTACGACAATATCAGCAACCCATCCATGCGATTTTTGTGGCAATTGGAGGAGGCGGATTAATTTCTGGGATTGGGGCTTATGTGAAACGGTTGCGTCCCGAAATCAAGATTATTGGGGTTGAACCAGTAGATGCGGATGCAATGTCTCAATCGCTCAAAGCTGGACATCGGGTGCGCTTGTCACAAGTGGGGTTATTTGCTGATGGCGTGGCGGTGCGAGAAGTTGGTGAAGAAACCTTCCGTTTATGTCAGCAGTATGTAGACGAAATCATTTTGGTAGATACAGACGCTACTTGTGCTGCAATTAAAGACGTATTTGAGGATACGCGATCAATTTTAGAACCGGCTGGTGCATTAGCGATCGCAGCTGCTAAAGCCTACGCCGAACGAGAACAAATCCAGGGAGAAACCTTAATCGCTATTGCCTGCGGTGCAAACATGAATTTTGATCGCCTCCGCTTTGTCGCAGAGCGAGCAGAGTTTGGTGAACGCCGCGAAGCGATCTTTGCAGTTACAATTCCAGAAGAACGGGGAAGTATTCGCCAGTTTTGTGAATGTATTGGCAGCCGTAATCTTACCGAGTTTAATTATCGCATTGCCGATGAAAAAACAGCCCATATTTTTGTAGGTGTGCAAATTCAAAACCGTGCTGATGCTGCAAAGATGGTAGAAACCTTTGAAACTCATGGATTTGAAACCCTTGATTTAACGGACGACGAACTAACCAAGTTACATCTGCGGCACATGGTAGGTGGGCACTCTTTCTTGGCTCACAATGAATTGCTCTATCGTTTTGAATTTCCCGAACGTCCCGGCGCATTGATGAAGTTTGTTACTTCCATGAGTCCCAACTGGAATATCAGTCTTTTTCACTATCGCAATAACGGCGCAGACTACGGACGAATCGTTGTTGGTATCCAAGTTCCCCCCCACGAGATGGAAGAGTGGCAAGCTTTTCTCGATCATTTGGGCTATCGCTATTGGGATGAAAACAAGAATCCGGCATACAAGTTGTTTTTGGGATAGAGGTATTGGGACTGGGGACTGGGGAAGATGGGGGAGAGTAGGGAGTAGGTAATAGAGCAATACAGTTCAGAATGAGCAACGAAACACTTGTCTTGACGGCGATTTATCGAGTCTCGAAAACCCAAAATTGTTGCCAGTAGCCCTTAACCCAAGCGTATTGGGTAATAGAGAGCAAACAATAGAGGTGCAGAGAGAGGCAAAGGAGCAGAAAAACAATGCCCCATGCCCCATTCCCAATTTAACGAGAACTCCCCTTCGATATCAGATTGGAGTCCCAAGTATAGAAGCCGATTTGGTTAGGAACTCTAGAGAATCTGCCTGTACGATAGCCTCTAGATAATTCATTCAGCACCTTATTTTTGATCTCTCTGAGTTGCTGAGAATCTAGTTCTCCATAAATTCCGGCGATGACTTCAGCAACACTGAAAACTTTACCTGGATTTTCTTCCAACAGAGAGGTGAGGGCATCAATTAAGAATTGACCCTCAAAGGCTTTGAGCATCGGTACTGTTTTTGTCGGGGGTATGAAAGGCTTCTTATTTTTGTTTTTGATACTCCTAGAAGTACCATTGCGATTAGTTGGGGCTACCAGACTTAAATCCAGAGTATAACAACCTGGTTCATCGGGAATAGTTACCCAATAATTTCTTTCTCTACCTTGGGTGAGGGAAGATTGTACCCTACCTTTAACTACTCTGAATAGATTGGAATCTAACTCTCCATAAAGCGATCGCACGATAAAATCGATATGACAAACAGTACCTATCTGCTCTTGCAATAGCTGTTTTATGGCTTCCATTCGCGAGATAGTGTGCTGATATTGAGGTAGCAAGGGGATTTCTACTACCTTCATTGAACTATCGTTGTTCTCTGGGGCGATCTTTGGATCTGTTGATGTCGTTACAGATTGACTCTCTTTTGTATCAACAGCAGAAAAAGAATTATTGATCTCAACCTGATTTGAGTCTTTTTGTTCTGACTGTACAGACTCCACTAAGTTGATTTCGTCGATGTCATCAAGGGGTGATAAAAACCGCAGAGAACCTTCTGGGGAAAGATTTGAGGTTTCATCAGCCGCAGTTAGTCTTGATATCTCTTTGTTGGCATCAGAAAAAGACCAGTTAGATAACAACGCTTCTACATGATCGAGCTGCGATCGCGCCTGCACAAAGAGACGTTCGTACTCTTCTGTGAGGCGAGCATAATAGTCTCGTAATTCCAACAGTGGTGAGAGAAAGGTTCCCGGAGGCGGTTCTAATTGTCCATTTTGAGTCATAAGGCTTTAATCAATTTAAATCGATGTCACTTTTATAAGACATTGCTCTGGGTTTTGCTTTCTGAGATGCTGGTTGGGATTTTTTAGGCGCTTGGGGAGGGCGACATCTCTCACAATATAAGGGTCGAGGGCCGAAAGTCTCGCGCTTTGTCAGATCGTTACACTCTTTACAGACAAACTGGAAAACACGAGTATGAATCTGTCTTTTGTGCGCCCGGACAGTATATTCCCTAACATCAATGAATTTACTTGCCATAATCAGGAATTGTGAATTGCCGTCGTATCAATGTCCTATCAATATAGCTATTCAAGCAAATCAAACCGCATCAGTGTGTGTTTATGTAGAAGTTTTATTCAAATCAGTGAATTTGACGCCTAGCATAAAGTGCAGATGAGCAACTTGAGAGTTAGCTATTGACTATTCTCTCAGCATATAAGAGGAACAAACACAAGCACCATTTCTTAGGCGCAGGCGATTTGCATCAGACATCTCCAGAAATTAAAGATGCGTTACCCAGAACCCTTGTATAGACGTAGCACTGCTACGTCTATACATTCTTTTTCACCAGATGTCTATTGTCCTCATTAATGGGACTGCCAGAAAATAAACTATTCCACTAACAATAATGATAATCATTTTAAGGGGAATGAAGGGGCTGCTGTCGGCAGCCCCTTCATTCCCCTTTTGTAGTAATTTAAATAATGACGCTTGTTTTTGAGTGTGGTAACTGATGGCCATAATATTAACTGATTCTCTCAAAAAGTTGTTGATTGAAACTGCATTTCAATTAAAAGGTGCAGCAAAACGTAAATTTATGGCACAGACAGTTCAGGGCTTAGGTTTAGGAGGGCAAAGGCTTGCACAATCAGAATTAGGATGGAATCGAGATACGATTCGGAAAGGAACAAGAGAATTAAAAAGCGGTATTACTTGCATTGATAACATGAGTGCAAAAGGACGTTATAAAGCAGAAGAACATTTGCCAAGTCTTTTAGCAGATATAAAAAATATAGTAGATTCCCAAAGCCAAACTGACCCTAGTTTTAAAAGTCAAAGACTATATACCAGACTCAGTGCTGCCGAAGTCAGAAAGCAACTAATAGAAAAGTATGGTTATAGCGATGAAAAGTTACATACGTCAGAAACAATTCGAGTCAAATTAAATAATTTAGGTTACAAGCTCAGAAGGGTAAAGAAAGTTCAACCTCAAAAAAAATCCCACAAACTGATGCAATGTTTGAGCAATTAGACATAGTTAATATTGATGCTTTGAAAGATAAAAGTATTTTACGTCTGAGCATGGACGCAAAAGCTCGCGTTAAGATTGGCTCATTTGATCGCAGGGGTAAAAGCCGGGACGGGGCGAAAGCTGACGACCATGATTATAACCCAAAAACAACTGTAACTCCTTACGGTATATTTCTTCCAGAGGAGGATGAGCTATTTTTATACTTTACAGAATCGAAAGTTACAAGCGATTTTATTGTTGATATTTTAGAGGATTTTTGGTTAGAACAAAAGCATCGTTTTTCCGATATTCAAACCCTGCTTCTCAATCAAGATAATGGGCCACAGAACAGTTCACGGCGTACCCAATTTATGAAACGTATAGTAGAATTTGCCCAAAAACATCAAGTAAATATACGTTTAGCTTACTATCCGCCCTATCATAGTAAATATAATCCGATAGAAAGAACATGGGCAATACTAGAGAATCATTGGAATGGCAGCATTTTAGATGAAGTGGAGACGGCTTTAAAGTTTGCTAGTACTATGAAATGGAAAGGGAAACATCCAGTAGTTAAGCTAGTACACAAAACTTATGAAAATGGGGTAAAGCTTACAAAAAAAGCTATGGCTCAAATTGAAAAACAGATTGAGCGACTAACCGATTCTACTCATGAAGTTTTTCCAAATTTAGGTAATTGGTTTATTGATATTTGTTGTAGTAAAACAAAAGTTATTTGATTTTAATAACAGCATTTATTTAGCTACAAAACATACTAATTTTACACTGTTTAACTTCAAAGCAAACGACAAGTGTATATATTTTTCATGCATAGATGAGGGGGAGAAAAGGGGTTGCCTTCGGCAACCCCTTTTCTCCCCCTTAAAATGATTATTATTCTTAAAAAAACCTGTCTCTTGTTTTTCTTGGAATAATTTATTCTTTGGAAGTCCCTTATCAGAAATGGATAGAGAAAAGTGCAGGATTACTCACTTCCACTTCTATTGATTGGCAAATCAAATACTTGACGAAGCCATTCCTGTCTAAAAAAAACAACCACCTCCTAAAAATAGAAGGCGGTGTGCGATCGCTAATTTAAGTATGATTGCAATAAGTTTGTAGTCAGGTTCAACTTGACAGACTACTGCTGACTGGGAGCAGCAGGTTGTGATTGAGGTTGTTGGCGTAAACCGCGCAAAGCTTCTCGCAACTTGTTTTGGCTAGCATTATCTCTTCGCCGCCGCCGATTTATGGGTGCTTGTGGCTTTTGTGATGAATTGGTAATCGCTCGTTCACGTTGGATGCGGCGTAAGGATTCTCTTGCAGTTCTTTGAGTACGAGTTGTCCTAGCTTCAGATGAAGAGTTTGTCGCAGGACTTTCCGCTCTTTGAGGTTCCAGTCGCCGACTAAATCCAGATATTGCTGGTTTTGTGGCTCTAGCTTCATTATTAGATGAAGGTGTCAACTCTCTGCGCCTGCGTCTTGGAGTTTCCTCTGTAGAATTGGCAGCCGTTGTCTGCTGGGTTCTTTCTTCGGCTTGTCTTTGCGCTTGCCGTTCTTGAACTTGGCGCGATCGCTGTGAACCTTTTATGGCAAATTCAGTGGCGATGGACACTCCTTGTCTACCGCCTTCTGCGGGTTTTAATTTCCACTCACGCGCTTGTCTGGCTGTTTCTTCATCCAAATCGCGGTTTCCACTGGAGCGAGCAATCCGCACATTTGTCACATTACCTTGTGCATCAGTATCTACAGCTACTTCTACTCTGCCTTCAACTCCTCGCCGTCTTGCTGCCTCTGGATATTTAGCATTACATTCACGGCAGGCTGCACGACCATTACCATTACCTGAACTGTTAATTTTTGGAGGTGTTGGCCCTGTTGCTACTGTGGGACGGTTTCCTGTTTCATTGCCAATTCCACTGCCAGTACCACTGCCAATTCCACTGCCAGTACCACTACCAGTACCACTGCCAATTCCACTACCAGTACCACTGCCAGTACCACTACCAATGCCACTACCAATGCCACTGCCAATACCGCTACCAGTGCCAGTGCCAGTTCCACTGCCAACACCACCGCCAGTGCCAGTGCCAGTTCCACCACCACTACCAGTACCAGTGCTTGTACCTACAGCAATACCACTACCTGAGCCTAAACCAACACCAGAGCCACCACCGCCGCCACCACCACCGCCACCCGCAGAACTTGCTTTGGAATCTTCAGATAGAGGCGATCGCGGAATGGGTACAGATTTCACAGGAACTTCTGGCTTAGTAGCAATTGCTTCTGGCGGTGTATTTGTCGACTGTGGCTTCTGAGCAACTGCTGTAATCTGTTCTTCCTGCTGAATTTTTTCTACTGGTGGAGTTTCTATAGGCTGTTTTTGGATAATCTCTGGTTCTTTTTTGATTTCTTCTGGAATCTCTGCAATTGGTTTTTCTGGTTCCGCAGTCGGAGAATCCACGATCGCAAACTCTATTGGTTCTTCTTCACCTGTGGACACTCTCGTTAAATAATTACCTATGCCTGAGGACAGTACGCCGATATGCAGCGCCAGTGAACCTATCAGACTGTAAGTCAGAAAAGACTTGAGAGCCTCAACTTCTTTGGAACGTTGCTCGACAGTAGTGCCGGAAAAACTCATAGCTATTGCTACCTATTCTCACTAATTTAGCTATCTTAGAATGCATGGTTGCAAATATCAAGTAAAAAATTAAAATCATTTCGGGCACTGTTACGAACAGCATAATCAACAGGAAAAATATCTTTCCTGTTGATTATGAGGATTTCTAGATACGGTTAATTTTTGTGTTATCTGTTAATTAAATTAATTTATGTAAAACAGAAAAAGATTTAATAAAATTAATGATGGCTAGATTTGAAGAAATTATGATTATATCTTAGACTCTATTGAGAAAAAGTTTCATTTTTTAGCTTGATTCTGGTAGTCTGATTTTGTATTGTTGATGACGTTAGAGGCACTACATGGGAATTCAGAATTTGTTTGAAGCAGGCGGTGTGGTTATGTTACCCCTACTAGCCTTTTCGGTCTTGGCAGGGGCACTAATGATTGAGCGGGCAAAGTTTTGGATACAGATTGGTAAGCGTCAAAACCGGGTAGTGCGAGAGGTTTTAAATCTTTATCGACTTGATAATGTGGTGAGTGCTGTGGATAAGCTGCAAAAAAATGTAGATTTACCCATAGCACGCATTTTTCTGGCTGGACTACAGCTAGAAAGACCAACTCCAGAGAAATTTCGTTTGGCTTTGAAAAGCGAAGCGCAAGCAGAAATTCCTACGCTCAAGCGGTTTCAAGCTGTATTTGACACCATTATCGGTTTAGCGCCTTTGTTGGGACTTCTCGGCACAATTTTAGGATTAATTCGCTCATTTGCGGGGCTGAATATTGGTGATGTCGGAGGTACTAAAACTGGTGTAGTTACTGCTGGTATTAGTGAAGCTTTAGTTGCTACCGCCTCAGGATTGATTGTGGCTATCTTTGTGCTTTTAGGAGCCAGTATTTTCCGGGGACTATACCAGAAACAGATAGCAATGATTCAAGAGTACGGCGGACAGTTAGAAATACTGTTCCTTGATCGCTATGACCAACTCGATCGCCACGAACAACAGGAGAAGTCCTATGGATCTAGATGATAATGAACCAGATTTACAACCATTTATAAATGTAGTACCTCTGATTGATGTAATGTTTGCCCTTTTGACATTTTTTATTATGTCAACGCTGTTTTTAACACGATCGGAAGGGCTACCAGTAAATCTACCGAAGGCAGCCACGGCCAAAGAACAGCAAATTCCCAATAAAATTACCATCACGGTAGATGAAAAAGGTCAGGTAAGCCTAAACCGCAATCCAGTAGCAGTTAATGATTTAGCAGCACAAGTGCGGACTTTAGTTGGTTCTAACCTAGATACATTGGTGATTATTAATGCCGATCAAAAGGTCTTGCACGGTGAGATAGTGGGGATAATGGATCAAGTACGTCAGGTGAAAGGAACAAGGTTAGCGATCGCTACCCAAAGATAAAAACTAAGTAGGTCGGCGTAAATAATTATAGCGTTTCTCGTTTACGTGAGGTACACCTGTAGGGGCACGGTATGTTCCCTACAGCTTGCAATATAACGTTGTACCCCATCTGAATGGGAAATGCTATATGGTTTTGATAAGGCAGAAAGTAGGGGCTTAACTATTGTCTGATCGCAGATTTTAGCAAGGATAGGAGCAATCATAAATTCTCTGATTGATCTCTCATCTGTTAGGTTAAAAAGCTTTATATTCTGTTGTAAGTAATTTTGTAAAAATTCTAAATAGCTAATATCAGCAAAGTATATTGGTAATTATAGCTCTGTGCGATCGTAGCCGCACTCAAACTCAGCTATAGGACTAGTATTTGATTTTTGAAATATACGTAGTAACGTACCAAAAGCTTGAGATGGTGCGTTACGCAACGCTTTCACACCCTAGAAATACTAAATCTCCGATTTAGTGGGGGACTTAAACCCATTTATTCAGACGCGACTCGAAAATACTCACTACCGCTACGCTATCCGCCAGTCGCATAGAATTCAATTTTGAATTCTGGCTCCTGACTCCTGAATTCTGTTTTGTTAAAATTTTATATTTACTCATAATTTTTATTGTGAATTAACTACATCAAAGATATTACGAATTACAAATTAAGTTAGCGAAGTGGGACATAGCCCATTACGAATTGGTATTGTTATTTCAACAATTTGCTAAACTCCAACTTTAGGAATAACAAATAAAAACAATTTGAGCAGGGAATCTGAAGGGGGTTGCAGAGTGGCTGATGATGAACGCAGAGTCAATACACAACAGATTTACCCAAGGGATTTTTCCTGGGGATTATGGCCTGTTTTGCCACTCTACCCTTATGGCAGGCGGCAGACAATCCGTAAAGAAGTCCTTAAGGACACAATCTGGAATTTTGACCAGATTCAGGGCATTTTCTACGTTGTTGTACCGATTCGTATGACTGTTGTTAAGCTCGAAGCTGGGGGTCTTCTCGTTTACGCGCCTGTTGCGCCAACTCCAGAGTGCATCAGGCTTGTGAATGAGTTGGTGGCAAAACACGGTAATGTTAAGTACATTATTTTGCCAACTATCTCTGGTATAGAACACAAGGTTTTCGTCGGCCCCTTCGCCAGATACTTTCCGACTGCACAGGTGTTTGTGGCTCCCCATCAGTGGAGTTTTCCGCTAAATCTACCCCTTAGCTGGCTTGGTTTACCCCCAAAACGAACTCAATTACTCCCAGAAGATAGTCGCAAAACACCCTTTGCTGATGAGTTTGATTATGCAATGCTTGGCCCCATTGCTCTTGGGGCTGGTAGATTTGCAGAAGTTGCTTTTTTTCACAAGCGATCGCATACTCTTTTAGTAACAGATTCCGTGCTTTCGATCCCAGACGATCCACCTGCGATCGTTCTATTAGATCCATATCCTTTGCTATTTCATGCCAAGGATCGTGCTTCTGATATTGTTGCAGACATTCAGGAAAATCGCCGTAAGGGATGGGGGCGGATCTCGTTGTTTGCTTTGTACTTTCAACCAAAGGCACTAGATATACCCCAATGGAGTCAGGTGTTGCAAGATGCCCTGAAAGCACCAGAACGCTCAAGAAAAGCCTATTTTGGATTATATCCCTTTAAATGGCATCCAGATTGGCAGCGATCGTTTGATGCTTTGCGAGGAAATGGGCGTTTGTTTGTCGCCCCAATTTTACAGACATTGATTCTGAACCGCGCGCCAAAAGAAACCATTGAGTGGGCTGATAAAGTTGCAAGTTGGGACTTTGAGTGGATTATTCCCTGCCATTTTGATTCACCGATTAAAGCCGAACCGCAGCAATTTCGCCAAGCTTTCTCTTTTTTGGAAAAGCAGCCTGCTGTCAGTGAAGGTTTGTTTAGCAGTAGCAGCTATCCTTTACCAGAAGAGGATTTTAAAACACTTAGAGAAATCGATGCAGGTTTAAATAAGTTTGGCATTGTGCCAGCAGCAAAGGAGAAGGTGTAGGCATAGAGCAATACGCTTGGGTTACAAGACGCGATAAATCGCCGTCTCTACAAGTGTTTTGACTAATTAGATTTTATTACCCCTTCAGTTAATTACATTTGAAGCAGCCAACTCAAAATCTGACATTTTCTTAACGTTTAATTCCTTTAAACCGTTCTTGCGCGGCTTGAAATGCTTCTTGCATCACCAACTGAATTTTCTGGGGATCGGGTTTTTTACCTCCCATTAAATCACCAAAGTAAACGCAGGCTGCTTCCCCTAGTGCCCAAGTATAGGCAGCTGCCCAAGAGGCGGCGATCGCACTCCCAAAACCTGGTATAAATTTAATTAATTCTCGTGCAATGGCCTGTGCTAAAAAACCACCTGCGATCGCACTTACAACACCTCCCGCCTGAGATGGGGTAATTGTCTGCCCATATAATTTACCCAATAGTCCCACCATTGAGACTTGCAAAGCAGTGAGTACGGGCATTGTGGCAAATGGCAGAGGCACAGCAGCGAGGGTGGCAGACATAATCGCAAATGGCAAAATATAACGGCGTGCAGCATCTCGGTAGAGGTTACTAATTTGCTGGCCTACTTCTTCTCGATCTAATAGCTGATAAATCGCCTGGGCTTCTGCTTGTGGGAGGAGTTCTGCTAAGGAATCTCGCAGTGCTTCTAAGCCGTAAAATACCGGAGTGTAGCCATCTTCTTCTAAGGTAAAGTCAATGAGTACAGAGCGATCGCTTATTCCTGTGAAGGCTTGTTGGATTGCGGCAAATGGGCGATTGACTTCCTCATAATCTGGCGGATAGGTGGGATGATCGGCGGTATCGGCAGGATAAACCTCATGTAAGGAAGTAACTACCAGTAGACAGGGGATGTCTGGATACTTCTGGCGTAGTTGTTGAGCAATTTGTCTTAGAGTTTCAGTTGCAAAATCATTGATTTTAACGGTCAAAAGGAGGATTCTGGCGGAACGAGTTTGCTGTTGTAAATCGCCAACTAACTCCTGAATGATTGTTTGAGTGTCTTTTTTGACATCACCCAATCCCACAGTATCAGTAAAAATCAGTAACGGCAGGTCATTGGAAGGATAAGCATAGCGCTGGGTGTGTTGCGTATGAGGACGAAATCCCTGACCGATAATTTCGGCAGAAACTCCCGTCAATCCCCGGACAATTGAACTTTTTCCGGCTTGGGGTTTACCAATTAGGAGCGCTTCTGTGGTTGGTAGTTCGGCTCGGATTTTCTCTAAAATCTCTGTAACCTGAGTTTCACTCACACTAAACCATTCCACAACCGTCTGTGCCACTTGTTCTACAGGTAGAAGTTGCGTTAGACGTGTTGTTGCTTTGTTCCAGACACCACCAAGGCGGTTTGTCCAGGAATTATCGACCGATTTGGTAGTTGCTCCATCGGTCGGTTCACTCAATTGCTGAGAATCATCTTGCTCAGTCATTCCCATCCAAACGTAGAAGACGCTTTTACTAATCTTATAGCGATTCTCAAAAGGATAACTAGTAACTTTAGTAGTGTTTGTGGGCGATCGCATTTTGGAGGTAGCGGTGGCTCACACTCCAAAACAAACCGTAGCTGTAGAAAAACGTAACAAGGTAAATTTATTGTATCGACTAACAATGCCATTGCATCCACTGACAATGCCATTGCATCCACTGACAATGCCATTGTATCGACTGACAATGCCATTGTATTGATTAACAATGCCATTGCATCCACTGACAATGCCATTGCATCCACTGACAATGCCATTGTATCGACTGACAATGCCATTGTATTGATTAACAATGCCATTGCATCCACTGACAATGCCATTGCATCCACTGACAATGCCATTGTATCGACTGACAATGCCATTGTATCGACTGACAATGCCATTGTATTGATTAACAATGTTATTTATTGTATCGGCTTATAGCGTTTCCCGACCTAGTAAGGTACACCCGTAGGGGCACGGCACGCCCATAGGTGTCAACTTAAGCTGGAAATAGCTTATCTGTTGGCTTCCATGCCCGCCCGGAAATAAATGTTCGGGCTAATAGCTTAAGTCTACTTCAGTAGACTGGAGATTTTTGGCGATATTTAGTCATCTTCAGATGACTTTAGCTATGAGACGGGAATTTCAATTCCCGGCGGACAAGCGGTAACAGCCCATGCATGCTCAACCGCATTAATAAATAGCTTGTGCTAATTCAACGCGACTACTGCGTAAAACTTGACCGCTTCACCGTATTCAGTTTTTTTCGCCAATGAAACACTAGATTATGTACTAATGACCAATGACTACTTAATCAAATCAGCGATCGCTTTCAACAATATATCTGGATCTACTGGTTTGGAGATATACATTTGAAATCTTGCTACTGATTCATTTTTAGAAATTTATTTTATCCATCTGATGGTTCATCTATGAGGCGCTCTTTCCAGTATCCCGGTTCACGGCTACAGTGCATTACCGCCAAAATTAAAACGCAATCTTCCTCAATAGTGTATAAAATTCCATAGGGAAATTTGCGCGTTAGACATCGACGAATGTCTTCGTCAACAACAGCCCAACGAGTCGGTGACTGGATAATTCGGAAAATTGCATCCTCAACCGCATTAATAAATGCTTGTGCTAATTCAACCCGGCGCTCTGCGTAAAACTTGACTGCTTCACCGTATTCACTCAATGCTGCTGGATGAAAGACGTATTTCATTACTCCAAAAGTTGTCTTACTCTAGCTAACGCTTCCTCTCCAGGAATGGGTGAAACCGCACCGCTACGAACTTCATCTCTACGCTTCTTGGCTTCATCTGTCCACAGTGTTTGAAGTGTTTCGTCTACATCAAATTCAAGACTTTCAACCAGCTTTTCTGCCAACAATGCTCTCGCTGCACTGGGCAAAGTTAAGGCTTCTTTCATGATCTGCTCAACAGATGCCATAATTTCTGAAAGCATAAGGACTATTCAGAGTCTAGCAGGAAAGCAGTAGAGATCGCACAACACTAAAGTGATGGACAGCCGACGGACGCTTATCTAGTATCAACTTTGCTTAATCAAATCAGCGATCGCTTTCACCAATACATCTGGATCTACTGGTTTGGAGATATGCATTTGAAATCCTGCTGCTAGCGCTTGCTGTTGATTCATTTCCCCTGCATAAGCTGTCAGCGCGATCGCTGGTACACTTCCTCCTTGCCCTGGCGATCGCGATCGCACTTCCCGCATCAGCATATAACCGTCTGTCTTTGGCATTCCAATATCACTAATTAAAACATCTGGTATCGACTCAGATAGTGCTTGTAGCGCTTCTTGTGCTGATGCTACGGCGGTTACTTCTAGACCGTAGTCTTGTAAAATAAAGGTAATTAAGTCGCGGATATCTGGTTCATCGTCTACCACTAAAACTTGAGTGTCCGCAAGGAGCGAGGATTCAGATTCAGAAGATAAAGACTGATTTTCTTCACCCCAAACCTGTTCGCTTCTGATTAAAAGCGGTAATTCAACAGTGAAGGTTGCACCTGCTTGTTCTCCAGGACTTTCGGCTTTAACTTTTCCCCCATGCATTTCTACAACCTTACGCACGATCGCTAATCCTAAACCTAGTCCGCCAAATATCCGCGTAGTTGTGCCATCAGCTTGGCGAAAGTAATCGAACACGTAAGGTAAAAAGTCTGGGATAATTCCCTTACCTGTATCGCTGACCTGAATTTGAATTTGATTATCAGCTTCCATGAGTCGAATTTCTACCCGTCCTCCTGTTGGTGTAAATTTTACTGCATTGGAGAGCAGGTTCCACACAACTTGTTGCAGCCGATTTGGGTCGCCAATCACTTGTCCTAAACTGCGATCATCAAATATGGTCTGAATTTGAATTGACTTGGCTTGTGCTGCTAGTCGTACCGTTTCTAGTGCTGCTTCAACTACCATTACCAAGTTTACTGGACAGACATTCAAGTTTAATTTTCCTTGGAGGATGCGAGACACATCTAACAAATCTTCAATTAGCTGGGTTTGTAACTTGGCGTTGCGTTCAATGGTTTCTAAGGCGTGGTTAGTAGTTTTTTCGCCAAATTTGCGAGTCCGCAGCATTTTCGACCATCCCAGGATGGGGTTGAGTGGGGTTCGCAGTTCATGGGAGAGAACTGCTAGAAATTCATCTTTAATTTTGTTGGCGATTTCTGCTTGTTGGCGTGCTGTCTTTTCGCATTCGAGGAGGCGATCGCATTCTTTTTCTGCTAATTTGCGATCGGTAATATCCAATACAAAAGCAACACCATTATCTTTAGAGTCATTTAGCAAGGCCACCCCCAAGACAACTGGTACTCGCTTGCCGTTACGGTGGATGTACTCTTTTTCGTAAATTTTGGAAATTCCTTTGGCTTGCACCTCCAAAAGGGCGCGATCGTCTAAATCTTTATACTCAACAGGAGTAAGTTCTCTCCAATTAATTTTACCTAAAGTGGCAAACTCATCACGAGTGTAGCCAGCTAGTTGAAGAAAGGCATCATTAGCATCAATAACTAATCCATCTACAGTCCAAAAGGCGACCCCGATGAGGTTAGATTCAAACAAACGCCGAAATCGTGCTTCACTTTCACGTAATGATTTTTCTGCCCGTTTGTGTTCAGTAATATCGCGAGAAACAGCAATTACGCCGTCAATTGTTTGGTCAACATTGCGTAATGCGCTGAGGATATATTCATAATAATGAACGCCATCAGCAGCAATATATTTACACTCATCCTTGAGCGGCTGCCCAGTTTTCATTACAGCTTGTCGTTGGTTATCTACCTGCATTATTAGGTCTGGGGGTAAATCCAGTTCTGACAAAGTTTTGCCGATAATATCTTGGGGTTTTAAGCCTAATATTGTTGCTCCATCACGACTAATATATTGATAACAACCTCTACGATTAAAGATATAAATATGATCGACGGAGGCAGTAAGGATAGCATTTAAGATATTTGCCTGTTCTTGGACTTGGGTTGTTAGTTCGCGAGTACTTTCTTCTGCCTGCTTGCACACAGTAGTTTCCATACAAACGCCGATCATTCTTACTGCTTGACCTCTATCGTCATAGATAAATTTTCCTTTAGCAGAAATCCAATGTACACTTTGGTCTGACCGAACTATACGAAATTCATCGTTGTAGTCAGTTTTTTGTGCCAAAGCCTGAGCGATCGCCTGCATAACAGATTGCTTATCTTCAGAATAAACGCACTTTTGAAACGTCTCATAAGGCCCATCAAAATTACTTGGAATTAGACCAAAAAGCATTTCATAATTTTTAGACCATATTACTTGATTGGTAACAACATTCCAATCCCACAATCCCATTTCAGAAACATCTAGAACTAGCCTCAACCGTTCCTCACTATCTCTTAGGACTACTTCTACTTGCTCTCGTTTGGTAATTTCTTGTTGAAGTTGCTGTAAAATTACTTCCACATTTGTTGATAGATTGATAGTGGATGTGTCCTTCTCAATATGCAGATCGACAACTGGAATATGAGGATTTTCTACTTCTAGCAGCTTTCTTTTTAGTTCTATTAATTCTTCCTCAAGCACTGTTTGCCTTTGCTGATAAGATATCTCTGATTGCTCTAACTCAGCTACACGCTGCCGCAAAAGTGCTAATTCTTCAGTGAGTTGAAAGTTAATTTTATCAGCATTCGGCATCTTGTACACCATTCATAGTTAATAACACCGACTTGAAGAGTAGGTATGCCCCAATACGCTTGGCTTAAGGTCTACTGGCAACAATTTTAGGTTTTCGAGACGCAATAACGTCTATACAAGTGTTTTGTTGCTCAATCTGAACTGTATTGAGGTATGCCCTAGTTTAATCTATGAATTTTATAGCTCAAAATTCAATCCACCAAAAGGTACATAAACACTTCAAAAATCAAAATTTAAAATATTATTACAGCAATCATTTTGTCTATCAACAATATGCTTTTGAAGCAAAACCAGCTTAGATATTTCAGCCGAAAGATATATGTAACTTCCAATAACTGTAGGTTAAGCACTGGCACAAATATAAAAATAGAGGTTTTCGGCATCAGTCAATAATGAACACCCGACAAAAGTAGCTAAAGAAAGTTTATTTCTTTAATCGCATGAAAGCTGCACCTATTGATAATGCCACTACTTGCCCCCAGAAAACAACACCCGATTGATTTACACCAGCAGGAGGAATATTTAAGCTGCCGATACCATAAAATAATTGTTGCCCAAACCACCAAAATATATAGAAAAAGGCCGGTACTTGAATGGGGATATACAAGATTATTAACGGCAAAATGGTGTCAATTTTAGCTTTAGGAAACTTTATAATGTAAACTCCTAAAATAGCTGCGATCGCACCATTGCCCCCAATCAATGGTACTGTCAAACTCGGTTCAATCAGAATTTGGACTACCTCTGTAATCACGCCAGCAGCGAGATAAAATCCGAGATAGCGTTTGTGTCCCAGAATATTTTCTACAGTTTTCCCAAAAACCCATAAAAATAGTAGATTTCCTAATATTTGACTAAAACTGCCGTGCAGAAATATTCCCAAAAGTAGCGAAAATGTTCGCCAAATTACAATTATCCAAGCAGCATTGTTAAAGAATAGTGCATTTGTAATTGCTCCAGTAATCTGCGCTGGAATTACACCCCAACTATTCACAAAATAGCCCAATTGATCATTAAATTCTAGTTTAAGTTCCCATAAAAACACAGCCAGATTAATGCCAATTAACCAATAATTAATAATCGGCTTACTTCGACAACGAACATTATCACTAATAGGAATCATACAGATTTGGGGCATTGGGCATTGGGCATGGATAAGAGACAAGGGAGACAGGGTAGACAAGGAAGAGACTTGTTCATAATTTCCCCTTGTCTCCCTTGTCCTCTTTATCCCCTGATCTCACTCCCCCTTAACGTGTGGCAAGATTGAAATCAGATCGCATCGCACTTAACTAGGTAAACGAGATGCTGGGAAACACACTTGTAGGAAGATACCAAATTATTAGTAACTTGGGAGGTGGGGGTTTTGGTGAAACTTTTGTGGCTTCTGATACTCAATTACCGGGTTCACCTCTATGTGTCGTTAAGAAACTCAAACTCCAGGCAAGCGATCCAGTAACTTTAGAAACAGCTAGGCGTTTATTTGATACGGAAGCACAAGTTCTTTATAAATTAGGAACTCACGATCGCATTCCCCAACTTTTAGCTTATTTTGAGGAGAATGCCGAATTTTATCTCGTACAGGAATTGATCGAAGGTCACGATCTGAGTCAAGAATTAACAGCAGGCAAAACCCTCAGTCAAGAGCAAGTAATTTCACTTTTACAAGAACTTTTGACAATCTTAGAATTTGTCCATCAACAGAATGTAATTCACCGTGATGTCAATCCACGAAATATTCTCAGACGCCAACCAGATGGCAAATTAATTTTAATTGATTTTGGTGCAGTTAAACAAATTGCTACTCAAGTTATTACTCCCCAAGGTCAAACTATAGCTACTGTAGCTATTGGTACACCTGGTTATATTCCTGGTGAACAAGCTCATGGGATGCCAAAATTAAGCAGTGATATCTATGCTGCGGGAATAATTGCTATTCAAGCTCTCACGGGATTATCAGCTGAAGAAATAGTCAAAGATGCTGATACTAATGAAATTATCTGGCATAATCAAGCCACAGTTACGCCAGAATTCGCTCAATTCTTAGATAAAATGGTGTGCTACGACTTTCGGCAACGCTATCCTTCGGCAACGGTGGCATTACAAGCGCTGAAAGAGTTAACAAAACCACCTGCCCAAACAATAGCGTTAACTCCTGTTTCGCCGCCAAAAAATATTAACAAGCCGCAACCGAAAAAAGGTACATTGCAGAAAATTTTACTATCAATATTTTTGCTTTGTGTTGGTGGAGTAGCATCAATATTTATTTGGAATAATATTAATTCAAATAATGCCATAGAATTATCTAAGCAAGGAAATACGCTTTTTGATTTACAACGTTATCAAGACGCGCTAGAAGTATATGAAAAAGCCGTTAATATTCGACCAGATTATCCTCAAGGCTGGAATGGTCAAGCCAAAACGCTAGATAAATTAAAAAAGTACAAAGAAGCATTAGTGGCGTATGACAAAGCAATTCAAATTAAACCAGATTATTTAGATGCTTGGGTTGGACGGGGTTTTGTATTGGGAAATTTACAACGATATCAAGAAGCGATCGCATCTTTTGACAAAGCCTTAGAATTAAATGGCAACAACTCAGAAGTCTGGAATGCTAAGGGTGAAGCTTTCAGTAATTTAAACCAATATGATCAAGCAATTAAGTCTTATGAAAAGGCAATTGAACTCAAACCAGATAATTATGAAGCTTGGTATAAAAAAGGATTAGCGTTGCAGAATTCTAAACGATATGAAGAAGCGATCGCAGCCTTAGAAAAAGTTGTTGGGCTAAAACCAGACTACGAGCAAGCTTGGTATAACCTGGGGAATAATCGAGTTAGAATGCAACGCTATCAAGATGCATTCACCGCTTATGATAAAGCTGTACAATACCAGCCAAATTATTATCAAGCTTGGCTTTCGAGAGGTAATATACTGTTAAATCTACAACGTTACCCAGAAGCAATTGAATCTTTTAATCAAGTAATTAAATCCAATCCCAGAAACTATCAAGCATGGTATAATTTGGGCTGGTCGCTGCATAAAAACCAACGTTATGAAGAAGCAATAAAATCTTACACTAAAGCAGCAACGATTAAGCAAAAGGACTATCAACTCTGGTATAATCTAGGAAATTCACAATACATTTTGCAGAAATACGAAGATGCGATCGCATCTTATAATAAGGCAGTTCGTTATAAACCAGATCATTCCGAAAGCTGGTATAGCAGAGGCAATGCTTTATTAAATTTGAAACGGTTTAAAGATGCGATCGCGTCTTACGATCAAGCAATAAAATACAAATCTAATTACCAACAAGCAATAGACGGCCGCAATCAAGCCCAAATTCAACTACAAGGCGAAATATCAAAGCCTAAGCCTGTAATTGTGCCAGTTCTGCCATTTCCTAATTCCACCAATCCACCGCAAGGGAATTAAAAATTAAAAATGAATATAGCGTAAGTGTTTTATTCATTTTAAATGGGTGGTCTATTTACGCTGTACTATAACAATCCTAAATCATTCGTGAACAACGAAATCCCCGACTTCTACGAGAAGTCGGGATCTGAGTCTTGTGATTTTCACAAATCAAATAGGATTGCTATAGCAGCTTAACAATTCGTAATTAGAAGCAATAATTGGAATTTTAGTTTATTTGAAAGCATCTTTTGATATAAAAACTTATAATCGTGCCATTACTATAAATTTCTTCTTTATTTTACCAAAAGCTGTGAGCATCGGTAATTTCTGGGGAAATATAAAGATAACCTAGAATTTTTTCTTACCGAACTATGTGGTTAAGGAGCTAACCTTTGATACAACAAAACTCCAGCCTATTGGCATCTGACAAAAAAAATCATCCATCGCGAAATTTACTGATTCGATTTATTCTTAGTGGTACTACTCTTATAGTCAGTATTTCTGCTTATTTCAGCTATCAAGCTGCTAGAAATCTGACGCTCAAAGATTTGAGACAGAGCGCTTTTTTAGAGGTACAGAGAGGAAGCGCTGAAATTGAAGAGTGGTTACATGTTCGCCAAGTAGAGGTAGAAACCTTGGCTAATACTTCAACTGTACGCTCCTTAAATTGGTCTGTGGCAGAACCCTATTTAAAAGCAGAAGCAAAGCGGATAAATGAATTTTTCTTGTTCCAAATAGCTACACCAGATGGTTCATATTCCAATACAAAAGTTGGTCGATCAAATAAAAATATTCAAGATCGAGATTACTTTCAAAAAGCAATTGCGGGAAAGAGCAACATTTCCGATCCCTTCATTAGCCGTTCTACAGGAATTTCTTTAATTGCCATTTCCACCCCGATTTGGTCAAATTCTGCTAGCAGTAGTTCACCAATAGGAACTTTCCACGGTAATGTGAGAGTCGATCACATTGCAGAGGTTGTCAACTCGCTGCAATACGGCACGAACAGCTATGCTTTTGCTCTCAATTCCCAAGGACAGGCGATTGTCCATCCAAACTCGGCGTTAATGTCAACCGTAGAAAAACCTGCACCCAGCCTGCTGAAAATAAGCGATCGCAATTTAAATGCGATCGCCCAGCAGATGGTAAACAAACAACAGGGAATTGAGTTGATGGAAATTGACGGCACTCAAAAGTATGTAGCTTATCTGCCGTTGACACAAGCTAATTGGTCTGTGGCTTTGGTGATTCCCCGCCAAAATATCGAATCTCGATTGCAATTCCTCGATTTAATCGCCTTAATTGTGGGTGGACTAACTGTCACAATGATTACCGTCTTGTGGCAGGTGCAAGCATTTGAACAAGGTGAACTGAAAAAGTCTAAAACTGCGGCTGATACAGCCAACCATGCTAAAAGCGAATTTTTGGCCAACATGAGTCATGAACTGCGAACGCCTTTGAATGGCATTCTCGGTTGTGCCCAAATTTTACTGCGTTCTTCAGCTTTACCTAAGCAAGAGCAATATCACGTCAATATTATTGAACAATGCGGCTCTCATTTGCTGACTTTAATTAATGACATTTTGGATCTCTCTAAAATTGAAGCAAAAAAATTAGAACTGCATCCTTATGATGTGCATTTCCCCTCCTTTCTTCAAGGAATTGTGGAAATATCCCACATTCGCGCCAAACAAAAGGGCATTTCCTTTGTTTATAAACCTGCGATCAACTTGCCTACAGGAATTCATGTCGATGTCAAAAGATTACGTCAGATACTATTGAATCTGTTGGGAAATGCCATCAAATTTACAGATCAAGGTCAGGTTACTTTCAGTATTGAAGTTATCGATCAACCTCCCAATGATGACCAGACAGTGAAACATCGCCTTTGCTGTACCGTAGAAGACACGGGAATTGGTATAACTCCCGCAGAATTGAGCAAAATTTTCTTGCCATTTGAACAAGTAGGTGAGAAAAAGCGCCAAGCTGAAGGCACTGGGCTGGGTTTAGCTATTACTCGGCAGTTGATACAGATGATGGGTAGCGATATCCATGTTCAGAGTCAGATCGGCCAGGGGAGTAAATTCTGGTTTGAGTTAGAGATTCCCGAAGCGACTGACTGGGTACAATCTGCGATGACTGCATCAGAGAAACAAATCATTGGCTTTGAGGGTAGCCCCTACACTATCTTGATGGTTGACGATCACTGGGAGAATCGCACAGTAATTACAAACTTACTGCAACCGCTGGGTTTTAACGTAGTTGAAGCCAGCAATGGTAAAGAAGGTTTAGAAATAGCGATCGCTCTCAAACCAGACTTAATCATCACAGATTTGCTGATGCCAGAAATGGATGGGTTTGAATTAATTAAAAATCTGCGTCATACTCCAGAAATTCAAAATGTTAAGATTATCGTCTCTTCTGCTAGTGTCTTTGAAGCAGACAAACATCGCAGTTTGCAAGCTGGAGGTAACGCCTTTTTAACTAAACCTATACAGGTAGATGAATTATTGCATCAACTAGAACAATATTTAAATTTGGTATGGATTTACAAGCAATCTCAGCCTGATAAAGAAAAATCTCAAGAAGCAATAACAACAAATAGCCAATCTGCTCAATTAACTTCTCCTTCACCCCAAATATTACAGGAACTAGTTATCTTAGCCAGTAAAGGGAACTTTAATGCCATTCTCAAGTGGGCCGATCAACTTGAGGAAACAGACACAACCTTTGCACCATTTGCTAATGAACTACGGCAACTAGCAAGGCAATTTGATGAAGATTTAATCATAAGTTTTTTGACTAAATATGCGGTGGAAACAGTATGAAAACTATTATTGAAAACCAAAATAATCCTATCAATTATTCTCCTTCCAGAGGAATTGTTTTAATCGTTGACGATAACCCTGCCAATTTACAAGTTTTATCCAGCTTTCTGGATCAGTCTAGCTTTGAAGTTTGGGCAGCACGGAGCGGTGAGAAAGCCCTTCAGCGATTAGAAAATAATGATTTACCTGATTTAATCTTGCTGGATGTAATGATGCCAGGTATAGATGGTTTTGAAACCTGTAAACAGCTAAAAAGCAATCCTCGTGTCCAAGATATTCCGGTTATTTTTATGACAGCACTATCAGAAACCGCTGATAAAGTTAAAGGTTTGCAATTGGGAGCCGTAGACTACATTACCAAACCTTTTCAGCATGAAGAAGTCTTAGTGCGGATCGAAAATCACCTGAAGCTGAGAAATTTGACGAAAACCTTAATTGCTAAAAACGCCGAATTGCAACAAACTCAAACTCAACTGATTCAAGCAGAAAAGGTAGCAGCTTTAGGACAACTGACAGCAGGAATTGCCCATGAAGTGAATAATCCGATGAATTTTATAGCTGGTAACTTAAATTTTGTGGAACAGTATGTACAAGAGGTAGTTAATTTACTACATCTCTATCAAAAATATCTGCCCGATCCACCAAAGGAAATTCAAACCGCAATCCAAAAAAGCGATCTTACCTTTTTGTTAGATGATTTATCTAAAATTATTCAATCTATGCGAGTTGGTACAAATCGCGTTACAGAAATTGTGTCATATCTAAATAACTTCTCGCGCCACAGAGAAGCTGGTAAGAAACTAGCTAATTTGCATGAAGGTTTAGAAAGTACATTACTTATTCTCGGACATCGCTTTAAACGAAATGCTCATCACCCAGCCATCCAATTAGTTAAACAATATGGAGATTTGCCACTTATTGAGTGTTTTCCTGGTGAAATAAATCAGGTTTTTATGAATTTAATTTGTAATGCGATCGATGCCATTGAAGAAAAAAATCAAAATAAAGACATTGATACAATTTATCAAAATCCTGGGATAATTAAAATTAAAACTGAGGCAATTGGAGAGGAAGTTATTTTAAGAGTTGCCGATAATGGTTCAGGTATAAACAATGCAGATTTCACAAAAATATTTGATGCTTTTTATACAACCAAACCTGTCGGTAAAGGAACCGGGCTTGGCCTATCTATTGCTTACCAAATTGTGGTTAATAATCATCATGGTAAACTCACATACGAGTCTAAACCAGGTGAAGGGATAGAGTTTATCATTGAGCTACCAATTCGATAAATTTAGAATTTTTAAACTCAATAAAACAAAACAGATGTATGTCACAAATCCATTTATCCAGAAATTGTTGTAACTAACGAATATTCACCTCTTGCAAGTAATTTACTCCCTGAAGATATTCAATTCTAGTAGATGAGTTTTTAGAGAAAGATGAATTTGTTCTTTTTGCAAAAGCTACCTTTTGATTGTCATCTGTCACCCGTTGTTTTTGAGTATACTCATTCAATTTGACTTGAGCTTGAGCATAAACTAGAGTATCTTGAGGAATCTTTTTGAGAAATTTTAGAGCCAGATCGAAATCACCAATAGATGCTTTTTTGTAAGCTTTCTGTAAAAAGTAAGCTGCTCTGATCTCCCGCTTTCGATCGTACTCAGCTAACTTTTCTTGAACTAAAGCGCCTGCATGACTTTCTTGAGGTATTTGACGCAGGTATTGTAATGCGCCAGAAAAATCTTTTATCTCGGCTTTTTCGTAAGCTTTTGCTAATAAATCTTGCGTCTGTACTTCAATATTGACAGCTGCTTTTTGAACTATTTTATCTGTTTTAGATTGCCAATATAAAATATTTGGAACTTTAGCCGCAGCATGAAGAGCATCTGACCATCTGCTCTCATGAAAGGCTATTTGTGCTATTTCATATTGCTGTGCAGCTACTTGCCATTGCTCTTGCCATTCTTCAATTGTGGCTTGCGCTTCTGGATAAACATTGCTATGGGAGGGAATTGATTTAGCGAGTGCGATCGCTTCTTCTAAATCCCCTGCTTGATATTCTTTTTTTGCTTTATATAAAGTATCTGTTTCTGAGTATGCAGGTGCAGTATTAACTAAAGAATATACACCAAATCCCATCAACAAAGAATTAGCTGCCAATCCTACTTTCATTCCTGTGAATAATAGTGATGACTTTACAGATGCAGGATTTTTTGCGGCTTCTAGAAGAAATTGAGAATCTGCTTCTAATATTTCTGATGGCTGAGTTTCGCATACTATTTGCTTAAGTACCCGCAGTACCTCACCCGCAGACTCAAAGCGGTCTTGGTAATTGTAGCGGATCATTTGGCTAAGAACAGCAGCTAGATAATCGTTAATTGGCGTGTTTGGAGAACGCCAAAAAATTTCATTAGTATAAGGATCAACTTTTAATTGTAGTGGTTCTAGCCCAGTTAAAGCCTGAATAGCAATCATACCCAAAGCATAAATATCACTGTTGGGCTGTGTTTGACCAATAAATTGCTCTGGTGGTATATATCCCAATGAAGTGACGGGAATTCGATAAATGGGCAATTCCGCACCGATACCAAAATCGATCGACTGGATTGAGCCAAAGTCAATCATAACTAACTTGCGTAGGGCTTTGCCCTCGCCGGAGGCATCGCTATTACGCCTGATCAAGTTTTCTGGTTTGATATCGCAATGAATCACGCCTTGAGAGTGAACAAATTCTAGAATACCTAAGGCATCTATCAAAAATTCTACAACTTCGCTTTCACTCCACAGACACCCAAAATATTGATCGACAGGCAATTCCGCAGTTAGCGCATGTCCTTCGATACACTCTTGCACTAAGTAAAATCGCTCGTTTTCTTCAAAGCAGGCGATGAATTCAGGAATTTGGTCATGGCTTCCCAGAAGCTTGAGGGTTTGGGTTTCAGTCAGAAACAGCAACCTCAGCATCTCCAAGTAGCCAGATTCCGAACTGTTAACTTTAATCTGTTTAACAACGCATTTGGGATTCTCTGGATAATCTACGTCTATAGCAATGTATGTTTCTCCAAACACCCCTGCACCCAGGTTTTGGACAATTTGGTAACGCCCTTGTAGTAATTTACCGATTATGTGGTGGGTCATGACCTGGTTACTCAGTAAGTTCTTTTATTTACTTTTTCTGACATTCCGTCCTATTTCCGGAATGCTTTAGAAATAAATAACCAGAGTTTTGATACCTTGAATACAAGTTTAATTTGCTAAGTATTCTTACGTAACAAAATATTATATTTTATTAAAATTCATATCTTTGATTTTATTTGAGAGCTACTATTTATTTAGTAATGAGAAAAATTAATTTTCATCGTGTTCAATTACTTCAGATTTATCTTGTAACGGCTTCACTACCCGCGCGATCGCTTCCTGAATAAAAGCTTTAATAAATTCATCTCTGCGATTAATTTGAAACTGTCGCTGTACAACTTCTGTCATTCCACCATCACCCCAATCTTGGTCATGACGAAAATATTCAATGAAACTTTTACCGGCGATTCGCGTTAAATAAGCTGCTGTGACGCCTTGAATTGCTCTACCAATAATAAAGGTGGCAACATTAAGTTGCAAAGCTGTAGATAATAATTGAATTGCTCCCTTAACAATGCCTAAACTAGCAATAGTTTTCGCTAAAGAAAGAGCTAACTCTCGTCCCCGTTCCATATTCAATTCACAGCCGTAGACTCTGCCAATTTCCACAACCATTTGAGCATTAACTGCGGCTGTCGCTAATAAATCTACAACTGGTATCGGCGTGACTGATACCACACCAGCGCCAATCCATTGAAACCGTTCTACGATTTTGTCCGCTTGACGGCGGCGCTGGCCATCGATGAGTTTTCGGGCCTCGTCTCCCAATCGCAGAGATTGTAAAAGAATATTATCCGCCACCAAATCTTCACCTTCGGCGCGTAAAACAGCAGCCGTGCGCCGTAGCAAAGGAACGATATCGGGTTCCGGCTCGAAGGTTTCGCCAGTTTCTAGTTGTGCAGGTTGGGGATTAGCAGCGATCGCTACTACATCATTAGTAGCAATAAATCCCCGTACCCGTTGACGTAATCTCGCGAGGATGGATTCTTTATCTTCATCTGTATATAAATCAGTTTTGTTGAGAACTAGGAGCGATCGCTTCCCAATTTCTGCCAACCCCCGTAGCGGCTCATATTCTGAGCGTCGTAAATCATTATCTACCACAAACAACAGTAAATCTGCTTCTGTTGCTAGTTCTCGTGCCATTTGTTCCCGTTCCGTTCCCGCCACACCCGCTTCTAAAATCCCCGGTGTATCTGTAATTAAAATCTTCCGTTCTAATCCTTTCAACCGCAGACAATAGGTTTCTCCAACCTGAGTTGTACCCATCGGTGCATCCACCTGGCCAACCATGCGTCCCATAATCGCATTAACTAGGGAAGTTTTGCCAGCACTCCCCGTACCAAATACCACTACTTGAATTTCACCCCGCGCTAGGTTGGCTTCAATCTCTCGCGATCGACTTAATAAAGCTTGGCGTGCTACTTCATCTTGAATTTGCCCTACCTGTTGCCGCACAGCCTGGAGAGTTGTAGAAGCAGCATCAGATTTAGCAGCCGGAATTTGTGCCGCAGTTACTCGCTTCGGGTTGCGCCGCGATCGCTTTTCTCCAGTTCTAATTACCAATACATAATAGACAAAAGCCGCAACCAAGGCTCCAATAAGGAGAATCAGCAGCAACAGCAGCAAATTGCCTAGCAACGGTGAATAGGATAATTGCCAATAGAGGCGTGATAGGGAATCAATTAGCCATAGGGCTAGCCCCAAAATGACGATTAGACCGACAATCAGCGTTACTATGCGTGACAGAGGCATGGCTGGGAAAGATTAGTAAGTATTCAGTAGGGAGATGCTCTAATCTTAATAGTTTCGGCATTTTTTACCAGAGTAGTAAGAAGCAGCTTTTGAGGTTCTGAAGGTAGAACTATTAAAAAATTGCAACAATGTCAGAATACAAGTATCCAGCAATATTTTAAAATGCAGACTATTACCAAAAAGTCAATAAATAATTCCTGGGCTGGGGCGATCGCAGAACCAGCAAAAGAATTTCCTCTTACCCAACTATCAATTATTTCTGGCAAAATCCCAGATGGCTTACGTGGCACACTTTACCGCAATGGCCCCGGACGGCTAGAACGTGGTGGCGAACGTGTGGGACACTGGTTTGATGGAGATGGGGCAATTCTCGGCGTTCATTTCACAGATGCAGGAGTCACCGGAATCTATCGCTATGTGCAAACAGCAGAATATCAGGCTGAAACTCAAGCGGATAGGTTTCTTTATGGTGTCTATGGGATGCATCCACCAGGCCCCATCTGGAAGCGCTGGGGTCAACATATCAAGAATGCAGCAAATACTTCAGTGTTGGCTTTACCTGATAAATTGTTAGCTTTATGGGAAGAAACCAATCCATACAGCCTTGATTTGCAAACCTTAGAAACCAAGGGATTGGATGATTTGGGTGCTTTGGATAACGGATTACCTTATTCTGCTCATTACAAGCGCGATTCCCAAACAGGCGAGATTTTGAACTTTGGAATCAGTATCGGTAGTTCTGTACAACTGAATCTCTACAAAAGTGATGCTACTGGCAAAATTATCCAAAAAACTGCTTTTAAGTTAGATCGCTACTCGATAATACATGATTTTGTTTTAACTCAAAGGTATCTGGTGTTTTTTATGCCACCGATGCGGATGAAAACACTGTCACTTCTCCTTGGTTTGACTACCTTCAGTGAATCTCTGTTGTGGGAACCTCAGTTAGGAACCCAGGTATTAATCTTCGACCGAGAAAACTTATCCTTAGTGAGTCGTAGTGAAACTGATCCTTGGTTTAATTGGCATTTTGGCAATGGCTATGAAAATGAAGACGGTTCTGTAATTCTGGATCTGGTGAGATATGCAGATTTTCACGAAACTAATGAATATCTCAGAGAATTTGCAACTGGTGAGACGCACACAGTAACTAAAGGAACATTATGGCAAGTGCGCCTCAATCCTCAAACTGCTAAAGTTACAACGATACAGGAAGTTGTCAACCGCAAGTGTGAATTTCCCGTAGTGCAGCGATCGCAAGTTGGACAACCTTGGCGCTATACTTATGTATCATTAATGCCCCAAAGAGGGAATACAGACAAAGAATCTTTTGGTGCGATCGCTCGCTTCGACTACAAAACCGAAACCCTCACCGAAGCAGACTTAGGAGAAAACCGCTATCCTTCAGAACCCATCCACGCCGAAGATGCCCACAACCCTGAGCAAGGTTGGGTGTTAACCGTTGTATACGATGGTAATACTCATAGTAGTGAAGTTTGGGTATTTGATAGCGATCGCCTAGATGCAGAACCCGTTTGCAAACTAGGATTACCTAGCGTTATTCCCCACAGCTTCCACGGCACTTGGAACCCAGGTTAAGAATTGGCTGGGGATTGGGGACTGTGAAATAATTTTTCTACTTTCCAATGCCTAATGCTCAATGCCCATAGTATCCTACATATTGGTATCTAAAGAGAAGTCCAAAATCATGAGGAGAAACCCCATAGTATTACTACTTAGCGGAGTGATTGTCAGTTTTGGACTATCATCATTGTTAGCTCAAGCACAACAAGTTTCTGATGCCCTAGTCGCAGCGATGGTAGAGGCGTTGCGACTTGCTGCACCGCAGACCGGCACCGCAAATGATGGACTTTATAGTGAGTGAATACGCAACTGGGGTTTCCATAGGAGTATGCAGCCGTGCAGCCGGACTTAATAGGCTTGGAAATTAGCAAGGGGGAACTGAGACGTTTAACTGGGTTCGATCCAGAAGACGTTTTTCGCCCCTCGGTTTTGCGAGATAGCAAAAAGCGATTAGGGTTTTTGATCAATGAAATGCTGGTGACGCTGGCGCTAACGCCAATAATTGTTGGGTTTATTTACGCGTTTATTATTCTGCCAACAATTGGTTCTTCAATTAAATTCGGAATTCTTTTACTAATTTTAGTGCCAATGCCGATATTAGTAGGGCGATGGCTGTGGCGACAATTAACCTGTTCTGAAGGACTGACAATACTTTTAGATGAAGTTGATAAATATCATGACTTAGTTGCTGCTATAGATATTAATGACCAATTGGCAGCATCAGGAAACGTAGAAAGCAGTATCCATGACCGAGATCAAGTCACCGCCGCCTTACAACTAATTAGAGAAGATTTAGTCCGCGCTTTGAAAACGGAACGAATTTTGCGAGATAATAAAAAATTGCTTGCTAATAATCAAGAATTATTTGTGAATAATTTAGCCAGTCTGCAAGCTTTGCAAGTTAGTAGTCAAGCAGGCGAATATGCTCAACTGCTAAATCAATCATTGCAAATTGCGATCGATGTGCAAGCAGAAATCAGAAAATTGCAGAAAGGCTAAGTAGAGATTACCTCTGTAGATGAATTTCCGAGAAAACAATCACCCGGTTGACTTAAATGAGCAACAAACCCAAAATCATTGTCCTGGATGATGACCCTACAGGTTCTCAAACAGTCCATAGCTGCTTGCTACTAATGCACTGGGATGTGGACACTTTACGTAGCGGGTTGCAGGATGATTCACCGATTTTCTTTGTGCTGACAAATACTAGATCGCTAACGCCAGAGTCAGCTGCATCTGTCACCAAAGAAGTTTGCCAGAACCTAAAAATCGCTTTGAATGCTGAAGGAATTGATGATTTTCTGATTGTCAGCCGTTCTGATTCTACTTTGCGGGGACATTATCCGATTGAAACTGATGCGATCGCACAAGAACTCGGCCCTTTTGATGCTCATTTTCTCGTCCCAGCATTTTTTGAGGGTGGACGCATCACCCGCGATAGCGTGCATTACTTGATTCTTGACGATGTAACCACCCCAGTCCATGAAACTGAATTTGCCCGTGATTCAGTCTTCAGCTACGATCACAGTTACTTACCCAAGTACGTCGAAGAAAAGACTCAAGGACGAATTAGTGCCGAAGCTGTAGAAAGGTTTCTCGTAGCTGATATTCGTGCTGGTAGTTTGGAACGATTGTTACAACTTCATGGTAATCAGTGCGCTGTTGTCGATGGTGAAACTCAAGCCGATCTCAACCGCTTTGCAGTAGATATATTAGCAGCCGCCAGTCAAGGTAAACGCTTTTTATTTCGTAGTGCAGCCAGTATTTTAACGGCTTTAGCTGCTTTACCACCCCAACCCATTACCGCCGAAAACATGGCTCAGTACGTGCGACAAGGCAAACCGGGTGCGGTGATTGTTGGTTCTCATGTGAATAAGACTACTCAGCAATTAGAGGTGCTGTTGCAAGTAGAAGGAACGGTGGGAATCGAAGTCAATGTAGCGCAATTACTTGATGATGCCAATCAATCTGCGGCATTGCTAACTGAAATTCAAGAAAGTACACGGGTAGCACACGAAGCTGGCAAAACACCAGTGGTTTATACTAGCCGTCAAGAACTGGATTTTAAAGATGTCAAGACACGATTGGAGTTTGGAGAAAAAGTTTCAGGTCTATTGATGGATATTGTGCGCGGTTTACCATCTAATATAGGATTCTTAATCAGCAAGGGTGGCATTACTTCAAACGATGTCTTGAGTACTGGACTAGCTTTAACTTCAGCCCGTTTACTCGGTCAAATTTTAGCTGGTTGTTCAATAGTGTTAACGTCATCCGATCATCCCCAATTTCCTGATTTACCTGTGGTGCTGTTTCCAGGTAATGTTGGTGATGCTGATGCGTTGGCGACAGTTTATCAGAGATTGACCTTGCCAATTTGAGATTTGAGATTTGAGATTAAATAATCTTTTGGTTCACACCAGACTAATATCTTGCTACGCAATACAAATCCAAAATCCAAGTTGCGCTGGAAGCGCACCAAAGGTGCGACCCAAAATTTAAAACCTGTGTATCCTTTGTCTTTTGGCTAGTACTCCATGACTTCTGATTCTGCGATTCCCAATCTCAAGTCAAATTCTGCACTTCCTAATGCAGAAGCAAACTCTATCCTTTCTGAGGCAGAGAGAAATCTTACCGTTTCTGACATAGAGTCAGATTCTATCCTCCCGGATGCTGAGTTAAAATCTGTCCTCCTTTATTTAAAATCAAATACTGTATCTGGGGATGTAGAGTCAAATCCTTCTCAACCAGATGTAGAGTCAAATCCTTCTCAACCAGATGTAGAGTCAAATCCTGATGCGGCATCAGATTTTATTCTTACTGATTTAAATCCCAATGAGTTAGCATTACCAGGGCATCGCGTAAATGATAATACTCAAGTCCAGTTAAAGAGTAAGGAGGGACGACTGTTATTAATTTTGCCCCCAGAATCTCAGGCATCTGCCTCAGAACTCACTTGGTCTGATATTTGGCAACAAATCAGGCAACGTCTCAGTGCAGGCGATCGCTTCCGTATATCTAATACACCTGTGCATTTAATGGCACAAGACCGTTTGGTAGATACCAGACAACTCCAAGAACTTGCCGAAGCTTTGAGTGAAGCCCAACTCCGACTCATATCTGTCTCGACGAGTCGGCGGCAAACTGCGATCGCTGCCGTGACATCTGGGTATTCTGTAGAACAATTACAGCCCGTAACTTCCCTGAGTTCAGAACCAGCAGCTACAGCCATCCCCCAAGAAGATGCCCTTTATCTAGAAATGACAGTCCGCTCTGGAGTAGAAATTCGTCATCCTGGGACAGTAATTATCTTGGGAGATTTAAACCCAGGTGGTATTGTAATTGCAGATGGAGATATTATTATCTGGGGTCGCCTACGTGGAATTGCTCATGCTGGGGCTGGAGGCAATCGTGAGTGTCTGATTATGGCCTTGCAAATGGAACCAACTCAACTGCGGATTGCAGATGCCGTAGCAAGGGCGCCAGAAAAACCACCAATGCAGTTTTCTCCAGAGGTGGCACATATTACGCCCCAAGGAATTCGCATCGCTAGGGCTACTGATTTTTCTAGAAACCAATTCACCAAAAGCAATCAAGATCCATAAATATTTACTTAAAGAATGAAGTATATAAGTAAGGATGAAATAAGACAAATATTCATGCCTCACCCTCATCAGGGAGAACAGATATTTCTTCATACTTGATACGATACTTCATACTTTATACTGCAATTTACTGTTTTATATTTCCTGAACCCTCATTGACCGCATTTCTATCATGACTCGCATTATTGTGATTACCTCCGGTAAAGGAGGAGTGGGTAAAACCACAGTTTCAGCAAATTTGGGCATGGCTTTAGCCAAAATGGGGCGTCAAGTTGCCTTGGTTGATGCAGATTTTGGTCTGAGAAATTTGGATTTGCTGCTAGGGCTGGAAAACCGCATTGTTTATACTGCGGTAGAAGTCTTAGCCAGAGAGTGCCGTCTCGAACAAGCCTTAGTGAAAGATAAGCGCCAACCCAATCTCGTACTCTTGCCGGCAGCCCAAAATCGCTCTAAAGATGCAGTCACACCCGAACAGATGAAGTTATTGGTGAATGCACTAGCACAAAAATATCAGTATGTGATTATTGATAGCCCTGCCGGTATTGAAAATGGATTTAAAAATGCGATCGGCCCGGCAAAAGAAGCGCTAGTTATCAGCACACCAGAAATTTCCTCAGTTCGTGATGCTGACCGGGTGGTGGGGTTACTAGAAGCACAAGGTATCAAACGTGTTCATTTAATAATTAACCGCATCAGACCCGCAATGGTGCAGGCAAATGATATGATGTCAGTGCAAGATGTTCAGGAACTTCTCGCCATTCCCCTGATCGGGGTAATCCCTGACGACGAGCGTGTTATTGTATCTACCAATCGCGGCGAACCCTTAGTGTTAGCGGAAAATCCATCTTTAGCTGCCACAGCCTTTGAGAACATTGCTCGTAGATTAGAAGGGGAAAGTGTCGAATTTCTGGAGATCGACTCGTCCCAAGACAGCATCTTCGCCCGTATACGAAGGTTGTTCAGGACAAAGATTGTTTAACTTACTTTTCCAATCTCCGCCCCAGACCTATTCGTAATGATTGAACTTCTAGAAAAACTTTTTTCTCGCGGCGCTGATAGCAGTCGAACTCAAGTTAAACGTCGCCTGCAATTGGTGATTGCTCACGATCGCGCTGACTTAGATCCTCAAACGTTGGAAAAAATGCGGAAAGAAATCCTAGATGTCGTCTGTCGCTATGTCGAAATTGAGACAGAGGGCTTGGAGTTCTCTTTAGAAAGCAACCAACGAACCACAGCTTTAATTGCCAATTTACCCATCCGTCGGGTGAAAGGTGCCGTACCTGAGTGGGAAAGAGGTGATAAATAAATCTTTATAGTTTTAATCGAGATTCGATAATTTTTATTGGAGTTTATAGTTAAGTTTCTGCAATATTATCTATTCAACAGCGTTCTCGTAGCGATCGTGGTGACAGAACGGCTTAGTCACCACGATTGCTCATTTGACCCTTTTATCCTGAAGTAGTTTTTGCAACAAAGTCATCCTTTCTACCCCTGAAATTTACTGAGTCTGATAGTGGGTAGGTCATAACGTGCGCGCTACACGATGGACAAGGCTTGAAGAAACATAGAGCAACATGAATCCAATCAGAGGATGGAGAATCTCTAGGTAAAGCGGACTCTTGAGATGAATGCTGGCAAATTGAAGTCCAAGCAGGACAGGTAAACTAACCGACAGAAATCGGATTTTGTCTGAGAATGGGGCGATGAACGACCCTCCCAGTAATAGAAACGATAGTCCACTGTACCCTCGCACCAGCCAAACATGAATAGTCCACCAGGCAGGATCGTTGAAGTAGGCAACCCCAACCGTTAATAACTGAGCAATTAAGCAGAGGTTAAAGACGATTGAAGTCGTATAAAAAGCGATTTGTATCCAACGAGTGGGAACACGCTCAATTTCCAAATTTGTGGTCATATTAGACTGCCTATACCTCTAAAGCAAATGTCGCCGCAGCATATGACATCGCTTTGTTGACTAATTCAGCCCCCGCTTTTTCGGGTGAACCGACATCGAATGGAGGGGCTGGATCGTACTCCATTAATAGTTGAGCGATCTTGGCGGCTTCCTGACCACAAAGCACTTCAGCAATTGTTAGACCAAAATCAATGCCTGCCGTAACCCCCCCACCAGTCATGCGATTTCGGTCAATCACGACTCGCTCCGTTCCGACCTCAACGCCCAACCTTGCGAGTTGTTCGCGTGCCATCCAGTGAGTAGCCGCTCGATAGCCTTGTAGCAGTCCTGCCTTCGCTAAAAACTCAGACCCCCCGCATACAGAGGTGATGAACTTTGCTATGCTCCCCTGTTTCTGGAAAAACTCAAGCACTTCTGGATCATCTACTACTGCACTCTGTCCTAAACCGCCACCGACACAGATCACGTCCAAGGACGGGCAATTCTCAAAGGTGGTATCAGGCAAAATGATCATTCCGTCATCGGTTTTGATCGGGTCTAACGCTTTCCAGATGCGGTGGATGTGGACACCAGGAAGTGAACTAAAAACTGTCTGGGGCCCCACAATATCAAGTGCGGTCATGCCAGGATAAAGTACCAAGCCAATAATGTGCTTTTGTAAGTTAGTCATGAATCAATCTCCTGATGACAGTTGCTACGAAATCTATCCTTATACTAGAAGTGGCAACCGACCTCGCCCAGTCCTCGAACGAGTACTCTTTTCGCCAGATGACGCTTTCCTTACAGCTTTTATTTGAAGGCATTAACCAGGTAAAACATGAACGCGAGTTGCGATCGCAACTCGTGCCAAAAATTGGTGAATATTTTGCAGCCAAGCGATCGGGGATTTTCTTCTTCGACCAACTGCCCTTAGCCAATCGCAATCTTCAGAAAATATTGAATGTTGCACTTTCGATCGAGCATAATCCAGTGGCGCGTTATGTAGCGGAGCGTCATACTCCGGTTCATGAAGGATTGGTAACATCACCAAAGGCTTGGGCAATCATTTGTCCTCGTCCCGATCATTGGCATGTGATGGCAGGGCCGATTATTGATCGTGGTCAATTAGTAGGTGTCGTGGGCTGTACTCGTGAAAAGTCGATGCCTGCCTTTAATACCCAAAATCTAGCTGATTTGAGCGCCATCTGCTTGCACTTATCAGTTTGGGCTACAACCATGCGATTAACGCAAAGCCCAACTCCAAAAGAAGCGGAGCAACCGTTTAAAATCAATCGTTTAACGTCTCGTGAGTTGCAAATTTCTGCGTTGGTTGCGTTGGGACGAACCAACGCAGAAATTGGGACTGAACTTTGGATTACTGAAAATTCTGTCAAGCAGGCTTTGAAGCGAATGTTCCGTAAGCTTGAAGTGTCATCTCGTGCAGCGATGGTGGCACAACTTTCTGCAACACATTATCATTTGCCAAGTCCAAAACTATCTTCATCTGACTTAGATGGGTATTGAGCCGAGATATGACCTAAAACCTGCAAAATGACCTGAAAAGGCTTGATTTTCCGTTGTAAATAACGGCTTTTTTGATTCTAATATAGCAATTTTTCCAATTCACACAGGATAGGGGTTAAGAGTCCATCTTGCCGGAAATTACATACATCTCGGCCAATGCCTACCCCACAAGAATCATCAATATTTTATGCAACGCCAAAAAATCCCGTTGTCAGCAGTGATAACAACGGGAGTATATAGGATTTTTTATAACCTATCGGTAGGCGACTTGTGGGCCTGCCCAAATTTCTGTCACCTTTTTACCAAAAGTAATCGGCTGATCGTTGTCTGTTGTTGTGACAGTCTTGCCATCATTAGTAACTTGCACTAATGGCCAGTTATCCTCACCCAACTCGCCTGCACGGAACAACACCTGATCTGGTTGACTTTTACTCCAGCCTAACAAGACAGCAACTTTATCATGCTGTTCTTCCTCATTGACAGGAGCAACTATATTAGCGTGATTTTTTTGCCGATCCCAAATCACTGCACTATCTGTAGAATCACCTGTGTTAAATATACCTTCAAACTTGCGTGCTAAGAAGCGATCGCCTTTTTCTGACCAGCTAACTGGAACTAATACCCCAATCTTACCGCTCGGATCAGTTTCTTCTAAAGATTCTGCCTTTACAGCTTTTACCCTTAATAAAGGATCGCTAACTGGAGTCGTTGAAGCCATCACCCACAATTTCTTAGTTTGCATATCTTGAACAAACAGAACACTGGTGACACGGCTGTTGTACATTTCTGGTTTTACCTCCAGTTGTACCCGGCTATAAACAGCATATTTACCATCTGGAGAAATCACAGGTACGCTGCGATAATGACGCACTCCAGAACCACCCTTAGAACCAATTGCCTCTTGAGTTGCTGTAATCCATTTCCAAGGAATCGGATGAGGACTACCGATAGGATCTATTTGTTCTGCTTGGGACTCATTAACTGGTTCTACTACAGGTATTTTTGTCGCTGTGGTTGATTGTGATTCTCTAATAGTTGGTGCTACTTGAGTTGCTGTCAAAGACTTTGTTCTAGAGGGAGAATTTTCTTGTCCTCTCAAAGACCTGACATTAACAGCTTTGAGTTTTCGTACTAAATTAAGTTGACTAACTGGAACATCTGTTGATGGTGCGAGTTCAACGGCTGCTAAAGAATTGGGAATAGTTACATCGCTGCTTGACACAGCACTATCTAATTGATCCAAAGACTCAATTTTATCTGCTAGTAATACTTGCGATTCGTGAACAGCAGTACTTTCTGTTGGTGCAGAGTCAAAGTCTTCTTCTATTAATGAGTCGATTTGATCTGTTTTTAATAATGTTTCAGCTATCTCAGATTCCCCAACTACAGCTATTTCCTTTAATACAGAGTCCGACTCTCCAGTTATCGAAGTTAGTTTAGCTACTTCGGATCTTACTGGGTTCGAGTGAGTCGATGCCCCTAGCAAGGGTGCAATCAATATTACAACGACAACGTAATTGAGAAATGGTTGGGCGCGGAACCATCCTGACAGCAAAAGGGGTTTAAGCATTTGTAGACTCTCTAGAGGGGGTGGTTGCTATGTGAGAAGCAATACCTATGCAGTAATGGGGCAGGCGGTAGTTATATGTATAACAAGAAACTAAAAACTTTGACTAGATAATTGCTTCAAAGTTTGTATAGTTTTACAAAAATTAAGTATCATTGTCTACACCTTTTCTTCCTAAGGTACTGAATGTTTTTTTGCCAAAATATGCGAGTATAGTATATATGCTGATTACTCAGTAATTACTACACGATATATAAGGTTGCTATACCCAACCACACCAAAAATAGGTATGGTTAAGGAACATTTCGGGTAGAGTTTGGAGAATGACGCTTGCAACTAAGAGTGAGATAACTTAGCATCTGGGGATCGTACTAGCGACCGCTAGTACACAGCAAATAAGCAAGTTACCCACTAAATATAACAGCGCAAACCCTCAAGATGGTAAACGTGAGGCGTTAATTAAAAACCTGGGAAAGAAGACGCATAATACATCATACTCAGAAGATATTGCTATCAGCAACCCAAAGTTATAAATTGCTATCTAAACTACAAAAATAGCTAGAAGACGCAATATTTTTTTGGAAACGCAACTGTATTTCAAGCCAATTTGGGGAAGACGACGGGGAACACAACAAAAGTTACACGGTAGATACTCTAGCGATTCGCAACGAAAAACCACTAAGTGATTAGATTCACTAGAGGCACATGCAGTTGATACTAGCTTTTACACTTGCAAACTTAACTTAATAGTTAAGTTTGCAGGCTTTTGTTTCATGAATACGAAAGTATTGTACCACCAAACAGCCAATATTATTTACAGAGAATTAACTGTGTTTTGCAACTGCTTTCCATAATACATTAGCCTGTTAGATGCTAGCTGAGTTATTTCTGTTTCAAAATACAACTTAAATGTTGTCAGTTGTGAGGGGCGCACTTACGATTAACTAATGACTAACAACTAATGTATTAATGAAAATTGTATTTTTTGGTACACCTCAGTTTGCTGTACCCACATTGGAAAAGTTATTGAATCATTCAGAATTTGAGGTGCTGGCAGTTGTTACCCAACCAGATAAACGTCGGGAACGCGGAAATAAACTGACGCCAACACCAGTGAAAGCGATCGCAACTGCTCACAATTTATCAGTATGGCAACCCCAACGAGTCAAAAAAGACACTGAAACTTTAACCAAACTCAAAGAATTAGATGCAGATGTGTTTGTTGTTGTCGCTTATGGACAGATTTTATCGGCAAAAATCTTGAAGATGCCAAAATTGGCCTGCATTAATGTGCATGGCTCAATTTTACCCAAATATCGTGGTGCAGCGCCGATTCAGTGGTGTTTGTATAACGGTGAGAGTGAAACGGGGATCACGACGATGTTAATGGATGTGGGGATGGATACTGGCGCAATGCTACAAATCGCCACTACACCCATTGGATTACTAGATAATGCCCAAGATTTAGCCGAAAGACTAGCGGCGATTGGTGGAGATTTATTGGTGGAAACTCTGTTGAAGTTGGAACGTCAAGAAATTCAACCAATTCCCCAAGATAATTTAGCTGCTACTTATGCGCCTCTGATTCAAAAACCAGACTATGCTTTAGATTGGTCAAAAAGTGCGATGCAATTACACAATCAAATTAGAGGCTTTTACCCTAACTGCACGGCTACCTTTCGTAACAACCTGTTGAAAATCACCGCTTCTGCTCCCCTTGCTTCTGTAGGCGATGTCTGGCGACAAGCCGCTCCGCGTCTACGCGATCTACCACCAGAACTACAAGAATTACTCCATAAATTGCCTGATTTGTCAAACACATTAGACAAACCAGGAGTTGTAGTAAGCATTGTCAAAGGAATTGGTGCGATCGTCCAAACTGGGGAAGGATTGTTGCTGTTGCGAGAAGTTCAGCTAGCCGGTAAACGTCCCCAGTCGGGATGGGATTTTGTTAATGGTACCCGCTTAACTGTGGGAGAAGTTTTTAGTGCCGGAAGCTGACGGGGATGGAAGAGATGAGGGAGAATAACTTTTAACTCTTAACTCCTAACTCCTAACTTCTAACTTTTCATAAAAGCGGCAAGATTCGCAAGGGCCATCTGGGTTGACTGCACAGCGAATGAGTTCTGAATGAGCATTGTAGCAGCAGGTGGCATCACCGATTACCCAACGTCCTGCTACCAAACTTTTCTCAGATGGTCGTTTAGCAGATTGGACATAAATGGCAATATTATGCAGGCGGTAGCGCCCAGCTTGAAGTTGGTATCGATGGCGGCGTTCTAAAACCGCGTAGGTTTTACCTTGAAAATCGAGATAGTTTCCGGGTTGGGGTGTCCAATCAAGTTGCACCTTACCGAGGGACTCACGCGGGTGAGTCAGAATTACCTCGGTTGGTAAAGAGTCTGGCTCCATAAGCTGATGTGATTTGATTTACATTATAAGGATAGTATCGCGATCGCTTTCTTTAGCTTACCGAATTTAGATTGCAATTGATGATTAACTAGATTTGCGAGAAATATACATACACCAGGGATGCAAATTACGGTAGCCAAAAGTCAGGTAGGATAGATTTGCCCAAGTCACGCAAAGTTTGGTTGAGCGATCGCGCCACTTGGATATGCGCTTCATCCTCTTCTACAGCTAAAATCTCAGATGGCTGACCTTCTCCCAAATAAGACACCACCAAATTGGCCGCCTCCAAACCAGTAACATAAGCCTTTTCCTGCGACCAGGAACCATGACGGTTCACAATCCAATCCCCACTCATAAACACATTCTCAAAACTGGTCTTAGCGGGCAACATATAACGATAGCTACCAGGTGCAAAGTGAGTCACCGCTTGAGGTAGCCGAATTACACTACTATCAATTATCTTTGCCTCTCGAAATGCGGGTACACAAGTTGCTAAATAACCCTGAACTATTGCTAAAATCTCCTCATCACTCAAACCTAGAAACTGATTAGCGTGATAGAAATCAGCTTCAATCACCGTTCCCGGTTCATCCCGATATTCATCATGTAGAGCATTCAAATCAAAAAACGTCCAACCTGTACTTGCGTCGAATCCAAAACAAGCATTAGAAGGACGAGGAATATTAATTTTGCGGTCAAACCATAGTCGCGTGGCTAAAACATCTATTGCCCCTAAATTGCTCAAATTACGGAATTCTTCACGGCTTTGTAAACTAGGACTAGTTGAGACAATTTTCTTCATCCCCGTGATTCCAACTGCGAAAATCACGGCATCTGCTTCAATTACTTCATCACCGCAAACTACAGCCTTAACCTGATTACTATCAACAATTAAATCTGTAACTCTACGCTTGGGTAACACTCGCGCACCAGCCTTTTCGATTCGTTCCACCCAAGGACGAAATATCTTTTCTCCGACAGTTCCCCGACACCAAACCACATCAAAATCGGCTTGATGAGCCAGAATAAAAAAGTAAAGCATCCCTAAAGTTGCGGCGGCTGAACACTGTTCACCAGGGGCAAACAAGCCGACTAATAACATCGGTTCAAAAGCCTCGCGGTAAAGTCGGAAAGAAACGTTAAAGTCTTTGAACAATTCACGGGCAGTTACAAAATCATAGCGCCGCCAAGCTGCATCAGAATTGTCAAAATCAACGACAGCATAAAGTAAAGGCAAGGCACTGAGACGGTCAATTAGTGGCAGCCGCTTAAACTGAGTGTAGAGAAAAGTTCCCAGTGGCGAGGGAAGTCGCGGTAAGTCTTGAAAAATTGGTGATTCAACTTCCAAACCTGCTGGCGAATATTGCGAAGAACGAGTCCAAGTAGTAAAAGGATTAATTTCTAATTCATTAATTAAAGAAAAAATATTTCTGTAAGGATACCAGAAGCCATGAATGCCAGCTTCAACAGATTTTCCGGCTGCCGTTTGCCAACCTGCCACCAATCCACCAGGATAGGGGCCTGCTTCGAGAAGTGTCACATCATAACCTTGTTTTGCCAAATGGTAGGTTGCTCCTAAACCAGCCCAACCAGCACCTACAACTACCACCCGTTTTGGTTGTAACCCTTCTACCATCGCAGCCTCCGATTGTTGCAGTCCATCAACTAATGTATACGAGCTTGTATTCTAATCAGGCGACCGGTTGTTATTATAGCGGTTTTCACTTGGATGCAATAGGCGCTTTAGTAGTACATTCCATCGAATTTAAAATAGTTATAGACTTTAAAAAAAGGTTTAGGGTAAGCAGTTCAGTAAAAATCCCTTGCGGTTAATGCTGAGTTGAGAGTATAACAGAAAACAGACTTAACTATTCATGAGGAATAATCATAATGAGTCAATTAGCAGATGTAAAATTTAGTCTGGATGACTTTGAATTACGAGATGGCATTTATTTTCCCAGCGACTATGAACAATTAAATAATACTCAACATAAAAAAACATGGGACGCAATTGGTAAAACATATTATGGTTCCCAAAAAATTGAAAAAATTACAGATGCCTCGCCAATTAAACAAGATTACACTCTGCTAACTGGTACGCCTGGAGGTACTTGGAACAAATTTCCGTTGAATAAATCTGTTGGTTCCATTCTGGAAATTGGTTCTGGCTATGGTCGCGCACCTTTACATCTCTCGAAAGCGAAAAATCTCAAATGTGAGAAATATTACGGCATTGATATTTCTGAACCTTTATTGCGGCGGTTAATCAAGGTTAAACAAGAATACAATTTTTTCCCAGAAGCGGAATTTAACTTGATTTGCACTTCTGCGGAAATATTGCCTTTAGAAGATAATTCTATAGATTTGGTGATTTCTAACTGCGTCTTTATGCATATACCAGATGCACAATTAAGAAAATTATTAGCTGATATCTCTCGTGTGCTAAAACCTGGTGGAATTTTTGTTTTTAATCATTCTTTTCACAACAAGTCTTGTCCTTCTCACATTATTCATAATTTTATCAGAAGGCTGAATCCATTTGTGAGAAATCCAGTTTATCTTAAGCAATATTCATCTGTTGAAATCAATGAAATGTTAGCGGCTTCTGGCATACAGACTAAGTGTCCACAATACATAGTTGAACCAACAGAAGAATACGCAATTTTGCCAGAAACCATTAAAGGAATTCCAGTACCGTTTGCTAATGCTATTAACAGAAGCCTTAAACCATCAGATGCTTTAAAAGAAACTTTGGCTTATGGTTTTAGTGCCTACAGCAGTCAACTAGATTAATTACAGCAAACCGCAGATCCCCGACTTCGGAAAATTTATCGGGGATCTTATTTCTCACGAAAGATTCAAGATTGCCATAGCATTTTTAAAATTAACTGAATACAAATAATTTCTAAAAGCACAACATTATAGAGGTTTTCAATTACTTGGAATACAAACAATTTTTATGGGCATCCATAGAAATTGTTTTTAAATAAATGCTCAAGAACCGCAATACTGCTCGGTTAACGCTAAAAAATAAAAATCTGTAGGTTGAGGAGCCACTGCGCCCTTGCGGTTTCCCGACTTGTCCCTTGCGCGTCTCCCCTTGGGAGAAGCAAGTGGCGTTTGAAGAACGAAACCCAACATTTCCAGGGCTTTGTTGGGTAACACTAAAGTTCAACCCAACCTACATATCTTCAAAACCTACGCAGTATTGTCAAGAACCGTATTTACAAAGCCAGATGAAAAATACGTTAATTAGGCAATAAAGTCTAAAACTGTAGATACGTTTGTAGTATCTTGCACAACAGCAATTAAGTCACTATTTCTGAAGATGAGGGTATCCAAGGCTGCGGTACCGCTAAAATTAGAGGTTTTTTGAAGAGTGTAACTATTGATACTACCACCAATCTTAATCTTGTCACCTTCCGATCGCTTGAAGTCTGTGATGATGGCATATCCACTGCCCAAATAATCAATGTTGGTAAAAGATTGGTTGTAACCAAGCCCGAATGTATCCGCCCCAGCACCGCCAGTATACCTGTCGATTTCGCCGCTACTACCGCCATAGCCACTGAAGAAATCATTACCTGCACCACCAACTAGTGTGTCATTTCCACGTCCCCCGTAGAGCAAATCGTTACCATCTTCACCACTCAAGTAGTCATTACCTACGGGAGTACCGCTACCAATTGTGATTTCGTCGCCGAAGAGGACATCACCACCAGTTCCGCCGTAAAGTAAATCATTACCAGCCCCACCAATGAGGTTGTCAATGCCATCACCACCGTAGATATAATCCTTCCCGCCTTTGCCTTCAAGGTAATCGTTTCCTCCCAAACCATTCAGATAGTTTGAGTAATCATTTCCTGTAATCTTATTGTTGAGGCTGTTACCGATGCCATAGTAAGCAGTATTCGCGTACAATAATGTCAAATTCTCCAGGTTTGCCCCTAGAGTGTAGCTTGCGTAGGATAAAATCGTATCAGTGCCCTGATTACTATATTCAGTAATGGTGTCAGCCGTATCCCCCGTTTGTGCAGAAATGAGGTAGGTATCATTGCCTGTTCCACCAAGTAAAATATCGGTGCCTGCTCCACCCCAGATAAAGTCATCGCCTGCTTCACCATAAATAACATCATTACCGTTATCTCCGTAGAGGTAATCTTTGCCTGCACGACCGAGGATAGTATCACCACCCTCACCACCGGAAACGTAGTCGTCTCCCTCTCCAGCATCAATTATGTCATTTCCGCCTTTGCCATTAATGTTATCGTTGCCTGCATAACCAAAAATGGAGATATCGGCGAATTCAGTACCGTTTAGATTGTCATTGCCAGAAGTGCCGTAGATAGTAGGCATAAATAATCTCCTCTTGCTATTTTTCTTAGGACTTACGCAAATATCATATTTTCTTGTCTAGGTTGTCCAGAGCGGAGTTTTTACTTTTGCTCTAAATTCCATAACAGAAATACATCTGCTAGCTGTGTGAGCGATAACATACTCTTTCTACAATAGGAATATTCTGTTTTTCAAATTTTCTTTATTGTTTGTAATCTAATTGACCAATTTTTACCAACTTTTTAAGATTAAAGTTGGTAAATTAGGGATTAGTTGAGCTAATTCTTCCCTACGCAACTATGCCATTGGATTTATCGCCTCTTTGGATATCACTTAAAACTTCATTACTTGCCACCTTTATCACCTTCTTCTTCGGTCTCGCTGCTGCTTACTGGATGCTGGGATATCGTGGCAAAGGTAAATCTTTGATTGAGGGTATCTTTATTGCGCCCTTAATTTTACCGCCTACGGTTGTTGGGTTCTTGTTGCTGCTATTTTTTGGCAAAAATGGCCCTGTAGGGAAATTCATGGCGGCTTTTGACTTCACCATCGTTTTTACTTGGTATGGTGCTGCGATCGCAGCCACGGTAGTTTCTTTCCCTTTAATGTATAAAACTGCACTGGGAGCCTTTGAACAAATAGATGGTAATCTGCTGCGAGTTGCTAGAACCCTTGGTGCAACTGAAACTACAATCTTTTGGCGGATTAGTTTACCCCTAGCACTACCCGGTATTGTCGCCGCTACAATGCTCGCTTTTGCCCGTGCTTTGGGAGAATTCGGCGCAACGTTGATGCTGGCTGGTAACATTCCAGGACAAACGCAGACAATCCCAATGGCGATTTATTTTGCTGTGGAAGCGGGAGCAATGAATGAGGCTTGGTTTTGGGCGATCGCAATTATGGTGATTTCTCTCTCTGGAATTATTGCAGTTAATTTCTGGCAAGAATTGAGGGAAAAGAGGAGGGGAGCGGGGAGCGGGGAGCAGGGGGCAGGGGGAGAAAATCTTTATACGTTGGACTCTAGTTTTGAATCTGGCAGATTGTTTGTCAACATTGAAAAACTCCTTCCTAGCTTTAATTTAAAAGTTGCTTTCACTACTGATGAGCAACCCTTGGGATTGTTAGGAGGTTCTGGAGCAGGTAAGAGCATGATTTTGCGCTGCCTGGCGGGGATAGAAACGCCCACAAACGGGCGCATAGTTTTAAATGACAGAGTTCTATTTGACTCAGAACAAGGAATTAATTTACCCAGCCGCGATCGCCGCATCGGTTTTTTAGTGCAGAATTATGCCCTCTTTCCGCACATGAGTGTGGCGCAAAATATCGCTTTCGGCTTGCCCAAAAAACTATCTGCTGGGAGTATTCGGGTGCAGGTTGAGGAGCAACTAATTGCGATGCAGTTGCAGGGATTAGGCGATCGCTATCCGCACCAACTTTCTGGGGGACAACAACAACGGGTAGCCTTGGCAAGAGCATTGGCAAGTCAACCGGAAGCATTACTTTTAGATGAGCCGTTTTCCGCACTTGATACCCATCTGCGTAGTCAATTAGAGCAGCAAATGACAGACACTCTAGCTATTTACCAAGGTGTGACTCTATTTGTCACCCATAATATGGAAGAAGCTTATCGGATTTGTCCGAATCTGTTGGTATTGGAGCATGGTAGAGCCGTTCATTATGGTAGCAAACATGATATTTTCCAGCATCCTGCTACTGTGAGTGTCGCCCAACTTACCGGATGTAAAAACTTCTCCCGCATTGTTCTCCAGTCATCACAACAGGTAGAGGCGACTGATTGGGGTTCTACTCTTCAAGTAATTGAACCAGTCACGAGCGAATTATCCCACGTCGGCATTCGTGCCCATCAGTTCATTTTTACCAACGACTCATCACAGGAAAATACCTTTCCCTGCTGGCTAGTGGGAACCAGTGAAACGCCCCATCGGATGACGTTGTTTCTCAAATTACATTCGGCTGGCAAGAATTCTCAAGATTACCATCTGCAAGCTGAAGTTTTTAAAGAAAAATGGGCGACGATGAAAGACCAACCTTTTCCTTGGTATGTACGTTTAGATCCTCTGCGGTTGATTTTGATGGCATAAACGCAGAGATGCACCGTACATAAAATGTCTGATAAAGAGATTTTGGTGATTTCATAGCCTGAAAGAATCTGTCCCTGAGAGCAGAAATAGTGTATTAATATGATGTTACTTTCAAATTCTTATACAACAAAGGAGTTTGTAATGAGTGTACTATTTCAGCAAAAAATGTCTCACTTAGTACGTGGATTCATAATTGTAGTGGCTCTGGTTGCTGTGCTTGTTATTGGAATCAGCACACCATCATACGCAGCTAATATAAGCGTAAACACACGATTCGCAGATATATCTATATCCGCAGATGGTGTAAAACCAAAAGGTCGAGTAAAAGGTCAAGTAAAGTGGTTTAATGAATCGAAAGGGTTTGGTTTCATAACGCCAGCAGATGGAAGTAAAGACGTTTTCGTACATTTTTCTGCCATACAAGGCAATGGCTTTAAGACCCTTGCCGAAGGTCAATCTGTCGAGTTCGAGATTCAAGACGGACAAAAAGGCCCAGCCGCCGTTAATGTTCAAGCAATCGAACCTTAATAAAAAGCAAGTCTTTACTTCAAGCGCCCAGACCGCAAAGAGTCTGAGCGCTTGAATATTAGGTTGCAGAGAAACTTCTGCTAGTTAGTGGAATTATGCGGGCATCATGTGCATACTTCTGCAAGACTCTGCACACTTACGGCAAGCGGCAGCACATTCCATCATTTTCGCGTCATCGCTCATCATCTCACACGCCATTGCAGTGCGATCGCACATTTCAGCACAAAGCATACAAGTGCGTTCCATGAATTCAGAACCGCTCATCATCATATTCATACACATCATGCACATTTCAGAGCAATCGCGCATCATACTCATCATGCTCATCATGTTCTTGTCCATGTGCTGACCACCTTTGCTCATGCAATGAGTCATGGTTTCCATACACATTTTATGACAGTCCATACAAACATCCATGCAAGCCTGCATTTCTGGAGTCATGGTTTCAGTCATCATCATCATCATCGGAAATACCTCCTGATATTTTTGATGTATAGATAGTGTCCTTTTAAGGACTACTCATCACATTAGTCCTATCCTTTTAAAGAGTCAATGGGGCTTTTAATCCAGAATTTTTAAGGCTACTATCCCGATATAATTACCGGAAATTCCAACGAATTCTACACTAGCTTGGTGTTGTTTTTATGGAGACTACTATACATTAAGGCTTGGAAACCCCCGTTGCAGAGTGGGGTTTAATTTGGTAAGTCAACTTTAAATTGGGTAGCGAAAGTTAGAGTTAAATCTAACTCGAAAATAATGTTATTTTTTTTAACAAATGAATGTCTAAATAAAGCATTTATTAACTTATATTAGCCATGCTTTATTAACTTATATTAACTTGAAGATGTATGTCCTGAAAAAACCGTAATTAACCTAAAAAAAGATTACTTTAAAAAAAGCCATTTTCACAACTCAATATAAGATATGAAAAGAAATATATTATAATATTGGCTGTAGATTTGATTGCAATTTTAGTAAGCGATCACTCGCTGTTTGTAACGTCTCAGGTCTTTTGCTGAAGCAAAATCTGATTAACGAATGTCCTTTTTCTGGTTGGCTGAAAAAGCTGGAACCAGGAACTACAGCAACACCAATATTTTTAATCAGATGGTAAGTGAATTCAACATCTGTTTTATAGCCAAATTTGGAAATATCTGCAAGCACATAATAGGCTCCTTTGGGAACAAAATAGGGAATTCCAACTTGGTCTAGAATTTGTAAAATGCTGTCTCGCTTCTGGTGATAAAGTTTGGCTAGTTCTTCATAATAGGATGGTGGCAGTTGCATAGCAGCAACACCGGCTCGTTGCAATGGTGCTGGTGCGCCAACGGTGAGAAAATCATGGACTTTGCGAATCGCCCCTGTCAATTCGGGGTTTGCCAAAATGTAGCCGACTCGCCATCCAGTCACACTATAAGTTTTAGATAGACCGTTAATAGTAACGGTGCGTTCTTCCATACCGGGAAGGGTCGCGAGGGCAATATGTTGAGTGCCGTCATAGAGAATATGTTCGTAGATTTCATCCGTGAACGCTAAGACATCCCACTTTTGACAAAGTTCAGCAATTAGGGTGAGTTCTTCACGAGTGAAGACTTTACCTGTGGGATTGTGGGGTGTGTTGATAATAATCGCTTTAGTATTGGCATTGAAAGCTTGACGCAACTCTGCTTCATCAAATGTCCAATGAGGGGGATGGAGTGTCACGTAACGGGGTATAGCACCAGCTAAAATCGCATCAGGGCCATAGTTTTCGTAATATGGCTCAAATACAATTACTTCGTCACCGGGATCAACTGTTGCTAGCATCACAGATGCCATTGCTTCTGTAGAACCACAGGTAACAGTGATTTGGGTTTCAGGATTGATATCTAAGCCGAGATACCAACGAACTTTGTTAGCGATCGCATGACGAAATGGGCGATCGCCCCAAGTAATGGCATACTGGTTCACATCCGCCTCTATTGCCTGATATGCTGCCTGTTTCAACTCCAAGGGACAAGAAAAATCAGGGAACCCCTGCGCCAGATTGACTGCATCGTGTTGCAGTGCAACCCTGGTCATTTCTCGAATCACCGACTCTCTAAACTGTTCTGCCTTCGCTGATATTTTTTGGCGCTTAATTTCACTCACCCCTATACCTCCGTTGATCTTTGTTGCGATTATGCGCGAATTTCTCTAAACCAGACAAAAATCATAATATTGATAGATTTATCGTAGTATACTCAAATTCCAGATCCAGGGGAGAAATCAATTCAAAATTCCAAATCAAAGAACTGTGCTGAGTAATAACCCCAGTCCCCAGTCCCTAGTCCCCAATGCCCTTATTTCTATATACTAAATTATTGAGATTAATAGTCAATTATTGAAGTACTGATCCAGAATCATCATGAAATCTTTGCACCGTCCCGATCTGTATAGCTGGTCTAGTTTCAATCCGGCAAGAAATATTGATTTCAATGGGATTGCCTGGATTCGGCCAGATGGCAACATCTTGATTGACCCAGTAGCCCTATCGAACCATGATTGGAATCATCTGAGATCCCTCGGCGGTGTGGTTTGGATTGTGCTGACGAATTCTGAGCATATCAGGGCAAGTAAAGAAATAGCCGATCAAACTTATGCTAAGATAGCTGGCCCCATAGCAGAAAAAGATACTTTTCCCCTACCTTGCGATCGCTGGCTATCTGATGGTGAAGAATTTGTCCCAGGACTAGAAGTGATTGAACTCAATGGTTCTAAAACTCCTGGTGAATTGGCTCTATTACTAGAGGAGACAACTTTAATTACAGGGGATTTAGTACGGGCACGTAAAGCCGGTAGCTTAACGATATTACCAGATGACAAGCTGCTGAATCGAGAAGAGGCTGTTGCTTCTGTTCGCCGGTTGGCTCAACTGAGTCGGGTAGAAGCAGTACTAGTGGGCGATGGTTGGCCAGTCTTTCGGGATGGACGCGATCGCTTGCAGGATCTTGTAGCGACGTTGTAAATAATTAGGGTAGCACAGTTGACTGTGTTACCCTAAAGGCGATTGTGCTTCAAATAGATCAAAAAGGTTGTCAAAAGAAAATCGAACAACACAGTATCATGGTAGTTAGTAGCATTTATATCTGATACTTTCTTTTTTGTTTTAAGAGAATATCAGATAAGCCACCTCCTGATTCCCTGATGGCAGAATGTTGAAGCTTTCACTGATTAACCTAATTGGAGAACACTGATGTCGAAAGAAAGAAAAAGTAACAAAGAAGTTAAAAAACCTAAAAAAGATCCCAAAGACAAAAAGCAAAAACAAGAACCAAGCAAATAGGATGATTTAGGTTAGTAAGTCCCATATCTAGGACAGTCTACGCCTAAGCAACTTATCAAGCAGGGGCAAACTTCAGCGAAACTCCGTTCATGCAGTAGCGCTTGCCAGTGGGTGCAGGGCCATCATCAAAAACATGACCTAGATGACCACCACAGCGACTACAGTGTACTTCAGTTCTGGTCATAAACAACGACCTATCTACAGTTACAGCGATCGCACCTTCAATCGGATTGAAAAAGCTAGGCCAGCCAGTACCACTGTTAAATTTGGTATCAGATGTAAACAGTGGTAGTTCACAAGCGGCGCAATAATAAGTGCCTTTGTCGTATTCCTTATCCAGTGAGCTGGTGTAAGGGCGTTCAGTTCCATGTTTACGCAATACATTAAACTGTTCTGGCGTTAAAATTGTGCGCCATTCTGATTCTGGTTTAGTAACTTCAAATCCACTCTGAGAAGTTGTCATCGCTTGTGACCCCCAATTGATATACCTTGATAAAAATGCTGTGCCGACTATGACTGCGCCAGCCTGTAAAAAATATCGTTTGTCCATATATCTATTATTTTCTATTTTCCGGTTCACTGGACAATGAACTCCAGTACGGAATTCCCTACATGAATAACTATAATTAGCGATGTCTGACGACAAGCCGCTTTGCGTCTACGCTCGGAATTAGCCCTGATAAACTGATTAAAATTAGCTAAGAAACAGCAAATAATTTTTCAAAGAAATACTAGGGCGTATCATCAGTAGAGTTTTCTATTGGAGCATAATGATAGTCAATCATCATCCTCATCAGAGGTGGTTGCTAGATCCTGAGTACTCCCCTGTTTACCCTGACTTGCCAGAAATGCAAATGCGCGATTAAGGCGTTTTACCCCACTTAGGGTAATTAGAGTCAGTAAGCCTCCCAATAATCCCATTTGCCACAAACCACAACCAATTGCAGCCCCCAACCCGGCCGCAGTCCAAACACAGGCGGCTGTAGTTAAGCCTTTTACTTTTGGCGTCGCAGATTTTCTCGGAGACTCTTGTAAAATCAATCCGGCTCCAAGAAATCCGATCCCAGTAGCGACACCTTGAATTGTACGGCTCAGTGCATTGGTAGCAGCATAGGGACTCTCGCCCTCAACCTGCAAAGGAATCATCACAAATAGTGCTGCTCCCATACTCACGAGCATAAATGTTCTCATTCCTGCCGGTCTACCCCCTTGCTGACGGTTAAATCCAATCAAGCAACCAACCAGGAGCGCCAAAGACAATCTAAACGCTATATGTGGCCAATCATTGGCAGCAATAAACATCGACCCCATTGCCTTATTTCTCCTAGAGACAGAACGGAATTTTACGCCTATTGCCTGTGGGCTGGATGGCTACCCATGTTCATGGCTGAAAACCTAACCACAGTAAATTAATAACCTTGACGTACATTAAGGTAAATTTAACAGAGGGTTATGGATAAGTAAACTAATATACACAAACCTGCAATTGATGTATTCTTCCCAGAGACAGAAGCAAGGGGAGAAATCAATTCAAGATTCAAAATCAAAGAACTTCTGCCTTCTCTTTCCCAATCCCCAATTTTTTTGAGCGCTAGCTTCTTGAACACCGCCTCATATACATTGGTCTGATAGGAATACCGGAGTTTTTTTAAAACTTCTTGCTTACTTAAGTAGAATATGTGATACTCTAAAGCTAGAAATAAAGCACGGTATTTCTATAGGTTTACCGTAGTTTATAAGGACAAGATTCATGCAGCTACTATGGTTCATCCCAACCCACGGTGACGGACGTTACCTTGGAACGGCTACAGGTGGGCGGGCAGTAAGCTTTCCCTATCTGCGGCAGATAGCCCAAGCGGTGGATGACCTTGGTTATACAGGGGCATTGCTGCCCACTGGTCGTTCTTGCGAAGATGCTTGGATTATTGCGTCAACGTTGGTATCACTAACGCGACGGATGCGTTTTTTGGTGGCGATTCGTCCTGGCTTGGTATCGCCTGGAGTGGCAGCGCGGATGGCGGCGACTTTCGATCGCGTTTCTGAAGGACGCTTGCTGATAAATGTCGTGACAGGCGGCGATCCCGTGGAATTAGCGGGAGATGGCTTGCATTTAGATCACGATCAGCGCTATGAATTAACAGATGAATTTTTGACAGTATGGCGAGCGATCGCTAGTGGTGAACAAGCTAATTTCCAAGGCGATTACTTTAACATTCAGGATGGAAAACTATTGTTTCCAGCTGTTCAGAAGCCGCATCCGCCCTTGTGGTTTGGCGGTTCCTCTCCTGTTGCTCAAAAAATTGCTGCTAAACATGTAGATGTTTATCTAACCTGGGGCGAACCACCAGCGCAAGTAGCCGAGAAGATTGCATCAGTTCGCAGACTTGCAGAAGCAGAAGGCCGGACTTTGCGGTTTGGGATTCGGCTACATGTGATTGTGCGCGAAACCACAAGTGAAGCTTGGGATGCAGCGAATCAATTGATTAAATATGTCGATGACGAAGCGATCGCTAAAGCTCAAAAAGCTTATGCGCGGATGGATTCAGTTGGACAACAGCGAATGACTCAACTCCACCACGGTAATCGTGAGGCATTAGAAATCAGCCCGAACCTATGGGCGGGAGTCGGTTTAGTACGGGGTGGTGCGGGAACAGCCTTAGTCGGCGATCCCCAAACTGTAGCAGCCAGAATATTGGAATATGCTGCTTTGGGCGTTGAATCCTTTATCTTCTCTGGCTATCCCCATCTAGAAGAAGCTTATCGAGTTGCAGAACTGCTATTTCCCCACCTGCCATTAGAGAATCTGCCGACAGTGGAGAAACAACATGTCTTGAGTCCATTTGGCGAAATTGTGGCAAATGAAGATTTCCCTAAGCAAAAGCCTCAAGCAAGAGCAACGTCCATATCCTAGTAAATAAGAACTAGGAGATTACCAACCATGCTGCACCAACAAATTGACCAAAAAATTTCAGAAAAAGAAGCTTGGGTATTGCGTCGTCAATTGGGAATACCTAACAACAAACGCTTGTGGGTGCTAGCGTGCATGGACGAACGTTTACCTGTGGAGAAAGCATTAGGAATTGGTGAAGGAGATGCTCATATTTTCCGTAATGCTGGGGGGGTAGTTACAGATGATGCGATTCGGTCAGCGATGTTAACTACGCAGTTTTTTGGCACAAAAGAGATCATCGTCATTAATCATACCGAATGTGGCATGATGACAGCATCAGGAGACTTTCTCAGTGAGGTATTGCGAAATCAAGGTATTGACGTGGATCAAGTTACTATCGATCCTGCTTTACCAGAATTGAAGCTACCAAAAGGTGTTTTTTCCAAATGGATCAAAACGTTTACCGATGTAGATGAAATCTGCACACAGCAGGTGGAATTACTGCGTAATTCTCCTTTAATTCCCCAGGATGTAGTTATTCATGGCTACATTTGGGAAGTTGAAAGTATGAGTTTGCGCCGTCCCTACAAACGTCTGAGTGAGAAGGTCAACACAGCATCAGCTATGCAGACCAAAAACACAAAACATACTCAACCCGTTTTAGAAATTGGGAGTTTAATTGAATGACTAATATTCTTGCGATCGCAGGTAGTCCAACACATCCATCTAGAACCTATGGCGTTGTCGAATACGCTGCCAAGCTTTTACAACAAGAAGGCCTGCATGTAGACATTATTTCAGTTCGGGATTTGCCTGCTGAAGATTTAGTTTTTGGACGTTACGACAGCCCTGCTTTGGAACAGCCAAAAGCTTTATTAGCAAAAGCAGATGGTGTGATTATTGCCACCCCAATTTATAAAGCTGCTTATACAGGAGTGCTAAAAACATTTCTAGATTTGCTGCCACAAAAATCATTAACAGGTAAACCCGTGTTACCAATTGCTTTAGGTGGAACCATCGCTCATTTATTGGCAATTGAATACGCCCTAAAACCTGTATTATCTGAATTAGGAGCGCGGCATATCCTAGCTACAGTTTATGCAGTAGACAAACAAATTCAACGACAAGCTGATAATAGTGTCTTGTTAGATGAGGACATTGATCAAAGACTCAAAGATGTCCTCAAGGAATTTGTGAAAGCCGCAGCTTATGATGCCGCAGCGCCTCAAGAATTGGTTCATGCCAATTAAATAATCAAGTTTATACCTCCGTTTGCTTGTAGCAGAGGGGTAATTTTTACCCATCTGTTACTTTTTTTTAAAAGTTAATCAGAGAAACGTAAAACAATATAAATTTATCTCTCAATAACTACACTTAAATAGCGATATTTATCGCTGAAATTTATTAATTTTTCCCATAAAATATTGTGAATATCCCAGATGTCTCCTAACTCTACCTGTAGTAGATGAGTAAATTTTACTTATCTACTACTTTTTTCCTAAAATTTGAAAGCTTTCAAATATAGCAATACTATTTTGTAAAAATCGAGAGACTAAGATCCCCGACTTCTCAAAGAAGTCGGGGATCTTATTGTTCACGAATGATTTAGGATTGCTGTATTCATCGCCTTTTGGGCAGCGATCGCCTGAAGAAAAACTCTTCCTTTATTTGGCGCTAATTACAAGCTAGCTTACGCCGTAGGCATCGCTTTTTATATTGAAGCCACCGTATATTAATGGCAATGTGCTTTTTTGGTCAGGTTAGCCAGTAAATTAGATGTAGGGCGTAAAAAAATAAACTCAATGAAAGCAATGTCTAACGACAGGCCGCAAGCCGTCTGCGCTACTGATTTTGCATCTATCGTCGGCGAAGAAAATGCTGTTTGTCTTTGGGAAAATATCGAACTCAGTCAGCAAAAACGTATCCAACAGGCGATCGCTTCTGAGAAGTTTCCCAGTTGTATTGTCTATCCTCGGACTCAAAAGCAGCTAGCCGCAGTCATTGCCAAAGCTCACACAAATAACTGGCGCGTCCTCCCCTGTGGTAGTGGTAGTAAACTCAACTGGGGTAGTTTAGCTAAAGGTATTGATGTTGTAGTCAGTGCAGAACGCATCAACCAACTGATAGAACACGCTGTTGGCGATTTGACTGTCACAGTAGAAGCTGGGATGAAGTTCTCCGATTTGCAAGCACTTTTAGCAAAGTCGCGGCAATTTCTCGCCCTTGATCCCACAGCACCAGAGTCGGCAACCATTGGCGGTATTGTTGCGACAGGTGATACAGGTTCTCTGCGACAACGCTATGGTAGTGTGCGCGACCAGTTACTAGGTATTACCTTTGTGCGTGCTGATGGAGAAATTGCTAAAGCTGGGGGAAGAGTAGTTAAAAATGTCGCCGGCTATGACTTGATGAAGTTGCTTACGGGGTCTTACGGCACATTAGGCTTTATCAGTCAACTAACTTTTCGTCTGTACCCGCTAGCAGAAGCATCGGGGACGGTGGTACTAACTGGGAAAGCTGAGGCTGTATCTCAAGCGGCTAATATCCTTCGGGGTTCGGCGTTAACACCAATCCAAGCTGATTTGCTATCAAATAAATTGGTATCTAGTTTAGGATTGGGTGAAGGACTAGGATTAATTGCCCGCTTTCAAAGTATTAGTGAGAGTGTTAAAGAACAGTCAAACCGAGTTTTGGAAGTTGGGCAAAAGCTGGGTTTAGATGGAGTAATTTTTGCCGATGGTGAGGAAGCTAATCTATGGCAGAGATTACAAGAACGAATACATACTTCTGTTACAGAATCGGTAATTACCTGCAAAATAGGAGTGTTACCTACTGCTGCTGTAGAGATTTTGACTGAGGTGGAGTTAGGTTTGATTCATATTAGTAGTGGTTTAGGCTTGTTACAATTAGAAAGTAAAAATCAAGTTTTGAAAATCCGTGAGCAACTACATTCTAGTGGAAGCAATCGCACTCAAGCTAATATAGGTTTTTTAACAATTTTGTCAGCACCAGTTGCGGTTAAAGAACAAATAGACGTTTGGGGTTATACGGGAAATGCTTTGCCGTTGATGCGCCGTATTAAGGAACAGTTTGATAGTAAGAATATTTTAAGTCCTGGTCGGTTTGTGGGTGGGATTTAATTTTAAGAAAACGTAGACTCGCAGAGGCTTGCCGCAGGCTACCGCAAAGGACGCAAAGGAAGAGGGGAAAGATAGAAATATGCAAGTTTCAGAAAATTCTGTTAATAATACCGCTAGTTTAAAGAATTTGAAGGGGTTTGATGGGAGTCATCCGCCTGACCCGAAGTTAATTGATAGTTGTGTCCATTGTGGATTTTGTCTCTCGACTTGTCCCAGTTATCGGGTGCTTGGTAAGGAGATGGATTCTCCTAGAGGACGCATCTATTTAATGGATGCAATTAATGAGGGTGAAATTGCTCTTAATACCGCAACTGTAGAACATTTTGATTCTTGTTTGGGGTGTCTTGCTTGTGTGAGTACTTGTCCTTCTGGTGTGCAATACGACAAGTTAATTTCTGCAACTCGTCATCAAGTTGAACGGAATTATCCCCGCAGTTTATCAGACCAATTTTTTCGGAAATTGATCTTTTCTCTGTTTCCCTATCCCAATCTTTTACGAGTTTTACTAATTCCGTTATTAGTTTATCAAAAATTGGGGTTTGCCAAATTATTTCGGACTACGGGCTTACTCAATAAAATATCGCCTCGTTTGGCAGCAATGGAATCAATTCTGCCAGAAATTACTCTCAAATCTTTTGAAGATAATTTTCCTACTATGATTCCTGCTAAAGGTGAAAAGCGCTACCGCGTTGGAGTAATTTTGGGTTGCGTCCAAAGACTGTTTTTTTCTTCCGTAAACGAAGCAACAGTGCGGGTTTTAACGGCGAATGGTTGTGAAGTTGTGATTCCGAAATCTCAAGGTTGTTGTGCAGCGCTTCCCGAACACCAAGGACAAACAGAACAGGCGAAAGCTTTAGCAAGGCAGATGATTGATAGTTTTGCCAAAACGGATGTAGATTTTGTAATTATCAATGCTGCTGGTTGCGGTCATACTTTGAAAGAATACGGGCATATTTTAGAAGATGACCCAGAATATCGGGAAAAAGCAAAGGATTTTGCCGCTAAAGTTAAAGATGCTCAAGAATTTTTGGCAACTGTTGGCTTTACAGCAAAACTATCGCCGTTAACCGATAAGCCTTTGAATTTAGTTTATCAAGATGCTTGTCATTTATTGCATGGACAAAAGATTAGCGTCCAACCGCGTCAGATATTGCGGCAAATTCCAGGGGTGAAGTTGAGAGAACCAATAGATGCAGCTTTGTGTTGTGGTAGTGCTGGGGTTTATAATATGCTGCAACCAGAAGTTTCTGAAGAATTGGGTCGGCAAAAAGTAGAGAATTTGTTGAATACTGGTGCTGAGTTAATTGCTTCTGCTAATCCTGGGTGTACTTTGCAGATTACAAAGCATTTGCAGTCGCAAGGTAAGAAGATTTCAGTTATTCACCCAATGGAGTTGTTAGATTATTCGATTCGCGGTGAAAAGCTGAAATTGTAGATATTTCTTGTGGGATAGGTGTCTCACCCCACAAGAAAAGTTAGATATTTTAATCAGTCAACCTAAGAGGTTGTTTGAAAAGTGTTTCGCTGTGACTTTAGGCACTTTAGATCCCCCCTAACCCCCCTTTTTAAGGGGGGAACCGGAATCAAAGTCCCCCAATTGATCGGGGGATTTAGGGGGATCTAAAATCTTTGATACCGACAAGAGGACTTTTCAAACATCCTCTAAGCTTTTTCCGAAATAGCCGCTTTATCGTCTGTATAATCACTGAAATGGGCAAAAGCATCAGGCTGATTTCGGGTGATTTGTGATGAAACTAGATTTAGTTAGATTTTTTCAAGCTTGCAACCCCAGCAAAACTCTGGTTGTAAGCAAACCGGAAGATAGACAATATTATATTGATTTCTCTAAAGTGCGTGGTGCCAAGATTATTGAAGAATTAGGACGAACTATCACCCGCCTTTCCCCTGAAGAACCTACTTGTCAATTATTTACCGGACATATTGGCTGTGGCAAATCTACTGAGTTACTGCGGCTAAAAGCAGAGTTAGAACAGCAGGGATTTCATGTGGTTTATTTTGAGTCTAGCCAAAGCCTGGATATGGCTGATATTGATGTTACAGATATTTTATTAGCAGTAGCTCGTGAGGTGAGTCAAAGTCTAGAAGCAATCAAAATTAACCTCAAACCAGGATACTTTAAAAATCTGTTTACGGAAATTTCTGAGTTTTTGCAAACGCCGCTAGATATTGGGGTTGAGGCTCAATTATCTGTAGGTATTGCCAAAATTACTGCTAAAACTAAAGACAGTCCTAAACTTCGCAGTCAGTTACGGCAATATTTAGAACCGCGCACCAATGGCATTTTAGAATCAATTAACAAAGAATTGCTCAAGCCTGCTAGAGAAAAACTCAAGCAGCAAGGTAAAAAAGGACTGGTGGTAATTATAGATAATCTCGACAGAGTGGATAATTCTCAGAAACCTTCCGGTTATTACCAGCCAGAGTATCTCTTTGTGGAACGGGGAGAACAGTTAAACCAGCTAAATTGTCATGTTGTTTATACTATTCCCCTAGTGTTGATTTTTTCCAACGCTTTAGGAAGGTTAACAAATCGCTTTGGAGTAGACCCCAAAGTTTTGCCAATGGTTCCGGTGCAAATACAGAATGGTTCGCAATTCTCACAGGGAATCACGCTGCTGCAACAGATGGTCATGGCGAGGGCTTTTCCTGGTGTCGATTGGGAACAAAGCCAGCATTTAATTACCGAAGTTTTTGATAGTCCTGATACTTTAAAAAGGCTGTGCTTAGTTAGCGGTGGTCATTTGCGTAACTTGTTGATGCTGTTGTTTCACCCACCTTTGTCGCGGGAGTGTGTAGATAGAGTGATTAAACAACGCCGCAATGAGCTAACTTTAGCAATTACGCCCGATGAATGGGAATTACTGCGTGAGGTAGCGCAAGAAAAAAGCTTGAGAGGTCATGAAAGATACGACCTTTTGCTCCGCAGTATGTTTGTATTTGAATATCGTGATGAAGATGGTTCTTGGTTTGATATTAATCCGATTTTGGCAGAAGCTAAGGAATTTAGGTTATAAATCGGCTGTAGAGGCTTAGAGTTGTACGCTTTTAGTTAACGTGAGTTCGATGAACCTCTCCCTCTTAGCCTCCCTTTCCAAAACGGAAAGGGAGGAGCAACGAAAAATTCAGCTTTTTGCTCCCCTCTCCGACACGGAGAGGGGTTGGGGGAGAGGTTAAATAAGACTTGTCGAATTCACGTTTAGTTAGCTATCAGGTATTTTGTAAAATGCACAACGTTAGCGGTGTCAACAAGTGCGGGAGCTAGATCAATAAGTGCGGGAGTTAGATCAATAAGTGCGGGAGTTAGATCAATAAGTACGGGAGTTAGATCAATAAGTGCGGGAGCTAGATCAATAAGTGCGGGAACCATATCAACAAGTGCGGGAGCCATATCAACAAGTGCGGGAGCCATATCAGCAAGTGCGGGAGCCATATCAACAAGTGCGGGAGCGATGTCAGTTGTCATCTTGATAAACTACAGCTTTTTACAACTAGCAAAAATTGTCTGTTGTTCTTCCGTTACACACATTCTTTTCCTATTCCTCGTTTGGTGTTCCTTATCTCTACCAATAAATCTAATTTTGCTTAACTACTTATTTATGTTATGAGTAATCAGCGAGAGCCAGAAAATTTAGCTTTTGACAATGAACGTTCATTGCAAACTCTGGTGCGAACAATTACCCTTTCTCAGGGAGAATTTTCGCTGATTTTACTGCGCTGTAGCTATGCTGATTTACGTCAGCGCATGGTAGAACGCCTGCGCCAATTATCTCCTGTACACATTCGTGAAATTACTTTACCTGCATCAGTCAAAACGCTTTACACAAATATACGCGAACAACTGGGAGATGAGCAGCCATCTGCATTGATGATTTTTGGTTTAGAGTCGGTTAAGGATATTGATACAGTTCTGACTTCAGCTAACCAAGTACGGGAGGAGTTTAGAAAGAACTTTCAGTTTCCGATATTGTTGTGGATTAATGATTCAGTTCTGCAAAAATTGATTCGATTAGCAACTGATTTAGAAAGTTGGGCAACTATCATTGATTTTGAAAATCCTACTGATGAGTTAGTCAACTTTCTCCAGCAAAAAAGTGATGAAATCTTTGCAAGTGACATAACGCCCAATCCCCAAATGTGCCGGGAACTAGAAACCGCCCGTGAAGATTTGCAAAATCGAGGAGAAGTATTAGAAGCAGCACTTCAAGCAAGTTTAGAGTTTTTGCTTGGTTTAAATGATTATCTACATGACAAGATAGATTCTGCTTTAGGACATTATCAACAAAGCTTGGGGTTCTGGCGACAAAGTAATTATTTAGAGCGGCAAGGTATATTACTCGTTAATATTGCTTCAGCTTATAACCGCCAATCGGAAAAAAATCAGACAGAAAATCAACGTTATTGGCAAGAGTCTAAAAATTACTTTCAGCAAGCTATTGAGATTTTTGAACAAGCACAACGTTCAGATTTAGTTGCAAAGCATATTACTAAACTGGGTGAAGTGCTACGACGTTTAGAAGCATGGTCAGAGTTGCAAAGCCTTGTGGAAAAATCTCTGCCGCTACATCAAAATTATGGCACGTCGTTGCAGTTGGCTCAAGATTATGGTTTTTTGGCAGAAGTAGCCTTAGAACAGTCACGCTGGAATGAAGCTAATCAACTTGCAGGGCAAGCATTACAAATATTAGCTGAGATACCTAATTTACAATCAAATGAATTTGGATTGTATCGGTTTATTTTAGCAAAATCTCAACAGGGTTTAGGTCAATTTGAAGCAGCAATTAGTAGTTTAAAAGCTGCTAAAGCTGAAAGTAATCATCAGTATAACCCGCAATTATATATATCTATATTAGAAAGGTTACGCTCACTTTACTTTGAACAAGGTGAATATCTTAAAGCTTTTAATATTAAGCAAGAGCAATTACAAATTGAACAACAGTATGGTTTCCGCGCTTTTGTTGGGGCATCTTATCTTAACCCGCAGCGACAGGTAATTAATTCTGCACAGTTGCAAGTTGAAAATCCTGAAACAATTGCTCAAGAAATTGCTGCTTCTGGTCGGGGACAAGATGTTAAGCGGTTACGAGAAAGAATTGGCGGGACTGAGCATAAATTGACTGTAATTCATGGTCAGTCAGGAGTGGGTAAAAGCTCGATTTTGCAGGGTGGATTAATCCCAGCATTGCAACAGCAAGCAATTGGTGAGCGAGATGCTTTACCTGTTTTGTTGCGAGTTTATACAGATTGGGTGGGAATGTTGGGGCAGAGTTTGGCTAAGGCTTTTGAGGAAGTCAGAGGGAATCAATTATTTGCTAATCTTGATTCTTCAGCAGCTATTTTAGAACAATTACGGAAAAATGCTGACCGAAATTTGTTGACGATTTTAATGTTTGACCAGTTTGAAGAGTTTTTCTTTGTTTATCCAGACCAAGGTCAACGACGAGCATTTTATGAGTTTTTGCGAGTTTGTCTCAATATTCCTTTTGTAAAAGTAATTCTGTCTTTGCGGGAAGATTATTTACATTATTTATTAGAGTTAGAACGTCTGTTTAATTTGACTACAATTAATAATAATATTCTCGATAAAAATATTCGCTATTACTTGGGGAACTTTTCGCCAGACGATGCTAAAGCAGTTGTGCAGAGTTTAGCAGAACGCTCTCACTTTTTGGAACCTGCACTGATTGACCAATTAGTGCGGGATTTAGCAGGGGAATTGGGGGAGGTTCGCCCCATTGAGTTACAAATTGTGGGGACGCAATTACAAACTGAGAAGATTACAACTTTAGATAAGTATCGTCAATTTGGTACGAAAGAAAAACTGGTTGAGCGATTTTTAGAAGAAGTCATTCATGATTGTGGGGCAGAGAATGAACAGGTTGCACGACTGGTTTTATATTTACTCACAGATGAAAATGGGACTCGTCCCCTGAAGACTCGTGCTGAGTTAGCAGCAGATTTGGTAGCAGAAGTTGATAAATTAGATTTGGTGTTAGAGATTTTTGTGGCATCAAGGTTAGTGTTGCTGTTACCAGAATCTCCGGCTGACCGTTATCAACTGGTGCATGATTACCTTGTGTCGTTCATTCGTCAGCAACAGGGTAATGAAATATTAGCAGAACTTGCTAGAGAGCGAGAACAACGCTTGCAAGCAGAAGAGAAGCTGAAGCTTGAACAAGATGCAAAGCAGATATTAGTTGATGCCAAACGGGAAGCTGACAAGCAAATTCGCCAAGGGCGGATGCAGTTGAGAGTGAGTTCTGGTTTAGCGGTATGTCTATTATTATTTGCAGGTATATCATCTTTATATGCTTTGAATCAAATTCAATTTGCTAAGGATGCTGATGGTAAAAAGCAAGAGGCAGAAAATAAAGTTAAAACGGCTGAAGCTAAATACAAGTTAGTAAATCAAAACTTGGAAGATACCCAAAAGCAACAGGCAGCAATACAGAAGAAAGCGCAGGAATTAGAAACTAAAAAGAAAGATGCAGAGAAAAAGTTTCAAGCAGCGCAGAAAAATCAGCAAGCCGCAGAACGAGAATCAAAATTAGCAAAACAAAAAACTCAACAAGCAAACCAAAGCTTGCTGGCTGCTAAAGCAGATTTACAAAAGGTAAACCAGAAAGCCGTAGAATTACAAAATAAAAATGCCCAAGCAGAGGAAAGCATTAAAACAGCAAGCGAAAAAATAAAAACTGCTGAAGTAAAATTACAACAAGCAGCGACAAAAGAACAGCAAGCAGAATCTCAAGCTAAACAAGCCCAAACTACCCTCAGCCAAGCGCAAGTAAAACTTGCACAAGCAAATAAAGCAACAGAAGCAGCAGAAGCAGCACGTAAAGAAGCACAACAAGGAACAAACCTAGAACGGGCGGGAGTTAATGCTTTAAGACAGTTTGAATATACCGAGTTACAATCGCTGGTGTCGGCAATGCAGACTGGTAAAGAGTTAAAAACTTTGGTAAAAGATGGTCGCCCTTTAGAAAAATATCCAGCTATCAGCCCTATTTTTGCTTTGGATAGTATTCTCAATAAAATTAAAGAACGTAATCAATTTCAAGGGCATCAAGATTGGGTAAGGAGTGTGAGTTTCAGCCCGGACGGCAAAACCATCGCCACGGCATCATCTGACAAGACAGCGCGGTTGTGGAACCTGCAAGGGCAACTGCTGCAAGAATTCAAAGGGCATCAAAGCGCAGTCAACAGTGTGAGTTTCAGCCCGGACGGCAAAACCATCGCCACGGCATCATCTGACAAGACAGCGCGGTTGTGGAACCTGCAAGGGCAACTGCTGCAAGAATTCAAAGGGCATCAAAGCGCAGTCAACAGTGTGAGTTTCAGCCCGGACGGCAAAACCATCGCCACGGCATCAGATGACAAGACAGCGCGGTTGTGGAATCTGCAAGGGCAACTGCTGCAAGAATTCAAAGGGCATCAAGGCATAGTCTTAAGTGTGAGTTTCAGCCCGGACGGCAAAACCATCGCCACGGCATCAGATGACAAGACAGCGCGGTTGTGGCCTGTGGAGAATTTAGACCAATTGCTGGTGCGTGGTTGCAATTGGCTGCATGATTATTTGCAGAATAACCCGAATGTGAGTGAGAGCGACAAGCGTCTCTGCGATGATATCAAATGAGACAAAAAGCCCTGGCGACTAGAAGTCGCGGCTACACAGACAAAACCCACCTTCGTGGGTTAAAAACCCTTCATTTTGGATTGCGTCTACGCACCTTCTAGAATTATCTCAGGCGATCGCCATTTCTTCTCTAACCCTCTTCTCTTCTGTTAGGACGATGAACTAAACTATTTGCCATGCCATCATCGAGCTATGAAACAAAACGTCAGGCGAGGTTTTTCATGGCATTAGAAGGGGTGATTTTAGATATTGATGGCACACTGGTTTTAAGTAATGATGCTCATGCAAATTCCTGGGTGGAGGCATTTGCAGCTTATGACTTAGAAGTGCTATTTGAAACAGTTAGACCACTGATGGGCATGGGTGGAGATCAACTGATTCCCAAAGTAGCGCCAGAATTAAATGATGAAGAAGGAACTGGCAAAGCGATCGCTAAACTACGCAAAGAACTATATATCTAACAAATATATACCGCAAATCACTGCTGCCAATGGGAGCAGAAACTTAATATTAAAGATACAAAAATCGGGATTGCATCTGGTTGTCGCTAGTTCAGCAAGTTCTGAAGAACTCGATACCATGCTCAAAATTGCCCAAGTAGATGATTTGCTAACGGAAGTAACTACATCCGATGATGCCGAAGCATCTAAACCTGCTCCTGACATTGTAGAAGCAGCCTTGAAGAAAGGGCAAATGACATCTGAAAAAGTCGTGATGCTAGGAGATTCGCCTTACGATATTGAGTCTGCCGGCAAAGCAGGGGTAGCTGTGATTGGTTTGCGCTGCGGTGGCTTTAGCGATGAACAACTGTCGGGAGCGATCGCAATTTACAACGATCCAGAAGATTTGTTACAGCACTATGACTCTTCTATTCTGGGCGCAAATGCTTGAATACTAAAAGAGTAAGCGATCGCACTTCTACTACAACTATCCAAACTTGAGATATTTACAATACAATCGCCATGCCAGACAACGCGGAAAATTAGGCATCGCCAGATTAACATTACCTTGTGCAGATCAGACAATCGAACTAATTGATTGAGTGATAGACAAAGGTGATTATTTAGAGAAGATGGTATGCGATCGCAGCCGATTGATTAATGAAGCTGTGTAATATCATACATTACTCAGAAAGACTTAATCAATTTCAGAGAACAGTTAAAAAAGGAACCATCTAACAGGCGGAACGCAATTTAGAGTTGGTGAAGTTTTGAGGCGATGTTTGAAGACAAGTGGAAGAAGCTTATACGCTTGCCACATTTCTAAAAGACGCGATTAATCGCGTCACTACTTCCCTTGCTCAGACCTTAGTGTAATTATTGATTACCTTAGCTAAATCTGTCACTGCTTCTTCTACGTGCTTTTTGGCGGAACCGCGAAGTTTTTCATAGGTTCCTCGCACGATTGGGCGCTTTGCGCTCTTGACCCTCGCATCGGTGACACCCAATAGCGCGTCTGCCGTATCAGAGCGATTCGCACTCAGATACTCAATTGGATCGCCTTTCTCTATGCCTTTACTCCAGATAGGATCAAGTGCTGTGAAGCATTGCGGCAATATCTGCTCAACTACATAGGGGATGTACCCTGGTTTAATCCCCTTCAAAGCAGCAAAGGCAGTTTTCAAAGCGATGCCGCTCATACCTGACTTGGATGCAAGCTGTCCTTCAATCATGTTGCAACAGTCCTCTATGACCATAGCCTTTTTGGTCGGATTCAAAAGTCCGTCGCTAAGTCCCATTTCACTCTTCCTTATCTAAGTACTTAATTCTATTCGACTAATTCTTTTAGCAAGCAGGAAATTACAGAAAATGGTATCAGAGCTAGAAGCTCTTATGGATACAAGCGAGGGGGTAGAGAGCAGGGGGCAGGGGGCAGGGAGCAGGGAGGCAAGGAGCAGGGAGCAGGGAGCAGGGAGCAGGGGACAAGAGTTATTTCTCCTTACATCTCCATAACTCACCACTCATTACTCCTTACTCATTACTCATTACTCACTACTCAAAGTTAGGTTATCCCATCTTGCTGAGACCTAAGTTGTGCCTCTGGTTGACTTGAGCTTGCGGGTAGAGCTTCATGTCTCGATCCCGAAGCTCCATTTGGAGAATCTGGAGGGTTTGAGCCTCCCGATCGCTTCCGAGAAAATATAGCCTGAGCCAAACTCTTAACCAAAATATACAGAATTGGCACTAAGAACAAACTCAAGAACGTCGAAAGCAGCAGCCCGCCAAACAGCGCTGTTCCTAAAGACCAACGGCTGCTGGCTCCAGCCCCTTGAGAGATTACCAAGGGTAAAAATCCTAACAGCGCGGCAAAAGAAGTCATTAAAATCGGTCGCAGACGTTCTTGCCCTGCTTTTATCGCCGCCCGCGTATAGCTCATACCCTGCTCATGCAGTTGATTGGCAAATTCTACGACTAAAATCGCATTCTTGGCGGCTAGACCAATCAAAGTCACCAGACCTACCTGGCAATAAATATCATCTACTACTTTCGGGAAGAGGCTACCTGCCATGAAAATATTGGAACGCAGCCAAATCGCCGTCATCGCTCCCAAAACTGCGAGGGGAACTGTCAGCAAAATAATGATTGGGTCAACATAGCTTTCATATTGAGCTGACAGCACCAGAAAGACAATGACGATCGCTAAGGCAAAAATCAAGCCTGTAGATCCCCCAGATGTCTTTTCCTGGAGATAAGTCCCTGTCCATTCATAACCAAACCCTTGAGGTAACACCTCTGCTGCGATTTTTTCCATCGCTTTAATCGCCTCTCCAGAACTAGCACCAGGAGCAGGAGCGCCCTGCACTTTAATTGACCTATACAAGTTGTAATGGGAGATGGTTTTTGGCCCCACAAAGGGAGTAACTTTCACCAGATTGCTCAATGGAATCATCGCCCCACTTCCAGAGCGAACATACAACTTGCCAATATCATCTGGATTAGAGCGGAAAACGCCATCTGCTTGGACATATACTCGATACTGTCGCTGTCCCTGCACAAAGTCATTCACATATTGCGACCCCAAGTAACTTTGCAATGTCCCAAAGATGTCGTTGAGTTCGACGTTGAGAGCTTTGGCTTGGTTGCGGTTCACCTGAATGTCAAATTGAGGAGTGTCGGCGGTGAACTGAGTGAAGACTCGTTGGAGAGCAGGATTTTTATTAGCCGCCCCAATGAATTTTTGAGCAGTATCAAGCAGGGTTTGAATCGGCGCACTTCCGGTTTTATCTTGAATGATAAACTCAAAACCACCCGTACTACTTAACCCTCTAACTGGAGGAGCATTGACTGCGATCGCTCTGGCATCTGTAATTGTGGAGAGCTTTTTGTTTACCCTCTGAAGTATTCCATAGACAGACTCAGATTCTTTAGCTCGCTCTTTCCAGGGTTTCAGGTTAGCAAAGGCAATGCCTAAATTAGAAGCATTGCCATCGAAACCAAAGCCACTGATCATAAAACTCGCTTGAACTTCGGGAACCGATGTTACTTCTTTGACAACCCGATCCATAACAGATTCGGTGTATTTCAAAGAAACCCCATCAGGCCCCTGGACAATTACAAAGAAGTAACCCTGATCTTCCTCTGGGATAAATCCAGTAGGCACTGCTCTGTACATCAAAACCGTTGCGACTAAACCAGTGATAAAAACCCCAATTACAATCGGCTTGACATGGGTAAGATAGCTAACAAATCCGACATAACGACGCGTGAACCAGGAAAATCCCCGATTAAACTGCGTAAAAAACCACCCCAAAGGGCCCCGTGGAGTTTGAGCCGGGCGCATGAGGATGGCAGCCATACTCGGAGAGAAAGTTAAGGCATTGAAAGTGGATATGGCAATGGAGCAAGCAACCGTTAATGCAAATTGTTTGTAGACAATCCCAGTAGTACCCGGAATGAATGCAACTGGAATGAATACCGCCATGAGTACCAGTGAAGTGGCAATGATTGCTCCAGTTAACTCCTTCATGGCTTCAACCGCAGCTTCAAAGGGCCTCATGCCCTGTTCTAGTTTGACTGCAACTGCTTCCACCACAATAATGGCGTCATCAACGACGATCCCGATCGCCAGAACGAAACCAAACAAAGTTAGTGTATTAATCTGAAATCCTAAAACTAATAGAGCCGCACACGTCCCAATCAGGGAAACGGGAATCGCTACAGTGGGAATAATCGTGGTACGCCAGTCTTGTAAAAAGACAAAAATTACCAAGACCACTAGGATAATTGCTTCAACCAGAGTGTGCAGAACTTCTTCTAAAGAAATCTCTACAAACGGAGTGGTATCAAATGCCAACTGTGCTTTTAGTCCAGGTGGAAAACTCTTCTCTAGTGTTTTAATCTGGTTTTCAACAGCATGGGCAACGTTTAGAGCATTACTACCCGGAAGTTGATATATACCCAAACCCACGGCTGCCTTGGGAGCATTACCTGGGATGGTGAATTTAGCATCAGCGAGATAACTCTCTGCTCCCAGTTCAACTCGACCGATATCTCTAAGTTTAACTAAAGTGCTACTAGTGGTGCTATTAGTGCCACCTTGACTCACCTTCAGCACCATATCTTCAAATTCAGCCGCATCTTTAAATCGACTGGTTGCCCGTAAAGCAAATTCAAAGCTTTGATTATCTGGTGCTGGTTCCTTACCAATCGCTCCTGCACCCACCTGAATATTTTGTTCTTGCAGGGCGGCTGTCACATCTTGAGGAGTTAGTTTATGTTGGGCAAGCTTGTTGGGATCGAGCCAGAGACGCATGGCATATTTGCGCTCCCCAAAAATCCTGGCACTTCCTACACCAGGAAGCCGTTTGATCTGATCGAAAATATACAGATCGACGTAGTTACTGATAAAAATGTTGTCATACTCATTATTTTCTGAGTAAAAACCATAGACCAGAAGCAGACTGCTTGATGCCGTTTCAACGGTAACACCTGTTCGTTGAACTGTATCTGGCAGTTGAGGTTCAGAAAGTGATTGTTTATTTTGAACGTTTACTTGAGCAATATCGCTATTGACGTTAGTCGGGAAGGAGACAGTTATATTGCTAGAACCATCATTACCCGTGTTAGAAGATATATAGGATACATCTTTAACACCATTAATTTGTCGCTCAATGATGTTAGTAACAGTATTTTCTGTTGTTTGAGCATCCGCACCAGTATTGTTAGAGCTAACGGTGATTTGCACCGGAGCGAGGTCTGGTAGCTGAGAAATGGGAAGAATCGGAATACAGATGCTTCCCAGCAGCAAAATGATGAACGTGCAGACCGTCGTCAGTACTGGACGTCTGATGAAGGTATTGACAAACATAAATCAAGGAATAAAGGAAAAGTTTAAGATTGGTTAGTAAGGTAGTAGCTTTTTATTAATATAAGAATTTATTAAGGTTTAGTGTAAGCGATCGCACAAAATAGGTAAGTGTAGTATTTTATCATACACAGAACCCCAAGAAGTTAAAGCTATTCTTTAACTCTTTGGGGTTCTTTAGGAATGAAAGATAATTTACCGAAGATGAGATCAGGAGTCACACATGGTTGCTTGAGATTAACTCTGCCAAGATGGTTTCAAGTGCTGAGTAATGAGTAATGAGTAATGAGTAGTGAGTTATGGAGATGAAAGAGATATAACTCCTGCCCCCTGCTCCCTGCTCCCTGCTCCCTTCCCTTCAGCGTTTTTGCTTGGAATTGGCAGCGAAGGGTATTCCTAAAGATTTATGAAAATCTTGCTGAACTTTGCGAGTTAAACGACGGGAGACTTGACGGACGATTTGATTCAGTAAGCGATCGCCTGTAGATTGAACTATAGACTTGGGTAATCGCTGGATAAACCGGGGAAAGTGAAGATAAACTATTAAATCTAATTCCCATTCAACCCTTGTAACCTCACCAATACTAGTAGAAACATCGGTTTTGACTAACTGTAGAGATGCCCGATAGTCTACGTCATAACCAGGCGGTTGGTAGTCAGGAATAGGGATTGTACGGATGCGGTAAATACCCTCCTCTGGAGGCAGCAATTCCAAACCAATTTTCGGTTCTACTTCATAACCAAAAGAACCAAAACGACCAATCATTAAGGCATAGCCATTTTCCCCAAGTGATTGTACCTTCATGGGTTCAGCGCAGCGCGAAAACCATGAAGAGTGAGCGTTGAGATACTCAGCAACTTTCTCGACTGGGGCAGCCATTTCCATACAATCTTGATAACGACCGTAAAATTTTGTGAGCGTCGCTACATTTGTTTCTGTTAAGGTGTCCTTGGTTTCTTCTGGGGTGGACACTACAGGTAAAACTGCTTCTGTTATTTCCCAGGATTTATATTCGCCTTTTCTTGAAAGCATAAATGCATTACTGTATATTTTGGCGTTGATCTATATTAATAATTCCCCACACTCCTGGGTCATTTCGCATTCAGATCCCATTTTGACCGAAACCTCATTAATCTACCATCAACTCCATAGAATTACTAAAATAAAGAACTGAACAAGCACACAATAGTTTCCCAGGATAGCATTTCTTATGAAAGCATTTGTAGCAGGGGCAACAGGTGAAACAGGTCGCCGGATTGTGCAAGAATTGATCGCCCGGAACATTCCCGTCATCGCTCTAGTGCGGGATATAGAAAAAGCTAGGGGTATTCTGTCTCCTGAAGCCGAATTGGTAGTAGGTGACGTGTTACAACCAGAAAGTTTAACTGCTGCGTTGGGAGATAGCACAGTTCTGTTGGTTGCTACTGGGGCAAAACCGAGCTTTGACCCCACTGGCCCCTATAAAGTGGATTTTGAAGGGACTAAAAATTTAGTAGATGCTGCAAAAACAAAGGGAATTGAGCATTTTGTCTTGGTTTCTTCTTTGTGTACTTCCCAGCTTTTCCATCCACTAAACTTGTTTTGGCTGATTTTGTTGTGGAAAAAACAAGCTGAAGAGTATATCCAAAAAAGTGGTCTTACTTATACAATTGTGCGGCCTGGTGGGTTGAAGAATGAAGATAACTATGACCAGATCGTAATGCAGAGTGCAGATACACTGTTTGACGGTAGTATCCCCAGACAGAAAGTCGCCCAAGTTGCTATTGAGGCACTGTTTGAAGCAGATGCACGTAATAAAATTGTCGAAATTGTTGCCAAACCGGAAGCAGCCTCAAAAAGCTTTAAGGAGCTATTTCAACAGTGTTGATATTCCACGGGATTCTATTCCCATCCCCAAAATGAGCGGCTCACATCTTCTCAGAAAAGCGATTGTCAATTAGCTGATCTAAATTGACCATCCATTGATTCCACTCCCTAAAGCGATCGCTCTTTCTTTTACAACTTACGGTGTACACACAAGGCCTGCAAGGGTTCCAACCCTTCCAGCCCCATAAATACCCAAATTTTGGGTAACTAGAAACTCCATTTATCCCGCTAATTTTAAGACTAGTAGTCTGCTAAGGGAATTTTGCGTGGTGGCAAGCAGAGGGGCAGAGGTGCGGAGGTGCAGGGGGGAAAGAACTTGTACAAATCTCTCCTCTGCTCCCCTGCTCCTCTGCCGACCTCCACCCAGCAATTTTGGGTTGGCGAACTACTAGGACAACGAAACCAAGTTTTAGGTGGGATTTCAAGACTTGTGTGTACACCGTAGCCTTTACAACAGAGAAGCGATGAGCAAATCGGGAATAATAACTAACAATCAGGTGTGAACTTTGTCAGAATGAGTTCGTCGATGATTTTTGTTAGCAAAGAGAGCGAATTTGAAGGAGTTACACTCTGAAAGGCTTTGAATTCAAAGGTGTTGAAAAACTTATTGGCCCAATAGCCGCGCTTCTTGGCTTTGTATATTTGTTGCAATGGTATATTGGAGACTTGCGATCGCCTTCCGATCCCATCTTTGAAAATAAACAGCCGCCTTTGGTCATGAAACAGGGCGACCCCTATATCCGCGCCTTAATGCGAACCATCTCGGCGAGTGAGGCTAGTGGGAACCGTCCCTATTCGCTGTTATACGGTGGACAGCAAGTCAACGACCTCAGCCGACATCCTGAGATATGCATCACAATTGTCACAGGCCCCAACACAGGTAATTGTTCTACTGCTGCTGGCAGATATCAAATTATCAACATTACTTGGTATCGTTTAGCCCCCCGTTATCACCCAAAACCAATGCAGATGATGTTTTGGACTGCTTATAGTTTTGAAGCGGAATATCAAGATGTAGTAGTTTACCGTTGGTTAAGTGATTCTAAAGTTTGGGGAGTTGATATTTCTCAACTGTTGCGCCAGGGAAAGTTAAATGATGTTTTGCGGCGACTCTCTCCCACTTGGACAAGTCTGGGATATGGCTTAGAAACTAATTCTGTTAGTAGTTCTTTGCCTAAGGTTTATCAGAAAATGTTACAAGAAGAATTAACAGCAGCAAAGCAACCAACTCGCCCAAATTTGACACCATCTCCAACTCCTTCTAGCAAAGCAGTAAAGAAGCAGTGAAGTTATCCTAATTTTTAACTTGCTGGGGACAGAAAAATTTTGATATTTTCCACAAATGCCAAGGTATTTTCAAAGTGGATATTATGTCCAGCATTACTAATTATTTTTATCTGAGCAAATTCACATATTTTAGTCATTTCTGTATTAATAGATAAAAATTTTTGATCGCATTCACCCACTAGTAAAAGCATGGGAATTGTATTGAATTGTAGCTTTTCCCATAAAGAAGGCTGACATCCAGTACCCATAAAGCGTAGTGATTTAGCTAATTCCTGTGGATTGTTCTGCAACCGACTTTTTACCATGCGATCGTATTCTGGATGATTTTTTATATAACCAAAAATCGGCTGATTGTACCAATGTGATAGAAAAGCTGCAAGATCGCTTTTTTCAAGACTTATTGTTAATTTTTTCGCTATTTGCTGATCAAGCTTAATGCGTTCTAATTGTTCTGCTTCTGTTGGTAAACCTGGGGAAGCTGACTCTAAGACAACTTTATAAAAACGTTCGGAAAAATGCAAGGCAAGGTATAAAGCCAATCTTCCACCCATTGAATAACCAACTAAAAAGCATTTGGCAATTTTTAACTCATCTAATAAGTTAATTAAAGCATCAGCAGTGTTAGCCATTGTATAGTAATCTTCCTCACCCAAAACTTGAGTTTTACCGTGTCCTGGGAGGTCAATTGTTAAATAATCAAAATCGTCAGATAGTAATTTTATGGGTTCATCAAATTCATCTATGTTACCCATGAACCCGTGCAGAAAAAGAATTAGTGGTTTGTTGAATTTGCCAATTAAAGAATAATGAAAATGATATTTTTTTAGGATCATAGTCTACTTAGTCACGATCGCTACTGTATATCATTATTTTTCTAATTTTTAAGGTAAAAACCGATCTAAAGCAGCTTTTAACTGTTTAATTTCAACGTCAATATTGCCCTCTTGTGCGGCTCTAGCAATACACTCAGTTAAATGTTCATCCAAAACAATTCGCGCTACCCGATCTAGTGCGCCGCGTACTGCGGCAATTTGCAGTAGAACATCAGGGCAAGGGGTACTTTGCTGCACCATTGCCTTAATACCACGAACATGTCCTTCTATACGCGATAATCGATTGACAATCCGCCGTAAAGACTCTTCGCTATGGATGTGAGGATGAGCCGATTCTCCAGTTCCATGAGTATGCTCTGTATGCTCGTCATCTGTATCGTGATGGTAAGAATGTTCTACTTGCTGGGATGTTGGCAAGGATTCCTTACCTAATCGGTTTGCTCCATTCATGGTTTATCAAAGGACTTGTAGTAATAAGATCCTAGCCTAGTACTCGACCAAAATTTATAAGTGGGGAGTATGAGGGAGAGTTGGAATTTTGTTCATCCTCTCAAAGAATCGTTCATCTAACTCAAACATGGTAGCTCTTGTGGGGTGTGCGACACGAGAGCCTAGTCTATAAGGCGGGAAGCTGCCCACTCCACAATATTGGATAACTTATTCCTTGGAGTTCCCTAACTTGACTACCGACGATTAGCTCTTTCTTGGGGAATAATCTCCGTTACTACCCTACCGCCAGAACTGCCGCCTCTGACAACAATATTTTCTGTTTGCAGATTACCAACAGCTGTTTCACCTGCAAAATTTAACGGTGGATCAACTTGTCGATAAGTTACATTTCCTTGAGCTTCAACTAACTTATTGTCTAAAAACCAAGTTAATGAATTGGATCTCAAAGACTGGCGACGTTGACCAACGGCGTTGACGTTACCTGTTAAATAAACGATTTTTCGCGGTATGATCATTTCACCTTGATTGGATGTCACTGTGACATTTTCGGCACGCTGGAACATTCGCGTAGGCGAGTTTGTGGTTACGGTTTCTGTGTTCATGTTCCAGATCATAGAGTTACTAGCTATTTGCAGTGGTGGGTCTAGTAAATCTAGTTGAGCATTTTTCTGGACAGTGGCAATCTTTGTTTTTAAGTTAACTTCGGCATAATTTCCCTTGCCGCGATCGCTAATTTTATTATTTTTATAGCGGTCAATTTGAATAGGGCGATCGCCAATCAGTTTTTCTTCTTTAATATTCCAAATTAAATGTTCGGTTCTAACCTGCATTTGGGGATCGGTGGAATTAGCTATTACCCCTCCAGAAAATTCCATGCGCTGTTCGCGGGTTTTAACTCGTGCTTCCTGTGCTACTGCTTGTAGTTGTTTATGAGTACCATTAATCTGGTTGCGGACAATTAACAAATCTTCTTGAGGACGCCATTCTAATTCGTTGCCTTGCAACACAATCCCATTACTGGGATCTGTGGCAAATATCTTACCCTTAAGAAACAACTGCTTGCCATCTTGTTGAATATCTGCTACATCTGCCTTGATTTTGTAAACTACTTTGCCATCTTGGTATAGTTCACCATAAGGACTTTCCGCCTGACCAATTTCTTTTTCTTTGGTATATTTTGCCCGTGTAGCCCTGACTTTCCAAATCGGTCTTCCGACTTCATCTGCTTGTTCTAGGGTGACACCAAAGAAAGTTAAATTACTATCTGAATTAGATGAAGCCTCAGTATTTTGTTGAGAAGCTGGGGGAGATTTGCCCCCACAAGCAACTAAACCAAATACCAAGAAAAAAGTTAAAGGTAAAATAAGAAAGGAGGGAGCGGAGGAGAAATTTTGATTTTTTCTCTCTTCCTTTCTCCCTCTTTTATGAAACTTATACGCCATTATTCTTGGATTTCTAAATGTCCATCACTACTTCTAGGATCTTCCAAAAAGCCGATCCCCGATAAGGGACGGTATGGATAGCTTTGGCGAGGGGTTTTTTGAATATCCTCTTTGATGGCTTCTAAATCAATGTAGCGATCGCTAACATTAATTAAGCTATCGCTGGTCATGGAACGCAAGCTGACGACTTCTACCCGCACGCCACGATAGCTGACTGAATTTACCGCATAAGCTAAATCCCCATCACCGCTAACTAAAACTGCGGTATCATAAGAATCTACTAGTGCCATCATATCTACTGCTATTTCTACATCCAGGTTAGCTTTTTTAGAGCCATCTGGTAGCTGTACCAAATCCTTCGCAATGACTCGATAGCCATTGCGACGCATCCACAGCAGAAACCCCTGTTGCTTCTCGTTTGTCCGGTCTACACCTGTGTAGAAAAAAGAGCGCAGTAGTCTAGAACCTCCGGTTAATCGACATAATAGCTTGGTGTAGTCGATTTCAATCCCTAGTTGCAGTGCAGCGTAAAATAGATTTGAGCCATCTATAAATATGGCAACTCTACCCCGATTCTCCAAAACCTGTTCTGGCGTAAAGATTGAATCGTTTTCCAAATTATGCAACATCGTTGTGATACCTCAATTTTTATCCCTGTTATTTTTGATACAAATTACCAACTTTTAGATGCTAGTCACAGCGGCTTATGATAATGTTCCGCAGCTGATTTAAATTCAGCCACGATAAATTTTGTGAGAAAATAAGAAATTGAACAAAATCAGAGTTTGATAAGGACTAATCGTTTTTCGGGGTTTCTATTCGCTGAAAAACCGGTTGGGATCTACCCAAAGGTTGTTTACTAGATAGTATTCCCCATGTCGCATGAATGGCAAAAGGAGCGGTAACTGAACTTTGTTTTTGATCGTTAAAGTTTATTCCGAAGCCCAGTTGCAGATAAATATCGCTACTGATGTTAGGAATAATTGGGGATAGCAGATAAGCTGCTAGTCTAACTGATTCTAGAACTGCGTAGAGAACCTTTTCCACTGATTCCTGCTGTCCCTGTTTATATAATGACCAAGGAGCTTGCTCATCAATAAATTTATTACTGGCTTGCGCCAGGGAAAGGATAGCCTCACAAGCTTGGCTAAAAGCTAGCTCTTGGTATGCTTGTTTCACCTGTTTGCCCAGACGTAAACCAATTGCTTTCAAAGGATTTTCGTCAGGAATCGCTTCATTGCCAATTGATGGGACATTATTCTCAGCACAGTATTTCTTCACCATGCTCAAGGTGCGGTTGAGCAAATTACCTAAATCATTTGCCAAATCTGCATTCAGAACATTAACGAACCTAACTTCATTAAAATCTCCATCCTTGCCAAATTCGATTTCCTTAAGGAAGTAATAACGAACGGCATCACTACCATAGCGTTTAACTAACGCAACAGGATCAAGGGTGTTACCCAGACTTTTGCCCATCTTCTGCCCGTCTTTGGTCAAAAAGCCATGCCCAAATACTCGTCCTGGCAAGGGTAAGTCAGCCGACAACAGCATTGCTGGCCAATAAACTGCATGGAAGCGGAGAATATCTTTACCAATTAGGTGCAAATTAATCGGCCACCATGTTTTTAAAGCATTTTCTAAAGTCGGTTCTGCGTCTGGTTCTAATAATGCTGTGACATAACCTAGCAGCGCGTCAAACCAGACATAAAGGGTGTGCTTGGGATCAACTGGTACGGGAAAACCCCAATCTAGATTTACCCGCGAAATTGAAAAGTCTTGTAGCCCTTGATTTACAAAGCTGAGGACTTCGTTACGCCGACTTTCTGGTTGAATAAAATCCGGTTTAGATTGATAAAATTCTGTCAGCTTATTTTGATATTTAGATAAGCGGAAAAAATAGTTTTGTTCGTCTCGCCACTCCACTTCTTTGTTAGTATGAATCGGGCAACGGTGTCCTTCTAGCAGATCCCGTTCTTCTTTGAATTCTTCGCAGGATACGCAGTACCAGCCTTGTTGTTGTCCCTGGTAAATATCACCAGATTTCCAGACTCGCTCAAAGAATTCTTTGACGATCGCTTCATGACGAGGGGCAGTAGTCCGACTAAAGCGATCGTATTGAATATCTAGTAACTGCCATAAACTCACGAAGCTAGGGACAATTTCATCACAAAACTCTTGTGGTGCTTTGCCTAAACTTTCTGCCGATCGCTGAATTTTTTGCCCATGCTCATCTGTACCTGTTATTAGTAATACCTGATGTCCCAGTAATCTCTGAAATCGTGCCACGACATCGGCTGCGATCGTCGTGTAAGCACTACCTATATGGGGTACATCATTTACATAATATAAAGGTGTGGTCAGCGCAAATGTGTTTGTTGTTTTATTCACTAGATTCATACAAAATAAAAATTAACTTATTAAAACGTTTTACATTTTAGCTTTTGGTGGCAAAACCACGCAATTATACAATATTATTCCTGTTTTTTTCAATAACATGTTTATACTAGCAAATTTATCAGGTCAAGAATTGTTTTGTAATAGACATCAATTAAATTCATTTTTACCTAAAAAATGGAAATTAACTAATCATAATTTTTATAAATAGTTTCTATTAGATATTCTTGTGATCGAGAATACAAAATTGAGAACGCAAAAAATCTCATTGCTTTTGTCGATTAGATATTTCTATCTTAAGACGGTCATGGCAATAGTAAAGAAATGTAAAAATTAAATTAAGATAAATCGCCATATTTACCGGAAGATATATTGATTAGGTATGAATCGAAATAGCCCCCTAGAGATTTCTCGCGCTTTGGTGGCGGCATTCTCAACGCAAATGTTTCGCTATTATGAGGATCGCATTCCCCAGGATGCTAGCGTGTTGGTAGTCAGCAATCATCGCAGCTTTATGGATGCACTGATTTTAATGGCAGCGTTATCGAGTCCGATTCGCTTTGCTTGCCATCACTACATGGGACAAGTCCCAATCATGCGGGAGATTGTCACCGGTCAATTGGGGTGTTTTCCCTTGGAGGATACTCAAAACCGCCAGCAAAGCTTTTTTTCGCAGTCGGAGTTGCTATTGCAATCTAAGCAGATGGTGGGAGTATTTCCAGAAGGGACAGAACCAATGGTGAAATTTACTCAACCAAATTATCTGGGTAAGTTTCAACGGGGATTTGCTCATTTGGCATTACGAGCTGATGTACAGGATTTAGCTATTTTACCGATCGCGATCGCCTCTTTAGAAGAAGTCAACACTTCCGGCTTCCCCTTAAAGCTTTTGAGTGTATTTGACCCTTCAGAACCCTTATTTAACCAAGGTGGTTGGCATCCTTTGGTAATTTATCGCCGGGTTGCGGTGTTAATCGGTCGTCCTTATTGGATTACGCCCCAATATCATCAAAAATATTATGGCAAACAAGCTAGAACTGTTGTGGCTGAACTGACAGAACACTGTCATAGTGAAATTAGCAATTTGCTGCATCAAGGTTGCTATTAGAGCCATTCGATTTTGGATTTTGCCCACGACTTTTAGTCTCTTGCTCTCAAAGGATTATTTGTTTTTGGTCAAAAACACCAAACTTCACTCAAAAGCAACAATCAACAGTCCAAAAGTTTTATACCATTGACCAATGACTAATGACTAATGACCAATGACTATTTCTGAAGTTGAGCTAAAGCCTTGTTTTCTGACTCCTGAACGAGTACAGCCAGAGTATCCGCTGTTGGTATATTTACCTGGAATGGATGGAACAGGTCAACTATTGCGATCGCAGACTGCTGGATTAGAAACTGGCTTTGATGTGCGCTCTTTGGCGCTCCCCCGGAAAGACCTTAACACTTGGGATATGCTAACGAAGAGTGTATTGGACTTGATCGACGCCGAATTAGAAAAAAGCTCTCAGAGACCAGTTTACCTGTGTGGTGAGTCCTTTGGTGGTTGCTTGGCAATGAAAGTAGCAATCCAAGCACCCCATTTATTTAAGCGAATCATTTTAATTAACCCAGCTTCATCCTTTCATCTCCGCCCTTGGTTAAGTTGGGCATCCCAACTAACTTACTTAGTGCCATTAGGATTGTATGATGTTGGCGCACTGGGATTATTACCATTTTTAGCATCTTTGTCACGCATTTCTCGCAGCGATCGCCATGAACTGCTGAAAACTATGCGTTCTGTCCCAGTTGAAACGGTTCTTTGGCGGTTGTCTTTACTGCGAGAGTTTCATATTGATGAGGAACAGTTAGGTAATTTGACTCAACCAGTTTTGTTAATTGCCGGTGGTAGCGATCGCCTTTTGCCTTCTGTAACGGAAGTGAAGCGGATAGCAAATATTTTACCAAATAACAAGGTTGTGGTATTGCCCAATTGTGGACATGCTTGCTTGTTAGAAAAAGATACTAATCTCTACGAAATTCTTAATGATAACGAATTTTTAGAAACTAAAGCTGATATGGGTACAGGGCTAGAGGTGAGAGGATAGGCTGAGGTGTGATGCTTACGGCGGGCTGCGCCTACGCGTTTCATCAGTTAATATACTGAAAATGTGGTTTCATAGTATTTTTTTTGCTTTTTCTGGGAACCCTAAAAATGGCGATCGCTGATAAAGGGGATCAAAATTTTATGAAAACTCTTCAACAATCACCTCACTTAGAGCAGTATTCCAACAGAAAATAGACACCAAAAAATCTACTAAACACCAAGAAATTCATGAAACATTAGGTGATGCCTTTTTGGGTGGGTTGGGTTCATTCATATTTGAATTTAAACAAACCACAAATAAATTCAAAGGCAATATGGGAGAATGGGGAGTATCACTACTTTTACAATTTTTTCCAGATACATGGGTGATATTTAATAATGCTTTAGTCCCTACTAACTCCGGCTCTTTAACGGAAATAGACCATCTAATCATCGGTGAGGGTGGTGTGTTTTTAGTAGAGGTCAAAACCTGGAAAGGGTCATTTAGCGCTTATAAAGATAAATGGAAAAGGCGTGTAGGTAACAACTGGGTAGCAGTTTATGATAGTCCAACCTCTCAAAGTCTTTACCATCAAAAAATGTTTAGTCAGTGGATTATTTCATTAATTTCTAACCTTCCTGATGGATTTGTTGTTGCTCCAGTAGTCTTCCCAATTGCTAAATGGATAGGAGCAAATGATTGCTCAGTTCCAGTTTTACAAGGTATCCCTGCACTTCTACAGATGATAAATAATTCTCGTGATTGTTTAACACCAATGCAAGTACAGGGAATTGCCCAAGCCATTGAAAATTTTACACTTCCTACAAATACTACCCCAACTCCTAAACCAATTCCAAAGCCTAAACCTGTTAAGCGCCAGAATCATACAAGTTAAGTAAGTGCGATCGTATTTTGGCAGGACTTACACCTGACAATTCAGGTCATCTAGAAAACCTCTCTCTAAATCTCTCTCCTAAAAGGAGAGAGACTTTGAATTTTCCCCCTTATCGCGTCGGTAAGGGGGTTAGGTTTTTGGCGGACTTTTCCACATAACGTGAAAAGTCAGGACTTACACAAACAATAGCCGAAAGAAAGATTTTCTTCTTACGGACAATTTATGAATTGAATTGACTTTCTGTAAAAGCGTGACAGGAATTATTGATCTATAACTTGTACTTCTTGGCAGATGTCAAGCCACTCAAATTTCGCTACAAAAAAGAGAGAGGCTTTAGCAAGATGGTGTCAAGGAATGGCAGACAAACCCCAAGAAGTAAAAGTGAACAAATCAGTTAATTCACCCAGAGAAACTTCAGAAGTAGGAATCCAGACTCAATCATCAATAGAAAATGAACCGTCTGTATTAGAGTCTTTGATTAAAACTGTTGCTCAGACTGGCCTAACAGTTTTAGACACAGCAGTAGGAGTGGGAGAAGCAACGGCAAAAGAAACACATAAGTTTATTGAGCAAACAACTCAAACCAGTGGTCAGGTTGTGAATCGCCTCAGCGAAAATTGGCTGATTAGAAAACTATCTGGAGTATTAAATCTCAATTGGCTCATTAACGATACTAACCTTGTTGATTTAGAACAAGCAGAAGCGGCGGTAAATAAGCTTAAGAAACAGTATCCAAATGAATCACCCAGCCAGCTTGCTCACCGAATCATGGTGGAAAAAGCAACTCAAGCAGCCACAGTTGGACTAGCCACTAGTTTTTTGCCAGGAATAGCAGTGGCATTGTTGGCAATTGATTTAACAGCCACAACAAAATTGCAGTCAGAAATGCTTTATCAAATTGCATCTGTCTACGGGCTAAATTTAAACGATCCTGCCCGTAAAGGTGAGATTTTGGCAATTTTTGGATTGGCTTTGGGTGGAGGGCGTTTGTTGAAAGCCGCAGGATTAGGCTTGTTGCGAAATGTGCCCTTAGCGGGTGCGGTAATTGGAGCTAGTTCAAATGCAACGATGATCTATTCATTGGGTTATGCTGCTTGTCGATTTTACGAAACCAAGCTGGATGAATCAACATCTCTGGCATCGCCTCAGACATTGGCAACATTAAAAGCCGAGAGTGAAAAGTATCTAGAAAGTGCGATCGCTCAACAAGTCATCATGGATCAAATCTTAGTTCACATGATCCTTGCTAGTCATCCAGAAAAGACTTGGAAAGAAATTTTACCAGAATTAAAAGCTCTAAACCTGACTCCTACCTCGTTGGATGCCATTGGCCAAAATATCAAATCACCTCAACCTTTAGATATATTGCTCAATCAACTGAATCGTGATTTTGCCATACCCTTATTGGCTCAGTGTTACAAAATTGCCCAGCTTGACAATCAGATTACACCAGTTGAGCAAAAAATAATCGAAGCGATCGCCAGCAAATTTGACATTGACACAAATAAAATTGAAGGATAGGGCATTGGGCATTGAAAAGAGGCAGAGGGGCAGGGTGCGGGGGCGGAGGGGAATAATTCTTCTCCCTGCTCCCTGCCTCCCCCAGTCCCCAATCCCTCCCCATGAAAACAGAATTTTGAGCAATACTGGTACAGGAAGGAATATTTACACAAAATCCCAAAATGACAATTCAACCTAGTGATAAGCCTTTGCTAGAATGGGCAGGCGATAGTTTGGCAATTGGATTATTTGAAGATGCAGTAGAGTTAACCGGAGAACTAGCTACTTTAGATCAAAAGTTTGCTGGGGTTTTAAAAGAACTAATTGCTGAAGAAGAATTTAAAGGTAAAGCCAACAGTACTATTTTCACCCGTGTAAATGCTGGTAGCCCAGTGCGGAAATTGATTTTGGTCGGTTTGGGTAAAACAGATGGGCTAAAGCTAGATACTCTGCGCCGCGCTGCTGCTACTGTCGCCAGGGTAGGGAAAAAGCAAAAAAGCAAAATTCTAGGATTTAGTTTTCCATTATGGAACAACGATCCAGCAGCCAGTGCCCAAGCGATCGCCGAAGGTGTAGAATTGGCACTTTACCAAGATACTCGCTTTAAATCCGAACCAGAAGATAAAGGTTCACAAATAGAAAGTATAGATTTATTAGGTTTTGGTGGACAAGAAACCGCGATTACCCGCGCTAATCAAATCGTTTCTGGGGTAAATTTGGCACGGCAGTTAGTAGCAGCGCCAGCCAACGCGGTAACACCAATTACTTTAGCGGAAACTGCTCAAGCGATCGCAAAAGAGTACGGTTTACAACTGCAAATTCTAGAACGGGAAGACTGCGAAAAGTTGGGCATGGGTGCTTTTTTAGGAGTTGCCCAAGCTTCCGATTTGCCACCGAAATTTATTCACCTAACTTACAAGCCAGAAGGTACACCCAAAAAGAAATTAGCAATTATTGGTAAAGGTTTAACCTTCGACTCCGGCGGACTCAACATTAAAGGTGCTGGTAGTGGCATCGAAACCATGAAAATTGACATGGGCGGTGCAGCTGCCACCTTGGGTGCTGCAAAAGCAATTGCTCAAATTAAGCCAGATTCGGAAGTTCACTTTATCTCAGCGGTGACTGAGAACATGATTAGCGGTCATGCCATGCGCCCAGGAGACATTCTCACAGCATCAAACGGCAAAACAATCGAAGTGAACAACACCGACGCAGAAGGACGTTTGACCCTAGCAGATGCTTTGGTGTATACCGACAAATTGGGCTTAGATGCGATCGTTGATTTAGCCACTCTGACTGGTGCCAACGTCATTGCCTTGGGTGAGGATATTGCTGGTTTGTACACTCCCGATGATGGTGTAGCTTCCCAAATCGAAAAAGCTGCGGAAATTTCAGGAGAAAAGATTTGGCGGATGCCAATGGAAGAAAAATACTTTGAAGGACTAAAATCTGGTATAGCGGACATGAAAAATACAGGCCCACGTCCAGGTGGTGCAATTACCGCTGCCCTTTTCCTCAAACAATTCGTCAAACAAACTCCTTGGGCACACATAGATATTGCTGGCCCAGTGTGGACAGATAAAGAAAATGGCTACAACGGCGCAGGGGCAACTGGCTACGGCGTTCGGACACTAGTTGATTGGGTTTTGGGTGCTGGGGATTAGGGACTGGAGACTAGGGAGCAGGGGAGGCAGGGAGCAGGGAGCAGGGAGCAGGGAGAAGAATTAATTATTCCCTCCGCCCCCCGCACCCTGCCCCTCTGCCTCTTTTGAATGCCCCATGCCCCATGCCCAATACCAAACAATTCGTGCTATCTTGAGCTAGCCAGCAAAAATTGTTGCAATCGTAACAGAAGTAATTTGGCGGTCAGAAAGTTAAGCTTTTTCGGCAAAGCCATCTGGTAAAATTTGTAAGGTTTCTAGAAGCTGTGAGCAATGGGATCGACTCGCATACGGATCGCAATTGACGCAATGGGAGGGGATCACGCACCCGCTGAAATCGTTGCTGGCGCATTGCGAGCAAGGGAAGAATTGGGTGTAGATATATTGTTGGTTGGTGATCCCCAACAAATAGAAGCTGCCTTGCCATCAAAAACAAGTTTAGGGCAGGTGGAGATCGTGACTGCTGAAGAAGCGATCGCTATGGATGAGGAGCCTTTAAATGCAGTTAGACGCAAACGCAAGGCTTCGATCAATGTGGCGATGGATTTAGTTAAGCAGCAAAAGGCAGATGCCGTATTTTCTGCGGGTCACTCTGGGGCAGCGATGGCATCAGCTTTACTCCGCTTAGGACGATTGCCGGGAATCGATCGCCCAGCGATCGGGACTGTTTTTCCCACAATTATTGCTGGTAAGCCAGTGTTAGTACTTGATGTCGGCGCAAATGTAGATTGCCGTCCCAAGTTTTTAGAGCAGTTTGGGGTTATGGGGTCAGCTTACAGTCAGTATGTCTTGGGTACAACTGAACCGAAGGTGGGTTTGCTAAATATCGGTGAAGAAGACTCTAAAGGCAATGATGCAGCCGTCCGCGCCCACCAACTGCTACGCGAAAATTCTCAAATTAATTTTATTGGCAATGCCGAAGGGCGTGATGTGCTTTCCGGCCGCTTTGATGTGATTGTCTGCGATGGCTTTGTCGGCAATGTATTATTAAAATTTGCCGAAGCCGTCGGAGAAGTGATTCTGCAAATTCTGCGGGAAGAATTACCCCAAGGATTGCACGGTCAAATCGGTTCAGCACTCTTAAAACCAAACCTGAAGCGGATTAAGCAGCGAATGGATCACGCAGAACATGGTGGTGCATTGCTGTTAGGCGTGGCAGGAGTCTGTTTTATCGGTCACGGTAGCTCACAAGCTCCTTCAATTTTTAATGCAATTCGCATGGCTAAAGAAGCTGTTGATAACCAGGTGATACAACGAATTCAGTCCCAATATATCCTAGAGCGCGAGAGCGGTTAGTCATTGGTCATTAGTCATTAGTCATTGGTCATTTGTAAAGGACAAAGGACAACTGACAAAGGACAACTGACAAAGGACAAAGGACAAAAAGGCTGATACTTGGGGGATTAGGAGTGCAAAACTTAGGCGTAGCAATTACCGGAAGCGGCTCGGCAGTACCAGCAACTTCCTTACACAACCAGACATTGAGTGAAGTAGTTGAAACCTCAGACGAGTGGATTACCACAAGAACGGGAATTCGTCAACGGCGATTAGCATTGCCATCTGAGTCCTTAAGTGTACTCGCCACTGCCGCCAGTAGTCAGGCGATCGCATCTGCGGGAATTAAACCAGAAGACCTAGACCTGATTCTGCTGGCGACTTCCACCCCGGATGATTTGTTTGGTAGTGCTTGTCAAGTCCAGGCTCTATTAGGAGCCAGCAACGCAGTAGCCTTTGACTTGACAGCTGCCTGCTCCGGCTTTGTATTTGGTCTGGTGACAGCAGCCCAATACATTAGAACTGGTACGTACAAAAATGTACTTTTGATCGGGGCAGATATCCTCTCTCGCTGGGTAGATTGGCAAGATCGGCGCACTTGTGTATTGTTTGGAGATGGTGCAGGGGCAGTAGTATTACAGGCTGCCAAAAGCGATCGCTTATTAGGATTTGCACTTAAAAGTGATGGCACTCAAAACCATCACCTCAACCTTGCTTATGCAGGCGCTTCCCAAGAACTGCTCCCTAATGTAAATATCACCAAAGGCACTTACCAACCGATTACGATGAACGGCAAAGAAGTTTACCGCTTTGCTGTCCAAAAAGTGCCAGAAATCATAGATAAAGCCTTGTTTCAAGCCAACCTCAGGGTCGATCAAATAGATTGGCTGTTGTTGCATCAAGCCAATCAGCGGATTATCGATGCCGTTGCCCAACGCCTGAATGTCCCTGAACATAAGGTTATCAGTAATCTCGCCCAGTACGGCAATACCTCAGCTGCTTCCATCCCCTTAGCTTTGGATGAAGCGGTACGACAAGGTAAAATTAAACCCAATGACATCGTTGCTGCATCCGGCTTTGGCGCTGGTCTTACCTGGGGTGCAGCGATTTTTCAATGGGGAAGATAATATTTTGTCCTTTGTCATTAGTCATTTGTCCTTTGTTAATGACCAATGACCAGTGACAAATGACCAATGACAAATGACAAATGACTAATGACCAATGACTAAAACTGCATGGGTGTTTCCCGGACAAGGTTCTCAAACCCTGGGAATGGGAATGGACTTATTAGATATACCTGCCGCTAAAGACAAATTTGCCCAAGCCGAAGAGATTTTGGGTTGGTCTGTAATCGAAATCTGTCAAAACGAAGAAGAAAAGTTATCACAGACACTATACACCCAGCCAATTCTTTATGTGGTAGAAAGTATTCTTGCCGATCTTCTCCGCGAACAAGGACACCAGCCAGATTTAGTTGCTGGTCATAGTTTGGGAGAGTATACTGCCCTTTACATTGCGGGTGTATTTGAGTGGTCAGCTGGTTTATATCTAGTAAAGCGTCGTGCAGAACTCATGGATAGCGCCTCAGGTGGGATGATGGCAGCTTTGATCAACTTTGACCCCGAACAGTTAGAAAAAGTAATTTTCCAAACACCTGATGTGGTACTGGCAAATGATAATAGTTCAGTTCAAGTAGTAATTTCAGGTACGACTGCGGCTGTACAAGCAGTGATGACTCAAGTTAAAGCAAAGCGTGCGATTCCGCTAAAAGTTTCTGGAGCATTTCATTCACATTTAATCGCACCAGCAGCGGCAGAATTCCAAGATATTCTAGAATCTGTGGAATTTCAGCCAGCGATTGTGCCAGTGTTGTCTAATGTAGAACCAATTCCGTCTATTGATGCCGAGATTTTAAAGGAACGCCTCAACCAACAAATGACTGGTTCTGTAAGATGGCGAGAAATTTCTCTACAACTCCCAGCTAACGGCATCCAGCGAGTGGTGGAAATTGGCCCTGGTAAAGTCCTAACTGGCTTGATTAAACGTAATAGCCCCGATTTAATATTAGAAAACATTCAGAGTGCTGCTCATTTACCAGACTCAGTGCTGAGTCCTGAGTAATGGGTATGAGCAAGATAATTTACACTTAAGTCGATAGCGATCGCCACTCAACAAACTGTATAATTAGGCTCAAGAATCTGCCTGAGGTAAAGGTGAGATGAGCCAGCGAATTGGACGCAACAAATCAGCCGCATCAACTTTTACGAATCCATCGCTTGCCTCCCCAGGTATTACCACACTAGCGAACCCAATCCGCGCCTTTGGTTCAGAAGTCAATACTAGCCCTTCCCAAATAGCAACTAAGCTAACGTCAGACCTTCAAGAGGCTCAGTCTGCTGATGAGCAACTCTCGGAACCAGAAGCAATCAAAGAAAAGCCCCTTAGTCACGACATTAGCCGCATATCCTTGCGTCGTCCTCAAGCAAAACTAGACAAGTACGAACCTGTAAAAAATACATTGACTCCTTTGGTACAGCAAACAGGAGATGCTCTAGCCAGCCACAAAGTCGTTCAACGCTATCAGGCTGGTGAATCAGGACATGCCTCGATTGAGAAGAAAGGCTTGATATTAGCTGGTTTCACCGCCGATGAAGCCGCAGACGCTTATTTGGGGAACTGGATGCGCGATTTATCACAACTCGGCCCAGATATGTTTCCCCTGGTCGAACTCCTGGGAATGGGTGAATTTGGTAAGCCAATCGACCAGAGTAAACTGGGGACTTATGTTCCTTCAGAACACATGGATAATCCCGACGGAGGTAATACCGTCGAAGACCCGACTTCAGCAATCAGCACAAAGGATGTTGATGCTCGTAATGAAAATAAAAAGCAGTTGTCCGACTCCCAAAAGAAAGACCAAGAAGCCGCCGATGCAGCCTATGCCGACATCAAAGCCGCTGCTGCCAAGAATCATCTGCCAGCTTATATCGAGCGCGGCAAGTTTATGGCTAAGAGAAAGTTGGTAGAAGCAATCAAAAAAGGTGACACTCCAGAAGGGCGGGAAGAGATGAGCAGCGCTTTACACGCTGTAGAAGATTATTTTTCCCATACCAACTTTACTGAGGCAGCCATCTGGGTACTGGCAAAAGAAAACCCAGCTAAATATAAACCCCTGATGGCTAAGATGTCCGAAACAACCTTAGGTACAGGTACAGCAACGGTAGGTGGATTGGACAAAAAAGGACTACCCCAAATTGTCAGCGGCACTTATGTCTCAGGTGCTAATAATATGGTCAGTAAAATTGAATTACTCAAAATCGAATTAGAGAGTGGGGCTTTGACTGTAGCCCTGGTGAAAGGCTTGATGATGAAGGCAGGAATTACAGCCGATGTTCTGGCCAACAAGCTAGGTGACAAGATGGGAATCAAGCCGATTCTCCGTACTGTCGAAGGTGGGATTGGTGCAGTGGTGGGTGGTGTAGAAGGAGCGGTTAAGGGTGCTACTAGCGGCGCGAGAACAGGCGGGGCAGCAGGCCGCAAAATCGGTGGGCTTTTTGGTAGCCTTGGCGAGGTTGTGGGAGAAGAAATTGGCGAACAAGTTGGTGGTGTAGTTGGCGGTGTCTCCGGTGGTGTATCTGGTGCGAGAACAGGCGAGGCTGCGGGTGAAGAAATGGGCGAACAGGATGCCGAAGCCATTATTAAGGCAGCTGGCTTTACGATTAAAGGCGGTATGGCCGTAATTACGACCGGGACTGTAGCCACCTTACTTGTACTCTTCCCAAAAATTGCAGCGGGTCTGACCACAGTTGTCGCTATGGCGCAGAGTAAATTAGGACAAAAATTATTAGATGCATCTGCCGAGAAGAAAATAGCGGAGTCTGCAAAGGAGGCGAAAGCTAAAGGGTTAACTGGCCCGACTCACTCAGAGCTTGCCAAAGATGCGCCCGACCACCCGCTTTTTGATGCTTCTGCTTCGCTGGCTGTAGAGGCAGTGAAAGGAATTGGTGTTGCCATGAAGACAGCCTGGGCACAGAATAAAGCGAATCTTCCCTCAGCCGAGCCTGTTGGTACAGAGGGAGTTACGAGCCAGGTTGATAAATATGTCTGCGCTTTAGATGGCGATGGGTGGTGGCGACCCATTATCGAGAAACAAGCAATGGCGGCTGGTATTACTACTGCTGATGGTGTCCAGAAGTAATAATTTCCACTTAAGTCGATAGCGATCGCAATTAGACAAATTCTATAATATCCGTTAATCAGAATATTGATGGAGGAAAGGTGAGATGAGCGATGTCGGACGACAAGCCACTGGAGTTCTACGCACGCTTGGGCATCAGAAATCAGCCACATCAACTTTTAGCAATCCTGCCCTTGCCTCCTCAACTATTCCTACACTAGCTTCTCCAACACGTGGCTTTGGTTTACAAACAAATAGTGATTCAATCCAAAGACTAGCTGAGGCATCAATTGACCTTCAAGAGGTGCAGCCTATTGATGAGCTATTGGAACCACAAGCTATCAAACAACAGCCCCTTAATCACGACATTAGTCGCATATCCTTGCATCGTCCCCAGGCAAAACTTACAGTTGGTGCGCCAGACGATTATTATGAGCAGGAAGCCGATAAAGTCGCCGAGCAGATCATGCGAATGGCTCAACCTGAACCCATAGGTTTACAAAATACACAGACTCAAGACCAAGTACAAACTAAACCTCTAGCAGCCGCCATAACTCCCTTGGTGCAACGGGAAGCAATGCCAGAAGAAGAAGAGGAATTGCAGACAAAGCGATCGCTACAACTCGCTACCAATGGCAGCTTCCAGACTGAGGATAATTTTGAGGCTCGACTAAACAGCAGTGAAAGTGGAGGCAGCCCGTTACCAGATACGGTACGCTCCTATATGGAACCCCGCTTTGGTGCTGATTTTAGCCAAGTGCGCGTACATACAGGCAATGAATCGGTACAAATGAATCGGGATTTGAATGCTCAGGCGTTTACGCACCAGCAAAACATTTTCTTTAGTGCAGGTAAGTCACCAGGTAATGATGCATTAACCGCCCATGAATTGACTCATGTAGTACAGCAGACAGGTGCAGCCCAGAGAAAATTAATTCAACGGGCAATTAACCCCACATACGACCTGACTCACGGTACTTTTGAAGTCAATGCCACACCAAACGGGGCGAGTCTACCGATTACTATTCGTTTCAAACCCAAAACCACCGCCCCCTACTCTAACCAAATTGGACTGATTCAAATTGTGCGTTTGACAAATGCTACAGGCACAAACGTCGAACCTCAGTCTTTACCTGCGGCTCGTGGTGCTAGCCTACGCACCACTGCTGATGCCACCACAGGAGTTGAGGGCGGATATTTCACTGATGCACTGCATAATGATGCACCTGCCCACGGTGGTACAGGAACCAATGCCCCAGCCGGAAGTGCCTTACCTGCTCAGTATCCCTTTGGCAACGACCCAGCCCAACCCAATCCAGCAACCCCTGGACTGTCGCGGCCTTCCTCCAGTGGTGCAAGCGGAGCCACTATCGGTTACAAACGCTCCGATGACCCCACCGACATCAAAGCCGCAGAGCTAACCGACGCTCCCGGAGGGGCTGGTGAGTTCAACTTCGACTTTCAGACGGTGGCTAAGGGAGAAGACACCATGACAACTTACGGCGCGCTTCATTGGGGCTTCCAGATTCGGGCTGGTAAAGTTGAGAACGATCAGGCATCAGCACAGGATGGGCAATCTGCCACTTTTGATGCGGCTCTGGAGAAGCATCGAGATTTTTACGTACATGAACCAGTTATTTTCTACTTTGATTTTGATAACGACCAACTCAGTTCCAGCGAAACAGGCAAAATCGATACATTCCTGGATTACCTGCGGCGCTTCCCTGACGTAAAAGTTACTCCCGAAGGTTTCGCTGACAGACGCGGCGGTGCTTCTCAACACAACCTGGATTTATCTTTACGCAGAGCGCAGGCAGTTGGAGCAGCTTTGCGTGCTAAGGGTGTAGCTGAAACTCAAATTAGTGCTGTAACCATCGGCTCTGGATCAACCGAAGACTTCACCCCAGATGCCACTACTAACCAAGATAAAGAAGCAAATCGTCGGGGCAATCGCCGGGTTGTTTTGAGCTTTCAGCATGTGCCAGTAGCAGCACCAGCCGGTGGAGGAGGAGCAACACCGTGATCTGGAGAACGGCAGGAATATTCATGACAGTTTTGATACTGGTCGTTGGAGGAAATTTGTATATGAATAATCAAGACGCGACTGCAACACCTATGGAGCAGATTAAAGCACGGCTCTATTCAGCAGATCAAGACACTAGCGCTTTAGCTCTGGGTGAATTGATCCGTTTAGGCAAACAAGCTACCCCTATTTTGTTGGAAGCCTTGACTAATTCCAATCCCCGTACCCGTCGGCTTGCCGCCGAGGGATTGAGCGAAATTGGCGACCCCGCCAGTGCCGATGCTTTGTTCCAAGCTACCCATGACACGAATCCAGAAGTACGCGCCCGTGCTGCCACTGCCCTATATACATTAGGGGATAAACGTGCATTGGCCGCTTTGGTTGCTACCATTGATGATTACCCTGATATACTACACAATCCCTACACAGCTTCGATGTATCCTTTAATGCGAGGGGGGAAAGAAGTTTTACCTTTGGTTGTTCCTTTGCTGCAAGCACCCAATGATTCGACTCGTGAACGGGCTTTTTTGATTGTTAAAGCTGTGGTGAGTAAGTTACCCCAAGGGCATGACTGGAATAAGTTGTGGCAGAGTTTAGGAAGTTATGATCCTGTAGGGTCACAGGCAGAACGCGATCGATCTGCTCAACAATGGGAGCAATGGGTGAGTAAATAATTACTTTAGCTGTAGCCAATTTTAAGACATTGACTATGGATCAATACGGTTTAGTTAAGGGCTGCAACAATTTTGGGGTTTTGAGACGCGATAAATCGCCGTCTCTACAAGTGTTTTGTTGTTCATTCTGTATGGATGGTCAGCAGTAGGGAAAATATTATACTGAATTGTCTATTTCAATAAATGTATTATTTAATTATTTTGATAAAGCTTGTATCAGTAATAAACGAGTAAAACAATATTTGTGCCGGAAGAGGGTTGTAAATATTCCTAAAAAATTGTATATAGAATAAATATTTGAGATAGCCTTCTGTAAAGTACAGCAATTTTCAAGTAAATGAAGTAGAAAATGCAGAACTCAAAATTAGACTAAAGAGTTTCTACTTCCTGCGTAAAACCCATAACTTTGTACTTCATGTAATAGAAAACTGCTTTAATTGCAAAAAAATTAAGTATACACGCCTCACAGCTAAGTGTAGTGGTGGTGAATTCTACTATTAATTATTAGAGTTCAGCAGAGAAAATTGGACTAAGAACAAATGCAACTACCGCTACCAAATTGGATAATTTCTGCTGAGGAATAGACTGATATAACTCTGGAGAAAAATATGATATTAGAAACAAAAAAAATAGAGACGACACCTAAAAATTCTACTTTCGAGACTCCTGAATCTCAGTCAGAATTTGATTGGAGAGAATGTTGGTATCCTGTATGTTTTCTCCAAGATTTTCCTATAAATCGGCCTTATAGATTTTCATTATATGAGGAGCCTTTTGTTTTATTTAAAAACACAGATGGACAGATAATTTGTTTAACAGATCGTTGTGCCCACCGTGCAGCTAGACTGTCTGATGGACAAATTATTGATGGTAGAATAGAGTGCTTGTATCATGGTTGGCAATTTGGCCAAGATGGTAAATGTTTGCATATTCCCCAGTTATCAAAAGAAGCAAAAATTCCTATTAATGCTTGTGTATCATCCTTTAAAGTTATAGAACGTCAAGGAATTATTTGGATTTGGGCTGGTGAAGCTGAAGCCGCTGTTGATGAGTTAATACCAACTGTACCAGATTGGGATAAACCAGAATGTTTTAACTTAGATTACATGCGAGACTTGCCTTACGATCAAAGCTATTTTATTGAAAACGTTATTGACCCCGCGCATATTCCTATTAGTCATGAGGGCATATTTAGCGATCGCACTGAAGCCCAACCACTAGAAATAGAAGTCCTTGAGAGTTCCCATCAAGGAATTAGTGGAAGATATCGAAAGACAAAAAAACCCAATCAGCCCTGGCAATTATTAGACTTTGTTGCTCCAAACTTAGTTCTTTACAGACTTGGGAATGAACAGGAAAATAGATTTTTGGGAACAGCTTTGTATTCAATTCCCCTCGGTAGAAATAGATGTCGGATTCTCGTCAGAAATTATAGTAACTTTTTTGATTTGAAAACGAAGTTGATGCCTCCTTGGCTAGATCATATAATCACCCGTAACAAAGTCTTGGAAGGTGATTTGCAAATAGTTGTTGAACAAAAGGGGCAAATTGAGCGGTTAGGAAAAAAATTAAAAGAATTGTATTTACCGCTCAAAACATCAGATACATTAGTCGTTGCCTATCGCAGGTGGTTAGATAAATACGGCTCATCTTTGCCTTTTTATCAAGGTTATTCTACTGCCAAAAATATTGATAATAGCGAGGATAATAAACATTTAAAAACCTTAGATCGATTCTCACAACACACACTGATTTGTAATTCTTGTAACCAAGGTTATCGCTTAACCAAACAATTACAACAAAGCTGTATAGGAGTTGCGATCGCTTTCGCTTTTATCGCAATACTTACAGATACTTCTGGAATAAAAATAGCCGCAGTATCTACTTCTATAACATTAATTATTTTGGCAGTTATGGCTCAGAGACTCAAAACTCAATTTGAGGATTCCTATACTCGCCATGAATAAATTGGTGTTGCACTAGCTCACTCAATTACTGTGACACAAACTTTAATTAACACAGGTTGGAGATTTTTTCAACTTGTTTCGGTGCTTTAATTTCAGTAAATAGCTGAATCGCCCGATTGAAGTTCATTTGATTTTCATCGGGCTTTGCCATTTTTTGATTAGTTAAACCCAATTGAAAATAAGCTTCAGCTAGATCGCACTTTGCACCTATTTTATCCAAAAGTTCGATTGCTTCTGTATGATTAGCAAGAGCTAATACAAAGTTTGTTTGTTGTCGATGGATTTCTGCTAAACCATTGAGAGTTTTTGCTTTTACCTGCATATAGTGACTTTCTTCAGCAAAAGTCAAAGCTTGCTGGAATATCTGATTTGCCTGGGAAAATTCGCCTAAATTGACGTAGGTTTGACCTAAAATTTGCATGAAATAGACAAATCTCCCAGTTTGTTCTACCAATTTTTCGTTCGTAATATTTTGATAAGCTACATTTGCTAATGCAGATGAGGCATCACGCAAACCTAAATAAGAATACACCAAAGCTAAACAGACTGAGGCTTTCTCCGCCCAGCGATGATGCTCGGTATTTTGAGCCAGATAAATCACTTGTTGAAATAAATTTGCGGCAGCCTCTAGTTCCCATAAATCTATTTTGTAAAGACCAATACTTAATAAAGAATCTACTTCTAGCATCCTCAGATAGTAAACTGTATGTTTATTTTCTGGCTGGGGTACAAGTGATTTGAGTGTTTGGGTTGCTAAAGTAATAGTCTTTTCTTGACAGGCGATCGCTTGGCTAATTTTACCTATTATCCAATATAAATCACCCAATATATTGTAAAGTTCGCTGAGATTTTGGTCATTTTCAAGATTGTGAACAACTTGATTAATTGCCATAAGTATCGGTTGAATTAAACCCATACGATACAACGTGCTACCAAGAGGTAAAAACTGCTGCCATTGATTATTTCGGCTTTTGAGAATGACCTTACCCGCTAACTCAAATTCTTGAATTTCTATGTAGTGATAATATGCTTCAAGAGCTTGCAAAGCATCTTTAAAAGTTTCAATTTCTTTAACACTATTTGTCCAAAATTCTGCGGCTTTGTGGTTGGCAATTTCCCATTCATCACTGGGGCATAAACGTGCGATCGCTTCTTTCCGAATCACCGGATGCAACCAATATTCACCTTTTTCACACTCCACCAAAGACCGATTTCTCAAGGAAGCGATAATTTGGCGATGTTGATCGGGTGGGACATCCCAAAGTAAACAAAACAAACCTTGAGATGGAATGGTGGGTATATCTTGGTAACGATAACATCCCAAACGGCAAAGCAAACGATATGCTTGGGGATCAAGGGTTTGCAGACGATTAATTTGACTAACGGCTAAATTTTTTAAGTCGGTTGCTGCTAAAGGATCGGCATGATTTTCTTGCCAATAAAGAACCATATCACCGTCGAAATCCTCTTGAATCGAACCGCAGAGAATTCCCATCGCTTTAGCATTACCGCCATAAGTGCGATGCATGATTTGCAAGGTTGACGAGTTGATAGTTAATCCCCGCTTGCTAAAAAACTGTTGCCATGCATTTTCATCCAAACCAGGGAGGCGATAGTGATTGACATTTAGTCCAGGTTCACAAAGGCGATCGCGACTGGTAATCAAGGTAACAGATTGGACTCTCGCATCAGCCAAAACCCGTAATAGTTCTACATAGTTGCGGTGAGAAGCAATCAACCCACCTTGTCGATCTAATGCAGGTTCTAGATTGTCAATTAACACCCCAATCCGCCGATTGTGAAGTTCGCGCTTGAGTCGTCCCAATGTAACCCCAAATTCTACCCCAGGTTCTCGATCGAAATCTTGTTTAAGCCATTCCTCTACTACTCGTTCGGCGGGGGTGATATTCTGCGTTTCCTTCGCCATCAGCAGTTCTAAAACCAAATCAAACCCCTGATGCAGATATTGCTGCGCTAGAGTAGTTTTCCCTAAACCGCCTTCACCTTGGATAACAATCACTTTCGAGCCTTGATTTACCAAAGTATTCAGGTGAGCGATCGCTTCTGTTCGCCCAATAAAATTGGTATCCTCTAATTTTGGGGTGAGTTGGGGCGATCGCGAGTAATCAATCAGACTTGATGATATAGCAGTAGTTTTTCTCAGAACTCGCTCCAAAGTAGCGCGACAATTACTTTTGGTAATCTTTTCTCGCAATACTTTAGAAAGCAACTTCCATAACTGAGAACCAGCATCCTTGGCGTGTCCTTCCGTACAACCGTAAGAATGAGCGATATCCAAGTATTTTCTACCCAACCAAACTTGCACAAGAATCACTTTTTGCAAATCGCTCAACCGTTCCCCAGTCTGCGGGGGAATTATGGCATCTAACCATGCTAATGCTGCTTCAGCGTCCATTGTGTAACGACAAGGGGAGTTCAGATTTTAGGGACAACTATAAATTACTTTACAGTTATGTTGTTGGACTTTTCGGATAAGATTCTGTAAATCCGACTTTTTTCCCGACTTTTCCGAATAAAGCTTTCTCATTTAATAAAATAAAGGTCATTAGGTAACATCAGCACCATTATTACTTATGGTGAAATCAGACCCTCATCAATTTCTGCCTAGCAGTGCTGAACTTCCTTGTTCAGACGATACCCCTGTGGATAACGAAGACCAGAATTTTATTCCTAACCTGCTTCTCTTCTTGCTGCAATATATTTGGGCAAACCGTAATGACTGGTTTTTCAGCGTCGATATGGGCGTTTACCATACCACAGGGGTTAGTCCACTTGTGCCGATTGTCCCAGACGGATTTTTGAGCTTAGGTGTAGAACGCCGCAAGGCAAGTAAATCACGTAAGAGTTATGTTCTTTGGGAAGAAAACGAAATTCCACCCATTCTTGCTTTAGAAATTGTCTCCTTAACTCCGGGTGGAGAATACGATAAAAAATTAGACATTTATGCCAAGTTAGGGGTACTGTATTACATTATTTATAATTCAGAGTATTGGCAACGCGATCGCCATCAACCTTTTGAAGTTTATCGCTTAGTAGATGGTAGCTATCAATTGCAAATTGGTGAACCTTTTTGGATGCCAGAAATCGGTTTGGGAATCGGGCGATCACAATACGTCTCTGGTAATATCCAGCGTCAGGTTTTGTATTGGTATGACCAACAAGGAAATCGCTATCAAACTCCAGAAGAACAGTTGGAGTTAGCACAAAAACAACTTGACCGTTATCGTCAGCAATTTGGTGAACTGCCAGAACGGTAAGCGGGGCGATACTCCTTTCATAGTATGATTTTGTTTCTTATACAAGATTTGAATAGATAATTGGATTGAAGGAACGTTGATGTATGCTCCACATTCCATTGGGTTCACCTCTCAAAGTTGCTTTATTAGTTTCATTTTTTATATAAATTAGATCAGCAGTTATTTCGCAGGTTTTTACCTCTTTTTTTACTATATATCTAACAGTAGCTATAATTGTAGTAGTTACTGGGGCTGTATCGTTGATAGAACTTATTAGAAAATCAATTTGCTTGATATGTCCAAATTCTTGCCTCACTTGTCCAGCTTTTTTATTGATTGGTATATCTAAATAATCAGTAATTAAAGTTGCCATCTTTCCGTAGTTGCTGTTCGTCCAGTAAAGCATAAACTCGGCAAAAGCTCTCTCTGGCGTATAGTTATCATAGTCATCAGGAGAACCCGTAGATGGTACATCTATTCCTACAGTTAGTTCTCTACTTTTCCAATCATTAAGATTTTTCTTAAGGTTTTGTATATCTAAAAAATCTTGAAAAGCTTGGATTATACTTTGTTTTTGTTCAACAGGGGGAGGATTTTTATTTCCTTTGCTAATAGCTATTGCCCAATCTTTTATCGCAAACAGAGCAGCCCAACATTTTGCTGCAACAATCTTATTAGCATAGCCCAAATCTCTACCATGTAAAATACCATTCCTATATGGAATCGTAATTTTTTCAGTGCTAGTTTTCTTTCTATTTACTCTAAATAGCTTGGATAATTCTTGTAACCCACTACTATGTGCTGCTATTGAATCCCATGCTGTCAGGTCTGTTCCTTCCGCAAAAAAACCTGTCTGCTCAATGTCATTTACCAAACCATCAATAAGCATTAATAAAATTGGTACACATGCATAATATCTTTCTGCCAGATAATCTTCCTTTGCGAGTTTTGCAAATTCCTCTCTATTCCGAAACTCCTTTACTACCGACATTGTTATGAGTAGCCATTGAAGAGTTTCTTCATTATAATAATCTGTTAGTAAATTTTCTGCTTCTTCAAATTTACTCTTATCTGCTAATTCAATAGCTTTTTGCATTAAATCTACATTTAATGATTCATAGGCTACCCAGCCAAATTGTGAAAAGTAACTATTAAACTTATCAGGAATGTAAAGAATTGTTAATTGTTCTTGAATCTCAGGTAAGTTACTAAATGCCTCTGATAAATTTGCATTTTTAATCCCAATAAATTCCAGAAAAGACACAATTTGAAAGACAGACTTCATCCCTGAAAATGTCTCTAGCAATTTTTTATAAGAAGGATTATCAATAATCTTTATATTATCTGATGGCATAAGCTATTTCTTGCTCGTTTAGCTACGTCTTTAACACTACTCAGTGATTTAGCCACATTTATGTACAGGCTAAACTCGTTCTAATGTAACACAGTGTAAAATAGCACTTCGACTATTAAGAGAGATTCTTTAGCTCACGGTAGTACACATAATTCAATGCTTGACTTTATCATCCATATATTTTGCATTAGACTTTTCCCCGACTTTTCCAATTACATCACATAAAACTGCCGACTTCAGCCGACTGACAAAACGAAGTGCGATCGCTTAGGCTATTGGGCATAGAGATAAAAATTTAAGTATAAAAATATGCTTAACACCCTCAGCCCAATCACAGAAGACTTAGCAGGTCAAAGCTATCCCAGCCCCCACTACTTGCAAACACAGCGCCGCATTCGCTCACTTCTAGACAGATATATTGCAGTCGAAAAACTACACGATCGCCTGCAAGATTTACCGATACAGTTTGCCGATCCCCAACCGCGTCCCTGGAAACACATCGACTGGCAGACGATTAACCGCAATCAAATTATTGGCTTAGACGCAGAGGTATTTTTATCTATCTTGATAGGTGCGATGGATACAGAAGCACCGATTCGCGGCTATACCCAAACTAGTCGGCAGTATTTGGAAAAATTGCATCCTCAGATGGCTCGGTTTGTTGGTGGAACAGTCGGTGAAAGTGGCGAACTGCTGGAACTTGGTTTGTGGGAAAAGGAAGAACGTCAGCACACACCTGCATTAATCAAAGTCTACACCCAATTAACAGGCGAGAAAATTACCCCAAAACTTCGGACTGTTAGAAGTTATCTCCCCACAGATGACCCTCACGAAGACCTATATCGCCACGGCTTACACCGCATTGCTACAGAATACGGTGCAACCTGTCTTTATATTTGGTTGATGGCTCACACCACTGGCGCACTCCAGGATGTTCTAGAGGAACTAGCACAGGATGAAATTAACCACATGACCAAATTCTGGGGGTTTGGAGTCTGGAGTTTTCCTGATACTGGGTTGATGCGAATTGGACGCACGCTGATTAAAACGCGATCGCAAAACTATCAGCGTAACAACCTGATGCGTACCCTCCGCCGCATGATGGGTACACTCAACTGGAATTCTTGGTCATTAACCAACAAAGCAACTCTCCTCTTCACCTTCACTTATACAATGCATCGCCTGTGGAGTTGGAACAACACCCTCACACCAGAGTACTTACAAAATTTATTTGAAACTAATTAGTCAAAACAAAGGACAAATGACAAATGACAAGTGACAAATCAAAATTACCCAGCGATTTAAACTCCCAAAAAATCCCCCAACATATCGCCGTCATCATGGATGGTAACGGCCGATGGGCAACCAGTCGAGGATTACCGCGCATCGCTGGACATCGCCAAGGAGCAAGTACGCTCAAAGAACTATTGCGTTGCTGCAAAGATTGGGGAGTCAAAGTGTTGACAGCCTATGCTTTCTCAACAGAAAATTGGCAGCGTCCCGTTGAAGAAGTGGATTTTCTGATGCATTTGTTTGAGCGATTACTACACCGCGAGTTGGCTCAGATGCATCGAGAAGGAGTGCGAATCTCGTTTATTGGAGATTTATCGGCTTTACCCAAGTCTCTACAGACGGAAATGGAGTGTTCAATGGCAGAGACATTGAACAATCAAGCAATCCACTTTACTGTTGCAGTTAATTATGGTAGCCGCAACGAAGTTACCAGAGTTTGCCGTCAACTAGCTGAACTCGTGGAACAAGGCGAACTCAGTGCGAAAGAAGTGAATGAAAGTCTTGTAGAACAACACCTCTATACGGCAGATACTCCAGAACCAGATTTACTGATTCGTACTAGTGGTGAGATGCGATTGAGTAATTTTCTTTTGTGGCAAATGGCGTATACAGAGATGTATTTCACCGATATTCTTTGGCCAGATTTTAATAGAGAAGCATTTCATCAAGCTTTGTTGAGTTACCAAAATCGCGATCGCCGTTTTGGTCAAGTTAAAGCTTCACTCTCAGCTTAGTCTACCAAACACCAAATATCGTCTCAAAACTAAACCGGATTTTTGCCATCAGCAATAAAGTAAAAGCACCCATATTACCACGATGGTATATGAGCGCTCACAAATAAAACATTATCGAGGATAATCTATCTGCTATGACAGACCGAAGTAACTATAAGAATAGCAGGCACTGGGTAAATAAACTGCAAGGGTAGTTACAAATGTTTTGTTAAAAATATTACTTACCGTCAATATGATGCTTGATTTAGGCAAAATCCAATCGATTGCGGAATCCTATTCTCCGCAAGAACTCTTCGCTGCCTTGGTTTGGCAGCGTCGGTTCAATGAGTTTGATGGCAAAGAGGTGATTACTGACCTTTCCAACCACAGAAATTTATGGGCCAGCTTTCTGTTCACAAAACCAATCTTTGCACCAGATGAAAACGGTTTAAGCTTTGGTGGTATGGTCGATACCCTCCTTGCAATGGCAAATTATCGTCCCATGCCTGAAACCAGCATTATCCATTTCATTGCTTATCCTGCCGATACACTAGACATCTCCGAAAAAGAATGTAAAGACGTAGCACTGCTACGTCTTTACAAGGGTTCTGGGTAACGCATCTTTAATTTCTGGAGATGTCTACTATACATCCTGACAGAGAACCAAGATACAAAAGTGTCATAGCTTTTAAATTTGGGCAAAAAATGGCGGGCCGATTCAGTAGAAGTCACTGATGGCACGAATGAAGATTACGGTTTGCGGCTGAAGCGCCGACTGAGAACTAGATTGGAAGGAGCGCTATTGGGTGAAGATATTCGCCAGGATGGTGATGCAGTGCTCGTTTCCTATTGGTGGGATTAAATTATCCCAACCTGCCTGACAGATGATGTTAGGGTTTTGCCCCTAAAGCAAACTGCGACGCAAGACTACAGGATAACTTTAGTGCTTATTGAAGAAGAATTCAGAAATCAGAATTCAGGAGTCAGAAACACCACTACAAATAAACTAATTATTTCTTTTGCCTGATTTACCAGTTTTATTGGAAAGTTGGTGTTTTTGTATTACCCGCTCAATCTGGCAAGTCACCGCATCTATTCTATGTTTAACCTTATCAAAATCAATATTCACCCAAATATAGGCTTTGTCTGGTCTTTGTTGCTTATTATTCATATATTGCTTTACTTGTCAAGATATATTGTTATATCTATACAATATAGCTATCCTAATTTCTAAACTACTTTCTCTAGACGTATAAGTAAATATGCTTAATATTTACTTAAGATTTTATCAAGTGATTTGATTCACAGAGGTGCACAATTGCTGTTTACTAAAAGAGACGCGATATATCGCGTCTCTAAGAAGCAAAATCAAAATTCTAAGTGTTAGCTTAAATCTTTGTTTGTAGATATTGCACCAACTGTGCTGCTTGCCTCACTCCCTCTATCCGATCCACAGGCTTACCCTCCTTAAACAATACCAAGGTTGGGAGAGATTCAATTTTATACTGAGTAGCTAATTCCGTGTATTTTTCTGTGTCGATTTTGACGATCCGCAAGCGATCTTTAAGTTGATTATTGACTTGCTCTAAAATTGGCGTCATCATCTGACAGGGACCACACCATTCAGCGTAAAAATCTACTAATACAGGTACATCAGAAGCGGACAGCATATCATCAAAGCTGTTAAATTCTTTTTGAGTTGCCATTATGACACATACCGATTTTCAACTGTTTGTTTCAATGGTAATTCTTAGAAAATAAAATCGGTATAGGTTTATGGTTTTTGTTGGGAAAAGATTAAATTAGTTAATATAGACTGATTTGCTAGCCAAAAGCTTAAATAATTATAATAAAAAACGTATTTTATTTTGGTTTGTGCATCTGCATTAGATATGTATTTAAACCTATTCTGAGCAACCAAATAATTATAAAGATATTCACGAGAGTGATGTCTACGATTGGTAGAACTGCAACACTTACTAGTCTATTGAGTCAGGCTAATTAGACATCTCCAGAAATTAAAGATGCGTTCCCCAGAACCCTTGTAGAGACGTAGCAGTGCTACGTCTCTACATTGTTTTTCGGAGATGTCTATTATATTGCTTAGAATTATTCATCCATTTACAGAGGAACAACTATAGATATTTAATTATAGTAAAATGTTAATTCGTTTTAGTCGAGTTATGTATAAATCTATTTTATTTGTGAGAATTGCAACTCGCAGATCCCCGACTTCTTTAAAGAAGTCGGGGATCTTGTTTCTGCGCTTTTGATTCAGTAGGGCTATATCTAGCTAAAAACGAGATATAGCTATCTAATTTGTATCATGCTAGCAAGATTGCCATCCCGCAAGAGTTAGATATTATCTAGACAATATTCAGATGTTCCCGAAATCACCATAAGATAATTAGCGCAGTATTTCTAAGTTTGAGGAACATTAAATGACATTATTACAAGATAAAGTCGCAATTATTACAGGTGCATCACGAGGAATCGGCCGCGCGATCGCAATCGAATTAGCCTCACAAGGAGCGATCGCAGTTGTCAATTATGCCAGTTCTAGTGCTGCGGCTGAAGCAGTTGTTGCAGAAATTATCGCAGCCGGAGGTCAGGCGATCGCTATCCAAGCAGACGTTTCTAAAAGCGATCAAGTAGACGCACTAATTAAGACCGTCACCGAAAAGTTTAGTCGTGTGGATATCTTAGTCAACAACGCAGGTATTACCCGCGACAATCTGCTTTTGCGTTTGAAGACAGAAGATTGGCAAGCTGTGATAGACCTTAATCTCACTGGTGTTTTCTTATGTACACGCGCCATCAGTAAAATTATGCTGAAGCAGCGATCGGGGCGGATTATCAACATTACTTCGGTTGCTGGGCTAATGGGCAACCCAGGACAATCAAACTACAGCGCCGCCAAAGCAGGTGTAATCGGCTTCACCAAAAGCGTTGCCAAAGAACTTGCGACTCGTGGGATCACCGTTAACGCCGTCGCCCCTGGATTCATCACCACCGATATGACCAGCGATCTCAACAACCCCGAAGATATTCTCAAATACATCCCACTCGGTCGCTTCGGTCAGCCTGAAGAAATCGCTGGTATGGTGCGCTTCCTCGCTGCCGATCCCGCCGCCGCCTACGTCACTGGACAAGTTTTTAACGTCGATGGCGGTATGGTAATGGCGTAAATAGTTGAGGGGTAGCGATTTTTCGTAGTTGAAGCTTTAGCGCCAACTACGAACTTATTAAATAAAATTTGACAGACTAATCATGAAAACAGACTCTATTTTTTATCGTTTATTTCAAACTTTCCCCAGTGCTTTTTTTGAATTAATTAATCTGCAACCATCAGAAGCAAATGCATATAATTTCGCTTCAGTAGAATTAAAGCAAACAGCATTTCGCATTGATGGAGTCTTTCTTCCTATTGCTGATACAAGTAGTCAGCCGATTTATTTTGTAGAGGTTCAATTTCAAGCCGATTTATTTTGTAGAGGTTCAATTTCAAAAAGATAACGAATTTTATGCTCGTTTATTTTCAGAAATATTTCTGTATTTACGACTTTACGCACCTACTTCAGATTGGCGAGCAGTAGTTATATTCCCTCGCCGCAGCCTTGAACCAAGCCAAATACAACCTTATCGAGTCTTACTCGAAAGCCAACTTGTAACGAGGCTATATTTAAACGAGCTTGGAGAAGTAACTGAATATTCCTTGGGAGTTGGTATTCTCAAATTAGTAGTTGTAAATAAAAAACAAACTCCCATATTAGTCAAAAGTTTGATTACAAAGATACGTTCGGAATTGAGCGATAAAGCACTTCAAAAAAAAGTGCTAGATTTAATAGAAACAATTGTAGTTTACAAACTACCGCGTATCAGTCGTCAGGAGTTGATAAAAATGTTTGGACTCGGTGATTTTGATATCAAAACTACTAGACTTTATGAGGAACTCAAGCAGGAAACAACTCTAGAGCTAGTCATGCGCCAGTTACGACGACGCATTGGTAATTTGAGTCCGCAATTGCAAGAGCGTATCAGCCAGTTATCTATTGAACAGCTTGAAAATCTAGCCGAAGCACTGTTAGATTTTTCCACAGAAGGAGACTTAGTTGTTTGGCTGCAAGACAATTTAACTCAAGCTTGAATTTTTTGTGGACAGAATAAACCATAGTAGGGCTAGCATTGTAATGCTCACCCTACAAGCAACTAAGGCTGTTGGCGTATTCTTTGCCAGACAGTAAAACCCAAAAGAAGGATAATGCTACTGGCGGTAGCTACCATTACAGCCAAACTCATACCTTGTATTCTCATCGCCAGCAAGTTGAAAACTAAGGTAATTGACCAAAGGGTAAACGCAGCATGGCGCTGGGATAGTCCCCAAGCAAGTAAGCGGTGGTGTAGGTGGTCTTTGCCAGGAGTACTCAGAGGGTTATTTCCTGCTAGTAGCCGCCGCACAAATACTTGAGTTGTATCTAGCACCGGTAACAACAAAAATAAAACCGTAGGAATTAAGGCATAAACTGTGTTTTGTTGCAGTTTACCTAAAATACTAGTTGCTGCCAGCACATAGCCAAAAAAGTATGCTCCGGCATCACCCATAATAATTCGTGAAGGATGAAAGTTATGGCGTAAAAAACCCAATGCGGCACCTGCCAAAGCTGCGAGTACTAAAATTGCCGCTGCACGATTGTTAAATTGGGCTGCAACTGCCAACAAACTCATTGCAGTAATAAAGCTGATTCCTCCTGCCAAACCATCCATACCATCCATCAAGTTGATGGCATTGGTAATCCCTACTACCCATAGTACTGTGAGCAATATGGACAGGAACGAGTCGATGGGAGTGCCAAACAGAACTTTAACACTGATGCCATTAGCTACCAATAATAGTGCCGTGACAATTTGCGCCCATAATCGCACAGAGGGCGGTAAGCCGAACTGATCGTCAATAAAGCCCACAAGAACTAATATCGAACCCCCCAACAGAATAGTTAGCACTTGAGCCAACACGGTTTGGAGTTCGATCGGTCGTAAAAGGCTAGCTAATACCAGCGCGGCAATCACACCCGCGTAGATAGCCAGCCCCCCAGCATTGGGTAAAGGTTCTCGGTTGAGTCGCCGGGCGTTGGGTTGGTCAGCCCAACCTACCCGCAAGGCGAATTTGCGTACTGTCGGAATTAAACGCCAAGTTACAAGGCAAGCTAAAAGGAACGTAAATACTACTGCCAACCAGCCGGTGCCGCCAGGGTCGGCAATACCGAGGTATTTAAGGGAGTTCTCTAGATTCATCTCCCAATTCAAGCATTACTGCCAGTATCTAATATGAGCATCACCTGTATATTAATCAATTTTTTTTATTTCCATTTGTAACTTGAGCCGCTTGAGAGATTAGCACTCTGGCGCTGTGAGTGCTAAATTGTCTAATGGAAGCGCTGGAGAAATGAAACATGGCGAAAATTATTGCATTTGATGAGGAATCTCGGCGAGCTCTAGAAAGGGGTGTTAACGCCCTTGCCGATGCCGTAAAAATCACCTTGGGGCCTAAAGGTCGCAATGTTCTTTTAGAGAAAAAATTTGGCGCACCTCAAATTGTCAACGATGGTATCACTGTTGCCAAGGAAATTGAATTAGAAGATCCTTTGGAAAATACTGGTGCAAGACTCATCCAAGAAGTGGCCTCAAAAACTAAAGATGTTGCTGGGGATGGGACAACCACCGCCACCGTTTTAGCACAAGCCTTGATTAAAGAAGGTTTGAAGAACGTCGCGGCTGGTAGTAACCCTGTTAGCTTGAGACGCGGGATCGACAAAACTATTGAGGCACTGGTACTAGAAATTGCCAAGATAGCCAAGCCAGTAGAAGGAAGTGCGATCGCTCAAGTTGCTACTGTCTCTGCTGGTAACGATGAAGAAGTTGGCCAAATGTTAGCTCAAGCAATGGAAAAAGTCACCAAAGATGGTGTAATTACCGTTGAAGAATCTAAATCTCTAACCACTGAACTAGAAGTAGTTGAGGGGATGCAGATTGACAGGGGTTACATTTCTCCCTACTTCGTCACCAACAACGAGCGGCAAATTGTCGAATTTGAAAATGCCCGAATTTTAGTGACAGATAAAAAAATCAGCAGCATCCAAGATTTAGTACCGATTTTGGAAAAAGTTGCCCGTTCTGGTCAGCCCTTGCTAATTATCGCTGAAGATGTCGAAGGTGATGCTTTGGCAACTTTGGTAGTGAACAAAGCGCGGGGTGTACTAGCCGTGGCTGCCATTAAAGCGCCTGGATTTGGCGATCGCCGCAAAGCTTTGTTAGAAGATATTGCCATTCTCACCGATGGACAGTTGATTTCGGAAGAAATCGGCTTAAGTTTGGATACCGCTTCTCTAGAAGCGCTGGGAACTGCCCGCAAAATCACCATTGACAAAGAAAGCACCACAATTGTCGCTGGTAGTGTTACCAAACCAGAGGTACAAAAGCGGATTGGTCAAATTCGCAGACAGTTGGAAGAAACTGATTCTGAGTACGATCAAGAAAAACTCCAGGAACGCATCGCCAAGCTTGCTGGCGGCGTGGCAGTGATTAAAGTGGGTGCAGCAACCGAAACCGAACTCAAAGACCGTAAGCTGCGGATTGAGGACGCGCTCAACGCTACTAAAGCTGCTGTGGAAGAAGGTATTGTTCCTGGTGGTGGGACAACCTTAATTCACTTAGCTAAGGCAGTAGAAGCGATTAAAAAGACCTTACAAAATGACGAAGAAAGAATTGGGGCTGATATTGTACAACGAGCGCTAGAAGCTCCCTTGCGCCAAATAGCAGACAACGCTGGTGCTGAAGGTTCTGTAATCGTCTCGAAAGTCCGGGATAGCGACTTCAATATTGGCTACAACGCTGCTACAGGCGAATTTGAAGACTTGATTGCTGCTGGTATTATCGACCCTGCCAAAGTCGTGCGTTCAGCTTTGCAAAACGCTGGTTCCATTGCTGGTTTGGTTTTAACCACCGAAGCGATCGTTGTTGAAAAGCCAGAGAAAAAATCCGCTGCTCCTGCCCCTGATATGGGCGGCATGGGCGGTATGGGTGGCATGGGCGGCATGGGAGGTATGGGCGGTATGGGCATGTTCTAACTTCTGCTCGCCCAGATAAATATTTTTTTAGCAGTTTGTCTTGCCAAGGCAAACTGTTTTTTTGTAATATTGCTGATTCAGAAGCAATATGTTATACCAATTCGTAATTCGTAATGACGCTCTCTACGAGACGCTAAAAGCGTAGCTTGCTTCTCTGAAAGAGTACGTGGACTCGCTACCGCTACGCTAACGTAATTCGTAATTGAGATTCGTCAGATTAAATCTGGCTGATGATCAAATTAGCAACCTAGTAAGTCCATAGTTTAGAAATTACCTTCTTTATATTAATTTTTATAAAATTACGTGTAAGCTGTCCTTTGTGATTTGTTCTTTACCAATGACAAATGACAAATAACAAATGACTATTAGGTAATATTGCATGGCACGAAAACTGCGTCGCCTTCCCAAAATACTAAACAAGCCACATGATGATGAGTTCTATCACCAACCAGGGACTTTACCAGGAACCATTTTTATTAATGCAGACGCTCCGCTACCGATCATTTTCTTGATTGACTATAACCAAACAAATTTCATCCGCGAACAAGTAGCAACTCCAGAGGAGTGTGTCCCCTATCTTGAAACAGAATCGATTTCTTGGGTAGATGTACAAGGTTTAGGTAGTCAAGACATATTACAACGATTGGGTAATGTTTTTGAGTTACATCCTCTAGTTTTAGAAGATGTAGTCAATGTACCAGAGCGCCCCAAAACAGAGGATTATGAAGACCAATTGCTATTCATTGCCCGCATGGTAGTACCAAAGGAAAAAACATGTGGTTTTTACAGCGAGCAAGTGAGTTTGATATTAGGAAAAAATTATTTGTTGACAGTACAAGAAGAACCAGAACATGATTGCTTTGAAGGCGTGCGATCGCGGATTGAAAAAAACAAAGGTATCATCCGTAAACAGGGAGCGGATTATTTAGCTTACGCCCTGTTAGATGCAATTATTGATGGCTTTTTCCCAGTGCTGGAGCTTTATGGTGAGCGAATCGAAGAGTTGGAAGAAGAGGTAATAGTCAGACCTACCCCACAAACACTCCAAAATATCTATCAAATTCGGCGAGAATTACTGCAACTACGTCGTGCTATCTGGCCCCAACGGGATGCAATTAATGCCTTAATTCGAGATGGCAGTGATTTGATTAGTGAAGACGTGCGAATCTACCTACGAGATTGTTATGACCATACAGTGCAAGTAATGGATATGGTGGAAACTTACCGCGAACTAGCATCTGGATTAATGGATGTGTACCTTTCGGCAGTAAGCAACAAAATGAATGAAATCATGAAGGTACTAACGATAGTTTCAACAATTTTTATTCCATTGACTTTTGTCGCTGGAATATATGGTATGAATTTCAATACCGAAAAATCGCCATATAATATGCCTGAGTTGAATTGGTATTGGGGTTATCCACTTTGCTGGGCAATAATGATAGCGATCGCACTTGGTTTGCTATTCTTTTTTTGGCGACGAGGCTGGCTACAAAATTCTGTAGTAACCAAGCGCAATTAAAAATTGCAGATGAGCAATAAGTCTGAATATATATTCATTAGCACCGGGAGTTAAGATTTTTGAGTTATGAGGAGTAGCGACCAGAATTTAATAGTTTTGACGATTTATATTATCGGTGTCTCTTATGTTTTTAACCGCATGATTGAATCCATCGATGACCAAATTAAGTTTGAGTTTAAGAAAGGAACCGTTGATGAGCAACTCAAAGAACAAAATCTCGACGATAAAATTGGAATTTCCTTTAAACTCAAAGCCTCATATCCAATTGACGATTTGAAAGATTTAGGAATTAGCATTGAAAATAAATCTGATAATGTTGCCGTATACGTTGACTGGGATAACAGTTCTTTAGTAGTTGAACATAGCAAGCAATCGCGCCGCGTGATTCGGAAATCACCAGACTTAACCCGCGACTTAGCAGTACCCCAGAGTCCAAGCCTAATTGCTCCCAAGAAAACACTTTCGGAAACTGTGACAGCAGAAGATGTTTTCGAGCGCGATCAAGTCGCTGGAACCTATTTAGCAAAAAAACCACTAATTGATATCAACGGGCTACAAAAAGGGCAAAAAAAGTTGTACAACGACTTTATTAATAGAAAAAAGGAGTTGGACTTTTCCCTGCAACTGGTGCTACGGATATCTGAAGTGCGTTTAGGTCTAGCCCCAGGTCGTGATTTTCCTCCCATTAGTATTATCAATTGTCCTTTCACAGTCAAAAAGCTACCTTGGACTTACGCTCTACCTTGGAATAAAAAAAAGCAATAGCAGTCAGACACACTATGCCAACCAAGATTACACTGGATCTAAGGAGAGAGTAGGCGCAGGCGGTTGCAGATCAGTCTTAGTCACTGGTTTGAGGAAAGTCCGGGCTCCCGAAAGACCAAACTTGCTGGATAACGTCCAGTGCGAGCGATCGTGAGGATAGTGCCACAGAAAGATACCGCCAGGATTAGGGGCTGGGGGCTAGGGACTGGGGACTGGGAAGAATTTTCCTAATCCCCAATCCCTAATCCCCAATCCCCAACCTGGTAAGGGTGCAAAGGTGCGGTAAGAGCGCACCAGCAGTATCGAGAGGTGCTGGCTCGGTAAACCCCGGTTGGGAGCAAGGCGATAGGGACTATGGTTGGTCTTTTACCAGTTCCGCTCAATGAGAGCCGCTTGAGGCGTTTGGTAACAAACGTCCCAGATAGATAACTGCCCTCGCAAGAGAACAGAACCCGGCTTATGTCCTGCTCTCTCCCCTTTAATGGAGTATGAACCTTTGACGGTTTGTACTCTATTATTTGTATGGGTTTTATGCGATCGCTAATTCATCATTAATTCAACGTGAGTTCGACTAATCATAATATCTACATTTGCGTGTCACCAAGGAAATGAAGGAAGAAGTAAAAGCGAAAGAAGATCCTCCTGAATTTTGCCGTCAAGCTATCCAAGAGAAGCTAGATAGAGAGAAGTAGCAAAAAGTTGTTAGAGTAATAGTCCAAGAACTTTAGAAATATAAATCATAGATAGCAAGTTAACTTCCCCTGCTTCCCCTGCCTCTCCTGCCCCCTGCCCCATTCCCCTTGTCATGTAATGCCCCTTGCCTATCCACGCCGTCAACGGCAACTCGAAAGTTTAGTCCAAAAATTAGGTTTATCGCTAGAAGCACCTATAAAGTGGGAACTACTGGATTTAGCGCTCACTCATCCCACTGTTTCTGAGTCGGCAAATTACGAACAGCTGGAGTTTGTTGGCGATGCAGTGGTGCGCCTGGTGTCGGCTGTTGTGTTATGGGAAAATTATCCCGATTGTCCAGTAGGGGATTTTGCGGCAATTCGTTCAGTGTTGGTGAGCGATCGCATTCTTGCACAATTGGCCAGAGTTTATGGTTTAGAGTTATACTTACTAGTCGCTGGTAGTGCGACCGCTGATAAAGTTGGTCTAGAATCACGACTAGCAGATGCTTTTGAAGCCGTCCTGGGTGCGCTTTACTTAAGTACTCAAAATCTGGAATTGATTCGCTCTTGGCTAGATCCCCACTTCCACCAACTAGCAACAGAAATTCGCCTTGATCCTGCCAGACTTAATTACAAAGCTGCTCTCCAAGAATGGACTCAGGCGCAATTTAAAGTTTTACCAGAATATCGGGTTGTGGAAGTCAGTCAACCGCACCGCAATCAAGAACGTTTTATGGCTGAAGTGTGGCTGCACGGAAACAAACTTGGAGAAGGTAGGGGGCGATCGATCAAAACTGCTGAACAAGCCGCAGCTAAAGTAGCTTTTTTAGCAATTCCTAATCCGCAAATACCCTGAGCTTAAAAGAAGGGCAATTAGTCGATAATCAGTTGATTGTCAGTGGTCATTTGTCCCTCATCCTTTGTATACAAATAACTAATGACAAATGACAAATGACTAATAACTAATGACAAATAAAATTAATATTGCTGTTATCGGAGTTGGGCGTTGGGGAGTGCATCTGTTGCGGAATTTTTTAGCGCATCCCCAAGTAAATGTAGTTGCTGTAGTAGACCCCCATCCAGAAAGATTAGCGGCGGTCAAGCAGCAGTTTGACTTAGATGAGAATGTATTATTAACAACCCAGTGGCAGGATTTAAAGACAGTGCCAAGGTTGACAGGAGTTGCGATCGCAACTCCTGCTACCACCCACTATGCTTTGATTAAAGATGCTCTCCAAGAAGGATACCATGTTTTGGCAGAAAAACCTCTAACTCTCAACCCAGTAGAATGTCGGGAACTTTGCCATTTAGCAGAGCAGCATCATTTAATACTCATGGTTGACCACACTTATTTATTTCACCCAGCAGTTGAGCGAGGCAAAACTGTAGTACAGGCGGGTAAATTAGGCGATTTACGCTATGGTTACGCTACCCGCACCCATTTAGGGCCTGTCCGGCAAGATGTTGATGCGCTGTGGGACTTAGCTATTCACGATATTGCTATATTTAACGCTTGGCTTGGGCAAATTCCTATCAAAGTACAAGCAACGGGTACGGTGTGGCTACAGGGGGCAGGGGAGCAGGGGAGCAGGGGAGCAGAGGGAAAGAAAGATACAAATTCTCCTGTGCCTCAAGGTTTGGCCGATCTAGTATGGTTGACACTAACATACTCAGATGGCTTTCAAGCTTATATTCACTTGTGCTGGCTGAATCCTGATAAGCAGCGACGGCTGGGGATTGTGGGGAGCCTTGGTAGTTTGATTTTTGATGAGATGTCACTATCATCACCTTTAAGCCTGCTACATGGAGAGTTTGAACGGCAGGGTAATCAATTTATTCCTGTAAATCAAAAGCAGGTGGTGCTGGAATTAGAGCCAGGGGAACCATTGCAGAAGGTTTGCTCCTCCTTTGTTGTCTCTATTCTCAACAATACTCCCTCAGAAGTTTCATCTGGGTGGATAGGCACTGAGTTAGTAGAAATTCTTACTGCTTTAACAGCATCTCTTGAGCAAGGTGGCAAACCTATTTTTCTAAATGTTCATCAAGTATCAACATTAATAATCAGTGACTCTTGAATATAAATTTTTGACTTTGCCAAGAGGGTTTAAAGCCCCGCCCCTTTTGATTGCCTCCTACCTCCTTGACAAATTTACCTTTCGGAAGTCCCATTTGCACAAACTTTTCCTTTTGGAAGACTTACCAGGATAGTTTGCAACGGTGAAAGACGAATCTCGCAAGTCTCATTACCAATTAGTACCAGGGACTTTGGTAACATCTCTTTGTCTAGCTCTATTTTCACAGGCTTATTGCTCCCCAAAGAGGAACTTCCCCCATCCTGTAGGCTAGGATAGCGGCTTGCTTTTGCCCCGTCATTCCCAGAAGATAATCCCAAATCCTCTACATTTTCTTCTTTTTTAGGAACGGCTAACAGCGAGATATCAATCAAAGGTAAGGTAATTTTCAGTGTTGTACCTTGATGAAGTCCTGCACTCTCAAGAGTAATGCTGCCTCCCATGAGTTCGATTAAGTTTCGTGAAATTGCTAGTCCCAGTCCAGTGCCTTCAAACTGACGTGTGGTTGTACCATTCACCATCACAAAGGGACGAAATAGTTTATGCTGTTGGGTTGGATCGATGCCTATACCTGTATCTTTGACGGCGACTACCACCTGAGATTGACCACTACTATGTTGAATTTCTGTAGTAATGGTGATACTTCCTGTGTCGGTGAACTTAGTAGCATTACCGATAACATTAATCAGCACTTGCTTTAGTTTTGGCGCATCTGCTTTTATTGGTATAACTTGAGAATCTAACTCACATTTCAATTGCAAGCCCTTTTGCTGAACATTTACTGATTGTAAATTAATCACCTCTAATAATATTTGTCGGAGGTCAAGGGGTGTGGAGACGACTGAAAGCTTACCTGCTTCGATTTTAGAAATGTCGAGTAAATCATTAATAATACCTAGCAAATGTATCGTTGTTTCATCTGCACGTTTGAGAAAATCCATTTCTTCTTCTCGGTCATCACATAAGCCATCTTCAACGAGGCGAATACAGTTAATAATAATATTTAATGGGTTTCTCAATTCATGAGAAGTCGTAGCCAAAAATTGGCTTTTAATTTGGTTAGCGGTTTTCGCTTCTTTCCAAGCTATTTCTAGTTCTTCTGAACCAGCTTTGAGCCGTTCTACCATTTGGTCTAAGGCTTGGGCTAGTTGATTGAATTCCCGGATTTGAAAATTGTGCGGAACTGGTTGTGCAGCGTGGTGAGAGTGAATATTGAGAGCGTAATCTCGCAATTCTTCTACAGGACGTGCCAAGTAAGGAGCTAAATATAGGGATGCTAACAAGCTTGCACCAATCAAACCAACTGTCAAAACGATGAGAATTAATTTGATTTCTTCTAAACCAAAAAGCGCATTCTCAACACTAGTAACAGCTAAGACTATCCATTTTTCCTGATGCTGTTGACTTAGGGGATTTGTAATAGCTGTATAACCAGCTACTAATTCTTTGCCATCTGTAAAAGACAAATTTATCGAATCGTTTCGCCCAGCGATCGCATTTTTAATTATGCTTTTGAGTTGAGAAGCATAAGGGTGCTGATTGATATTAGTTCCCACCCAGTCTGCGAATGGGTGTGCCAAAATTGTACCATCTTCAGCAATCACTACCATCGCACCTGTGAGCGATCCAGGTGGATTTCTGGTTTGTTGGTACAATGCAGACTGAATACTTAAGCTGTAAACTAAATTTCTTGGGCTATCGGAAACTGGTGCAGATAAAACTACTTGTAGTTGATTTTGTGTGTTTCTTTTTCCAGTCATTCCTGCCTTTGGTGGCAAGATTGATTTGACATCAATTCCGTCACTTGGCAAAGGTAATATCAATTCTCCAATAGCTTGATCTCCACAGCTACTAGCAATTATTTTCTGGTTTAACAGATTCGTCAATTGGATACATTCAATACTGGCTGGAAGTTGTTGCCTTAACTGCGTGAGAATTTCTTGTTCTTGTATCCGCGAACCCGACGGAATAACTGTCGTTTTACTTACACTCAGCAAATTAGCTTTTAAGATTGCGATCGCATCTCCAATTCTCTCACCTTTACTGATGGCGCTTTCGGTTAAATTTTGACGCGCAGTTCCCAATATGCTAGAACGTGCCTTATTTAAGGCAACAATTTCGCCTACAAGTAAAACTGGAACGAAGACCAGCAATATTCTCGTTACTAAAATTCGGCGAAAGGAAGATTGGCGGGAATTAGTCATCGAGTGTCTCACTTTGCATCTGCAAACCACAACAGCAAAGATATGTAATTAGACCAGCTAGATGAGACATTTTATTAAATTATCAGAATTTTATTTTCAATGTTTAAAAATAACAAATTACTATAATCCAAAAAGAAACGTGGGATACCAAAACTTGTATATGCTAGATATGAAAGTGATTTGTGCTGCATATAAATACAGTGGTAAAATTGAAAAAGAGTAGCTTGCAAGCATGTTTTTTTGAGAATTTATACACGACTAAAGAAAATATTAAAACTATCAAATCAAGTTAATGTTGCAACATCGTCCTCATATTACAGTTGTTTTAGCAATGAGTGCAGATGGTAAGATAGCAGATTTTAAGCGATCGCCTGCTCGATTTGGCTCAAGGGTTGATAAAGCACACTTAGAAAAACAAATCGCTGCCTCTGATGCCGTTCTATTCGGTGCTGGTACTCTGAGCGCTTATGGAACAACACTTACAATATCAGATCCAACTCTAGTGCAACTTCGGGCCCAAGCAGGGAAGCCTCCGCAGCCAGTTCATATAGTGACTACACATTCTGCAAACCTTAATCCGGAAATTCACTTTTTTCAGCAACCAGTTAGACGTTGGCTACTCACAACAACAGCAGGAGCGGTTTCATGGAAAGGACGTTTACAAACGCTTTCCTCAACTCTGGGAAATGAAGTAGAGGAGTGCCCTTCAGAATTTGAGCAAATTCTGGTTTTTGAAACACCAACGCGAGAAATTGATATTCCCGCAGCTTTGAAGCATCTAGCCACTCTACATATAACACGCTTAGTAGTCTTAGGTGGAGGTAAATTAGTCGCTTCCTTACTGGAATTAGACTTAATTGATGAATTATGGTTAACTGTTTGTCCGCTGATTTTAGGTGGTAATACTGCACCCACATCTGTCGATGGGAAAGGATTTTTACCCAATTTAGCTCCCAAGTTGCAACTTCTAGAAGTGAATACAGTTGAGCAAGAAGTGTTTTTGCACTATCGCCTGCAACGACCCGCAGATTAGATTACGCTAAGTTAAGTTATTGATTGGGCATGGGGCAATTCAATTTTAGATTTTGGATTAAATTTCTTCAGAGGATGTTTTAAAATTCCTCTGCTCGGTAGCAAAACGTTTTAGATCCCCCTAAATCCCCCTTAAAAAGGGGGACTTTTAGAGATTTTACCCCCCCCTTTTTAAGGGGGGTTGGGTTGGGGGGATCAAAAAGTGCCTAAAATTACAGCCACCCACCTTTAAAACATGCTCTCAATCTAAAATCTAAAATCTAAAATCTAAAATTCTTATTCCCCATCTCCCTCTGCTCCCCTACTCCCTACTCTTCTAAAAAGTGGAACAACCTAAGCCTCGCTATTCTGTCGTTTGGACGAACAAAATCGCTGAAGTACCCCAAAATGCCTGGAATGCTTTGGCAATGCCACTCAAAACGCCATTTTTAGAATGGGAGTGGCTGAACAATATCGAAACCTCCCAGAGTGCTACGGCTAAAACTGGTTGGTTGCCGAATCACTTGACATTGTGGCGAGATCGAACGCTGATTGCTGCTGCGCCACTTTATCTTAAAGGACATAGTTCTGGTGAATTTATTTTCGATCACCAATGGGCAGAGTTAGCCGATCGCATCGGAGTCCAGTATTACCCAAAATTGCTGGGAATGACACCATTTACTCCGGCTGAAGGCTATCGGTTTTTAATCGCCCCAGGAGAAGATGAAAATGAAATTACAGCGATAATGGTGCATGAAATTGACACTTTTTGCTCCAAAAATGGAATTTCTGGGTGTCATTTCCTCTACGTCGATCCCCAATGGCGTCCTATCCTGGAACGGCATGGTTTTACAACTTGGCTACACCACAGCTACATCTGGGAAAATGCAGGCTTTAAAACTTTTGATGACTACTTAAAGGTGTTTAACGCCAATCAACGCCGCAATATCAAGCGGGAACGCAAAGCTGTAGAAAAAGCAGGTTTACGATTACAACCTCTGACTGGTGATGAAATTCCTCAGTCTTTGTTTCCCTTGATGCACCGTTTCTATGCTGACACCTGTGATAAGTTTGGCTGGTGGGGTAGTAAGTATCTCACACAGAGGTTTTTTGAGCAGCTACACTCAGATTATCGCCATCGAGTCTTGTTTGTTGCTGCATATAGCGAGGAAGATAACTCTCATCCTTTAGGAATGTCTTTTTGTTTGTTTAAAGATGACAAACTTTATGGACGCTATTGGGGAAGTTTTCAAGAAATAGATTGCTTACATTTTGATGTTTGTTATTATGCGCCAATTGAGTGGGCGATCGCTAACAATATCCAAATTTTTGATCCTGGCGCGGGTGGACGACATAAAAAACGCCGTGGTTTCCCCGCCATGCCCAACCACAGTTTGCACCGATTTTACAATAATCGTTTAGGAAAAATTTTACTTCCCTATATTAAGGAAGTGAATCAACTCGAACAGCAGCAGATTGAGGCAATTAATGCAGAGTTGCCATTTAGTAACCGAGATTCTTAAAAGTTTGCCAAGGCAGTCCTGATGAAACAAGTTTCAAAAGCCTTGAATGAAAGAATAACTGGGGACTGGGGACTAGTATTTTTACTCAGCACTCAACACTTTCAAGTCAGAGGGTAAACGACCAATTACACTTGATATAGAATATAAAACCCTGAAAAAAGAAAATTTCTTTTTATAATGCTTATGGATTTAATAGTTGAAGATTTAGCCGCAATTGATGATAAACTTTCCCAGCGTCATATTGACCTAGATCCCGGTGGATATTTCATTATTTACTTAGATCGAGACGCAGGGTTAATCTATGCCAAGCATTTTACAAATGTAATTGACGATCGCGGTTTAGCTGTCGATCCCGAAACGGGAAAGGTAATTCCGGCGCGAGAAAAGGTAGAACGAATTCATACCACAGTCTTTAACGCGAGGACGGCAAAAGAACTCTGCGTGAAGATTTTTGAAGAAACTCAGCCCCCTCCTGTAACTCAATTAAATCATGCAGCTTATTTGGGTCGAGAATTTGTTCGGGCTGAGGTAGCTTTAGTTACAGGGAAAGAGTATGTTCAAGATTAAGCCAATTTTAGATTTTAGATTTTTCTTTCAATCCAAAATCCAAAATTAAAAATCTAAAATTGAACAACTCTGTCATTACCCATCAGATGATGGCTGATTTATCTGATAGATATAGTAAGTCGCCATTGGGATAACGGTGGCGGCAATTAACAATCCTACTACCCAAGCAGTAGCATTACCTTGGTCGGTTTCTTCTGCTTTCTTGTAGGTGCCTTCTACCTGTACATTGTCAGTTATTTTAGGTGGCCCTGGATCGGCTTTACCGGAGAGGACGGCGACAAGGCGATCGCTTGCATCAAGAAATGCCTGGTTGTATTTATTACCATTACGTAATGGTACACTTACGGTTTCAGTCGCTACACTCTCGGCAATAGCGTCAGTGAGTAAAGGTTTAACTTCATCCCCAGTCAGAATAGCAGTACCATTGGTAACTGTGTTAATCACCAATAAAGTTTGATTCGCTTGGGCTTCTTTTGTGGGAAACCATTTTTCAAACAGTTCTTTGGTGAAGCTTTCTGGTGTTTCACCGTAGTCGAGACGGCGAACAGTAACAATTCTGACTTCCTTATTTGTTTGCTTTGCCAAATCCTCGAAAGCGCTGCTAATTTTACCTTCATTCAGACGGCTGATAACCTCACCTTGATCCAAAACCCAGGTGTTATTCCCTGCTGTAAGGCTGGGTATTTGATACACACCTGTGGCTAAAGCAGGTGTGGCAAACAGTGAGGTTGCTAAAATAATAACCGTCACCAAAGGTAAAATTAGCTGAATGAGGTGTTTTTGACTGCTAAATAATTGTTTGAAAAGCTGTTTCATTGTGTGATTCCTAAGACAGACTTGCACCAAAAATACTACAGAACCACTGCAAAAATCACCTCTTTCCCGATTTTCTCCAGTATCAAATCTCTACTACTTCTAGCAGATATACAGCAGATTGCAGGTAAGTGAGGTACAAATTTTAAGTATAAAGCCATATATCAAGAGACTTTCAACCCTGTTCCCTGCTGTATATTACACGGGATTTTTTGATTGCACAAACTTCTTCTGGGGGCGGCTGCAAGCATTAACTTGAGGCTAACAGTCTTGCTAGTCACAAGAAATACCGCCCATTTTGGGAGTTAACCCAAATGCTTAGGGCGGAATTTGCAAACCATCTAGAAATCATATCCTACGATCAATATTTTTGGCAGAATCCAGTGTATTTTTTCATATCTGCAAGTAGCTTTTCCTACTTTACCTCTTGATGGGTGATGTAGCGCTCGCTGGTTTCTATGCAATATATTTTGAGCTTACTTAAAAAGCGATATATCTGCATTTTTCTGATATTTTAGCTAAATCCATATCAATAATATACATAGGACTCCTATTCGATTTTTGAATAAAACTCGGTACATCTCTATTCCCTGTTCCCTTTCTCTACAAATGATTCAGAAATCAAAGACGCTCGATGACTCGCTACCGCTTCGCTATCGGATTGCTATACATGACTATCATACTAACTAACGACGACGGCATTGATGCCCCCGGTATCCAAGCTCTACTTAAAGCTGTAAACGGTATAAATACTATTATCGCGGCTCCTGCCGAGCATCAGTCTGGCTGTGGACATCAAGTTACTACCACTCGTGCTATCAATCTCCAGCGACGTTCTGAGACTGAATATGCGATCGCCGGAACTCCTGCTGATTGTGTGAGAATTGCAATAACACAAATTACCGCAGACGTCAAATTTGTACTTTCAGGTATCAACGCTGGGGGTAACTTGGGAGTCGATGCCTATATTTCTGGCACAGTAGCCGCCGTGCGGGAAGCGGCAATGCACGGTATTCCTGGAGTTGCAATTTCCCAGTATCGTAAAGCCAAGCAGAGTTTTGATTGGGATCTAGCTGCCAAATTGACAGCTGAAGTTTTAGCGGACTTACTCAAGCGTCCCCTAGAAGCAGGAAGCTTTTGGAATGTGAACTTGCCACATTTGCAACCAGGAGAACCCGATCCTAATGTAGTATTTTGCCAACCCTGTACTAAACCTTTGCCCGTGAACTATCGAATTGAAGGCGATGATTTTTATTATGTAGGGGAATATGGCAAACGCGATCGCACTCCTGGTAGCGATGTGGATGTTTGTTTTTCTGGCAATATCGCGGTGACACAGTTAAGGGTTTGACAACTGCATCCAAAATGGCTGCTAGAACACGGCGTAAATAAACTACCCCTTCGGGTGAGGCTCGCTAACGCTGCGCTAACGGTAGTTCCTCATGGGGGAACCCCCTTGGCGCTAGCCTCTCCCTTTGGGAGAAAACCAGACTGCCTCACCATCCCAAATCAATGAAACGCTGAGGCTGTATTCATTTTGAATTTTGAATTTTGAATTCCGCCTTCCGGTACTAGTCATCTAATTCTTGAATTAAGGATATAAACCGATCTACAGTTTGTGTAAGTTGGTTGAGTTTTTGCAGTGAATCATAGTGAGATTCTGCAAGAGTTTGTACGGTGTCACACAACGCGATAACTTGATAGGCTTGCTGTTGTACCTGATGTCCCTGTGCTTCGACTTGGATGCTGAGACTCTCCAACCTTTCAGCAAGACGTTCAATTGTCTCAGTCGTAGAGAGTACTGCTTCCCCAATTTGCTCAACAATAGATTCCAAACGATTTATTTTTACTTCGGTTTCTGCTGAAATCATTTCCTTACACCTAATTTTGAGACAGCATCTTAGGAAAATTTTTAATACCAATCTAGGGATTGTGGATTCACACTCTAACCAAAATAATCAAGAAATTTCTTGTCCAGTGCCCAGTACCCAGCTTAAGAAAAATTAGTTTCAACTTATACAAAGTTGTGCTTTCTAAAAACTTGACCGCGATTAAGTAAGGTATGGTTAAAATAGATACTTTTAATTAAGATAAGTTTTTAGTCTAATTAAGCCGCAGTAATTATACCTTTGTTGCTTAATATTTAACTCAACAATTCACCAAGCACTAGTAACAAATATTTATCTAAGTGTAATTTTATTCAAGGTATGAATTTTCTTTTACTTTTTATGCTTCAGTACAGCATAGATTTAAGCTTTATTTGAAAATTGGGGAGAGCTTGTAGAACTATTAATCTTAAGGCAATTGGTTGGTGCGATCGTGATCGCAAGCAAAATTACTGATGCAGTCAAAATTTTTCAGGTTTTGAAATCTGGTAAAGTTTCAGTGGTACTTAAGACTAATTAAAAAAAGGAGAAAATATGCAGTTTCTCAAAATAATTCTTGTCGCTCTTGTGTTGATGCTGAACCTGGTAATTGCTCAACCCTCTTGGGCAAGCAAGGATTTTACTAAAGGGGCTGACTATACCGAGGTAACTCAGGCGCTCAATCAACTTCTAACTGTAAAGGATACACCTGAGCAAGCTGGCTATACACCTGAGCAGTTCCAGCAGCGATTGGTACAATTGCAATCTCAGAAAAATATCATAGAAACAGCTAGAAAGCGGGCGCAGTGCCGTAATGAAACTGGAAAGACTTTGGCTGTCTATGCCAACAAACCAAAAAAATCTCCAACCCAACTCTACTTTCTGGGTGCAGGAACAATCACGGATGATGATTGGGATTGCGATGGCATTTACTTACCCGCAGGTTCTCAAGTGGTTCTAGGCCCAAATGTTCAACCACAAGAACTGACTGAACCAATCGCTATCCAGTTCGTTGATGGCACACAGTCTCTTGCTAGAACCAATCCAGCCACCGGTGCCATTGAATTGAATGTTGAACCTGCCAAAGTATTCAAGGCAGGTGAGAGTACCTGGTTACTTCCCACTTATTCCCAAGCAGACATCGATACGCAAATTCCTACCCCACAACTCATTGACTAATCTCATCTAGATAATTTAACTTTTATGCACTTACCGCATAAAAGTTGAACTAAAGTAATAAAATACATAAATTAAAATATTCAACCATTGAACAATCAAATTTTAATTAAGGAAAAATTACAAGCCGAGTAAACGCCAACTCAGTGTGACTTGCAATTGTCCATCAGGCAAAGCTGACCTTTCCCATGCACCATCTGGAAGTTCAGAGGCGATCGCACTGTAGGCGGTCAGGTGTATGAGAGTCCAGACGGTCGAAATCTTGGTGGCGGTGGCAATACACACAATGTGGGAGGTAGTTAAAGTTATTTGTAGCGACTGTCTTGATTGTCAAGCGATCGCACTTCCTAATATATTCAGATCCCCGACTTCTTAAAGAAGTCGGGGATCTAATCTCCCAGATGACACGATGATTTTAGGTGATCGCACTATTTTATTTACAAGTGAGTAATAATTGAATCACGAGTCATTTCAATATAAGAGTGACTATCAAATAATTCCACCAAGGATTGCAAGTTAGCTGTGAATAATGCTTCTAACTCTAAGTTATTAATATTACCTGCGGTGACAAGTAATAACTTGTAAGGCTCTTTAATTGTCAAAAAAGAATTTAAAAAATCAGAATCCTTGGTAATTACTATACGATTATCCCGTATTGAAACGGCATTTATTTCTGTATCTGACGTAGCATTTTTGTTAATTAAATCTTTTGTATGGATTGTATCGTAACCCGCAGATTCTAATAATCGAGCCAGTCGAACAGGCAATTGAGCATCGACAAGAAATTTCATGAAGCAATTTTATATATACTTTTAACTTGGCTCAAGCGAACGGCAAATTGGAGAGATGCGAGAATATCTTCCCGTTCTAAATCATCATAATCTGCTAAAATTTCATCACTTGTCATGCCAGAGCTAAGTAATTCGAGTATCAATTCAACAGGATAACGAAGTCCCCTAATACAAGGCTTGCCGTGGCAAATGTCAGGATTATAGGTAATGCGTTGTAAAAGGTTGCTGCTCATACTGATTGTTTTTTGTAAAGCATACATTTATATAGTCTAGTTTATATCTCGAACTTCGTAAAAGTTCTCCGGGATGTAGGGAAAGTGATACCTATGGGTTTTAGTTTAAATCGCTAAAAATATGGAAGCCAAGCCACAGATGTTTCTCGTTGTAGAAGATCACCCAGAGGTAGCCCAAAATAACTGTGATTTTCTCAGAAAATTCGACCATTCTGCTATTTGTGTCATCGCCAACACTCCGCAAGAAGCACAACAATGTCTACAGATAGAGAAACCAGATTTAATTGTCCTCGATTTACAATTTGTTACACCCTCTGGCTCTCAATCTGCTAAACCTGCTTTCCAACTATTAGAGTTAATTTTTGACGCTTATTCCTCTCTAAATATCCTGAATTTATAGCAGTGAACCCAGTTGGCTGATCAAACTTGTTAAATCTATTAATCATCACTACGGCGGTTTTGTAGTAGTGAATAAAATGGAACGGCGCAAAGCTTTTTTAGAGGGGGTTGAAATTGCGCTGAATGGAGAATTGAAACTGCCTAGAGAGTTACGTCGAGAATTAAACTTGAATGAGAAAGAGTTGGAAATTCTCAAACTCCTATGTCATGATTCCTTAACAGACCAAGCGATCGCTCATCGTCTTCACATATCGCTCAGGGCTGTTCAAAACTATATCCAACACCTCAAAGTCAAATTGGGTATCGATGAAGTTGAGCAAAAAGATATCAATTCTCGCATCGCCCTTTGTATTACAGCAATTCAGAAAAAACTATTATCGTTCTGATTATATCTAGCGCTATTTTGTAGTGTCTATTATTCTACTAACTATATTTGTCAACTAAAATTTGGAACATCTCATGTTCTCTAATAGCATCAAAATCAGGATCAGTTTTAGCAATTTCCAATCTATTTGATTCAAGTTTGATTGATTGTTGTAGGTTTTCTATTGCTAGAGCGACATTGTTTTGTAGTGCATAACAACAGGCTTTGTTATACCAGCAATCAGCACTGTCAGATTTAATTTCAATTGCTCGATCGTAGACAATTAATGCCTCTTCATAACGTTGCAATTTTATCAAACTACCACCTTTGTTATTCCAAGCATTGATGTTATCTGGCTTTAATTCAATAACTCTTTCGTAAGAGGCAATCGCCTCTTCATATTGTTGTAAATAATATAGTGCATTACCACGATCCAACCAGAAACCATAAAAGTCAGAATAGATTGTAATTGCTTGATTGTATGAGTCTAGGGCTGCTTGATAATTTTTCTGTGCTACTAAAGCTTGTCCTCGTAACCGCCAAGTATTGCTATCTTCTGGTCTAATTTCTATTACTTTATCGTAGGCTGCGATCGCTTGTTCATAACGCTGTAATTTTGCCAAGGTTTCGCCTTGTTTATACCAAGCTTGATAAAAATCTAACTGAATAGCGATTGCTTGTTGATATGCTGCTAAATCCAAATTCCATATTTAGCAACCTGATTAATTTGCTGTTGAATTGCTTTTGGCAGCCACGGCTCGATAATTCCATAACCATCTAGGCCAGGAATAGGTAATAAATTAATCAAAACGACATAGATATTTAGGGAAATTATATAAGTTAGGGCAGTAATCAAAGCAAATAAAACTGAATTTGGATTTTCGAGAGCTAAAGAATCCCAACCCAATTGAAAAGGCAGTGATAGCAGGTAAGCTAGAATCAAATTGGCAATTGGGCCAGCAGCCGAAACCGCACTTTTCCATTTGCGATCGCGTAATCGACTGTGATTAATATAAACTGCTCCCCCAGGTAGAGCAATACCGCCAATGAGCAGAAAAAATAACGGCATCATCAAACTCAAACTCGGTTCGGTATATTTGAGTGGGTTCAATGTCAAATACCCCTTATCTTTGACAGAAGTATCACCACCCCAATATGCTGCTATTGCATGACCAAACTCATGCAAACATAAAGACAATATCCAACCAAAACAGATAAAAGCTACTACTAGCCACATATTCATATTTATAGATATCTCGTAAAAATCCTGGTTAATTTTTGCTCGTATTGGCTTTCACAACAAATTTAAGCGAATAGAATGAGACTGTTGCTCAATTCACAGTGGGTTTGACCCCTCACCGCTAAAACATTGGTTTGGCGTTGCTTTCTCACCCTGAAATAAATTTCGGGCTAGTAGCTCAAGTCCGTTGAAACGGACTGAAATCAGAGTAATGCTGTAATAGAAAAATCATCAGTGAGCGATCGCCTAAACTTTTACCCACTGATGATTTATTCTCTCTCATAAATTCAATTGTCGCTATCAACAATTAAGGATAAAGACCCCTGTCAGTTAGTGCCTGAGCCACTCTACCCACCCCTAAAGTGTAAGCTGCTAACCTTAAAGAAATTTGGCGCACCTCCGACTGATGAATCACCTTGCGGTAGGCTTGTACCATCAAATGCTCCATTTCGCGGTTGACGCGCTCCTCATCCCAAAATACGTAAGAAAGACCCTGCACCCACTCTAAATAACTCACGACTACGCCGCCAGCATTCGCTAAAATATCCGGTAGCACTATCACACCCCGCGCCTCTAACGCCAAGTTAGCCTCAAGAGTAACCGGGCCATTAGCTGCTTCTGCCACAATCTGCGCCTGTACCTGATTCACATTTTCTTCAGTGATTTGGTTCTCCAAAGCCGCTGGTATTAAGACATCACAGGGTAAAGTTAATAAATCTGCATTGCTAATTGCTACAGATTGCGGGAAACCTACAATACTCTTACGATTTTCAGCAGCGTAGACTTTCAACGCTGGAATATCAAGACCAACTTCAGAGAATATTCCCCCAGCACCAGTTGAAACAGCGATAATTTTCGCGCCTGCTTCATATAGTAATTCTGCTGCGGCACAGCCGACGTTACCAAAACCCTGAATCGCGACTCGCACTCCTACCAAGGATTTACCTCGATCTGCTAACGCCTCACGGACAATAATCATCGTGCCACGTCCGGTGGCCATTTCTCTTCCCAGAGAACCACCAATAGAAAGGGGTTTCCCAGTTACAACTCCTGGTACAGCATGACCAATATTCACAGAGTAAGTGTCCATCATCCAAGCCATTTCACGGGCAGAAGTACCCATATCTGGCGCAGGAATATCTACGGAAGGCCCAATATCTTTAATCAACTCGCTGATATAACGACGGCTGATTCGCTCTAATTCGCCAACACTGTAGCGTTTGGGATCTATAGCAATGCCACCCTTACCACCACCGTAAGGAATACCTAACAAGGCACATTTCCAGGTCATCAGCATTGCTAGAGCGGATACCTCGCGCAATGTTACAGCCGGATAGAAACGAATTCCACCCTTGTATGGGCCTAAAACATCAGAGTGCTGTACCCGATGTCCAGCGAGAACCTGTATTTCCCCATCATCTAGTTTCACGGGTATGGAAACTGTGACAACCTTACGCGGGTGGCTGAGAATTTCTAGTAAACCCTGATTTAAATTTAATTCTTTAGCTGCCGCTTCTAAGTAGCTACAGGCTTGGTCAAATGGGCATATATGCGCCGGAGAAGCAGGTTCCGCCAGCAACGAGGATTTTGAAATCATAAATTTTCTCCTAATCACGGTATCTTTACGAACCGGATATCATCTGTACTTAAGCTTATCTCTTTTTTTGATAAAAACGAGTATTTTGTAGTTTTTGTTACAGTTTTATATTTTATATTCTGATATGTAAAATTATTCAAAAATCACCGTTTGTAGGGGCGCAAATTTGTGTGCCCCTTAATGAAAATTTATATATTATGTCGGTAAGCATAGTTAAACCCACAAGTTTTTACCTTGCTAAGGCGATCGCAGCATTCTGTCCCCCAAAGCCAAAACTCAAACATAATACCTGCTGAATTTTACTTAGACGTGCGGCTGTAACAATATCTAAATCAAACTCTGGCTGTTTCGAGCCTACACAAGGCGGTAATGTTTGATGCTTTAATGCCATGAGAGAAAAAGCTACACCTAAAGCTCCAGATGCTCCTAATGTATGACCCGTGCTTCCCTTAGTGGAACTAACTGCCACGCCTTGGGGAAACAAACGCTGGATTACCATACTCTCCATTTGGTCATTTAGCTGCGTAGCTGTGCCATGAGCATGAATGTAATCGATATCGCTTGGTGATAGACAACTACGTTCTAGACATTGTTTGATAGCTGCGATCGCACTTTTCCCTTTAGGTTCTGGTGAATTACTATGATATGCATCGTTGGTTAAGCCAAAACCAAGAATTTCACCATACACTTTTGCTTGACGCTGCTTGGCAAACTCTGCTGATTCTAAGACAAACACAGCCGCGCCTTCGCCCAACACTAAGCCTTCTCGATGCAAATCAAAGGGATAAGCACCAGTTTTCGCCAAAGCACCCATCTGCTGAAACCCAGCTAAAGTTAAGGGTGTAATTGGTGCTTCCACTGCACCTGCGATCGCTTGTTGACATTGCCCAGTTTGTATAAGCATAGCTGCTTGGGCAATAGACCAAATTCCAGTAGCACAAGCTGCCATTGGTGCTAAAACTATCCCCGATGCACCGATTTGCCTTGCAGCTGCGATCGCATTTATATGAGGTAATGTATCTAGCCAATTTCCAAAAAATGACACGGGAAAATTTTCTGCATCATTATACATTTGCCGTGCCAACTTCTCCCAAGAAGCTTGATAAGAGCGACTCGATCCAATGGCTACAGCACAATCAGCTAAAGGTGCAACTAACCCAGCATCTTGTAAAGCAGAAGCAACAACCATTTGAGTTAATGCTGTCAACTCAGATGGTTGTTGACCAATCAAACCTAGAGGAAGTGGTCTAAGTTCTGGAAATGGTTGGTGTAATCGAATTCCAGATTTACCCGCGATTAAATTTCGCCAACTATCCTCTAAGCTTCCACCCAAAGCGGAAACTAAACCAATACCAGTGACAACAACCTTTACCAATTTAGAAGTTAGGAGTTAGAAGTTAGTAATTATTCTCCCCCTGCTCCCCGCTCCCTGCCCTCTTCCTCTACTTACTTGGTGTTTTCAGATTTTCAGCACCTTGGGTGACTTTAGCGGAGTCAATGCGATCGCCTTGCTGAATTTTGTTTACAACATCAAAGCCTTGAGTGACATTGCCAAACACCGCGTAGTTACCATCTAAGAACGCCAAATCTGCTAAAGCAAAGTAAAACTGGGCAGAAGCGGAGTCTGGTGATTGCGATCGCGCCATTGCTACTGCACCCTGTTTATGGGGTAATACGACAGGTTGGGCACTAGCATCAAATGGTTTATTGTAAATCGGAGTATTTGAACCTTTTGGCTTAACTTCTAAAGGTATATAACGAGCATTTCCGGTTTTTGGGTCAATATAACTACCGGTTCCCAGGCTATCTGCTGGAACTTTCGGGTCTTTGCTTTGAGGATCGCCCCCTTGAACTACAAACGGTTGGGGTTCGCGCACAACTCGATGGAAAGCTAAACCGTTGTACACACCCTTTTGCACTAAATCTATGAAATTGCCAGATGTAATCGGGGCATCAGTGCCGTCTACTTCAATCGTAATCGGTGAGCCTTTAACCGTGATTACCACAGTTGCCTTACCTTCTAGCCTTGGTAAATCTGCCAGTCCAGGAATACTCTCACTACTAGTTTGAGATACAGAAGTTGCTTCAGTAGTTGTCTTGGTGCTTGCCTCGCTTGTGTTCGAGGTAGCTGTCGAGGTTGGAGAAGACGCATTAGAAGCGACTTGCTGTGTTGAACATCCTCCCAACATCAAGGCACTAATAAGCACAAAAGAAAGCAAAAATTGTGAAATTTTTAACCGCATTGCCTGTTACCGATTTAACCAGAGTATCTTATCGTTTTAAGGGGCATTAGGTATTAGGGACAGGGGATTAGGGATGTAGGAATTAGGCAAATATCAGGCAAATAAATTTTTACCAGTCCCCAGTTCCCAGCCCCCAATCCTTTACAATCCTTCTAACGACACTTCCAAAAAGCGGGCTAACTGTGCGCCTTCCGTTTCTAACTCTGTTAAAGATAAAGGTTGTCCAACCCGTGTTAAGGGTATATCTCGCCGGCCCTTAATGCGTAGATAGAGGGCGCGACGGGGATTAAGACCTTCTTTCACGTCTATGATCACAGATTGTACATCTTCTATGCGGCTATCAATTTCAATTCGGCGGTTTTTGCCAGGAAACCCCCAACGGAAGATTTTGATTGCGCCAGTTTCGTGATTAAATTCGTTGTAACCGCCTCCAACGTCCAATAAAATCACTAGCCACAGGTATGTGGCTAATAGCAAGCCAGCAGCCCCATATAACCCCATTACCAATCCTTGAGGAACGAATACCAGTTGGGTTGGATCGGAAACTATAAGTAAATTAACTTTTAAATAACTGGATATTCCAGACAAGAGAAAGCCACTTGCTCCCAAGGTAACGATAGTTGCCCACCAGTAGTTGCTGAACCGACGAGAACCGAGAACATTTTGATGCAGGAGGCGATCGCCTTTGTTAATCGTTGTTGATGTCGTCATTGAACTACCATTGCCCGTGAGATACTCGCTGTTACATACTCGCCCACTAAATGCTTTTGCATAGAGTGGTAGCTGTCTGTGCCCATCTCGCTATTGCTGAGGAGGCACTGAGAGCTATGTTTTAAGTCCCCGGAAACCCTACCGCAGACTATAAATTTTTTACCCTGTACTCTACAAATTTTACTGTCCTAGATGATGCTGGCTGACTTGCACTACAGGACAAACCACTTGGGCTATTTGTAGTTAGTCAAGATATGCTAACTTCTTTTCCCTTTGGCTAACGTTTCACATAGATAGGTTTTCTAGAGGTGTATCAACGACCGTGGCGGTGAAGTAACCACCTGCATTTTACCAAACATCGTTGACAAAAACTCAACTACGCCGCTCCATGTTCCTGCTACCGATATAATTTTTTAGGTTAGGGACTTCCAAATAAAAATCAATCGCTTTGGCGAGTAGGGAATCTGGGGGAGAATTGGGAGAGATATTGCTACATTGTCCCCCTTGTCCTTGACCTCTTGGAAAAAAGTTACCTACATACGTCCATTTGCATTAATTTTTTTTAGATTTCTGAGAAAAGTTGTGTCAAATTGTAAAAATTCTGATATTCATATTATTTATAAGGTTCGTGTTTCATAGCTCATTTACTTTTGCGTATCAGGCAAAAACCCTGATTAATGTGATAAGTTAAGAATCATTAAGTTACCACAAGCTAGATTACTAGCCGATGGTACGTGTAATGTCATAACCCTGAGAAATAATGACTTAACTAGTCAGCAAGCTCTCAGAATCTCAGTTGGTTAAAAGCAGTTGAGATTGTCAAAAAAAACGTTAATTCCTCACGGCAGTCGGTTACACTGGCTCTCCGTACCGCCTTAGAAACGTTGCAATTTTAGTAAAAAAAGAGGATTTTGCTCTAATGACCATCGCAGTTGGACGTGCCCCCAGTAGAGGGTGGTTTGACGTTCTGGACGACTGGCTCAAGCGCGATCGCTTCGTATTCGTAGGTTGGTCAGGGATATTATTATTCCCCTGCGCCTTCCTAGCACTAGGCGGTTGGCTGACCGGCACCACCTTCGTCACCTCTTGGTACACCCACGGATTAGCCTCCTCCTACCTAGAAGGAGCGAACTTTTTGACAGTGGCAGTATCCACCCCCGCTGACAGTATGGGACATTCCCTATTGCTGTTGTGGGGGCCAGAAGCCCAAGGCAACCTCACCCGTTGGTTCCAATTGGGTGGTTTGTGGCCATTCGTTGCCCTACACGGAGCCTTCGGTTTGATTGGCTTCATGTTGCGGCAATTTGAAATTGCGCGTCTAGTAGGTATCCGTCCTTACAACGCTCTCGCTTTCTCTGCTCCCATCGCGGTATTCGTCAGTGTATTTCTGATTTACCCCTTGGGACAATCAAGCTGGTTCTTTGCACCCAGCTTTGGCGTCGCGGCGATCTTCCGGTTCCTGCTATTCCTGCAAGGTTTCCATAACTGGACACTCAACCCCTTCCACATGATGGGTGTTGCGGGTGTATTGGGTGGTGCGCTATTGTGCGCCATTCATGGTGCCACAGTCGAAAATACCTTGTTTGAAGACGGCGATGGTGCTAACACCTTCCGCGCCTTCAATCCTACCCAGTCGGAAGAAACCTACTCAATGGTGACAGCAAACCGTTTCTGGTCACAGATTTTCGGTATTGCTTTCTCAAACAAACGCTGGTTGCACTTCTTCATGTTGTTCGTGCCAGTCACCGGTTTGTGGATGAGCGCCGTTGGCATCGTCGGTTTAGCACTCAACCTGCGGGCTTATGATTTCGTCTCCCAAGAATTACGGGCGGCGGAAGACCCTGAGTTTGAAACCTTCTATACCAAAAACATTTTGCTGAACGAGGGTATCCGCGCTTGGATGGCTCCTCAAGATCAACCCCACGAACAATTTGTATTCCCTGAGGAGGTATTACCACGTGGTAACGCTCTCTAATAGACCAAATATCTTAGGCGGCGCTGGACGCGACCAAGAATCCACTGGATTTGCTTGGTGGTCTGGTAACGCACGTTTAATCAACTTATCTGGTAAACTGCTGGGCGCTCATGTTGCCCACTCTGGTTTGATTGTATTCTGGGCTGGAGCGATGACTTTGTTTGAAGTTGCTCACTTCATTCCTGAAAAGCCCATGTACGAACAAGGCTTGATCTTGTTACCTCACCTCGCCAGTCAGGGTTGGGGTGTTGGTGCTGGTGGTGAAGTCATCGATACCTTCCCCTACTTTGTAGTTGGTGTACTCCACCTAATTTCCTCAGCTGTCCTTGGCTTTGGCGGTATCTATCATGCCGTCCGTGGGCCAGAAACCTTAGAAGAATACTCTTCTTTCTTTGGTTACGACTGGAAAGACAAGAACAAGATGACCAACATCATCGGGTTCCACCTGATTATTTTGGGATTCGGTGCATTGCTGTTGGTAGCAAAGGCAATGTTCTTTGGTGGGTTGTATGACACGTGGGCACCAGGCGGTGGTGATGTTCGGATTATTACCAATCCGACATTGAACCCAGCCGTTATCTTCGGTTATGTACTCAAATCTCCCTTCGGTGGTGAAGGCTGGATTGTTAGCGTCGATAACTTAGAAGATGTGGTCGGTGGTCACATTTGGGTTGCCTTTATCTTAATTTCTGGTGGTATTTTCCACATTCTTACCAAGCCTTTTGCTTGGTCACGTCGTGCATCCATCTGGTCTGGTGAGGCTTACCTTTCCTACAGCTTGGGCGCTCTTTCACTGATGGGCTTCATCGCCTCCATCTTTGTTTGGTTTAACAACACCGTTTATCCAAGCGAATTCTACGGCCCTACCGGCCCAGAAGCTTCTCAAGCTCAGGCTTTGACCTTCTTGATTCGTGACCAACGCTTGGGTGCTAACGTCGGTTCTGCCCAAGGCCCTACAGGTCTAGGTAAATACCTGATGCGCTCTCCAACTGGTGAAATCATCTTCGGTGGTGAAACCATGCGCTTCTGGGATTTCCGCGGCCCTTGGTTGGAGCCTCTACGTGGCCCCAATGGTCTTGATTTGGAAAAAATCAAGAACGATATTCAGCCTTGGCAAGCTCGTCGTGCTGCTGAATACATGACCCATGCTCCTCTGGGTTCTTTGAACTCCGTGGGTGGTGTGGCTACCGAAATTAACTCCTTCAACTACGTATCTCCTCGTGCTTGGTTGTCAACTTCTCACTTCGTACTAGGATTCTTCTTCCTAGTTGGTCACTTGTGGCACGCTGGTCGCGCACGGGCTGCGGCTGGTGGTTTTGAGAAAGGAATTAACCGTGATACTGAGCCAGTGATGTTCATGAACGATCTAGACTAGTTCTAAGATTTATTTCATCATTGACAACTAAATTATTTAGAAGCTCTTGCATAAAAGCAAGGGCTTTTTTTATAGGAGAATTAGTAATCTATTGATAAATTGAGCAACTTACCAAGGTTATTAATACCATGAGCGATTCCAATTTTATTGATGCTTTACGATGGACATCTGAAGCGAAGGAAAAGTTACAAAATATTCCCTTTTTTGTCCGCTCTCAAGCTAAAGCCAGAATTGAACAACTAGCTCGTGAAGCAGGACAAGAGCTTGTTACCGCTGATTTGGTAGAACAGGCTAGGCTTGAGTTTGGACAATAAAACATTCTGGAGGTCGTAACAATGACAGTCGCCAAAAATCGAGCAGACCGAGTAATGCTTTATGACATTAGGTGGGAACAGTTTGAAAATCTTCTAAAAGACTTGGGACATCGGGCAGCAAGGTTAGCTTACGATCGCACTACCTTAGAAATTATCACACCTTTACCAGAACACGAACATTACAAAGAGGTAATTGGTGATTTGGTCAAAGAAATCGCTGATGTGCTGGATTTAGACTATGAAAGTTGTGGCTCGACTACTTGGAAGCGAGAAAGCCGAATGGCAGGGGTAGAATCAGATAACTGCTTCTATTTCTAGAATGAAGCTGCGATTCGGGGTAAATTGCGTAGCGGGGCGTAGCCCATTACGAACTACGAATTATTATCAACTTCCTCCTACATTCATCGCTGTTAAAAAAGCTTTTTGGCTCACATCTCTGTAAACTGTATTTAAATACTTCATTACCACATCACTCGAAGTTGAATTTACTGCGTTTTCCTCTTCTTTGGCAAGGGGTATTGCTCCTAATACATCTAAAACTATCTCGCTAGTAGACGGTGCAATTACTACCAAGGATGACTCTAGTGGCTCATTGTATTGCCAGAAAAAATCAATTTTTACCGAGTATTTGTTATTAGGAATTGACTGTTGAATATCGGGCGTTTCTGCGGTGTTTGGTTCAATCTTGGCACTACGCAATTTTCGCAAATCGCTGATAATTTGCTCTTTGGTACGTCCGCGCAATTGAAATAGTACAAAGGGGTCTTCACTGAACCGATCGCCCAACTGATAGTAGATAGCACCAATGTGTTTACAGGGATTTGCTTTATCAGGACAAGAGCATTTACTATGGACATCACCAAGAGTAAAAGGAAATATCGAAAGACCATTAGCCGTGAAGACTTCTTCTATATTTTGTGGCATTTCTCCTGCTAATAATTTAGCAGCAAAAATTGCCCTTTGGGACATGGTTTCAATTACATAACCCCATTGTTCATCGGTAAATGGTTCAAGGGAGAGAGAAACCTTATAAGGTTCGACTTCACTACCTTGCACCCTAGCTAATACTTTTGCACCTTTAAATTCGATGCTGAGAACATTCCCTTGACGAGCATAATTTCTCGCACGTTCCAAACGTTTTTTAAACCGATAGGAATCTAGCAAATCTAGCCATTGTTGTGACCACCATTCTCGACTTGCTTGAAGAGTATAATTGGTCATGGTTGCTTAACTCAAAGTAAAAGTAACTGGAGATTGAGGATTAGTTAAAAAACCCGTAGGCATCGCACTTCTTAGGCTAACAACTATTACTTTACCCTGCTTTTGTCCTTTACCAAGAAGTATTGCCCTTTAATCTCAACCCCGGGCATCAGAATCCATCAACATTGCCTTAAGGATTTAAGGATTTTTGATCAGAGAGGTCATTTGATTTATCCGCGTTTTGGAGCTAAAAGCACTAATGTCTGCGATCGCGGGTTTCTTGGTTACAGACGTTATACTAGTGCCTAATAATCTTCAGTAAAATTGAATATTTAAAGATTATAGGACTTACGCATTGACAAAAAGAATCATCTATGGAGTCTAGATAATGCCATCA
>NZ_JABXKK010000058.1 GCF_017115045.1 Nostoc sp. NMS8 | reverse complement strand
CGCCGAAGGCATCGCACCTTTTTTGCCCAACCTCACAAAATCGCGTTGCTCCCGCTCGTACCTGGGATGAGTTGTGGAAGCTTCAAGACCTGCTACGGCAATCTCCAGAACTGTTGAGGGAGTAAAGCCTTTGCGACAGCGTTGACAGAACCATCTTTGAACAAGGGTATTGTCAGACAGCTTATAGCTACCGTTTTTGAAAATTAGTGTTGTTCCATTGCATCTTGGGCATGGTGGACGATTCATTCTTCCAGCCTCGAATTAACTGTTTAATCTCCAGTGGTAATTTACCATCGGCAATCCACACTTCCACATCTGCTTTTTTACGCCTGGCGATGATGCTACTTACACTGCCCAGGTAGACACGGTTTTTCTTCCTGCCTACCATCCAACAGTACCGAAAGTACCAATATTTATTACCAGACCGCTCAACCCAGTACTTCTCTACCCACTGGGCATCGTGTTGGGGCGCAATTTTTTTGGTAGCTAATGTAACCTTCCCACCAACACGCGGTTCTACTGCGGCTGGAACAGTGCTTGATGTAACTTGCGCCCCAACACGTATTCGCCACTCAGCCCAGGCTTGATGATAATCATTCAGATTTTTGTAATCGTCTGGGTCTGGTGGCTCGTCGCTGTCATCAAAGAAAATTGTCAGTTGTCCATCGTCATCTAACTTATGGGCCACTTCCCCAAAGTCAGCAGGATTCCAGCGATTATCCTCCGCTTGTTGGGGCGCAATTTCTACTTCATCCCAGTAAGGATCGTGAATGGTAGTCCTTATTTCAGTTGGCGCGATCGCAAATAATGCTAATTGCCCAGGCACATCAGAATTATGTTTCATAATGTTTTTGAGTAAGAATATGACGGCCGTTAAGCGCGGCCCTTTTTTATGCAGATGAATCAACCAGAGGGGAATAATTCATCCCATTCTGTAGAGTTCCCAAACATTTGAAGTAAAAGATTGTAATTACGCGGAGACTCCCACCATCTGCGTCTCAAACACCGACGTATAAAACCTTCTGGATTGTATGATTTTTCAAAACCACCACGGAGGTTAAACATTAAAATTGCCAACTTAATTTCATTAGTTGGGCGTTCAAGTACTTCTTTTTCGTCAGAGTCAAAATGTATACCGTTATCAGCCAGAGTCTCTAAGTTGATATCAGAATTAGAATGCTGCTGCTGTATATCACCCGTCACGGCAGATATATCATTTGAGGGGTCTGAAGTGTAACTTAAATTATGGTTTTGGAAGTTTTTTTCTCGCTTCTTTCTCGGTGGCTTCAACCATTCGAGGGGTCTTACAAGTAACTTAAATATCTTCCAACTGTACTGTTTAATGACTTGGATAACTCTGTGTTCTACAAGAGTATCGAATATCTGTTTGAGGTAATTATGTGAGTATCCTTTGCCTCTTGCTTTGGCTACTGTGGCATTAAATTCTGATAAATCTGGTTCTACTTCTTCAGCTATTAGACCTTGCCTCATTAGCCATTGCCAAAGTGATTTTGCGGCAGGGCAAATATGATGTTTGTAGCAGAATGCTTCGTGTTCTTCCGTCCAGGGAAGTGCATTTTTAAGTGAATTTTCTGGCATAATACTATTAGCTAATCTTTATTAGTTAATTCGCAAAAAGCCACCACCGACCTTGTAAATCTAGGTGGCTTTTTGGTTTTTAGTTATTCTTCATCAGTCATTTGTCGTTTGTCGTAGCTAGGGCGTGAACGCTTAAGCTGTCTCCAGTCATCAGGTAGATCATTTACCTCCGTGATGTTTAGTTCTCGGCATAAAGTCTTTAATTGAGCAAGCGATATACCATCGTCAGCGATAGAACTGACATCCATACGCATCGATCTAGCTAATTCTTTGAGGGAAGCACCTAGTTCACGAGCCAAAGCAATTGCATTGTCGAAACGTGGCATTTTTCTTCCGCTCTCCCAATCGCCAATAATGCGAATACCCACACCCAATCGCTGGCTTAACTGCGGTTGAGTCAAATCAGCACTTTCTCGAAGTGTCTTCAATGTTGGCGGTTCGTTTTCTAATTCTGAGTTCATAATAGCACTATAGTGCTAGCGCTTTAGTGCTTAACAGAGAAACTGCCTTGCACTAAAGTGCTAGTTAGAGAGTAAGAAAAAGGGCAGGCCACTGAGTTTGACCTGGCGGTTAGCTAATAAGCCTGCCTTTTGCTAGTGTCTCACCCAGAAGCAAACCTGCTGTGATCTCGCTCCCCCACGCCTGACCGTTCGCGTTGCAACCGGAGCAAGCACCCGCACCATTGCATGAAGCCCCGGCGCGGAAACACCCTGTACCTGATGCCCAATGACTGATGACTAATCAAAAGCTCATGGAGGAACTAACAGCAGAGCAATTACTTGAGGCCAGAAATTGGATTAAAGATTGTTGCCCCTGGGGCGATCTAGATGAAGAGGAGGTGGACACCCTAACCGACGATGAAGTGACAACAGGGATTGTAAGACATTTTGAAGGAGGGATTAGCGAATTTAAAAAGACCGTGCCGACAGAAGAACAGTAAAAAGCAGTACTTAGCCTCCATCCATGCTGAATGTTTCTTTTGTAACTGTTGATAAGCCGTAAGTCGTAGCGTCGCAGGGTGACAGTAAGTGCTTAAAAGCAAAAAGGCGCTCGCCGGACTTTATCAATAGCGATCGCCAAGTACAAACTGAATTTTAATAGTAAGGAGATTTTATCAGTGTCTAGACCTTGAGGGAGATGTCAGAAGTGAAATTTTTGCTCTAGCAAAAGAGATGAGAGACGAGCTTTCACTTTCCGACCAGGCAGGAGTCATGGAAGCGATTATTTCCCAAGTGAGATGGGGGCAGAATGCAGAACCTATACACCACTCCTGAAGCAGCGCGTCAGGCTAAACGAGCTTACAAGGCTCTCCAAAATCTGGAGCAATCTGATGCACAGGTTCACGCGGATCATCGCAAGTACATCAAAGGAGTTGCTGACAGCGAACTGACTAAAAAACGGTCTGACGCTTCCACCGCAAGACATCTCCACACACTCAGACCTGAATATGCACGGTTAGGCTTTGGTTTAGACCGTGCTGAAAACAAAGCCCAGCAACGCATTGAAGAGTTGAAAGCCAAAATCAAGGAGAATCGCTAAATGGCAAAGGCGGTACACCTGGGGGCTTGGTTCCTTCTGGGGTGTATCGCCTCTAGCTTTGTGGCTTGGCTAGGGGCGCTGCATTCTGCTTTGTTTCGGGTGATGTGGGTTATCTACATAATGTCTTGCGCTGCGCTATGCCTTGCACTGCTTACAGGGGACTGTAACCTTTGAAACGAGCAAGGAAGAGTTAGAAGTGCATTTTCCAAAAGAAGTAGCGATCCTTGAGAACTCCCCATGCAGTGCTGTTAGCTTGCCCAATCAACTTGGAGGAAGGTTGATAGAAAAAGTGAAAGACTAGTTGCAATTCAATCAATTGCGATCGCGCTGCAAGAGGTAACGCGATCGCAATTTACAGGTAAAAAATACTATGACCAATTAGTTTTATTTGATTATGAGCGAAATTCATGGAGACTCAATTCCCGACGATAGTTATTCAAATAATATTCACAATGGCTGGAATATCCCGCCAAAAGATAGAAAATCTCTGGAAGAAATAATTAATGAGATGGGGAGTATAAATCCTACCGAGGAATTAGAACTCTCACTATGCTTGATTCGGCGAATTGCATTCAATCTTTGTGAAACACCATCGTCTAAAGAAGCAAGAGGTTCAGCCTTTCACCTGCTGTGTGAGCAGTATGTGTCACGACTCACAATTAATCAAAAAATAGAAAAAATCCAAGAACTAGCTAACAAAATACAGCTTCAAAGGTTTGAGAAAAAGACTGAAGAGCAAAAGCCATTGACACAGGAAGAACTAGACGCTTACGAAAATTCTGTCTCCTGCTGGGATTGTTGGGGCACAGGGAAAATTTACGACGGCATAAGCATCAGCCCGACCAAATGCTCAACGTGCAAAGGTACTGGGTATTTGTAGATGAGCAACCTTGGGAGAAACATGACTGAAAAAACTTGTTCTTGATGTGTTGACCGGACGTGCAATGGTTGATTCTCTCAACATTCAGCAAGTCAAACGTTTAAGCAAACAGTAATTATGACTAAAACTTCAAACATTCCAGAACCCAATCCAAGTTGGGATTATTACATTACTTGGCATAAATTGCTCAAAGCCAAATTCCATTTAGACGACTTGATGGAATATATTTCCAAACTTGAAGAAGCTAGTGCGGATAGCAATGAAGTTGTTGAAGAGGATTTATCAAAAATTATCAGAATTTTAGAATCTGTACTACCAAAAATAGAGACTGAATAGCCGCCTGATGAATCGCAACTACGAATTGCGATCGCGCTAATCAAAGCGCGGGCTACTTGACCCGGTAGCCGAAACGTGAGTTTATCTCACGTCGCGGACTGGAGTCCAACCCAGACGTACAGCACATACACACAGCAGCTTAGGGCTTTTAAAGAGAAACAAGCTTTTGTGGCTTTCCCACCTTCCTAAGCTCGGCTGCCGTAAGTATGCTGTTTCCCCTCCCTATGTCGCCGGAGTTTGCGCTCCGGCATTGCCTTGAGAGTGAACTAGGCTGTTGTGGCCTTCGGGTGATTCGCAGGCATGGCATCAGGGACAAGACGAAACCACCTATGGAGAACTGAATGATTAGAATTTTAGGACTTGATGTTAGCAAGTCCTTAGTTTCGGCTTGTTTGCTTACGGATAAACCCGAAGATCCACGACAATTCTATTATGAATGTCCGTTTTTTTGCTTACAGCAATTTTCAGGTAATTGAACCACAAACTACGGTAATGTAAAGAGATAG
>NZ_JABXKK010000064.1 GCF_017115045.1 Nostoc sp. NMS8 | reverse complement strand
AGCGCACGCTATAAGCTAGTCACAGAGATACTTAGGCAGTTTTCGGAGATGTCTAATAATCTCGTGGCCTACAGGGATGGATTGTTTAGAACAATTCTGGCAGTTTTGTAACTTTAAACCGCAAACGATGTAAACCACCAGATTGAGGTGCTAATACCAACAACAATAATAGTTGTGGTAACAGGATGCTTCTGTGCCTTCACGTAGAAGCTGCCCGATCGAATCCAGCCTTGGTGAGTTCCCCGCTCATGCATACCGTAGCCAGCCCGATAGAGCGCATTGTCTTCTCGATCGCGCGAGGGGCGATCGGACTGTTGCGAGGGAAACGCCCAAAGCTCTATCAACTTGTCTGTGAGCCGTGGTGAGATGCCAGCAAACACCGCCAGAGCCTTGGCTTGGAAACCGACAAACATATCTCGCTTTGGATGTTCTGCCGAATACAAGATTGCTTCAGCGACCGCTTCGGGTGGGTAGATCATGCCGCGATGTGCGGGTTGTTTCGGCATATAGCTGCGGGCATGTTCGTTGTATGGAGTGTCAATCCGTCCGGGGTGAATCAATGTTACTGATACAGGAGCGCCTTCAGCCTCCAACTCTGTTCGCAGGGCATCTGTCCAACCATGCAGCGCATGTTTGGAAGCCGAATAGGTTGACTGAACCGCTACCGCTCGATCGCCCAGAAAGCTGCCAAGATTGATTAACGCCCCACTGCCGCTTTGACGCTGTTTAAAGTGGTTGACAGCAGCGCGGGAGCCATAGACAACGCCCCAAAAGTTCGTGTCAAACATCCGCTTCATATCGGGGATTGAAACATCCATACAGCGACCAAAGATCGATACGCTTGCATTGTTAACCCACGTATCAAAACCGCCAAATTCAGCGATCGCTTTTTCAGCAATGCGATTCACATCTTCTTCTTGCCCAACATCAGCTACGACATAGATCGCCTGCCCACCTTTGCCACGAATTTCATCAACCAGTTGACGGAGAGCATCTTCATTCCGTGCTGCCAGGACAAGCTTTGCACCCTGTTTTGCCGCCATTCTAGCGGTTACTAAGCCAATGCCACTAGAAGCACCTGTAATGACAACAACTTGGTTTCGGAGAGGTTTCAGGGAAATAGCCATAACTTTTCATTCAAACAAGATTTTTGTAGGTTTATTTATTAATGGACTTTCAGAAATTAAATTATTTAATTTTGGAGCAAAGATGATCATTAGATTCTTCCTCCTCTGCTCCCCCTGCTTGCCAAAGCGTTCGCGTAGCGTCCCGCAGGGATGGGATATTTTTTTAGTTGAAAGTCCCTAAGGATTTCCGCTTCCACCCGACGCGCCGTACACTTGCCCAGTAGCATAGCTCGACTCTTGCGAGGCAAGCAGCACATAAGTAGGGGCAAGCTCTGCTGGCTGTCCGGGACGTCCCATCGGTGAGTCACTGCCAAACTTCACGATAGTACTCTGCGGTTGACCGCCGCTAACCTGGAGCGGTGTCCAGTAAGGCCCAGGCGCGATCGCATTCACACGGATACCCTTTTTCGCAAGCTGCTTTGCCAGTGACTTGGTAAAGGCGACAATCGCCGACTTAGTTTGAGCATAGTCGAGCAGGTTCTCGCTAGGGTCATAGGCTTGAACCGAGGAGGTATTGATAATGCTTGCACCAGGACTGAAGTGCGGCACAGCAGCTTTAGTAAGCCAAAACATCGCGTAGACGTTCGTCTTGAACGTTGAGTCGAACTGTTCGGTCGTGAGATCAAGAATCGAGTCAACAGATTGTTGTCTACCAGCATTGTTAACCAAAATGTCGAGTCCGCCGAGTTCGCGCACGGCATTAGCGATGAGTTGATTGCAGAAGTTTTCGTTGCGAATATCGCCGGGAATCGCCACCGCCTTGCGTCCTGCCGCCCGAATCAGTTGAATTACCTCGCGGGCATCTAACTCCTCGAACGGCAGATAGTTGATCGCAACATCAGCACCTTCACGCGCAAAGGCGATCGCAGCTGCCCGACCAATACCGGAATCGCCGCCTGTAACCAGCGCTTTGCGTCCCACTAGCCGTCCAGAACCCTGATAACTTGTCTCACCGTGATCGGGTCGCGGGATCATTTTGCTGGCAAGACCAGGTGGCTCCTGCGGTTGTTGCGAAAAGGGCGGACTCGGATATTGCTTAACTGGGTTCTGCTTGACAGACTGATTGGGTGTTTCCTGGTTGGGTGTTTCCTGGTTGGGTGTCACTTGTTGATTTGCAGGGGTAGATGTTTGTTGGGCGAAAACTGGTACCGTTTGCGCTGCAACAACGCCAATACTTAGCCCGCCGAGAACTTGACGACGTGAGGCTTTTTTGAAGATATTTTTTGGTTCCATACTGAGTTTATTGACTTGGATTTCACTCCACTAAATTGATTTGAAAGCAGGTTCTCGGCAGATCCGCAAATGCCAGGGCAGGTTTAGCCCAAGCATCTGCAACGAGACTGAAAGTAAGGCTGCTTTTGTTCAAGCGCCTGATGCAGCATTTGCTGTAGTAGTTGTCCTTTTGTAGTCCGATATCTTTCTTCTTTATAGTTACCAAGTAACTGTATATTTCTTAACCAAACTTCTATCTGTAGGCTGAGATTAATTAATTCTGAGTGATTGTGTGTTTACAAACATAAATATATTTAAATAAATTGAAGTTATCCTCAAGCAAGCAAATTAGACTAATGCTTAGTAAGATTTGATCAGCTTTTTCCACCTTTAGACATAGGATAAAAAAGAATAAATGGTATATAAAATTTTAAATCTACCAATACTATAAATTTTTACAACTTACTCTGCAAACTGTTATGGCTATTTCTTCAAAATCTGTTTTTTAAAGGTCTTTTGTATTTTTAATTACATTTACAAGTAACTTAGTTATTCATGAAGTGCGATTCAAATTAACTATTTGGACTGAGGTTTTAATATTAGATATATTGTTAACTGAGGATATGTGGGCTTTAGCGATCGCTAATAATGGCTATATCCCAGATGTGTCTGTATTAGCAAATTCAGAAAATATTTAATGTTGAACAGAGTCATAAACCAAACCCTTATGGCTCAAATTAACAGCAGTATCCATTTTCGCAAAAAATATCAAGCGATTGGAAATTATGGCTATACAAACTAAAGCCGCAGACTACACAAACGAAGCCCGTCTAGCCCCAGACTTATAGCCAAAACTGGATATTCCCAAATTAATGAATTTAGGACAAATAAAATGGCTTGAATTCGTTGATTAATTATGCGTAATGTACTATTTTAAGTGGCACATAATGACTCGTATTACAAGTAAAAAAGCTGTCTGGCAATTGGCTTTGAGAGTTTTTAGCATAGGGTTGCTCCCTATACTAACTGCAAATCAAGCTTTCGGTGCAGAGCGGATAAAATTTAATTACGGTGTTTTAGAACGATCTATCCCAATTAGTTCACTTGAAGCCTATGCTAAAACAGGCAAAATGGATGAGGATTTGGCTGCATATAGTCAGTATATAGACAAAAATCAACTAACTCAGCTGCGTCAAACTTTACTGACCCCTATTAACTTAAATCAAGTAGCGGTTTCGCAGTTTCTTTATACGCCCACTGGGGAGCGATTATTAGAAACATTAGGCAAAGTAATTCAGACTGAATCTAGATTATCAGGTTTTTATGCAATTCGCGCAGCATTAATATTAGCTGCCGCAGATTCCCAGAACTTTACGCTTTTAAATGTCTTACAGAAATTTCCAAGTAGTTCAATTTCTATTAATTTAAGCCAGACTTTAGAAATTGTAAATTCATTCCAGAATTTAGCTAATCAAACGCAAAATGCAGTAGCAATTATTAATCAACAAGCCCAACAAAAAACAACCACTGCTTCTACACTTAACCTAGTTCCCTTGAGAGACTTAGGACAAAATGGAAGTTTTCGTTTTTCTAAGCAAACTATCGTTCTCAATGATTTAACGCGTCACAGAACTTTTCCAGCCGATATTTACCTTCCCATTGCTAAAACTCCTCGTTCGATAATTATCATTTCGCATGGACTGGGTTCCGACAGAACAAGTTTTGCATATTTAGCTGAACATCTCGCTTCTTATGGTTTTGTAGTTGCTGTTCCAGAACATCCTGGTAGTAATTCCGAACAACTGCAAGCATTGTTAGCAGGTACAGCAGATAAAGTTACCAATCCTAGAGAACTCATTGATAGACCTTTAGATATCAAGTATTTACTAGATGAACTTACTCGTTTATCAAAGTCTAACCAAACATTTAGGGGACGTTTAAATTTAGATCAAGTTGGTGTAATAGGACAATCATTTGGTGGATATACAGCATTAGCATTGGCAGGGGCAAAGATTAATTTTAAACAACTAAAAGCCAATTGTCCAGCTTTGGAAGATACATTAAATATTTCGCTCTTGCTTCAGTGTTTAGGTGTCAATTTACCAAGTGGTAGCTATAACTTATCCGATGCAAGAATAAAAGCCATAATTGCAATTAATCCAGTTGATAGTAGTATTTTTGGTCAAGCTAGCCTCAGCCAAATTAAAATTCCAGTGATGATTGTATCAGGTAGCGCTGATACTGTGACTCCCGCTTTACCAGAGCAAATTCAGCCTTTTATTTGGTTAACAACTGCAAATAAATATTTAGCACTTATCAATGGCGGCACACACTTTTCTACTATTGCAGAATCAGCTAATACAGTTGTGCCTGTTCCTACACAAGTAATTGGTTCTAGTCCAGCTTTGGCACGTCGTTATGTTAAAGCTTTGAGCGTTCCCTTTCTTGAAACTTATATCGCCGGACAATCAAGTTACCTTCCCTATTTGAGTGCAAATTATGTTAATAACATTAGTCAGCAACCACTACCTTTAAGTTTAATTACATCTCTGACATCTGAACAACTACAACTTCCGTTTCAATAAACTCAGCCCCTCTGCACAATACGCTGCTGAAAAAGCACAACCAAAAGTAAGAAGGCACCACGGAGTACGAGCTGCCACCAAGGAGTAATGGTTCCTTCAAGATTTAAAAGGTTGTACATCATTCCTAGTAAAAGTACACCAACTAGCGTCGGAAACACGCTCCCCTGACCCCCTGCGAGAAATGTTCCTCCCATAACGGTGGCGGCGATCGCATCTGTTTCCCAGCCAAAGGCAGCCACAGGCTGACCCGCTCCTAGACGACCTGCGAGAATAATACCAGCAAGCCCTGAAAGTAAACCGCTAAAGGTGTAGACTGCTAGCTTTACTTGGTTTGGGTTCACACCCATGAGTCGGGAGGCTTCCTCGTTGTTGCCAATAGCGAATATGTGCAAACCTAATCGGCTTCTGTGCAGCATAAACCAAGCTGCAAAATATAAGAGTGCAACTATCAGCACGGGTACAGGAATCCAACCAATAAACCCTCTACCCAGCCAAACAAATCCCGATGCTGCTGAAGGTACGGCAACGGACTTTTCCTCCGTGATGCTCAACGCCAGCCCGCGTGCAGCGCTAGCAGTGAATAAGGTAACAACGAACGGCTGAAGCCGTGCGCGAGACACGAGAAGACCATTGACTACACCGAGCAACGTGGTGCTAGCAATGCCGCCGGCGATCGCCACGAAACTTCCTTCTTTGGCAAGCATTGCGGCGACAACACCGCCTAGAGCAACCAGGGAACCCACGGACAGATCGATTCCCCCACTCAAAATCACGACAGTCATGCCCAGCGCCACGATCGCCAGCATACTGTTCTGTCGCATGATGTTCATAAGATTAAGAGGTGTTAAGAAGGTTTCATAACGAAACGATGCGAAAATAGCCAAACTAAGGAGCATGAGCAGCACGCCCTGGGAGGTGATGAGCTTGGCAAAACGCCGCAAACCCGCAAGCGCAAGAGACTTTGTGGCAGCCATGACGCGTTAAACCTCCCTCGGTCGCTGCAAAAAAATGGCGAAAAGAATGATTACAGATTTCAAAACTAATGACCAGGTAAAGGGAATTAGGAGCATATTGAAACTTGTGGAAATCACCTGCATAAGCAAGGCTCCGACAACAGTGCCGAGTATATTTGCCCGACCACCGGAGAAAGGTGTACCGCCAAGAACAACAGCCGCGATCGCATCAAATTCCGCGTTGACACCGACCTTGCTCGGATCGCCCATGCCCAGCCTCGCTGTTTCGATAAGTCCGGCTAACCCGGCAAGCAGGGCACTAATTATATAGACTATATATTTCACACGCTCCGCACGGATACCCGCAAGCCGTGCAGCCTCCTCATTGCCGCCGACTGCAACGATATGACGACCGAAAAGCGTAGAGCGGATACAGAAAAAAGCTGCCGCGATCGCTACTGCCGCAATGACAACTTGAATTGGTATAGAACCGAGATAACCCTTTCCCAGTGCTTCAAATGTCGGATTGACGAAGGGAACAAGCTTACCGTCCCCGATAACCTGAGCAATCCCACGCCATAAGATCAAAGCCGCCAAGGTGGTAATTAAGGCATCAAGTTTCAGATGCGAGATCAGAAAGCCATTGATAAAACCAACCAACAGAGCCGCGCTCAAAGCGAACAAGATGGCAACAGTCATCCCATACTTAATCAGCAATGCCACAATGACTGAAACCAATGCCATAGTAGAGCCAACCGTCAGGTCGATGCCACGGGAGGCAATGACAAAGGTCATGCCAACGGCAATCAACATTGTTGTGGATACTTGGAGCAACATATTTAATGTGTTGCTAACTGTTGCGAAACGCGGAGTAAAGACGGCGTTCGCAACATAGAGAATTAGGAGTGCCGCAAATGCACCGAAGTTTGGATTCCACAGGTTTCCCCAACCCCGATCACGCTTCTTGCTCTTCATTTGGGTTTTGCTCTGTTTGGGATTGTCCACCGACGGCTTCCTGACGATCTGCACCTTCTGCCATTGCGTGCAGAATTGCCTTTATGTTCTTCTGTTCGCCACTGAGTTCCGCGATTGACTGCCCGTCACGCAGGACGACTACACGTTGCGAGCCTTCAACTAACTCTTCCACTTCCGATGAAATCATCAGAACTCCCAGCCCTTGCTCTGCTAGTTCAGCGATTAGCTGCTGGATCTCGCGCTTTGCACCAACATCAACACCACGAGTTGGCTCATCGAGGAGAAGAAGTTTTGTATTCTTGCACAGCCATCGTGCCAGAAGCACTTTCTGCTGATTGCCGCCCGATAGTTCGTGGATCTTCTGCTCGGCGCTGGCGGCTTTGATGTTAAGACGTTGCATGAAACGCTCTACAAGTTCGTTCTGTTGTTTTCTGGAAACGATGCCCCATTGTGTAAGGTTCGGTAGGGCAGCAAGAGTAAGGTTTTCGCGCACCGAAAGCTCAGGGATGATGCCGTCCGCCTTGCGATCCTCTGAAAGGAAAGCTATGCCAGCAGCGATCGCATCATGAGGATCGCGCAGAGATAAAAGACTACCTTCGAGTTTTACAGTTCCACCCTCAAGAGGTTCAGCCCCGAACAAGGCACGCACCGTTTCACTACGACCAGAACCGAGCAAACCCGCAAGCCCAACGATTTCGCCATGCCGCATTTCAATGGAAACACCATTAAGCCATTTTTTATATTTGAGAGCTTCCGCTTGGAGTAGCACTGGCTGATTTAGCGTGTTTTGCGACTGTCCTGAGAACGCCGTGACTCCTTGGCTCACCTCTTCGGGTTTACGACCTAGCATAAAACAAACGAGTTCCAGACGAGTGAGCGTAGATAGTGATCGCGTCACAATGTTGCACCCATCACGCAATACTGTCACGCGATCGCACACGGCATAAAGTTCTTCAAAACGGTGGCTGACGTAGACGATGGATGTCCCTTCCGACTTGAGCCGCCGCATGACATCAAAAAGAACAGAAACTTCAGTTTTCGTCAGCGAACTCGTAGGTTCATCAAGGATCAGCACCCGCGCCCCAAAGGATATAGCGCGGGCGATCGCTACCATCTGGCGATGGGCAATATTCAGCGACCCAACCACTGAGTGCGGATCGATATGCAACCCCAGACGCTTTAGGATATGGGTCGCCCTAGCGTTCATCGCCCGTCTATCAATGATGCCGAAGCGATGCGGTTCCCTGCCAAGAAAAATATTCTCGGCAACAGTTCGGAAATCCACAAGCTGGATCTCTTGGTAGACAGCTACAATGCCTGCTGCCTGCGCTTCGGTCGGGTTCTGGAATGCAACGGTTTTCTGGTCGTACTCTATAACACCTGAGTCCCGTCGATAAGCCCCCGTTATAATCTTGATGAGCGTCGATTTGCCAGCGCCATTCTCTCCGACCAGTGCATGAATCTCGCCTGCCTTCAGTTCAAAATCCACATCCCAGAGCGCTGACACACCAGAAAAACTTTTTTTTATACCCGTCATGCACAGGACATTTCTAGCCGCCTGATTCATAGGCTTTACCTAGTTTTTGTCTTAATTGCCGATAGTGGAGATCTTTCACTTCGCACTATAGTAATGTTTTTATGTCCATCATGGAAGCTCAGGATATTTCCAGGTTATCTTTTTTTTATTTTAGGGTGAGAACCAATACTGCTTGGTTAACGCTAAAAAATAAAAATGTGTAGCCCTGGAAATGTTGGGTAACACTAAAGTTCAACCCGGCCTTGTATCTTAGAAACAGTAGTAGACCTTCCCCCCAAAGCATCCTACGGTGTACACACAAGTAATATCTGAAAGGGTTTCAGGCGTTATAGACCCCTTAAATTGTCATTACGAGCGCAGTGATAACGGAGCGAAGTAATCACATAATCCTGTGGTTAAAGTGATTGCTTCGTCGTTCCTCCTCTCTACGAGACGCTGCGCGAACGCAATGACGGGCTTCCCGGAGCAATCCAACAGCCCAGAGCTAGAGGATGAAACCAAGTGTCAGGTGGAATTTTACGACTTGTGTGTACACCGTAGCCCAAAGCATCGGGGCGACTACAGGGGGGTTAAAACGATCTCAAATTCTCACAAATGATTTAGGACTGTTATATAAGCAACAGATACCTCGAAGTCATGTTGAAGTACTTGAAAGTCGTGTTGAAGTACTTGAAAGTCGTGTTGAAATACTTGAAAGTTGTGTTGAGGTACTTAAAAGTCGTGTTGAGGTACTTGAAAGTTGTGTTGAGGTACTTAAAAGTTGTGTTGAGGTACTTAAAAGTCGTGTTGAAGTACTTGAAAGTCGTGTTGGAGTACTTCAAACTTTGTCGCACCGCAATCAAGTACAGAGGTGTGACACCAAACAGCCCGCCACAGGCATCGCTTTCATAAATCTCCACAAACAAAGCGATGTCTACGATGGGCTGTTCGGTGTCGCTTGACTTTTAAAACAGTCGCTACAAATCTTTAAAACTTTCTTAATTACAAATTACGAATTGGTATTAGTATGCTTCATCTACAAAATCCTTAGCGTTAGTCACGTCAAAGAGTCTGTCCTTAAGAATGATTCTAGGAGGAATTTTCTTACCAGCAAAATACTCTTCCATCGTGGCGAAAACAAGTGAGCCAAAACGCGGGTTCGACTCGACACTCACGCCAAGCTCACCACGAATTATCGCCTCAAGCGCGGCTTTCTGTCCATCGATTGAACCAACCATTACATCTTTGCCAGGCTTCATACCTGCGGATTTGAGAGCCTGGATCGCACCCAATGCCATTTCGTCGTTGTGAGCATACACTGCGGTGATGTCGGAACCCTTCGCCTGGATGATGTTTTCCATTACACGCACTGCCGCAGCCCGCGAAAAATCCGCCGTTTGCGTGGCGATGATTTTCATGTTGGGATAACTGGCGATCGCATTACGAAACCCCTTAGCCCGATCAATTGCAACCGATGAACCGGCTGTTCCGGTAAGTTCCACGATGGATGCCTTGCCATTGCTTGCCTTAGCCAGCCATTCACCAACGCGGCGGCCTTGGGCAATAAAATCCGACCCCAGAAAGCTGACAAAATGTTCCCCTGGTCTTCCCGCCGCTTCACGGTCGATGAGAAAAACCGATATTTTTGCCACTCTTGCTGCTTCCAGGGCGGGTGTAAGACCCTCATACTCACGTGGTGCAAGAAATATTACATCAACTTGTCGTGCAATTAGATCCTCAATGTCGGCAAATTGCTTCGATGTCTGCCCCTGAGCATCCGTCATCAGAAAATCATAAGTTTTCTTACGCTTGGCGGCCTCCTCCTTAATGCTGTTCGTTTCGGCAATGCGCCACGGGCCGATGTTCTCCGTCTGCGAAAATCCGACAATTTTTTTTGTTTTCTCGCGTATACAACCAGACAGCGAGAAAGCTGAAACAGCAATCACAGCGTAGGCGCTAAATACCAAGAACTTTGGCATATAGGCTCCGATACCTGAGCATCCAAAACAGGTTTTATTCTTCATAACCCACTCATGTCTGAACGCTACATTGAGCTTATCTCAAATTTTGCCGACATCACAGCAGAAACTCCAACGCTCTTAACCGCGATCGCCTAATACCAAGTTATCAATCTACCGTTTTTTAAACTCTTAAATCTGATATCTATCCTGAAAAATGGTCGAGTGAGGCGATTGTAGCGAGGTCAAAGATTCGGCCAGAACGTATGCAGAAACTCATGCATTGCGGCGAATTTAGGGCAGAATGTGGGTTCTGACTTTTTGCAAGAGTCTTGGAATGACGATCCGGCACTTGTAATCACCATCAAGAAATTGCTGCTGAAATATTCGCAGTGGGGTATTGTTCGCTTGTGGTGAGCAAAAGAAAGTTAGCCGTATAAAGTTAATAGTTAGAATAATTACTATTGGGAAATTTGCGCTAATTATATTGGGGTTAGTGATGTCTGATTTATCGTTGGCAGAAAATAATCCTTTGCTTGGGACTTGGAAACTCATGTCAGTGAGCGCAATACTTGATGACGGAACTGCGGAGGAACAAGTGTATGGTAGCAGTCCAATCGGTTACATCACTTATACACCTGAAGGGCGGATACTTGTTATCTTTTCAAGGAGCGATCGCTCACTACTAAGTGGAGAGATACACTCGCCACTCAGTAGTGAGCTTGATTTAGTACTTATTGAAGAACGCGCACAAGCATTCTCTACATTCAGTGCGTATGCTGGAACCTATAGTGTAAGCGACAATATTGTTACCCATCACGTAGAAATTGCATCTATTCCAAATCGAGTCGGTACAGATTTAATTCGTACTTTCAGGCTCTTCGAGAACCAAGTCACGTTAAAGACACTTCCAACTATGAGCAATGGTGTCTCAAAGGTTTTTGAATTAGTTTGGCAACGTATAGAGTCATAGAGCCAAACTTTGAGTAAAACAAGAGGGGTTTTTGCTGGTCTTATTTAACTGCTTTAGAAGAAAAAAGATATCACCAAGCCTTGTTTATATTTTGGCGTGAATCAATTTTCATGTATTTGAACCACATCTGTCGTTAGAAGATGTTTGAAAAGTATTTGACTGTGATTTTAGGCACTTGTTGATCCCCCCAAATCGGAATTAAAGTCCCCCTTTTGAAGGGGGATTTAGGGGGATCTAGAACGTTTTGATGCCTACAATAGGACTTTTCAAACAACCTCTAAGGACACACACAGCAATGCTGTGCCCCTACCGCGTGGTTGATTTACCTGAAAATAGCTGTAAATGCAGATTAGCTTATCTACTATTTTGAGAGTTCTGGCGTGAGAAGAATCTGGCTTTCGCCAATGCGATCAAATGCAGGTGTAGACCACCGTTCAACTACTTTGCCCAGAATTGACATTTCTTGAACTAAGCGATCAAATTTATCAGGGGTGAGAGATTGAGGCCCATCAGATAAAGCTTTTGCGGGATTGGGGTGAACTTCAATCATCAAGGCATCTGTACCAGCGGCGATCGCAGCCATTGCCATCGATGGTACATATTCAGACCTACCCGTACCATGACTGGGATCAATCATAATCGGTAAATGGGTAAGCGATCGCAATACCGGAAGCACTGATAAATCTAAAGTATTGCGGGCATATTTGCCATCAAAGGTTCTGATTCCCCGTTCGCAAAGAATCACATTTGGATTTCCTGATGCCATAATATATTCTGCCGCCATCAGCCACTCGTCAATTGTGGCAGACATGCCCCGTTTCAGTAGCACAGGTTTATCTTGAGCGCCTACCTTTTTCAGCAACGAGAAGTTGTGCATATTCCTAGCTCCGATTTGGATGATGTCAGCGACTCTCGCCACTGCTGATAAATCGGCAGCATCCATCAATTCTGTGACGATGCCCAAACCAGTAGCTTCCCGCGCTGCTGCTAATAAATCTAAAGCGCTTTCACCATAACCTTGAAACGCATAAGGTGAAGTGCGAGGTTTGTAAGCTCCGCCACGCAGAAACTTTGCTCCTGCTGCCTTCACTCGCTTTGCCGTTTCGACAATCATTGCTTCATTTTCAACAGAACAAGGCCCAGCTACCACTGCGATCGGATGATGTTCGCCGAAATACACATCACCATTAGGTGTAGGTACAACAACTTCGCTGGCTTGTCCATCTCGGAATTCTCGACTTACCCGCTTGAAAGGTTGTCGCACCCGTAATACTTGCTCAATCCAAGGGCTAAATTCCTGAACTTGTAATTTATCGATGCTAGTAGTATCACCAATTAATCCCAGCACAACTTTATGAGTGCCAATGCTTTTTTCTACCGTGACTCCCCAAGTTTCACTCAGTTCTTGGCTAATCCGAGTAATTTCTTCAACAGGTGTACCGTTCTTAAGTATGATAATCATGTGTTTTTCCTTGTGTATAGTTTAGTTTGGGTGAGTTAATCTTTACAGGTCGATGCATTGGCATTGCGAGTCGATGCATTGGCATTGCAGGTCAAGGTGTAGGGCAGTTTTAGAAGATTTGCGTGTACACTGTAGCTGTTCGTTTAGCGCAAAAATTCGGCAAGTTGTTCTAATTTTGTCCAAGCAGCGCCGCTTTGCAGAATTTCCTTGGCAAGGGCAATACCTTTAACACAATCTGCTAAAACATCCGTTTCCCCATCAATGACTTCACCAACTTGCAGGGCTAAGGCTGTATTTAAAGCGACTACATCCTGCTGTGCTTGCGTGCCTTTACCTTGAAGAACTGCCTTCAGAATTTCGGCATTTTCTGGGACATCTCCACCCCGCAACGCCGCAGTGGGTGCAAAACTCAAACCAAGTTCTTGAGGATTGAGCGTTAGAGAACGCACTTTTTTATCTTGGAGTACGGCCAAGTCAGTGACATCTGCTAAACCAGCTTCATCTAAACGTTCGCGTCCGTGGAGGGCGATCGCTTGCTGACATCCCAATTGGGATAAAGCTTGAGCAATCTCCTCTAGTAAAAGCGGGTCGTTGACACCAATAATTTGCCCTGTGGGTCGCATTGGATTTACTAGCGGCCCGAGCAAGTTAAAAACAGTCCGCACTTTCAAAGTTTTTCGCAAAGTAGCGATCGCTTTCAATGCAGGATGCCAGCCGGGAGCAAACAAAAAGGTGATTCCAACTTCACCAACTGCGGCTTGCACTTTCTCAGGAGTGGCGTTGAGATTTATACCCAAAGCTTCCAACACATCAGCCGAGCCAGCTTTGCTAGATGCCGAACGATTGCCATGTTTGGCAACTTTTACCCCGGCGACGGCAGCAACAAAGGCGACAGCAGTAGAAATATTAAAGGTTGAAGCTCCATCTCCACCAGTTCCACAGGTGTCAATTAGGGGGACTGGGAATTGGGTACTGGGGACTGGGGATTGGGATTGTAAGACGGTGGCCATGCCGACTAATTCTTGTGCAGATACGCCTTTGGCTTGAATTGCGGTTAAAATCGCTCCTGATAGTACATGAGGAATGGCATCTGTGAGCCATCCCTGCATCAAATCCGCAGCTTGGGAAACCGTCAACGATTGCCGATTTAACAACTGTTGCAATAAAGCTGGCCAGTTGTAGAACTCAGAAGGGATGGAGATGTTCTCAGCTGGAATTAGAGTTTGAGCTATCATATTTGTCATTGCATTAGTGATTAAGGAGTTTTGCGACGGTTTGCACATCCTTGTCACCTCTGCCAGAGCAATTGATGACAATGCGAGGACTACCTTCTAACTGAGGACAAAGGGTTTCTAGATATGCGATCGCATGAGCAGTTTCTAAGGCTGGAATAATCCCTTCTAGTTGCGAAAGTCTTTGAAACGCGTCTAAGGCCTGTTTATCAGTCACGCTGTAATATTCGGCGCGACCAAGATCCTTTAAATAACTATGCTCAGGCCCAACGCCAGGATAATCCAATCCCGCACTAATTGAATGGGCTTCGATGACTTGACCATCATCATCTTGCAGTAAATAGCTCATTGCCCCGTGCAAAACACCTATTTTTCCTTTTGTCAAGGTAGCAGCGTGTTTTTCTGTATTTACACCTTCACCCGCCGCCTCTACTCCAATTAGGCGAACTGAAGGTTCATCCAGAAACTCATAGAACAAGCCGATCGCATTAGAACCTCCACCCACGCAAGCCAGTAGAATATCTGGTAATCCTTGCCATTTCTCCTGCGATTGAGCGCGAGTTTCTATACCAATTACAGCATGGAAATCACGCACGATCATCGGGTAGGGATGAGGCCCGGCAACAGAACCCAGGATGTAATGGGTTGTTTCCACATTCGTCACCCAATCCCGAATTGCTTCAGAAGTTGCATCCTTGAGAGTTCCCGTACCTGCCTGCACTGGATGAACTTCTGCGCCCATCAACTTCATGCGGAACACGTTGAGGGCTTGCCGTTCCATATCCTGGACGCCCATGTAAACCACACATCTCAAACCAAACCGCGCACATACAGTTGCAGTCGCTACGCCGTGTTGTCCTGCACCTGTCTCTGCGATAATCCGTTGCTTGCCCATGCGTTTAGCGAGTAACACCTGAGCTAAAGCATTATTAATTTTGTGAGCGCCTGTATGATTTAAATCCTCACGCTTTAAATAAATTTGCGCTCCTGTGCCATCTGGTCTAGCATAGTTTGTTGTCAGGCGTTCAGCAAAATATAATGGGCTGGGTCGTCCTACATAGTCGCGCAGTAAGTTTTGCAGTTCTGCTTGGAAACTCGGCTCGTTGCGATATTTTTGAAAAGCCGCTTCCAATTCACTTAATGCAGGCATTAAGGTTTCGGGAACATATTTACCGCCGAACTTTCCAAACCTGCCTAAAAAGTCAGGTAGCACGGTTGTAGGTGAAACGGTAGTGCTGATGTCTTGTATGCTTACCACTGTTTAAAATCCTTTCGTGTTCAAGTATTTTTACTTTCGTTCTAACTTTTTAGAACTTACGCACAGATGAAATTATCTTCGCGGTTGATTTTCCCAGCTTTGGTAGGTATAGCCCAGTTTTCGGTGATTCAAAACGTCTAGAGGGCGCACCAAATCGTTAGAGTTAAAATTTGGTAATAGGGATAGTAAATCTCCTAACGCCGTAGCTTTGGGGCTAGACATACCACCGTCCCAAGGCCACATTAGGTCTTTAAGATTGTGTCCGTAAGGCTGACTATGACCATCGGGAGGATAATAATCGCTACCTTTATGACCGTTATCTTGCCATTCAGCCCAGAGGCGGTCTGCGTTCGCATGATGCAACCAAAACACTGGGTCATAAGGCGAACTTGGTATATTGCTCATCGTACCCAGACTCTTAAACGTTATGGGTATCGTGCTTGCATCTATCTTTACGCCACCTACTAAACCATGAATGTAGTTGTGGATGAATCCTCCGGGGGTAACTTTACCCTGCTCATCTATAGAGATAAATCCTTCCAAAGCAGCGCGAAACAGAGAATAGTCATTAAGAGCAAGGACACGCTGAATATCTTTTTTGGGCAAAGGGTAATCACTGGCAGGAGGTAGTCGGAGAAAGCGGACAAGTGATGTACCTAAAGATATTCCGGTATCTGGGTCGATGTTTAATGCTGGATTCATAACCCAGCCATTTGCAGCAGAGAAAGCCCCAGGCACAGCGCCACCTGTAAAATTTCCCTGATTTGGAATTTTGATGGCTACTCCTTGACCGTTAGAACCAAGAAAGTCATCGTTAAAAATTACATCAAGTGCTTTGGCGTCAGTCCAATCCCAGTATGGGAGGGTAACAGTCCGGTCTACTGCTTGCAGAGCTTGTTCAAATCTGCGGATATATTCTCGATGCCAAGGGAAAAATGCGGCATTTTCATGAGCCAGTTCTTGGACGGAACCATCGGAATGCCCTTTATGATTATGAATCAAGCGTGTTGCCCCTAGATGTATGGCAACGAATTGGTCGTAAATACTGAGCTTGCTACCTACGGGTATTACAGTTTTTAAGGTTTTGATAGCCTTGACAAAGGCTGTTTTCTCTCTTTGTGTCAGGTCAGTTACGTTCTTTCTTACAGCTAATTGAGCGTATTGCCCTAGAAGATTTTCATACCTATAGTGTTTGTCTTGTCCGTAGTCAATGCGATCGTGTGCGAAAACTGTAATAGCACAGGCACTAACTATAAGTAAGCTGTAAATTAATATTTTGGCAGATTTCAGCAGTAGTTTCATTATCTTAATCGAAACAGAGGAGCAAGGGGGCAGAGAGCAGGGGAGCGCTACGGTGTATACACAAGTCTGAAATAGTTTACTCACCTGGTTTTACCCCACCCTAACCCTCCCCTTATAAAGGGGAGGGAACTAGATTTCTGTTTCCCCCCTTTACAAGGGGGGATTAAGGGGGGTAATTCGACTTGTGTATACACCCTAAGTCTGCGGATGGATTTATCTCACTTCTTGAAGAGATGGACTTTCGCGCCGACTTTCTGTAATTGCTGCTTTCAACTCCTGACAAAATTCTTCTACGGCTTGCAATCCTTCTGTTGGACTACCTTCAGCTAAACGTTTGACAAAGGCACTACCAACAATCACTGCGTCTGCTCCCCATTCCATTACTTGATGTGCTTGTTTTGGTTCTGAGATGCCAAAACCAACGCCAATCGGTTTATTGGTGACGCTTCGTAACTCAGTAATTAAATGCTCTACGCGGTTTTGGATTTGAGCGCGGATACCTGTAACGCCTGTAACGCTCACCAGGTAGATAAAACCTTGAGATTGACGAGTGATCGCAACAATTCTATCTTGAGAACTGGTAGGAGCTACGAGCAAAATTACTTCAATTCCGAAAGAGGTAGCAGTCTGGATTAATTCTTCTGCCTCTTCTAAGGGTAAATCTGGCACTACCAACCCTTGCACCCCAGCAGCAGCAATTTGCCCCAAAAACGACTTAATACCTCGGTACAAAATGGGATTGTAGTAAGTAAATAGAATTATCGGCGCTTTGAGGCTAGGAATCACTATATGCAACATCTCTAGCACTTGCTCTAATTTCGTGCCTTTTTGCAAAGCGCGGGTTGCTGCTGCTTGAATCACAGGCCCATCTGCCAGAGGATCGGAGTAGGGAATGCCTAACTCGATAAAGTCAGCACCGTTGCGATCTAAGATACGTAAAGCCTTGGCAGTGGTTTCTAAGTCAGGATCGCCTGCTGTGATAAAGGGAATTAAAGCACACTGTTGGCGATCGCGTAAAGTTTGAAAGGAATCGGAGATAGAAGTCATGCTGAAAAATAGTTAATGATTAGTTAATAGTTTTGGAATAATTAAGACTTAGCAATTAGCGATATCCACGCTAGATTTTTTGTCATTGAGTCTTTGATACTCGTGAATGAGTCTTTTATTTCCGTTAACGAGTTTTTTAGCTCCGTGAATGAGTCTTTTAGCTCCGTTAACGAGTCTTTAATCCTCGTGAATGAGTCTTTGATCCTCGTTAACGAGTCTTTTAGCTCCGTTAACGAGTCTTTGATACTCGTGAATGAGGCTTTTATCTCCGTTAACGAGTCTTTTAGCTCCGTGAATGAGGCTTTTAGCTCCGTTAACGAGTCTTTGATCCTCATTTTTTTAAGTTTGGGGTTTGAGTTATAGTTAATGCTTTACGGCAAGGCAGAAACTAATAATGATTGATAAACCCTAAACGTTGATTCATACAACCTGTACAACAATCTTGCCGCGTACATCCTCACCGCCTTCTTCAAAGGTTTTATGCGCTTGGGCTACCTGATGAAGTGAAAAAGTCTTACTGACAACAGGTTTAATATGACCCCGTTCAATTAGGTTTCTTAAGGCATCAAGCTTGGGGCGGGTCTGGTCTAAGTGTGTAAAGTGGACAGTAATATTTTTGAAAATAGCGATATTCAAGTCACCTTCAACCCCCGTGACAGTAACAGCGCGACCCTCAGCTTTTGTGACTACCAAATTTTTGGCTAAAATGTCACCGCTAACAGTAGTAAAAGTTACATCAACTCCTTGACCGCCTGTTTCCTGCATAATGATCTTAATGAAGTCTTCATTGCGGTAATCGATCGCTCTGTCTGCGCCGATGGACTTGACAAAATCGGTATCATAACCGCCGCAGGTTGTGTAAACGTAAGCGCCTGCCGCTTTAGCTATTTGAATGGCGAATGTGCCGACACCGCCTCCACCACCATGAATCAACACAGTTTCACCGACTTTGATATTTGCTCTAGTGATGAGTGCAGCCCATGCTGTACCCCCTGCCACAGGTACGCTAGCAGCTTCTAAATGAGATATATTTGTGGGCTTTTTGGCAACATTTGATTCATTTGCGACATGATACTCCGCATTAGCACCGCCACCTTCTTCATGTGCAATTGCATAATAAACTTCGTCACCCACCTGAAAATCTTTAACATTTTCACCAACTGCCTCAACGACACCTGAAACATCAAAGCCTAGAATTGCAGGCAGTTTGACCCTTGGGCCGAACATTCCTTGGCGCACCCCGCAGTCGGCTGGGTTCACTGAGGTGGCATAAACCTTGACTAAAACTTCGTTGTTTTTTGGTGTCGGTTTATCGACTTCAGTTTCTACAAAGACTTCTGGACTTCCGAAGTTTGCGATCGCCATTGCTTTCATACAATTACCTCAAAGGACAATGGGGGGCAGGGAGCAGGGGGCAGGGAGCAGGGGGCAGGGGGAGAGATAAAAGCTTAATCTAAGGTATTGGGTTAGGGAGGATCGATTGTTAGCAAAGTACGGACAGCTTGTTCTACATCGCTTTGTTTAACTAAAGACTCTCCAATCAAAACTGCACGCGCACCAGCTTCAGCGACAAGAGATAAATCAGCAGGTGTGTACAGTCCAGACTCGCTGACGACGGTGATATCTAAGCTTTGTAATTGTTGTTGACGCTCTGCTAAAAGTTGATGGGTTGCTCTTAAATCAAGAGTAAAATCTTCTAAATTGCGATTGTTGATTCCTACTAAACTTAAGTTGTCAAGCTTTAGTACTCGATCCAGTTCAGCTAAGGTATGGACTTCTACCAGTGCAGTCATGCCTAAATCATGAATTACTTGCAAAAAATCCTGGAGTTCTCGATCTGATAAAATAGCCGCAATTAACAAGACTGCATCTGCACCTGCTGTTCGTGCTAAATAAATTTGATAACGATCGATAATGAACTCCTTGCACAGTAGGGGTAATGCTACTTTTAATCGCACACTCCGCAGATTTTCAAAACTGCCCTGAAAGAACTTTTGGTCAGTCAGGACTGATAAACAAGCTGCACCGCCTCGTTCATAAGCTTGAGCGATCGCTACTGGATCAAAATCTGCGCGGATAACCCCACGGCTAGGTGATGCCTTTTTTACTTCAGCAATTAAGCTCGGTTGGTTAGAATTTTCCTGCAAAGCAGTCAAGAAATTTCGCACAGTCGGGGCTGTATTTAACTGTTGTCGCAAGGAGGCTAAAGGCAATTCTTGCTGCATTTTTGCAACTTCTTGCTTTTTATGCGACACAATGTCTTCAAGAATATGGCGGGAAGTGACAACTTGATTAGTCATAAGCTTTTAGGTAGTAGGGACAGGGAAAGCAGGGGAGCAGGGGAGCAGGGGAAAATAATTAATAACCAATGCCCAATGCCCCATGTTCAATGACTAATGACCAATGACTAATGACTCTTTAACTTGCGTATATGCACGCACCACATTTTTAATTATTTCCAAACCGACTTCTTTGCCTAAAGTCATGATTGATTCTGGATGAAACTGAACGGCGGCGATGGGAAGTGTCTGATGTTCAATGCCCATAATTACGTTGTCATCAGAAATTGCTGTTACTTTCAGTTCTTTTGGCAAACTTTGCGGTAGGGCAAATAATGAGTGATATCTACCGACTGCAAAGGACTCGGGTAAGTTTTTGAAGGTGACAGAATTGGAATCGGTGACGAAAATCCGTGAAGATTTCCCATGTTGAGGATAGTTGAGAACTCCTAATTCGCCATCAAAAGCTTCGACGATGCCTTGCAGTCCTAAACAAACTCCGAAAATAGGAATTTGGCGATGCAGAAGAGCGCCGACAGTTTCGGGAACCCCAAAATCACTTGGTCTACCAGGGCCAGGAGATAATACAACTAAGTCAGGGCGTTCTGTATCGAATAGCGATTCCGAGAAACCATGACGCAGTGTAGTGACGCTTGCACCAGTTTGGCGAATGTAATTGGCTAGGGTATGAACAAATGAGTCTTCGTAATCTATTAATAAGATACGTTTGCCAGCTGCCGCACTTGGGAGGAGTTTAGTTAATTTTAAAGAAATTGATTCATCAATTTTCTGACTCGTTTGTTTCACACGCCGAATCGTTTCAAATAAAGCGGCGGCTTTGGTAATTGTTTCTTGTTCTTCTGCTTGCGGTATGGAGTCATAAAGGACAGTAGCGCCAACTCGCACTTCAGCGATGCAGTCTTTTAATCGAATTGTCCGCAGAATTAAGCCAGTATTTAAATTCCCGTTGAAATTTAAATAGCCGACTGCTCCACCATACCAACGTCGGGCGCTCTTTTCGTGCCGTTCAATAAAATCTATTGCGGCTTTTTTGGGTGCGCCGGTGACTGTAACTGCCCATGTATGCGACAGAAAGGCATCTAAAGCATCAAATTGCGATCGCAGTATCCCTTCAACATGATCTACTGTATGTATTAGGTGGCTGTATAATTCAATTTGGCGACGACCAATCACTTGTACTGAACCAGGTTCGCAGATTCGGGATTTGTCATTGCGATCGACATCAGTACACATCGTCAATTCAGCTTCATCTTTGTGAGAGTTGAGTAAATGACGAATTTGCACCGCATCATCAAGAGCATCTTGTCCTCGGCTAATAGTGCCACTAATAGGACAAGTTTCTACCCGCCTACCCTCAACCCGCACAAACATTTCTGGAGATGCACCAATTAGATATTCTCCACCTAAATTAAAAATAAACCCATAAGGACTAGGATTTATTTCCTTTAAGGTGTTAAATAGTTTGCTGGGTTGGTCTTCATAGCCCTCAAAAAAGTTTTGACTAGGAACAACTTCAAATAAATCGCCTCTGCGGAAATAATCGAGTGCAACCTCAACTTTTTTCGCATATTCGCCAATTTTATGGTCAGCAGTTTGATTTGGTAAAAGATGTTTGCCGCGATAATCTACAGACTCACCTGTTCTCGGAAGATTGTTGGTGTTGCCGTGCGCTGTTTCAAAATCATATTGTAGACGAAATGCACGTTGCTGATAGTAGTCAACAACAATCAATTCATCTGGCAAATAAAGCACCAAATCACGCTGATCTGTAGGACGTTCCAGATGTTGGGTAATTGGTTCAAACTGAAAAACTAAGTCATAACCAAACGCCCCATACAAGCCTAAATGCTCGTCTTCTTGACTAGAGAAAGTATCTAAGACTTCGCGGACAACGGTAAATGATGAAGGCTGTTTACTGCGTTCTTCTTCAGTAAAGAGCTTTTTTGTCGGTTTAACAAAACCTACAATCTTTTTATGCTCTTGGGTGACTTTCTCAAGTTGTTCTGACTGGGATAGGCGCTCTAAAAAGAATGGTAAAAGTACTTGACCGCGTTCATTCAACGCTATCAAAGTGAAAACATTCTCCCGTGTAGTCAACTCTAATGGTGGATTGACAAAACCGATCGCCCATCTTTTGTATCTGCCTGGATATTCATAGCTACTCCTTAGCAACCCTCCACGCTGAGAATTTAAATGGAACAGAATATCATCGAGGGCAGTGTCCATCTTAACTTCGCTGATAGAGCGAGAAACACTTACACCGCCAAGGGTTTGGTAGGAACATGAATCAAAAGCCATGAGTAATTTCTCTAGAATATTTGTTAGTCAACCATTAATCATTATTAGTAGTTATTTTCAAACCTAGAACAGACTTAGATAATTGTCTATCAATCTAAGTCAACATATTCTTTTTAAAAATGTAATCAAAAACTTTTTGCTTCTTATTTAAGAATACTAGATATCAAGCAGATAATACATTGAATAATTTTTCGATTTAGTGTCAATTTATTCGCTTTTTATACTGCTTTCTTAATACATTTACTAATAAACTTATTTAAAAAATTCGCCTCCCCCAAAAGTAGTAAACTACATCATAAAACCTCAGCGAACCTCCGCGCTTCCCTCAGCGTTCCTCTGCGTTTAAAATTCCATTCTCACTTCCCGCAATAGCGATATTGCTTGCCGATATAACAACAAATTCACCTCATGAACCTCAATTCTTTTTCCAATCGCTTTTAATAGCGTCAAAGTCAACTCTCCCCCCAAATGTTCGCGGAATTCAGTCAAACCCCGAAACAAACAATGAGGATCTTCCAATTGTGATAATTTATTAGCTAATTCTGGCACATACAACGTGAAACCCAACGCCGATAAAGTCTTTAATATCCGTTGCCACTCCGAACAATCCAGCAATCCTGCTAAATAAGAATAAGTGCTATCCAAAGCAATACCGATTGCAACTGCTTCGCCATGACGCAAGCGATAATTTGTCAAATGCTCCAGTTTATGAGCCGCCCAATGTCCAAAATCTAGGGGACGAGACGAACCCATTTCAAAAGGATCGCCGCCATTGGCGATATGTTCTAGATGCAACTGGGCGCAACGATAGATAACTTGTTGCATAGTATCCATATCTCGCCGCTTCAGGGCTGCGGTGTGAGAGTGGATAAAATCAAAAAAGCTAGCATCCTTAATCAGCGCCACTTTGACTGCTTCTGCGATTCCAGAACGCCAATCGCGATCGTCTAGAGTTGTCAAGAACGCAGAGTCATTTATAACTGCATAAGGTGGCGCAAATGTGCCGAGAAAGTTCTTTTTACCAAAAGCATTAATGCCGTTTTTTACGCCAACCCCAGAATCATTTTGCGCTAACACCGTCGTCGGAATCCGAATTAGGCGAATTCCCCGATGAGCAGTTGCGGCTGCATATCCTACCAAATCCAACACCGCCCCGCCACCGATCGCTAATATGTAAGAGTGGCGACATAATCTGGCTGCTTCAATTTGTTGCTGGATTTGCTCTACTAAAGTGCGATCGTTTTTGGCAGCTTCTCCTCCCGAAATTATCATGGGTTCAGCTGCGATCGCTAGTACCTCTGCATAAAACTTGGTATACGCAACTAATTGCTTCACCAATTCCGGTTGATACTGCAATATTCCTGCATCTACCACTGCAACTAATTTCTTCGGCTTTGTTTCCTCATCCGCAGCAATCACTTGCGCTAGCGTCGGGTTTTTCAACTCAAATAAATTTTGAGTAAAGTAAACCTCGTAGTTGAAAGTAACTGCAACCCGTTGATGAATTAATCTACTTTTTTGCTTGATGTCGACTACCATATTTTTGCTTTTGAAAGACTAATATTTGTGTATATCTGTGGTTGAAAATCTCGTTAAATAGCCGCTTTAGTAGTTGTGTTTAAAGGCTGTATAAAAGTATTGATTTTATTTTGAAAAAAGCTTTGACCATTTTCAAATTCCTGAATTAATGCGTCTCTATCTTTCCTCGCCACTAGTCTCGCCAACCGACTGTAAGTATCAGCTAAAAAGCTAATTGCATCACACCTTTCCTCTGTAGCTAGCATAATATCCACACATAAATGAGGATTTTGGGAAAATAAACGTTTAACAATGTCAATTTCTTGACGATAATTAGGAGTTGACATTGTTAAACTTTGCTCTATATCGATTCTTGCTTGTGTCAAAAAAACGCCAAGACTAAATCTACAGAAATGCTGCGTTGCTTGAACAATCACCATCATCCGATCGTGTTCTTCAGGCGTGGAAACAATTAACTCTCCACCTTGACTTTTAATCAAGTCTAATAGCCATTGAAATGAATCATCGTTCCGACCTGGACATACCACCACTTTTTGTCCCAAGAACGATTTGATATTTGGCCCAAACATTGGGTGTAAGCCCATAACTGGGCCGGAATGGTGTTCGAGCATTGCTTGAGTTGGCTGTGCTTTAATACTCGTAATGTCACACAAAGCGGTATTTGGAGCAAGGTATTTAGCCGCGCGCTTGATAACATCAACCGTATGCTCAATGGGAACACTTACTAATACTAATTCTGCTTGATTCAACAGTTGATCTGCGTAATCCCAATCTTCGGGTTCGAGAACACTAACATTGTTACCTACTAACGAAAGTTGCTCTTTAAAAAATCTTCCCATTCTGCCACATCCACCGATGATTGTAATTTGTCGGGGGCTGACATGATTTGTTATATATTTAGGAATCAAAGTCGCATGACAACTCTTCAGCACACCCGCCCAAACAGACTCAGGAATACCAGCTTGAGCGAGTAGGGGAGCCACATCAGCCAGTTGTTCATCTAAAGAAGGTTGTTCTGAAGCTGCTAATAATGATATGCGATCGCTCAGTAAGGCGATCAAGCGTTGGTCAGTTTTTTTCAGATGATCTGAATAAGAGGATTTCAAAGGCATTTTTCCAGTCCCCAATTTTCAAATATCAACAAGTGATTCCTTAGAACTCAATTCAGGCAATATATCCAAAGCTGTTGCTCTTTTGGCAATCATATTAGAAAATAACTCTTCATACCGATTTAGTGCTTGCTCAAAAGAATAGTTTTCTACCGCAAACTTTCTTCCTTCACGCCCTAATTTTGCTGCTAATTCTGGCTGATTATATAAATCCAATACCGCAGTGGCCAAAGCATCTGCTGACTCTGGCTTAACGATAATACCGCCGCCACTTTCTCGAATAGCTTTCGCAGCAGTCCCAACTGCGGGAACTGAAGCCACAATTGGGCGACCACTGGCTAACAATAGTGGTATTTTAGAAGGCATATTGAAGGAAATCACATTGCACTTTTGGACAATCAACCCAATATCGGCAGCAGCTAACATTTGCGGTAGTTTTTCTCGCGGTTGCAATGGCAAAAGCAAAACGTTATCTGCACCACAAGTAAGACAATGTTTTTGCAGCCTTTCGAGGGCTTGGGATTCGCCAGCGATGACAAAGACAATTTCTTTTAGATGACGCAAGCGAACTGCTGCTTCTATAACTGTCTCCAAACCTTGGGTGAGAGCAATATTACCTGAATAAAGGACTACAAATTTATCATCGAGTTGATGGGTAGCTCTCCAAGAGTTATTCTGCTTTGGTAAAGGGCGAATAAAATTTAGATTTACCCAATTTGGAATGCAAGCAATTTTATTAACAGGTACATCTTTATTGATTAAATTATCTACAAAGCCATCGGCAATGACGCTAATAGTATGTGCAGTTCGGTAGGCAAATTTCTCTAAAGCTTCCAGAGCGAGAATCATCAACTTATTTTTAATTAGCCCAATACGCACAGCAGCTTCCGGGAGGATATCTTGCACATTCAGCACGACTGGGCAGTTATATAACCAACTTATTAAGGTTGCAGGTAAACAAACTAGTAACGGCGGCACTGTTAAGAGAATTAAATCAGGTCGCTCGCCCCTAAGAGCTTGTGGCAAACTTGTAAAGACAAAGCTCAACTCTAACAGTAGCCGATCTACAAGGTTAGGTTTAGACTTAATCCGCAGGTAACTACGTTGAATGGTGACACCATTTATTTGTTCAGTAACGTATAACTTACCCTGATAGCGATCGTAAATTTGACGCTGAGGATAGTTAGGCATACCTGTGATTACCCGCACTTGATGCCCTCGCTTCACCAGCCCTTCTGCTAGTTCAGTCATCAAAGGTGCAATACCAATTGGTTCTGGATGATAGTTATATGAATAAATCAGAATGTGCATTAACCCTTAATGTCCTGAAGGTTTGTAGTAAGCACTTTAGTGCTTAGAAAATAAGGACTAAAGTCCTTACTACGAACTTGCTTACCTATCAATTTCAACTTGACAGACTACTAGCACTGTTTTTGCAGTTCCTTTTCTAAACTGAAGACTGGCTTTTGTTGCCCACGTTTCCGCAATGTGACGGTAGCAGCCCCAAATCCAAGCAATATTAAACCCAATCCTGAACTAGGTTCCGGCACTTGCCTTCTGCCTTCTACGTTTAACACTTGGATGCGACCTTGGAAGAAATCGCCCACATAAAGCTTGCCATCTTTGTAGCTTGTGCCACCCGTCCAGTTAAATCTGCCTGGTGTGAGGTCAAGGGGGTCGCCAAAAGGAGGACCAGTTAATGCTGGAGGCGGGACTGGGTTGCCTGATGCGTCGCGGGCATTTTCACCGTAGGAAGTCAAGAAGTTACCGTTTTTATCAAATACCTGAACGCGGCTATTGATAGAATCAGCTACATAAACATTCTCTTCCTCATCCACTTCGATGCCAATTGGCTGAAGAAGCTGTCCAAGTCCGCTACCTGCTGAACCAAATGTGTACAGAGGGTTACCATTTGGATCGAGTACTTGAACGCGGTTGTTATACTGGTCAGCTACATAGATATTTCCACTAACTGGGGAAATTCTTGTACCGGCTACACCTTGGAATTGCCCAAGTTCAGTGCCAACAGTGCCACCAATGACACCAATTTGCTGCCCGTCTGGTGTGAATTTAAGGATTCTTTCGCCGTTAAAATCACCAATGTACACGTTGCCAGCTTTGTCAAATGTCACACCAGATGGCCCAAAGAACAATCTACCTTCTATGAGAGGGGTAAATTGTCCATTTGCAAAGGATCTAATAAAGTTACCCTGAGAATCGTATTGATTGATGCGGTTGTTGTAAACATCACCTGCATACAAATCCCCTGTTACGGGATTAAAGTCTACAGTTGTTGGCTCGTCAAACTGTCCGGGCCCTGTGCCGCCGGAGCCAATTGCTCCAATATACTGACCGCTGGGACTAAATTTTTCAATTTTGTTACCGAGGTTGTAGTTAGGAGTACCATCTGGGTTAACACCTCGTCCGTTAGCTATGAGGGTATTCCCTTGGCTATCTACCGTTATGCCTTGGGGAACAAACAGTTGCCCAGGGCCGAAGCCAGGACTACCAATACTTCTGTCGTAAGTTAATGTTATGGCTTTGGCTTGCGCTGCTGCTGCCAACACCATAAATCCAGTACCGAGAATGCCGATTGAGAAATTTTTGACTAATCCCATGAATTTTAAGTCCTGGTTGTATGAGTTATACTCGTTCCTAGACTAATTTCGTTCCCAGTCCTAGTTTGGGAACTCTGAAATTTGGGCTGCTGCCTCTTGTCTGAAATGCAACTTTCTCTGTGAGGCAGCAGCCTATTCTGTAAGCATTCCCTGACAAAGCTAAGGTTTTGAGGAATTAGATAGTTTCTGCTTTAACTAGCAATTCACCCAACTTTTCTTGGCGTTTGCGCTTGCCGTTAGCAGCAGTTGCGCCTACACCAGCGAGTGCTAATAAGCCGACTAAGGAACCAGGTTCGGGGACTTTTTCTGCAACAAGACCATCCACCCGAACAACCTCCCCTAGTCTTGGGCCGACACCGCGATTGGTAATATAAATCTTGCCGTCAGGGCCAATATCAATTCCATCAGCCGAATCTAGCCCTTGACCTGCTGCAACAAGTGTTGTGCGAGTGCCGTCACGAGCAACTTGGATCAGAGAACCAGGTAGATTTGTGATGTCACCCCCTAACTGGGACTTGTCGCTAAACTGTAAAACCAGCAAATTGCCATTCTCATCAAAGGTTAAGTCGGTGATGTGCGTAAAGCCATCTAGAAAAACTTCTGGTTTTTGATCTTCGCCAATGCGGAAGATCCGCGATTTACCATCTGGATAAGGAAAACCCGTATATTCACCAACGTATAAAGCTCCATCGGGGCCAATTGTGCCACCTGTAGGTACTGATTGAATTGCTACTTTGTTCCCTGGAAGCTCTTCTAATAGCCCAGGAGGTAGTTGTAATCCTGGTGGCAAATCTGACTTACTAATGATTTTTTTAGGAATTGCGATCGCCTCTGACTTGCTTCCGTCAAGTTTAATTTTGTAAGCAGTGTTCCCACCCCCATCAACAACATAAGCACTATCACCACTAACAGTCAGGTCATAGGGATTGGTAACTACATCCCCACCGTCTGGATTTTTGGTGATTTCATTCTTGGCAAAGTCAAAAATACTGGTGAGAGATCCCGTATTCAAGTCAACTTTGAACAGTTGTGCTAAAAGCGGGGTATTCAAAACTTTATCAGGTGTTGATGGCGGGAAAGTAGCAAGTTGCTGCGGTGGGAGCGGGGATTGGGAACCAAGGTTAAGTGTTGCTAGATCGCGGTTTCCTGGATAACCAGCAAAGCCTGTCAGAAGATAAGCGTTCCCTTGAGAATCGAATTGTATGTCTTCAATACCAGCGCCTTGGTTGCCAGTAGGTTGTTCTGCAAGAGACTGAAAGTTATTAAGTAGACGCTGTTTGGTGCCGTTTGGTGAAACTTTAACCAGTGAACTAGTATTACCAGCACAGATCGGCTGAAATAGAGTACTTGGAGATGGTTGACAATTTCCATTACCTCCGATACCTGGCTCGGCTACGTAGAGACTCCCGTCAGGGCCAAAGCTAACACCCCGTGCATTACTGATTCCATCGACAACTGTCGTTAGCGTTGCAGCTTTTACAGATGGTGTTCCACAAATAGCAGCAAAACAAAACGTTAGAGATGTAAGGGCAAATGACTTGAGTTTCATACCTTTGGAGATTGAGAATTAAATAATTTGTTTGGGGAAATTTTCTTCAGAAACCCTTGTGAATTTCAGAATTCACAAGGGTTTTTCTTTTTGTGCAACCAAGCAATGCCCAAAGCACCGATCGCTAATACGCCGAAAGCAGAATCAGGTTCAGGAATAGACTTGATATTTTCAATTCTGAGAACTTGTCCAAGCCCTGGGCGATCGCCTCGGTTTGTAACGTATACTGCACCATCAGCACCAATAGTCAGGGCGCTAGGTGACTCTAATCCATTGCCACTCAAAAGAGTTGTGCGTGTGCCATCGGGAGCTATTTTGATGACAGAACCATCAAAATTACTCTTCCAGGCTGACTGATTGGCGTACTGCAAAGCATACAAATTGCCCTCAGTATCAAATTGCAAGTCTGTGAGTTGGGTAAAACCATCTGCATATATTGTTGACTTGCCATCAGCACCAACTCGATAGATTTTTGCCCCACCTTCTGGGAAAGGAAAACCAGTAAATTGGCTGATGTAATAAGCACCATCAGGCCCTTTTGCCACACTTGAGGGTACTGCTTGGGTTGGAAACTGCGATCGCACCTCTTCACCAATAGACGGCACTTGTCCAGGTTCATTGGATGGTGTACCTGAAGGTGGAAAGACGGGATTAGTTAATATGTCTTGGGGAAACGCAACTATCGCCTGTAAATTCTTACCATCAGTATTAACACTGAGTAAATCGTTTGCACCTGCATCAACTGCAACTAACTTATTGCCATTTATGATAAAACCCAAAGGATTGCTACCGACATCACCACCATCAGGATTGTTGACGAGTTCATAGTTAGCTAAATCAGCAACACTCGTCCAGGAATTGGTATTAAAGTCGGGAGCAATGATTTTACCGAGGTCAGTGTAACCTAAATTGTGATCGCGAAAGGTTGGATTAGCCCCATACCCAATCAGAACGTAAGGTTTACCTTTAGCATCAAATTGGATGTCACGAGGCCCACTGGCTCCAGTTCCATCTGGTAATGCTAAAGAAGGAAGTCCTGTAAGTATCCGCTTAGTCTTACCATTCTCAATTTTGGTAACTGCACCACTTGTGCCATAGCATAAAGAATCGCCTTGACCACTTGCTGGTGGAACACAAGCGCCATTTCCCCCGATTCCTGCCTCTGTAACATAGAGATTACCATCAGGGCCAAAGCTCAGACCACCGGCATTATATAGACCGTCGGCGATTACCGAAAATGATGCAGCTGAGGCAGCTTTCATTCCCGAAAAAGCGGCAACACAAAAAGTTAAAAAGGTAATAGTAAGTTGTTTTAATTTCATGTGTTGCAGAGAATTGAGGTAGGAATTTTAAACGCAGAGGGACGCTGAGGGAAGCGCAGAGGAACGCTGAGGTTTTAGTTAGTAACTAATGATTCTTGAATTTTTGGTAGATAGCTCATTCCCCGATCAAATGATTTGAGGTTGCCAGCTTTGGCTTCGAGTAAACGTTTGATATTCATGCTCTCAGCGCCAAAGTCTTCAATTTGAAGTTTGCCGTGGGTAACAGTTCCATCTGTTTTCCAGAATGTGATTCGATGCAGAATAAAACCAGAAGCTTCTTGATCTGCAAAAGCATAGGCAGTTGGGATAAGTAACGCTACAGAACGCTGATAATATTCGTAGTCTGGATAAAAGTGTTCTTGTTCAAGTAAGTAGTATTTACTCAAGCTATGCAGCCGTACAGAAACTTTTACCTTCTGGTCATATTCATCTTTGAATTCCCCTGATTCAACACCTATCTCGCCATTTGGTCGCAGTAAATGCGCCCATTCATCTATATTTTGTAAATCTTTTAAGTATTCAATGCCAATTTCAATTGGAGCGTCAACATAGATAGTGTCAGTATCGATAAAGTGGCTCCCTTTAGCTGCTGCGGTCAGACCAGCCTTGCGTTCCAAATTACCTTTGAGAGAACGACATTCGGAAGTGTGTACTGTATGAATTCCCTGCATAATCATCTGAGTCTGCCGTTTGGGATCGACAAAGCTCAACCAATGAAAGTACACACCTTTTTCATCTGTTCCCGGCTCGATGTAGTCTGTAGGAAACAGCAAAACAGGGTAAACCTGAAAATATTTCTGATACTCTAATCCACAATGCCACTCAATACCATAGAAAAGCGGATTTTCTAATTTTTTAACATGATAATAAAGATTTTTGTGATAACCGGATGCAGTTCCGAGCCAGGTATCTTCATCAATTTGCTCTTTCATCCGGCTGTAAAGCGTCCATTCATCTAAATTCTTTAAACTACAAAGGTAGTCAAAAGCGTTTTCTGGTGAAGTAGCAATATAAGCTGATGTTGCAAAAGTATTTCTTTCCACTTTTTACTCCTGAAGATAATAACAATTAAGCGGCGATCGCTTGAGTTTTGTTCTGCTTACTATTGTTGATTCTGTCTTCTGCTAATCGTCTAGCAGCATCGTTAGTAGTAACTCCCTGGGCTTTAGCAATATCAAAAATTGCTAATAATGTGTCATAAATGTTATGCACTTGTTTGAAAGCTTTTTGTTCGTCATAACCAATCATTTCGTTGTAAACATTAATTAGCCCTCCAGCATTAATTACATAATCAGGACTGTAAAGAATCCCTTTTTTGGCAAGCATTTGACTATGTAGTTGCTCATTATCCAATTGATTATTAGCTGCACCAGCAATAATCGAAGCTTGCAGAAAAGGAATTGTATGACTATTAAGAATTCCTCCTAAGGCGCAAGGAGAAAAAATATCTACGTCAAGAGCGTAAATTTCGCTTGGTTCAACAACGGTTGCCCCAAAAAGTCGTTTTATCTCTTCCGCTTTTGTTGGATCTACATCGCTAACAAAAAGTTGGACATCATGCTCATGTAAATGCCGACAGAGATTTTTACCGACATTTCCTAAGCCTTGAACTGCAACTTTCATGCCATCAAGTCTTTTGCTCTGCCAACGAGATTCTACAGCAGCTTTAATTCCTAGAAAAACTCCTAGTGATGTTATGGGAGCAGGCCCACCAGATTTTTCTGATACTCCAACAACATATTGAGTTTCTTGACTAATTGTCCGCACATCGTCAGGGGTAATATTAACATCTTGTCCGGTAATAAAACGCCCATTCAAGCTATCAACAAAACGTCCGTAAGCTCTCAATAGCTCATCTGTTTTATTTTCAGGATTAGCGATAATGACTGCTTTACCGCCACCAGCCGGAATATTTGCACAGGCAGCTTTATATGTCATACCCCGACTTAGACGAAGTGCATCTTTTAAAGCAGCTTCTTCATTGACATAAGGCATGAGTCTCGTAGCTCCCATTGCTGGGCCCAAGGTCGTATCATGGATGGCAATAATTGCCTTAATTTCAGGATTTTTACCATGACAAAAGAGAACTTGTTCGTGACCCATTTCTCTAACAGTTTCAAATAGCAGCATTTTCACCTCTCGATATTGTTTGGACTTGGTTAGAGAAAGTAATGACCATTACAAAATGTAAAGATATAGACATAAAAACACTCCCGAAGATTAAGATAGGATGAAGTTAGAAAAAACTTGGTGTTCAAAAAATCGAAAATTTGAAATTCCAGTTTCCTGGGTATGGTTTTTGGCTGGAATAAAGTTTTTGTCATCATCTAAATTCATCCTTTGCTGAATAGACGAATCCAAACAGCGTTGTAAATTCCGCTTTCTTGGAGTGTTTTAATGTCTATAAAAATTGAATGAGATTGCAAGCTTTTAAAGTCAAATCATTGGAAATGAAACTTGCTTGGCTGGATTTTTAGCCGAACTTGATTTGACTCCTTGTGCAGCCAAACTCTTATTACGTCCACCAGAGGGTGCTGGTCGATCGGCGTCAATCACGACATCGATCAGAAAGGGAACATTTGATGCGATCGCTTGTTCTAATGCTGGTTCAATATCCGACTCTCTGACGACTACGATCGCTTCTGCTCCCATTCCACGAGCAATCATGGCGAAGTTTGTGGGTGGAAGTGTTGCATCTGCACCTTTTAATCCCAAGATTTTCATCCCTTGATGGCACATGTTGTAACGCGCATCGTTGAGTACAATCCAGATTGCAGGAATTTTGTATTTCACGGCTGTGCTGATTTCGTTATTCATTAGCATTGCCCCATCGCCAACAATACTTACAGCTTTGCTATTGTTCGCCAGCGCTGCACCCAACACTCCAGTAACAGCGTGACCCATTGCGCCGACTCCGGTGCTGACTCGGTAACGATTGGCTTCGGCAAATTGCAGTAGATGAGTTGACCAAGTAAAGGAGTTACCGCACTCTGCCATGACTACCGCATTGCTACCCTCAACAACGATCTTTTGAATTGCTGCCATCAATACTTCTGGCCGCACTGGATAATCTACGTCTGGTGCAGGTTCAATTGCTTTATGTTCTGGACGAGGTAAGGACATTGTGGAATGAGGAGCATCTGGTAATTGCTGCAACAACTCTTTCACAAAAGCTTTGATGTCAGAGCGAACTCCGAAAGTTTCAATGTGGGGATAGGCTACTCCTGGTACTTCTGGATCAATATCGACATGGACAAAACCTCCTTTTGGAACTAGCGCCGAACTCCAAAAGGAGGTCGGTTCACCAAGGCGAGTTCCTAATACGAGTGTACGTAGTGGAGGTTGTTCTTCCATATAAGTTAAGACGGAAGTGTGACCGCCTAAACCTGTGACTCCCACAAATTGGGGATGATCTTCAGGGAAGATACCTTTACCACGTGGTGAACAGATGACGGCTGCTCCGGTTTTTTCAGCGAGTTGGCGGATTTCGGCTGCTGCATCACGCGCACCGAAACCAACCCAGATAGCAAAGGGGCCAGATGATAATAACTCTACAGATTTAGCGATCGCTTCTTTAGAAGCAGTCATTGGAAACGGAGAAACATCTAGTTGGGGTAAGGCTATATCCTCAACTAAACTTGTTTGCACAGCTGTGGGAATGCTCAAATGGGCAACAAATCCGCCTGGTTGCGCCATCGCTAATGCAAGTTTACGAAAAATCTGTGGTAGTTGAGCCGCAGATTCAATAGTGGTTGCATAGTTGAACAGCGCTCCTGAGGTAAAAATCCCTCCACTTGGCAAGGTATAAGTGCTGGTTTCTTGAATTGCCCAACGTCCACGCTGCGGTGCTGAGGTGCAAGCTGATAGTAAAATTACCTTAGCACCTTCACCACGAGCCGCAAATAATCCGGTGATGGCGTTGGTGATCCCCGGCCCTGCTGTGGTAAAAACTACAGTGGGGCGATTATTAGCAAAGTAAGCTTCGGTAGCTGCAAATGCGGCTCCAGCTTCATGGCGGAAGTTCAACACCTCTATAGTGCTATTGGATAGCGCACCCCAAAGGCTGGCCATTGCACCACCTGCGACACCAAAAGCGTAGCTTACTCCCAAATTTTCCAACATTTGAGCGATCGCATCGGCAACTGAGAGCGTTGGGGTTGTTTGATCGTTTAAAAAAGGCTGAATTCCCCCATTATTCTCCGATTCATCAACCTTGCGGGAGTCAGACACAGATTCTACATATCTGTTCTCTGAAAGTTCCTTGTATGGCTCAGTGGTGATGGGAGGAGAGTTTGAACCAGTATAGTTTTGACTCATTGGTTTCACGTAATTACAGAAAGTTACACAAAGGCTTTTAATTTACAATCGCAGCGCGACAAATATTTAATACAAACAACTCTGTTGTTTACTACAGCTATGACCTAGCTTGGGCAATAGTAGAAATGGTTGATCGCTGCTGATTGATGCTCGTGAGCGCAGTACCAAAAAATTTTTACCAAAAGTATACAACAGTTGGATCTGTGCTTCTTGTGATCAGAATAAAGTAGACCAAGACCGTTGTGCAATCAAAAATCTTTCGATGTAGGTGTCAAATTTTTCGCTTCTATGGTGATGACTACAGTACTTAACTAAATTAGCGGGGAAAAACTAAATGATGTAAAGGTGTATAAAGTAGCAACTAACCTGAACTCAAACACGTCTCAGAATCTTTGCAAAACTTAATATAGATAACTTTAATAACACCGATGCCTGCGGCGGGCTACGCCTACTATTTACTGAAACGCCTGGGGAGGTTCTTAGTTTGTGATGATCGCTATGATGAAAACCTAATTTGCAATAAAAAATCTTTTGATTTGGGTGTCAATTCTTTCGCTTTGGTCGTGATTATGACATTTGCAACTTAGTCACTCTGAAAGATGATATTTTGAGAACGCAGAAAGCGGTACATTGCCAAATTTGCAATAGAAAATCTTTTGATCTAGTTGTCAATTCTTTTGTTTTAGAACTTATACAAGTTTTTATCCGAATTAAAGCATGAGCCGATTTAGCGGTCTTTATATTGTCACCAAAAACTCTTTAGGTCAATTATTTGTAACGAAAAAGACATCATTTATTAATTTTTTATATTTCTTTTGAGAGATGACTAAGCGTTGACTACGTAATTACTTGATAAAATATATTTTTTTGACATAGAATTAAATTCTATGTACTTAGTATAACTTCGTGTTTGTTTATGATAAAACAAACACGAAGTTATACATAAGCAGATTCGTATAATTTCGGTATTATTGTACTTCTTAGGACAGATGTTTAATCATATTCTTATATAGTTAGATACATCAGAGAGTAAGTTAAGATAAATTAAGCAAAAATGAGTGAAATTTGTTCATTTAAGCCAGGTCTAGCATTGCACATCACGTTTATGTTGAAAATCAAACGACTCTACACTAGTACAGCATGGCGTAAATGCAACTACCATCTTAATTAACCAGACAGATAGGCGCAATCTATGAATTGTCTCTACTTAAGCAACTGGTTAAAGGTAGGCCAACTTCTGCCACAGTGTACTAGTAGTTCGCTAAAGTCCTTGGCGAAGGAAAAGTTAAAGGATAAAGATTTTTATCCTTTAACTTTTCCCAGTCGAAACCCAGCAATTTTAGGTTGGTGAACCATTCAGTTAGTTTTGGTGCAGGGCTAATTGAAATTTAAAATGTTTTTTCGACTTACTTAGATAACAGTTATTAACTCTTATCTAATAAGGTTTATTGACTAATCTGAATTGGATTTGTCTAAATTTTGTGCTGCTATCAAAAGCTCTTTAAATCGATAGGCAATTTTTTAAACATTTAGATTTTTTTGAGAAAATTTGGTTCAATAATTTACGTTTTACTGTATGATAAGTTTTGTTAAGCTAATTGGTAACATTTGTTAATTTACTAGCTAATTTGATTTTTTAACAGCCAAAGAATGCACCAAATATTTTAGTAATTTATGACTGTTAACTCATCAATGCCTATGGTGCTGATTGATTACTAGGGGAAGTAGGAATATGAATTCTGGCGAATATACACTAGCTATATCAAACAATCAATGGGCACTACAACCAGAAATAGAGATGAAGTTTGCTCATTTCCTGATAAATCACGCTGTAGATGCTGCCTTTTGTTTAGGAGCAAACGCGCAATTTCTTTACGTCAACGATGCCACTTGTCTGATGACTGAGTATTCCCGTGAGGAATTACTTTCCATGAGGCTACATGATATAGATATAGACTTTTCTCTACACAATTGGTCAGATATTAGCTCACGGAGTTCCTTTACCTTTAAATCTCGCTATCAGACAAAAGGAAGTCGGATATTTCTTGTAGAAATATCTATGAACCATGTCAAACACCAATATATGGAATTTAGCTGTGTCTTTGCCCGTGAAAAAACTGATGAAATAGTAGAATTGAGTGTACAGAACTGGACTGATGAATTAAGGGATACCAAAGACAATTTACAACAGGAATTTTCTCAATTCAAGGCAAAAGAAGTAGAACTAGAAACATCTCTTTCTTTGCTTCGTTCTACTCTCGAATCTACTGCCATTGGTGTTGTTGCAGTTAACTTTGAGGGAGATATTCTGAGCTTGAATCAGAAATTTGTGGATATGTGGCAGATCCCAGAGTCATTAATATTATCTAAGAAATGTCCTCGATGCAAAGCATTTTTTGAGAACCAACTTAAAGATCCACAAGCTTTTAGTCGCCTGATTTGGGAAGTGTCTAGCCAGTCTGATTTTGAGAGCTACGACATTCTAGAGTTAAAAGATGGGAGAGTTTTTGCACACTACTCTAAACCTCAGTTGCTTGAGGGCAAAATTATTGGGAGAGTGTGGAGTATTTGGGATATTACTGAATCCAAACAGACTGAAGAAGCATTACGATTAAATGCAACTAGATTTCGGACTTTAGCAGAAACAATACATACCAGCACTTTTCTGATTCAAGGCACGCGGCTTTGCTATATAAATCCGGCAGTAGAGCAACTCACTGGCTACACAAAAGAGGAACTGCTAACAGGTTTTGATATTCACCGACTGATTAAGAGCAAAAAACGCAGGCAGGTACGTAAGCCGAATCAAGCAGCTAACTTTGAATACCAGGAGATGAATATTTTGACGAAAAACGGTACAGAGCGCTGGCTAGCCTGTGCGGTTGCCAAACTTGATGGAGGACTGGATTTTGGTGGAAAACCAGTAGAAATGATTGCAGGCATCGATATTACCGATTACAAATATGCAGAATTAGGTCTTAACCAAGCTTTAGAACAAGCCAAACAACTTAGCGAACTTAGAGCGCGTTTTCTTTCTATGGTTTGCCATCAATTCCGAACTCCGTTGAATATTGTTTCATTTTCTAATAGTTTATTAAAAGAAGAAGTAGACAAACGTACACAGAAGAAAATCCAACCATTACTAGATCACATTCAAAAAGCTACCGAACAACTAAGCCTGATGTTGGATGATATTTTGTTCTTCTCTAAGGCAGAAGCAGCAAAATTAAACTTTGAGCCAAAACCGCTTGAGTTAGTTCAGTTTTGTCAGAATTTAGTTGCACAAATGCAGATGAGTGTTAGCCAAAACCCAATCAATTTTGTAACTCAAGATAACTCTCTAACAGCCTATACAGATAAAAAATTGTTAGAGCCTATTTTGAAGAATTTGCTTGATAATGCTATTAAGTATTCTCGCCCAAATATTGGAATTGATTTTGAAGTATCTTGCGAAAATGAAAAATTAATTTTCAAAGTACAAGATAAGGGTATTGGTATTTCAGTAGTAGATCAACAACGAATATTTGAGCCATTTTACCGTGGTAGTAACATCGATCATATACCTGGTACTGGACTAGGATTATCGATTCTTAAAACTCTTGTAGATTTACATCATGGTCAAGTTTCTGTAGAAAGTGAAGTTGGTGTAGGCACTAAGTTTACTGTAATGCTGCCATTAATGAAATCAGAGTTTACTTGTTCCTAGTTATGAGTGTCGAAATGAAGCATAGTTGTTAATTAAAAACTTAACAATCATAACTCTCAGAACGAGGTAATTAATTTCATGCCTATTTAGGGGTTGTTTGAAAAGTCCTCTTCTTGGTAGCAGAACGTTCTAGATCCCCCTAAATCCCCCTTTTTAAGGGGGACTTTAACTCCGGTTCCCCCTTAAAAAGGGGGGTTAGGGGGGATCTAAAAGTACGTAAAGTCACAGCGAAATACTTTTCAAAGAACCTCTTAGATACTGACCAAAGAGTGTAGTAATTAGCTTCTGTAAACAATTATAGTAATGGAAAATGATGTCCGAATCGTCAAAGAAAATTCTCGTTATTGAAGATGATAGCGTTACCCGCAATCTTTATTTAAAGGGTCTTGAGGCTAAAGGTTTTGATATCATAGGCGCTCAAAACGGTCGTATTGGTATCCAACAAGCACAAAAGGATATACCCGACTTAGTGATTTGCGATATTACAATGCCCGACATGGATGGTTATAGCGTTTTAAATACGCTACGCCAAGATCCTGTGACAGCAATTATTCCTTTCATTTTTTTGACTGGCAGTAGCACCAGAGCAGATGTTCGCAAAGCTATGGAATTGGGAGCAGATGACTATCTTACCAAACCCTCGACACTAGATGAATTGCTCAGAGCGATCGCTACTCGCTTGGAAAAGCAAGCTACTCTTCAATACTGGTGTTCTATGAATTTCGAGAAAGCTCCAAAATCAGCATTTATAGATGATACTACAGCGATCGCGGAAGGTGTGGCCGTAGCGTCTGATAGAGAAGCCAACATTCCTTCTAAGTCAATTTTTCCCTCCATTCCCCAATTGAAGGAAGTTTTTGACTTTATCGAAGCCTATTATCATCAAGGGATTACTTTGTGTGATGTAGCTCTTGCTGTTGGTTACTCACCTGCTTACTTAACTAATCGAGTAGCAAGGCAGACAGGAGAGACTGTAAACTGTTGGATTGTCAAACGCCGAATGGCGGGAGCGCGTTTTTTACTCCAAAATAATAATCAGACAGTCGAAAAGATAGCGAAAGCATTGGGCTATCAGGATGTGTCTCATTTCTCTCGTCAGTTTCGCCAACATCACGGTTTACCTCCTCAAGCTTGGCGCAAAGAGCATCAGCTGGGATTGCAAGAACAGGTGGAATGATAAAAGTGCAGGGCGAACGCATCTTACAATACCTTCGCTAATTTACGAGGGTTCAACGCCTGTGGAAAGGGGATGGATACGTCCCAAAGAAGTGATTTTACCTTGATTATTAATCTTTAATATTTAGATGCGTTGCCCTACCCCTTTAGGGAAAGGTTATCGCTCATCGGAATAATTTAAATGTTTCTAAGTAAGTCGGTGAGAAAAATTCAATGTATATCAAGAAATATAAATTAGCTGTAGGGTGTGTTAGAGGTTGTTTGAAAAGTGTTTCGCTGTGACTTTAGGCACTTTAGATCCCCCCTAACCCCCCTTTTGAAGGGGGGAACCGGAATCAAAGTCCCCCTTTTGAAGGGGGAACCGGAATCAAAGTCCCCCTTTTGAAGGGGGATTTAGGGGGATCTAAAATTTTTGATACCGACAAGAGGACTTTTCAAACATCCTCTTATGCCGTAGGCTAACGCACCTAAGATTGTTGACGGTGCGTTGCGCTTTGCGACAACACACCCTACATTAAAATTCCTTAACATAGCTGAAAATATTAGCACCGACTTACTTAGTATTAGAAAATTCTTAATAAAATATACATTTTATATAAGATATACGCTATTCAAACATCTATTCAAACATGAACTCTAACAATAGGATGTTATGTTAAACGATGCTGATAAAGTTCATGTTTAGTAGGTCAACTATCAAAATCCTATTTAATTATTGAATTTACTTGATTCGCAAGAAAACAGAAAAGGAAGGATATAGATGTGTACTGATTTTTTCAAAAATCAAATACGAGTTCTCTAGTCGCATTAATAACTACTTATTGACAACTATAGGATTAATCTCAAGATTTATCAAATGAATGACTTAACTCAATTAATTTATACTCAAGCTATCATTAAATACGGCGGAAGTCAGTAAACTGAATCTAAAATATAAACCTGTTTTACCAAACCATTGCAGTGCTAAACTTCATTTTATGACATCCGATCAACCCTCTGAGCAACCTGTATCTGAATCTACCGCTAATGATAATGAAGCGTTCGACGTAGAGCAGCAAGACATGGCAGATGCTTTATTTCCCATCGTTGGCATTGCCGCCTCTGCGGGTGGATTAGAGGCATTTACGCAGATACTTAAGCATTTGCTTGCCGATACAGGGATGGCATTTGTGCTGGTTCAACACTTAGATCCTAACCACAAAAGTCTGTTGAGCGAGATTCTGGCAAGAACAACTAAAATGCCCGTCACTGAAGTGCAAGATGGCGTGACTGTAGAACCGAACCAGGTCTACGTGATTCCGCCTAACACTAAGATGATCTTGTCTAATGGAGTATTGCAGCTCACGCCGCGAGAGAAAATTCAGGGGAAATATATGCCTGCTGATGCGTTCTTTACTTCATTGGCAGCAGATCGAGGGCACAAAGCGATCGCAGTAGTTTTATCTGGAGCGGATGGAGACGGTTCACTGGGGCTGAAGGCAATCAAGGCAGCTGGAGGCGTGACTTTTGCTCAGTGTGAAGACACGGCAAAATTCGATAGTATGCCCAATACTGCTGTTGCCACCGGGGATGTGGATTTTGTGCTACCGCCGCAAAAAATCGCCGAAGAACTGGTAAACCTCAGCCGCAATCCTTTTATTTCTAACTCATTGCCACTGCTCCCGGCTGATAAATTGCCCGAACAGGGGAATACCATAAAGATTATATTTGTGTTATTGCGATCGCTAACTGGCGTTGACTTCAGCCACTACAAGCCCAATACCATCGAGCGCCGAATTCAGCGGCGAATGCTGTTGTATAAACTACACCGCTTGGAGGATTATGCCGAATATTTGCAAAACAATCCGGGTGAAGTCAAGGCGCTCTATGAAGAAATTCTGATCCACGTCACCCATTTTTTCCGCGATCCCGAAGCATTTCAAGTTTTGAAAGAGCAAGTCTTTCCTGTCATCATCCAAAACAAATCAGCAGAGTTGCCGATTCGGATTTGGGTAGCTGGGTGTTCGACGGGTGAAGAAGTGTATTCCATCGCTATCTCCTTGCTGGAGTTTTTGTCGAATAAAGTAACCTCGCCGTCGATCCAAATTTTTGCCACAGACATCAGCGAAATAGCGATTGACAAAGCCAGAGCGGGTATTTTTGCAGAGAATCAAATGGTGGAAGTCTCATCAGAAAGCCGCCGCAGATTTTTTAATGCCCTTGAGGGTGGTGGATATCAAATTAGTAAAGCTGTGCGTGAACTATGTGTGTTTGCCCGGCAAGACTTAAGCAGCGATCCCCCTTTTTCTAACTTAGATTTAATTAGCTGCCGGAATGTACTGATTTACTTGGACGAAACGTTGCAAAAACGGATATTGCCCATCTTTCATTACAGTCTTAATCCGACTGGCTTTTTACTGCTAGGGACTTCAGAAAGCACAGGTAAATATTCGGATTTGTTTACTCTAATTGACAAAAAGTATAAAATCTATGCCAAAAAGCTAACTGCAATTCGTCCAATTTTTTCGTTCATTAACAACAATTATCCGATAGTAAAAGTCAACGAATCAAAGGCGACCAATCAGAATCCATCGGATGAGTTTGACTTAGAGAAAAAAACTGACAAACTAATCTTGAATCGCTATGCCCCAGTGGGTGTAGTAATCAACGACAAGATGGACGTGCTGCAATTTCGGGGAGAAATCGATCTCTACCTCAAACTTGCACCTGGTAAACCAAGTCTTAACTTATTCAAAATGGTGCGCCAAGGCTTGCTCATCGAGCTACGGGCGACAATTTATCAGGCACAACGGCAAAAAATTCTAGTTAGAAGAGAAGGGTTACAAATTGAAAAGGGCAATCTTTCACAAATCATCAATCTTGAAGTGATTCCATTCAAGCCTGGGACTCGCGAAGAACTCTACTTTGTGGTTTTATTTGAATCAGCCCCACCCAAAATTAACAACCCCAGCATAGTAAATCTTGAGAGCGAAGAGCAGTCAGACTTAGCGCAGGAGATTGTTCGGCTAAAGCTTGAACTTGCAACCGCCATCCAAGAGCGGGCTACAACTCAAGAATATCTACAAGCGGTGATCCAAGAGCAGGAGCATATCAATCAAGACCTGAAAGTTGCCAATGAAGAAATCCTCTCCAGTAATGAAGAATTGCAAAGCACCAATGAGGAGCTAGAAACTGCCAAAGAAGAGATTCAGGCAACCAACGAAGAACTCAACACCACTAATGAAGAACTTCGGAGTCGAAATCTGGAATTACACCAAGTTAACAACGATCTCACCAATTTGCTTGCCAGTATTAATATTCCCATTTTGATATTGACTTTGGACTTACGCATTCGACGTTTTACGCCGATGGCGCAGCGACTTTTCAATTTGATTCCCGCCGATGCTGGACGACCTTTGAGCGACATCAGAGCAAATCTCGATGTTCCTGAGTTAGAAACTCTAATTTTGGAGGTTCTTGACACACTGAGCATCAAAGAATTAGAAGTCCAAACTCTGGGGGGACATTGGTACAACCTCCGCATCCGTCCTTATCGCACTACAGAAAATAGGATTGACGGTATAGTGTTGGTGTTAATAGATATTGATGTTCTTAAACGCAGTGCAGTAACGTTAGAACAAGCCCGGAATTACGCTGAAGGGATTGTAGAGACGGTACAAGTGCCGTTAATCGTCCTTGATTCTGATTTGCGGGTGAACAAAGCCAATCGCTCGTTTTATGAAACATTTCAGGTTTCACCATCAGAGACAGGGCAATCTCTGATTTTTGAACTAGGGAACGGTCAATGGAACCTGCCAGAACTGCGATCGCTCTTAGAAGACATTATTGCCAACGATACCACTATTGAAAACTGGGAAGTAGAGCATCGTTTTGAGCGGATTGGGAAGAAAACCATACTGATCAATGGTTGGAAAATTATTCAACAGGGAGATGCCCAAATGATTTTGCTGACCATTGAAGATATTAGTGATCGCAAACAGTTCGAGTTACAGCGATCTAAGCTTTTAGCACAAGAGCAGTCAGCCCGTCAACAGGCGGAAATTGCCAACCGAGCCAAAGATGAATTCCTGTCGAACCTCTCCCATGAACTTCGTAACCCGCTCAATAGTATACTCGGCTGGGCGCAACTTTTCCGCACCCGCAATTTAGATTCTTCAGCAGTTATTCGTGCCTGGGAAGTGGTGGAGCGGAGTGCTAAAGTGCAAGCTCAGTTAATCGATGATATGCTCGATATCTCGCGGATTACGAGTGGAAAGCTTCATTTAAAAACTCGTCTAATCGATTTGGTTTCAGTAGTGAATGCCGCCATTGAGTCTATCGAATTTTCCGCAGAGGCGAAAAGTATTGAAATTGTTTCAAACTTGAACTCGGCGACAATTGTCGGAGATTTTGATCGCTTACAGCAAGTTCTGTGGAATTTACTTTCTAACGCGATTAAGTTCACTCCAGCCGGTGGGCGAGTGGGAATTATGCTCGAAGCTGTATATACTAACGCTGAACTTCGAATCAGCGACACAGGAATTGGCATCCAGTCAGACTTGCTGCCTTATGTTTTTGAGCGCTTCCGCCAAGGAGATTCCAGCAGCAGCAAAACAACTCAGGGACTTGGATTAGGCTTGTCAATCGTCCGTCATGTTGTAGAACTTCACGGTGGAACAGTTCAAGCGCAAAGTCCAGGTGAAGGACTAGGAACCACGATCACCGTTAGGCTGCCTCTGCGCTCAATGCCGTTGGAGATTACATCGCCAACTTATTTAGAGCCGAGCGTTTTGTCAGAGACTCTGGACACATTAGATGGTAAAGATGGTAAAAATCCACCCCTTACCCTTGAAGGGTTATGCCTCTTGGTTGTAGACGATCAAGCGGATAGCCGCGACTTACTAAGGTGGATGTTAGAAGACTTTGGGGCTGAAGTAGTGGTTGTGACATCGGCAAGGGAAGCGATCGCTGCTTTAACTGAATCTCCTAGCAAATATGATGTGCTTCTAGCAGATATTGGGATGCCAGAGGAGGATGGTTTTTCCCTGATTCGTCAGGTGAGAGCGCTTGAAGCTGAAGCTGGGGGACAAATTCCAGCAGCAGCAATCACTGCCTATGCCACCGAGCAAGAGCGGCAAAGGGCAATTAATGCTGGTTTCCAAATGCATCTAGCTAAACCGATTGACCTTACTGAATTGGTATTGATGATTACAAATTTGAATGGACGAAACACAGAGAATTCGTAATTCGTCATTGAGGTACAGAGCAACTAATTTTAACGTGAGTTCGACTAACCTCTCCCTCCCAGCCTCCCTCTCCGAAACCGAAAGGTTTCTGCTATCCGTTATTTTTGTAGCTCACCAACTTGAAATCTGCTGTATCTCTTGTTCCTTGGAGCGATCGCTGATTATTACCATTGAGCTTTAAAACTCGAAACATGAAGAGTACTGAGTTTCGTTAGCGATAGCGGGGCGTTTAGCCCGTGCTGTTAGCGGATAGCTAGGGTTGAGCCATTGCTGAGTTGAAAGACCGCCCACAAGAGGCCTTGCTCTTACCGAGTGCAGAGTACTGAGTACTCTGCTTCTTACTCAACACTCACTACCAAGTCTGATGAAATTGCGCCTTCATCAACTTTTAGTTTCTACCTTTGAAAGAGTTTAGCCATTCTTGAACTTGCTCTCGTGCAATATCGCGCCCTCCAAGACCAAAAGCTAAGGCAATAGCAACTGCGATCGCACCTAGTAAAAGTCCAAAGGCTAAATTCACAATATCACTGGCAACTCCAATTTGTTGCAGTGCCATTGCCGAGACTAAGGCAATAATTGCAATCCGCGCCACTTGTCCCAAAATCTGGGCTTGGCGATCGCCGGAACTGGTAATGATGTTAAAAGCCAGATTTGCCAAGAATAAGCCAACGGCAAAAATCACCAATCCTGCCAAAATCCGCCCGAATATAATCACAATACCAGACACTAATGCTGTCAGGGCTGGAATATTCAAGATATTCACCGCCGCCACAGTGGCAAACAGCATGATACCCACTAAGGCAACAATGCCGACAATTTCCGATGGAGTGCGGGTTGGAATCGGGGGGGTTGTTGATTCTGTTGAAACAACGATTCGTCTGCTGGGTGTTGTCAGACCCAAAATAGTGAAAATGTTATTAAACCCTAAATTGGTGAGGATACTTGTAACCAAGTCCGCGATAAACCGCCCCACGAAATAGGCAACAATCAAAATTGCCACGGCTGTAAAGATGGCAGGTAGAGCGTTGAGAACCTGTTGCAGCATGGCGATCGCAGGTATTGATATCGCATCAATTCGCAAGGCATTGAGCGCCGCGATCGCCACAGGAATCAAAATCAAAACATAGACAATTGTGCCGATAATACTCGATAGAGGTTGCACCCCCGCAGCTGAGGATAATCCCAAGCGACTACCTAAATGGTCAAGACCAGTTGTCGCCAGCAAGTTCGTCACAATCCGCCGTACTACATTAGCGATGAACCAGCCAACTACAGCAATCAAGATCGCCGCTAAAATGTTCGGCAGAATTAGCAGAACTTCTGTAATTAGAGCTTGTACTGGTTGTAAAGCTTGCTGTAGTCCGAGAGTATCCAAAATTGGAGCGAGAAACAGCAAAAATATAAACCAATACAGAGCGTTGCCAATCGTCTCGCTCAGAGACAGCTGATTGAGGCTGGGTGTTCTGTCTTCTGGTTCTGGATTCAAACGCTCATCCAGGTTAAATGCCTGTAATGAGCGCACAGTGATAATCCTCACAATGGTCGCCAAAAACCAGGCTGCTACCAAAATGATTCCGGCACCAACCAACTTTGGCAAAAAGCCAATAAGTTGATTGAGAAAATTATTCAGAGGTCGAGAGGCTATTTCCAGATCCAACGTCTGTAAAACAGCTACCGCAGTTAACAGGATAACGCTCCAAAAGACTAAGCTGGAGATTAATTTCTCCACTTGGGGAACATCTTGACGACCCGTTATCCCAGCGGCAATGCGGTTATCTATGTTCGTGCGCTTGAGGATTCCTTGCGTCAGTGCCGCTGCGATCGCTGCAATCAGCCAACCTACTAGTAAGATTGCTACCGCCCCTAAAAGACGAGGCGTAAACAGAATCAACTGTTGTACAATACCTTGCACATCAGCGATTCCTTGATTCACTGCTGGTTGTATTGGTTGCAGGCTAGGCGATGATTGTGCCAAAAATTGCTGCGCCCTCGTGGATAAACCAACTCCGTAGGCGTAGCCCGTCGTAGACATCACCTGGGTTATTTCTTGCCAAGTCGTGTTCATGGTTTTCGGGAATTATGCTTAAGTATTCGCCGCAAACACTGAGTCAGTGTTTTGCCTATCAATTTACCAGTAAACACATACATATATATCAATTCATTGGGCATTGGGCGAGGCATTGGGTATTGGTTCCCCCCTGCTCCCCCTGCTCCCTCATCTCCCTTCCCCATTCCCCAAAATTTTGCGTTACTCTAATTGCAGCAACAGCACCAAAGATGTGGAATGTCCCAAGTTTTGGAACAATCGATTCAAATTAATGCTACAGCTACGGTGGTGGAGCGCTGTATTAGCGATTTAGCTCTCATGCACCGTTGGCTCAACCCCGTTCTCCGTTGCGAACCTGTGGGCGAAGCTTGGAGTACTGATGTCGGCAGTAAAAGTCGTTTTATTATTCAAATTCCTCTAATAAAACCCACCTTGAATAGCGTAGTTGTAGAACGACAACCGGGTTTGGTAGTTTGGGAATTTCAGGGATTTTTTCAAGGGCGCGATCGCTGGGAATGTCAACCCACAGAAAAGGGAACGCTTTTACTCAACCGCTTTGAGTACGATATCCCCAACCCCTTAGTTAGTTGGGGCTTTAACACTTTTGCTGCATCTTGGACAAAACAAGATATGCAGGCCCAGCTGCGCCGCCTCAAACGAGTTGCAGAAGAACAAAATAATTCGTAATTGGGCATTGGGCATTGGGCATTGTTAATTTCTCCCCATGCTTCCCCTGCGTCCCCTGCTCCCTCATCCCCCACTCCTTACCCACCTTTACCCAATTCGGTAAGTAGCCGCCGAATCACAGAGGCATCTTCGGCATCGGGAATTTTTGTTAAATAATTTTGTAAATCGTCTATGGCTTGGGGGTAGTAACCGAGTTGATAGTAAATCAAACCGCGATCGCGCAATTCTAAAGTTAAACCAGGAAATAGCAACAAAATTCGTTCAACTGCTGCCAGCGTTTTTTCTAATTTTTGCTTTTCAAGGTAAATAAATTTTAAATTTGTCAGCATCCGTGCCAAAAATTGCCGATTACTGACTACGGCTAAAAATTCTGGTTGTAGCGTTACAGGTTGCTGATAAAGTTGAGATAGGCGTTCTTCGCAATCTTGGGCAAATATTATTTCACCCCCATTGAAGGCATCCACAAAAATTTCTATATCGGGAATATCTGGGCGAATCAAGAAATGTCCTGGCATCCCCACACCCACCATCGGAAAATCAATCCTTCGCGCAACCTCCAGGTAAACCAGTGCTAAGGTAATGGGAATCCCCAATCGGCGGTCAATTACATCATTGAAAAAGCTGTTGCGCGGGTCGTAATAGTCAATTTTATTACCAGAAAATTTTAAATCTTCGTAGAGATACTGATTAATACCTTGAACTATCCGCAAAGGATATCGTGAATCAGGCAGGCGTTCTTGAAGCTCCCATGCCATTGTCTCAAGGGCATTGAGGTATTCTTCTGGGTCTAAATTGGGATATTCTTCTTGTGCAATATACAAAGCTGCCTTTGCTAAGTCAATATGCTCGTCAGACTGCTGAATCTCCTGGTAAAAATATTGTCGTGCTGACGAGAAATTCATAAGCTGTTGTTCGGTGAAAGTGTGAGGATGAAGCGTAGACTAGCAAAAACCGCAGGTATTACGGCTGGGCTAAAAGCGCTTTTTTGTATCTAAGTTTATACAGCAATTTTCAGGTATTTAAATTACAACTTAGAGGATGTTTGAAAAGTCCTCTTATCAGTATCAAAAATTTTAGATCCCCCTAAATCCCCCTTAAAAAGGGGGACTTTGATTCCGGTTCCCCCCTTAAAAAGGGGGGTAAGGGGGGATCTAAAGTGCCTAAAGTCACAGCGAAACACTTTTCAAACAACCTCTTAGACGGGAGTGGGAAGTAGTGTAGTTAAATTACTTGAAAAGCGTTGTCAGAGAGCAAATAACAACAGCAATCCTCAGTTAAGGGACTTCCAAATAAAAAAATACTCTAACTACTGATTTTAGGTTAGCCTGATATCGATCCCCAAACCCTAGTCTTAAGGATCAATTTATGGCGTAGAGTAGGGGCGTTCAGTGCTAATCTGAAAGGTGACATTGTTTAATTTTATGTCTTCTACGACCTTATCTGAAATCTAGCTTCACTCATTAGGCGCAGCATGGTAACAACCGCAGAAAAAACAAACATTGGTTACATTACCCAAATCATTGGCCCAGTTGTAGACGTTAAATTTCCCGGCGGGAAATTGCCACAAATCTACAACGCCTTGAAAATCAAAGGCACCAACGAAGCTGGACAGGAAATCAACATCACCATTGAAGTACAGCAACTTCTGGGCGACAACCAGGTGCGGACTGTGGCGATGAGTTCTACCGAAGGCTTAGTCCGCGGTTTTGAAGTCACCGATACAGGCGCTCCCATCAGCGTACCAGTTGGTAAAGCCACTTTGGGCCGAATTTTCAACGTCCTTGGCGAACCTGTGGACAACAGAGGCCCAGTAAATGCTGAGGCAACTCTACCCATCCACCGCTCTGCTCCCAAATTCACCGACCTGGAAACCAAACCTTCGGTGTTTGAGACTGGGATTAAAGTTGTTGACCTTCTGACTCCCTATCGACGCGGCGGTAAGATTGGTCTGTTCGGCGGTGCTGGTGTTGGTAAAACCGTGATCATGATGGAGTTGATCAACAACATCGCTACTCAGCACGGTGGAGTATCCGTTTTTGCTGGCGTGGGTGAACGCACCCGTGAAGGTAATGACCTCTACAACGAAATGATTGAATCTGGGGTGATCAATAACGAGAACCTCAACGAATCAAAAATTGCTCTAGTTTACGGTCAAATGAACGAGCCACCCGGAGCCAGAATGCGGGTTGGTCTTTCGGGATTGACAGTAGCAGAATACTTCCGCGATGTGAACAAGCAGGACGTGCTGTTGTTTATTGATAACATCTTCCGGTTTGTCCAAGCAGGTTCAGAAGTATCGGCGCTACTAGGTCGGATGCCTTCAGCGGTGGGATATCAGCCCACATTGGGAACCGACGTAGGTGAACTGCAAGAGCGGATTACCTCGACTACCGAGGGTTCCATTACCTCCATTCAAGCAGTGTACGTACCTGCGGATGACCTCACCGACCCCGCACCTGCTACCACCTTCGCCCACTTGGATGGTACAACAGTGCTATCTCGTGGTTTGGCAGCTAAAGGAATTTACCCCGCAGTTGACCCCCTGGGTTCCACTTCCACCATGCTTCAGCCCAATATTGTCGGTGAAGAACACTACAGTACTGCTCGTGCGGTGCAATCAACTCTGCAACGTTATAAAGAACTCCAAGACATTATCGCAATTCTCGGTCTAGATGAATTGTCTGAAGAAGACCGTCTCATCGTCGCGCGGGCCCGGAAAGTTGAGCGTTTCTTGTCTCAGCCGTTCTTTGTTGCAGAAGTATTCACCGGTTCTCCTGGTAAGTACGTGAAGTTAGAAGACACCATTAAAGGATTCCAAAAGATTCTGTCTGGTGAATTGGATGCTCTACCAGAACAGGCTTTCTACTTGGTTGGCGATATTAACGAAGCGATCGCCAAAGCTGAAAAAATCAAAGGTTAGTCATTAGTGATTGGTGAGCCAGTGCGGTCTTGGGGGTTTCCCCCATGAGCAACTGGCGAACCCGAAGGGTCATTAGTCATTAGTTCAACTGCTAATGACTAATGGCAATTACAAAAGACATAGACGCCCTTTGGGCGGCTTCCCGTAGGGTAGGACAAAGGACGAAGGACAAAGGACAAATGACATTAACCGTTCGTGTAATTTCCCCAGATAAAACAGTCTGGGATGCTCCAGCTGAAGAAGTGGTTTTGCCTAGCACGACTGGTCAACTAGGTATCTTAACTGGACACGCACCACTTTTGACCGCTCTAGATACTGGTGTCATGCGAGTCCGTGCTGCGAAAAATCAGAATTGGGAAGCGATCGCTCTTTTGGGTGGCTTTGCCGAAGTCGAAGAAAATGAAGTGACAATTCTGGTTAACGGCGCTGAACGTGGCGACAAAATTAACCTTGATGAAGCCCGTACCGCTTACAACCAAGCAGAAGCGCGGCTGACTCAAGTTTCCGCCGACGATCGCCAAGCCCAAATCCAAGCGAACCAAGCCTTCAAACGCGCCCGCGCTCGGTTTCAAGCCGCTGGCGGTTCGGTCTAAATTCAATTTCTATTTCAAATTTGTAGGTTGGGCAATGTCCAACCTACAAAATAAAATATTTATTAATTTAAAAAAAATTACGCCAAGTTTAAGAAATTGAGCCAAGCTTTAGTGGAGTGTTAAATTAACTAATTAGTTGCCCTTTTGGGCACAAATTATGAAAAGCCTTTCATCTTTGCTTGGTACTCGTAAACAAAATAAGGTAGCTCGTTTTGCAGCATCGGTCGTAGCAACGTTAGCGCTCTCTAGTAGTATTCATTCTGCCAATGCTACTTCTGTCAAAATAACTACTGCACAAGAAATTACTCCAGCATCAGTCCAGCTAAATCAGACTAAATCTAATATTGCCCAATTACAAACTAGCAGGATTCAATATCAAGCTGCTGGAATCGATCCTGTTGTACTGGTTCCCATCGTACTTATCGGCGGTTTAGTTATATTCGTCCCCCTATTCTTTGGCGGACTTGTAGTAATTGGCGAACGTGAAGTTGGCATTGTAGTTAGGAAATTTACCCTTTCCGGGCGTGGGCTACCCGCCGGCAGCTTGATTGCCCTCAACGGCGAAGCTGGCTTACAGGCAGATACTTTAGCCCCTGGTTGGCACTGGGGCTATTGGCCTTGGCAGTATTCTGTAAAAAAAGAATCGGTAATTGTCGTTCCCCAAGGGGAAATCGCTTTGATTGTAGCGGCAGATGGCGCATCCAACCCACCAGAGCGGATTTTGGGTAAAATCGTGGGTTGTGACAACTTCCAAGATGCTCGAAAATTCCTCACCGAAGGCGGCGAAAAAGGGCGGCAAATGGGCTTTCTTACGGCTGGTACGTACCGGATTAATACCGCCTTATTCAAAGTCATCATGGCATCAAATGCCGCCACTCATGGCATGACTCCAGAACAGCTGCGGGTGTACAGTCTGGCATCTGATAAAGTTGGCATTGTTACTACTTTAGATGGTGTACCAATTTCTGCTGGTGAACTCGCAGGCCCCATCATTGAAGAACACAACAACTTCCAAAATGGTCAGAAATTTATTAATGGCGGTGGACGGCGAGGCTTACAAGAGCAAACTTTACTTTCTGGTTCTTGGAACTTGAATCCTTGGTTTGTTCAGATTGAACAAGTACCGATGACGGAAATTCCCATTGGGTATGTGGGTGTAGTGATTTCTTTCGTGGGTAAAGCACATCAAGATGTCAGCGGTGCAGCTTTCACCCACGGTAATTTGGTGAATCCTGGACATAAGGGCGTGTGGGTTGAACCGCTGTATCCTGGCAAGCACCCGATTAATTCCCGGATCATGAAGATGGAACTGGTGCCAACGACCAACATTGTATTAAATTGGTCAGATCGTACCGAACGCCACAGCTATGATGCTCAACTAGCTTCCTTGACAGTGCGATCGCGTGATGGTTTTGCCTTTGATTTGGAAGTAGCCCAAATTATTCATGTCGGTGCTTTAGATGCGCCGAAGGTAATTTCTCGCGTCGGTGCAATGCAAAATCTGGTAGACCATGTATTAGAACCGACTATCGGGAATTATTTCCGCAACTCAGCCCAAGACTATACTGTACTAGACTTTCTCACTGCTCGGAGTGAGCGACAATCTGAGGCTGCTGAGTATATTAAAACAGCATTACGGGCTTATGATGTGCAAGCGATCGACACCCTGATTGGTGATATTAAGCCACCAGCATCGTTAATGCAGACACAAACAGACCGAAAAATTGCCGAAGAAGAACGCAAGACTTATGAAGTCCAGCAGATGGCGCAAACCCAACGACAGCAGCTTGTTCGGGAAACGGCACTGGCTAATATTCAGCAAGAAATGGTGAAATCGGAGCAAAGTGTGCATATTGCTGACTTGAAAGCGCAAGCCCAAATTAAGCAGGCGAACGGTGAAGCTGAAGGTACAAAACTCCGGGCAATTGCTGAGGCTGAAGGTATCCGAGCCACAGGTAACGCCAAAGCTGAAACCTACCGCGCTGGTGTGGAAGCCTTGGGGCCACAAGGTTATACAGCAATGCAACTAATGCAGATTATCGGCGATCGCAATGTCCGTTTGATTCCAGATGTCTTAGTTGGCAGTAACGGCAGCAATAACGGCTTAGTGGATGGGCTACTATCCATGATTTTATGGAATCAAACTGGTAAAGGTGAATTAACACCAACACCTTTGCATCCGCAACCAGTAGTTACTAAAGCACAGCCAACCTCAGAAAACGGTTATCCATCTATAGTTGTGAATTTTCCCGAAGATAAGTAACATCAGGAACATGAGGTAGGGGCATAACATTGTTGTGCCCTTACAAAAAACAGGGCATTTTGCTCACCTTATAGGTAGGGAAATTTTGCTTTTACAAGAACGTTATCGTTTACTCAAGCCGATTGGTAAAGGGGGATTCTGTAAAACTTTCCTCGCTGTAGATGAAGGTCAGTTTCCGCCAATTCCTTGCGTTGTTCAAGAATCATCACCGGAATCCGAAACATTTAAAACTTTTCAGCAAAAGGCAAAACAGCTAGAGGAATTAGGAAAGCATCCACAAATTCCTGCTTTGTTGGCTTATTTTGAGCAGAATGGGCATTTTTATTTAGTGCAGGAGTTTATTGCAGGCACTAATTTAGCTCAGGTGGTTGAAGAAGAGGGCGCTTTTAATGAAACTCAGATTTGGCAACTTTTAGAAGATGTGTTGCCAGTTTTGCAGTTTATTAGCGATCGCCATATCATCCACCGCGATATCAAACCCCAAAATATCATCCGTAGATCCCCAATTACCAAGAAGGGGGATTTCGTCATGGTTGATTTTAGCACGGCGAAAATCGTCACAGAAATTGATTGGCTAACATCTGAAAGCAGTATCGGTAGCTCAGAATACGCTGCACCAGAACAAACAAGAGGAAAAGCGGTTTTTGCGAGTGACTTATATAGCTTGGGTGTTACTTGTATTTACTTACTGACCCAGATTCCTCCCTTTGATTTATTTGATATTGCAAATGATTGCTGGGTCTGGCAACAATATCTTACTAGTAAGGTTACGGATGTCTGGCGACAAGACTCAAAAAGTCCACGCTTGGCGCAAATTCTCGACAAGCTACTGCAAAATGCTGTTGACCGTCGCTTTCAATCGGCTAATGAAGTTATGCAAGCAATGGGTATGGAATGTAAAACTCAAAATTTTAAATTACCAAATCCTCCTTGGCGATGCTTGCATACTTTAACTGGGCATTCTGGGACATTGAGTAGTGTGAATGCCCTTGCCATGAGTCCTGACAGTAAAACTTTAGCCAGTGCTAGTGATGATAAAATTGTCAAATTGTGGAATCTAAATACTCAAAAACTCCTAGCTAGCTTATCAGGACATTCCCAAGCGGTAAAATCAGTTGCCTTTAGTCCAGATGGTCAAATTTTGGCAACTGCTAGCGATGATAAAACTATCAAATTGTGGCAGGTTGAGACATTAAAAGAAATCTGCACCCTGTTGGGACACTCACACGCCGTAAAATCAGTTGCTTTCAGTCCAGATGGGCAGATTCTTGCTAGTGGTAGCTGGGATAAGACAATCAAACTCTGGGATGTCAATACTGGCAGAGAAATTTGCACCATAACTGGACACCAATTACAGGTAAATTCAGTAGCATTTAGTCCCCAAGGACAGCTTTTAGCTAGTGCTAGTTATGACAGAACAATTCGCTTGTGGCAGATACCAACAAGAAGCAGGGGAGCAGGGAGCAGGGGGCAGGGGGATATGAATAGTGCTGAGTTAAAAGACTATCCACAAGGGGCGCAGGAAATTCCCCCTTTCCCCCTGCCCCCTGCCCCTATTCAAAACCGCCCATGCTATAGCTTGTTAAGCACCCTTTCGGGTCATGCATGGGCGGTTCTGACAGTCGCTTTTAGTCCAGATGGTCAAATTTTGGCGACGGGTAGTGATGATAACACTATTAAATTGTGGGAGGTAAACACGGGTCAGCTAATTGGCACACTTGTAGGCCATTCTTGGTCTGTGGTGGCTGTGGCTTTTACTGCCGATGGTGAAACGCTCCTAAGTGCAAGTTGCGACAAAACAGTTAAACTTTGGAGGGTAAGCACAGCAGAAGAGATTGTTACTCTCTCTGGTCATGTAGACTCAGTATCCGCTGTTGCTGTGAGCAAAGTTATACAATTAATTGCAAGCGGCAGCCGGGACAAGACTATCAAACTGTGGCAGCTTGTAGAACAGGACAATAGCTAATTGTGTAATATCAAGCGCTACCTGTAAAGGCAACTTCAGGAAATTTCAACTGAGCTTCTGCCATTGGACGGTTTCTGCCTTCCTCTTGCCAGTAGTTAATCACTTCTGTCGCTTTGTTAAGCAACTCGACACGATCCAGGTCAGTAATCCAATGTTTGGACTCTAATTCCTTTTTTAACTCTTCCCAGGCGTCATTTCTGGGCCAAAAAAAGTACTTAGTCAAGGGACTGGTGCCTTTGCCTACAACTTGATCGACTGCGAGAGCAACGTTCTCGTCTAACCACAGAATTTTCAAAATAAACTTGGTCAATCACACCTCCGGGAATTTCCGGGCATTATTTAACAAGGATAGCGATCGCTTATTTTAACGCAATACCCTATCAAATGACCAAACAGTGATTGGATTGGGCTAGCATAAGATGTAGTCGGCGCTAAAACAGATGCTTATGACTGCCCAACTGCCCCAATCTCAAACAACATCTGGTTCAGATTTGTATGAGCAAGACTTTTACCTGTGGATTCAAACCACAGCAGAATTGCTCAAGCAAGGTCGGCTCACAGAACTAGATTTGGAGAATTTGATTGATGAAATTGAAACAATGGGCAGGAGTGAAAAGAAAGCACTAAGAAGCAATTTGGAAGTGGTGCTGATGCACCTATTGAAGTATAAATATCAAGCCGAGAAGCGCTCTGGTAGTTGGCGAGCAACAATTCGGGAGCATCGCAAACGCATCAGACAAGCTCTAGAAGAAAGTCCTAGCCTTAAACCCTATTTTGATGAGGTTTTCGGGCTGTGTTATGACGATGCTAGACTCTTGGCTGCTGATGAAACTGAATTGGGTGCGGCTACCTTCCCCGAACAATCTCCTTTCACGCCAGAGCAAACCCTTGACCCCGATTTTTTACCTGAGTCATGAGCGCATTATGATGATGTAAAACTCTTTTGCTTCTTACCCCATGACTCAACCAACTTCTGTAAAAGCGATCGCTATTTTCGATATTGATGGCGTTGTGCGCGATGTTGGCGGTTCTTATCGCCGGGCGATCGCAGATACCGTAGAATATTTTACCACCCAAGCCTATCGGCCAACCCCACTAGATATTGACCAACTAAAGTCTGAAGGCGTATGGAATAACGATTGGGAAGCATCCCAAGAATTAATTTATCGCTACTTTGAAACTCAACAACAGAGCCGGGAACAACTGCAATTAGATTATGATGCGATCGTTGCGTTTTTTCAATCACGTTACCGTGGGACAGACCCAAATAACTTTACTGGGTATATCTGTAATGAACCTTTATTATTACAACCTAGCTATTTAGAACAACTTACCGAAGCTGGGATTGCTTGGGGATTTTTTAGCGGTGCGACTCGTGCTTCTGCTAACTATGTATTGAAAAAACGTCTGGGTTTAGAATCTCCGGTGTTGATTGCGATGGAGGATGCACCAGGTAAACCAGACCCCATGGGACTTTTTGCTACAGTTAGTAAGTTAGAGAATGAAATTGAGCAAAAATTAGCTGTAGTGTATGTGGGAGATACAGTAGCAGATATGTATACCGTCGAGAAAGCGCGGCGTTTAGATTCTGCTCGTTCTTGGATTGGTGTAGGGGTTTTACCACCCCATGTCCAGGAAACAGCAGCGCGTGGTGATGCCTATAGTGAAACACTAATAGCAGCCGGAGCAGCAGTAGTTTTGCGTAATGTGCAAGAATTAACCCCAAGACAGATTCAAGAATTGGTAAGTTCATCTCTCCAATCTGTGGTCTAAGATTAATCAATCTACGGGTGCATGAATGACTGGCTGATAACAATCTTGCTTTGATCATTGGGAGATTAATAAAAAAAATGTCTGCACTTAAATTGCCTAATGGCCCTCAAACTCACCCTTGGGTACAGACGTATCAATGGCTGACGAACCCATTAGAATACATAGAAGACTGTGCTAAACGTTATGGTGATATCTTCACCCTTCAGCTAGGACAAAATACTGCTCCTCAAGTTTTCATTAGCAATCCTCAAGCGATTCAACAGATTTTTACTACAGATCCAAAGCAGTTGGACTCTGGTGAGCCAGCAGGGATTATATCGCCTTTATTAGGAAGGCAATCACTACTGGCGCTGGAGGGAAAGCCTCATCAGCGACAACAAAAGCTATTGACACCACCTTTACATGGGGAACGAATGCTAGCTTATGGTGAATTAATTTGCGACATCACTGAACAAGTGACTAGTCAGTGGCAGATTGGACAAACCTTTACAGTTCTGCCATCAATGCAAGCAATCTCTTTCCAGGTAATTTTGAAGGCTGTATTTGGTCTAGAAGATGGGCCACGTTACGAGAAACTCAATGAACTCCTAATTGCGATTTTGAATCCCAAAATCTCTATCTTACAGCAATTTTCAGGTAAATAGACCACAGTGGTTGAACCAACCGAAGGCATCATCTTCGGTAATATAATTTACAGCCTCT
>NZ_JABXKK010000001.1 GCF_017115045.1 Nostoc sp. NMS8 | reverse complement strand
ATGCAGGTGTATATGACCAAGAGGGGCAAGTAGTTTCCAATATTACTCAAGCTAACTATTCTCAGATTAAACCTTTCTTGGGCAAGAGCAAATCAGTAGATGTTACTGGCGGAATGGCGAAGAAAGTTGAGGAGTTTTTGACTATTTCTAGTTTAGGGATTGACTGCTGGATAATTGATGGGAATATCTCAGGGAATTTAGCCTCTTCAGTTTTAGGTACGCCAACTCTAGGCACTTTAATTAGGGCATTTTAACTAAAATGATTTCAAAACTGTTGGTAGTTAATCCGAATTACTTACCCTTAATCTTTTTGAGATAACTGATTGAGAAAGGCAGAGGGCAGTTCTTGCTGAAGGCAGCTATGAATCTATCCCACTAATAAAATTATGCGAACCCAGATGTGAACTGTCGCTAAGGAAAGAAAACCATTAAAGCAGGCGGAAATTCGCTCCCACCGCACAACCTCTGTGCTTCTTCTTTTTTGTCCCCTGCTTGTTGGTTGTCCTCTTCCTTACCTGTACCAACACATTTTAAGTGAGTTGTTCTTGGTTTGTCATAAAAATGATGCTGATAAAAGTTTTCTGTATGTGAGTAAATAACTGCGCGGCAAAACTGGGTGGTACAGAGTAGCCAATGATTGACGGTTGCCATCGCCGCAAAACGAGGTTGTAGACTTGTACAGAAGTTGCGATCGCCTACATCAGGTGCTTGAGCCATCGCCACTTTTGCAAACTAGATTAAGTGAGTATGTGTAAGAAAAGAGGCTTTTAAATACTGATATATTACTTACTGATGTGCTACTTGATATTTTGGCACTCCAGCTACAGTATAAGTGATCGTCTTTTGCCGACCATTGGTCGGCATTTTATTTCAATAAATAAGTCAATTGGCGATCGCTCTTACTGCTGCCCCTTGCTACACCGGACTCTACAGCTTACGATTGCTCTATTGGGGTAATGTACTTGACCAAATGCGTGATAGCCATTGGTTCACACGAACACAAATCATGGGGTTGTATTCGGTCTAATCCTTATAGGATAGAGGTTTCAATATTTCTAGTTCTTTTTGCATAAAGTACAAGACTTGAACTGAAGAATATTACATAGCGAACGAATTATATGCAAAACAGGGACAAGCTTTAAAAGTCCTTTATTTAATCCCCTATTTTCGAGCGCTGCTCTGGACTCCTTGCCCCAGGGCAGTTTTTTCTTGTACAGGTGGCTCAAGAGGGTTTTGCAGCCACTGCCAACAATCGAGTTACACATGCAGTGCGTTGTTTACTCGCTGTAACCGTCAAATTGCATCACAGTCCGTAAAAGCGTTAATGTCAGTGTAGTAAGCATAAAGCCTTGTCAGTAGTAAAACTTTGAGTACAGGAATTTAAGTAATGGCAAAGATTCGTTAATAATCTCAAAAATAAATAATTATTCTTCTATCAAAAAGTATTCAATATTGAGTAATCAATAAAATATTTATGCCTATAGATTTACTAGAGTTTTTCCAGCGAACTGATCCCAGCCGGACTTTGTACATCAATCAAGGTTCAGATAAAAAGTACTACATTGACTTTTCCTCAGTCAGAGGCGGCGATATCATCGGCAAGCTGAAGCAGAAAATTACGTTCTTCAAAGCGAACGAACCGACCTGCACGTTATTCACTGGTCATATCGGCTGTGGGAAATCGACAGAGCTAGTAAGGTTACAAGTAGAACTAGAAGAGTTAGGTTATCACGTAGTATATTTTGAGTCGAGTGAAGACTTAGAAATGACAGACGTGGACATTGCAGATGTTTTGCTAGCAATCGCCCGTCATGTGAGCCAAAGCCTGGAGAAAATCACGCTCTCGGAACCGAATAAATTCTATGAATTGCTGCAAGGCGCGTTGAGAGTGCTAGATTCGGAAGTGACGGGGCTAAAGGTAAAAACACCAGCAGGTGATGTTGGTTTCTCGGCAGAAAAAGAGAAATTCTCCCTAGCATTGGGAATTGGTGAAATCACAACTAAAACCAAAAGCGATCCTCAACTGCGGGAGAAACTCAACCAATACCTGGGGCCACAGAAGACCAGACTACTGGAGGCGATTAATCGAGAACTGTTAGAGCCAGCGATCGCTAAACTGAAGCAGCAGGGTAAAAAAGGATTGGTGGTGATTGTTGATAACCTCGACCGCATAGATAACCGGATTAAGCCGTGGGGTCGTCCGCAGCAGGAATATCTGTTTGTGGATCAGGGGGAGTTTTTGACAAAGCTCAACTGCCATTTGGTTTATACAATGCCGCTGTCGTTAAAATTCTCTGATGATTACGGAACGTTGACCCAGCGTTTCCCGGAAGACCCGAAGATACTGCCGATGGTTCCAGTGCAATGGCCAGACGGCAGCGTGCATCTTGAAGGAATGGCGCTGATGAAACAGATGGTACTGGCAAGGGCATTTCCCGATTTGCAATCAAAGGAGCGATTAGACCAGATTGGTGAAATTTTCGACAGTACAGAAACCCTAGAACGCTTGTGCAGTTTGAGCGGTGGTCATGTGCGAGACTTGCTAAGGTTGCTGAATACCTGGATTCAGGAGGAAATGACGTTTCCACTCTCGCGTAACACATTGGAGCAGGTGATTCGCGCTCGTCGCAATGAGATGACAATGCCAATTTCAGATTCGGAGTGGGAGTTACTACGTTATGTTAAGCAAAAGAAGAAAGTCAGCGATGACCAAGGATACCAAAAGCTAATCCGTAGTAGATTTGTGTTTGAATATCGAGATGGCGGTGAATCGTGGTTTGATTTAAACCCGATTTTGGCAGAGGCAGCAGAGTTGAGTAGTTGAGAGAGCAGTTCACGGTTATTAAAATCGTATGAGTACACCGCACCAATCATCAGATAAACCACAAGATAATGAGCGTTCGCTACAACAGCTAGCTTGGACGCTTCAAGCTTCGGTGGGACAATTTAAGTTAATTTGGGCGCGGTGCAATTACAGTAATTTACGGACTCGCTTAATAGAAAGGTTAAGTGAAATCTCTAAAATTAAAATTCAGGTATTGCAACTTAAGGAATCGGAAAGAACGCTTTTTACTGCAATCCGTTTAGAATTACAGCCAGATACCCAAGCTTTGATGATTGTGGGCTGGGAATCATTGCATGATTTACCGCAGATGTTGACCAGTGCCAATCAGGTACGCGAAGAATTTCGCAGAAACTTGTCTATTCCCGTAGTCGTGTGGATTAGTGAAGAAATCCACCACACCATCATGGAGATTGCCCCTGACCTGGAAAGCTGGGGAACTAGTAGAAGTTTTGCGATCGCGCCTACTGATTTAAGCGAGTTTATTAAACAACTGGCTGATGAATATTTTTACAGCAATTTAAGTACAAATAATTACAAAATACTAGAATTAGAATTAGATGCAGCACAGAGAGAATTGCGGTCTAATGACCACGAAGCAGAAGCTAATTTAGCCTCTCTGATAGGCTTTGTAAAACAAACTAATAATAAAATAGATATTGCTTTAGAGTATTATCAAAAAGCCTTAGCGATATGGCAGCAATTAAATAATTTAGAAAAGCAAGCCAAGATTCTTGGTGAGATAGCTTACTGTTATTATCTCAAAACTTTAAAAAAATCAGATATTAATCATCCAGATTGGCAAGCAACTCGCAAATACACGCAAGAATATATTAAACTTATCACCGAAACTAATAGTCAAGATTTAATTGCTAGCTCTATTCTCAAATTTGGTAATATTTTGCGTGATTTGAAAGAGTGGGAGCAACTCAAAAAATTAGCACACCAAGCTTTAGAACTACATCAACCTAACAATCAGCCAATAGAATTAGCGAAAGATTACGGGTTCTTAGCCCAGGTTGCACTGGCTCAAGAGCGCTGGAGTGAAGCTAAACAGTTGGCACAAAAAGCAAAAGATAGTTTACCAATAATTTCTGGCGTAGAAATAAAAGACAGTTTAGGGATTGTGTCTGGGCTATCAAAAGAACCAATTATCTCAAATGATTTAAGCCTGTATAACTTTATTCTGGCACAGGCTCAATATCAATTAAACGAACCCCGACAGGCAATTGCCAACTTAGAAATAGCAAGAGATGTTGGTAGTCCTTTGTTCGACTTGCGGCTTTACCTAAATATTCTTAATTACCTGCAACGACTGTACTTTGAGAAAAAAGAATATCTCAAAGCTTATGAGACGAAACAGCAGCAGAAGTCTATTGAACAACAGTTTGGTTTACGAGCTTTTATTGGTGCTGGTCAGTTACAGTCAACGAAGCAGGCTCAATTAACGTTGACTTTAGCTGAAACTCAGGAAAATATAGCCCCAGAAATTGCCACATCAGGTCGATTATTAGATGTAGAACGCTTGATTGAGCGTATAGGTCGGCTGGACTATAAGTTGATAGTTGTTTATGGGCAGTCAGGTGTAGGAAAAAGCTCTTTGGTGAATGCAGGATTAGTTCCAGCTTTAAAAAATAAAGCGATCGGAATTCAAGATAATTTACCTGTAGTAATCCGGGTTTATACTAACTGGGTCGAAGAATTAGGAAGATTAATGCAACAAGCGCTGTATAATAAGTCGAGAGAAAGGCATAGTCCGGCATTAGAACTTGAAACTTCAGCTAAAGTTGCCGAAACTGCGACTCTCAGAGAGCAATTGCGGGAAAATGAACAGCATAACCTACGGACAGTCCTGATTTTTGACCAGTTTGAAGAGTTTTTCTTTGTTTACACTGAGCCAAAGCAGAGACGGCAGTTTTTTGAATTTCTGGGAGAATGTCTAAATATTCTGTCAGTGAAAATAATTTTGTCATTGCGAGTGGATTACCTGCATTATTTGCTGGAATGTAATCGCTTATCTAGTATGGCAATAATTGGTAAGGATGTTCCAGGGTTAGCGCGTCTCAAACCCTATTGACAGGGGGATTATGGCAGAGGTACTGA
>NZ_JABXKK010000030.1 GCF_017115045.1 Nostoc sp. NMS8 | reverse complement strand
AATCTGTTGCTCAACTTATGCTTTCAAAGTTGCTCATCTTATCCTTACAGTGACAACAATGTAATCTAAAGCATAATGTGAGCAAAGTCTAGATTTAAAAGATTTATGTGTAGAGGAATAAAAAAGTTCAACAATAAATAATAAAATCCAACAATTTCTGTTAGGTGCTTTACCCCGCTCCAGGCATCCGTCCATAAATCGCTCCAAAGAGCCTGTACACCGCGCCCATGCTACGTTATTTACTAGAGCGATCGCCTCCCTCCGGCGGGGGTAGCCCATCGCGCCCACATTCTCTTAGCATCACTCTCCTAATTGTTCAACTTTTTTATATGCTTACATTATGTACTGGAGTCGATAGTCAGTACTAAGTTGAAATCTATGTTTAAATGTTTTACTGGCGAATGACACCACTAAGGATGTTGAGCAGTATTAAGATTAGTGTGGCTTTGCTGTGAAACTATGGCTCGTGATTTATTCCACAATATTGTGAGGTCTGCACTAGAAAAAGATGGTTGGTTAGTTACAGATGACCCGCTAAATATTCGGTGTGGTGGAGTTGATGTTCAGATTGATTTAGGTGCAGAACTCCTAGTTGCTGCGGAAAAATCTGGAGAAAAAATAGCAGTTGAAATCAAAAATTTTGTTAGTGCATCGAAGATTTCAGAATTTCACATGGCACTAGGACAGTTTATTAATTATCGGACTGCATTACGTGCAGAAGAACCTTCGAGAAATTTATATTTAGCTGTACCATTGGTAACTTATAATGATTTTTTTAATTTGCCTTTTATTCAAACTGTAGTCAACGAAAACAAATTGAAATTAATTATTTATAACCTTGAGACTGAGGAAATAGAGCAATGGATAAGTTAAATGAATACCGCACAAAAGTTAGGCAATTATTAACTAAGTATATCGAGTACAAGCCTAGTTATGGAGATGTAGAGGTCGAACAGATTTTTGACGTAGAGTATGACCATTATCAAATTATTAGCATTGGATGGAACAATCAAAAACGGATCTATGGCCCAATAATGCACCTAGATATCAAAAATAATAAAATTTGGATTCAACAAAATACAACGGAAGTAGATATTGCTTTAGAATTGATAGAAATGGGTGTACCTAAACAAGATATTGTCATCGGTTTTCATACTCCTAAAATGCGTCAATTATCGGGATTTGCTGTGGAATAAACATGATACAAAACGCAGAATCTTTGCCACCATTCCGATTGAGGATGTATTAGTTAATAGAGAGCTATGAGGTAGTAAAAGGACTACTTTATTTTGTATAAATTCGGGTAAAATTTTGTTGTGATAGCCACAAGTTGTTAATCATGCGTTATTATTACAAACTCGTAGGACATACCCCTGTTGCTGTTAATTCATTGTCAGAGTGGCGAGATTATTTACACTCAGTACAAGATTCAGGACAACATCTAGTTGCCGAAACTATAGTTGGGGATGCCAAAGTATCAACTAGTTTTTCAGGATTCGATCTCACTTTTGGAGATCCCCCGTTGCTTTTTGAAACGATGGTTTTAGGCGGGCCTCATCACGGGAGAATGCAGCGTTATTCTACATGGGAGCAGGCACTAACCGGTCACGATCGTACCGTCGTAGAAGTCATGACTACCTCACCACCAGATAAGTAGTCTCAAATAAATACAGGGTTATATTTAATACTTAATAACTAATAATTTACACAAAACTGGATGAACTACAGCGCAGATTCTCTACCTGAGATCAAACTCATTCCCCTTGATCGTGAAGCTCTACATTTCACACAGCCAGGAGAAACTAGAAGACCACCAACCGATATTCGGTGGGTAAAAGTTCTGGAATTTTTACGCAGCAACAATCTCGCACCAAACAGCCGCAAGCTTTACGAACGAGAACTGAAGCGATTTTTGGCTTGGAGTGAGCTGCACTATCATGAACTGCGTCCACGTCATCTTGCGCTATATAAAGAATATCTCCGTGATGAAATACGGACTGATGCAGGTAAACCGCTTTCAAAAAGCAGCATTAATGCGGGAATTGCGGCACTCAAAAGCTTTTTCAAATGGATGTCTTACACATATCCTGAAATTATTGCTACTAATCCCACACTGGGGATAAAACTGGAAAAAGTGCCACTACCACCAGCCCAGAGTTTAACCCCTGAAGAAATGGAACAGGTTTGGTCAGCGTTGGAGTTATTGGGAGAAACAAAGCAACGAGATACAGCACTCGTCCACATTCTCAGTCATGGACTACGGGCTGGGGAAGTTGTACAGCTAAATGTTGGCTCATTTGATGGCAAGCTGCTATTTTTACCAGACACCAAAACCAATGAACCACGCTTAGTTCCACTGCGAAAAGAGAGCCGGGAAGTTTTAGCAGAGTATTTGCGATCGCGCCAACAAAGGAGTGAGGTGTTAAACAGCCTTAGCCCACTGATGATTTCACACCATGCTTCATACAAAGGTGAACGCTTGAGTTATCACGGCATTTACTTCGCTGTGGAAAAAATCGGTGAAATAGCTCACATTGAGGATTTGCACCCTCACTCCTTTCGCCACACCTATGCCACTGACTTATTGCTATTGGGAGTTGACCCCAGCCATGCACGAAAACTAACAGGACATCAAAGCGAGAAAGCGTTTCGGCGCTATACGCTTCGCAGCGAACAAGAAGCGGCGGTCGCTGCTTACTATCGTGCAATCGGAGAGGAAGTGGAGTAAAGTATGCCCAAGCCACTCGATCCCAAGTGTCAGTTATGTTCCAAACTACCAACTGCCCAAGCCAAGGTTTTACATGGAACAGCAGGGGACGGGTGTTGGAATCCCAAAGTCTGCCACAATCGCCGCTCATTCTATCGCCACCGCTCCCAGAAGAATTCAGCAGAAATTGATTCAGTAACAGTCGAACCACCAACAACATATTTTGCAGTGCTGTATTTGTATAAAGAACCGGGGGATAAACCATTACACGCCTTGGGTGCAGAACTCTGGCTTGGGCAAAAACCTGTTTGTCGCCTGGAACCAATTCACTGTTTTGGGCTAACGGCTGGTAAAATACGCGCCTATACAGATCAGGTGTTGCAGGCTTTTGCTAAACAATACAGTGTTTCACTATATCAATATAAGGATATGTTTGAGATTACCTCAAGCTACTGCCCAGTGCGGCCTTGCCCCTTGCATCCAGAATCGTAGAGATGACCACATACCGCCAATTAACAATCTGGGATGTGCTTGATGAGTTGTCCGAATCTCCACCAACTTCTTCCCTTGATGCTGTATGGGAGTGCTTGGATACAGAACTTCATGATTTACCTGTTGAAACACAATTATCAACCGCAGGTATTGCTTTCAATCAAATTGCGGATATTCTTAAGTCTCGTGCCGAAGTGCTGTTGCAAGATACCCACGATCGCAATAGTCTTTTGGGGCCAGTTGTTAGCGCCGATCTCTTTGCTGGTCTAGTGCGGACAACAATGCATCTAGATTTAGATGATTTGATTGAACCGGAAACACTACAAACCTTTAAACCACACGGCCCACACCAATTTTCATATCCTAACCAGGAGGGTGATTCTGTAGCAGCACCTGTTGAAAAAGCGAATGTTTTGGTAATGCTCGATGAGGTGACGAGTTTAGAAGATGTCCACAAGCTGGCGGGTGATGAACATGTGGAAAAATGGCTTAGTGCGATCGCTAACTACCTTGCACATATTAAAGGTGAGATTTCTTTAACTCAACTCCAAGGTGGATTAAAAATGCCTTTGGTAGAGGTTTGGCTGGGACTGTTGCTGGGTAATTTTACATTAGAGCAACGTGGAGATTTTTATAGCAGCCAGGATATTTGGGTAATTACAAACGCTGATAAACTTGTTATAAAATAGGGTTATAGCTAGGATAAAGTGGATAAAAATAGTCTATAAATTAATTTTTGGCTATTAAGTAGTAGAAATTTTTGTATGAACAATTCAATTATTTGCTGACAAAATTAAATTGATAATATTTAGAGAGCGAGAGTTAAGAAAGTAATTTGCTTTAAACAAACTCCGACGAATTTGTGCCAAATCGTAACTTTTAAAAATTACCCAAGGAAAATCAGGGTAGCCATTACCAATAGGAAGAAAATCATTAGCAGGGTATAAAGCTTTAATATAACGCTCTAGTAAAATACGAAAATCAGAACTCATAGGAGAATTTGCATCTCCTATGAATGAGGATTGAAGAATTTCATCCTTTAACAAAAAATGTAGGGGAATAGCTAAGTACTGATCGCTAAAATTACTGGAATCGCTTATTTGCTGAGTGTTACCCTCATTTTGGAGCAGGTGTTCTATAAAATCAATGGCAAACAAAATTTCATTTTTGATATTTTCTGAATAATCACCTTGACTGATATTTTTTAGTGCATTCCTAAAGTTTGTTGTTATATAAGAGCGAATTTGAGAATAAGGATCTATACTATAACGTGATGTTACAGTATGATTATTCATTGGGATAATCAATAATGAACCGTCCATGTAAACCTGCGGACTAATTTCTATTTCTAACAATTCAGCCATACAGGAACACTGGTCAAAGAAAAAATCCACTCCTAGCTCCAACAAGGACAGCAAGCTAATTTTTTTTCTAGCTGGTTGCTGGACAACAGAAGAATTGGATATGCGAGGAGATTGAATTAGAAACTCGGATGACTTAAATAAAGTAAACAGATTTTCACAAACAAGTTTAATATCCTGGTCATCTGGATGTAGCCGCTGGTGACTTCGTAGTAACTGCATCAAAGATTTAATCCGAGTGCTGAAAGTCTCACCGCTTGAATATATCGCTTTACCACCGACGGGAATCATGGCTACGTTGTGTCCACCTAAATTCCCAGCACCCAAAATTCGCGTCATTATCGCCGCCCGTAAGACGAGTAGAGAACCTATTAAATTCGCGGCGCGGGTACTTTTACTTTGTTGATTATTAGGTGCATTTGTAAAAACTTTTTCAATAATGTAAACTGTTATTTTCTTATGAGCGCGGTCATTATTTTGTCCCTCACCAAACTCACCTCTACCTCGATAAATTACCTGAATTATCTCCATCAGGTTATTTTCTATCTGAAATCTTGGTAGTTCAACAATTATGTGTTTAGCAAGGGGAAAAGAAATACCGCGAGCCGCAGATGATGTCATAAACACTACCCGTACCTTATTCTTGCGTTTGAGCAGCATTTCCAGATCAGCTACTTGGGAATGTATCTCTAGATAAATCTCATTTTTATCGAAGCCAAAAAGTCTCTTTTTGACTAGGGAAATTAATTGTCTTAGACGTTGTTTATCCTGGATATAAACAATTAATTGTCCTAATTCTGGGTGATTAACATAGTGGATTATTTCGTTTATTAAAGACTCATCTCGTGCTGATTGACCAGGTGTAAATTTAATGGAACCATCATCGTTGATTTTGTTCACTTCAAAAAACACTTGGTAAGTTAGTTCAATTTGTTTAGCTGGATATGAGTTAACATTAATAACAGCAGAATCAACATTGCCTGGCGGTGCAGAATAACCGCCAAAAGACAGATAACTAACTTCTAATGGTTCTTGCTTTTTATCAACAAAAGAACAATAGATTTTATCTGGTTCCGCTTCCTTTGTACCGAGATGTGGTTTAACAACATCAAGACCTGTAAGAGAAGCATCGGCAATAATCAACTTTGTATTGAAACCGTATGAAGGGTCAAATAACTCAAGTTTTTTTCCTAACCATTTCTTCATAGAGTGAAACCACTCAACTCCAGCATTGTCACCTGTTACTTCGTCAATCATGACAATGATATGCTTCAGGCGTGAAGATAATTCACTCATTAACTCCGGAATTACATCACCATTATTTGTAACTGAACGAAATAGTCTCTCGAAATTATCTAATGAGTCACCTCCACTATTCAATTTGCGGAGGGATTGAGTTGAGCAGGTAATGACAATTTTATTTTTTTGCTGTTTGATGAGAATATGACCTGCGTCACATAAACTTCTAATAACTCCGGTTCCGGATTTGTTGTTGTAGCCGAGTGAAGAGCGGGACTGACGATTTATTAAATTCTTTCGGTTGGTATTCCGTTTTTTATCATATTCTGCACCATGAAAAGTTACCCCTAAGCTTTCAAAAGTTTGGTTATTGCCATTAGAATAATATCTCACTGTAGGCTGGTTATTATTGGTAGCAATCAGAGCGTGACTCGTGGAAATACAATACAGGTCATCAGCAAACAAATTACCTGTTTTTGTATCTATAAATTTATTAATCGTGTCTTCGTTTACAGAGAGACGCGGACTAATGTAGAAAAACAGGAAACCCTCGTCAGCATGATCGCGGATAAAATTCACCACCGCTGTTGTTTTACCAATACCCGGATTCCCGGTTAGAAATAGATTACGATAATTACCTAACAGATGTTCCTGAATTATTTTTGCATGGGCATTTATTAAAGAAATTTGCTCAGTTAGATGGTATTTTTCACTGATTGAAGTATCTAAAAAATCTGAGGGATTATTAAAATTTGTAAGTGTTTCACTGAAACACACAGTTTTATCTTCTGTAACATTAGTATCACATAATGAGTCCACAAATTTGTGGACTTTTTGTTCATGAGAAAGTTTATCTGGCTGAGATTTTTCTATTAATTCTTCTTTTACCGAAATTCCTACTTGTTCAAGCGAACGTGAAAGACAATATACAGCATTTTTTTTAATTAAATTAAGCATCTTAAACAGCGCATTTTCATAAGTATTGATGGAATTTTCTCTATCCGACTTTTGCCGTCCCTTCATCGATTTATATGCCTCGGCGCAAAGGTCAAGAATGTGAAAGTCCTCCCGGCTAACATTTAAGGTGCTAATTCCTCGTGTAGTGTAACCTATCGTTGTCACTTGTACGGTCGCATCCTTGGGTATTCTATTTTCTGAATCAAGAAATTTGACGAAACTTGCTGAGTATGATGCTGCCTGTACCAACTTAACAAAATCTTTGTCGTAATAAGAAAAAGCTGTAAGATAATCCTGAATATATTGCCCTATTAATTGCTGATTAGTCCCTTTTTGGGTGTCAATTTTTAATTGATGATAAACACTTTTGGACATTAAATAACGCAGTTCTGCTTTTAAATATCCAAGAATAGACGAAGCGCTTGATAAATTCCACAACTCAAACTGTTCTTGTTCATGTCTTGACTCATCATTATCTTTCTGATAATTCAATTCATTATCCTGATTATTCTCCACAGTAAAGGCGGACAAATCAACACAAATAATGTAATATTCCTTGTTTTTTTCTCCGTCTTTCGACATCAGCATCAATGTATCCGCTTTTAAAAATTCTCCTGTGTCGGCATACTTATTTATATAAGGTGTAACCTTATCTGCGGTAATATCAAACTGCGAAAGAATCTGAGAGTATCGGTCATGTTGATGTTTTTCTAGCGTTCTCATACTGGCTTCATCTGAGAGGCAGCATTGCATATACAGTAGTTCCCAGTTTCTATTAGAAGCGGACGAAAACTCCAAAGAGTCCATCAATTCCTTCCATAAACCTAAACCACCGAGATGACCTCGTAAAAGTAAAAATTTACCCCATGCTGCCCATATTCTTTGACTCTCCGCATCAATAAATCCTTCTAACAGTTTCATCTCAACAAGTTTATTGACTACTCCTCGATGATTGATACGTTTCAGGTCATCAATGAATAAATCCATGTGGGCATATTTCATCCCTGATTGATGAATGGCTGTCAATATTCCTGCGTTGAATGCTAACTCGAAAAGATGTCCCTGAGCTTCTCTTATTTTCATTTTTAATTTATTATAAGAATTCTATTCAGCTTTTCAACAATAATTTGCTGAGTTCATCAAGGTGTAATTGATATAAATAAAAATAAAATGTGGTTCTTCAGTACCTGTTATGCCAAATTATTAGTTAAACATCAAAACTAGACTTTAAAATCAAGTTTAGAACGCTTAAGTCCCAAGAATAGCCTAAAATGTTAAAAATAATGCCTGCTTTTGTTGTGCAGCAATGGTTTTAGTTTTTTAGCAGATTAATTTAGCATACTAAGTACTGAAGAGCCTAAAATGTCTTATAATTCAATTAAAATTGAACTTGAACATTACCGTTTTCAATCTCCCAACGCTTATTTTCTAGTATCAAGTAAATTCGTTCTCGTAAAATTGGGTGGTTATAGTGCCTCACTAAGAAGTTATTATAATCTCTAGGGAGTTCTATCGATGGGTCTTTTATTTGGTATTTATCCAAAAAATCTTCAATCTCTTCAAGGAAGGCAAGTAGAATTTGAGATGAATTGGCAGAATCATTAATCACATCTTTTACATCTCTTGAGTCACTTAAGGCATTGTTAACTTCTGTCAACCACGCGAGATAATTCATTTGCACCCCAGGAATGCAATGCTTACCTCTTGCCGATGATCTGCCGATTGCATTATCGCCGATAATATCATTAAGCGGGTCAAGCTTAGGTAACAATTTCTCCGACTTGCCTTGTTTCTTTTCATATCTTGAATAATGCAATAGTGTCAAATAAAACGTAATATCATTTTTTAATTGACCTTCCTTAATTAGACCATTCATAACCTTCGTCATGTCGAGTGCATCACCTGGATGAGCATTCAAAAGTGTTGAATAAGTCGTTGCAGTGTTATAAAAAGTCCTATCTTTCTCTATGGTCTTTACTGTAAGCAAATTAAAAAATATTACCTGGGAGCGATTGGGGTCATTAAATAAGTTACTTAGTTGTCGTACATCCTGAATATATAAGGTTTCTTCTTGAGTTTGATCGTCGATGCACAAGGCACTGTAACTGTCATATAAAGCAGGATATATGATTATATCATCTGCAATATCTTTGAGGAACTTTATTATATCCGGTGACATAAAAAATAATTCATTTTGTTGGTCTGTCACCCGCAATTGTTCAGAAAAGGGAGTTTTAGCGATGTATAAAACATCCTTAAAACCCTTATCGTACATCTCATTAATTACATCTCGAAGCGCCCACGGAGTGCGATGCAATTCATCTAACCAGTAATTGCCTGCTAAAGTTTTAACTCGATTTATCTTTATACCAGTTTCGGTGTCCTCCACCGCTACTATTTCACCTGTCAAATTCGCAATATAATTATCTTCCAAACGTGACGAACGAGCATCACACTTGTTACTAGACACCATTACTATTAATAATTTTTTTAGTATCCGTTTATCGTTATTTTTGCTATGGTATTTTTGAGGTAATACAGAGTACAGTGATTTCTTGGCATTAGCAATTCTAAAACGGTCGATTTTCGGTAACACTATCCCTTGAGAACTGATGAACATAAAGTCAGTTAATAAGTGATTCCATTCTTCAACCGTTTGATGAATTAGTGCTTCCTGTTGTGTTGTTTCTTCTTCCGGTGTTTCATGCAGTATCCACTGCCCTACAAATAAATTTTTGTTTTTTTTCACCCTACTAGTGAGAAGTTCTAGGATTATAAATCCAAGGGTCTTTAATGTAAGCTCGTATTTGAAACGCCCTTCAACCGTAGCTTTTTCTAAAGGAACTTCCCCTATTTGAAACTCTATAATTGAGCCATCAAATACAACACTGCTGAGTAAATCACTAGCTTCGTCAGCATTGTTAAGTGTATTAACTTTCTTCAGAAAGTCAGGTTTTTTACCTAATAATTGTGCTAGCTGTTTTATATTTTTCTTATCGCGTTCAAATTGTTGTGCATTATTAGATTGTATAAACTTATGGAAGACAGTGAGCATTTGTATATCGTCAGTTTGATAAGCCATATCAAACTCACATTTTTTTGCTGCTCGATAGAAATTATCTGTCTCAAATTTCAGCTTTACGGGTAGCTGGATAATTGCTTCTTTTGTTACCCCCTGTAGGGAAATAAAGATATGCTTGAGACATTGTTTCAAATTACCTGAAGAAAGTTCTTCTGCAAAAAATCTATCTGTACTACTTATTTCTGTCAGTTCAGAAACCAGTAATTTCTTTGATATCCCAATACTTATTTGTTTCTCATCTGATAATAAAAATTTTGGATATTTTAAATATTTTTGGATAATTTTTACTATTGCTTTTAGGTTGTGTGAAACTAAATATTGATTAATATCACTAACAAACTGCACTAACAAGTTTTGCTTATTTGCATCACTCTGATTATCTGGGTTACTGAAAATAGGCAATACTTTGTCTGTGAAATCTTTAACTACATCAAATTGGAGAACATCTTGATAACAAGAATTTACTTCCGAGGGATTAGGACACGCAAATGCAAAATAATAAAGAATAAAATATTTAATTATTTTTTCAACCTGCCAATCTGTTTTTTGCGGGGGGTTATCATCAATTTGTTGATTATTTAATTTTGAATTTGGGTTAATTATGTCAAGTCCGTAAGCGAATGAAGTACCGTATTTAACTGGATTATTGACGCGCCCATTGAATTTAAATTTTAATCCAAAAGTTATTGACGTTATACCTAAACGTGGGTCATCTGTCTGCCCAATACAACCATTAATTTGCCCAATGATAGGCAATTCCGAAAAAGCATCCCTACGAGAAAATAATTCTTTAATATTTACAGTCACACCCTGATATACTACATCGTAATAACTATCAGCTTTATTCGGGTCATTGATGAATTTTTCTAATAATCTAATGCGTCTACTGTAGTCTCTCAAATAAAATGATGCCTCATGGGATGATATTTTACGTGAATTTTCTCCTGTACCATCCTCATATATGACTTCTCTGTTTTTACTTAAATCGTTACATTCTTCACTAATAACTTTTGCCCAAAATTCTAAAAAATTTATCTCCGCTTCTCTTTTTAATCTTCCGATTGTTTCTTGATTAATTAATTTTTCAAGTAATGATAATTCCTGAGAGCCATGAATCTTGATAGACTCCAGATTAGTTCTTACATTGCCAATTACATAATCAGATATATCTGACTCATCATTCATCTTCAGACGAACATAGTTTTCTAGTGCCGTTAATACAAGTTCGCGGAATCTAGTTGCACTATTTATTTCTATGGTGACTTTGTGGTTTATAATCGCAGGATTATCAAACTCAGACTCCAAGGCTAGTTCTTGGCTACTTAATCCAGGCGATTGAGGGAAATCCCAGGTAAATAAGGAAGAGTCTTTAGCTTTTTTTGCCAAGGGCGTAAGCATTGAATCAATTAATTCCTCAATGATATTGTCTGCGATTTGTGCATTGGAATTTAAACCTGTGCTATTCCTAATTTCATCTATTAAAAGTTTGGATAAAGTCGCTTTTATTTCTTTAGTTTTATCTTTAAATACTTCACGACAAGCATCGATCATATTTATTGACGCTCGATATGTTTTTTCGTCTTTTGACAACGGTAATCTTATATCTTTAGCTTTAGCTATCTGGTAAGCAAAGGCATGAATATCAATGATTAACCTTAATCTCCCGTTATTAGAGTCTTTTTTCAAAGAAAATATTTTTCCTCCTGACTCTCCATTCAATTCCTCATCTATTTTTGAAAGCAAATCTCTATAATCTGGTCGCGGTAGTTGATTTCTTTCTTCTCTTAACTGATTCTGATTTTCCACTCTGTGTTGCCCCTTTCTTAGTTAAGTGAAACCGGCTTATGTATTGCTTACCTTCCGATGATTGGCTCAATATAATACAACTAATGTTCCGAAAAAATCATTTTATATTCACAAAAATAGACCCTTTTCAGGGAAAGTATATAGCCATTGCATGGAACCAGCTGACTGCGGCATTTTCAAGCCACTTTGTGACAATAATATCTACACGGCAGCCAGATCCTGCAATGACTTATGCAGTTGCCATTGCCATTTGCCGACAAGAATCCGCGCAGCGACGGTACCAAAAGCAGTTTTTGAGCTTCTGTCCTTTGAGTTAGCTGGAAAAATGCTGCGGTTGTGCTTTCAGTAGCTTTGACTCTGCGTGTCACTGCTTTTGTATTGCTGTCTACCCTTGCAGGTGCGATCGCTCTTTCGGCTGCTACTTATCAATTACTTGGTGTACTTGGCCCTGGTATCGCTGGAAGTGTCGCCGCCTTCATTGGTGCGAGACAAGTTTTCTTTTTGGATGCTCTCAGCTTTGCGATACCTGCGGCGAGCGTAGCTATCGCGGCAGTCTTAATCTTCACCCTACCAGGTCAGCTCGTCGTTGCACAAAATCAACAGCCTTCCAGGACAACACGCCGAACATGGGGAGACATTAAAGACGGTACAACTCGCCTGCTTACAGATGCACCTATTCGTTACGCGCAATTGATGCAGTTAGTCGCATCAATTGCCGGAGCGCAGATATTAGTAAATACTGTTGGCTATGTTCAAGGTACACTCAAATTGGGAGAAGTGCAGTACGGCTGGGTGATGGCAGCTTTTGGGATTGGTGCAACCCTGTGTGCAGTTGCGGTTGGTACGTTCAATAGAAGTTTGCCACCGTATAGGCATCCAAATCACTCTCACCTGTGAAATTCAGCCATCACGTCTCACCTTCTTGAAACGCCAACTCCAACGAAAACGGTAGACACCCAGGATTGGCAGCTGCCCACTCATTGGCTTCTGCAATTAGAGTTTTGTTACCTGAATCGAGATAAAATTGCATTTTGGCACTCTGCTCCAGTCTTTCCCGTTCCTTGCCCCCAATTAAGCATCGTGCAATCAGGCAGTACTCTCTAGCTACACGTTTGGCGTAAGATGCTGCTTGGAGTCGCAACTTAGTCAGATTCTTCAGTTCTGACAAAGCGAGAGTTGCTGCTGAATCGCTTGAAGGTGTACTTTGTTCGCTAACTTCGGCTTTTTGTGACGTTTCAGGCGGCACAATTGCAGGTGTAGGCGCAGTAAGCGGAATAGTAACAGAATTGATTAATAAGTTTTTGTTATTGTAATTTTCAGCCGCGCTGGGGTTAGAAAGGTATTTGAAATTCTTATCTGAAGTACTTTCATTAAGATTTTCAGCTAATTCTATAATATTTGAAGAAACTAATGAATTATCAAAATTATTGACACCTGAAGTTAAAGACAGATCCTCTGGTTGCAATAAATTCAATTCTTCGGAATTCTTAATTTTCTCAGATTCATCTTGTACCTGTAGTACAAATAATTCTCCTTGAGACTCAGCAACTTCTTCAAAGATTGCTGCTGCCAACTGCCCTGTAGGGGCATCGGCAGCAGAAGATAAGCATTTACAAAAAACCTTCATATAGTAAAAATGACCGTCATTTTCCTTTTCGTAAGGATTTTGAGCAGTCTGCTTGGCAAATGAGTTTTCAAAACTATTAAATTGCCCGTCATTGCTTGATTGATAAGGCTTTGAGCTATTTTCTGCCCACAGGTCTAAGATGTAGCGTGTGGGATGCCACAAATGCAAGTGCTTTTGTAGTGTCTCTTGTGAGATAGTTTTGTGAAAGCGGCGCTTGTATTCAGCACGTATCACTTTCCCCCGTTCAGTAGCCCCTACTGGCAACCCACTATCCCACTCTATTGCCCTTACTACTATCTGGATGCGTTTTTGGGCTTGTTGGCTGCGTTCCCAGTTCTGTTGCTTACGACGGTCAAATGGGATTACATTGTCTTTGGGTTTATCAATGCTGCTAATGCCTGCTATGGCTTCTGCAAATGTGTTGGCGAATGTACCCAACAACCTTTCGGGATAACTCTGGTAAGGGCTATACCATTTGTTACAACTTGTCGATTCTACCCAATGCCTCACCCTGGCTTCGATTTCGTGTTGGTGTCGGCAATATTGGCTGTAGCCGGGGGCGTTAATTGCGGTAGTAAGGCAAAATTCGACTAATTTATCACTCTCTAAGTCTAAAAAGACGATTCCGTAGCCTACAAATATTTGTAGGAGGGTGTTTGTTTGTCCTTTTCCTGTCCAGCCTGTGGTGATGATTTCTTCCCAGTTGGTACGCCACTGTGCAACGTCAGTAGACTCTTGCTTCCGATATCTCTCCTGTGAAATTTGTTTTTTGGCTTTGTTCGCTACCCGTTTGAGTTTGGTTAAATCTTGCCGACTTGCCGCGCGATCGCAATGATCCAGGAAGATAGAAACTGAGTCACTAATTGGTTGTAGGTCATCGTCAAGTAAAAATGACCCGCTACCCGGTTGCATGGGGCAACGGATGGCTTTGTAGTTGGTTATTTGTTTGGCACTATATGGTTTGGTGTTGGGGAAGATTTCTAGGTGTCCTTGGCGGAGGATAAAGCCTGCATTTCTCAAGGTAATCTCTAGGGCACAGGCTAGGGCAAAGGTGGGCAGGGGGGAAGCAAAGGTTAGGAGCAGGTGATAGCCACCACTAAAGCTGGACTGGAGGATGATGATATCGACTATGCCGATGTCCTCTAGCACCGCTTTGATGCGATTTATGGATTCAATGTTATGGTAGTCGCCTTCTAGGTCTAAATCGATTGTGGCGTAACGAGTTGTGTCGTTAAAGCGCAGACCTACTAGTTTCGACTTGTCTTGGTGCAGGTTCCACAGTTGGGAGGGTTGGAGGTAATAATCGATAGTGCGCCATGCTGGTTTTACACCTTCTACTAAAGAAGGGGCAACTATCGCCCCAAATGGATGCCAAAAGCGCTCTACGTAGCGTTTGCCAACGGATTCTGCGGGCAGGTGGGGTTTGATTTTCTTTTTTGAAGGCTGTGAAAGGCTTAATTGGGACTTGTTCTCGACATCTGAAGAGAAATTTTCTTGGTACATGAGTGACTGTCCTGATGATTTTTGTGCATCAGGTAGTCTTGCTGTTGGTCAAAATGTGTTAGCCTAAATTTGAAATTTTATTTTGAATTAAGCGGTTGGTTATCCGCTTGTTGGAGGCGACTGGTAATCGTCTCATGGTTGAAAGCAAACAAAGGTTTATACTTGTTTAGGCTTAGACATACGTAGGCTTAGGCTAAGATTTAGTCCAACACGCTTCACCAACAACAATGCGACTACCCAACTTTTTTTTGGTAATTATTTAAATGAGGCAGTTAGAGCGAAGTTGTCACTAAATCGACAAAAGAGTTTTGGGATAACAATGCAAAGCTAGTAACACCCACAAGTGTCACCACACATTGGCTCTTGTTAGTACAACTGGTGAAGATGAAATTACTCATACTCCACCATCGAGTTTAAAAACAAAAAACAGTCAAATATCTTGATACGAGTTCAGCACCCAAAAAAGTGAACTCGTACTGTAATCAGTATTGAGATGCTAATCTAGTAAGTAATGTTAAATTGTGGGACAAATTCTCTGCTAGATTAACTGCTTACAGCTACCTATGCAGCACAAATCTTATCCTTTTTTCTATTTGTAGAAACTTCCATTGCTTTCATTTGGGTCTTATAATCTTCCCAAGTTTTTTCAAATACGTCAGACTCATACATCCGCAATAAAACCTCTTCTTTATCAGTTAAATTTGGTAGTTTTAACAACTCTGTCAAAGACACCTGAACTGGGAAAACATCACTAAACTTTTGCATTAAGTTAAGTATTCTCTTCCTCTGTGATGCAGATGGTTCATCCTGCAATTCTGCATCAATTTGTCGCGGACGTAGATTCACAATTTCTAGGCTCATATTCCCTAAATTCCTCAATCCAAACACAACAAACTCATTAGTTATACCAATAACCCGTCCCACAATTTCCAACTCGGGCCGCAGTCTCTTTTTGAATTGATATACTTGGTCAAGCTGGAAACGCCGAAACGGATTGCGCTCGCCATTCAGCATCCAAGCAATACCATCGCCTATACTACCTATCTCATCTGCCTCCAGAAGGTCTATTACCTGGTAACAGATATCTTGATTGCAAACAAACTTGTATGCTGCATCAATACTCCGGTTAAATTCCATCTCCAGTGCAACAACTGCCTTAAATTTTTCCAGTTCTCGTAATTGAGAAATTAATTCAAAAACTTTCTTACCCTTGTGATAACTACCAACACTTATATTTAGATTCTCCGAGACCTCCTGAATCACTCGCTTGCCCTTCTCTAATTGAGACTTACTCTCAGTTACCGAATGATTCAAATTTGAATCATTCGATTGATTCAAACGACGAGCGCTTTGGCGCTGTCTTTCTTTCGCTTGGGGACGAAGTACGCTCTCCCAGTACTGCCCCTCGTGAAATTTCTGGTAATGAGTCTTCCCACCTTCCCGGTGGAGATTAAAGTCAAGCACTAGTTTCAAATCTTCTTCAGGCGAACCAGACTCGACAAATTCCACTTTCACAGTGGAAATTCCTAACTGGCGAGCTATCTGCAAGCGACACTTACCTGCCAAGACGATATTTACACCAGTACGTGCAGATACCTTTAAAGATTCAAGAATCCCTTTTTCAGAGATACTTTTTTCTAAAGCCGGACGTTCCTCATTCTCACCATATATTTCTATCAGCTTCGGATGAACAACCAACTCCGCAGGTGAAATATATACAATTGCCGGATTCTTCACCTCAGACATATTTATACTCCGGGTCACAAATTGTCACTCAAAAGATAGGTTCCATCTTGAAAAACCTAAGCAGAAAGCAGAAAAATCTTAACCAGCAAGACTTATAGCACTTTCATCCCTTGGAAAAAGTGACAAGTTGAAAAAATAATTAAATCTTGTAAATGGCAAAGGATTAACTACCAGAAAAACTCTCGAAGAGAATTTTCTCGCGCAGTAAACTATTATTCCCAACCCATTGAAAACCAATACGACTGAAGAGAGATTTAAAGTACTGGCATTTAAAAAAAAGCATCTATCTAAAGATAGATTTGTAAAACTGGGTAAATTCATGATATGATGGCTCTAGATAACTAAATTGACAAAACAAAGTTCCGTCCTGTTTTAGTAACAGGTGGGGTTGTTTTTTCCTCAAAGCCCTGTTTGCAGCAGGGCTTTGAGTGAATCTTTAGGAAAAATGAACTCTACAAAAAAAGTATATCAGGCTTCATTCGATTTGGCAAAATTGTAGGTCTAAGCGGGGTAAATACTGAAATGCCTCATATTCAAGTATTGAATCCTATTGAAAAGCAAGTATTAGAGGATATAGCAGCCACCGGCAGCGATGAAATGATCAAGAGAGCAAACATCTTGCTAGAACTTAATCGTGGGGAAAATCATAAAAATATAGTAAAAAAACTTGGTATAGCGAAGCAAACAGTAACAAACTGGAAGAAAAAGTGGACATCTTGTACCATAACATCGGAAACCTTGGAAGATGCGATCGCAAAGATAAATAATGTATTAGGTGTGAACGCAGGCAGACCTAAGAAGTGCAAGAGCGCAGAGGCGAGCAAAATTGTCGAAATCAGCGAATGGAGCAAGAACCGAAAACCCAGTCGTTCAAAGCACCATTACCATATGCAAGTTGCTGAAGAAGCTACTCGCAGGGGGTTGCCAGCACTATCGCCAAGAAGTATAGGTCGGATCTTGGAAGCGCAACCCTAATAGCATCAAGCTCAAATCAAGCTAACGGGCAATCCTATCTTTTCATTACGCCAAAATAACAACCAAGTCGCCGAAACTATCAAGTTAAAAGGAATGCCTGAATTGTCGCCAACAACAATTGGTTGCCTCCTATAAGCAAAAGGACCAGTAAGGAAAATTGATAATTACCTTAAACCATTCCAACCACTGGGATGGTTTAATTTTTGCATCTATAAAAATTCAGTCAAAATACATAACGTAGTACAGTCAAGCGTTGGGTAACAAGCGAATAGCACTAATACCATAGGAGTATATTTAGCAACATTCAGATTGTGTTGGTTTAATGGAAGATTTATCGCGCCAAAGTGAGTGTAGTCGGGCAAATCGAGAGAGAATAGGTTTGATATCGAAAATTACCCTTTTCGCGCCCAATGCTATGTCTGATACTCCATATTCTCCCAGACGGGCATCCCCAAAAGCAAACGATGATACCGGATTTGACTCGGCGGTAGAGTCATTAAAAAAATCTCTCAAAGCCCCAATTGAGCGGTATTTTGCCGCAACAGAGGATGAACAGGATGTCATTGCTTTGATGCTCGCCAATATTCGCGCACCCAGCACCCGGCGCGAATACCAGAAAGATTTGCGGAAATTTTTTGTGGCGATGACTGGTATTGAGCCAAATGTTGACAGCGTGTTGGAATTTCTGCACCTGACCGAGAAACGGGCGGTGGCGGTGGTGCTGAAATATAAGGCCAAGCTACTGGCTATTGGGTTGAAGGAAGCAACGGTCAACCGTCGCCTCAGCAGCATTAAATCGTTGGTGAAGTTTGCCCGCAAGTTAGGTGTGTGCAGCTACACGCTAGAAGATGTAGAGTTGGAAAAGGTAAAAGCGTATCGAGATACTACCGGGGTGGATGCTCAAAGCATCAACAGTGTAATCCAGCTAATTGAGCGCTCAACTGTTCACGGCCAAAGAGATTATGCGCTATTGCGGCTGTTGTGGGAAAATTTACTGCGACGCAATGAGGTGAGTCAATTAAATATAAAAGACTTCGACCCACACGAAAGCAGATTGCGGATTTTGGGAAAAGGGCAAGGTACGAATGATGAATGGGTAAAACTGTCAGTAGCAACAGTTAATGCTATCTGTGATTGGTTGCAAGTTCGGGGTAATATTACCGCCTCCTCACCTTTATTTATCGCCCTTGATAACCGCAGCAAAGGGCATCGCCTCACTGGGGACGGCATCCGTAAAATTGTTGTCAATTATTTTGATGCAGCTGGTGTAAAAAAGTTAATGTCACCCCACCGCATCCGCCACAGTGGGATTACAACTCTTTTGGAAGCAACCCAAGGGGATGTGCGAAAGACGCAAAAAGTCAGCCGTCATGTCAAGCTGGATGTATTAATCCAGTATGACGATAACCGCAAACAAGGTCAGTCAGAAATGACAAATTTGTTGGCAGATATGATTGACTAAATGGATGCGTTAGCCAGGAAGTCACCCCCTGATTTGGCTACAAAAGCGATAACAGGCTTTGCTCAAATTGTGCGTGCGCCAACGACTCCTGAACAACTCCAACAGTGGCTAACTAACTGTTGCAGACAGTAGTAATCTGACTGCTTTTTGGTAGAGGCGATGACCTCCGGTCGGTCGGAGACCATCGTCTCCGGCGGGCGCACTCATGCGCTCGAAAATGATAGTGTCAAGGTAGTTATCTTTTCGGGATGACACGCTCACTCAGTCGTGTCCAGTCCAGATTTACCTAGACATTACCTAGACATGAGCCAAACAGGGAAAAACAAGAAACTGGCATCTTTTAACTGCGACCAAAAGATGTGGGAGCAGTTTATCGCCCGTTGTAAGTCGAAAGGGACGACGGCAACAGCCACGCTGACCCAATTTATCGAACTCTACCTAGATGATATAGATAACCTTGATGCAATTGGTGGCAATGATTTAGATAAACGCCTCGACTCTAAGATTAAGGCAAGTGTTGAGGAGTACTTGGTTGCTGGTAACAATAGTCACCCCAGTCTTACGAATGAAACGATATTAGCTATTTGCTCACGACTTGATAAGCTCGAGTCACAGTTTTCAAGTGAATCTAGCAACGAAACCGGAGCAATCCATAATCTCGCCGATTTATCAGAAAAAATTGAGGGGATAACAGCCCGAATGACACAGTTTACCGAGGCGATTATTAAAATTCAAAATCATCTCAACAACCAACCGAGGCGGGGCAATAAATCGTACAACAACAATTCATCCTTCAAAGTGCATACTCCCCGAATGCAACCATTAACCGAAGAAGGTTTAGCTTCAAGACTTGGTGTAAGTGTAGAAACTATACGCGAGCAGCGAAATAAGCTGCACCCACCGCTTTTTGTGGCATGGTGCAAGGGGAAGGATAAATCGGGTATGGGATGGGAATTTAACGAAAATACGGGTTCATATCATTCGGTAAGTTAGTATTTTTATTAATTTTAAATACGCCTACACACTTGTTGATTTTTGGCATAACACCAGTTTAATTTCTCTCACAAGTGCTATAATTTTCCTGCTCAAAAAAATAGCAGCTTTAAATATTAATATTATTGAAAGCGTAATAAATATTCTTTTGTACTTAGGAGATAGTTAGGCGATCGCTTTCTAGGTAAAGCAAAACTTCTGCCAGCACAGTGTTTGAGCTATTTTACCTAGATCATTACCTTGACACTATATATTTGGGAATTTCCAATATACGAGCTTGTAAACTTTCTAATTTTCCCTTTGCTCGGACTAGCTGTAACCATCTGTGTGCTGCACTTTTTAATGCCCATAGGCATTACAATCTAGGCGGAAGTCCTTTTTAGCCACGACCAAACACATCTGCGAGGTCGCACCTATCCCAAACCCTTATTAATAAAGTATTTTAGCTTGGCAATCAAAGTTTTTCTTAGTTTTCTTGCTTTCTTGCATCAATTATCACTAGTAAATAACTTATAAACTTTTAAAATCATTGATTCAAATCTATATTTGAGCTTGATGCCTTCAAACCCTCAAAAATTCAAATGTATCTAATACATACTTGGTAAATTCTTGGAATTTCGTTATAAATGTTACTGTAGTAGGAATTCTTCAATTATTAAGTTTTTAGAGTAAAGAACAGTAATGTGGTCTGATAATGAGTCTGAAGTTGATTTACTAGGGTTTGATCATCTTGTAAGCGTTATTACATCAATTATACGTAATGAATCTCTGTTGCCTGCGACAATCGGAGTATACGGAGACTGGGGAAGCGGAAAGTCCAGCCTTCTGAAAAGAACTGAGGCTGTATTAGAGACTGATGAGGATGTGTTAGTGCTCTCATTCAATGGCTGGCTTTTTGAGGGCTACGAGGATGCCAAAACTGCGCTGATGGGGACGATCCTTGATGAAATTGCCAGTAAGAGGACACTTGTTCCTGCGGCAAAACATCTGATTGTTAAGTTACTTAAACGTATTAATGTAATGGAGGTTCTCACCAGAACTGGCAAAATGGGTTTGAAAGCAACATTAGCTTATGCAGTTGGAGGATTACCTGCGTTGAGTCTGAGTGGTGCCAGTGATATCGCAACACTCACAAGTGAGCTAGGTGACAAAGTTAAAGAAGTTAAATTAGAAGATGCAGAATTAGATAAATTTATTAAAGAAGACGCTAGTCAAAATTTGCGACGTGGTATTCGTGAATTCCGAAAAGACTTTGAAAAACTGCTGAAAGAAACAAAACTTAAAACTCTTGTGGTGATCATTGATGATCTTGATCGCTGTATGCCCGATACGATCATTGAAACACTGGAGGCAATTAAGCTCTTCTTGTTTGTACCCCACACAGCTTTCATCTTAGGTGCTGATGAGCGTTTAGTGAAATATGCTGTCCGGCGACGTTTTCCTGAGTTACCAGGCGAGCGAGCAGAAGTTGGCCGAGATTACCTTGAGAAGCTCGTTCAATTTGCTGTTCGTGTTCCTTCACTTGGCCGATCTGAATTGGAGACATATATAAATCTCCTTTTTTTCGCAAAAACAACCAGTCCGACTTCAGACGCTTTTAAGAAAGCTCAAGAGTATATTACTAGTTCTAGTGCAGGTTCTTTTCTCGATGTTCGTTTTAATTATGGTATTGCTAAGAGCATTCTAAATGATGAAATTCCTCCAGAACTAGCGGAAGATTTGAACATAGCTCAACGTATTGCTCCGGTTTTAGCGGTTGGTTTAAACGGTAATCCAAGGCAGTGTAAGCGATTTCTCAACACACTGATGATGCGTTTGGAAATGGCAAAGGCTAAAAAAGTTGAGATGAAGCAGCGTGTGTTGGCGAAGCTGATGCTTTTAGAGTATTTTAAACCAGAATTTTTCAAACGTTTGGCTGAACTTCAAGCAGCACAACAAGGTCAGCCAAAAGAACTTGCGATAGCTGAACAGAACAATGCACCGAAAAATTCTACAAATACCACTACTTCTAATGGACAAACTGGCGATGATAAAGATGAAACAGAAACTAGCGATAAGAGCAAAATAGCATCTAAAGGTAAAGCTACAAGTGATGATATCAAAAAATCCTCTAGTGCTAAACCTAATCCATCTCCTCTTTCTTCTGAGGCATCAACATCATCAATTTCAACGTGGCTATCAGATAGTTGGTTTACCGATTGGCTTAAAAGTAATCCCCTGTTGGCAGATGAGGATCTTAGACCCTACTTCTTTTTCTCCCGCGATATACTTCAAGGATCGCTTGGTGGTGCGTTACAACGCATGACTCCCCAAGCGCAAGAAATGCTTAAAGAGCTTTTTCAAGAGAGCGAAGCAGCACGAAATATTGCCTTGAAAAAGGCAAAAGAAATGAGTCCAGGGGATGCTTCTGCTGTATTTCAAGCTATTAGTGAAAGGGTTAGGGAAGAAGAAGACTTAGGAGATGAAAAGTCTGCGTTGAATCGACTTAACGATTTAGTAGCCGCTCGTCCTGAATTATTCAGCCAGTTTATCGCTCTTCTTAATGGAATTCCCGATAGTATTTTGCCAATTACGATTTGTCTCAAAATCGTAAATTTAGCGAAAGAAAATGGAGAAATTAATTCAAGTTTAGAACTTTTAACAAAGTGGTCAACTAGTGCAACTTCATCGCAATTGAAAGCTGCTGCAACGAATGCGATAAAACGTTTAAAAGATTTGTAATCAGGTAAGAACGCAGAGTGGGAACTTCAAAGTCCTACGAAGGGCCAAAAGATAGGACTCCGCTACTACCATCATGGGCTTTCCCTGAGCCAGGTAGTGAGGAGTTAACACTGGAATCGCCGAATTCTCCGGTTGAATTACCATCAGTGCCTCCTGTAGAAGGAAGTATGAATTGGCGTTCAAGCAAGACAAGCCTTGGAAAAGCGGTATCGAGTGGAGGCGGGAGAAGTGTTTTTGCAAAGCCAGGGCGCAATTATGTGCGTGCATTAGGAGGAGCAAGAAAAGCAGCAAAGACTTCTCGAACTGGTCGCTCTACCACAGCAGCTATAGGTCAATTTCTCACGAATGTTGGAAATCGAGGAATTAACGGAGCACTTGAAAGTCTTGGATTGTCAACATTTGTGGGGAAAGATGCTGAAACAGTCTTTGCAGCAATTTCAAATGCTCTTGCACCTGTAGGTTCTTCGAGGGAAGAAGCGATTGCAAGAAAGGCTGTCAATGAAGCTCTTGAAAACTTATATGAGCAGTATGTCTTAGATGGTGGTGATATCACTAAGCTTGATCAAATGGGTGCTCAGGAAGTGGGAAAAGCCATTGAAACAGTAGTGAGTAGCTATATTTACAATCGTTGGCTTGGGGAGCTTGAAATTGTACTTGAGAGCAAAGCTGTTTCAATTAAGGATGCAATTCGTCTTGAGAGAGATATGAAAGAATATATACGTGAATGCGTGCGATTAGATATGCAAGGAGTAAACGTGCTCACTATGGATTGGAACGGTTCATCAGGTCAGCAATTTATCGAAAAGATATTTATTGAAGCCTATAGTATTCTTGAGGAGGCTCAGTGAGTTGGAACGTTATTGTTCGAGTTGGATATTTAGATCAATACACACCTGATATCCCAACAAATGAGCCAAGAATATTCACTTCGATTGATAATCCTGGTAGCCCTTTCTTAATAAAGAATAACCTACTCACCGAAATTTTAGATAAAGCATTTATAGCACCTTCCTCTGAAGTTGTTGACTTATTAAACTTAGGAATTGCTATATATACAGCAGATTTGAAAATTCAGCGTAATTTAAGCGAAGACCGCTGGACACGAGATTTTATAATCCACATACCAGTTCTGAATCAGGATCGCTGGACACAAACTCTTCCTCATTTGGAAGAGATGCTTAATTTTCTCACAGGTGATAGCTGGCAATTTCGACTAAGACAAAGACAGCAGTTGGATAACTGGGAAGGAATAGGAAGAAATTCCTCAAATGTAGATACAATAAGTCTTTTCTCTGGTGGGCTTGATTCATTAATTGGTGCGATCGATCTGCTTGAAGAAGGCAAAGATGTTGCACTTGTAGGTCATTACGGTGCTGGTATTACCAGATCCATACAACAATTATTACTCAGTAAACTTCAAGCCACCTATGGTAAGCGTATTACACCATTTCTATTTTATGTGCAGCCCCCAAAAAGAGGAAGTGGCAAGGGAGAGCCATCAATGCGTTCTAGGTCTATCTTATTCCTTGTATTAGGTACACTAGTAGCTAATCTTTTTCCAGGTCAAAAACCACTTGTCGTAGCTGAAAATGGACTGATTTCTCTCAATGTACCACTCACACATTCTCGTATAGGAAGCCTCAGTACCCGCACTACACACCCACATTTTCTTTCGTTATACCAAAAAATACTTTCAAGCCTTGGATTAGTTACATCTATAGAACTGCCTTATAAATTTTTTACAAAGGGAGAAATGCTTGCAAATGTAAAAAATAAGGAAGTGCTAGAAAGCACAGCAAACTTAAGTATGTCGTGTTCACATCCTGAAGCTGGCCGTTTTCGGCAGGGCAGTCCTAGTAATCATTGTGGCTATTGTGTTCCATGTATTATTAGACGTGCTGCTTTAGCTTCCGTACAGCTAGATAATTGCATGTATTCCGTTGACATTTTAAAAAATCCACCTGCTTTTGATAGTAAGATGGGGCGGGACTTTCGAGCTTTTCAAATGGCAATAGAGAGACTTCAATATGCCAAGCCTCATAGTGCGCTTTTCAATGTTTTAAGTTCTGGCCCATTACCACCAGATGATGTTAAGAATTATGCTGATGTGTATTTACGAGGGATGGAAGAGGTTCGCCATTTCTTTTCTTTGTAGTTAAAAGTCATAAAAATAAATTGTTTACTATGATAAAAGAAGTTTTAAATTATTTTTAATAGCTCTTAAAACGGCTTTCTCATCAATTGACCAGAGTTCAGCTAATTTCTGAATCAAATTGCATATATCCCTGGGATACATTACAGATTTACCTAACTTTACAAATGGCCCATCAGACTCGGTAAGAATTCGTTCCTTTGGTAGTAACTCTACTAATGCTCTTCTACGGGGAGATTCAAGCATCTTAATGTTTACAGAAAAGTAGCATCCCGCTTCAACTGCCCTTAACGCTTCTTTTGAGGAACCTGTAAACCAATGGAGAACTACACGCCCTTTATCTGCGGGAAGATAGTTTTCGATCATTTCAATAACTTCGCGGGTGGCTCGACGGCTATGAACTGTTAATATTTTCCCTTGAGCAGAAGAACACAGTTCCAAAATTTTCTGAAAGACTTTACGTTGAATCTCCAACGTATTAACGAAGTCAGAAGAACCATCTAGTCCTACCTCGCCTACATACCGAGTTTCCGGTAAGTATTTCTCAAACAAATTTATTTCTTCTGCTCGTACATGAGCTAGTTGAGGATGTAATCCTAAAGCTGCACGAATATGTTGGCAATCTTTAAGGAACATTTTATTTTGAGTCCAAACACAAGGAGCATTTGTTACTGTGAGCGTTTTAATGCGTAAATCTTCACATTCTCTGATAACTTCCAAGTAGTTAGGATACAAATCTAAGTGACAGTGAAAGTCAACCAAATCAGCAGAATTAATTGATGAATCTGTCATAAATAGGCAACTGTATAAGCTGAAAGTTATAAATAGACAAAAAAGGGTTATATCGATGGGCTACGCCTCACCGGAGGAGATCGCTGCGCCTTGACTCATCTATGCCAACTGGTGCGTACTCGACAACCTGAACAACTTGATCTTTGGCTGGCACAGGCTGACAATAGCATTCTTTCTCCTTTTCGCAACTTTGCTAAAAGTTTGCGTGAAGACTATGATGCTGTCAAGGCGGGTGTAACGCTTTCAGTGAGCAATGGCCCTGTTGAAGGTCACATCAACCGATTGAAGATGTTGAAACGACAAATGTACGGTCGTGCCAGGATAAATTTACTTGAGCGACGGTTCTTGCTGGCTAGATAAAGCGCGGGCAAGTGAGGGTGAAAAGTAAACTGTATTTTTGCGATCGCTCAACTGGGAGCATCCTCGAACAGGATCACCAAAAGTGTGTCTGGTGTCGATTGTCGTAATTAATGTAGCTTAGGGAGTATCCTACAATCATAAGAGCGCGATTTATGGCGCTCGTTAGCCAATGCTGAAACATTAAAAAATAAAATGCAACTGCCCTTTAACTTAGTTCTATCTATTAAATTTTATATTTATAAGAAGAATTCAGAACTCAGGAGTCAGAATGAGCGTATGAATTCTGTACGAGTGGGTAATGAATATTGGTTAAAACCTCGCCCCTGGTGGGCGAAAAAAAATTAAAATATTCTCGCCTTAAAACTCTATCCCTTTATGGGTAGAGTATTCTGAATTCTGAATTCTGAATTCTGACTCCTGTTTTATACCTATAACTAAATTGATTATGACGTTATTATTACGCCACACTTTTATAATGCAGTCTTTATACTCCTCAAAATGCTTTAAATTCTCTTTGAGTAAATCAATCATACTTTGCTTTCCCTTGCATTGCATAGTATCCATCGTCCATCCATAAATTCCCATATTACTGTCTGAAATTCAAGCTACACTATGATTCGTCGGTCAATCGCTTCAGTAGATTATCAAACAACTCATCAATCTTGTGCGAGTCAGAAACCAGCGTCCCTCGCTCGTCGCGGAAGGTGCGATCGCGCTCCCCTTTGAAAGATAACCAGTTAAAGCTGGTAGCGACTGCAAATTTGGTATCTGAAATGAGGATTTTGGCGTGAGTATCTCCAAGTCGTTTAAGTGTAAAGCTCTTGGAATATTGGCTTGCCAGCTTTTGCAGATTCTTCTCAGCTTGAATATCTGCTGAACTGCGCTTTTCGTCCTTCTCACCTAACCCATACCCAATGAAAATTTGCACTCCTCGTTTTAGCAGATTCTCAAATTGCTGGAGAAACCAACGGTTGACCGAGTTAGCCCGAATCCAAGGTGAGAAGATCATCAGGCGTTCTCGGCTATCCTTAAGGGCTTGTTCTAGCAAGGGGCGATGTTCGTACATGTCTAACCAGCGCATCGGTACTGTTGCCAGCACAGAATCGAGTTGAAATTGAAGCTGCTCAATTTGCTTTAACGCATCTTGAAGTTGTTGATAAAGCGCTTGTTTCTCTTCATCGTCCTCTGCCTGCTCAATCTTTTCCTGAGTTGTTTCAATCTGAGCTTGAATTTTGGCTTGAGCCGCAGTCGTCTCTTTTTTAAGAATTGCAATCTCGTCAACAGGTGACTGAGCGACAAACTCACGCCCTAGTATCTCTTCAGCCAGCCTTCGCGGTTCACTCTGACTTAGTGTCTCAGCAATTCGGAGTTTCTTTACCCCATCCGCACGAGCAAAGGCAGCCTCATGTTCGCTGGAAACAATACCATCAATGACAAATGCCACCTGAATCTCATCACTCTCTTTTGCTTTAAAGACCAGTGCAGTAGCTGGTTGAAAAAAGCGTTGTCTCCGATCAATCGCCTTCAAAGCCAGTAAATCTCGCTCCTGACGAACTCTGGCTTTACTATCCTTCTCAATCTGCTGAATAATTTCGTCAACATCCTTCAACTTGAGGTCGGACAATTCTGGAGGACGTTTTGGTGAAGGCTCAATTTCAACAATGCTAAAGTCGCGCAAATCTTTTGCCTTGAGCAAGCGTGAGTTTAATTGACCATACCAGCGCGGGATTCTCAAAAGTCCATCAAAGTTAATATCGAAAGTTCGTTCTTCTGGCACAATAATTCTGGCTTCTTGTAAAGTTTTCTCTCCCTTTTTCGTTAGCTTCCATACCTGAAATTGTGAAACATCAGGAGCAATTAGATCAATGTCTTCACTCACCCGTAGATTGACCATTGCTTCTCGGATCGTTAGTAATTCCAAACCCAGAAATCCGGCAATTTCTTCTTCGGATGAAAGACCAACATTAATCGCCTTCAGAACGTACTCCTCAATCGGCGGAATTGGTTTACGAACCTGAGTCAGAGCTTCAACAGTAATTTTGTAGACGGGCAGCCCAACTTCCTGGCAGCAAACCAGGTCAAACCCGGAACGATTATCATAGCGACGCAGGTCTTCTAGATGTAAAGACGTAAATTCTTCCCAGGTCATAAGTTTGGCTCCGTCTGAATACAATCTTCTGGGTGTTGTTCAATGTAGTGCAGGACACTATGTAGAGGACTGTGACTTAACGCTCGACAAAATTGATGATCGCCAACAATCAGCAAACCAACCCGTCCTCTAGATAGCGCCACATTTAGTCTGGCTTCATCTTTGAGAAATCCAATTTTGCCATCTTTGTTGGAGCGAGTGACCGAGTAAACAACGATATCTGCTTCTCGCCCCTGAAAGGCATCAACAGTGTTGCACTCGATTGTCAAAGCTTTTAGGCTACTTTGTTCTGCATCCAAGCCGCGATTGAGCAATTTCAGTTGGGCTGCATACCCGCTCAAAACTGCTACAGTGTAATGTTTTTGAGCTTCTTCTGCAACTCGGTTAAGTTGTTTAAGCCACTGAACAATAACTCTGACTTCACAGGAGTTCTCAAAGCTAGACTTAAGGACTTGTTCGCGGCTATTTTGTAGCTTGGAGGTAGTCAACCATGTGACAGGTCGTTGCAAAACCTGACTCAAAGTTTTATCTATTGCAGGCCCCTTACTACCCAACTGACCTTCATAAAAGCAGGTGCTGATCAACTTTCCTATCGGCTCAACCATTCGATGCTGAATTGCCAGCATCTTACGGCAAGCATCTGGCAAGGTTCTTAACAAGCGATCAAACAGGGTTTCTTGAATGTCCCCTGATGCCAATTCATACTCTTCCAAAAATTCGGAATTTCGGCTGGCTTCATCTTGAAACGGTGGTAGTTGTTTGGGATCGCCTACCAGTATCCATTTTTTTGAACGCGCCATTGGTACTAAAACTTCAGTCGCGGTTGCTTTAGAAGCCTCATCAACAATGCATAGATCAAATTCAATGTCAGAAATTTCTCTGGAGATGCCAATACAAGTTCCCGCAACGACTTGCGATCGCTTGATCAAAGGTGCATTAAATCGTTCATTGCGCCCAAACTGCTCGAACCATTGTGTTTGCAGACTAATTAGCTGTTGGAGGATTTTTGCATTAGGTGAGTTGGGATCAATCAAGCTCTTGCTCCTCTGCTCTAATTCTTCAGCTGATAGTCTTAGCAATTCATCAATAGTTTTGATGCGCGTAATTTCTTGAAGACGTTTTGCTTTGTGTTTCTGCTCATCCCGTGCAGCCTTTGCCTGTTTCTCTAGTTGTTCGATTTCCTCTTCTAATCGCTGAAACTCCTCCACCCTGTCCGTTGGTACATTTCGCTGTCGTCGAGATTTGGGTTTTCCTTCATCATTGAGTGCGGAAAAATTATCTTCCCTCTCCTGCTTACGGCTTGCCAGTTCTACTCTTAGAGACTCTAGGTTCAAGGCAATATTTTTCAACTCTTGAAATAGAACAGCTTTCTCCAAATCCTGCTGAGAAATTCCGCTACGTGCAGACCAATTAGCGAGGAACTGTTGCCCTTGGGCGATCGCATTTTCCCGCCACTTCCCCATTTGTTCTTCCAAAAGCAACGAGTAAACACCTTCTGATACCCGCTCATGATTGCCAATGCGAATCAGCTTCAAGTTGGAGTTTTTTTCTTGAATTCGTTCCAATGCGTTATCGAGTGCAACGTGAGTTTGAGAACTTAGCAGAATTCGCGCTTCAGAGTTCTGCTGAAGGGTTTGCAGGATGACTTCTGTAATAAACGTTGTTTTACCTGTTCCTGGTGGCCCTTGAACTAACAGAAAGTCTTGTATTGACAGGGCTGCTTTTACAACTTCCTTCTGAGACTCATTCAAAAATTGGATGAATTTAATCTCGATATCCAAGGTAGGGGCCTGAATTTCTTGAGGATTGGCTAGTAACTCTCGTAAGTCAGAGCGAACAGCACGATCGTACCGAATTGCATCTAGGGCATTTTTTTGGCGGTTCAGGGCAATTTCAGCCAAGCGAGTATCAAATCGCAGTTCCCCTGTTTGAGGTAAGCGATCTGGTTCACCGTATTTCACGTACAGAACCAGTTTGTCATCAACCACTTCCACTACGTCTCCACCCAAAATGCTAAATCCGTTGGAACGTGTCACATGGCGTGGTTGTCCGGTAATGTCTGACTCTGGTAATTCTGCAATTTGAAAAATGACACGACTGCCATCAGGTGTAACACTTGTGTATTTAATCGGCTCTTCTCGCTTCTGTTCCCAGTCTGTCTTCGCCCTGAGAATGTCCCACCACACTCGAAAGATACGTTGTTTCTCCTCTTCCGCTCGTGATTGCCTTAAATTTGCCTCATGCTCTTCAACCCCCAGTTGAAGTTCTCTAATGACATCCTCAGCTTCCCATTTAACGATTGGTTTTCCAAATTTGAATTCATAAGGCAGTTGCCAGGATCGTTCCCGGTTTTGTTCTAGGACAACACTAGAAAAGCTTTGAGCATTGATTATAACTAGACAATCTTGCTCTGCTGCAACTAAATAGCGGTAAGAGAAGCCAAAAATTGAATAATGATTATCAGCAGATTGTCCATTTGTGCCACTGCTTGACTTCTTAGCAATGCCACATCCAGCATTTAAGTCCTCAAGTAGAACCTTCTGAATTTCCGTCTCTGGTAACTGAAGCTCATTCTCAAGGTTTCTCACAGCATTACGAGTCAGTTGGAGATAACAGGAGTATTTTCGGGTTGTTTGCTTGCGCGATCGCTTCTGCTGAATTGCTTCTAACTCTGCTAATAATACTTCTGCGTTTGGTTGCCGTTCCGCAGGATCGTTCGAGACAGCACGTTCGATAATTTCGATGATTTCAGGGGGAGCATCAAGGGCAGCGATCGCACTCGAAAAGCTACTGTAATCGAGATCAACCTCAGTCAAGCATTTCAGCGTCATTACCCCAAAACTAAATACATCACGGGTATAAGGGTAAGAACCGTCATCTTCTTCTTGAGGTGTAAAGGGACGAGAGACAAATTCCCTTAACGTTACAGTTGGGCGAAAATAACCCCTGAGTTTGGAAATTCCAAAATCAGCCAGTTTCAACCTGCCATCACTACTAATTAGAATATTGTTTGGTTTGAGATCCCGATGAACGTATTTACGCTCGTGAGAAAATGCAAGTGCATTTAGTATTGGAAGAGCTAACCTCTCCCAATAAGAATCCCATCCTTCTAATGGAGTTTCTGTCAGCAGTACCGCTAAATCTCTCTCCATCCACTCTAAGACCAAGAAATATTCTCCAGTCTGTTTATCTCGTCCTGAATCAAAAAGCTCGACAATGCTGGGATGCTTTAACTCCCTGAGTGCCTGAGTTTCGCGTCGGAAGGATTCAACTAAGATGTCTACTTCAATTTGCCCATGTTTGAAAACTTTGACTGCTACCTGTCGCAATCCTTCTTTCATGTCAATGGCTTGGTAGACATCCGCCATACCACCAGAGCGCAGGTTGGCAGATAAAGCGTAGCGATCATTAATGATACGAGGCGACATGGTTGTAGATTTTACCTGATAAGCTAATTATTCCCTTTACCTAAGCAAAACTCACAAGTATCTCTTGGTATGGTCTACGAACTCAAAAATATCAATAGAATCTGACCACAGTTGGGAAGTATTAAATATATATTCAGGATCTCGCTGAATGGCTGCATCTGCTACCTCAAACTTAGCATCCGCAGGGCGAAAGGCAATTTGAATCTGAACTTCCTTAAAATCCTTGGTTAGCACTTTATGCCCTTTGAATACAGTAGTATATAAGCAAGTCAATCGTTGTTGCCCATCTACGATCAGTAGACGAGGGGTTTTAACCTGTTTGGAGGTAGTGCCTATATGTCGAGTATTGGTGAGATGGTCAGTTGCCCACAACAACAAGTAACCTACTGGAAAGCCTTGATACATTGAGTCAAACAAATCTCGTACTTTCGCAGCTTCCCAAACAAACAGACGCTGAATATCAGGTAAGCCAATCTCACCAAGTTCAATATCATGGATGAGACTTGTAAGCGAATAGGTGATTTGTTTGAAAAGAATTTTGGCCATTGTAGATGCAAGTTAATGTTCAGCTTGCATCCGTATAAATATTTCTACCAAAATAGAGAAATCTATATACTAGCAACTTGAGTAAAGTTTCGGATTTATATATAAATTTTATACATTGATTTTTACTACAAATAATCTAATGGGAAAGCCATTGATGTTTAGAGCCGTGTGGTTAGGATTTTTGGAGTAAATTAGCTTTGCATCATCAAAATAAAATGTGCGAATTTCTGATGCTTGAGGTAATCAATTTACCGCATGGTGGAATTAAACATTTACCTTCCACGGGCAATGGAAATTAAAATTCTACTTTTTTGGCTATTTTTAATATCGTTTTTTCTACGCCTAGCTTTTCTACTAACACAGGCACACCAAAAAACTCAAAGTCGCTACCAAACTACTAGAAAAAAATTAGTATGCAGGTCAGAACGCAAACAGCAATATTTACTTCAGTATTCCCAAAACAGGGAAATGGCAAAAGCTTTTGACTCTGGTTCAAGGCGACGTAGCTACTGCCAAACGATTAATTGAATTTGAGTAACGGCGCAATCCTACCCACAGCATTGACTGGTGTGTGGAAAAAGTACTGTGGCAATTAAAACGCGATCGCTGTTTCTAAGTTAGTCAAGTAGTCAAGCGAGTAACTAGTTTTATCCACATATATCAGTTATTCGCGGAGCATTCTGTATAATTTAGTACTTAGCGGTTTTCATCACTAATTACTTCATGAAGACTTTACTTTTCCTACTGAGCAAGAATAAAGCCACTTCTACCGTACTTGACCGAATACGGTTTACCTCGTATTCATTAGACAAATTTTTTACCAATCTAGTTATAGGAATTTCCAGGTTGCATTAATGAGTTATACAGAATACCAAAAAAAGTTTAATAAAGCACTTGACGATGAAATTAGAGCATTACGAAAAAGTGGTGGACAAAAAACCTTTTTGAGCGACGGTTCCTTTTTAGGTAAACGTGGTGGTCAATATATATATTCCCTTACCACAGATACTGAACTGCGTTTCCCTGATGATACTCCAGTAGATTTAGAGTATAAAAGCAAAAGATATAGTGGAATTTTAGTTTCTGTTGAAGGCTTTGATATTATTTTGGCATTACAGCAAAATTTAGGAGATTCAATTCCTACAGCTATACTCTATACCTCTCCCTGGTTTTTATTGGAAGAACTTAAAAAGCGATTGCTAGAAAGTTCTAATCTAAAGGGAGCTAATAGAAACCTAGCAGAAATATTACTAGGGGATAAAAGTGAAACCAACTCTTCAACAAGCAATAGCCAAAAACTGTTAAATCAAATTGAGCAACGACTACAAAAACCAATAGGTTGCAATGAATATCAGAAATCTGCTGTTGACAAGGTACTTAATCGCCAAGTTAGTTTTATTTGGGGGCCACCAGGAACAGGAAAAACTAAAACTCTGGGAATCACCGTAGCTGCATTGGTTCAAGCTGGTGAGTCAGTTTTAGTGGTAGCTCATAGCAACACTGCTGTTGATACAGCTATGAAAAGTGTAGCTGAGTATTTGCAAGGTGCGCCTATTTATGAAAATGGGCTAGTGTTGCGCTATGGAGTTGCCACCCCTGGCAGTCTAAACGAGTTTCCGCAGTTACACGTTAGAGGAGTAGCACGTTGGCAGAATCCAAACTTAATAGAGCAAATTGAACGGTTAGAAAAACAACGCAAAGATTTAGTCAAGCGATCGCGTCAGGAAAAGCTAACCCAACTGCAACGCCAGAGTATTCAAAATGACATTGCCACTGTCAAACAAGCATTGCAGCCCCTCAAAGAACAGTTGAAGCAGAAAGAAGCTGAACTGATCAAACAAGCAACAGTGGTTGGCTGCACCTTATCAAAGGCAGCGATCGCCAAAGAAATCTACCAACGCCGTTTTGATGCCATAGTAGTGGACGAGGCAAGTATGGCTTATATTCCCCACTGTGCTTATGTCAGCACCCTGGCCAATCGTCGTATTGCTATTTTTGGTGACTTTCGCCAGTTAGGGCCTATCTCACAAGCAGAGACAGAGGCAACGGAGCAATGGCTACAACGAGATATCTTTGATGAAGCTGGTATTACTCAAAAGGTAAATAATGGTCAAATTGACTCACGCATGGTGCTATTAAAAACACAGTACCGCATGAATCCAGCTATTTCTAAAATACCAAATCAGCTTTTTTACAATGGTCAACTGCAAGATGGCTCTGGTGTAGAGCAAAGGACAATGCCGATTGTCCAGAGTCAGCCACATCCTGGGTCAGCCCTAATCTTGTATGACTTGAGCCAACTTTCAGCTTTTTGTTTTAAAGAACAGCAGTCTCACAGCCGTTTTAATATTATCTCAGCTTTAGTAGCAGTCAATCTAGCTTACCAAAGTACCCAGACTAATTATTTCAGCGTCGGTATCATTGCTCCTTACAATGCCCAAGCACGTTTAATCCAACGTTTGCTGCAAGATTTGCACCTTACTGACAAGTCTGTAAAAGTAGCTACAGTTCATCGCTTTCAAGGGGCAGAACAGAATCTGATTATTTTTGATGCTGTTGAAGGTTCACCACAAGCTAAGGCAGGAAAATTGGTTACAGGTGGAACGCAAAGTACAGCTATGCGACTTGCCAATGTTGCTGTTAGTAGAGCGCAAGGTAAATTTATTGGTTTATTTAATTATCAATATATTCAGAAAACCCTTAACTCTTTTAATATTTTTCGTAAATTTGTTGACCGTATATATGCTCAAGCTAAGACCCAATCACTCACATGGGCTTTACAACCACTCAGCGATTTACCAGGAGTAACTTATTTTTCTAAAAGCCAAGATGCTTTAAAACAAATAAAGTTAGACTTACTTGCAACTAAGGAAGAAATCGCCATAGATTGGTCAAGCTCAACTAGCAACAATCAGTTTCCTTTGGACACATTGAAGCAGTGTAATTCTCGTAGTGTCCGATTTTTTATCACGGGTCAAAGCCGCAATTCTATTGCTACTGGGCTACAAAATACTCGTCTCTGGGATAATAAGGCTAATACGAGTATAGGTTTAGTTGGTATTGACCGTAAGTGTTTGTGGATATACTTAAATCCGAATTCACCATTAACACCAGTTATTCGGATAGATTTACCACAAACAACAAAATTATTGTATAGCTTTTTACATTTAGTACCTGAACAAGATCCAGGCTCCATAACAACTAAAATCAGTCAAGGCGAAAATCCATTTGGTCAATGCCCTGATTGCGGACAACCTCGCTGGTATAGCCGTACTGAATATGGATCTTATATTACTTGTTCTAAAGATACCAAACATTCTCGTAGGAAAATGAATGAAAAAGATACAACCCTTTTGATGAGATTCATGAATATTAACTGTTCAATATGTAAGCAACAAGCAAGTGCTTACAAAAGCTATAAAGGTATTTATATAGGCTGCTCACAACGAAATTGTAGCTGGTCAACATCACTAGAATCATTAATTTAAGTCTACGATTGCCTGATTTTTATGACAACTATTCAAAGAACTTTTGTAGTTTGTGACCTAAATCAGTGCCAAAATCTCATAATTGTGTATAGAATTAATCAATTGAAATAAGTAAGTGTATTTTTAAAAACACTAAGTTGTTGACGGTTGGTATTGACTGTCAACCCTCAAATAGTAACGGTCAATATATTTCTATGCTTCCGTCAGTATTCAAAACTTGTATTCCTAGAGAAGAAATTTTAGAGGGGGAACTCTCTTCTGACTTATTCGCCGCCAAGCTACGACTGGTTGTGGAAGGGAAAGCGCCGCAAGTCTACCAAGACCCCACAGCCTTTTTCGCTAATACATTTGCCACCGATGGTTTGAAAACCCTAATCTCGGAAGTGTTCGGGCGGTTGGTAGGTGCTGCTGTCGGCTCCCCCATTATTCGACTGGAAACCAGCTTTGGTGGTGGTAAAACTCACGATGAAATTGCTTTGTGGCATATTGCTAAACATGGACGAGAGATTCCTGGACTAGACCGTTTTACTGACAATATTAATTTAATTCCAGATCGACCGATTCAAGCAGCTGCTTTAGCTTGCCAAGACCTCGATCCAGTTAACGGTGTTTACCATGCGGACACTGGCGTTACCACTTATACCCTTTGGGGAGAAATTGCTTATCAAATTAATGGTGTAGCAGGTTATAGCTTGCTTAAAGGTTCTGACGAACAGCGAGTCAGTCCAGGCACAGTGGTTTTAGAAAGGATAATCCAAGGGCAACCCACAGTCATTATCATCGACGAAATTGCCTCATACCTGAGAAAAGCCAAGGCTACTCTAGTTGGTAATAGCAACTTAGCTGGACAGGTAGTTGCTTTTTTATTCGCCCTCATGGATTTAGCAGCATCTTGTAATAATTTAGTATTTGTTTACACGCTGGCTTCCTCCACTGACAGTTTTGGCGAAGAAACCACCGAAATCCGGGAAACCATTTCCGCTACCGCGAGGCAAGAGCGGATCATTAAACCCAGCACTGATATTGAAATTTACAATATAGTTAAACAGAGGATGTTCAGCAGCATTGAAGCTAACGCTGCCAATAATGCTTCAAAAGAATATTTACAAACTTATAAAGCTAGTCGGATTAATTTACCAGATGGTTGCAAAGATGCACGCTATGCCGACAGTATCGAGCAGAGTTATCCCTTCCACCCAGAATTATTTAATCTGCTGACTAAAAAGATTGCCTCCATCCCAAACTTCCAACGCACCAGAGGCGCTTTGCGGTTATTTGCTAGAGTTATACGTTATCTGTGGGACGATACTACTGCATGGATACCGCTAATTCATTCTCACCATATTCCTGTTGGTATTGAAGAAGAAATCACCAGCGATTTGACTGCCCGTTTGGAACGTCCTTTGATGCGGATTACGATCCAAGCAGACATTTACAATAAAGATGGTAGAGAGGCACACGCTCAGTTACAAGATGCAGAATGGATTGCTGCTGGTAAACCTCCCTTTTCAACCTGGGTAGCTCGGACTATTTTTTTACACTCTATTACTCAAGGTATATCTGCGGGTATTCGTCGCGCCGAATTAAATTTGTCTTTGTTGACACCAGGGCTAGAAATTGCTTTTGTTGATACTGCCTTAGAAAGGTTGAGTGAAGTTGCTTGGTACTTGGAAAATGATCCGATGACAACTCTGGCTCGTTTCAAGGAAGAACCATCAATCAATAAAATTATTGCCGAAGAAAAAGCTCAAGTTGGAATTACCGAGGCAAAGGATGATTTACGAAGTCGCCGCGATGCCATTTTTGCTAATAGACTACTCACCTTAGTTATTGCACCGGAATCACCAGCAGATGTGGATGACGTGTCCGATAGTATTGCCCTGTGTTTAATTGACTTTAACGAGGCGACTATTTCTGTAACTACCGAAGGGCCACCGCCAATGGTGGAGAAAATTTTTAATGAAACAGGTGAGTCGGGTAAATTCCGTACTTTTAGAAATCGTTTGTTATTTTTAGTTGCCAACAGGCAAGAATTAGAACGAGCAATTGACAATGCTAGGGAGTTTCGGGCTATTCAAAATATTCTAAATTCTCCCAATCGCTTGCAAGATTTATCAGAAAATCAGCAAAAACAACTCAAAGATAAAAAAGGTTCTCTTGATTTAGGGGTAAGAGTATCTTTAACAAATGCGTACCGCCATTTATTTTACCCTGCTAATGACCCAGTAAAAGCTCCCAAGGGTTTGATGCACTATACCCTTCCTGCCCAAGATTCTAGCGATGTGAAGGGTAAAAATAATCAACAAGATGTCATTTTAAAAGCACTGAAAGATTGTCAGAAAATTCGTGCTGATGACGCACCATTCTACGCCCCTGCTTATATTTTGCAGAAGGTATGGCTGTCTGGGTTAAACCATTGGACAACTAAAGCATTAAAAGAAGCTTTCGCCAAAGATTTGAGTTTAAATATATTCGTCGATGCCGAAATCTCAAAGCTGCGAGATACCATCCGCCAAGGTTTGCAGACTGGTAACTGGGATATGAAAGTAGGAGAAAAGCTGTTTATTAAAACCGATGACGGTAAAATTACCCTACCTGACTCCATAGAATTTTCTGAACGGATGGAACTCTACCGCCGGGGAATTCTGGAACCACCGAAACCGCGAGAAATTGAACTGAATGCTCAAGTCTTGTCCAGTACAGAATCGGTAAAACCTGTGCGGATACGGTGGAAAGCATCGGGGGCTTTGACGATTAAGCTGTATCAAGATGGGAATTTGGTTACAGGGGATTTTCGCCCTAGCGATGAACATGAGACAGCGATCGCTAAAACCACAACTTTCAAAATTGTAGCTGACTACGGCAATGGCGAAGTAGAAGAAAGGGAAACCCAAGCCAAGATATTGCCTTATGGTACTGGGACACCCAGCACACCAAGCGCAGGCGAAGATGGGAACGGTTCGTGGGATGATTCACCTCTATTTAAAGCCAAACCGGAAGAATTTGATTTGGAGGGAACACTAGATCGGGTATTTAATGAATTAGGCGATCGCATCCAAGATAATCAAGTTCAGGGTATCCAGTCGTTGGAAATCTCCGTTGGGCAAGTAATGGACTACCGCAAGTTGATGACGGCTTTCCCTATGTTGATCAAGCTACCCTTGCAAATCGACCAAACGGCAACTATTACTGTTAATGAACAGTTTATCAGGTTAGAGTACCAAGGGCCAGTTAAAGGATTTCAGAGTTTTCAGGGGGCTGTTAACACTTTGCTAAGTAGCCCGGATGTAAAAGCTGACGTGTCGCTGAAGCTAGTATTTGAATTTTCATCTCCAGTGCAACCAAACGGCGCAGAAATCAGTAATATCAAACAAGCCCTGAATCGTAATCCGGTTGACAGGCTGAATTTGACGGCGAAAGTAACGTACTGAGATGCAAGAGTTTCAATTGCGAGTGGTTCCTACAGATAACAATAACTTTGCCCTGGAGTTGTATCAATGTGCTTATAAAAAAGCCGGTGAAAAAAAGCGTCCTTCTGCTAAAAGAATTGGGCGTTTAAAGGGCAATGCTTTAATTCAGGTGAAACAGGCAATTTATGATTCTTTGAAGGCGAATAATTATGACCCCAAAACCCTAAGTCACAATCGCCAAACTCCTTATGTTTTGAATGAGGAATCAGGGATAAATCTGGCATTATTGTTTCAGACTTTGCAACCGCTTTCTAAAATAGAACGCATTGCGAATATTGCTCAAGGGATTAGAGCCATGAGTTATGAGGAATCGCACTACTGGTTTGCCAAGATTAGCAATGGGAAACGTAATCAGGCTTTGAAAGCGATTAGAGTCCTTTTGGGGGATTGATATTCTCGTTAATTATAGTCCGTCTGTGCGGACTTAATTTATGTGGCGGTGACTTATATTTATCTGTTAATTTTGCTACTATAGTAAATTCCAAATTTTACGTATTAATTTGAATTATGCCTAAACGCCCCGATGTTTTTATTGAAAAAATGATGCCTGTGCAGGTATTAAATGAGCAAGTTAATTTTGAACACGGGGGAAATCCATTTAAAGGTTTACATCGCTGGTATTCGCGTAAGCCATTGTCTTTTAGTCGCGCCAGTGTGTTGGCTTCGATATTACCAGCAGATATCACAATGCAAGAATTTGAATATTTGCTGGGGTTGGTGCCGGGGAAGGAGGTAAAGCTATATAAAACGCCGCCTAATTCTGTGCAAATTAAGAAGGTACAGGATTATTGCGAGAAGGTTTGGGGAACTCGCACACCCACAATTTTAGATGCGTTTGCAGGTGGTGGGAGTATTCCGTTTGAAGCGGCGAGATATGGGTTAAATGTGCTGGCTTCTGATTTAAATCCTGTGGCGGTGGTGACGATGAAGGCGGCGATGGAATATCCGCTAAAGTTTGGCCCAGATTTGCAACAGGATATTGATAAATGGGTGAAGTGGGTAGGGGATGAAGCGGAGAAAAGGTTAGCTGAATTTTTCCCTTCTTTACCTGGGGAAACTGTGCAGAATTATTTATGGGCGCATACAGTTGTTTGTCCTAATTGTGAGTCTGTTGTTCCATTGAGTCCTAATTGGTGGTTGTATAGACGTTCTGAAAAACAGAATTGGCATAGATGGTGTGCTGTGAAACCAATACCTAACCCGAAAAATAAGCGTGTTGATTTTGAATTAATTAAGGGTGTAAAAGGTAAGGGAACCACTATTAAAACAGATGATGAAGAATATGATCCAGATACAACAACAACACTAAGTAGAGGTGTTGGGAAGTGTTTTAACTGTGGCAATGTAATTCAAGATGATATAATTAAAAGCTATTCATCTATCTATAATTTAGGGCATCAATTATATGCAGTAGCTTATAAAAAGGGTAGTTCAGTTTTAGAATTTAGATTGCCAGAGCAACAAGATTTTGAAGGAATTGATAAGGCTGAAGAATATCTAAAACAAAAATATTCAGATTTGTCCATTAACAATCTAATTCCAAGCGAGCCTACTAGTACAGGTCTGCATGATTCACCTCGTAACTACGAATATGGATTACGCAAATATGAAGACTGTTTTAACCGTCGTCAGTTATTAATACTTTCGACTTACATTGAAATTATTAACGAGGCAAAACTACTAATTTTAGCTGACTACAATAGAGATAAAGCTGAAGCCATTTTAGTTTATTTATCTCTTATATTAGACCGCTGCATAGATAAAAACTCACGGTTATCACATCTAGATGCTGCAACTGGTTCAGTTAAGCCAGCAATGGGACAACATTCACTGAATTTATTTTGGAATTACCCTGAAACGAGTATTTGGGGTCTGTTATGGAATTATGAAGGTAATCGTACTGTTTCAGATTATTCTGGAATCTGTAATTTATTAGATACTAAATATATATTTAAAATACCTGGACTTGAACGACACGATCCAAAATCAATTAAAATCGATGCAGCATCAGCCGATAACTTAACTCACATTTCTGATAATTCCGTAGATGCAGTTATCACAGATCCACCTTACTACGCTACGATTCAATACGCAGAACTCTCAGACTTTTTCTACGTTTGGCTAAAACGCACCCTCGGCGATATCTTCCCCGAATTATTCTACCTAGAACTCACTGACAAAGACCGCGAAGCCGTTGCTAATCCTTCCCGCTTCCGCAACATGGGCGATAACCCCGAAAAACTCGCCAACCAAGATTACGAAGCAAAAATGGCGATGGCGTTCGCTGAATATCACCGTGTCCTCCGCGACGACGGCGTAATGACAGTACAATTCAACCACAAAGACTCCGGCGCGTGGGATGTCTTAGCCAAATCCCTCATCGATGCTGGTTTCGAGATTACCGCATCATGGGCTGTCAGTACCGAAAACCCGCAAAACTTGCACCAAGCGCAGAAAAACGCAGTATCCAGCACCGTGCTTTTAGTATGCCGCAAACGCGACCCTAACGCCGAACAAGCTTGGTGGGATGACGTGCGAATTGACGTGCGAAATATCGTCTTTGAAAAAGCACCAGAACTCGAAAAAAGCTTAACTGAAGATTCTCGTCCTGCTGCTGATAGAGTAGCAGATCCGCAACGCCGCATTAAACCCCCTGGTATAAACTTGTGCTTAAGTGCTTTCGGTTCAGCTTTGAGTGTGTTTACCAAATATAGTTCCATCCTCGACAGTGCAGGTAATCAAGTTGAACCCAAAGCAGCATTTGAAGAAGTACGCCAAGCAGTAGTCGAATACCGACTACAAAATCTGTTAGAAGGTAAAGACTTCAACGGTATCGACCCCTTAACCCAATGGTACATCCTGGCATGGGATACCTTTGAAGCGCGAGAATTCCCCTTCGATGAAGCTAGACAACTCGCTTTAGCAGTCGGTGGTTTTGATGTCTCCGATTTAGTCAAAAAACACAAACTACTCGATTCTGGAAGCGGTTACTGTAAATTACTCACCCCGCAACAACGCTTGAAAAAACGCGCCTTCTCCGTCACCGATACTGAATTTTCTGCCAGATATTTAGTTGATGGACTCCACGCCATTATCGCCCTTTACCAAGAGGAAGACAATACAGAACCAGTCCGTAGATTTCTCAAAAATACTGGCTTAGTTAGCAACGATTTATTTATGCGGACATTTGAAGTAGCGTTGAAAGTAATTCCGCGCATTGGTGATGAAAAGAAACGCTTGACTGAAGAAAAAGCGTTATTAGATTTGTGGTTGGCTATGGATGAAATCAAAGCTAAAGTGTCTTATGTGCAACCTGAGCTATCTTTAAATTATGGACAAATGAGTTTGAATTTAGAGACTGATGATTGAGGGCTGTTGACCGTTAACAGACAACTGTCATAATTAATTAATGGAGGAAATAACAAATGAATCAATATGATTTTAGTGTAGAGCTAAAATCTACAGGTCAAGCTGAGGCGTTAAAAGATTTAGAACTGGCGAAAAAAACAGCAGAAAGCAGAGGAATTTTATCAGAATACCCATCTAACAGAGAAATCGAATCTGTATCTATCCCATTAGAAATATCCGCTAAAATCAATCAGGAGATATTAGACCTGTCAGGAGTTGTCAGAATATCTAGAAGTAGTGGTATGTCTTTCAGATTTTATGAAGTTCCAGAGGGTAAAGATAAATTGATTCAAGAATGGTTTGATGCTTGTCAGCAAAATTTATCGGATAAAGTTTCTAAATTAATTATCCAATCTTAACAAAAGCTATATCATGACTTTCTTTGCTAACAATCATCAATCATCAGTCAACTAATAATTATAGGAGATAATCAAACATGAAGGTTAGAGGCATAAAACGTGGTCAAAATATTGAAATATTAGAACAACTTAATAATATTCCCGATGGGACAGAAATAATCATAGATGTAGAATTTATTGCCAATCAAATTACAGAGCCACAACTACTATTAACAGACGAGGAGAGACTAGCTAGACTAAATCAATTATTCGGGGCTTGGAAGAACCAACCTGAATTAACAGAAATATTTGCAGAAATTGACCAACAGCGCCATACTTATCAAGGCAGAACATTAGACTCACTTGATAATCGGGATAACGGCTAATGTATCTACTAGATACCAATATTTGTATTGCACTGCTGAACGAAAATCCCCAAGCTGTTACTAAATTTAATCGCTTTTTCAGCCAGTGCTATCTATCCATTATTGTAGTTTCAGAACTATATAAAGGCGTTTATTGTTCTCAACAGGTAGCCAAGAATCTAGAGATATTAGCACAGTTCACTGAACTCTTACCAGCAGAACCTTTTGAAATAGAAGCAGCTATCGAATTTGGCAAGATTCAAAGCGAACTCAGAAAAATTGGGAAACCAACCGGAGAATTTGATGCTTTGATTGCTGCTGTAGCTCGTTCTCGTGACGATATTCTTGTTACTAACAATATCAAAGATTTTATCAATATCCCCAACTTAAAATTAGATAACTGGTTAGAAAGTTGAAAAACCTGCGTGAATATCCCTGGAAAATTAGTTACACCAGCAACACCCACAACACCATAACTGATTTCTACATTCCTGCTTTAGAGTGTGCCATTCAATATGACCGGAAAGCAGGTTTTTTTAGCAGTGCCATTTTAAGTAAAGTTGCACGGGGTTTAGGTGCAATGCTGCACAACAAAGGGCGAATGCGGTTAATCATGGGTTGTCAGTTTAGCCCCCAAGATTTACAAGCAATTCAACAGGGATACGAACTGCGAGACGCATTGCTATCTCGTCTAGACGCAGACTTAAAACCACCAGAAAGTTTTGCCCAACTCAAACACTTAGAAATTCTCAGTTGGTTAATTCAAAACCAGTATCTCGATATTAAAATTGCTATTCCTCTCAAAGAAAATGGACTACCTGAAGATAGTACACAGCAACTAGACCCACAGCATATATTTCACGAAAAAGTTGGCATTTTTACTGATAGCAAGGGCGAGAAATTAGCATTTAACGGTTCCAATAACGAATCTATCGGTGGCTGGGAGAGGAATGTAGAATCCTTTCACGTTTATTGTTCTTGGGAGGGAGGGAGGGAACTAGATAGAGTTGAAGAAGAAGTAGCGAGATTTGAGCAACTTTGGTATGACGTATCGCCTAACGTGCGAGTCTTTGAAGTTCCAGAGGCGGTACAGAAAAAGCTGTTGCGTTACGCAAAATCTACTAAACCTGATTGGAATGCCCAGGCTGAATTTGACTCTAGACCTCTAACAAAAATAGAATTAACTGAATCAGAACCAGAAGCACAACCAGAACCGGAACTAAAACTAGACTCTTCAGCTATTTGTACAGAAGTAAGTGAAGAAGAACGGTTGGCATTTACTCAACTTGCCAATATTCATGAACATCCCGGCTGCTTGGACTTTTGTTTAAAATCAATTCCCATTCACCCCTGGCCACACCAAATTAAAATCCTGCGCCGCGTTGCTCAAAATTTTCCCCAAAGTTTTCTCATCGCTGATGAAGTTGGTTTAGGAAAGACAATTGAAACTGGTTTAATTCTGCGTTATCTGCTGTTGTCCAAAAAAGTGAAGCGGGTACTGATTTTAGCACCTGCTAGTGTCCAACCCCAATGGCAAGAAGAACTACGGGAAAAATTTAATCTGCATTTTTGGAGTTACACATCTACAGAATTTAAAGACCCCTACAAGCGGACTATCCCCGCAGCAGTTAATCCCTGGAATACTCAAGACTTAATTCTGGCTTCTTCTCATTTGGTGCGGAGAACTGACAGAATGCATCAGCTATTATCAGCAGAACCTTGGGATTTAGTAATCTTAGACGAAGCCCATCATGCACGTCGCAAGAGTCCTCAAGACCGCAAGGAAACGCCCAATCGCTTGTTACAGTTAATGGCACAGTTGAAGGAGAAGACAAAATCCCTGATTCTTTTGTCAGCAACTCCCATGCAAATTGATGCCATAGAAGTTTTTGATTTGTTAAACCTGCTGGGATTGCAGGGGCATTGGAGTTATGGCGATAACTTCTGCTATTATTTCGCCTCGCTACAAGCTGCTGTCAAGCAGGAAGTAATTAATTTTTGGCAAGTTATGTCTAGCGATTATTTTCAGCGCGGCGGACAACCTTGTTCTAGGTTAGAGCAGTTTTTGACCAAAAGCGATCGCATCCTCGCTTACAAAATGCAGGATACTTGGCAACGGGGTAAGAAAATTTCCAATCACAAACAACTATTGGCAGATGAAGACTTTATCGACACCTCACGCCAATACTTGACAGTGAACACGCCCCTAAAAGACTTGATGTTCCGCCACACCCGCGACACTCTCCGACAATACTATCAGAGGGGACTGTTAGAGCGGGATATTCCTACTAGAGTTGTGCAGGATAATGCTATTACGCTGGAACCCCAACGGGAAGTACCGCTTTATGTAGCTGTCAGCGACTATGTACGTCACTTTTACCGACTGGCACAAATAGATCAGCGTTCTTGTTTGGGTTTTTTGATGACCCTTTACCGTAAACGTTTGACCAGTTCATTTTATGCTATCAAATCATCTCTGCAACGTCGTTTGGATTATTTGTTAACTCAACGGGGAAGCGTTTTAAGTGACGACGATTTAGTAGATGTGGATAATGAGGATGATGCAGTGATTGCTGGTCTGGAATCTTTCTTTGAACCAGTAGACCCCCAGGAAATTCAATATCTTGAAGATTTACTACGGCAGTTTGAAAACACTGGGGAAGATAGCAAGCTTTCTCGCTTTATTCAAATTTTACGCCAAGAATTAACTGACCGAGAAAGTGCGATCGTTTTCACCCAGTACACTGACACGATGGACTATCTACGGGATACATTGAAGGAGTTGTACGGTAGCCAAGTAGCTTGTTATTCAGGTCGTGGTGGGGAATTGTACCAGAATGGGGAGTGGTGTCTAGTTCCCAAGGAAGAAATTAAACGCCGATTTCGCCAAGATGAAATCAAAATTCTCCTCTGTACTGAATCTGCTTCCGAGGGGTTGAATTTACAAAATTGCGGTGTGTTGATTAATTATGATATGCCTTGGAATCCGATGCGGGTCGAACAGCGTATTGGGAGAATTGACCGCATTGGACAAAGGTATCCGACTGTGCGAATCCACAATTTTTACTATGATGGCACTGTAGAAGCAAAGGTTTATCGAAAATTGCGCGATCGCATTAATGCCTTTGCCACTGTTGTTGGTAATCTTCAGCCTATTCTAGCCCAAGTCCCTACCTTTATTGAACGAGCTGTTATGAGTGCTGATCCAGAAGAAGAAGATGTTTTAATGTCTCAATTCGATTCTGTGTTAGACAGTCCACCACCTCGTTTGGCAATTGAAGAAATGGTAGCGATGGACTTAGACGCTGATTTAGCAGAAATTCAAAAACCAATTCCCTCTACTCCTTTTACGCCAGAAATTATTGAGCAGTTATTCACCAACTCAGCAATTTTAAAAGCCAGTGGTGTGCAGTTTGAGAAAAGGAGCGAACGTACTTGGCAACTGAATTACAAAGGGCAGGATTACACAGTTACTTTTTACCCTAATGTTTTTGATGAAATGCCTTCCCTACGTTTAATGAATTTTGGCGATTCCTTGTTTGAAAAAATGCTACAAACTATTAATTTTTGAGCATACAATTTTAACATTTATATTACTGGCGTAGTGGCGTATGGTGTGGAAAATAAACGAAAATATGGGATCATATCATCCCATAAATTAATATTTTTATAATTTTCAAACCTTCTCAAAACGAACCGTTCAAAGCTTCATTTTCCCGTGGCATATTGACGTTTTGAGCATTAAAAATGATTTTAAAAACAATATCTCTGCCAGACTGCTTCAACACTTGCAGATAAGCAACAGCATCATCACGTCGGCGAAATCTTTTCACAACAATATTTTCTTGATTGGGAATACCACGGACAATACACCACGGTTTTAATTGCTCAGAATAAGTCATATTCTACCCCTTAAAAATGCTGTAAAATAACCATGCTATGTGCTTTAAAATCGCCAAATTTTACCTTAAACGAGGAGGTATACTCAAAGACAGGTCAAATTGATATTGACAATTAGAATTTCGTGTGTATTAGATTGATTGGAGAGATATATAGCATTACGACTGGAATAAAAAAGTGTACTGAGTCTGAAAACCTTTCAGTAATCAAACCGGATTGCTATATGTAGAATAGAAATGTTATTGATATCAAGGCGAATGAGCCAGACATAGCAATTGCCAAATTTGTTCGGGAACTTCTTCAAAATGTTCAAGTAAAAAGTCCATGAATGCCAAATGTCGTAAATCATTATGCTGAGGATAGCGTCTAAACTTACCTTGCTTAAACCAACCTCTGACCGTAGAATCAGAACGACAGCATATTAAGGCAATTTGTTCATAACTCACATCCCATTTGGCATAAAATTCTTCTGGTTTCATACTAAATTCCCAGTGACTGTAGAGTGAAATTAGATGAATTTCTCTTGCCCCTAAAATCCGGGGATTAGACATTAATACACCTCAAATATGTAAATATTTGAACTCATTTCTTACATCAGGTATTTGTCAGTCACAGAGTTTATAGACACACAAATAAAACCCAATTAAGCGGGTTTTAAACTCTGGATTCACTCTAAATCTGCGTTAGCAGATATAGTTAAAATAGTTCCGTTATTTATAATGGCTAGAATACCGATTCAGAAATAGCCAGAAATAGTGGGTAGGGTGCAATACGCTTGGGTTAAGCCTTTTTTCTCCCCCTGCTTCCCCTGCTCAATAACAGTCCGCCCTAACAGATAAATGTCCTTAAACAAACGGTATTGGGATAGTGCTTCGAGTCAAAAAAAAACGCCCTCTGACCACATTTTTGCACGAGCTATACTGTGAGGAGGGCAATTGAGTTTTTGACTAACCTTCTCAGAATAGCTTGACTGCAAATCCAACTTCAGTCGTACTGGGTAAGTTGGGGTAGTTCACCAGCTATTTGATGTTTTAATATCTATAACAACTGGAATAGGGCTGAGAAACTTTTGGGCAGCAGCAACCATACAATTGTGTAATATATGGTTAACTTGGTCAACTTCAGTCTCTGGACATTCCAGTACAATTTCATCATGTCTTACACAGATGAGTTTTGTTCTGAATTTAGTTAATGGAGTTGAAAGTTTTACCATAGCTAATTTGTTGATGTCGGCATTTAAACCTTGTACTGGATGATTAAATAGCTCTGATAATCGGGGCTTGTTTACCCATCTCCGTCGTCTGTTTGCTAGTGTACGACTTTCCTTAATGCCTTGGATGTATTTACGTTTGATGTTTTCATGCCACTTAGCTATTCCAGGATAAGCTTCAAAGAATCGTTTTCTGAAAGCTTTTGCTTGTTCTAATGTCATTGCCACTCCATATTTTACTTGGGCGTAAATTTGGAGTTTGGCAGCGCCCATACCGAAAATTAATCCAAAGTTTATTGCTTTTGCTAGTCTGCGGTCTTCTTCAGTCACTTCATTGATATATTTTCCAGTTACTAAAGATGCTGTTAATCGATGTAAGTCAGCCCCCTGGCGATAGACTTGGCACATCTTTGTATCACCACTAAGCCGAGCCATAATTCGTAGTTCTATTTGGGAGTAATCGGCTTTGATAATTTTATAGCCAGGGGCAGCAATGAAGCAGCTACGGGCTGCTTCATCACGGGGAATATTTTGTAGAGGTGGTTTGCGGCAAGAAAATCTACCGGATTTTGCTCCTAATTGATAATAGTTGGGATGAATTCTCCCAGTTTTTGGGTGGATATGCTGGGGTAGTTTTTCGGTAAAAGTGCCGATAATTTTAGATAGACGGCGGTAATCTAGCAATGCTTGAATTATGGGATACTGTGCAGCTAAAGAAACTAATTTACTTTGATTAGTTGAGTTGATTTTGATACCAATAGCTTGTAGAGCAGCCAAAACTTGCTGAGGTGAATTCGGGTTTACTGTATCTGTTAGTTCTGGCAGCAATGATATCTGAGAGCTAGCAATACGGAGTTGCTTGAGTTGGCTTAAAGCCTCTGTTTTTTCAGCTTCTAGTTTTGCACCCAGTATCTGCCATCGGGACAAGTCAAATAGCATTCCGTTAAGTTCCATTTGAGCTACAACAGGCATACACTGAAATTCCAGTCGGGCAATTTTGAGTAACTTTGCCTGCTTTAACTTGTTGAGGAGAATTGGGTAAAGGTCAAGTAATATGGCAGCATCTACGGCAGCATAGTGCAATTGAACCTTGGTAAGAGGTTTACACCAATCGCTGATTTGTTGAGTTTTATCTAGTTGAAGGTGTAGTAGCTTTTTAACTATATTTTGTAAGGATGAGCTTGTTTTTAATCCTGCGGTTAGAACTTTATAAGCAAGTTGGGTATCGAAGAATTTACCGGAGGGTTGAAGTCCTGCGAGTGTGAGAAATTGCCAGTCGAATTTGGCATTATGAGCAATTTTGACAGCAGAGTTACAAAGCAGTTTTTTGAGTAGTGGGCGATTGCTTTTGGGAATAGCTGGTAAATCAATTAGCAGTACTGGATGGTTTGGTGCAGCTATTTGAATCAGTCTAATAGAATCAGTTAGAGGGTCAAGTCCTGTTGTTTCACAATCTATGGCTAAAACTTCTGCCTGAAACAGACCTTGGAGAGCCGAATTAAGAGTTGAAACATTGGAAACAAGAGTATATTGTGGGGTATAAATACTGGGATTGTTTGTATTTATTAAGCCTGTATTCATAATGAATTTAATTTGAATTTCTCACCTAGAAGCGATAGCTTGTATATGTACCAACTTCAAAATATTTAGTTTTATACAAAGATTTGAAAACCTATTAAAGAGAGGTAATACTATAGCGGTGTGCAGTTGAGGGAGATACAAAAACTTTGCTAGAAAGATTGTACAGCAAGTACTTTTGTCTTCTCATCCGAGCGATAACCGCCATATCGATATTCCTCTCTTTATATGATTAACTGACTTTACGTTTACCTGTTTTTGCAATGTTAGAATGCTGAATATTCTCTCGAACAGATGTAAAAGCAGTAGGAGCCAATTCTCTAATAATGGGTGTGACAATTTCTGGTGCAAGTTCTAAACGATGCTTTATCTGTGCTTGCAACCAGGCTAAAGGAACACATTTATTGTTGACTTTTTGTTTGATAATTAAGTCAGGATTGGATTTTGAAGCTTTTTTTATGGCAGTGGCAATTTTTCTGGCTGTCCGTAAATCAATTTTGTCTACATCAATGCTAACAAAGTTGTTTGGTTGAGGTTCTGGTTTTGATGTAATCCGGTTAGTTAATTGATTTTGATTTTCCAACTTTAGAGATTTCTTAATATCACTAGATTCCATCTGTGATTGTTCAGATGTTGTGTATTCGATGTTGAGCGTAAATTTCTGCCACAGATGGACTATTCCCACAACGAAATCAACGAGTATCACAATGGTATATAAGGCTGTAATTCCAATGATGAGATGATTTAAAATCTCTTGAATTTCTTGAGTATTCATGATGACTAACTTGAAAATTTATGTTCATAATTAAAGAAGCGATCGCTTCCATTTAACAGAAAAATCCTCAGATGAAAATTTGAATAGACTGAGGATTTCTGGAAAATTCAGAACAAGCTAATTTGCACAGTTGAATTTGATGAAGGTTTGGGAGTTGGAGTGCTTTGGGTCGAGTCTAAGTTAGGCTTGGCATTGACATGACGCTTACCCCATCCTTCTTGTGCTGCGTGTTTAACTATGCTGCGTCGAATTGACCTGCTAAGATAGTTGAATTCATTTTTTACCTGATTAAAATGAATGATACGATTATTGCTGGCATTGCTCGTATCACCATCACCTATAAATTCATAAAAACTCTTGCAACCCTTTGGTAATTTATCGTATTTGGTTAAAACTTCATTACCTACCCAAAGATAAAGGTCAGCGTAGTCCCTATGTAAAGGTGCTTCGTAAGTTGCAGGCATCATGTAGGTAAGAACTTCTGTGGCTGTGCTGGAAACACCAACCTGATCCTGTTCGTATTCAGTGAAGATAAGTTCCAATCGCTCCTGAATACAAGCAAACTTCAGCCATTGGGGAATCGTATCACTCCAAGGACTGCGATGAATTACCAATGGCCCTGCAAGGTAGCGAACATGATGTAGGGAAAATTCAGCTATTTCTAAGAGACTTGCTAATAATTCTTTTGGTGTATTTAAACTTGCCAGAATTTGCAGCATTTTTTGGGTGTTGTCTGGCAGTTTGGTACTATTACCATTACTGATTTCTGCCATTATTTCTGGTGAAATTAAATTCATTTGCTCCATTTTTCATCTCGATATGAGCGCATCACCCAAAATAGCCAATCGGCTAAAAAATTAATGTCCAATAGGTGAAGGCTGATACTAGATAAATCTTTTTATGCTGGCATTGCTACAGTTTTTTTAGGTAATGTCAATGAATAACGAACCCACAATTAACCAAAATCTTGATGCTGACGACAGTAGTAATTATCAGTCTGGCAGTGGCTATCAATCTGAAGGTTACGGTGTTGAGCAATTAAGTTCTGGAGATAGTAGTAATCCCTTGCAAGCAGACCAATTTAGGGATGGTTATCAAGAGAATATTTTTGAAATCAATCTTGGGGATACACCTTACACTGAATCGGCTGCTAATCCCAATCCTCAATTACCAGGATATGGCTCTGGTTCAGGTTACAAGTCTAAGAAAAGTCAACAGTCAGCAGAAGAGGAGCTAGAGTTATAAGTCATATTTTCACTCTCTTTCTATACCCCATAAGCCAATACGGTTCAGTTAAGCAAATTTATCTGTTAAGGCAGGCAGGGGGAGCAGGGGAGGCAGGGGAAGCAGAGGGAGAGAATAAAAGCTTAACTGAACTGTATTGCCCCATAAGCAACAAGTAATTGGGTTTTTGGCGTTGCTGATCAGTGGGATGATTTTTGTCGGGCTTACGCCCCGCAACTCTTAGAGACGCTCCGCGTAGCTTGCTTAAGAGCAGGGGTACGCTAACACGCAGAGACGCAGAGACGCAGAGAGTAAGAGTTTGAGAGATTGAATTTTTAATTTTCATTCCTTCATTCAGCAACGCCGGGTTTTTATTCAATAAATTACTTTGCTTGTTGGGGTATAGTTGCTGTCATTTTTAAACCTGGAATTATGAAGATACCAAAAGCATGGATATCTCTTCTGGTTGTCATAACTTGTATTATTTATAGTATCGCTGCACAAGCCACAATCAACACATTTGGTGATGGCAATTTACCGACTCGAATTGTAGAAGTTGCAAATCCTCAGTCTCGACTACCTGCTACTAAAGTTTTGCTGCCAGACTGGAGCCGCATTTCTCTGGCCCAGCTACCAGGTATCAGTCAATCCGGTGCAATTGATGGCAGTCCCTACAGTCAAACACTAGGTTATGACCTGAGTCGCACTTGGAATGTGGGTATGACTCCTGACCAATATTTGAAGTTAGGAGATATCAGTGAAGCATTGCAGGCAGAGGAGTTTTCTTTGCAGGCGATCCAGGCGATCGCTCTGGGCAGAGTACCAGAGGCAAACACAGACATTAACAGTATAGATTCAAACAAAATTGCCTTGAGTGAATTTCCCCTGATTGGGGAACAGACATTGAGCCATTTGGCTCAGGTTGTTCCAGAATTAGCTAAGACACAAGTAAACAATATTACACCTGTTGCAACCTTACTAAAATCAAAGGGAATTGCTGCATCTAATTTAACACTAGCTCAGGTACTAACACAGTATGAAGTTGGGCAAATGAAGCTGGGAGAAATCGACTTGTCAGAGTTTTCTATTTCTTCAATTCCTAACTTAGATGCAGTACAGCTACAACAATTTACAGGTTGGATGAATAGCAATGTTTCGGATATTCCTGGTTTGGGACAAGTACCTTTAGGATTAATGCCTAATCCCATCACTGAAATTGGTAGCTTGGTAATGCGGATTGATGTAGTTCATGGGCCAGCAGAAAACCGCCGTAACAATACGATTTCTGGTTCCGATGTGCAAGGGTTTTCTGTGCCTTGTAGTGAAAAAGACTGCGCTTACTTAGAATTGGATGATTTGGAGAATACAGGTCGTAGCGATCGCAGTAAGTTGGAAGGTAAACAGTGGATTTCCGGGAAATACCAAGAAGTCGAGGGCGGGCGGGGTATCCTGAAAGCAGTGAACAACGGTCGGGAACCAACAGGAAGGATACCGTTTGGTAAAGCTTTTAAGGTCGTGGTAATGGAGCCGGATGAAACGACTGATACGGTAGATACGGCTTTGTTCTTTCGGTTCTGTGCTTGGCGAATGGGTTGTACACCTTATTTTATCGGGCCTGTTCCTTTTTTCAGCTACAAGGTTAACTCCCTGATATTTGTAGGCAATTTGAGTGAACAGAGGACAAATACTGCATCTTTACCAACTGGAGCGACAAGAGAGCCTAAAGCTAGCACTACCAAGCGTACTGGAGTAATAGAGAAGATTAATCCATGCGCGTTCAGCAATGGTAGTCGGTCGATAACAGATCAATCATTCTCCGGTATTGATTTGCGATCGCTCTCAAATGCGATCGCGGAAATTGAGAGTGCTGGTAGCGGGGATTACAAAGCAGTTGGCATACATACCTGTGCAGATGGGGGTTTAAATTGTGGTCGCGCTCTCGGTCGCTACCAGTTTATGAGTTATAACCCTTATGCAGTGAAGTTAATTGCTGCCAAGCCTGGAGGTCAAAAGTTCTTGAGTCAAGTGGAGCAAGGGCATCAACCAACAGAGGCTGAACTATTTGAGTTTTTTCCTCCAGCCGACCAAGATAGGGCATTTATGGCTGATATGGCTAACAAAATTCAAGTGACACAAGAGCAAATCGATCCGGCTACAGGACAGCCATTTACGGGCGATCGCCTAATTGAACGAGTGGCTCAAAAGCATTTTGGTGGTGATTACAGCAAAGTTGATGGAAATGGCTCAGATGCCCTCGGCCGTCTCAGTCTCAAAGATTACGGCAAAACCGCTTTAGCTAGTTATCGCAACAGTAATAGCGATAATGGAACGCGGACCTGTTCTCCCAATGTAAATTCTAGCTACATCAGCACTGCTAAAAATACTGAAAATGGGAGGTAGAGTATGACAGATTTATCTAAAACTTCTATTACTTCACCCTATGAGATAAAAGAAATACTGGATACTGAGCTGCATTCAAAAATACACCTTGGGGAAACAGGGGAAGGAAAGGGAGTTTATTCTTCTTCCGCCTCCTCTACTCAGTCTCAACCACTGAAGACAACTGCATATCAATTACCAGCACCGACTATGAGGGTACGCTACTGGGTTCATTGGTTTCGCATTGGTTTGGGCATCTTTTTGTTGCTGTCGATTCTCATGAGCTTAGGGGGCTGTAGCTTAAATGCGGCAACCGTTACTTGGAACAAAGCTGCTAATGTTGTGCCTGCTAGAGTCGTTGAACAGGTGATTGTAGAAAATACAGAGTTGAATGCCAAAGTATCTGCTAAAAATATACTGGCTTGGAGTGTGGAAGGAAAAGACGGCAGGTTCGCAGTTTTCAACTTGAATACGCCTGATGTCTGTGGTGCTTTGGGATGTCTGTATACTGGTTACTGGCTCAGAAAGGACAAACCAATTACTCAGGTATTCTTGAGTTACTTGAATCCCAATCTGCCAACAGGTAAACATTTGTTGTCAGTGGGAGAGAACCGAGGTCAGGCATTACCGTGCATTAGGGTACTGCAAACCGAGCAAGAGCAGCTACGCCAATTGAATTTTTGTTTCAATGGCACCGGCTATCAACTTGCTGATAGTCAGCTTTTCACTACTGGTAAAAAATCCCAAAGTTGATAACTTGAAAGCTGGAAGAAAACTCTGCCATAGTTATCTTAGCTACGGCAGAGTTTTCTTCTAAAACCTCTAGGAAATTCCCATTAAATCGGTATCTAGGTCAGTGGTGGATGAAGAGTGCTGTACATGGATAGCCGGGCGTTTAGCCCGTGTTCAGTTAAAAGACCGCACACAAGTGGAGCAACTGCTGTGTGGGGTATATACCAAGTACATAAGTACTGAGTGACTTTTAATCTACTCAGGACTCATGACTCAGCACTAAGTAGTGGGTAGTTTACCAGCACAGACGCTATAGTTGCATTGGACTATTCCTCATCATCCAGTTCATCGTCTTCTTCCTCAAAATCATCATCGTCTAACTCAGCTTCTAAATCGTCGGTTTCATCGAGGAAGTCGTCATCGTCAATAAGTTGAATTTTGCGAGGTGGCTTGGTCGCTGGTTTCGATTTCCGAACGCTTTGAGTTTTGTTCCTATTTTTATGTGGTGGCAATACTTCTACGTCTACAGATACCGATTCTCCTGGCAAAGCAGGTAGGGATTGAGGTTCATTAAAACCAGCGATCGCATCATGTTGTTGCCAAATGAGGGCTTTAGCTGTGGGCTGACCCAAATAAAATTGAGACAGATTTTCAACGGTGGGTTTGGTATAATCTACAGTCTTACAACAGTCGTGTTTATTCTTACCTTCACCTTCTTTGACAGCTTTGAACTCAACTGACAGCACACCTAAGCTACGCCACCTATCGTTTTTGCCGCTAAATGGCACTTGGAAATAGTCAGCAAAGGTTTTCTCCAAAGAACGGTAGAATTCCTCACGCACTGACTTAAAACTCCAGAGAGCTACATTCTTAAAGCGGACAACGACAGGAGTAGTATGCAGGGGTTGATTATCCTCATCCAGAAACACTAGTGCATGTTCTGAACACACATCCATTGTTTTCTTGTCAAGGTTATGCTTGTATTCATCATAAAGCCCAACAAAAGAACCACCTAAGTCTTCAACATCTGATTTATAACGGATATACTCTGGTACAAAAGCTAAAACTAGTAAACGTGCTTGAGTAATTAAAAGTCCAGTAACATCTTCAGTTAAGGTGACAATAGTTAGGTCGTCCTCCTGTGGCATATCAAGCCAGCCAGCCTTTTCTAGCTGATCTTCTGGAATTAGAAGTCCGGCGGGTTTGTCATTAACGACAATGCCGTAAGGCAGTAACGGTCGTCTAACTTGGTTATAACTGTCGCTGAGAAGTTCTGGGTCAATATCGTCAATATCAAGGTCTGACAATTGAGTGTTAGGAGCTTTAGATTTAGCTGCTTGAGTTTTGGTATTAGTTTTGGGATTAGAAGCAGCAGTTTTAGCAGTAGATTGATTGGAGCGATTAGAGTTGTTTGAAACCCTAGATTTAACCATTGGAGTACATAAATATGATTGCCCAACGCATGAGGCGTTAGCCTCAAAACTTATTTACCAATCGTTGTTTATGAGGCAATTACTCTCCACCACAGATTTAAACTACGCCATCAAATAAAGTATCTTGAATGCTAATTTACAAACCAGCGAAAATATATATGAGGATGAAAGGAGGTTAATCATGAAATTATCACCACTATATATACCCACTATATATACAGTGAAAGCAAGAGGCTCAAAAGTAAAGGTAACGTATAGTTGTAGAAAATTTATTAACAGTTCGATTTGATACGCTGGATGAACAATTAGCCACAATTATTCAGACTATTCTAGAGTTACCTTCACAAGAGTATGCTTTTTTACTGTTGCAGTTATCGAATCTCTCCCGTGAGGATTTATTGGCGAGGTTTAACAGCAACCACTCATAAAGCTGTTATGTATCTGACACTCCTCTAGAAATAGAGTTTCTAACATTTCTAAAAAAATGTCCATAAGGTCAATACCCTAGCTTTCACTTGGTAGCTAAAATTTCTGCTAAATGCCTACTTAACTGCTATGAAAATTTACCAGAAAAATCTACCACACAACCAGATAACTGCTAACTCGACATTAATTGAAGTGTCATCCTTTCAAGCACAAGAGGCTAGTATTGACTTTGGCAAGTTGTTTCAGCAGTATAACAATCCCCAAGGTTGGATGATGGTAGGTGGAATGCTCTTCGTTTTACTGTTGTTGCAAATCAGTGGTACTGGTAAGGGAAAAATTACCACTGGTAAAGTCTCCGGTATTAGCGAGAAACTAGCAGCAACTAACCTAGCACTCAAGCAAATCAAGGAGCATAAACACAATAAAGTTACCCTGTGGTCTGGAACTCCTCGCTATTGGGTAAAAGGTAAATGGCGGGGGTTACTGGCTAACATACAAACTATGCTTGGTGCTGCACCTACAGTTTGGTTTCCCAATGCCGAAAGCGGAACACTGGTAATAGGTGCGCCTGGGTCTGGTAAAACCTACTCTACCATAGACCGGATGTTAGAAAGTGCGATGCAGCAAGGTTTTCCGATTTTACTCTACGACAAGAAGGGCGACCAACTACGACTCCATGCACCCTTAGCAGCCCGTTATGGTTACAAAGTACGAGTATTTGCCCCCGGTGAACCCTTTAGCGGTGTAATTAATCCTTTGGATTATATGCGTGATGCACGGGATGGGGTAATGGCAGGAGAAATTGGACAAGTGATTAACCGCAATGCTTCCAGTGGTGGTAAAAGTGATGAGTTCTTTGCTAAAGCTGGTGACTTGTTAGCTAAAGCACTTTTACAGTTAGTCAAGGGTTCACCTTACCCAGATATGGCGATGCTTTATGCTGTGCTGCGGTTGCCAAAACTTGTACAGCGCCTTGACCATGCAGTACAGTCAAAAAGGTTGGATGAATGGGTGGCGACTTCATTTATTCAATTTTTGAGTGCTAAGGACGCAGAGAAGACTATTTCGGGGATTTTGACCACAGCAGCAGGTACTTTCTCATCTTTCATCCAAGCTGATTTGCTGCGAGCATTTATAGGGAAATCGGATATTCCTACTAAGCTTGAAGGTAGAGAGATGGTGGTGTTCAAGCTAGATGATGAACGTCGCAGTGTGGTTGGGCCTCTGCTGGCGGCTGCAATGCACTTGATGATTGTTGGTAATTTAAGCCGTCCCCGCAAAGATCCGTTGATTATTTCTTTGGATGAATTACCATCAATTAAGCTGGACAGATTACCACAGTGGATTAATGAATATCGTTCTAATGGTGCCTGCTTTATTCTGGGTATCCAAAGTTTAGAGCAACTTTACGATATTTATGGAGATAAAATGGGGAGTGCGATCGCATCAGCTTGTAGTACTCATGTTTTGTTCAATCCTGGTAACTACAAAACGGCTGACGATTACTCAAAGCGTTACGGTGAGAAGGAAGTGCTGATTAAAAATCGTACCACAG
>NZ_JABXKK010000017.1 GCF_017115045.1 Nostoc sp. NMS8 | reverse complement strand
TTTATTTCAGGGCGGGAAAGCAACGCCAAACCAATGTTTTAGGGGTGAGGGGTCAGACCCACCGTGAATTGACCAACAGTCTCATAGAATTCACCCTGACTTTTAAAATACTTTTTTTGTCAGGACTTACGCAAACAATAGCCGAAACCGTGATTTTCAGTAGGGGCAATACCCTGCGCTTGGAGACGCTCCGCGTAGCTTGCTTCCCCGCAGGGGTACGCGTCTACATGAATTCCCCCTATAGCGTGTGATTTTGCCTAAGTCCTATTTGTAATGTATCCATAAATTGTGTAGATGAATTATTGGCTAATGAAATCAGAACCAGAAGTCTATAGCATTACTGACCTCCAACAGCAAAGTGAGACTATCTGGGACGGTATTCGTAATTATCAAGCTCGCAACTTTTTGCGCCAAATGGATGAAGGAGACTTAGCTTTTTTCTATCATTCCAATACTAATTTTCCCGGTATTGCAGGGTTAATGCGTGTGGTGAAAAAAGATATTGTTGACCCGACTCAGTTTGAGGCAAAAAGTAAATACTACGACCCGAAATCAAGTGCCAAATCCCCTCGCTGGCAAACAGTTGTAGTAGAATTCGTTGAAACTTTTTCTAACTCTATCTTGCTATCAACACTCAAAGAGAAGTTTACCGCCGAAGAGCTAATGGTGGTGAGACAAGGAAATCGGTTATCAGTGATGCCCATCCCTGAAGTAGTAGCTTTGAAAATTCTGGCTATGAAAATCTCCTAGTACTGCAAGGCGGAATTAAAAATTAAAAATTAAAAATGAATACAGCGTAAGTATTTTATCAAATAGAACTCAGGAGTCAGGAGTCCGAATTCAGCAATGTTTTCTGTGTGACTGGCCGATAGCGCAGCGTTAGCAAGTATTTGAGCGTCGCGTCTTGATTCTGATCGGAGGCGGAGCGGAGCCGGAGACGCTCCTGAATTCTGACTTCTGAATTCTTCTTCAATCATTTGGAAACTGTTGTATTTCCGATCGCAATTCTTGTAATACCCCCTGCAAAAACTTACCCCATTCCGCCGCCAAAGGGATTTCTGTAAACGGAACCCGCACTGAGTTAGTAGATTCGGAAAATAGAAATTCTAATTCTATAGAACGACCTTTCTCAGGTGGATTATTTACATCTACTGATTTGTCATTTACTAAAACTTGGATTTGTTTGATATCAAGCAAAGAGAATGTTTCTAGTTTAATAGGCCCTTGAGGCGTGGGTTTTCCCCAAGTTATATTGTTGTCTTTTTGACCCAATACAGCATAAATATCATACTTAGCCCGTTCAAATTGCTCTGCCCAGACGCGATAAGCTTCGACTTTTTGATACTCCTTCGAGCCTTGCCAAGCTAACCAGAAAAACATTACTAACAGAGGCAACCACAAAAGACCACGTTCCATCGTTAAAAAAATCCTGAGTCATGAAGTGAGACTTGTAACTAAAAGTGCAAAATCTACCAACAATTGATGCAGATAAGTTATGGTAGTGAACAAACTGGCAAAAAGCGGTGATGAGTTAATATGAGAAAACTTATATTATTGTGCTTGTTTGTCATTGGGCTGGGAGCTGCCATATTTGGTTTCCTGAATTTCCAGGGATTGGCAGCTAAAGGAGAGTTTGAGACGATTTTGCTTGATTTTCGGGAAGATATTCCATCACTTGTGGTGGAACAGGATCTACAAGCGATCGCCAAACAATACAACGTTACACCCCAATTAGACAACAAGTTTTCTAAAAAAGATAATGTGTATATTATCAAGGGCGATCGCCAACGGCTCCAAGAACTGAAAAAATCTCAGTTTGCCCAAGCGACAGAATTCATTGAACCAAACTATATCTACAACAAAATTCCCCAACCAGGTAAAACCGCTTGGCTAGGTGAATTTTTAAGACCCCAAGAAGATGAAGAAGCAAACCCTTCATTAACTGGCCCCAATGACCAATATTACAGCAAGCAGTGGAACTTGCACAAAATCGGTATTGAAGGCGCATGGAGTCAAACTAAAGGCAGTGGCATCACAGTCGCAGTCATTGACACCGGAATTACCAAGGTTCGCGACTTGTATGAGACAAAATTCGTCAAGGGCTACGATTTTGTTAACGACCGAGAAGAAGCCACAGACGATAACGGCCACGGTACTCATGTTGCCGGAACTATTGCTCAAGCCACAAATAACAAATATGGCGTCGCTGGAATTGCCTATGAAGCCAGTCTGATGCCCCTCAAGGTACTCAGTTCTTACGGCGGTGGTACTGTTGCCGATATTGCCGAAGCGATTAAATTTGCTGCTGATAAAGGCGCAGATGTGATTAATATGAGCTTGGGTGGTAGCGGTGAAAGCCAGTTGATGAAACAAGCGATCGAGTATGCCCATAGAAAAGGTGTAGTTATCATCGCCGCAGCCGGGAATGAAAACACCAATGGGGCCAGCTATCCAGCCCGCTATCCCTACGTCATCGGCGTTTCGGCAATCGGTCCAGATGGCGAAAGAGCGCCCTATTCTAACTTTGGTGCTGGGGTAGATATCTCTGCTCCTGGTGGCAGTGAAGCTGGTAAGATTCTCCAAGAAACTATCGACGAAAAGGGTGAAGGGGTATTTCTGGGCTTCCAGGGTACAAGCATGGCTGCTCCCCACGTTGCCGGTGTTGCGGCATTAATTAGAGCTGCTGGCATCAAAGAACCAGATGAAGTCTTAAAAGTCCTAAAGCAGTCAGCACGAGTGATTCAGGATGATGGTTTGAACTATTATGGCGCTGGACAACTCAATGCAGAAGCAGCAGTCAAACTAGCCTTTAGCGGACAAATCAGTTTTCCAGATTTCTTTCGGTGGTTACGGGATAGCGGCTATCTTAACCCCGGCTTTTGGATTGATGGTGGTGCGATCGCACTCTTACCCAAGATTTTAATGGTAGTTGGTTCCTATCTACTAGCTTGGTTTTTACGCGTTTACTTCCCTTTCACTTGGAGTTGGTCTTTATCCAGTGGACTAATTGCCGGCAGTTCTGGCTTATTCTTCCTCAAGGGAATCTATATTTTTGATCTTCCCCAATGGCCTTTCCGGGTTTTGGGCAGTTCAATTCCCGAACTAGGTAATACCCTCCAGGGAACTGATGCGTTGAATCCCCTATTTGCCAGTGTATTGATTCCCATTGTGTTAATGGCATTGCTGCTGGGACATCCTAGTTGGAAATTGTTTGCCATTGGTTCAACATTAGGTGTAGCAGCCTGCTTGACAGTAAGTGCATTTTTAGATCCATCTGTTTGGGGTTTAGGAAGTGGTAACATAGCACGCCTCTTCCTCATTGCCAACGCCCTAATTTGTTATGGACTTGTTCGTTTAGCATTGAAAAACGAACATGCTTAGAAAAGACTACCTCGCAGCCAAGGTTTAAGGCTTGATAGCCAAATTTTGAGCAGCATTTGAGTAGAAACTGAAAATCTGGGCAATCTGCCTCCACTACTTGTGGATGGCAGTAATATTTCAAGACGATTTCTACCTTGTCCCCAATCCATTGGGCGACTTTATCGGGTGAAACGCCTTGAGTAATTGCCCAGGTCGCAAAGGTGTGCCGAGTTGAATATGGTTTTAGGTAAAAAGGCAAGCTTCCCTTTTTTACCAATTCTTTAAGAACTCCCAGACAGACATATTCACGCCGATTTATTTTTGATGTGTGTCCGTTCCAGACTTTTTGCAGCACCGCAGAAGATAACGGATTACCGGACTCATCCGTAAAAACTAAGGTGTTGAGGTCACGTTGAGGCGGTCTGATCTCAAGCAGCAATTTTTGAACTTTAGAGCCTGGGACAGTTGGAAATGTCCTTTTGACTCTGTTCTTGGTGTTTTTCAATATCCATCAGGTGATATTTAGGGACAAGCCGTGAAGGGTCTAGGCAATCACCAATATAATAGCAAGCAGATAGCCTAATTTTTAGTGGCAAAATCAATAATTAATACTACCAAAATCTTTCATGGTGAGAAAAATTGCCTTTGGCTTGCTGTGGCTGGGATTCATTATCTATGGTTTTTTCCTAGCGCCTCCCGATCAACCCGATACATTTGAGTTAATTAAAAACCTTTCTCTTGGCCACTGGCAAGGCGTTAACCCATTAGTCATAGCACTATTCAACCTCATGGGCATCTGGCCTCTTATCTACAGTGCAGTAGTCTTTATTGATGGTAGAGGACAAAAAATACCTGCTTGGCTGTTTGCTACTGCTTCTTTTGCAGTTGGTGCTTTTGCCTTGTTGCCGTACTTAGCTCTACGAGAACCAAATAATCAATTTCTCGGTAAAAAAAATACCTTAATTAAGGTGCTAGATTCTCGTGTAACTGGTTTTGTATTAACGATAGCTACAGTTATTCTAGTTGCCTACGGTTTAAGAGGAGGAGATTGGGGCAGTTTTGTGCAAGAGTGGCAAACTAACCGCTTTATCCATGTGATGAGCATAGACTTCTGTCTACTCTCCCTATTATTTCCTGTATTACTAGGGGATGATATGGCGCGTCGCGGTTGGAAAAATCCGCAGTTTTTCTGGTTAATAACCTTGATACCGCTATTCGGCCCATTGATTTATTTATCTGTGCGTCCACCTTTACAAGAAGTGGGTATGGAGTCCATATCCAAGCAGCCAGCAACGAATTGAACTAGGCGATTGGAGATTGGGGAAGGTGGGGCCCCTTCTAGGGATTAGGGAGATTTAGATGGAGATTTAGACCCCCAACCAAATTTTACTCATAAATTTTAATTCTATTTTTCTTGCCCAGTACCCAGTCCCCAATCCAAAATCTAAAATCCCCCCTTTTCAAAGGTTTGGGGATTATTTATGGGTGCATAAATCCCAAGAGAAAGTTTTTTCTGAAAGTACTTTACAAAACGCAATAAATTATTTAAGATGTGTAACAGGTAGCTAAAACTACTTAATTCATCTGCAAATAATCGCATTTATAAAACAATGACAACAACCTTACAACGTCGCGAAAGCGCCAACGTATGGGATCG
>NZ_JABXKK010000047.1 GCF_017115045.1 Nostoc sp. NMS8 | reverse complement strand
TGATGGCATTATCTAGACTCCATAGATGATTCTTTTTGTCAATGCGTAAGTCCTAGCTACTTATTTTAAAGGTAAATAAATGTCTTGAGAATTAGGATTAAGGTAGGGACGGTGCAAGTCAATTGTATGCCGTGCAAAGTGTTGGTCAATAACCTTCATCCGTTCCTCCATCGCATTTTTACCTTTTTGCCAAGCTTCCAACAAAGCATTAGCGACGATTTGGCAACGGTTCATTCCAAAACTTTCTTGTGCTGCAAATTTTTGAGTTGGTTCTTCGGCTAAACCTAACCCTGGGGCTAAAAATTTGGTAAACAAAGGAATTTCGGGCTGGAAATAGGATTGATTTTCGATATAAACAGCCTGAAGGATTGTGCGGATTGCTGGATAGTCGGGGATTTCAAAGTAAAGTAGCCCCGAATCATAGCGTCCGTATGCAGAAGGGTTGTGGAGAACCTGAAAGCTAAAGGGAATCGAGGCTGCGTTTAATTGTAGTGTCAAGCTTTCCATGAGAGCGATCGCACCGGATGGCGTAAAGTTAAAGTAGATTCGCCCTGCTCCTAAATCGGCATCTGGATTACTTTGCCGTTCCTGTCCAACATTGCTAACTGCTAAGTAACAGCCGTTTTGCAGTCGATTTTTGGGCATCCAGATTGCTACCATGTCACCCACTTTGGTAGATTTCTTACTAGATTTTAGATGGCAATCTGGCTCAACATAAAGTGTTAAACCGCCTTTAGTCACCGCCATAGTTCCATCAGGTTCTTTTCGCAACACCTGCCATTGAGGGTCAAAGTAACCTATGCCGTGATTACTGGCGTGCAGTTGCTCATAAAAGTCCCAATCAATCTCCAAAATGGAATTGTCTGCTAAATTAAGCTTAGGTGGGTGATTAGTACTATCAGTATTGACGGCTAAAGTACTTTGTAGGGAGCCATTGTAATAGATTCCATAGAGAAAATTCCGTAGCAATAAAGAGAGATACTTCTGTTGTAAATCTACGGAATTTTGCTGAAATCTATCGGCTATTTTAGTCGGCAGAGCAAAGGGCTGATAATTGGGATGATAAATACAAAAGTTAGACTCAATCTGGATATTCTGAGCAATATCAAATAGAGAATTTAGCGATTGATTGATAGAAGAATTTAGCATTATCCAATCACAAATCAAAATTAAAAAAATATAATTCAGGAGTCAGTAATCAGAATTCAGAATTATGTGTTCTTCTTTAAATTATTCTGCTCACTAGTACTAACAACCACGCAACCGAGTTTTTTCGTAATAAATACGAAGTAACTGCTGTTCCTTTACAGGCTGAGGAAATTTATGGATTTTTGCCACAGGATTCAGAATTTCTGACTCTGATATCCCGAAGATGGTTAGTATCGCTTGCTCTGGCATTGTAAGTAAACTTTTTGCTACTTGAAGCATACAGAGTTCAGCATTATTAAAGTATTTATGGCACGTAATCGTATCCTGAATTTGATGAATCAGTGCTAGCCCCGCAAACTGGATAACACGCAAAATAAAGTCACTGCGGTATTCCAAAATCATGGGGAAAGCATTCACATAAGCTCTAATTAGGGCAATCAGTGAAGGTTGTAAAATCTCTAACGGTGTCAACGCCAAATGTAGAGATTCTTCTAACTCAATGGTGGGGTCTACTACCAGACTCTTGAGCCAAATTCTTAAGTAGCTTGCTAGTAAAGTTCCTAAATCAAAGGCTGGATCTCCCCAAGAACAAGCTTCCCAGTCAATTAGGCGTACTAGGCAATTGTCTAGTTGTTCCCACCTGGAATGAACTAAAATATTGTTCAATTTCAGGTCGTTGTGAGTCAAACAGGAAGGATTCCAGCTATATGCCAAATCAGCGATCGCAGATTCCAAACTCTCGTACTGTTGATAGAGAACATAGAATTTCAGCGCATCCGTGGGAACAGTCCCAAAAATCTCCGGACCCATTGACCCTAACCCTTGCGCCGGATTGTAAAAGCCATAGCGAAACTCTCCTTGAGGAGCAGTTGCCATAAAATTCTGATATTCTCGGCGGTTGTAGGTGGCGCGATGCAGTCCCGCTAAAGTAGTGCCGATGGCAGAAGCAATTTCTTGTGGAAAAATCTCATTGTTGTGGTATAATGTCGCAAGTCCCACATATTCACTCAAGTAACTGCGGACAAGAATAGAATTTTCTTCGTCAAAATGCACTACCAATGGCGTGATTGCTGAAGTGTTACCTAAAACTGGAAACTGTTGGAGCAACTGGTGAAATAGCCACTCCTGAAACAATTCATGAGGCGCGGCGTCATTGTTGTTAACGTTACGTTCTTGCTTCAGGAGCAGTTGGCGATTATCTGCTAAAGTCACCAGTATATTGAAATTGTTCTTACTACTTCCTGGCAACTCAGATTTATCTGATACGTCATCTTCTGAGCTACACAGACCCGCGTCTTGTAGATACTGGATAACGTTATGAGAAGACAGTGATAATACCATGTATTATTTCCTACTTCGTTAAATTACTTAAACTTATCTGTGGCACATTTGCTTGGTATTAACAGTTTTCAGTAGATAGGAATTAGTGCAATAAGGCAGATGTGAATAAAAATAAAGATTTGTACAATCTACTAATATCCCATATTTGGGAGATAAACCTGCCAAAATGGCACCAAGTTCTTTGCAATTCCTTTAAAATTTGCTCCAAGATACCGTCACATCTTTACACTTTATCAGCATAGTTACTTAGATACATCTAAAGTAAGTTTTGTGGTAGAGCTTTTTGATGTAGTACCATCTCCTTTTTGTGTGGCAAAGAAGCATCCCCAGCAAAAAACTGATGTTCAGTAGTCATCCTGAAAGCAGTGAAGAATTTCAATAATCCTTCGCGGTAAGAAGCATGACATTCAATGCTATTACTTTTATTTATCATCAGGAAGCCAAAAAAACCGGAGTTTTTCGGTAATTAGTAATTATTTTTTGATTTAATTTTCATAATTTATGGCTGAAAACCTTATTGTCACGTTATTTTCGTCACCTAAAAATTGTAGATGACTAGGGGCGATCGCAAACAAAGGCTACATGAGTGCTTCTTATGTAACTGCACTCTTGTCAAGGTTGAAACTTTAATATACGCCACGGATCTCGAAATAAATCCTTGCGGTTCCAGTTGGGAGATGTTGCGGAAATATTTGGGGTAAAACTGGGGTAATCTAAAAGGGTTAAGGTGTTTACAAAGCAGCAGTGTTCAACAAAAATTATGTCGTCCGATCAAAGTAGATTTTATCCCACGACGACGATGGTCTTCTAAACAAGCATTGGCTCCTATAATTGCAATTTGACACACGGGTGTAGATCCGTTAAACGGATTTTGCGCTCTTTTATACCCTATATTGTCAAGTTAGGCGCTTATATCCTGCATATAGATAACTTTTACCCTCACGACTGGAGAGCAAAATCTTGGGCATAGAATTACGCAGTTTCGTATTTCTCGACAACCTGCAACCTCAACATGCAGCATATATGGGAACAGTAGCCCAAGGCTTCTTACCATTACCAGGAGATACATCACTGTGGATTGAAATCTCTCCTGGTATCGAAATTAATAAAATTACGGATATAGCCCTGAAATCTGCCTCTGTCCGTCCGGGAGTACAGGTAGTTGAACGACTATACGGACTATTGGAAGTTCATTCTAGCTCCCAAGGCGAAACGCGAGCTGCTGGTCAAGCAATTTTGGCGTTCTTGGGAGTCCGAAGAGAGGAATGTCTTAAACCGCGTGTTATTTCTAGTCAGATTATCCGCAACATCGATGCTTATCAAACACAACTGATTAATCGCACGCGTCGGGGACAGATGCTACTAGCAGGACAAACACTATATGTATTAGAAGTGGAACCTGCTGCTTATGCCGCACTGGCTGCCAATGAAGCGGAGAAAGCAGCAAGGATTAACATTCTTGAAGTTCAAGCTGTAGGTAGTTTTGGACGGCTTTACTTAGGTGGACAAGAACAGGATATTCTAGCAGGTGCGGCAGGAGCGTTAACGGCCATTGAAAGTGTCGCTGGGCGGGTAAATTCTCTAGGTGGGCGTCAGGAGTAAAAGAGAGAAAATGGCAAATCGAGAGCATCTAACTTTACTCAAAGCAGGTGCAGTGACATGGATTGAGTGGAGAAAGAAAAATCCCCAAATTGAACCAGACCTCAGCGCCGCAAATCTGCAAGGCGATAACCTCAGAGGCGCAAACCTCCAGGGAGTAAACTTGAGGAGGGTAGATTTGGGTAATGCTTTACTCGTGCGAGCAAACCTCAGTGGTGCTGACCTCAGTAGTGCCAACCTCTACAAAGCCTTCCTAAATGAAGCGAACCTGAGTGCGGCTAACTTCAGTGTTGCTAATTTGACTGGTGCTATACTCAGATATGCAGATTTAAGTCATGCTAATCTGATTGGAGCAGACTTGAGTGGGGTTGATCTTAGAGGCGCTGCGATCGCATCTGCTAACCTCATTGGCACTGATTTAAGAGGGGCTAACTTGAGAGATGCCGATTTAGGTGCAGCAAAATTGATGCGGACTAATCTCTCCTTTGCCAACCTCATTGAAGCTAACTTGATTGACGCTGACCTCAGCGAAGCAAGTTTGTACGAAGCAGAAATGTTGGGAGCTTATCTTTACAAAGCTGACTTTTACAAAGCTAATCTGAACAAGGCTCACCTAAGTGGTGCCTACCTATTGCGGGCTAACCTCAGTGAAGCTGACTTGAGTCAAGCTAACTTGAGTTGGACTAACCTCAGAGGTGCGAATTTGGCAGGAGCAAATCTTAGAGGAGCTAACCTCAGAGGAGCCGACCTTAGGGGAGCTAACCTCAACAGCGTCAATCTTCAAGAAGCAATTATGCCTGACGCTTCAAAGCACAATTAGTTTACGAGAAAAAGTAATTGACGTTTAGATTCATTTTTTGAAATTTAGACTATAGCGGTTCTTAAGGGACTTCCAGAAAATAAACTATTCCATTAACAATAATGATAATCATTTTAAGGGGGGATGAAGGGGCTGCCGACGGCAGCCCCTTCATCCCCTTTTGTAGTAATTTGAATAATGATTGAGTTTTTGAG
>NZ_JABXKK010000084.1:36853-60763 GCF_017115045.1 Nostoc sp. NMS8 | reverse complement strand
CTGAAGATGACTAAATATCGCCAAAAATCTCCAGTCTACTTCAGTAGACTTAAGCGATTAGCCCGAAAATTTATTTTTGAAGTAATGAGTAATGGGTATTACTTATTACTCATTTATTTCCGGGCAGGCATGGAGGCCAACAGATAAGCTATTTCCATCTTAAGTTGACACCTATGGCGAGACGCCCACCCCACAAGAATTAATTGGATATTTTTTTATTTGGAAGTCCCTAATGGGAACCACTATAATAAATATCTACAATTTGTTACGCTGAGATAGCTGCCCCTGTAGTCGGCTTAGGAGGCTGAATCTGAGCGCTTATCCGCGCCCGATACAACTCTACTAATCGCTTTTCGGATTTCAATAAATCCTGATAAATTTCTTTGAAAATAGCAGTTGCAACTGGGTCGGTAAACATCGCCGACAAATTACCAATATCGCCAATACCCGTTTGCACATCCCCCAAAGCGGAACGTAATTGATAGATGTCATCACTTCCTGTCAAGGCAGTTTTTACCTTGGCATACTGATTGGCAATATTTGACCCTAAAGAGGGTTTCTCGCCTAGACGCTGAAGATAGGTTTCCAGTTTTTCAATGTGGCGTTGCTTATTAGCAATTATCTCTTGAAAGAGTGATTTTACTTCGCTATCTGATTCCTTTTCCAAGTACTTATTCAATGCTTCCAGTGAATAACGTTCACCACTAAGGGCGGTATTTAAACCTCTGCTAATATCACCTTTAGTTGAGCCACCCCAAGCATCACCGAGTTTCCACCATTCAGCACTTGTGTCTTTTTCATTTGGCAATGCAGCATCTTTGCCACCATAACCTAAACGGCTCAAAATAGCGGTGGTGAAAATTGCTAAATCTCCAGGTTCACGAGATGTAATTAAATTACCGTCAACTACCAAAGGCTCATCTAAATAATTTCCACCAGCGTTAATAATGTCTTTGGCAATAGCAATAAACCCAGTGACTTTTTTACCTTTGAGCAAGTCGCTTTCAATCAAAACTTGTGGGCCGTGGCAAACCGCAGCGACCAACTTTCCTTGTTGTATCGCCTCTTGTACGAAGCTTACTGTATTGGGGTTTCGTCGCATTTTATCGGGAGCCATACCGCCGGGAATCACTACGGCATCATATTCGGCTGCGATCGCTTCCGTTGTAGTACCATCAGCTTGAATACTAAGTTTGCCGCGTTTACCCTTATATTTTTCATTCATTCGGGAACCAAGCACTATGACCTCAATTCCTGCTTGTTTTAGTCCATTATAAGGAACTGTAAATTCTGCATCCTCTACCGCCTGTTCAATGAGGATTGCAACTTTTTTCTTGCCGGAATGATGATTATTGTCAGTCATTGATGGTATTACCTATTTATTTCTAGTATTGAATATTTTGTTGTTTAGCATTTGAAGCATTTAGGTAGGCAATTTCAAAAAATAGTTATGAGCGAGAATTTAGCAACTAAATAATTTCAGTTTTATAACTCCTAACTCATAACTAAAAATTTCAACTACAAGTTGCTTGACCATGAATTTACATATACAATCTTATGAGGCGATCGCTAGTTTAGCTTCGTTCCCAAGGGATAGATTATTTTGTCAGCTATACATCTCTAGTTAGACAAAATAGTGACAGGAAAACGTTATTATAAGAATGCACAAAAGAAGTAATATCATGGCAGAAAAAAATCATCCTGACGAAATTAAAACCAAAGATTTGCCACAAGAAATTACCGAATCTTACGGAACTGGCGTGAAAGAGTTGCCAGGATACAATATTGGTGGGCGCTCAATCAAAGCAGAAAGAGACGAGTATACAGAAACTAGTCCTGAACTAACTGGTGGAGATGTTGATGCTTATTGGCAAGATGCAGATGCCGTTGGGGATGAAGCTGTTGGTGGTAGTACTGCCACTCCCGATCAAAGTGTCACTGAGGATCTAGAAGCAGCAGTGGGGCTAGAAATGGATGACTCTGAGTTTCTCCATACCAACGATATTTTAGAGGAACGTGATGGCGATCGCTGGGAGTTAGATCCAAAGTCTTCTGAAGATTATCAAAACCGACGAGAATAAGCTTGCTACATCAGCCAGTTGTACATTCTTTGCATTCGATGGGCAGAACAGATAGTAAGCTGGCAATGCTTTATAGCAAGCTTTTCTCTCAAAGTTCACACTTTATTTCTAACGGCATCCGGGACAATCGCTGCATACTCTTGGGTAGTTAAAATTGCCCCTCGAACATCAACCGGTTTCGGTACTACTTTCAGTTGATATAGAAGATCCGCAACCTTCTGTTGAGCGTTAATCACTTCTTCAGTAATTGGTTTCATATCATATTTTCTTCTCGCCAGTGTTAACTCCATAGTATCCACATCAGTCTTGACCTTCGGTGCGAGAATTTCGGCAGCAGCGCGCCTGTTTTTGTTTGCCCACTGCCCAACCTCGTAGTACTCTGACAAAATTGCTTTCAAAAGTTCAACATTCTTAGTTGCAAAATCCCGTGAAGCTAGGTAATAACTTCCTGGCGTCTTAATTCCTTGTGCGTCTCGTAAAACCCGGATACTACCTTCTCGTTGCAGCTTGATCAGATTAGGATCGCCTTCGACAAAGGCATCAACTGTCTTGTTCAAAAACGCTGCTCTTCCATCTGCAACAGGTAAATTCACTGATTCAACATCACTGATTTTCAGCCCTACCTCTTCCAAAGCTTTCACTACAAAAAAGGTCTGAGCCGTCCCTCTAGAATAAGCAACTTTTTTACCTTTAAGACTTGCCAATGTCTGAAAAGGAGAATCCTTTAGCACAATAATTGCTGAACCTTCTCCAGTACCAGGCGGGATGTTAACTACATAAATCAGATTAGTACCAGCGGCCTGAGCAAAAATAGGTGGCGTTTCACCTGCCGGGCCTAGATCAATACTACCCACATTTAAGGCTTCTAAAAGTGGCGGCCCGGAAACAAACTGAGACCAAGTAACACCTATTCCTTGAGGAGCCAACCGTTTTTCGATCGTACCTTTTTCGTGGGTCAGATCCCCGGATACTTGGTAGCCAAGTCGAATCAGCTTGGTAGCGGCTTTACTATTAGTGTTAGTGACATTAGTACTCAAGGTTGTGCTGCTATTATTTGCACTACCGTTGTTTGTTCCGCAACTGACTAAGGTAGTAAAAGACACTAACCCATAGAAAGCGTAAAGTAAATCACGTCTGGATATCGAGTACTTTCCAATTTGCGGTCTGACCATGATTCTCCTCCTCATCTTGACGTTAACTCATCCCCCGGCTTCAAGCCGCAGGGAAATCGAAGTCATTAGTTATTAGCACCAATGATTGATGATTAATGACTAATAGACATCTCCAAAAATTAAAGATGCGTTACCCAGAACCCTTGTAGAGACGTAGCAGTGCTACGTCTCTACATTCTTTTTTGGAGATGTCTAAGAGAATGTTTTAAAAGTCCTCTGCTCGGTAGCAAAACGTTTTAGATCCCCCTAAATCCCCCTTAAAAAGGGGGACTTTTAGAGACTTTGCCCCCTTTTTTAAGGGGGGTTGGGGGGATCAATAAGTGCCGAAAATTACAGCCACCCACTTTTAAAATATCCTCTAATGACTAATGACTAAAATTCACAACCTTTAGCTAGCTGAACTTTAGAAAGGACGACTTCCTCGAATGCTAACCCGCTTCAAAATCCGGGTTGCATTAGCATCAAATTCTGGGCGGTAGTGAGCTGTTGCCTGATTATCCCAATAAACCAAATCGCCTTCACTCCAGTGATGTTGATAAACATAGTGGGGTTGCTTAATGTGTTCCCGTAACCGCTCGATTAGCTTTGCCCCTTCCACTGGGTCGTAATCAACAATGTCCACCTCTCCAGCTGCATTTAGGAACAGAACTTTCTTGCCAGTATCGGGGTGAGTACGAACTAATGGATGGGTAGCTAAACGTTCACCAGGTTCAGCAGGTCGTCCCGCTGCGTAAATAGGCCCAGAGTATTCATCCTTATACAGCTTTGAAAAAGAACTAAAATGACGTACCTGCAAACCAGCGATTTGTTCTTTAGTCGCATCATCTAGTTCTTCATAAGCCTGAATCAAATTCACCCAATAGGTATCGGGGCCATTTTCAGGCAGTTCTACACCATATAAAAAGGAACCACTAGATGGTGCAGGCAACCAGTCATGATCGATGTGGGGTAAAAGTTCACAATAGTTAGGTGCAAGATTGACGGAACTTTCTTCGGAGGCGGCATTTGCAAGGGTAAGTACAAGGGGCGGCAGGTAAGGCTCGGTTTCTCCTTTACGGATATAGGCAGGTTGTTGGAGAATGTCGCCAAAGTAATTCGCAAACGCTAATAATTGGTCGTCAGTCAATTGTTGATTTTTGAAGATCAGGACGTGGTAATCGCGCCACGCCTGCTTGAGTTGCAGGATCGCTTCTGGTTGCGCCGCAACGCTGGCATCAATACCAGTAACAACTGCTCCTAGACGGGCTTTGGTGGGCGTAATCTGAATTTGTGTTGCAGTCAGTGTCATAAAAGTTTTCTTTGCCTACTTACTTAACACGCATATACTACGGTAATTTGATAGAGTAAAAGTAGTATATGCACATAATACAGATTGTGTGAAGAATTAATCAAGGGAGACGCATAAGTTTACATATCTATGAGTACTGGGTAAATATTCAGAAAAAAACAATTCGGCTGTAAAAAATATTTCAATAGACATCTAAAGAATTGGCATAGGGACAATACCTTGCAAGAAGCCGCAACTCTTGGAGACGCTCCGCGAATGCGTCTACATGAATTGTCCCTACAAAGGTTTTCAATGCAATATTTAATTTTCTAGACATATCTAATTAGTAGAATAGCGATCGCGCCCCTCTTGTTTGGCATTGTACATAGCTCTATCGGCTAAAGCGATGAGTGTATCTGGTTTTACGTCCCAAGCGGGGATGAGAGAAGTAATACCTAAACTAAGTGTGACTATATTCTTGATATCAGACTTTGCATGAGGAATAGCTTGAGCGTAAATTACTTGCTGAATACTTTGTGCTACTTTGATTGCTCCTGCTAAGTCAGTATTGGGGAGGAGTACCGAAAATTCTTCTCCGCCGTAACGCGCCACAAGATCAGCAGGACGATGAACTGTCTGTTGCACTGTTTGCGCTATCCTATTTAGACAATCATCGCCTGCAAGATGGCCATAGTAATCGTTGTAAAGTTTGAATTTATCAACGTCAAAAAAAATCAGTGACAGGGGTTGTTGTTCTCGTGCAAGGCGTTTCCATTCTGCTTGCAGTCGTCCATTAAAGCAGCGACGGTTAGCCACCTGAGTCAAACCATCTACATTTGCCAGTTGTTCTAGTTTCTGATTTGCATCTTTGAGAGCCAGTTCAATTTGTTTACGTCCTGTAATGTCGCGTACGGTAATAGCAAACCCATCACCTAGCTTTACTGCCACAAAATGATACCAGCAAGAATTGCCTAATGGATGGTAAAAATCCCGTTTTATCGGTTCCCCTGTTTCAACTAGATTAACAAAGTGATTAAAGAGTTCTGGCTTTAAAGTGGTTAAGAATTTTTTGAGTGTCAATTTGCCGATCATCTCTTCACGGTTACGGCCGAACGCCCTAGCAACGACTGGGTTGACAACTAAGCAATGGAAATCTTCAATATCCCCGGTTGCGAGGTTACGAACAGCCTGCATAGCGGCAATACCATCAAGTGAACTATTCAAAATGCTGGCCAGCATTGCCCTTGACTGATACAGAATCTCTTCAGTTTCTCTGCGCTTAATATTTTCTTGTTCTAGAAGCCGTTGCTGGCGTTGAATGGTTAACTGATTTTCTATCCGCGCTACGACTTCTTCCATCTGAAAAGGTTTGGTGATGTAGTCTATTCCCCCTAACTCAAAGGCGGTGACTTTATCGAACACATCATCTAAAGCACTCACAAAAATGACGGGAATAGTGCGTAAATCCTCATCCGCTTTGAGGGTTTTACAAACTTGATAGCCATCCATTTCTGGCATCTTAATATCTAAAAGGATGATATCTGGTTGTTTCACTTTTACTGTTTTTAGTGCCATCCGCCCACTAGTGACACTGCGAACAGTGTAGCCAAGTTGGATCAAAGAATCGCTTAATAACTGTAAATTTTCAGGAAGGTCGTCTACTAGGAGAATGTTACCTTTATCTTCTTTGTAAGAATCAAAATTCATTGCTGATTAGGGGTTTTGCTAAATCAATCAACTCCTCAAATTTAAATTACCAAGTAAGTTTTGTCATTAATTGGCTCAAAGGAGTAGGGGCAATTTATGTAGACGCAAAGCGGCTTACCGCAGGGTATTGTTCCTACATTAATAGATGTTCTACTAAATTAACTAATTGTTCGAATTCAAATTTACGGACAAGTTTTGTTAAAGATTGGATTAGAAAAGTTTCTGTTTGAGGAATTTCTCTAATTAATTCAATTATCAGGTTGGCATTTGCTTCTAAAGCCGCTTCATAGAATTGATGAATCCATTCTTGAGACATACAAGTTAGGTTATCAGACGTTAAATCATTTTTTTCTGTATATTCCAAATTTGCAGGATTATTTTCAGCAAATATATACCTTACACCAAGATGCTTGGTAAGTGTATCAAAAATTGTGTGTTCAGCAAAGGGTTTACGCAAAAAGTCATCACAACCGGCTGAAAGCACGATCGCTTTTTCTTCCTCTAAAACACTGGCTGTGAGTGCAATTATCGCGGTGGCATTGCCTTTCGTAGTTGATTTAATGTATTTGGTGGCTTCGTAACCATCCATCACAGGCATCCGCATATCCATCCAAATTAAATGCGGTTCCCATTCATCCCAAATAGTTATTGCTTCTTTGCCGTTACTAGCTTCTTTAATCTCAAAGCCTAATGGTTCTAAAAGTTGAATTATTAATTGTCGATTAATAGATTTATCATCTACTATTAATATTTTATATATGGGTTGCCCTGGTGCAATTCCCAATACTTTGGAATACAGCCCTAAAGTAGGGTTGTTGATTTTCTGACCTAATGTAGCTTGAATATTAAATTTAAAACTTGTCCCTTTTCCTAATTGGCTTCTCGCCCAAATATCTCCCCCCATCAACTGCACAAACTTGCGACTAATCGCTAAACCTAAACCCGTACCTTCTTGAGATTCTTTGCCGGCTTGTGCTTGAGAAAAAGCATTAAATATTTTGGGTAATTCTGCTGCGGCAATACCAACCCCTGTATCATGGACTTGAAATTCAAGACTTAAAATATCTGTGAATTCTTCACTGCTATTATTTACCGTTACAGTAATTTCTCCTTCTTCAGTAAATTTAATGCTGTTACTAATTAAATTAATTAATACCTGCCGGAGTTTTACGGCATCGGTGCAAATGTAATGTGGAACATTTTCACTACATTGAAATGTTAATTTTAAGCCTTCATTACTTGCTTGTAGATGCAGCATATCTTCTAAATCATAGATCAAGCGATAAAGATCAAAATCATTGGGGTTGAGGGTCATTTTACCTGCTTCTATTTTCGATAAATCAAGAATATTGTTAATTAATGTTAAGAGATAATCTCCACTACGATAGATAATTACAGCATTGTCGTACTGTTTTGATGGTAAGTTTTTAGCACGTAACATTAATTGAGAAAAACCCATAATTGCATTGAGTGGCGATCGCAATTCATGGCTCATGTTGGCAATAAATAAACTTTTAGCTTGATTTGCCACTTCAGCTTTTTCTTTAGCAATAGCTAACTCTGCTGTTCTCTCCTGTACCCGTTGTTCTAAAGTTTCAAAAGATGTTTGTAACTGAAGTGCCATGTTGTTAAATGATTTTGCCAGTTGGCCTATTTCGTCTTTTGAGTTATTTTTGGTGCGAATATCTAAGTTACCTGCGGTAAACTGGGAAACTATATTGGTAAGGTGAATTATTGGCCTTGTTAGCAGTTGCCCAACAGCACAAGCAATAATTGTCACTACCCCAGCGATAAATGCAAACAGAAACATTGTGTCACGAATTTGCTTTTCTACAGGTGCTAGGGCCACAGCAAGGGGCTGGGCAAACAATACAGACCAAGGTCTATATTGCAAACTAGCGATCGCAATCAAATTAACCTGATTACCTGCTGCTGACAAAGATGCAATTAAATACGACTGTTTATTATCTAATGCTTGCTGAACTTTTGAGTCATTAGTTGCCAATTCTTTGACATAAAAATTAGACAACGGTTCTTCCTGTTGCAGTTTAATTAAAACATCAGCAGGCAGAGGCACAATTGATTTAAAAAGCAATTCTGGTGCAGTGCTATGTGCCAAATAAATTTTATTTTCATCTAAAAGAATAGCAAAAGATTTTGCCCCAGCACGTTCAGTTTGTTGAGTTACCAACTGCTGAACAACAGTAGCATTGTATGAAACACGCAATACACCCAATATATCTCCCTTGGCGTTACGAACCGGACTGCTAAAAAACAGGGTAACAAGCTCAGGAATTTTTGGCGATCGCTTCATGCTAGAAACAGAGGATAACCCAGTTTCTAGCGGTTTTTTAAAATAATCTTGAACTGATTCATCTTTGCCAATGTTCAATGTATATGTATCCAATACATTTTTCCCACTTAAATCAAGCAAAGCGTATGAGATAACATTGACCATATCTTTGCGACTAAGACGGATTAGTGTTTCTGTCGCCAATTGCATTTCGGGGCTGTCATCTCGCTGTTTTGGAGTTAGGCTGAGGTAGCGTGCCAAACCTGGTAAAATCGCCTCTACGCGCACAGCATTGAGATTTGCATCAATAAAGGCATCTATTCTGTTAGCAGTTTCGTTAGCCGCTGCAGATAGGGCTTGTTTTGCGTTGTCAGTTAGTGCTTTTTCAGTTGTCTGTTTGTTAATAAATGCCAACAACAGCAACGGAATCAAAGCAACAACGAGAAATGAGGCGATCAGTTTTGTACGGATGCCGCCCAAAAGGGAATTCTGCATGGCTCTCAGACGCTATTTATTTATAAAGTAAATCTTAAGTAGTAGCGTGGCAAGCAAAAAAATAGCGCATTAGACGCAGGTTGGGTGGAACGGAGCGCAACCCAACACATATCAGGATGTTGGCTGGCCAACGCCACTTGCTACAACGCTCTTAACCCGCGCAACGCAGTGGCTCCCCAACCTACAATTTTTTTGCAATATTTTAGCCCTAATCCAAGCGTATTGCTTTACAAACAACCTCTAAACTAAGAGGGAGAGTTTAAGAAAGAAGAATTGAACAAACTTTTTAGCTCAGGAATGCGTGTCACGTTTCCAGAGCGAATAAAAAAGTCTGCATATATCTTGGCAGTTTTGTAAATGGAGTGAGGGTTACTAAACTGAAAGAATTTTTGATTTTCACCTAAATCAGTTAGGTTTACTCCCTCCAAAGAAATTGTATTTATAGGAATTTTTAACACTTTGCTGATGATAGCATTTCCTTCTTGAACATTTGCTTTCCAGTAGGTCGTGGCTTGCAGCCATCCTCGGACAAATGCACGAATATCTTCGGGGCGATCGCGGATTGTCTTACCGCGAAAAACAATCATATCTGAAATTAAGCCAGGGGTTTGCTTGCTGGTGAATAAGATATGTCCCCCTAATGTTATCGCTTCAGAGAGATGAGGTTCCCAACTGTGTCCGGCTTGAATAGCATTATTTTTCAGGCGTTTGGGAATTTCTGAAGCCTCTAATTTAACCAAGTTTACATCATCGCTGGTTAAGTTGGCAGTTTTCAACATCTCAGTCACGAAAACTTCGCTAAAACCGCCTAGATTTGCACCCAGCTTTTTACCTTTCAAGTCAGCAACGGTTTTAATTTGTGATTGAGCGACTACCGCATCTGCTCCTGTTGATTCATCTACAACCATCACGCCTTGTATATCTGGATTTGTGGCACTCAAGATCATAAAACTTCCCAAAGAAGATATAACACCGTCATATTTGCCCGCATTGAAATTTGCTTGTTCCAATTGGATGTATCGTTTACGAATTAGTTCCACATCTACCCCTTGGGCTTTGAAGAATCCTTTTTCTTGAGCAATGATACCTGGATACTCCCCAACAAAATATCCAGATGGTATTTTTAATGGAGGGCGTTTTAATTGGGTCAGTGCTGAAGTATTACAAGCAAATAGCAAACAGGCGGTAATCAGAAAAATACTAAGGTATCTGAGTAGTTTAAACATTCGAGCAATCAAGAATATTATTAATCAATATCAAAAAATAATTTCGATTACGATAAATAATACCAGCATTCTCATATGTTTCTGATGGTAAGTTTTGAGTGCATAACATTAATTGGGAAAAATCTAAAACTGCATTGAGAGGCGATCGCAATTAATGGTATGGGTCATAGTGGTTCGTAGCGGTTGTTTGAGGTATGCGATCGCACTTGACCAGTTAGCAGCAGCAACCGCCGATATGCGGACAATTATTCTCGTTGGTTCGACAACAAAAAACCGAACCATCAAGCACTTAATGGTTCGGATGTATAGGTTGCATCGCTTTATCATTCATACCAAAGCTGAATAGCTATGGTGTTTCATCTGTGGTTCAATTTTCATCTCGTCCGTGAACTTGAGCAGGCGGACTAGTTGCCTCAACAGCAGTAAATGATTCTAGGATTTTGTATGTGTGGCTGGCTCCTTTGGGTACAACCCAAGAACTCCCAGGTTCTAGCAAAATCATTTGTCCTTCAATGTGCAACTCCGCACGACCACTAATTACATAACCAACTGTTTCATAGTCGCGCGAACTTGGCTCTTTGTCTTCGTTTGGTTGTTCCTTTTCCCAAAGACGCATGGCAACTTCTTTGCCAGAAGCAAGATATTTTTGACCGAGTTTACCTTTAGGGGAATGGGTAGAATCTATTTTTGTAACGGTGGTATCACTCATATTAAACAAATGAAATTAGGGTTTGAGTACAACTTTGATGCAGTTATCTTTCTTGTCTTTAAAAATTTCATAGCCGTGGGGCGCTTGTTCTAGAGGTAATGTGTGAGTGATGATAAAAGTTGGATCAATTTTACCGTTTTGGATGTGTTCTAGCAAAGGTTTTAGATACTTGTGGACGTGGGTTTGTCCCATCTTCAAGGTTAGGCCCTTGTTCATCGCAGCACCCATCGGCATTTTGTCTACAAAGCCACCATACACACCCGGAATTGATACGTGACCGCCTTTTCTACAAGATACAATTACTTGCCGTAAGGCGGTTGGGCGGTCTGTTTCTAGACGTACTGCCTGTTTTACCTGATCGTACAACGCCATAAAATCTGTGCCGTGTGCCTCCATTCCTACTGCATCAATGCAAGCATCAGGGCCGCGACCGCCAGTCATTTCTTTGAGTGCTTCGCCTACATCCACTTCTTCGTAGTTGAGAACTTCAGCTTTGCCGTATTCTTTAGCCATTTGCAGACGTTCGGGAATGCGGTCAAAGGCGATGACACGTTCCGCACCTAGCATATATGCGCTTTGAATTGCGAATTGTCCGACTGGGCCACAACCCCAAACAGCGACAATATCGCCGGGTTGGATGTTGCAGTTTTCGGCTGCCATATAGCCGGTGGGAAAAATATCTGTTAAAAATAGCACTTGCTCATCCGTCAAACCATCGGGAATTTTGAGCAAGCCTACATCGGCAAAGGGGACTCGTGCATACTCCGCTTGACCACCAGCATAACCGCCGAATAAATGAGAGTAGCCAAATAGACCTGCTGGGGAATGACCCATTAGCTTTTCTACTAACCAGGCATTGGGGTTGGAATTATCGCACAACGACCATAAATCCCGATTGCAGAAAAAGCAGCTACCGCAGGAGATAGTGAAGGGAACAACTACGCGATCACCTATTTTAACATTTTTAACTGCGCTTCCAAGTTCCACGACTTCCCCCATGAATTCGTGACCAAGGATGTCGCCTTTTTCCATTGAGGGAATATAGCCGTTGAAAATATGCAAATCAGAACCGCAAATTGCCGTGGAAGTAATTTTAATAATGGCATCGCGCGGATTGATAATTTTGGGGTCGGGAACTGTTTCCACCCGCACATCGTTTGCTCCATGCCAGCAAACTGCTTTCATAATTATTTATTCCTTAGTAATGATTTGTAGTTCGTTAAAAACAAGATAAATTTATTATTTATCTTGATTTGGAGGCGCGATAATTATCGCGTCTCTGTAATTAATCAAACCTTATTTGACCATGTACAAGTCAAATTTTTCGGTTCAAAATATCCTACCGTCTAGCTGATAATTATCAGTTATTTCTTAGGAGGATTGTGATAATAACCTTCTCTCTCTCTATTAGAGGATGAAGCTTTATTTCCGGTTATGTTTTTTGCCGGATCAAAAAACTCTTTTGTAGCTTCAGGAGTTTTTTCATTCAAGTTTAACTTTTCACGGATATTATCAACAGTGCTTTTTAAGGGATTTTCGCTGTTTGTGATTTGGGTATCATTTCTAATTTCACCTTGCCCATCTGGTATTCCCTTGTAATAAGTACCTTCTGGAGTTTTCACATCAGCTTGTGCTACGTTAACATCGCTAAAAGCCTGACCTAGTAAAAACATAAATCCGACTAGAAAAACTACAAGGATTTGAGAAATGCGAATATTTTGCAGCCATGAAATTACTCGATTCATAAAAACCTCAATTGCATTATGTAGGGTGTACAGTCTAAAATGCTGAATGATAAATGTCATTCAGGTTTGAAGAATAACTTTGATGCAGTTATCCTTTTTTGTTGAAAAATGTAATAGCCTGCCAAACTAACAGCATCAATGTCACAGCTACCACTCATCTATTTCAACACTTCGCCAGCATTAACTTCTTGTGGGGTCAGTCGCAAAGCCCACATTTTCGGAGTTAATTATCTCTGCTTTGGCAAACTTTTTCGCCATTTCTAGGCGTTTGAGAAAGCGAATAAAAGCGATTGCTTTTTCAGCTCCCATCATCTAAACATTAGTCATGGGATTGGGTAAATAACTAACTGCGTCCAGAAGATTGACCTTCCGTAGTGGCAATTTCGCCTGTCTCCATTAGCATCTTAAAGCGGCGCAATTCATCACCAATTTGCTGTTCTGGCTCTTCACCAAAAAGTTTAGCCACGGCAGACCCCAATGCCCCGCCAGGTGGGTTATACTCCAAGACAACCTTTACTTCCGTACCGCGTAGACACGAAGTGGCTTGTCCCGAGACATCACCTGCTGCTTTTTGGAAGCGGACAAACCCAGAATTATCAATATCTGCACCTTCCACAGAAGCCCAAGAAATAAATTCATTTTCCCGATCTTCGAGAATTTCTGCATCCCATTCTACGCTGTTACCTAAAGGTGCATTAGCTATCCAATGAGAACGTTTTTCGTTGTACACCTTGACAGATTTGAGATGCTTCATAAATGTAGGCAGATTCTCAAAATTGTGCCAAAAACGATACAATTCTTCTGGCGATTTATTAATTGTTACCGTCTTTTCAACTTTGATCGGTTGGTTTATACCTATTGCTTCCTGTGCTTGCTGGATTGTGCTTTGCTTCGTTGCACCTTGATAAATCAAACCGCCACCAGCCAAAGCTGTCAACGCTCCCCGCAAAGAGCCTTGCTTTAAACCCATCAGCACCATAGCACCGCCACCGATAAGAGATGCCCAACGCTCTTTTTCACTAGCTTCGCCCTGGCTTGGAGTTGGTTTATCGTCTGATATCGAAGTCATTTTTTTATCTCTCCATTACAGTAAATTAACCAGTTTATTTCTGCGTTATTCTCTATGAGACGTTAATAAATACGCCTCGTTGGTTACGCTGATATAGCTGTCCTTGTAGTGGACAGTTAAAGAGTCAATTAAAGAGTTAATATTTTTATTTCTGCCCAATAAAAAACAGCTATGAGTGGGAATTTGGCTACTGAATAATTTCGGTTTGATAACTCCTAAGTTAATAACTAAAACTTTAACTACAATTTGATTGACCATGAATTTCTACTTACAATCCTATGGTGCGATCGCTAGTTTAGCTTCGTTCCCAGGGGATAGATTCATTTATTAGCTATACACCTCTAGTTAGACAAGGTATTTCCAGTTAAAAAAATATCCCATCCCTGTAGGACGCTCAGCGAACGTAGGGGCGCAAGCACTTGTGCCCCTACAAAATATACAAATAGTTTAGGATAATTTATTTTTTGGAAGTCCCTGAGTAAGAACAATAAACATCTCCAGAAATTAAATATGCGTTACCCATAACCCTTGTAGAGACGTAGCACTGCTACGTCAAAACAATTCTTTTTCGGAGATGTCTAATTAACTAACCTTTTTGAATCACTGCTTGATAACGACCTAGCGCAATTAAAGGGAAGTATTGTTGATACAGATGATACTTGAGATAAAAATGGCAAGGGAAGCCGGTACCTGTAAAGTCTGCCTCAAACCAAGTACCATCAGGCTTTTGAGTTGCTACTAAATAGCTAATTCCCCGCTCAATCACCTCAAAAGCTAATTGACCAGTGGCTTCACCTGCTGCTATCAACCCTATTATTGCCCAAGCAGTTTGAGATGCAGTACTATTTCCTTTTCCTTTGAGACTAGGATCGTTGTAGCTGCGGCAAGTCTCACCCCAACCCCCATCTGGGTTTTGACATCCAACTAACCAATCGGCTCCCCGTTCTATACTGAGTTTATGCCTTTGAGGATCGATTAACGCCAAGGCTGATAAAACGCCACTAGTACCGTAGATATAATTTACACCCCAACGACCAAACCAACAGCCTTCTGTTTCTTGTTCGCGCAGAAGATAAGTAAGCGATCGCTCTAAATTATCACTATCAATTGCCAAATCACAAGCACCAAGCATTTCTAGCACTCTAGCTGTAACATCTGCGGTGTTTGGATCAATCATGGCTTTTAAGTCGCCATAAGGAATAGAGTTGAGCCAATCTTGATCGTTATCCAAATCAAAAGCAGCCCACCCACCTGGTTTACATTGCATAGATGCAATCCAGTTTAAGGCCCGAGCGATCGCAGCTTGCTTAATTTTCTCGTTCGGGAGTTTCGCCAAATGTAGCGCCATCACTACCACCGCCGAGTCGTCTACATCAGGATAAAAGCGATTCTCAAACTCAAACGCCCAAGCCCCTGGTTTTCCTTGGTGATTTTTTACAGCCCAATCTCCATAATCTAAAATTTGTTTTTGCAGCAACCATTCTCCAGCTTTGACTACAACCGGATGATCTGGTTTAAAGCCAGATTCTACTAAAGCACGCATCACCCAAGCTGTATCCCAAACAGGTGAAACACAAGGTTGTACCCGATAGCTATTGTCTGTTTCAATGGCAAAGTTATCAATTGCTTGCAAACCTCGTTCCACAATAGGATCGTTTCGGTCATAATCCAGACACCGCAAAGCCAGCATTGAATTCAGCATCGCCGGAATAATGCCGCCCCAGTCACCTGTAGCTTCTTGACGCTCTAAAATCCATTTTTCGGCGGCTTTGATGCCTTCTTGGCGGAAGGGTACTAAATTAAGGCTTTCTGCCAACTTGAATCCCCGATCAAGGGTGAGGAATAAATCTGTCCAATCGCCACTTTGGGGTAATTCCCACTGGACTCGATCGACACCTTCGGCATATAGCTCATCTAGATTGATCGCTGAGTCGGTGAGAAAAACAGGTTTGCGATCGCATACAATCAGTAATGGTACTGTACTGGAACGTGCCCAGCTAGACATTTCGTAGATATTGACAGGGAAAGCTTTTGGCAACAGCATTATCCAAGCTGGTAGCGAGGGAATACCGCGCCAGTTGTAGCAGCCAATCAAGGCTAAGTGCAACTTGGTAAAAATCCGAGTTTTACTAATACCACCCCGTTGGAGAATAAAAGTTTTCGCTCGAAGCATCGCCGGATCGTTTGCTGGTACACCTAGCAGCCTCAGCGCCATATAAGCTTCAACCGAAGTGCTAAGTTCTCCACCATCACCGTAGAAAAGTTCCCAACCGCCGTGCTGCCGTTGCTCTTGACGCAGGTAGGCTTCGACTTTGTGTAAAGCTCTGGTTTGGTCTGTTCCCCAAATTTTATGCAGGAGGACGACTTCAGCAGTGATGGTGACATTAGATTCTAACTCTGCCCACCAGTAACCTGCCGGATTTTGAATCGAAAGCAAATATTGTTGACTAGCTGCGATCGCTTCTGCGACTTGATTGACTTTTACCCTGTCTTGTGTTTGCATCAAATCCTATTTAACCTCAACACCCAATACTAGTTATGAACGGGGCACTACAGCGAAAAACTTTTTTTTCCTCTATCAATAGACATAGTATTCTGTCTGAGTTACTGAGAATTTGCAATAGGTCATGGATGTAATTGTATTAGGATTGATGCTGTTATCCTTGACAATTTGGTTAGGATTAGTGTGTTTTTGGGGACAATTTTGGCGGACAGACCAGCAATTAGAGGTTACAGAAACTCAGCTACAATCGTTACCTGTGGTTTGTGTCGTCGTTCCAGCGCGTAACGAAGCTGAATTGATACCAACTAGTTTGCGATCGCTCCTACTCCAAGATTATCCTGGTTCTTTCAACGTATTTTTGGTAGACGATCGCAGCACAGACCAGACAGCAAATTTTGCTGAAGGGGTTGCACACGCTGTCGGTAAACCCCAACAACTGCATATTATCTCAGGTGAATCACTGCCTCCCGGTTGGTCGGGCAAACTTTGGGCAGTTGAGCAAGGTATAAAGAGCGCGAGTAAACTTACACCTGACTATTTTTTGCTGACTGACGCAGATATCGAACACGATCCTGATAATCTCCGCCGACTCGTTGCGAAAGCTGTCCAAGAAGATTTAGACCTGGTTTCGGTAATGGTGCGACTCAGGTGTAAAAGCTTTTGGGAAAAACTTTTGATTCCAGCCTTCGTCTTTTTCTTCCAAAAACTCTATCCTTTTCGCTGGGTAAATAATCCCAACAATCCCACAGCCGCCGCCGCCGGGGGATCTATTCTGATCGCCCGTGAAGCTTTAGAGCGAATTGGGGGTATTCAAGTCATTCGCCAAGCTTTAATTGACGATTGCGCCCTAGCTCAGGCTGTTAAGAGAGGGACTGGGGACTGGGGACTAGGGACTAGGGAAGAGTTTTCCCAATCCCCAGTACCCAATACCCAGTACCCAATCCCCATTGGACGTATCTGGCTAGGATTGAGTAGCTTGACTCGTAGTTTGCGCCCTTATGACTCGCTGGCGACGATTTGGGATATGGTTGCTCGTACTGCCTATACCCAACTGAATTATTCGCCATTACTACTATTGGGAACTTTGGTAGGAATGCCTCTAATTTATCTAGCTCCGCCTGTATGTGTGATTCTGGGTGCAGTTTGGAGCAATTGGGCGATCGCATTTACGGGTCTATTCGGATGGCTATTGATGACTTTCGCTTACTACCCAACGATCCGCTTTTATAAATGTTCTCCCTGGTTCGCTTTTAGCTTACCTGCGATCGCTTTTCTCTATACCCTAATGACTTTAGACTCAGCACTACGTCACTGGCAAGGGCGTGGCGGCGCTTGGAAAGGAAGAGTTTATCCTAGCTCGGATAATTTTTAATTGGGATAGAATTACGGGTATTGTCCTTGACTTATCAACAATTGTCGAGAAAGCACCCGATTGGCAACATTAAATTGAAGTAACCTTGCAGTCCCTTGACCAATCTGAGTTTTTCCTTCTATTCTGGCATTTTCAAGATAAAAATGTTCATCCCAGACCAGGCGGCGGGGATTAAACAATGGAACAATTTCTTGAGTAAGCTGGTCTATAGTAGCGAAATCAGAGCCTTTGTGACGGTTACAGGATAAACATGAAAGTGCCAAATTCTCAACAGTAGTTTCACCCCCATGTTTGACAGCAATAATATGGTCTACTTCATGGGTATAAATAGAAAAATTTTGATGGATTCGGCAATATTCACAGCGTGCTGAAGCTCTTTGGTTCACTAACCTACGGAGTTCCAGAGAAATCGAATTAGAAGTCATGTTAGCTGATTGCAGAATAAGCTCGTGCTTTTAATAAAATCATCATCTGTTCTAGCTGCTCGTAAACATCTAATTCTGCTAATTCCATTTGACTAAGTGTTGCAGAGCGATTTTTTTCTAGTAATTCTTGTAGGCGTGTTTGAGATTGAAATGAAACTTTAAAATTAATAATTTCTTCTGGTTTTGGCCCCTTAATTAAAAAATCAATAACTTCTTGATAAACTGCTGCAATATTTGTAGTCTCATGGTTAACTGTTGGCTGAATATTTGTTGGTAGATTAACAACGTCTAGTAATCGCCAAAGCAATTCGGGTAAGCGATTTTGCAAAGGTTCTAAACGTTGAGCTAGTTCATCGGGAATTTGAATGGTGAATTCTGCCATTGGTGCTTTTGTTGCGATTTTGCACTCTTAAGAGAATGCATTTCATCATAATAATAGCTTTCAAACCTAACTCTGGAGCAGATGCTATTGCTTTGATACAGGCATTACACCAAAATACTTAGCGGCACGTAGATTTTTTGGATCGCTCGCCTTATATTTCGCTACTGATTTGCCCTTCTCAAATACAGTGGCCAAATATAAAGCGCGAAAGCTAAAATTAAAGTAAGTCTAAAGTGGTTGATTAAAAAAGCTATGACAACCGCAACACCAACAAATAATCCTGTTCTTGTGCCCAAAAAGCTGCCTTTTCTGGAGTCGATCTGTTGGCAGACTGCCGATGTATATCGGTTTACTTCAGAAGAAATGCTAAGTCGCTACGAGCGTGGTTGGCAATATCACAACCTATTTAATAATCTTGAGGGTGAAGAACTCAATTTTCTTCAGGAACTCGCCAGACGCTATAAATCTTGGTTGCAAGTTTATTTATGACCTTCAGGTTTGAACACCATAAAAAAATTCTCACAGTTCTTGAATGCTTAGATTCTGACATGCTTAGGAAGGGTTCTGCTTACTTCGGTGGCGGAACCCTTCTTGCATTTGAGTTTGAAGAATATCGTTGGAGTAAGGACGTTGATTTTATCGCTTCTGTTGGTACAGAAGGCTACAAATACCTGCGGACAGTGGTATTTGAGGGTGGGCATGAAGCATTATTTCGTGATTTAAGTAAAATCCAAGTTGGACGTAGCACAACTGACCAATATGGAATTCGGATGAGCGTTTTTGTAGATGATGTGCCGATTAAAACGGAAATTATTGCCGAAACTCGTTTTCAACTAGACCCACCAAGATATCTAAACTGGTCACTCGTTCCCTGCTTAAGCTTCAATGATTGTTTTACCTCTAAGCTGCTGTCAAATTCTGACCGTTACGCCGATGACAGCGTTGAGGCAAGAGATTTGATTGATTTAGCAGTTCTCAGGCTGCGATCGCCAATACCTCAAGCATCAATTGAGAAGGCTGAGAAAGCTTATCAGGTTATGCGCCCTCTGGAAAGAGCGTAGGCGTAGCCCGTCGTAGACATCGCACGCTTTCAAGAAAGACCAGATTACAGAGAGAAATGCTTTCTGAGTCTGCAAGTCGATCAAGCTCAGATACCCAAAATTATCGATGGTATTGATTTACTCTCTACAGATTTAGGTTTATCTCACACTCCAAGGACTTTTCGAGAACAACACGATATCTTTGCCGATTTAGAAATACAGAAAGAAAAACGAGAAGATTCTTAAACAATTCATACCCAATGCCCCATGCCCCTAAATCCTTGAAGCTATTTGTTTAGTACTAACAGGGCTAACAGGCAATGGTTGAGCGGCTTTCAATACTGCATCCAGCAACCCTGGAAACAACATCTCTAAATCTTCACGCCGTAGTATGTTAATATGGTGTGTCCCTTCTTTGCGTGTCAAGACTATCCCCGACTCCCGCAAAATCTTGAAGTGATTGGACATAGTAGACTTAGCGATCGCAAAATCAAATCTCGCACAGCATTGTTCACCCTCAGTTGCCAGCAGCCGCACAATCTCTAGCCGCACCGGATCGCCCAATGCATACAAGACCCCCGGTAAAGAAATATTTTTTCTATCTGGATGATAAAGAAATCTCATAGTTGCATTATCTCATCAAGTGGCATATATTTTTATTATTCGATATTATCGAATTATAGAATTAATTAGGAAGGCAATTTATGTCATCCATTACAAACGTCACAGAAGCCACATTCAAGCAAGAAGTCTTGGAAAGTGAAATTCCGGTATTAGTGGACTTTTGGGCCCCGTGGTGCGGCCCTTGCCGGATGGTGGGCCCAGTCGTCGATGAAGTTGCTGTTGAATACGAAGGACAGGTGAAATTTGTGAAGCTGAACACAGATCAAAATCCTACTGTCGCTAGCCATTACGGAATTCGCAGCATTCCGACACTGATGGTTTTCAAGGGAGGTCGACAGGTTGATACTGTCGTCGGGGCAGTACCAAAAACTACCTTGAATAAGACCTTAGCACAGCATCTTTAATTTGAGTGCTGAGTCAATACGGTTCGGTTAAGATCCCCCCGCCTACGGCGACCCCCTTAAAAAGGGGGTAAAAGAGGCTTGGAAGCCCCCCTTTTTAAGGGGGGGTTGGGGGGATCTTCAAAATATGAAAACGTTAACCGAACCGTATTGAGTGGTGAGTGAGGAGTGAGGAGTGAGGAGTGAGGAGTGAGGAGTTTTGTTTATTCCCCTCATCTCCCTCATCTCCCCTACTTCCTAGTCCCCAGTCCCCTGCTCATTTTGTTCAACTAACGGGGAAAGAGCGAAATGGACTTGAAACTGCATGGTAAATCCGCATTGGTAAGTGGCTCAACCGCAGGCATTGGTTTAGCGATCGCTCTTGGGCTAGCTCAAGAGGGTGCATCAGTAATTATTAATGGTCGATCTGAAGAAAGAGTAGCTCAAGCGATCGCTAAAATTCAGCAAAGTACACCCGATGCGAAAGTTTCTGGTGTTGTTGCTGACACTGGCACGGCATCAGGGGTAGAACAACTTTTTGAAAAAGTTCCTCACGTTGATATTCTCATCAACAATTTAGGTATTTATGAGCCAAAAACCTTCTTTGATATTACTGATAAAGATTGGTTAAACATATTTGAGGTTAACGTCCTCAGTGGAGTCCGCTTGAGTCGGCAATATCTGCAAAAGCAGCTAGAGCAAAACTGGGGACGGATAATTTTTATCTCCAGCGAATCTGCTATTCAGATCCCAGTGGAAATGATTCACTACGGCACAACCAAGACAGCGCAACTAGCTATTGCACGAGGACTAGCAGAAATCACTGTCGGCACTGGAGTCACAGTAAACTCAGTCCTACCAGGGCCAACTCGCTCCGAAGGCGTTGAAGAGTTTATCACCAAGCTGGCGCAGGAACGTGGCATTAGTCCAACGGAAGTTGAGACCGAATTTTTTCAGAATGTGCGTCCAAGTTCCTTAATCAAACGCTTTGCAACTAATGAAGAAGTAGCAGCGATCGTAGTTTATCTTTCTAGTCCCGTAGCATCAGCAACTAATGGTGCAGCTTTGCGGGTAGATGGTGGCGTTATTCGGTCGATTGTTTAGGGACTAGGGACTGGGGATTGGGGATTGGGGAGATGAGGGGGATAAACAAAACTCCTAACTCTTAACTCCTAATGCCCAATGACTAAAAATAATTTGGAGATATAACCAATGACAACTGATATAAACTTATTCTCTCCCTACCAATTAGGAAATCTGGAATTACCTAATCGGATAGTGATGGCACCCTTAACCCGAAATAGGGCAGGTAAGGGAAACGTCCCATACGAACTTAATGCTACTTACTACACTCAACGTGCTTCTGCTGGACTGATTATTTCTGAAGCAACACAGGTAACTCCTGAAGGACAAGGTTATCCCGCGACACCAGGAATTCATTCACCAGAACAGGTGGAGGGATGGAAGTTAGTAACCGATGCCGTACATCAGCACGGAGGAAGAATTTTCTTGCAACTATGGCATGTCGGCAGAATTTCTCATCCTGACTTACAACCGAATGGAGTTTTACCTGTAGCACCTTCTGCGATCGCTCCTAAAGGTGAAGCTTCAACTTTTCAGGGACCAAAACCTTTTGTTACTCCCCGTGCTTTAGAAACATCGGAAATACCGCAGATCGTCGAACAGTACCGTCAGGGAGCGGCAAATGCTCTAGCGGCTGGGTTTGATGGGGTGGAAATTCACTCAGCTAATGGTTATTTAATAGATCAGTTCCTTCGGGATGGTACTAATCAACGTACAGATAAATATGGGGCTTCGATTGAAAATCGTGCCCGATTCCTGTTGGAAGTAACAGAGGCGGTAACTAGTGTCTGGGATTCTAACCGAGTTGGGGTACGTTTCTCTCCTAGTGGGACTTTTAATGATATCCATGACTCCAATCCTCTAGAGACATTCGGTTATGCGGCTCAAGCATTGAATAAGTTTAATTTGGCATATCTACATCTTTATGAGGCAACAGAGGCAGACATCAGACATGGCGGAATAATTGTACCCACCAGTCATATACGCGATCGCTTTACAGGTACACTCATCGTCAATGGTGGTTATACTCGTGAAAAAGGCGATGCTGTACTGGCAAGCAATGCCGCAGATTTAGTTGCCTTTGGCACATTATTTATATCAAATCCTGATTTACCCCGACGCTTGGCTTTGAATGCACCACTAAATGAAGCAAATCAAGCAAGCTTTTATGGTGGCGGTGAACAGGGATATACAGACTATCCATTTTGGTCGGCTGCTAATGAACCGGTAGCTAATGTGTAATTCTTAAGCTAATGTACTTTTAATTTGCATAACTAGGGCGCTCATGTTGCCCACCCCACAAGAGTTTTAATTCCAGGTAATATGCAAGTTAAATGTCCAACAGCTTAATTCGTAATTTTCCCTTGGGCGTACTGTAGGTGAGTTGTTTGTTCGGAAACAAGGAATAATTTTTTTTTGTTTCATGAATAAATACATTCGCTTGTATGCTAATTACGAATTATTTGGTCATAATCCAACCATCAGGAGAATCTCATGAGTACCGTCATCCAAACGCAAGCTTTAGATGTGCCTAGTGCGATCGCTAAACGTCGTTCTATCAAAACTTTTAAAACAGACCCCATCGCCCCAGAACTGCTTAAGCAACTAGTAGAGTTAACCGTGGCAGCGCCCAGCAGCTATAATATCCAAGACTGGCAAATTATTCTCGTGCAAGATGAGGCACAAAAAGCAGCCTTATCAGCAGCATCGTGGAATCAACAGCAAATTGTCCAAGCACCTGTAACCTTCGTCTTTGCCGCCGATCCTAACGTCGGCGAACGAGACTTAACCCCAATTTTTGAGCAAGCATCTGAAACTGGGGCATGGAATGAAGGCACAATAAACTATTTTAAAAGCGCCATCCCACAATTTCACGCCGGGCTAGGCGACAAACGACGCGAGTATGCCATCAAAGATGCCATAATTGCCGCTACTCATTTGGTGTTAGCAGCAGAAAGTTTGGGATTATCCACTTGTTTTATGAACGGTTGGCTTGAAGACAAGGTGAAAGAAGTGATTGGTGCTGGGGATAATCCAGATTTAGCGATCGCTGTTTTAGTCCCTGTTGGCTATGCAGCCGAACCACGCTTAAATCCCGGTCGTTTGCCATTCTCCTCTAATGTTTCTGTAGACAGAATTGGCAACCCTTATCCAGGGTAGTTTTTTATAAATGCGGAATGGGGCATAGGGCATAGGGCATAGGGCATGGAGAATAGGGGATGAGTCTTTGATACTCGCCAACGAGTCTTTGATACTCGTGAATGAGTCTTTGATACTCGTGAATGAGTCTTTGATACTCGCCAACGAGTCTTTGATACTCGTGAATGAGTCTTTGAT
>NZ_JABXKK010000084.1:0-36843 GCF_017115045.1 Nostoc sp. NMS8 | reverse complement strand
ATGAGTCTTTGATACTCGCCAACGAGTCTTTGATACTCGTGAATGAGTCTTTGATACTCGCCGACGAGTCTTTAAACCTGCTCCCCCTGCCTCCCCTGCTCCCCCATCTCCCCCTGCTCCCTCATCTCCCCGACTCCCCCCTCCTCAACTATGTCCTTACCCTCCTTCCTCGCGCGTCGTTCGTTCCACTATGGCTGGATCGTTGCAGGTTTAACATTTTTAGCCTTGCTGGTGGCAGCCGGAATTCGCTCTGCTCCTGGAGTTTTTATAGTGCCTCTCGAACAGGAGTTCGGCTGGAGTCGAGCAACTATATCTTTGGCAATCTCCATTAATTTGGTACTCTATGGATTAATTGGCCCTTTTGCTGCCACCGTTATGGAGCGGATCGGCATTCGGCGGATGATGGTGTTTTCGCTTGCTATCATTGCCCTTGGTGTCGGTTTAACCACTTTGATGTCAGCGTCTTGGCAGCTAGTCTTGCTGTGGGGTGTAGTAGTCGGTTCTGGTAGCGGAGTTATCGCTCTAGTTTTGGGTGCTATTGTCGTCAATCGCTGGTTTTTGGAAAAGCGGGGTCTAGTTCTGGGCATCTTAACCGCCAGTACAGCTACGGGGCAACTGGTGTTTTTACCCATGCTGGCTTCAGTTACCGATCGCTTTGGGTGGCGAATTGCGGCTCTAGGTCTTAGTGGTGCAGCACTTTTAATTATTCCAGCGATCGCAGCCTTCATGCGCGATCGCCCAGCGGATGTTGGTTTGCGACCCTTTGGCGACAACAGCGAAACCGTAGAAGTATCACAGCCCAAAGTCAATTCTATCGCCTCCACTCTCAACGCCCTCTGGCTGGGAATGCGTAAGCGTGACTTCTGGCTGTTATTTGGTAGCTTTTTTATCTGTGGTGCTAGCACAAATGGGTTAATTGGGACTCATCTGATTCCTGCTTGTATTGACCACGGTATCCCGGAAGTCAAGGCGGCGGGTCTTTTAGCAATCATGGGACTATTCGATTTTTTCGGAACTACTATGTCCGGTTGGCTATCTGACCGATGGAACAATCGCTACTTATTGTGCTGGTACTACGGACTGCGGGGTTTGTCTTTGATTTTCTTGCCCTTCAGTTTCAACTTCTCCTTCTATGGGCTTTCCATTTTCGCCGTCTTCTACGGACTTGATTGGATTGCTACCGTACCACCAACAGTCCGTCTGGTTGCGAACATCTTCGGTAAAGAAAATGTCGGCGTGATGTTCGGTTGGATTGTCGCCGGACACCAGCTTGGTGCAGCCACAGCAGCATTCGGAGCCGGAGTCTTGAGAACTTGGACGGGTAGTTATTTACAAGCGTTTATTTTATCAGGCGTTCTCTGTCTGATTGCCGCAGTTGGTGTACTGCAAATTGGTCAAAGTCCCACTAAGGGCAATTCACACTTATCTTCAGTTATGGAGAATTAAATTTATGGCAACAACAGCTTTAATTGTCGGTGCAGGTAATGGATTGAGCGCTTCCTTAGCTCGCCTATTTGCCAAAGAAGGATTTACCGTAGCTTTAGCAGCTCGCCAAATTGAAAAACTCACTCAATTGAGCAGTGAAATTGGGGCAGTTAGTTTCGCTGCTGATGCCTCAAAGCCGGATGAAGTAGAACAGTTATTTATTGATATCGATCAAAAAGTCGGTTCCCCGAATGTTGTCGTTTACAATCCCAGTTTTCGGGTGCGGGGGCCTCTGGTCGATCTAGACCCTGGTGAAGTGGCAAAAACCCTAGATATTACTGCTTATGGTGGCTTTCTTGTAGCCCAAGCTGCTACCAAAAGGTTTTTGCAACTTGGCGGTGGTGCTATATTTTTTACTGGAGCCTCAGCCAGTGTTAAGGGTTATCCGTTGTCTGCTCCCTTTGCAATGGGTAAATTTGCACTGCGCGGTTTGGCTCAGAGTATTGCTAGAGAATTAGCACCAAAGAATATCCACGTAGCGCATTTCGTGATTGATGGTGGAATCCGTTCAGGAGTTCGCCAAGATCCAGCAGATAATCCTGATAGTACTCTTGACCCGGATGCGATCGCTCAAACTTATCTCAATATCCTCAACCAACCCCGCAGTGCTTGGACTTATGAAGTAGAACTACGTCCGTGGGTAGAGAACTTCTAGCCTAGACAATTGTTACAAAAATAGTTTTGCAGCTATGAAAATTGATTTTGGTGCAACTGCTACTGATTATGCAAAACACCGCGCTGGCTTTCCCAGTTCATTATTTAACAAACTGTCTGAATATGGTATAGGTTTACCAGGGCAAAACATTGTTGACCTTGGTACAGGAACAGGAACGCTAGCGCGGGGCTTTGCTGATAGAGGTGCTTATGTAATCGGCATCGACCCATCAGTGTCACTTTTAGAACAAGCCAGACAGTTAAGCGAATCTATCCAACTCCAAGTAGATTATCGAGTCGCAACTGCTGAGAATACCGAGTTACCAGATGCCAGTGCTGATGTAGTCACGGCTGGACAGTGTTGGCATTGGTTTAATCGTCCGCGTGCCGTCCAGGAAATTACTCGCATATTGAGAAGAAATGGCTCGATCGCGATCGCTCATTTTGATTGGATACCTTTAAAAGGTAATGTCGTTGAAGCCACAGAACAACTGATCGAGGCTCATAATCCCGCCTGGAATATGGGCGGCGGTAATGGCTTGCATCCCCTGTGGTTACAAGATATTGGCGAAGGAGGATTTAGAGAAATCCGCACATTTTCTTACGATGTATTTGTACCTTATACACAGGTCGCTTGGCGGGGACGAATTCGTGCTAGTGCCGGTGTGGGAGCCAGCTTGACACCAGAAAAGGTAGAAGTATTTGACCAGGAATTGGCGACGTTACTCGAAGCAAGATATCCTACACAGATTCTTGAAGTTCATCATAGAGTTTGGGCTGCGATCGCTAAATCACCACAATCTAATTCGTAATGACGCTCTCTACATCAAGAGATGTCTCTTAGGCACTATTAACCTACAAAAAAATTGGATAATTTTAGGAGAAATAATCATGATTGAACTTTACTATTGGACAACCCCTAACGGTCATAAAATTACGATTTTCTTGGAAGAAGTCGGCTTACCTTATACCATAATTCCTGTGAATATTGGGGCTGGGGATCAATTTAAGCCAGAATTTTTGAAGATTGCTCCTAACAATCGTATTCCGGCGATCGTTGACCACGAACCAGCCGATGGAGGTGCGCCAATTTCGGTATTTGAGTCGGGGGCAATCTTGCTATATTTGGCAGACAAAACTGGGAAATTAATTCCCCAAGATATACGTCATCGCACTCAAGTTTTAGAATGGTTGTTCTGGCAAATGGCAGGACTAGGGCCAATGGCGGGACAAAATCATCACTTTAGCGGCTATGCTCCCGAAAAGATTGAATATGCCATTAACCGCTACGTGAATGAGACAGGACGCTTATATGCAGTACTGAATAAGCAATTAGCAGATAGAGAATTTGTCGCTGGCGATTATTCCATCGCCGATATTGCCGCCTATCCCTGGATTGTGTCTCATGAACGCCAAAGTCAAAATCTAGAGGATTTTCCTCACGTCAAGCGCTGGTTTGAGACAATTAAAGCCCGTCCGGCAACAATTCGCGCCTACGAGAAAGCCGAAGCCTTGAAAACTCAAGCGCTCGATCCAGATAAATCACGAGATTTGTTATTTAACCAGTCGGCAAAAACTATTCAGCTTTGAGCATTCTGGGGTTGAACAACAAGCCAACCCCTTCCCTACTGTAATACAGTTCAGTACAGAGTTTATCCAAAAAAAATGAAGAGAGTTATAGTCAAATAGGTATTTTTTAACAGCTATTGATTGCTATGCTGATCTTCAATAAAAAATATTTCTACTTGACGGCTATACTATTTTTAATAGAGGTATGTATTGCGGTTTTTGTAAATGAGAGTTTTATCCGTCCTTTTATTGGTGATGTTTTAGTAGTTATCCTAATTTATTGCTTTGTCAGAACCTTTTCAAATATACACTCCTCCATCGCCGCCTTATCAGTTTTTGCATTTTCTTGTACTATAGAAATTCTTCAATATTTTAATTTTGTAAATATTTTAGGATTGCAAAAATATAATATTTTGGCTGTTGCCTTAGGAAGTGTATTTGATTGGAAAGATATTATTGCTTATGGAATAGGTACTATAACAGTTCTATGGTTGGAAAATAGAACATGATTACTTGGGAGGTGTGGTTAGCCGATAATAATTATCAAGACATAATTGGCTTTAGTGCAATACGGTTCAGTTAAGCATTCGCTCTATTTTATTATTTTGTCTTCAAGCATAAATGACATACAATAAATCCCTAAAACAAAGTCTTTATAAAAAGTGGACAGATCAGCAAAGGATATAGCAGGAAAAACACCTGTCTCATTAGGACTGTTGGGCGCTGCTGCCTTTATGGTGATTGCCGATGCACGGGTAATTGACCCCCTGCTGCACATCATTGCTGACGATTTTAAAGTCGGTGTTGGCGTTGCTGCGGTGATTATCTCGGCATATACGATTCCCTACGGGCTATTTCAATTAGTTTATGGGCCACTAGGCGATCGCATTGGCAGACTTCAGGTAATTACAGTAGCATTGGCGGCATTTGCTGTAGGTACGGCTGTTTGTGCTTTTGTGTCAAATATTGTCTTACTTACCTTGCTGCGGTTTCTCACCGGGATGGCGGCTGCTGGGGTAATCCCCGTCACCTTAGCTTATATCGGTGACAATTTTCCTTATGAAGAACGTCAAGCTGCGATCGGCAAGTATTTAAGTGCCTTAGTACTAGGTCAAATTCTTGGTGGTAGTTTGGGCGGCATCTTTGGAGAATATATCGGCTGGCGTGATATCTTTCTCTTATTTGGGATCGTCTCCCTTGTTATTGCTGGACTTCTATGGCGTGAGACGCGCCATCTGCCTGATAGCCAACGTTCCCAAGGTCAGGGTAGGATAACATTTCGACCTTATTACCAACTATTGATCCAACCAATCGCCCAGACTGTGATTGTCGGGGTGTTTGTGGAAGGCTTTTGCCTATTTGGGGCATTTGCTTACGCTGGGGCATTTCTGCGCGATCGCTATAGTCTCAGTTATGTAACGATCGGGTTTATGCTCAGTAGTTTTGGATTAGGTGGACTAATTTACAGTCGCTCAGTGAAATGGTTAGTCAGGCGACTGGGTGAAATTGGTTTAGTGGGCGTGGGAGGAGGTTTAATGTGTATCAGCTTCTTAGCGATCGCATTCTTCCAGAATTGGATATTTTTTATCCCGTCGACTCTTTTAATGGGATTGGGCTTTTATATGATGCACAGCACTCTCCAAACCCAAGCCACTGAGCTAGCCCCCGAAGCACGAGGTACTGCTGTTTCGTTGTTCGCCTTCAACCTGTTTGTCGGACAAGGAATCGGTGCAGCAGTATTCGGTAGAATTGTAGATAACTTCGGCTACATTTATTGTTTTATTAGCGCTGGTGTAGCGATCGCTCTGCTCTCGGTTTGGCTAGTCTTGCGGAAGCAAAACATCAATGAAACCTAAGATAATGGTTATGAAGTATTAATTAATACTCTTGCTTGGTATGCAAGGTTTAATTCCCTTAGTTAACCTTTGGGGCGATCGCAATGATAAGGATAAAGCCACTCACACTTGAAAAGTCCGTAAGTATGTTTTTCAAAAAAGGTTCCAGCGTGGCGTCCAGGTGATATGTCAATCCCAGCCTTGGTTTTAATTTCGTACAGCCAAGGAAAGGCTAGGACTAAAACAGTAATGATACCAAAGATGTAGACAATCGTGGTTTTAATTTTGGGCAATCTTCGGGAATTGCTGTTGTGGTTTCGAGGCATAGATAGTAAGAGTGAAAACTAACCATCAATCTTAGCTGAAAGCTGAAAATGTCATCTAAAGCAGAGATCAATATTTTCTATTTCCAGATAAAGTTATCGCCTAGATTTGCTCTTTAACAAAAAGTTTTAGATTCAAAGGCAACGTAGCAGTGTCTTTAATTCCCACCACCCAACTTGTTATGTTATGGACGGGGAATCCTGAGCGTGACCAGCTAAAATACGGTAAGCCTTGCAAATTACCGTTGATTAATCCAACACAACACTCAATTAGTATTATCTAGGAAGGCAGGAAACAGATAGCGCAAGGGTTTAAGACCCCCACTGTTGTGTTAGCTTCCCGCAGGGTACGGTAGTTCAGGGCTGCCAAATCAGTCGAGGTCAAATCCCCGACTGATTTGGCAGCCCTGCCTTCTTAAATACTTGTTTGTATAATTGGAAACTCAAATAACTGCTTATGTCTGAACAATATCGTTTTGAAACTCTGCAAGTTCATGCTGGACAAGAGCCGGCTCCTGGAACGAATGCTCGCGCTGTACCAATTTACCAAACGACTTCCTACGTTTTTAATGACGCCGACCACGGAGCGCGGTTATTTGCTCTCCAGGAATTTGGTAACATTTACACCCGAATCATGAACCCGACGACGGATGTATTTGAAAAGCGGATTGCTGCCTTAGAAGGGGGTGTAGCAGCACTAGCAACCGCCAGTGGTCAGGCGGCACAATTCTTGGCAATCAGTACCATCGCTCAGGCTGGGGATAATATTGTTTCCACTAGTTTCTTGTATGGGGGAACATACAACCAGTTTAAAGTATCCCTACCACGTTTGGGTATTAATGTCAAATTTGTTGATGGAGATGAGCCAGAAAGTTTCCGTCAGGCGATCGACGATCGCACGAAAGCGTTATATGTTGAAAGCATTGGCAATCCTCAATTCAACATTCCCGACTTTGCAGCTTTAGCTCACATTGCCCACGAAAACGGTATACCTTTAATTGTGGATAATACCTTCGGGGCTGGTGGGTATTTAGCTCGACCAATTGAATATGGTGCAGACATTGTAGTAGAATCTGCAACTAAATGGATTGGTGGGCATGGTACTTCCATTGGTGGCGTAATTGTTGATTCGGGTAAATTTGACTGGGGTAACGGCAAATTCCCTCTATTTACTGAGCCAGCACCCGGCTATCATGGGCTAAATTTTCAAGAAGTTTTTGGCCCTAATGGTTCCTTTGGCAACATTGCCTTTATTATTCGCGCCAGAGTTGAAGGGTTACGAGATTTTGGCCCATCCTTGAGTCCATTTAACGCCTTTTTGTTACTGCAAGGATTAGAGACTCTTTCCTTACGTGTAGATCGTCATGTGAGTAATGCTTTAGAATTGGCTCAGTGGTTAGAGCAACAAGAGCAAGTCTCTTGGGTTAATTATCCCGGACTTGCTAATCATCCGTATCATGAACGAGCGAAAAAATATCTCCGACATGGCTTTGGGGGAGTTTTAAATTTTGGCATCAAAGGTGGACTGGAGGCAGGTAAAACTTTTATTAATCATGTAAAACTGGCGAGTCATTTAGCAAATGTTGGTGATGCGAAAACTCTCGTTATTCATCCTGCTTCAACAACCCATCAACAGCTAAGTGATGATGAACAGCTTTCAGCAGGAGTGACACCCGATTTAGTGCGAGTATCAGTGGGAATTGAACATATCGACGATATCAAAGAGGATTTTCAGCAGGCATTTCGGCAAGTTAGGATTTAGTTTTCAATAAATTGGGAATTGAAAAGAGGCAGAGGGGCAGGGTGCGGGGGGCGGAGGAGAAAATTCTTCTCCCTGCTCTCCCAGTCTTTTTATTCAATTTTTAATTTTTAATTTTTAATTGATTTCTCCTCACTCACCGATAGATATGATCTACTCAGACTTCATCTCACCGCAAACCCAGTTTTACCAGTTGACGGTGCCATTTCAACTAGAAGGGGGCGAAACATTAACTGGGGTTCAGGTTGCTTATCGCACCTGGGGCCAGTTAAATGCTCAAGGCGATAATGGAGTACTGATTTGTCATGCTTTAACTGGTTCGGCTGACGCTGATGATTGGTGGGAATCTTTGTTTGGTTCAGGGAAAGCTTTTAATCTAGAACGCGATTTTATTGTGTGCAGCAATATTTTGGGAAGTTGTTACGGTACAACTGGGCCAACTACTATCAACCCCATAACCGGGAAGCATTATGGTGTATCCTTCCCTGAGATTACAATCCGAGATATAGTTCACCTGCAAGCTGTACTACTAGAATACTTGGGTGTTCAATCTCTGCGGTTTGTAATTGGCGGTTCGCTTGGTGGAATGCAAGCATTAGAGTGGGCATTATTGTATCCCCAAAAAGTGAAAGCGATCGCATCTATTGCTGTTTCTGGCAGGCATTCAGCTTGGTGTATTGGATTAAGTGAAGCCCAAAGACAGGCAATTTATGTCGATCCAAACTGGAAAGGAGGCAACTATACTCTGGATGCAGCCCCAAATCAGGGATTAGCAGTGGCGCGGATGATGGCCATGTCTACTTACCGTTCTTGGGATAGTTTTACAAACCGCTTTGGACGGGAGTATGATGCATCTGAGCAGTTTGCTATAGCCAGTTATTTACAGCATCAAGGTCAAAAGCTCACAGAACGATTCGATGCCAATACTTACATTACCCTGACCAACGTAATGGATCGCCACGATATTGCACGCGATCGCACATCTGCCAATTTATCAAATTATGAATCTGTTTTGCAAAGCATCCAGCAACCGACTTTAGTTGTCGCCATTGATTCTGACATCCTCTATCCTCCAGTTGAACAACAAGAATTGGCAAATTTAATCCCTAATGCTCAACTGGCGTGGTTGAAGTCAACCCACGGGCATGATGCATTTTTAATTGATATGGTAGCGTTGAATGAAGCGATCGTCTCTTTTCGACAAAGTTTAGAGTTATCAGGCTCTTAACTCGGTTCTGAGATGGAATGATTAAATTGAAAAGGCGATCGCAACTTTAGGTATTGGATTTATCAAGAGAATTTTGGGAGTGGCGACAGTCGCGGGAGTTGAGATTTTGCGACAGCGCCAACTGAAAGATAGTGTAGCAGATTTTGAGTGGGTATCTGAGCGCGCTGAGGAACACGTATTTTTGTAGCTAATACCAATTCTTTATGAAGCTGCATAGAATTCGATCCCCCCTAGCCCACGCCAGTCGCTCTTGGGGAGCCAGTTGCTTCAACGGGGGGAACCCCCATCGCGCAGCGTCTCGTAGAGAAGACCGCGCTGGCTCCCCTTAAAAAGGGGGGAACTGGAAAAACGTCTATCAAAGTCCCCCTTTTTAAGGGGGATTTAGGAGGATCAAGATATCTGCAACTTCACATTAAATTGGTATAACTTGATTTCTTAATATTTTGGTAGATATACAGCGAAGATATTGTATTTAAATCTGCTTTTTTTGGCTCTTCTTCATCCTCATTAGTATTTTTAAACAAGACTGTAAATGCACCAGCACCTAACCTATCTTGAGGAAACATCCGATAACAAGGCATCGTAGTTAAATGCGATTGATATTGACCTAAAAGGCTAATTTCTATCGCTTCAAAATGGGGGAAGCGTTCTAAAAACCATTCACAAACTTGCTCGTTTTCTTCGGGAGAATATGTACAAGTCATATACGCAAGATAGCCTTGGGGTGAAACCAGTTTAGCAGAGTTAGCTATAATCCGCTTTTGTCGATTTGCACTCTTGTTAATAGCAGTTGGGTGAAAACATCCAGGTGCTTTTTCGCCTTTAGCAAGTAAAGATTGTCCGGTGCAAGGAGCATCTACGATTACTAAATTGCTAGAGTTGGGGAACATTTCAGCAAATATACTCGAATCTCTATTAACCACTGCACTAGGATTAATTTGGCAACGCTTCAAATTAGAAATTAGCATTCCCAGACGTTTGCCAATAACTTCATTACTGATGAGTAATTCAGGTTCTAAAGCTCTCCACGCAAAGATACTTTTACCTCCTGGTGCGGCACACATATCAAAAACTACATACACTGACTGAGAAATAGCTAAGAAAGTAGTAGCTGCAAACACCGAAGAAAAATCTAAACAATAGAAATATCCTTTTTCATGTAAGGGATGCTTACCAGGTTTTTCTCCCAGAGATAAGCGATCTATAAATTGTGGTTGCCAAGAGGTTGGTGTTTCTACTGCCAAAGGCGAGATTTCTGGCTTTTCTTGACACCAAAGAATACTAGGTGAAAAAGGTTGAGGATTCATTAAAGCCTCGATAAATTTTTCTTGATCATCGAGATTAGCGAACAAACGCCGCGAGACTTTAAGTAATAAATTAGAAGGTTTTTCCATGTAAATTATGAATTATGAATTAATAGAAGTACGTTGTATCTGAATCAAAATCAAACTGTTACACAAGAACAATGTAATTAAGGCTTTTGGCTTCATACTCAAAATATAATGACCGCCATTGGGATCGCAATGGCCAAGCTACCCCACTGCACCGGAGAAGGTCATGTTCTTAGATAGTTTTCAGGAAAAATTACGCAAACAAGCACAACTATGGAGGGATGAAGGATTAATTAGTTCTTCGCAGTATGAACAGATAGCAGAACGTTATCAATTTAAAAACCTGGAAGCTGCTGCACGCGATCGCAACAAAGCGATCGCAATTGCTATCGGCAGCATACTATTATGCTTAGGCATAATTACCTTTGTATCAGGAAACTGGCAAGGAGGATCGCGAGAAATCAAAATTATTTTGATGATGAGTTTGTTTTTTGCGATCGCAATTACTGGATTTTACAGTTGGAGACCACCTGAAGGAAAGAAACCAGAACGAAGCAAACGCCTACTGGGAGAGGGGTTACTAATTTTAAGCGCATTCATCTTCGGTGCAAATTTACTCCTGATGGCCCAGATGTTCAACATCGTTGGTTCAGCTTCCCAGCTGTTTCTCGCCTGGGGATTCGGTGTTGTTGTCATGGCCTTCAGCTTGTCCTTAAATTCTTTAGGAATTCTGTCAATTGTCCTCGTAGAAATTGGCTACTGGACTGGACTAGAAGACTTATGGTACGCTTCAGGTGAGTTAACTTGGTCGCGGCTAGTAGTACAGCATCTACCTTTGTTGGCATGGCTAGTATTTGTACCCTTAGCCTACTTCTGTCGATCGCGTTGGATTTTTGGTCTAGCAGCCTTTGTCTTTGCTAGTTCCTTACAAGCTAACCTTAATCCTCTGCCACTGCTAAATTATGCTGATATAGCCCCTTGGGTGGCATCTTTTGCTTTTGCACTCCCATCTGCATTATTCTGGAGTTATGATGATTTACTGTTTCCAACCATAAATTATAGATTGTTTCAATCTCTAGCCCGTAATTTAGCGTTGGTAAGCTTCGGCATCGTCTTTTATGTTCTGTCTTTTCGTTGGGTATGGGAATCTCCTGATTATACTTTTAATCAGCCAACGAATTTGACAAACTTATTCGAGTCTCTACCGATTATCGATTTGGGGATTCTCAGCGGCTTGGCGGTATTGCAATGGTTGTTTCTACTGCGCCAAAGAAATAACCCTCCGCGCCGCGAAGTGATTTTCACGACTGCTGTTATTAGTACATTTCTTGTCTTTATTGCAATAGTACCTTTTTGGCATCAAACTATCAGCCGGATTGATGAACTTGGCATTTTTATTTTCAATGTACTTCTTGCAACATTAGCCTGGGGACTAATTCAAGAAGGATTGAAATTAAGCAACAGAAGTTCCTTTTGGGGCGGTATGCTGTTAGTAACACTGCAAATTATCAGTCGCGTGCAAGAGTACGACACCGACTTACTTTTTAAGTCGCTAGTCTATATCCTGTGCGGTTCTGCTTTAATTAGCGCTGGACTCTGGTTTGAACGCCGCCTACCTGGTGGTAGCTCTACAAGTAAAAAGTAGGGCAAATTTTAGATTTTGAATTTTAAATTTTGGATTGAATAAAAAATCTAAAATCTAAAATCTAAAATCCAAAATTCTGAAATCTCTGTGCGTCAAAATTTTTAAAGTTTCTCTGCGTCAGTCCTAATCTCGTTACTTTTGAACTCCTCAAGACCTCTGCTTTTTAGGACTACGCTCATGACTAATACTTCTTCTGAATCTAAGAATAAGCCCTTGTCTCCTGAAGCCGAATTTTCTAATAAGGTGACTTTTCGGGATTACTTGATTGCAACTGAACAAAAATCGAATAAGCCCTTACCTTTTTGGCGGTTACTAGCTCCCCTGGCGCTGCAAACAGGGTTAATTATGGCAGTACCAGCCCAAGCGGTTTATACAGACGTAACAGGTAAGACGGTGATTTTGCAAACCGTACCTGTAGACCCTAACAATGTGCTAGAAGGTAACACCTTAGCCTTAGATTACAACATATCCCGTACATCAACTTTAAGTAGACTACCTGGCTGGCAAACACTAGTCAGCAAAGGTCGTGGAAGTGGCAGAAGATTGCCTGACGGAACCAATATCTACGTGACTTTGCAAGAGCAACTATCCTCTGGTAATGGTGTTCCGAGAGCTTGGAGACCATTACGAGTAAGTAGCGATCGCCCCACAACTCTTAGAGCCAACCAAGTAGCCTTAAAAGGTGTTTATCAGGATGGCTCTGTTAACTACGGCTTGGAAACATATTACATCCCAGAAAACCAACGGCAGCAGATTCGGAACGACTTACAAGCCCAACGCGCCCGCAGAGGACAAGTACCCCCTATTGTGGTCAAGGCGAAAGTCGATCCACAAGGTAAAGCAGTGCCAGTTAGTATGTGGGTGCGCGATCGCAACTATCGCTTTTAAGCTGTTAGGCAAATAAATACTGCATGTTCACACGCCAAGTTTGTCTCCAAAGTTCTGAGCGCCGATTTCCGACGCTCAGAACTTTCTGTTTGTCATTAGACATTTCGTGAAAAAGAATGTAGAGACGCCGATTTATCGCGTCTTCAATAGACCCTTTACACAAATAACCCTTAACCCAAGCGTATTGTCATATATCGCCCAAAACACTTGTAGAGACGGCGACTTATCGCGTCTCAAAAACCCAAGCGTATTGATATATCGCCTATATTTAGGATGAAATAGTCCTGGATTAGAGACTTCCAAGAAATAAATTATTCAATCTTGTAGGGTGGGCAACATGAGCGCCTTTGGTTAACGTGAGTTCGACAGACCTCTCCCTGCCTTGAACTAAAGTTCAAGTCTGTCCCTCTCCAAGTCGGAGAGGGACAGGTTTTGCGTAGTAAAACCAGGGAGAGGTCTTTTGGGTGGACATGATATGACCAGTCGAACTCACGTTTGGTTACTCGGCTCTCGTGTCGCCCACCCTACAAGAATTAGTTGAGTCTTTTTATTTGGAAGTCCTTTACGGCAGAGACTCAAAACAATATATTTGGAGTAAGATTATCAGCAAGTTTTAGTTGTTGATAATATATGATTTGGCGTGGATTGAGTCGGAAAGCAAAGCTACTATTTACGAAATTCTTACCGCTAGCGTTCATCGCAGTAATTGTGATATGGCAACTTTCCTCAAGACAACCCCAGTTAGTACAGCAAGAGAGCAATTACGCGATTCATATTCGACAAAATTCTAATCAATCTGGTTTTTATCCCATTAGCAAAATTCCATCTACAAACCTTTATAAACCTATTGGCGATTGGGTGGGAAGGTTAATTTTACCAACCAAACAGCAATTACAAGATGGTTTAGATTGGGTATGGATGGAAGTGCAATATGCACCACCTACAGCACAAAATTTGGTAGGTAAAATTGTACGTTTGGAGTGGAAAAAGAATAAAGATTTACTTGCTTTGGATCGAGCAGTAACGCGAGATATAAATTTCACTTCAGAAGTGATTAAAAGTCAAAAGCAAGGAAACATTCATCCTTTTCGACTAAATGGAGTTCGTCAGGTAGGAATTTTACGCTCTTTGGCTGGTGCAAATCCTGTTGATGAAACAATCGTTGCTTTAAATGCAAGTACAATCATTGATGCAAGTCAAGAAAAATCTATTTTGCAAATTGAACGTGAACCTATTTTAGCAACTGGTAGATTTTATGCGCTAGTAAAAATAATTAAACCGATACAATCTAGCTCCAAAACTATTTTAATTCCCAAAGAAAAGCAGTATAGTGATTATTTTCTGGTAAAGCATTATAACCCTAGTTCAAATAAGTTTGATGGTGTTGAAGAAACTATTCGTATTCCCCAACAAGTAATAGATACACGAAATTTTGCTCCTTCAAGTTCGCAGCAAATCGAACAATCACCTGCGGGTGAGGCTGGATGGTATATTTATGGCGCTGCCGATGCAAAGGGCATATTTACAGTCAGCGCCCTTGCACCTCGTTCTCTAGTTCAAATTCAACCCCGTCAAATTATTACTGGTGAGAAATTAGGGCTAAATTACATCCAAGAGGTAAATTGGCAAAATACCGAGAAAAATAAAGGTAAATTCAATACCGTATTATTAAAACCTGTAGAAACACAAAATTCACATAATCAATCTATATCAAAATGGCAAGAAGGCAATAAAGCTATTGTCTTACACCTATTTGGTGGAATTGGCGGACGTAAAGCTGAACCAGTTGGAGTCCCTTATACTATCACCGGACATTTTGCTTTTGGAATCGCAGAAGTTATCCGTGACGAGTTTACTAAAGAATTACGCTTCGAGACTAAATACCACCAAATTTATGCCCATAACCCTGATGGAATTATTGCTGGAACGCATACATGGGCTGATTATATGGGTAATTTACAACGTGGTTGGCTGGCAACACGTCCAGTATCAGATATTCTCATCAAATTCGACCCAGTAACGCAAGATTATGATTTTGATGGGATTAAACTTTCGCCTTTAAAAGAATTCCAGCAACAATTACAGGTAACAATGGCACGTTATCGGGTTGGTGATGGAACTGGTGGCGCAATGGTATCACCTGCTACTTCATGTGTCCAAGACGCAAGCCAAGCACTTTATGCGGCGATACTGGCAATTAAAAACCAAGTTACTACAACTCCTCAAATTCAAACTTGGGTACGTGCTAACCCCAATCACCCACAAACATTACGCTTTCAGCAGCTAGTTGAATTAGGTAAATCTTTAGAACAACAATTAGCACCCTTGGGTATAGTTCGCGCTGATTGGCAAAGTCAAGCAGGTATACTCGCAGGTACGGGCATAGGAAAAACGACGCAACCATTTGAAGATCGGAGTATTTGGGCTGGTTTGACAACATGGCGAACAATAATGCCAAAACAAGCACACGACGATCTCGCCACAATATTTTTAAAACATGGTGCGATTATGCAAGTCTTGCGAACTAATCAAGTAGGTGGTTGGCAACCTAATATTACACCCATTGCACCAACAATACTTTTGGGACAAATTAAGATTCTTTTTACCGATATTTCACCACTTTCAATTATTTTAAATCGCGTTTTAGCGTCCTTAGCAGTTCCGACATTACAAGATTGGTTAGTTATAGTTGTAATGCTGATAATTTATAGTATTATTGCCCTACCCTATGGTTGGAAATTTGGATTTGTAAATATACAAATTTGGTCTGCAAGTTGGATTAATAAATGCTTGTTAATATTGCGTTGTTTATTTTTACCCGCGATTGTTGAAGAACTCTTTTTTCGCGTTTTTTTGCTTCCTCATCCTAGCGAAATAACCAATTGGTTCCGATGGACTTTGTGGGCAATAGTTAGTTTATTATTATTTGTTTTGTATCATCCATTGAATGCTAAAACCTTCTTTAAAGCTGGAATCCCCACATTTTACGATCCTGTTTTTCTGGTTTTAGCTGCATTTTTGGGAATTATATGTACTGCTGCATATACCCTGACAGGCTCTTTGTTTGTAATAGTTTTAATTCACTGGGTAGTAGTAGTAGTTTGGTTAATTGTTTTTGGAGGAATCAGAAAATTAGATAAGAATCAAAAGGTTTAGGATACTAACGCAAATTATGTATGAAGATGCGCTAAAGCATATTTGAGTATAAGAGGTTGTTTGAAAAGTATTTCACTGTGACTTGAGACACTTTCAGATCCCCCCTAACCCCCCTTAAAAAGGGGGGAACCGGAATTAAAGCCCTGCTTTTTAAGGGGGGTTGGGGGGATCGATAACGTTTTGCTACCAACGATAGGACTTTTAAAATATCCTCTAAGAAAGAAAAACGTAGACGCAAAGCGGCTTGCCGCAGACTAACGCCAAGGGAGAAGGACGCAAAGAAAGAATTTAGATTTTGGATTTTGAATTTACCCCATAAATAAATCTAGGGTCTTGGGAATTTTAGGTTTGGGATTTTTGATTGATTCCACAGATAAATCTGCTTGCTCTGTACTATCAAGGAATTATTGATCAATCTAAAATCTAAAATCCAAAATCCAAAATTGTCTCTGCTAAGGCACAATCAATACTGGACAAGGCGAAAGGTTAATCACACGAGTGGTAACACTATCATCCGCTCCCTCTTCAGTCAAGCCTAGCCCCCGACAGCCCATGATGATTAAATCGGCACCAATTTCATCAGCGACATCGCAGATCGTAAAAGCTGGTTTGCCTTGCCTTTCGAGGGTTTCAGATTGAATTCCTTGCCCAGAAAATAAAGATTGGGCATTTTCTAGCAGTTTGGCAACTACCTCTGGCGACACCATCGGATCTGCGCTAGGCGCGTCTGGAGGCGGTTCTTCTACCACAGACAGTAGCACCAAGCGACTACTGTACTTTTTGACTACGTTGGTAACAACGTCAGCAGCTTCCCGCGTTTCCCGGCTTTGATCGATAGGAAATAGTACTGTCTTAAATATATCTGTCACTTGGGTACCCCTGACTCCGGTAAAATCTTGATGGTTCTACTTTCAAAACAATAACAAAAAGGCAATCAGGAGAGTTTGGTGTGTCCAAAAAAAGTTTAGCAAGTTTATCTTCGGCTGATATCTCTGGGAAACGTGCTTTAGTGCGGGTTGACTTTAATGTGCCTGTGGACGATCAAGGCAACATTACCGACGATACTCGCATTCGCGCCGCTCTACCGACCATCCAAGATTTGACGCAGAAGGGAGCTAAGGTCATTCTCGCCAGCCATTTTGGCCGTCCCAAGGGTGTGGATGACAAATTACGCCTAACTCCCGTTGCCAAGCGTCTGTCGGAGTTACTGGGGCAAGAAGTCATTAAAACTGATGACTCTATTGGTGATGAAGTTGCAGCTAAAGTTGGCGCGTTGCAAAATGGGCAAGTGCTGTTACTCGAAAATGTCCGTTTTTACCCAGAAGAAGAGAAAAACGATCCAGAATTTGCGAAAAAATTGGCAGCTAATGCTGATTTTTATGTAAATGATGCTTTTGGTACTGCACACCGCGCCCATGCTTCTACTGAAGGTGTAACTAAATTCCTCAGCCCTTCTGTAGCTGGGTATTTAGTCGAGAAGGAATTGGAATATCTGCAAAATGCCATTGAAAATCCCCAACGTCCTTTAGCGGCAATTATTGGCGGTTCCAAGGTTTCCAGCAAAATTGGTGTGATTGAAACACTGTTGGAGAAGTGCGACAAGCTGATCATCGGCGGTGGAATGATTTTCACATTCTACAAAGCCCGTGGTTTAAATATCGGTAAGTCGTTGGTGGAAGAAGACAAGCTAGAACTAGCGAAATCTTTGGAAGCTAAGGCTAAGGAACGGGGCGTTACCTTCTTGTTACCCACGGATATAGTATCAGCAGATAAGTTTGCTCCTGATGCTAATGCGACAACCGTCAGCATTGAGAACATCCCCGATGATGGTATAGGTTTGGATATTGGCCCAGACTCAGTAAAAGTTTTCCAAGAAGCCCTTGCAGATACCAAAACGGTAATTTGGAACGGGCCAATGGGTGTGTTTGAGTTTGATAAGTTTGCAGTAGGTACGGAAGCGATCGCTCATACCCTCGCTGAAATTAGCAAAACTGGCACAACCACCATTATCGGCGGCGGTGACTCGGTAGCGGCTGTGGAAAAAGTTGGTTTAGCAGACCAAATGAGCCACATTTCTACCGGCGGCGGCGCTAGCTTGGAGTTACTTGAAGGCAAAGTGTTGCCTGGGATTGCAGCTTTAGATGATGCGTAGGTAGGGATTAGGGGCTAGGGACTGGGGACTGGGAGTTTTCCAAATACCCAACACCCAATCCCACAAGCCCATACATGAGAAAAATATATGCAACCTAAATGGCTGGAATGGGCACAGAAGTTACAAGCGATCGCTCAAAATGGTTTAACCTATTCTGAAGGTGTTTATGATATCGAACGGTACAAACAATTACAGGCGATCGCTACAGAAATTATCGCGACTTACTCAAATGTAGAACACAGCTATGTCCTCGATTTGTTTAGCCGTGAAGTCGGATATGCAACTCCTAAAGTTGATGTGCGTGCAGCAATTTTTCGTGATGAAACTATATTGTTAGTCAAAGAAAGGGCAGATGGCTGCTGGACTTTACCTGGTGGATGGGCTGATGTTGGTGAGTCGCCCAGTGAGATAGTAGTCAAAGAGGTATATGAAGAATCTGGATATCAAGCACGCACTATCAAATTACTAGCAGTCTATGACAGAGACAAACAAGGACATCCACCATTTCCGTTTTATGTCTACAAGCTATTTTTTCACTGCGAAATTATCGGTGGTTCTCCATCATCAAGTATTGAAACTGAAGAAGTAGGTTTTTTTCCTGAAGATGCGTTACCAGAACTTTCTCTCGGACGTGTGACATCAGCACAAATCACGCGCCTTTTTCAACATTACCGCAAACCAGATTTACCGACAGACTTTGATTAAATGCCTCTGCTTTACGAAAATAATCACCGAATAATTATGATCGTGGGGTTGTCAGTTCCAAGTTGATAAGAACCGCGTAAAGCTTTGCCATCTGTGGAAATCATTTGATTGAATTAGGGGAATTGTGTATAGGGAGTGGGAAGTGGTGATTAACTTTCTTCCCTATTCCCTACTCGATTATTTCTCTAAGACTTCGATATGTACTGGTGCCACGCCGCTACCCATCATTCCCAAAATTCGAGCCGCGCCAGCTGACAAGTCTATTACTCGACCCCGAATGAATGGGCCCCGGTCATTAATCCGTACCACTACAGAACGACCATTGCTGGTATTGGTTACACGAACTTGCGTACCAAAGGGTAAGCTACGATGGGCGGCAGTCATCTCTTCTGGATTGAACCTTTGACCGCTAGCGGTACGATTACCAGAACCGTCATAGCCGTAATAGGAAGCCATGCCTCTGAAAGAGATTTGCACTCCGCCGACGGAAATCTCTCGTGGCAATTTCGGTATTGATATTGGTAAATTCGCAATTTCTTTTAAGGGAGATGCATTGCCTAGTAGTCTGCGTAGGCGATTGGTTGCTTGCAATGCATCTTGCGCTAGATTGTTGGTGGTACCTGCTAATCGCGTACCTTCATTGATTTCGACCAATTCTTCGCCATTAACTTTGATGACATAGCGATCGCTATCTTGCTGGACAGGGGTGCTTTTGTTTTGCGCTTGATTGGCAGTAGATTTTTCCCCCGCTTTCCAACTTACGGTAATCTTGCTGCCGTCAACGTTTTCCCGATTTAACTGATTGATTTTAGCGGCTATTATACCAGCTATCTGAACCGGGTCATCGTCAACAGAGCTAATTTGGTTGTTCACAGCCATTGCATTCTCAGCACTCACTGACTTTGATGAGTTGTTAGCAATAAGGGCGTACGATTGTACGCCCTCAGTATTTCCAACTTCACCAACTTTTTTACTTTCAAGATTCGTATTTGATACAGAACTCAAAAATGTGAGAACAGGTATATTTTTGATAAAAAGAGTTGCCGCCTTACGTCCTCCAACGTTGTGAGGATGGATTTCTGCAATCGCAGCATCCAAGGTTTGCTTTCCTGCTGTTGATTGATACTCTCCCACCTTCACCGCATCGGTGATAGGAGCGATAAGTGATTTTTGGGATGCTAGCGCATTCCCCCTAGTGGTTTGAGTACAACCGACTGAAGGTATACCCAAAACAGTCATAAACAGGGCGACAATAGTCCACAAATGTCTTTGATTCATGCGTCCGTTTTAAAGCGTCTCTAGAACTTAAAAGTTTTATAATTTGCGAGATTTATCACTTTGTAAAAGTAACTTCCCTTCTGAAAAACTCGAACTCGTTCCGCTTTCACTTTTTATTTATAACTGCAACAGACTAACATGAACCTTTCGGCTTGGGGATCAGGGTTTTAGCGTAATTATTGGCCACTTTTTCAAATTTCAATTCTCATTTTGAGGGTGAAACCTTTCTCAACTCAGGACTTTGGCTATGTAACGCTTTTTTCGACAAGTCAAAAATTTCTTGAAAAAACTTTACCCTCTTTGCACCCTAAAGTGACGATACCCCATTCAGATTGGTTCTAAAGGCTCGCAACTACTCGTGTATTTTATATCACATGTATTTTCGCTATTTTCTATAAGAAGGTAATATACCGTTAATTAAATGGCATCGGCATAAATACTCAAAATCGCTTATTTAATGAAATATTTAGATTTCTCTATGAACAGGTCGTGATATGAGTTACATCTAGGACATTTATGCAAATCAGTTTGAGTTTCATCTCTTTTTTCAAAGTTTGTTGTACGTACATTAATCATGACTTTGATTTTCCATAACTAGATTAAAATCAGTAATATATTTAACATGCAATAACAGTATTACTGAGTATAAAATAAAGAAAGATACTCAACTTAATATTTTTAGTGATTAATCATAAAAAAATTAGGAAATCTTTGCGATCGCCAGCATAATAGATTTTATTCGTATCAAAAAGCACTATGCTTATTTTATGCACTCAGTAATTGCTCAAGTATGATTTTTGAGAGCAAGCTGTTTTTACCAAAATCTTTGCAATTGTAGGGACGTGGGGCTGTAGAACCCTATTATATATAGTGAATATTTTGGAATATTTTGGGAAATGCTATCAGCCTGATGACAAACCAAGCACATCAAGGGGATTTAGAAATAGAACTATCGCCATTATTAGTTGTTCTTAAGGAGTTGCATTCACAGTACAAGTCAGTACAGGAGGGTGCAGTAGCGAAATACATTCCCGAACTGGCAAAGGCAAACCCGGACTTGTTCAGTATTTGCATTGTCACAGTAGATGGTCAGGTTTATCAAGTTGGAGACTACGAGCAACTTTTTACCATTCAGTCAATTTCTAAGGTATTTGCCTATGGACTGGCCTTAGAAGATCATGGACTAGATTACGTTTTAACGAGAGTTGGTGTAGAACCGACAGGGGATGCATTTAACGCGATTATTTTGGATGAGCAATCGAAGCGACCTTATAATCCAATGGTAAATGCTGGAGCGATCGCAACCACCAGCTTAATCAAAGGTTCCGGCCCCACCGAACGCCTCAACCGAATGCTAGATATGTTCCGGCGATATATTGGCCGAGACGTGTTCGTAGACATTTCAGTTTTTACTTCAGAACGTAGTACCGGGCATCGTAACCGTGCAATGGCCCATCTAATGCTCAACTTTGGCATGATTGACCGGAACATAGAAGAGGCGCTGGATCTTTATTTTCAGCAGTGTGCTGTGATGGTAAATTGCCAAGACTTAGCCGTGATGGCAGCTACCCTGGCTAACAGAGGTATTAACCCCATCACCAAAGAACGGGCAGTAGATAAGCGTTACATCAAAGATATTCTCAGTGTGATGTATACCTGTGGAATGTACAACTTTGCAGGTGAGTGGGCTTATAAAATTGGTATTCCGGCGAAAAGTGGTATTTGTGGTGGGATTATTGCCGTTGTACCCAATAAGATGGGCATTGGCGTTTTTTCGCCGCTACTGGATATGCGTGGTAATAGTGTGCGGGGGGTAAAGGTGTGTGAAGAACTTTCCCAACGCTTAGGTTTACATCTATTTGATTGTTCAGGTCAAGAGGCGAAATTTTGATTGAACTGGGGATTGGGGATTGAAAAGAGGCAGAGGGGCGGGGTGCGGGGGGGATAAACTTCTTCTTACTTGCTCCCTACTTCCCCTGCACGTCATTTTGAATTTTGAATTGTTAAATATATTTGTTGCCTGACTTTGCCTTTCATATTAAAATCTTGGAGTAATGCTTCATGGTTAAATGCAGTCAAACATTCAATTCGGATATTAAAGATGCGCCCCTGTATGCCTGATTTCCTATGTCACCCTACAGAATTTATCTTCTATTTCCAACCCTATTTTGGGGTGGACTGTACTTAGGGTCAGTGGGGCATACGATCGCACCTACGCGATCGCATCACTAATTAACTATCTACTGGATGCAGAGAGTTGGCTTGTATGTCATCCTAGATTTATGAGAGTTAATTCAGTGATGTCTTTGATTTTAGTATTGAAAGGCTTTTTCCTTTTAGTATTTACAGACTTCTCAGAGAAATTAAAATCTCTACACAGTGATGATTTTGGAGAGAATCGATGTCAATTTATGTAGGTAACCTCTCTTATGACGTTACACAAGAAGATTTAAGTGGTATTTTTGCAGAATATGGGACTGTAAAACGAGTTCAAGTACCTACTGATCGTGAAACAGGTCGTCCCCGAGGCTTTGCTTTTGTGGAAATGGGAACTGAAGCTGAAGAAGCCGCTGCCATTGAAGCCCTTGATGGTGCTGAGTGGATGGGTCGTGACCTGAAAGTGAATAAGGCTAAACCCAAGGAAGACAGAGGTGATAGAGGTTCCTTTGGTGGCGGTAACAGAGGAGGAGGATACGGCGGTGGCGGTGGCGGTGGCGGACGTGGCGGACGCTACTAACTTTGGAAACAAAAAAATTTACCTAAAGTCTTAAGGTCAGACAAAGAGTCTGTCTTTTTTTTGTAATGTTACCAAAGCAGTGCTGAGTGCCCAGAAACAAGTGCTTGTCATTATTTCAATAATTCGACAAGCTCTGTAACCATCCTCTAGATTTATCTATGGGGTTACTCAGCACTCCTGAATGTCCCCATAGCCATTGATGAAGTCAACTTAGTTAGGAGAAATAATGACCCAAGTAATTGTAGGTGACAATGAACACATTGAGTCAGCCTTACGACGATTTAAGCGAGAAGTTTCCAAGGCTGGAATTTTTCCAGACATGAGAAAGCATCGTCATTTTGAAACACCCCTAGAAAAACGCAAGCGCAAAGAAGTTGCCAAGCACAGACAAAGTAAGAGAAGTTTTCGTAATTAAGGGCTGAGATACAGCAGAATTTAGGAGTCAAAATTCAGGAGTCAGAATTCAGAATGGGCTACGCCTCGCTGCGCTAACAGAAGTAAAACAGACTTTATACCTTGCTTTGAGACTTAGCTTTTGTAATTCACCTTCCTTGAAATCTGCTGTAAATATAAGCGAATGCCCTCATAGATTTTATGAGGGTTTTCCTTTTGACTATTTTAAAAAAATCAGGAAACCTCAAGAAACGCTAAAATCAAGTCAGCCTTTGTATTGTAGCGGTTGTGTCCCACATCACTCAGAGTGCGGTTCACTGCATAAATCCTGATTGTCAACGTCCTTATCCTCAGCCTTGGGGAAACAAATTTTGCAACAGCTGTGGCGCACCGCTAGAGTTGCTAGACCGCTATGTTCCCCTTGAAGCATTGGGATCGGGAGGATTTGCTCAAATCTACACAGTTTGGGATGAAAAAACTCAAACTGAGAAAGTACTGAAAGTGTTGGTAGAAGATTCGCCAAAGGCACTGGAATTATTTACCCAAGAGGCGGCGGTTTTATCTAGCTTGCAGCATCCGGGCGTTCCCACAGTTGATGCCGATGGGTATTTTAACGTAAACCTGTTTAATCCCAAACCGCACCAACTGCCTTGTTTGGTAATGGAAAAAATCAATGGGCGGACTTTAGAGGAGATATTAAAAAAGTTTCCTCAGGGGTGTCCAGAGGATTTGGTTTTAAATTGGTTTGCCCAATCTCTACAAATTTTACAAGAATTACACAAACGTCAGATTATTCATCGAGATATTAAACCTTCCAATTTAATGCTGGGAACATCTTCGCCATCTGTAACCCAGTCTCAAGGGTCAACAGAAAGCGATCGCTTGGTACTAATTGATTTTGGCGGGGCAAAACAATTTACCCCCTCTAAACTGCGTTCTCAGTCTAGTTCCACCCGCTTATTTTCTTCTGGTTACAGTCCACCAGAACAAGTAACTGGAGGTATTGTTGGGCCAGGTGCCGATTTTTATGCCCTTGGTCGAACGGTGATTGAACTATTAACAGGCAAATACCCACTAGAGTTAGAAGATCAGCAAACAGGTAAATTACGCTGGCGAACTGGGGTAAATGTCAACCCCCAATTGGCAGATTTGTTGGATGAGATGGTTCAGGAAGATGTGCGATCGCGTCCGGCAAATGCAGCTATAATTCAAAAACGTTTGGCGAAGATTTCTCAACCATTACCGCCACCAAGGTTGTTTGCCCAACTGCGAAACAAGATTAAGCAAACCTCAACCCAAGTTTCCCAGAGATTTACACAGCTAACACAAGCTATTGAGCAAATTTTGGCTAACTTTAGCCAAGCTGTCACCAAAACCATTATTTTTATTGCTCAGACAATCATCAAAATTTTCCGAGCTTGTTTGGCGACGATTTGGGCAATGATCTTGAGTAGTATCGGCGCTTGTTTTGGTGCGAGCGCTGGTTTTATTTTGGCCTATCACACCAGCTTAGGGCGTCAGTTTGTGGAATCTATTTCGAGTCAGCTAAACCAATTAGTGCCAAATACTCAACCCGTCTTTGGGGCAGATATTTTGGTATTCGTTGCCGCAGGCTGGGGAACCGCTTGGGGACTAACAGTATCGGGGTGTTTTGGTCAACGGCGGCGGTTTTTAGTTGCATCCCTGATGGGCATGATTAGCTATGGCTTCGGCTGGTTGATTTTGCAATTAATCACCCCAAAAGATAGCGGCGAGGGCTTAGTGGCAGTGATTTTAGTCGCAGCTAGCTTACTCACCTTGGGCTTAGGACTTCGCAGCCATCATGTAGTGTACGCCGTGTTCGCAGCCTTTGGAAGTGCGATCGCCTATGCAGTTTTGATTCTTTTAAAGTTAGCACCTCCCATCTTCCAATTTACTAGTCAACCAGCCTGGTCAGACTTATACTCGCCTCTGATTTTTTTTGGTTCTGTGGGCTTCTTCATCAGCTTATGGTTAGGTGTGAGTTACTACCTAATTGTCCCTGGATTGCGCCTTTTGGGATGGCGATGAAGGGGGCACGGGGAGCAAGGAAAGCAAGGGAGCAGGGAGGAAGGGAGAAGAGTTTTCGCCTCCGCCCCCTGCACCCCGCCCCTCTGCCTCTTGTACCCAATGCCCAAAAACAAGATCCCCCTAGTCGTGTTTTTCATCGAGCTAGGGGGATCACATAGGTGGTAGTCTATAATTGGTTCGGTATAGTTCCTTACAACTCGATTCTATAGCCTATATTTCAGTTTGAGTAGTCTTACCATTAGAATTTATAGTATTTTTACAGCTTCTTAATGAATGCTTCATCCCTGTTCTTCCTTACCCTTGGCAGCAAAGCTTCGCCCCTCTAATGTAGATCCAGCAGCAGGAGCATTAGAAGAAGTACAGAGAGTGATTAAAAAAATACGGCAACAATGGAATCACAGCCCAGAGTTGATTACGTTTTTGGATTGGCGCAAAATAGCCGTTTGATTCAGATGACTATAGCAAGCTACGGTTTTATACTAATTTTGTCTTCTACCTAAATTTAAATTGATGATGTATTAAAAAAATGTCTTACATGACCTCATATAATACATTTTTTTATTGCTTGTGAGAAATCCGGGCTTAGAGAAGCGGTATATGTAAGTATGAAAGTACGCTATGTGCGTAATTTGTCATTTTTGTAAATATCAGTAAAAAATATGAAACTTAAGATTGTTGCTACCGTCGCCCTGTTAGCTTGTTTTGGGTTTGCAGAGCAGGCCGTTGCATTAAATCAGCTAGACTTGGATCAGTTGAAGGCAACAACTGCCTGTCCCCGGTGTAATTTGAGTGGCGCTGACCTAACTAGGCTGAATCTAACTGGAGCAAATTTGCGAGGGGCTGACTTGAGCGGCGCTACATTATCTCAAGCTAATCTCACGAATGCCGATCTCACTGGTGCAAATTTAGAAGGTGCAGTTCTGAATAAGGCGAATCTCAACGGTGCTTCTTTAACAGGAGCAAATTTGAAATCAGCATCCCTGGAAAGTGCCGATCTGTCTTTTGCCGGTTTCATTAGCGCCAATTTAGAAGCAGCAAACTTAAAAGATGCCAAATTGCAATTTACTAATTTTCGAGGCGCTAATTACCGACTAACAACTTTAAATAATGGTGTCGTCACCTCCGACAAACCTTATGGCTGGTCGTTAGAGCGTCCAAATCCCAGAGAATGTAACGAGTTCAAACCCGAAAATACTTTAGGCACAACCTGTTATTCAAAATAGATTGGGGCATTGGGCATTGAAAAGAGGCAGAGGGGCGGGGTACAAGAGGCAGAGGGGCGGGGTGCAGGGGGCAGAGGTGCAAAGACGGAGGGGGAAAAACTTACTGCAACTTCTCCTTTGCTTCCTCTGCTCCCCCTGCCCCCTGCCCCCTGCCACTCTGCTTGTATTAGCAAAAGCATTTTGTTTGTTAACAGTTCTTTATCATGGGAAAAAAGCCTATAGATTAATTAAATCCATGCTTACCCATATAAAAGACTTAGCCGCAAAACTAGCGCCTCGCTTAATTGAAATTCGCCGCCACATCCACTCTCACCCAGAACTCAGCGGTCAAGAGTACCAAACAGCAGCTTTCGTAGCTGGTGTTTTATCTTCCAGTGGGCTGCACGTACAAGAGGGAGTTGGTAAAACGGGCGTGATTGGAGAACTCCAAGGCACTAGCCAAAATGACCGCTTATTGGCGATTCGCACTGATATGGATGCCTTGCCAATTCAAGAGGGCACTAATTTGGAATATGCCTCTCGTGCAGATGGTATTATGCACGCTTGCGGTCATGATGTCCACACCACAGTGGGCTTAGGAACGGCAATGGTGCTGTCCCAAATGGCTGAGGAGTTGGGTGGGAAAGTGCGGTTTTTATTTCAGCCAGCCGAGGAAATTGCTCAAGGGGCAAGCTGGATGGTGAAAGATGGGGCGATGGAAAACGTTTCAGCTTTATTAGGGGTTCATGTTTTCCCTTCTATACCCGCAGGATCTATTGGTGTGCGTTATGGGGCTTTGACAGCCGCCGCTGATGATTTAGAGATTCTGATTATGGGAGAATCTGGACACGGGGCGCGTCCCCATGAGGCGATTGATGCGATTTGGATTGCTTGCCAAGTGATTACTGCACTACAACAAGCCATTAGCCGGACACAAAATCCTTTGCGTCCTGTAGTATTGAGTATCGGGAAAATTAATGGTGGTAGAGCGCCGAATATAATTGCGGATAAAGTGCAGTTATTGGGAACCGTGCGATCGCTCCATCCTGAAACCCGTGCCCATCTCCCAAACTGGATTGAAAACATTGTATCTAATGTTTGCCAAACCTACGGAGCAAAGTATCAAGTTAATTACCGCCAGGGTGTACCCAGCGTCCAAAATGATTACGCCCTGACACAATTGTTACAATCAGCCGCAGAAGAAGCTTGGAGTAGCGATCGCGTTCAAGTACTACCCGAACCTTCCCTTGGTGCTGAAGATTTTTCGATGTATTTGGAACACGCCCCAGGTTCGATGTTTCGCTTGGGTGTCGGCTACAAAGAAAGAATCGTTAATCACCCATTACACCATCCCCAATTTGAAGTTGATGAATCTGCTATTATCACCGGGGTTGTAACTATGGCTTATGCCGCTTATAAATACTGTCAGCAAAATTTGTAAACAAAAACTCCCAGCAGATAAACGCTGGGAGTTTTTGTTTAACTAACCTTTTTTAGCGGATATAAAAAGCTCGAAAGCATCTTATACATTCGACTCGCTAACAACACCCAATTTCTCTTGAATTCGGGTTTTAGCGGCTTTGAATTCGGTAGCCCATTGCTCAGTTTGTTCAGTACTCAAGTTGTTGCGAATGGCAGCGAATAGTGTACTTTCTTCTTGACGAATATGATCGCCAAGTTCATCCAATAGCTGTTTAGCTTTCTCTTTGAATTGAGGTGAAGATGGGCTAATAGCCTTAATTTCCTCTAATGCTTGCTTCACATGAGCTTGCTCGTCAAACAATTCTTGGGTATTATCTTGACCGTAGAAAGAACGTACTCTTGGATATACTACTTCTTCCTCAGCTTCGGCGTGAGCAGTTAAATCCTTGTAAATTTGACCAAAGTACTCTTGGATCTTCTGCGGATCGTCGCTTTGCAGAAGTTCGGTGAATAGGGTATTTACCTTGTTGTGATCGAGGCGGATGACATCTTGGATATTCAGATCCTTTTTGTCACTGTTTTGAGTGACAGCGCTACCGACTACACCACTTACGGCAGCTAAAGCGTCTTGAACACGTGCCCAAATTCCTTGATCTGCATCTTGTCCAGTGAATTCACGGACACCTAGAATTTCCAGAATGCCTTTGAGTTGTTCTTGGTGAGCGCGGTTTTCAAAGTTAATGGTATTCAAAGGCCCGATCGCTAGCAATACATCAGCACCAATTTTTTGGGCAGCCTTGTGAACTACCAAGCCACCCGTTACTAGTTGATGTTTCAGCAATTCATGCTGAGATACTTTTTCATACAGGCTCAATTCAGAACCTTTGAACAATTCGCGAGCTTTTTCAATGAATTCTGTAATAGTCTTTTTGGGTTCAGCTTGAATGCCATACTGACCTATTACGGTTTCTAGAATGCCAAGATTTTTTTCGTCATCTTTGATAAAATCTCGGATGCGATCGGCAATTTCAGCATCAAGTCCTTGTGTCAAAAGCAATTGCTCATTCTCAAGAGCCAACTGTTGGAGAGCTTTGATACTTGCAAGTTTTATAGCAATAGCATTGCGTTTGGTATCATCTAATGTAGTTACCATTCGTGTTCTCCTCGGCAAAGTGTTCAGAATTATTACTGATATAACCTTGACATAGGGATTGGCGATATTTCATCTTTCTTTTGAGCGATTGCACTCACAACTATGGGTAGAGAAACAAAACTTTTCGTTACAGAAAAATAGAAGCGATCGCTCTTATTTTTAGTTGCAATGAAATCAAGTAGTTTAGTATGACATTGAAATTAAATAGATTACCTATTTGGGAGTAATCTATATCTTTGGAATGAAAATTAACATCAAAAAAACTACTTCTTATTCAAGAGGGCAAAATCGTAACCAGTTCCACTAGAGCAAGACTCACAACGCTCAACTTTGACAAGTAGAGCTTCTCCTTGACGCTCCCCGGAGGCTGAAAACTTAATCATTCCGGTTGCTCCAGATGTTGAAAAATTGGGATTAGACAATACCTTTTGTAATCCTTCGCGGGTACTGTCTTGTTTTAAGCCAGCAATAATGGCTTGGAGTGCATCATAAGCTCCTGCCGTTCTCTGATTTACTTGTCCGTTCCAAAGCTGAAAGGCATTTTTCGCAAAGGGATTATTTTTATTAGCATCACGATGCCAATAGACAGGTAATACCATTCCTTCGAGATCCTTGCCATTTTGTAAAGTTGTTGCACTGTACATAGTTTCAGAGGCAAACAGTGGCTTTCTACCTTTAACTTCTTGTGCAACTTTGCTAGCAAAATATATATTTCTGATTGAAGGCATTAATAAAAAGCCACTTGCATTTTCTGTTTCTATGGCTTTATCTACAAAAGCTCTAGAGTCAAAATTCTTATCTGCCAAATTGCAAGGTGTATTAATAACATTGCTACCATATTTTTTGATAGCTTGAGTATACTGTTCTAAAAGTATCTGATTTGATGAAGTGGTTGAATTATCTCTTGAGCTACGAACATCGCCACAAATAGCAACAGTTCTTGCTTGTCGAGCAATGTAGCGAGAATGAGTATCTATTAAATTATCATATAGCGGATTTACATGAAATGAGTAGTTAGTTGGGGAACTATTAGGCTGACTATTTATGGAATTGTTATCTAATTTTTCTTGATTTTCGGCTTGATTTGGTCGCTCAATAGGAAACACTAACACCAAGCGATTCTGATTATAAACTGCGGCATTACGTCTAACTCCTACTGCTGCCACAATGCTCTTGTCTTGAACTAATTCATTATCTAGTCTGGCAAAATCTTCTCTATTTTCAGCACTTGCAATCACAATTTGCAGCTTTTTACCAGCAATTCCTCCCTGGTTATTAACTTCATTTTGAGCTTGAGCTACACCACGCAAAATTTCTTCTGATAAACTAGGATCGAAGTTAATTGATGCTATCACAGCAACTTTCAGGTTGTCTGAATTATCTCGTGCAATTTTGGCATTGTTTAAATAAATTAAAGTTTCCGGGTCATTAGGATTATTTTTTAGTGAAGCAGTAAACTTTTTCACAGCAGTGGTAAAATCTTTTTCAGCAAAAGCTTTAACCCCATCTGTTTTCTCAGGATATGTTTGCACTTTCAACAAAATCTTTGTACCCAAATTCATTGCTGAAGGCTTATTTGTAAACGAAGATGAAGTTTGTGTAGGGTTTGATGATGTTGTTATGATAGTAGAAGAAACTTTGCTAATTAACCATAAAATAGCTGCCACCATTACCCCAGCTATACCGAGAGAAATAAGCAGCTTAAAATTTTCTTTTTTATTTGTCATGAATAATTACCCAAATTCTACAAAATTTATCTGAAATCAAGAGATTTATGACAATTGAGCAAGACCAAAAATTTAAAAATATTTAGAAATAGCTCTATTGATTATTTCAGATACACCTATAATAATAACTGTCAATAAACCTGTCAGAATAACTAGCAATCCTACAAGTAGTAGTCCATTCACACCAGTTTTGAGAAGATTATTGATTAGGAGATTTCTGAAAATAAAGACAACGAGTAGATTTGCTATTATAGAAATAACAATTAAATAAGTTTTTTCTACAAGCGGCCGAGATTGAATAAAAACTAATCCTCCTAAAATTAGTAACCACAATCCAGAGCTAATCCAAGTAGTTCCGAGAAAACTTATAAGTGCGATCGCTAAAAATGAACCACCCGAACCAGCAATTATTGCTCCAAACAATAATTTAATATTAGAGAATTGCGGTAGATATCGATTTGATTTATGTTTATTTTGTGGTTGCGATCCTGATGGTAAGGTAGGTGGAATAACGGTAGGAACTAATGTATACTTTATCTGCGGCAACTTCTTTAAGTCCTCTAAGACAGCCTGTGCAGATTGATAACGTTGTTCATGATTTTCTTGTAGTGACTTATCAAGAATCATCCCTAATTCCTGACTTATGGGTTGCGTTAAATGCTGTCGCCAATTAGAAGTCCAACCATATCCTTGTTTCACCCACAAACTCGAAGGAGAAATATTAGTCAGTAGATGAAAGCAAGTTATTCCTAAACTATATATATCACTGGATGGAAAAACTTTCCCCGCCTGCATTTGCTCAATTGGTGCATAACCTAATGAACCAATAATTGTTCCCAACGCAGTATTTGTAGCTTCCGTATTTTGCTTTGCCACCCCAAAATCAATTAATACTAGCTTTCGATCATTTTGACGACGAATAATATTTTCTGGTTTAATATCTCGGTGAATTACCTGCTGTTGATGTATGTTTAACAGCACAGATAATAAATCATTTAAAAACTCTCGAATTTTGGCTTCATCAAAAACTCCCTGCTGTTGTAACTCTTGCAACAGATTTTGTCCTTCGATAAACTGCTGCACTAAATACAGATATTCCGCTTCCTTAAAATATGCGTACAAATTGGGAACTTGGAGATGTTCTCCTAGTTCTTTTAGACGTTTAGCCTCTTTTTCAAACAACTCAGTCGCTTTTTTATGTGCCTGACTACCCTGACTGCCATAAAATTGACTGAGAACAAGTTGCTTAACAACACATTTTTCATTGAGCTTATCTATATCTTCTGCGATATATGTGCGTGCAAACCCTCCTCTCCCCAATGGCGTGATAATTCGGTAACGATTTCTTAGTAGCGATACCAACTCTGTGCCGCAACGAAGGCAGAACTTTGCCTCGTCAGGATTTTGGGGATTCTCACAATTAGGATTTAGGCAGCAGACCATATAATTATCGCTGTCATTTTATTCGTTTTTAGAAATATACCTTAACTAGAGGCGTTGCATTATAAAGTCTCTACATAAGCAATGACGATCGCTAGGAATATTTTTGTAGAGATACTCACCCCATTCTAGCCAGTAAAAACAAGGCTAGGCGATCGCTTCTTTTTGATCCCAAACACGAAATCACCTGACTTTCAGAGCCAGCAACTTCATCTCTATTCGACTCATTACTCTCCCCAAATCAACCGCAATTTTCAGAAACAATACCGCCCTTTAAGCAACACCTGTTTCTAACAGAAGCTTTTTTTATCCCAGTAATGCCGTAATTACCACACATCATCATTGTCGGGTTTACAAAACTCACCGCAATTGTGACGATTACGCTAGAATTATTAAAGGTTCTTTACAGAGTTTGCCGCTCATCCCCAATTCTGTTAAAACAGCCTAGCATTCAAATGTAAATCTTATAAACACCCTCTAGAGTTCACCAAAAGCTTCTATGACGCTCCCAATTCGCAACGTCGCCATTATCGCCCACGTTGACCACGGCAAAACCACCCTGGTTGACGCACTCCTCAAACAATCCGGCATTTTCCGCGAAGGCGAAGACGTTCCGGATTGCGTTATGGACTCCAACGCCCTAGAACGGGAACGGGGTATTACTATCCTGTCCAAAAATACGGCGGTTCGCTACAAAGAAACACTAATTAATATTGTTGATACTCCTGGACACGCTGACTTTGGTGGCGAAGTTGAACGCGTACTCGGCATGGTTGACGGATGTCTTCTGATTGTCGATGCCAATGAAGGCCCCATGCCCCAAACGCGCTTTGTCCTCAAAAAAGCCTTAGAAAAAGGGCTGCGTCCCATAGTTATCATCAACAAAATCGACCGTGGTCAAACTGACCCCCACGTTGCTGTCGATAAAGTTTTGGATCTGTTCTTGGAATTAGGGGCAGATGAAGACCAGTGTGATTTTACCTATCTGTTTGCCTCCGGTATGGCAGGTTTTGCGAAAGAAAGCCTGGAAGCAGAATCGGTAGATATGCAACCCCTATTTAATGCAATTCTGCAACACGTTCCACCACCAGTAGGCGACAGCACTAAGCCTCTGCAATTGCAAGTTACAACCCTAGATTATTCTGAATATCTGGGACGGATTGTCATTGGCAGAATTCACAACGGTACTATCCGAGCAGGACAGCAAGCAGCTTTAGTAACAGAAGATGGTACCATTGTCAAGGGTAAAATTACCAAGTTGATGGGCTTTGATGGACTGAAGCGCGTAGATATGGAAGAAGCAACCGCAGGTTATATTGTGGCGGTGGCTGGTTTCGCTGATGCCTATATTGGGGAAACGATTACTGACCCCAACGAACCGCAAGCTTTACCACTAATTAAAGTGGATGAACCAACCTTGCAAATGGCCTTCTGGGTGAATGATTCGCCTTTTGCTGGTCAAGAAGGTAAGTTGGTGACATCAAGACAAATTCGCGATCGCCTATTCCGCGAACTCGAAACCAACGTGGCTTTGCGTGTCGAAGAAACCGATTCTCCCGATAAATTCCTAGTTTCCGGTCGTGGTGAGTTACACCTGGGTATCTTAATTGAAACCATGCGCCGCGAAGGCTTCGAGTTTCAGGTATCTCAGCCACAGGTAATTTACCGCGAAATCAACGGTCAACCTTGCGAACCTTACGAACTCTTGGTGTTAGACATTCCTGCTGATGGAGTGGGTAGCTGTATTGAACGCCTGGGACAACGCAAAGGCGAAATGCAAGATATGCAACCAGGTAGTGGCGATCGCACTCAATTAGAGTTTGTCATTCCTGCCCGTGGTTTGATTGGTTTCCGGGGTGAATTCATGCGGATGACTCGTGGTGAAGGCATCATGAACCACAGCTTCTTAGATTACCGTCAAATCAGTGGCGACATTGAAGCCCGTAATAAAGGCGTTTTAATCTCATTTGAAGAAGGCGTTTCTACCTTCTACGCCATGAGAAACGCCGAAGATAGAGGAGCATTCTTTATTACTCCCGGTACAAAGGTTTATAGAGGTATGATTGTGGGAGAACACACTCGTTCCCAAGATTTGGAATTGAATATCTGTAAAACCAAGCAATTAACCAACCACCGCGCGGCTGGTGGCGATGAATTGGTGCAGCTGCAAGCACCAATAGACATGAGCCTAGAGCGTGCTTTGGAATACATCGCGGCCGATGAATTGGTGGAAGTTACACCCCAATCAATTCGTCTACGGAAGATGTCGAAGAAGTTAGCGAAACGGTAAGTAAAGCAATAACTTAATTAATTTAGAAAGCCCGCTTGAGCGGGCTTTTTATTTAGTTATTTACAGCTTTTTCAAATCAACTAGTCAGGCTTAATTGCTAGCATCCAAAGGATCGAGGCGATCAGAAACGAATCTTCTTTGGTTGGACTGAAATTCAGTAGCTTTTACCTAATGAGGTTTGTCAAGTTACCCAAACACTATCTGAAACTTCAACTAGCACCAATCTTAATCTAACTCCTTTACTGGCATAGCAGATAACTTTAAAATGCCTTCACTTTAGATATGTTTGAATATTTTCAATTCTATGGTTTTGATCTTTTTGACATTTATATAATTCTTCATAGAATTTGATATCTACTTCCCGCCAACTTATCCAACCAGTATTTGGATATTTATTATCTGTGAAACTATAAGCTACTAATCTAGGAATATTGTTGATTGAAATTATACAGAAATCGTCTTGAGCACTTACTATGTTATCAATATTGTCTTGATAGACCATTATTTTAAATGGAGATTTATTTTTCAATTCTAATTTACTGTCATCATCAAGCGAATTATAAAAATCCTTGAATTCACCTTGTTTATATTCTATCAAATATCTTTCATGTACTTGAGTTTGAAAAAAATCTTTTAATTTATCATTATCCACTAATTTTCTGAGAAAATGTAGGGTGCAAATTGCGTTAACCATAACCTGAGCCTGTTTGTATAACTCAGTTAGAGTTTCAACTTCCGAAAAAACAATTTTTCCTTGTTTGAGATATAAACTGCTATTAATTATTTTTTTTATGCTATTTATTTCTGCAAGGAATGGAGGTATATTTTGTGTTCTACTATAATTAGTATCTAAAACAGCTACAAATTCTTTATCGTCGCTTATAAGTAAATGTTCGCGTAATTGTTTTTTAATACTAACCAAGTATTGTTCATATTCTTTTTCCCAATATATAGATTTTATATCTAGTCCTTCTTGAATATCTACACTATTATTGGTATTCCATTTTGCTACAAAGAAACCTATTTTTTGAGTGTTTCATGATTGATATTCCAATACAACTTTCCAAGTTTCAATACATCTATATATAGGTTTATTTTGACTCATATTAAGATCATATTCATTAATGAATTCATATCTAGCTGTAGCTTCTTCTTGTTTTGTATGACTTTGATTATTATTACCACCAACTTGTATGTTCTGTATATTTAAACCCCATTTCGCCTCCATTGACTGTTCGCTTTTATTTATTTCTTTAGTTTCTCCTTGAATAGTAAACGTTATTTTTCCTTCATCTTTGCTAGCATAATGTTTTTTATCTAGTTGCAGCTTTATTTTTACTAAATCATTGGGATAACGTTTAGATATGCTTAAAATAATTTCTTTAACTTTGAATTCATATATTAAAGTTAATAATAAAGCAAGGATAAAACTTATACATAATAAATATATCCAAATATTATCACCTTCTTTTAAATTTAGACCAGAGTTTATAGATTGTTCTAATAAATTTAAATCTAGTAAATTCATTTCTTTTGAAAGGTTACTACTTTTATCAAAAAATAAATCCACACATAAAATATATTCTTTTCCATCGTTAGCTTTAAATTTGTACCATAAGGTTCTAATCGCGTTAGGATTTATTTTTTTATTGCTTATATCTATATAAATACCAGTAAGTCCTAAAATACCACCTGTATCATCTGTAAAAGATGAATAATAAAATTTATCAGCAGTCTCATTAGCAGCTTTATACCAAGGTCTATCGTTCAAAATTATCTTTTTCCCATACTTATCATTGGTAAATGGATAAGACAACATAAAGCCTTTTGGATTAATAACATAGACATTATTAATTCTTAGATCGGGAATTATAATCGAGTAGTTATCTTTATCTGTTAAATAATTCATCACAACTTTAGTAAAAGTATGTAAGTTTTGTATATTATTTTCTTGTTGTCCTCCTTTTTCATTATCTAAAGGCTTTTTAATTTTATCCATCATTATTTGAGTGAAGCCAAGAAAAACTTGATCATTTTTTTGTTCTTCTATTTCATTATTGTTACTTGTTCTTCCTCCTCCATTAAAGTCTATTAAAGCGGTATAAGCATAGTTAACTTTCACCTCTTCTCCTGTCTTGCCTATCTCCCATTGAACAGAACCTTCGTCCGGAAAATTATCATCAGAACGTATTTTTTTTTCTATCCCCTGACTAAGTTTTTTGGATTCAGTTTTTTTTAAATCTTCATCAACTTTGTTTAATTTCGTTTTTACATCTTTTACGAAATTCGCAATATTGTTTGTATATTGTGTTCCTATATCCAGGTTTTCATACCATAAATCAATTTGTTTATATTCTTCTATTTCTCTAGGACTTACGCATTGACAAAAAGAATCATCTATGGAGTCTAGATAATGCCATCA
>NZ_JABXKK010000094.1 GCF_017115045.1 Nostoc sp. NMS8 | reverse complement strand
TAGAGTACCGCTAGGTTGTTGAGACTTTCTGCGACATCTGGATGTTCTTCACCCAAGCGCTTTTTAGTGACTTCTAAACACTGCTCATACCAAGGTAAAGCTTGGTTATATAAACCTTGAGCTTCATAAAATATAGCTTTGCCGATGAAAGGCCAAAATAAATCATCATCGCTGACGTATTGAATCAGATTATTCGCTACTTCAGCTATATGAGAAATGGCAGGAGAAACGGCGGTGATTTGCTGAAGGGTGGGTGTTTCAGGAATATCTTGGCCAACTCTTACCATTACCCAGCAAAGCGATCGCTTTAATTCCTCTACCTTATCTAAACCTGTACACTTATATTGAAAAAACTCTCTCAACAGTGGATGTAGTTGATAGATTCCCTCACCTTTGCGCTGGAGTAAATGCAGATTCAGCAAAGTATCATCTCTAATTTCCTCTAACTCTTCCTCCTCTTCTTCTGGTAAACACTGTTCCACCAACTTCCAAGGTATAGGTGCGACTGCAAATAAACTCAATAAACAACCCAATTGCTTATCACTGTCTTCTAATTCTTGCCAACTCAACTCAAAGGCTGCTAACACACCTCGTTGTGCTGTCATGTCGGCTTCCGACTTAGATTTAGACAGGGAACGCTCATCTAATCGCTTGTTCTCTAACCGCCGCAACATTTCTGCTAAAGATAAATCCTGTTTCCTCGCCAAATATCGCCCAACTAATTCCACACCCAAAGGTAAATATCCCAGCCACTCACATAACTGATTTGCTAAAGCTAATTCTTTTTCAATTCGCCCCGGTGTTTCTTTGAGTAAAGACTTTAATAATTCCAGCGCCGCTTCTGGTTGCAGCACATCCAAAGATAACTGTGCGATGCGTCCCAACTTCTGGCGCGTAGTCATCAGCACTTTAAAGCGAGAAGGTAGCGACTGTAAGTAAGGCTTGACTTCCTCGTAGTCACTGACATCATCCAACACTAGCAGCACATCACCCTTACGCCAACGCCGCCAACAGTATTGCACTTGCGCGACTATATCAAAATCTTCTGGTGGCTTTAAATCAAGCTGCGTTCTCGCAAACTGCACAACTTGAATGCCCACATCTCCAGTTTTTGGCAGCAACCAGCAAAGCCCACCGTTGTAAGTGTTGCGTTGCTTGCTGGCATATTGTAAAGCCAGTTCTGTTTTACCAACTCCACCCATGCCAGCGATCGCAGCAATGGCTACTTGTTTATTATCCTGCAAAAGTTGGTGAAGATTTTGCAATTCCTCTTCACGCCCGACAAACTTCTCTACCCCACTCAGGGGCAAATTTTGCGGTATTTCAGTAGAAGAAACTATCGATTCCCCTTGGGGCGACTTTAGTCAGAAGTTTAAGGTGTTACCAGAAATGGTATTAGTTCCACCTTTAATATTTATCCCCTGCCAATTTTCAATAATAGTGTTCGTCAGTTGAGGTTGTGCTTCATTGGCTACAGCTTCCACAGTTTGGGCAATTTCAGGATCTTTCTTTGCCGCTTCCTCTACCTGCTGCCCAATAAGATAAGCCTGATTGTAATCTAAAGGTTGTGTTTTAGCCTTTTCGATAAGCTTCGCTGTGCTAGGTTCCTTGCGTTTCAGCAGAACTAACAACTTTTCGCCTTCGTTCCAAGCCTTTTCGCCGATGATTTCACCAGTTTTTTCAAAGGCTTTGATGATTACCAAGGTTGCGATCGCACCTGCTGTCAATGATACTGGCTCCATAAGTTTGCCGAAGTATACGAGATTTCACTTATGATTCTCAGTTTAACAGAGCTAGGGCGAATGGAATGAGACTGTTGGCGAATTAATAGGGAGTCTAACCCATCATTCTTGATTACTCTGATTTCAGTCCGTTTCAACGGACTTGAGCTATTAGCCCGAAATTTATTTCAGGGCGGGAAAGCAACGCCAAACCAATCTTTTAGGGGTGAGTAACTACGGTTTCTAACCACCCTTTTAAATTTTAAGGGACGACTCCAACAGGTGAAATCGTCCCTTTAAACTTATAAAAGTGAAATATTCTCTATCTGCTTACTCTGGAAGGTTCAACCCACTCATCCCAAGAGCTATCGTAGCCATCATAAGTAATTTTATAATGATCGTTACTAACTTCTAAAACCTGTCCTGGATACCATTTACCCTTCCACAAAATTCTCACTGCATCTCCAGCTTGAAATGATACACGAAAGCGTTCAGCATCAACCCATTCATTCCAAGAACTGCTGTAACCATCGTAGGTAATATAGCACTTCTCATTATCATTATTAACCTTAAGTACCGTTGCCGGATACCATGCTTGCTTCCAAAGAACCTCAGCCTTTTGTCCTACAGAACAGGGTGAAGCAGCAAAAGCGCTAGGAATTAATGTCCCTACCCAAGTTGCCATAAAGATAGCGCCAAACAATACTTTGTTTTTCATGATTATTTCTCTCCTCAAACAGTAAAACGGAATTTTGATGGTGATTTATGGAAATCTACTTCAAAATTTGCAATTAAGCTGTTACTATTTTTATGGAGTTAAATTAGCGATCGCCTCAGCAAAAATTAGGAATTTATGCTGCCATATATGAAGTTAGTGCCGCAGGATTCCGCATTCAAAATAAATAGTAGTTACCGATTTTACTTAGTTTCTCTAAATTAAAATAGAAAGGCTTATATCCCCGACTTCTTCAAGAAGTCGGGGATATTGTTCTTCGTAGTCATACTGAAGCTCAACTTTACAATTTATTGATATTTTTTAAACTATTGGCTCTAAATCTAATTTCATATATTCCCAGCAAACCTGCTGCCAGCAGCAAAGGTAAAAAGTAGTATATTCCCCGATAAGCTAATAGTGAACCCAAAACTGCTGCCGCCGAAATTTTATCAGAGATAAACAGCAAAATCACAGTTTCAAATACACCCAAACCGCCAGGAATATTACTAACAACACCTGCAAACATACCTAGTAAATAAATTCCTAAAAATTCTAGATAAGACAAAGGTGTATTGCTAGGAAGTATGGCGTAAAGAACCAACGCAGCCAGAATCCAATCAAAGCTAGAAATTGCAATTTGAGCTAGGGATATTGGCAAAGAAGGAAAACGAAAATCTTGCTGACGAATGGTTAATGTTTGTTTAATTAAAATGCTTCCCAACAAGTAAATAGCAATCAACAGCAAAAAAATTACACCGATGGGACGTACTGTTGCAAAAGGCAAATGTAATTGTGTGGGGATTGTCAAAGGGTTGATCACAAATATTAACCCAGCAACGGCAAACATTCCCAACCAAAAGGTAAAATTAGCGAAAGCAATTACTTGAGCGATCGCAACTGCTGACACTCCCCAAGTTGAGTAAAATCGATAACGGATAGCACTGCCAGTCAGCAAGGCAAAACCGATGGTATTACTAAATGCAGAGCTAATAAAGCTAGTGAAAGCTATCTTATTCCAACTTAAAGAACGATTAATGTAATTAAAACCTAAGATATCGTACCCAATCATCACTAGATAGCCCAAAGCAGTCAGCCAAATTGCCCAGCTTAAGCGACTTTTGGGAATAGTAGCTAGAGAGTTGAGGATATCACGATAATTATACTGACGTAATTCGCTAGCGATCGCCCACAAAGAAAGTACCAGCAACAACAAGCCAAACAAAGAACTGAAATTGAGTCGCAACTTTTTAAGCATCGTGAAGAAACTTATCCTAACTCTTGACTTTATAATTTACAACCAGTCGTAAAGTTTCCATCCTGTTGACACAGCATTGACATATCACTTGCATAAGCTTTTGAAAACAAGCACCGACTATCCAATAATGCCTTGTTTGGCCAACACCCTTCAAAGATGAACTACAAACAATCTAAAATTCTCTTGCTATTTTCAGTATTAACTCTAGTTGGCTGTAATTTCTCCCAAAGTGTCGTCGCAAAACCACTGCAACCGCAAAATTTACAAACAGCGCCTCCCATTATTCCAACCCAAACTACTCTCTTAACCTACAAAATTGAAACCTACGATAGTAAAGCAATGGGTGGAAGTCGCACTTATGGCGTTTCTTTACCTCCTGGCTATGAAAAAAACCCAAAAAAAAGCTATCCTGTAATCTTTCTTCTCCACGGTGGACATGGAAGCCCCAATGATTGGTTTATTCAGAATAAGGGACAAGCTCTCAAGACTGTGGAACAACTTTATACTACAGGCAAGTTGCCACCCAGCATCATCATTACACCAGATGGTAACGACAAACGCGGCTCCAGCCCCTACTGGGACTCCCAATACATCGATGGCCCTAACGGTAAAGTCTCCACAGCCGTAGGGAATGAGTTAGTAAAAGTTGTGCAAAGCCGTTATCGTACACTAACTAACCCAGATTTTTGGGCGATAGGTGGTTTATCTTCAGGTGGTTGGGGTGCAATAAATGTCGGATTACACAACGTAGATCATTTCTCGATTTTATTTAGTCATAGTGGTTATTTTCATGATAAAAGTGGCCCGGAAAATAGCCCAATATCTTATATTAAAAACATTCCTTTAAAAGCTCAAAAAAGATTGAAAATTTACCTAGATTCTGGCATGTCAGATAGTGAAGAAATTGACGAAGCCGAACAATTTACTAAAGTTCTAAAAAAACTCAAAATTCAAAGCTTATTTCGTCAGTTTCCCGGCAGTCATACTTGGCAATACTGGCGGGAACATTTAGCCGATTCATTGACATTTGTCGGTGAGCAATTTCGCTCTTCTGAAATAGCACATGGAACTGGTAATTCAAGTCTTAATGCTCAGAAACATACTCAAAATAATTAGCCATCTTTGAGTAATAAATTAAACATAACTCTTGTGGGGCGAGCATCTTGCCCGCCCAGCTTATGCAATTTAAATTATCTCGTTCCCAGTCTCCGACTGGGAATGCCGTCATTGAGGCTCCGCCTCCCTTGCCCGCGGCAGAGCCACCAAGAGCAGCATTTCCCGACTCCGACTGAAAACGAGGTTTTGTTTTAAAGGAGTTTCAGCTTAAGTTGGCACCAATGGGCAGTGCCGTGCCCCTACGGGTGTACCTTACGCTTGTCGGGAAATGCTATAGAAGCATAATGCAATTACTTTTTTATCCCACCAATTTATACTTAAACTCCTACAAATTTAAGACATTAACAAACATTCCACTATTGATTATGCTTTTTAGTAGTAGAATTAGCATTTTGTTCTGAGATTACATAGTAATTATTGACAATGAAGCTTATTCACACCTTAAAATCTTTTTCTTGTAAAGATTTTAAAGCTTCAATCTGTCAACAAATGATTACTATCTTTGAGAACCAAAACTTATGCCTATTGATGATGTTAATAGCAATGTATTCTCAAATAAACAGTTAAATGCCACTTCAATTTCCTCTTTAGATAGCTTTCACACAAATGATTACTACAACCTCAAATTTAGCGGACGTAGTAGCTATAAATCAACTGATACTGATGTGCAGTTGCTAAATAATGGTGACTCCGAAAATACCAGTAACGCTACTACTAATGATTTTAGTGCAGAAAATTATAACTCCACTAATGGTTATGGCTTAATTAATGGAGCAGCAGCAGTGGCTAAAGCTATTGGTCAAAATACCTTTGCTGATGTTCCCGATCTTGGTGGCAATAATTGGGGAGCAGACCTTGTAAAAGCACCAGAAGTTTGGGCACGGGGATACACAGGTAAAGGTGTTGTTGTTGCTGTTTTAGATACTGGAGTTGACTATAACCACGAGGATTTAAGTAATAATATCTGGACAAATAGCAAAGAAATTCCAGGTAACGGTATAGATGATGATAGCAATGGCTATGTTGATGATAGTTCCGGCTGGAATTTCTCTGATAATAACAACAACATCCTAGATAAAAATGGTCATGGAACTCATGTTTCTGGCACGATCGCAGGAGAAAATAATAACTACGGTGTCACTGGTATTGCCTACGATGCCAAAATTATGCCTGTCAAAGTTTTAAATGACTCTGGCTCTGGTTCCTATAGTTCCATAGCGAAAGGCATTCACTACGCTGTAGATAATGGAGCCAATGTAATTAACCTCAGTCTAGGAGGCGGATCTTCTAATCGTACTCTAGAGTCAGCCATTAAATATGCCAGCAGCAAAGGAGTAATTGTCGTCATGGCAGCAGGTAATGATGGTGACTCATTACCAGGTTATCCCGCGCGCTACGCCTCCAAGTCGGGAATTGCCGTTGGGGCAGTAGATCAAAACAATAACATGCCTGACTTCTCTAACCGCTCTGGAACCAATGAAATCTCTTATGTTACAGCCCCAGGAGTTAAAATCTATTCATCAGTTCCAAATAATCAATATGCCACTTATAGCGGCACTTCTATGGCTACTCCCCACGTTGCTGGTATAGTTGCCCTGATGCTTACTGCTAATCCTAACCTGACCGATGCCCAAGTACGTCAAATTGTCACAGAAACCGCAGGAAATAGTACACAAACTACAAATTCTAGTTTAAATATTTCTAATGTCAGTTCTCTAGCAAGTCAGGTGATTGCAGAAACCAGAGGAAATAATACACAAACAACAAGCTCTAGTTTTAATTTTTCTAATGTCAGTTCCCTGACAAGGCAGGTAATGTCTGATAATAATCTGCTAGGGGTCTATGGACAAACTGCAAATTATCTGACATCACAAACAAGTTCTAGCTTTAATAGTTCCTATTTTGGTTCTCTAATGGGTCAAGCAATTATCGGAACTGCAAAATATCTAACACCAGAAACTATTGCTAGTTTGAATAATTCTGATTTTAATCCTGTGATTGGTCAGGCAATAACGGAAACTGCAAAATATCTGATATCAGCCGAAGGTAATAACGGATTAGCTAATCCAGACTTATGGTCGCAAGTCCAAAACTATGAGGAAATTCTGGGGAACATCAATGTGGATAGCAGTGAAGATGAGAATAATATTGATTATGGCAAACTACTAGAGGGGATGCAAAAACAAATAGAACAGTATAGAAAATTCTTTGGTCTTGCTTGAAAATTATAATGATTTCCAGTTGACTCCAATACAGAACCAATAGTATTCAGTTCAGTTAGTGTCAAAGCCTTAAGTTGTGTAGGTTGGGTTGCAACACCGTTGGGTTGAGCAAAGTGTAGGGGCAATTCATAAATTGCCCCTACCGTAGGCTGTTGACTGCGTATAAACCTACCTAACTGAAAATGCTTCGTTGAATCGTCGTGTCACTGGCTCGGTAATAAATGTCAAAATTGACTTCTTCCGAGTGACAATTTCACCTGTAGCAGCCATCCCTGGTGTAAATTCTACTTCTTGACCCCGGACGTTGACTGAGTGTTTAGTTAGCCTAATTCTTGTCGGAAAAACTAAGCCTAATTCTTTATCAATAATTGCATTCGGACTGACTTGCGCGACTTCGCCTTCCACAATGCCAAATTCTTGGAATGGGAAAGTCGCCATTTTAACTTTTGCTTTCATTCCTTGACGAATAAACCCAATATCGCGGTTAAGAACTTTCACCTCTAAGAGCATTTCTTCCCCTTCCGGCAAAATTGACACCAATTCTTCGCCCGATTGTACTGGCCCCTTGGTGGCTTTGACTCTGTAAATAGTACCAGCAACGGGAGCTTCAATCGTTTCTAAAGCTTGCTGCTTTCTGGCCTGTTCTAATTGACCTTGAACAGTTGTCAGTTCTTCTTTACGCTTGTTAAACTGCGTCAAAATTTCACTTTGGCGTTCTGATACTACACGTTGAACCTGATTACGTGCAGCTTTGTAAGCTTGTTCTGCTTGGCGAATTTCTTGGACTTGGGCGGCAGTGTCTTTTTCTAATGATGTGACTTTATCTTGAGCCTCTGTTATTCTATTCTGGGCATTGGTTACTTCATCTTGTGCTTTAGTGATTTCTGTTTTTGCACGAGTTAATCTTTCTTGGGCATCTATGTAATCGACACGAGGGACAGCGCCAGGAGTGATTAGAGTGCGTAGGCTTTTTTCTCTTTCTTGTGCAAGTGCCAAATTGCTTTCAATTTTAATTCGGATGCTATCTGCGTTGGCAAGGTTGGTTTGAGCATTTACAAAGCTGCTTTTGGCGTTAACTGAGTTGTCTTGCAATCGCGTCAAGCGAACTTTGGCTTGATCGATAAGTGCCATTTGGCGATTTGCTTCTGCTTCTGCTGCTGCTTGACGCGCTTGGTAGTCTTGCAGGCGGGAGTTTAAAAGTTCATCTTGCAGTTTCGTCCCAGTAGTTTTACCTCCGGTGCGTTCTGCATCCAAACGTTGCAAATCGTCTTGAATTAATCTAGTAGATTTCGCAAGGCGGGAAACATCGGTTATTTTCAAGTCTGGATCTTTTTGAATCAGAACTTGACCTTTAGTAACGCGATCGCCTTCTTGCACTTTCACAGCGACAATTGACCCTCCACCCAAGGATGTCACCGGTCTTACCTGTGTGGAAGCAATTAATTCCCCTGGTGCTGTTGCTACTTCATCTATTTGCGAGAAGTGCGCCCAAGCGATCGCTCCAAATACGACGACGCTCATCGTTCCCGCTAATAATCTAGTGTATAGAGGTGGCAATTCCTGTACTGCTTTACCCAATTCATAAGTGAGTTGTTCCTCTGGTTGGGCGAATCGCTCTTTTGTCTGACGTGCTTGAGCAGCATTTACCATATATTTTTATCCTTTGTTATTTGTCATTAGTCATTTGTCCTTTGTCATTTGTCCTTGGTTATTCAGTAATGACCAATGACTAATGACTAATGATGTTTAATTCAAACTGCTAAATAGCGCCGCAGAAAATTGTCTAATGTTTCTAACTGGAAGTTATAAATCGCCTCTAAATTGGCAATTTCATCTTTTGTACAGAAAAATTCATTTGCTAGCAATGTGCGGTAAGTTCCCAAAGCTTTTTGGATTTGGGGATTAAATAAACCCAATGCACCCTGTAACCCATCAACAACAAATAGTGGTGAGTTAATTATTACTGGTTCTTTGGTGAAGATCCGACCAAAAATTCGGGGAATATCTTCTCGTAATAAAATCTCTGGCCCTCCGACGGGTAAAATCTGATTGCGAGCGCCTTCAACTGTCACAGAATCTACCACTATCCTTGCCAAATCATCGGTACTGACAATTGAGGTACGGTTTTTGCGATCGCCAATCAGCAGATACAATCCCGTTTCCCGAAACCGTTCTACCAGTGGCAGCAAGTTAGATGCTAATCCAGCTGGGCGTAAAATAGTGTAATTTAAGCCACTAGCTGCCAAATATCGCTCTACTGCTCGTTTGGCTTTGAAAACCGGAGCATCTTCATATCCGCGATCGGCTCCCAATACGGAAATAAAGACAAAATGCTCTACACCATTGGCTTTTGCTTGGTCAATGAGTTCAATATTGGCGCGGTAATCTAAAGATAGGGCATCACTATCAGAACCGTGGGCGCTAATAATATATTGGACACCCCGACTCGCTTTCTGGATATCTTTTTCCTCAAGCAAGTCACCAATGAAAATTTCTGCACCTCGGTGTTCTAACTCGCTGTAGCGTGAGTTAAGGCGGGCAAATGCCCGTACAGACTGTTCTCGTTGTCGTAAGAGTCTCACAACTCTGCGACCAATTCCTCCGGTTGATCCAGTTACTAGAAACATATAAATACCTAAATTGAATAGTTACAGCGTTTATAGTTGTCAAAATGCTCGATATATGCTCAAAATTCATTGAGCAATACTTAAATAGAGATATGAGCATATTTTTATACTTTGTTACCATGCTCAAGGTATTTTCACACCAATAAGTCACACCTTATTTATTTTAATACTCTAAAAATTATCCCCCATATCTTATGTAGATGCAGGGGATAGGTTAATGAGATTAGTTTTACTGGCTCAACAAGTTTATAGCTTCTTCAAGCGACATCTTAGCTTTGTGCAAGCAGCCCACCTCAAAACTATTCAGAGGCTTTGTTATTAGCTCTATGAGCACGCGCCTCGGCCGAAGCCATCACCTCATCGAAATTCTCTAGCACTTCGCCAGGAAAGTTTTCTAAAACTCTGGTAGAAAGAGCAACCCGCCCTTTACCTTCATCCAAGTCGATAATTACAGCTTTAATTGGCTGGCCAACTTGAAATACTTTTTCTAAAGAATCAATGAATTTCTGGCTTACCTGCTTGATATGAAGTAGGGCGCTCATCCCACTTAAATCGACAAATACACCAAAAGGTTTGATGCCAGTAACTTTACCTTCCACCAGTTGACCTAGTTCTAATAAGCTGAAGTTGCTAGAACGAGTTGCTAAACGCTGGGAAAGAATGAGTTTATTGGTATTGCGATTAATTTCCAAAAAACCCACAGTCAGATTTTGACCTTTGAGTGCTTCTAAATTATCACGCTCTGCTAGGTGCGATCGCGGGATAAATCCCCGCAAAGAAAGAATATCGACGGTTACACCACCTTTATTCACACCCGTAACCCGTACTTGTACAGTTTGAGTATTCTCCTGCATTTGGGTCAGTCGTTCCCAGATGTGCTGAATTTCCAACTGCTTTCGAGAAAGGGTCACTTGACCTTCTGCATCCTGATCTCGGATAATCAAAAACTGCATTTCCTCTTGCAATGGCAGCACCTCCGATAAATCGGTAACTGCTCTCAAAGAAGCCTCATCGCGTGGGAGAAAAGCTGACGACTTACCACCAATATCGACATAAGCGCCATCATGGTCAAGTTGGAACACTTTGCCATGTACAACTTGTCCCTTTTGAAATTGGTAGTCATGTTTTTCTAGTGCTTTGGCAAAATCGTCCATTGTAAAGGGCGAATTGGCTGTTTGAGAAAGTTTCGATTCGGAATTCATGACTTTTGAAGATTAATTGTTATTTGATATGGTGCAACTGAAGTTTAGATTGTCATTTGTCATTTGTCATTTGTCCTTTGTTATTCACCAATGACCAATGACTAATGACAAACCTGGCTGCGTATGCTTCAGTTCAGTTGACTAAAGAGTTGTTTTACTTGCTCCCAAGCATCGGCCGCAGCTTTAGGATTATAACTGGCACGGTGGTTACAGAAAAATCCGTGATCAGCTCCATCGTAGCGAAACACACGATGAGGAATTTTATATTTTTCTAACTCTGTTGCAATCTCATCTACTTGTTCGGCTGGAATGCTAGCATCTTCTGTGCCAAAGAAGGCATAGAGAGTACCTGATATTTCTCTGGTGCGGGTGACAGTAGGAGCTACGCCTCCCGGTGTGCGAGTGGTAATTCCAGCACCGTAGAAGGAAGCTGTAGCTTTAATATCTGACAAGGTGGCTGCAAGATATGCAACATGACCACCAAAGCAGAAGCCAATACAGCCAAAACCATCTTTTTTGACTTGAGGCAGATTTTTGAGGTAGTCAATTGCTAGTTGAATATCGCTCAATAACTCTGAAGCTTGAGTTTGCATAGCGTAGTTTCTGCCCGTTTCAATATCTTCGGGTGTGTATCCGGTTTCAAACCCAGGAGCAATCCGTTGAAAAAGTGCAGGCGCGATCGCTACATACCCAAATTGGGCAATCCGTTCTGTAACTTCCCGAATGTGAACATTGACACCAAAAATTTCTTGTAATACCACGACTCCTGGGTAAGAACCAGATTCTTTTGGTTGCGCCAAATAAGCAGACACTTGAATATTATCTTGCAAAAGATTAACCGTTGTGGTAATTGTTGCTTGCTCTGTCATAATAATTTTTACCAGTGCCGTGTGATTAGCCGTGTGTTTATTTGATATAACTATGCCAGTATGCCCAGCTTTTTTCTAATTAAATTATCAATTACCAGTAGTGAGCGCATTAGAAATTTCTCCCAGAAAAACTTTATATGTAAATAAACATATTTGAGATGTAGCAAATACATCTGTACACTGAAGGAGTGCTGAGTTAAAAGTGCTGAGTAGGTAAGCAACACTTAATACTCAAACCTCAGCACTCAAAACTCAGCACGGACTAAACGCCCCGCTACCGCTAACAGCACTTAGTATTAGGAGGTTTGGTGATGATTCAATTCCGTATTCAGCCAGACAGCGAAATTCCCGCATCAACCCAGCTGTTTAATCAAATCCGATTTGCGATCGCTTCTCGACAATATCCCCCTGCTTACAAATTGCCAAGCACACGGGCGTTGGCAATGCAAACGGGGTTACACCGTAATACCATAAGTAAGGTTTACCGTCAACTAGAGGAAGACGGATTTGTTGAAAGTATGGCTGGTTCGGGTATTTATGTTCGTGCCCAAGGTCATGAGGGCGGTAGTAGGCTGCAATCACCAATTCTCAAACAAAATCCTAATGCATATCAAGTTGTCCAGCAAGCACTTGACGAGTTGCTCTCCCAAGGATGTTCGCTAAATCAGGCTAGAGAGCTATTTTTAGCGGAAATTGACTGGCGCCTGCGTTGTAGTGCGCGGGTACTGGTTGCAGTTCCATCTTATGATATGGGTGCTGGTGAATTGATGGTGTATGAATTAGAGCGATCGCTAAAAATACCAGTCCAGTTGGTAGCAATGGAAGAATTAACAGCTGTGCTAGATAAAACTACCTCTGCGACAGTCGTCACCAGTCGATATTTTATCAGTAATGTGGAAGCGATCGCAGCTCCAAAAGCTGCACGAGTAATTCCTCTCGATATCTACGACTACAGCAAAGAACTCAGCATCTTGAAAACCCTACCAAAAGAAAACTGTGTAGGCATAGTTAGCCTCAGTTCCGGGATTGCAAGAGCAGCAGAAGTCATTCTCCACGGTTTGCGGGGGGATGAGCTGCTAGTGATGACTTCGCAGCCAAAAGACGCTTATAAACTTCAGGCAATGGTTAAACGGGCTGAGGTAATCATCAGCGACCAAGCCAGTTTTGCGGCAGTACAAGCAGCCGTGCAAGCATCTGATGAAGATATTATTCGTCCACCAAAGCTAATTAAGGTTGAAAATTATATCGGCGCTAACTCGATTAACTTGCTGAAACGAGAACTAGGTTTGAGTTAATTCAAAGGGTAAGAATCGCACAGACGGACACACTTAGCAAATAACTCAGGATTATGATTGGGGAAATACAACCCTACGTTGGTTTGTTGGAAGCAATCAAGTCGATGTATATCTGAAACTGTTGAGAGGCGATATGAGCATCCCAATTCTGGACTATCCCATACAAGAGAAACTAGTGACCGTTGCCGATGTTTCTTGGGAGGAATTCAAAGGTATTGAGGTACAGCAAAAGGACAACCCTAATGTCCGACTCTCTTATTTGTCACGAATCTTAGAAATCATGTCGCCCATTGGAGATAAACATGAGTACGTGAAAACAACTCTTGGATACTTGCTAGAAGCTTACATGAGAGAGTTGGGAATTCGGTTCTATGGTCGTGGTGGGTATGGTTCTGGCACACCCGATGAGTCTTACTGCATTGGCAGCAATAAAGAAACTCGTGACATTGTTACTAGCGGCACAATTAATCGAAAAGAGTTATACAAACCCAAGAAAGTGCCTGAAGTTTGGTTCTGGAAATCTAACCAGATAAAAACGTTTCGTTTAAATCCGGCTGACGAGTATGGAGAAGTACATCGTAGTGGTTTCTTTCCGAATTTAGACCCAACTTTGTTGCTGCAATATATCGGGCATCCTGACCAGTACGACGCTGTTGCCTTGTACAGGCTATCTGAAAAATCAGTTAACTCAGCTGTGGCTCTGGCGTGTTAATTTGCAAAAACTCTTGTACCCGTTGCAGATAAGTTGGTACATCTTCCAACATTGGGAAATGGGCTGTGTTGGGAATCATCACAAATTCCACTTTGTCGCTCAGTGCAGCTGCTTGACGCCCCATCTCGGCTGGAATAATCTTGTCATACTCCCCCGCCACGAGTAAAGTCGGCACTGTCAACTTAGCAAACTCTTGTGGCATCACTTCAGCTTGAGCCTTACTGACTGAAGTAAAAATTGTTCCTATAGCTGCATCATAATCTGCTTCCAGAAAATCTTCCAAAAAAGCTTGCCGCTCAGAATGTAGTATGGAACTATATAAAAATCTGGCCATAAACATTCGGTCAACAAATGGGATTTTGCTTAACCATTTGGGACGGAATTTCACTACATAGCCACCGAATTTATGAAAGGCACTAAAGGATTTTTCGTCATACTCAAAAATGCCGCTACAAGTTAAAATTCCTCGTTCAACTCGTTGGGGATAGCGGTTAAAAAATAAAGTGGCAACAGAAGCGCCCATTGAATGAGCATGAATATAAGCACGCTGAATATGCAACCCATCTAGCAAAGCTGCCAAATCATCAGCGTATTCCTCTAACTCATAGGTTAACTCTCTGATTGCCTCTGATTCTTCCTGTGGGGACTCAGATTCAGCAACAGCTTCACTTACTTGGGCGATGGTTGGCTTCCCACGAGAACGGCCAAATCCGCGCAAATCGTAGAGTAAACAATCAAATTGCTCTGATAAAGCATTAGCAGTATTTTGCCAATACCTAGCCGAACCAGCCCAACCGTGGATGAAAACCATCACTGGTTTGACCAAAGAACCAGATGGTTTTTTCACCCATTCGTAGTAATGCTCAACGCCACGAACATTAATATAAGGCATTAGTCATTGTCCTTTGTCAGTTGTCATTAGTCCCTGTTACATGGTTATTATTCCTTATTTTTTGACCAATGACTAATGACCAATGACTAATAACTATTAAGCTGATTCCGGCTTCGGTAATGAAGATGGATGTATTATAAGTTCAGCAGTCGATCGCTTCTCGACCATTTCCCTTGTAACTGTACAGCGTGTCACATCCTTACGGGATGGTAACTCATACATTACATCCAACATTAATTCTTCGACAATACCACGTAATGCTCTCGCACCAGTTTTACGGCGGTAAGCTTCTTGAGCGATCGCTCGTAAAGCATCTGCTTTAAAATCTAATTGGACATTATCCATCTTAAGCAGCTTTTGGTACTGCTTCACTAGGGCGCTACGTGGTTGAGTCAGAATAGCCATCAGCGCTTCTTCATCTAGCGGATCTACTACTGCTACCATTGGCATCCGCCCAATAAACTCTGGAATCAGGCCAAATTTTACTAAATCATCCGGTTCTAGATGGCGAAGAGTGTCTGCTGCTCGTTTCTCCTTCGATTGGCCTTCTCCCGGTTGCACAAAGCCTATTGCTTTTTTGCCAACTCTCTGATCTACAATCTTGTCTAAGCCTACGAAGGCACCACCACAGACGAACAAAATATTACTTGTATCAATCTGGATGCAGTCTTGATAGGGATGCTTGCGCCCTCCTTGAGGTGGTACATTGGCGATCGTTCCCTCTAACATTTTCAGCAATGCTTGTTGCACGCCTTCGCCAGAAACATCACGGGTAATTGACGTGTTCTCACTCTTACGAGCAATTTTGTCAATTTCGTCAATATAAATAATTCCCCGTTGGGCTTCCTCTATATCCAAATCTGCCACCTGCAACAGTCGCAGCAAGATATTTTCTACATCTTCTCCCACATACCCCGCTTCCGTCAGCGTCGTCGCATCGGCAACGGCAAAGGGTACATCCAAGATTTTCGCTAGGGTTTGGGCTAAGAGAGTTTTGCCGCAACCAGTCGGGCCAATTAATAAAATGTTGGACTTTTGCAGTTCTATTGCATCATCCGCCCCAGGTTTGCCACTGGCTTTAGACTGAATCACCGCCAGTCGCTTGTAGTGATTGTAAACGGCGACTGAAAGCACTTTCTTCGCTTCGTCTTGACCAATAACGTGTTCGTCTAGATATTTTTTAATCTCTCTTGGCTTGGGTATTTGATTAAACGAAATACTAGCAGAGTGGGTACGCCGTTTTTCAGGTGGTTCTGCTCTTGGCGCTGGTTGTGCTGCCGCACCACTGGTATCGAGTAACTCCTCGTCTAGTATTTCATTACACAAGTCAACGCATTCATCGCAGATGTAGACTCCCGGCCCCGCGATTAACTTACGCACCTGCTCTTGAGACTTGCCACAAAATGAACATTTTAAATGGGAGTCGTACTTAACCATACCAGCCTCTTATTTCAGAATGGTGACGTTTTCCCCTGCTACGGGAAGATTTTGCCTGGAAATGACCTGATCAATCAAACCGTAGTTTTTTGCCTCTTCAGCCGACATAAAAAAGTCACGCTCAGTATCAGCTTCAAGTCTTTCTAAGGGTTGACCAGTATGGTGAGCCATTAACTGATTCAACTTAGCCTTAACATAAAGAATTTCTCTGGCTTGAATTTCAATGTCAATAGCTTGACCTTGAGCGCCACCAAGTGGTTGGTGAATCATAATCCGGGAGTCGGGCAGAGACATTCGCTTACCGGCAGCTCCTGCTGTCAACAAAAATGCCCCCATGCTCGCGGCTAATCCAAAACAAATGGTAACAACATCAGGGCGAATTTGCTGTATTGTATCATAGATTGCCATCCCTGCGTAGACGGAGCCACCAGGAGAATTAACATACAGTTGGATGTCTTTTTCTGAGTCTTCGGCGTCTAGGAATAACAACTGAGCCACAATTGAGTTAGCTACGGCATCATCTATTGGTGTTCCTAAAAAGATAATCCGCTCTCGCAGCAGGCGGGAGTAGATGTCGAAAGCTCTTTCTCCCATGCCAGATTGCTCTATAACCATCGGTACGATGTTGCTAGGGCTGCTTAACTGGGAGTTAATGTTTATTCGACTTAAGTTGCTGATTGGGGAATTTCCCGACTGCGATTCAAGCATACAAGCTTTCTTTGACGATAATTTAGGACAAATGTTTCAGCAGCCGATGCTGCCTTTTCAACGAATGGAATTTGTATAAGCTACGTGTTAACCATTATGCCTCATATAATTTCCTCTCGTGTAACACAGTATCAAGCTCAGGCGATAACCGATGTCACTATTTGCCGAAAATTCATTAATTCTTTAATTATTTATCATGGGGCATTCGGCATTGGGCATTGATTATTTATCCCCTTGCTCCCTGCTCCCCCGCTTCCTCATCTCTCTTACCTTACCCATTTCACCAGTACTTTAACTCAGAACTGGTGAATTCATGGCTGTGAGATTTTTGATTATCCTTCTGTGACTTCTGTGGAAGTTTCGTTGTTTTCTTCCTCAGCCTGAGATGCATCAGCATCACCATCTGATTCTGCGTCTTCCGTTTCCTCGGCGGGACTCAAAGAACCTTCGGGTACAAGTTCAACTGATGAGTGTTCTAAAAGCCAATCAATGATTTTTTCGGTTAACAGTTCGTTTTCTACGATTGACCGCAGTTTATCTTCATCAACGTCCTGTTCCTCTGAGTATTGCTCCAAAAGCTCTTTGACTCTGGCTGCGATTTCTTCTGGTGTTACCTCGATAGATTCGCGTTTGCCAATTTCCCGCAAGGACAAGGAACGTTTGATGCGTTCAATTGCTTCAGTACGCGATCGCTCCCGCAGTTGAGGAATAATATCTTGAGTAAACAACTTCCTCACATCCAATCCCTGCTGAGATAGCCGCATTGCTGTTTGCGTTAGCATTGCATCCACTTCTTGCTCAATCAAGGTTGCTGGTAAGTCAACTTCTACGTGCTTAAGCAGTTCTGTTAACAAAGCTTCCTGCTTATTTGTTTTTGTTTTGTCGTCTGCCTCTTTTTGATATCGCTCTACCAAAGAAGCACGTAACTCTTCTAAGGTTTCAAAATCGCTGATTTCTTGAGCGAAATCGTCATTTACTTCTGGTAGCTCCTTTTCCTTGAGTTCTTTGAGCGTCACTGTGAAAGTTGCCGCTTTTCCAGCTAAATCTTCATTAGCATAAGGATCTGGGAACTGCGCCGCAATTTCTTTGGTTTCTTCAGGATTCATCCCCACTATTCCCGAAATAAAGCCGGGAATAAACTTATCCTCCTGCAACTCAACTTGAAAATCAGTTGCTTCGGCTCCAGGAATCGGTTCTAGTTCCGCTGCTTCGTCTTCGCCCTCAACTCTGGCGAATGAACCTTTAAAATCGACTACGGCAATATCGCCAATTTGGGCTGCACGTCCTTCCACAGGAATCAATGTCGCCAATTCTTGGCGTTCTTTATCCAGAGTATTGTCTACTCGCTCTGGATCGAACTTGACTTCTTCAGCCTTAGCTTGCAAATCAGTGTACTGCACTAAATTCACTTCTGGTTCTACATCGACAGCAGCCGAAATCGTCAGGGGTTTTCCCGGTTCATAATTATTAATCAAATCCTCAAAAGAGGAGCGCAATTGCGGCTGACCGATTGCTGGGATGGCTTCTTGTTTGACTGCTTGCTCAATGCCATCTTGAATTAGTTCTTCCAGCGCCGCTGCCTTGATTCGAGTCGTACCCAGCCGTTGTAGTAATATTGGCCGAGGCACTTTGCCTTTACGAAACCCAGGAATATTGGCAGTACTCGCCAAGTTTTTAATGACCTGTTCGTAAGTTTGCTTGGTAATTTCCGGCGTAATCTCTATTTCCAGGCCAATTTGGCTGGCGGGAAGTTTTTCCTGGGTGACTTTCATGCTTTGTCTCTAGTTTTCTGGTATTTTATACTCCGAGTACACACAAAACGCAATAAAATAATTGTTTGCGTTTATGGCTTAATGTCTCTTAGGGGTAATGGGAGTTTGCCAAAAGGTCTTGTGACATCCAAGGATGGATGTTTGTCCTGGGGCAAAGATCCAGTTTACTGCCAATGACCAAGGACTTGACATTTTACTTTCATAACAATTTGGTCATTGGGCATTGGGCATTGGTTATTCTCCATCTTCCCCTGCTCGCTCATTATTCCTCCACTCCCGAATCCCTTCTTACTCTCAGGAATTAATTATTCAGTGAGCTAATGCCGTGATATCCTGGTTCTCAACGAGTGGTTAGTACCCCAAATTAAAGTTATAGTATTGAGTCTAGCTATTTCTAAGTTATGGTACGACAGCGTATCCGTTAACCTAAGCGCATAGCTAAGTTTGTTTTGTACTTGTTTTGTGCATTTCGATCTTAGTAGTACATTCATCATCTTGGTGAACAACTTTTGTGTAGCCAAGATGTCTCTTGCCTTATAGGTGAGATGCCTGTTAAACGTCTAAGTGCAGATATCTACATTTTTCTGCTCAATGGCAGTTTATAGTTAAAAACGGATAAAATAAATGGATGTCCATAGTCGTAAAATTCAACATTACTTAACTTATTAAAGAAGCAAGCAAATAAATGCATTAATAAATATATAAAAACAGAGTAAATTAGAAAAAATCTAAAGCTTATTCAAAATCTATTTCCAGGCTGCGATCGCTAATTATATAAAAAATTGTCAATTGTTCCAATAAATTGCAGATAAGTCTCTTAAAGGAGGAAACAAATTTGTCGAAATCCTATCGTTTAGCTATTTTGGGAGCAACTGGTGCAGTTGGCACTGAGTTGCTGGAATTATTAGAAAACCGTAACTTTCCGGTTGCTGAATTGAAGTTATTGGCATCAGAGCGGAGTGTGGGGCGATCGCTACGCTTTAAAGGGGAAAATATACCAATAGAGCCAGTGAGCGATCGCGCCTTTGAAAATGTCGATATAGTACTGGCTAGTGCAGGTGGTTCCACATCCAAAACTTGGGCAGCAGTTGCCGTCGAAAAGGGCGCAGTGGTAATTGACAACTCCAGCGCCTTTCGGATGAACCCAGAAGTTCCCTTAGTAGTGCCAGAGGTGAATCCCCAAGCCGCAGCGCATCACCAAGGCATTATTGCAAACCCCAACTGTACAACGATTTTAATGGCTGTGGCAGTCTGGCCATTGCATAAAGTTAAACCAGTGCAACGCATCGTCGCTGCAACCTACCAATCGGCTAGTGGTGCAGGTGCTAGGGCAATGGCAGAAGTCAAAACCCAAACAAGCGCTATACTACAAGGACAGCCACCGATTGCCGAAATATTGCCTTACCCATTGGCATTTAATTTATTCCCCCATAACTCTCCATTAAACGATTTGGGTTATTGTGAGGAAGAAATGAAGATGGTGAACGAAACCCGAAAAATATTTGGCACGCAGCAAATCAGAATCACTGCGACCTGTATACGGGTTCCCGTACTCCGTGCCCACTCAGAAGCCATTAATTTAGAATTTGAGACTCCCTTTAGTGCGAAGGAAGCCAGAGAAATTTTAAATTCCTCCCCTGGAGTAAAATTGGTAGAAGATTGGGGAACTAACCATTTTCCGATGCCAATTGAAGCAACAGGTCAAGATGAAGTTCTAGTGGGAAGAATTCGTCAGGATATTTCCCATCCTTGTGGCTTGGAATTATGGTTGTGTGGCGACCAAATCCGTAAAGGCGCAGCATTAAATGCAATCCAAATCGCCGAATTGTTGGTAGAGAAAAATCTACTCAAACCATTAGCTATTAGTCATTAGTTATTAGTTAAGTGACAAAAGACAAAAGACTAATGACACTTGAAAGCAATTTGCAGATAGGTTATTACAATAGAGAACCACCAAGATATAAAAACATGGGTAATCAGGAGTGAAAAAAGGGTGGGAGATTTTGGCAATGTTTTAACCGCTATGATTACGCCATTTAAAGCAGATGGTAGTGTCAACTATGATGTAGCGGCAGAACTGGCGGCGCATCTAGCTAACAATGGTACAGATACATTGGTGATGTGCGGCACAACAGGAGAGTCCCCGACGCTAAGTTGGGATGAGGAATACCAGTTGTTTGTCGAGGTATTGCAGTCCGTGGCCGGAAAAGCCAAGGTCATCGCAGGTTGTGGATCAAATTCCACTAAAGAAGCGATCGCAGCCACCGAAAAAGCGTCTAAAATAGGAGTACATGGTTCCTTACAAGTTGTTCCTTATTACAACAAACCGCCACAAGCGGGATTGGAAGCGCACTTTAAGGCGATAGCACAAGCCTGTCCCGACTTACCATTGTTGTTATATAATGTGCCCGGTCGTACCGGACAAAACCTTCAGCCAGAAACAGTTGCCCGGTTAGCTGAGGTTAACAATATTGTCGGGATTAAAGAATCCACTGGTAGTATAGATCAGGCAAGCGAAATTCGCCGCTTGACACCAAAAGAATTCCACATCTATTCTGGTGATGATTACATGACTTTGCCCTTGTTAGCGATCGGGGCAAAGGGTGTGGTAAGTGTAGCTTCTCATCTGGTAGGAAACCAACTACAGCAGATGATCCAAGCTTTTAGTGCCGGAAAAATTGAGGTAGCAAGCGACATTCATCTCCAACTGTTCCCGTTGTTTAAAGCCCTATTTCTCACTTCAAATCCAATTCCAGTGAAAAAAGCACTGAAACTTCAAGGTTGGGAGGTTGGTTCAACTCGTCTGCCCCTATGTGAAGCTGATGTAGAAGTCAGTCAAAAATTAGAAGCGGTTCTGAAAGAACTTAGTTTAATCTAGCCACCAACTAGTTAAGCATTGCTAATCTACTCATTACCAAAGATACATATAAACAACGATCATAATTGTTCATAAATTGCAATTTAAAAACCTGTGCTAGGACTGATAGATATACTATGAATCCTTGAGTGTACAGTCGATTTTATTGAATAAAAAATTGAAATCTTCAATTAAAACTTGATTGCTTTCAGACTGACTTAAGAGACAGATGATGTCTTAAATGCAAGTTCGTTAACTATCAACTTAATTAACCACAAGTAACAATCTAAGGAGAAAATGGCTAAAAACGAAGCTAATAATTCCGCCTTGAAAATTATTCCTTTGGGCGGTTTGCACGAAATTGGGAAAAATACCTGTCTTTTTGAGTATGACGATGAAATTATCCTGTTAGATGCGGGATTGGCTTTTCCTACAGAGGCGATGCATGGAGTAAATATTGTTTTACCAGATACGACCTATCTGCGGGAAAATCGCCACAAAATTAAAGGGATGATTGTTACTCACGGTCATGAAGATCATATTGGCGGGATTGCTTTTCACCTCAAGCAATTTGATATCCCGGTGATTTATGGGCCCAGATTAGCAATGGCAATGCTAGAGGGTAAATTAGAAGAAGCAGGAGTCCGCGATCGCACAGAAATAAGAACAGTTTTACCACGTGATGTAGTGCGAATTGGTAAAAACTTTTTAGTTGAATATATCCGCAATACTCACTCCATCGCTGATAGTTTCACTGTTGCCATTCATACTCCCCTTGGTGTAGTCATTCACACAGGGGATTTTAAAATTGACCACACTCCAGTGGATGGTGAAAAGTTTGACTTGCAACGCCTAGCAGAACATGGTGAAAAAGGCGTTCTTTGCCTCCTAAGTGATTCTACTAATGCTGAGACACCAGGATTTACACCTTCGGAACGCTCAGTTTATCCCAATCTGGAGAGAGTATTTAGTCAAGCACCTGGGCGACTATTTGTCACTACCTTTGCTTCTAGCGTCCATCGCATTAACATGATTTTGGATATTGCGAAGAAGCAGAATCGTGTAGTGACAGTTGTCGGACGTTCCATGCTGAACTTGATTGCTCATGCCCGCAATTTAGGTTACATAAAGTGTGAAGATAATCTGTTGCAACCATTGCACGCAGTCCGCAATCTCCCTGACGAAAAAGTTTTAGTCTTAACTACAGGTTCTCAGGGTGAATTAATGGCAGCAATGACCCGCATTGCCAACAAAGAACATCCTCACATTAAAATCCGTGAAGGAGATACGGTAGTCTTCTCTGCTAACCCAATTCCCGGAAATACCATCGCTGTAGTCAACACCATTGATAAATTGATGATTCAAGGTGCGAAAGTGGTATATGGTCGAGATAAAGGAATCCACGTCTCCGGTCACGGCTGTCAGGAAGAACAAAAACTGATGATTGCCTTAACCCGACCGAAATTCTTTGTGCCATTTCACGGCGAACATCGGATGTTGGTGAAGCACGCAGAAACGGCTCAGAGTATGGGCATTCCCGCAGAAAACACGATCATTATTCAGAATGGTGATATTGTCGAACTGACAGAAGATGCCATTCGTGTCGCTGGTAAAGTGCCATCGGGTATTGAATTGGTGGATACTACTAGTTCGGGTATGGTAAGTGCTAAAGTCCTGCAAGAACGGCAACGCATGGCTTCAGAAGGCATTATCACGATCGCAGCTGCCATTGATTGGAATGGTAAACTGTTAGCAAAACCAGAAACTCACCTGCGGGGTGTAGTAACAAGTGTAGAGCGATCGCTGTTACAAACTTGGGTAAAACAACGCATTGAAGAAATCCTGACTGTGCGCTGGACAGAATTTGCTCCTGAGCAAGGTGAAGCAGCAGATATAGACTGGGGTGGATTGCAAGGAACTTTAGAACGAGAATTGCAACGTTCCATCCGTCGGGAATTGCAATGTCAGCCATCTGTAACTTTGTTGATGCAAATCCCTGATGAGCCACCTGTAAAAGTTGCTGATGGGAGAAGGCGACGCACTCGGACTGCTGCTCAGGTAGCATCATAGAGAATTTAAGATAAAAATTCCATACAGAGAGAAGTTTGAGCAGTGGTTTTCATGGCTTAAACTTTGATTGGCGCAAAGACACAGAATTTTTCTGAACGTCTTTGCGCTTTCTTTTATCATGGGTATAGAAATTATCTATATATAGTTATTGGAGGCGATCTAACTTGTTAGGTTGCTGTCGCCTCGAGCAACTCCAACCAATATCTCCTCATTGTTCTCGGCTGCTAAAATAAACAAATCTCTCCACTGCTCAAAGTGGTCAAGACACTATCCTTCCCAACTTTCATCTCTTGCAAACAGTGTACTGGAAGGAGGAATTGCCCTGTAAAGTACAGAAATACCCATAAGCAAGTTCATCTGATTTTAACGCTTCAGACTATATCATTCTCAAATTACGACTGCAAACCTAAGTTTTGTGAAATGCAATCGATGCTAATCGATCAAAAATCAGTGCTTCTACGGCATTCAGCCATCAATCAATAGAACACACTTACGTGAGAAAGTGGGAACACCGAGAGGAAAAAAGCCTTCTAGAGTATTACTGATGTTTATACTTAGCAAAAATACTTTCAGAAAGACCTTATATTAAGTTCTGTAAATGTTACACTAAAACCTATCCAATGACGGATGTCTTCATTAAAATTTAAACTGTGTCAAGTTATGAACAAGATCGTAATATTACACTACCGATCCCCAGAAATTTGCGATTAACTTGACGTAGTAATAAATTAGGTTCTGACTTAAGTGGCTAATCAGGTATTACATTATATCGCAGTCAGAACGCGATTTTTCCGGGAAAGTTCGTTGCCACGTTGTATATATTCATCAAAAAGGTGAATAGCCTCAATAACACAGAGGGTTAACCATGAAGGTATTCGACAATACCACAAAAAGGATTTTTCTGGCTAGCTGGGTATCAATCAATCAAGCAGAGACTACTGACCATAAAACAACCCAGCTTAACCATTCTCCTTCCAAGCCTTACTGGGATATTCTCCAACCCTTACGGCAGCGAGTAGAAAACATTCAAGTCCGCGATCGCCAACTAGCTCATCGTTTGTGCAAACTGATTCCATCTCAATGCCCCTTTGAGCGCGATGTCAAATTATTTGGGAAGACCTTGTTTCACATCCCACCCATGTGCAAGCTCAACCCCTTATATGAAGAAGTGGTTGGTTTACGTTTCCGAGCGTTGTGCTATCTAGCCGACGAGTGTGGCGAAGATGTATCGCAGTACTGCTAATACTGAGATATGAACGCTGAGGAAAAAGTTAGGAGTCAGGAGTAAAAGGTCGGGGATCAATAATATAACTCCTAATTCCTAACTCCTAACTATTTTTTATTATTTTTTTACTATTTCTTTTGCCATTTTTGAATGGCATCCTGAGCATCTTCATAAGCGGCTGTTTCCTCTGGCACTAAAGCAGCGGTGGCAATTGCGGCATTACGTTCTCCTTCGGCGGCGCGACGCTTGGCCAGGTCTAAAATTTTCTCACTCCATTTGTTGATCGATTTCTGGGCTGTATCGAAGCCTGGTTGATCTGCTGGTACTTTCTTGGCAACTTCAATCGCTCGATTATAGGTAGATGCCTGTTCAGACTTAATTAAGGCATTAGCTGCATCTAAAAGAGTTCTGTTGCTCACATACTGTTTACCCTCTAGCCGCCACAGGTTAATTGCTGCTTGTGCTTTGGCGTAGGGGGCTTCGTCTTTGGTGATTAATCGAGCCGCAGCAATAGCGCTGGCATACTGTCTTTGTTTAGCACGACCTTCTGCTAAATCTAAAATCATCTGGCTCCAAATCTGAATATTCTCTTGAGCTTGTTCGTACAGTGGTTCACCCGATTGAATTTTTCGGGCTGTAGCGATCGCCATGCTCAAATCGCTCGCCTGAGTTTGTCTGAGCGACATTTTCGCCAGGTCTAATACTGCTTGATTCCGCTTTTTTGACTCGGAATTAGAGACTATTTGGGCGCTAGATTGATTTTTGAGTCTAACTGCTGGAGTACCATCGCTTGGTAAATTCTCAATAACTTGGCGATCGCTAACATTGGTATTGGGTGATGTGCTTGATATTTGCTTAATTCTGAAAGTTTCTTGATTACGGAGAAAAACTACAGCGATTAAACCTGCTACCAGCAAGCTGCCTCCGCCCCATAAGATAAACTGTTTCCAAAAAGGGATGCTTGGCTGATTCGCTGGCAATCGAGAGACGTAACCTTTTGAAGAATTGGGGATAAATCTTCCTGTGGTATTGACTCCTAAAGAAGTTTCCGCCATTGGCTGGGCAACTAAGCTGCTACTTGACCCCTGGACTTTTTGACTTTTCACCTGTTGGGAGGATTTCACAGTAGCTTCTCCTCGTCTGCTCCGATCTGCTGAAGTTCTAAAGGAATCATCGAGGGGAGGAGCTGCAAGGGCAACAGCAAAAGATTCTTCGGGATAAATCACCGATTCTGCTTGAAAGTCGCTTTCCACTGCCAATTCTGGCAAGATTACTTGCTGCCTTGATGGGATGATAGTGGCAGGGTTTTGGACAGGACGCCAGTGGTGGTGACATAATTTTGGCACGATCAGGCTGAGGTAGCTTTCTAAATCTGCTAAGTTGCTACCATTACCAGAACCCAAAGCTTCTAACAAAGCTGCTGTAAAGAATCCGTGACCTAATTCGCTACTCTCATGGGAAAATTGCTCTGGTTGGCAAGAAAGAATTGTCGCAAGTTGTAGCTCTTGGGCTAGTTCTATGGTTTCTTCACCAACGGGAGCATCTGCTTGAGTGCCAAAAGCGCGGTTGATATCAAGCAGTAACAATACATTTAAGTCAGCAAGTTGCAGACTTTGCATTAGCGATCGCAATTCTATGCCAGTCTCTTGTACTAGTTCCGGGTTGCCCTCTGCTGGCATTAAATAATCTTTGCCCTTGTAGTTGACTCCATAACCGCTAAAGAATAACCACAGATAGTCTTCTGGTTGCCAACTTCTTGCTGCCAAATCTTCAAGCAGCAGTAAAATATTCTCCTTTGTCGGGTAAGTTGATCTATCCCCAATCGGTGGCGAAGTATCTGTCATGACTAGACAGTGTTCGGGGAGAAAACCTGCCTCTGTCACCAAAAAATCGTCTAGTGCCTCAGCATCCGCTTGGGCACAACTTAAAGGTTGAAATAACTGATATTGATTGATGCCAATCGCGATCGCCCAGTAATTTGCCATCCCGCTCTTTGTCAGTTATTGTTTGCTGGTCTTAAAATTGCGGTTGGCTTTGCCAAAAAAACAAAGCTAACCTGTGTCTTATAGTCTAGGGGATTCTAATTGAATCTTCAGTTAGAATGTAATTTTTATTACGTTAATTAGCGGGAAAATACCTTTTACCTAATTTCAATAACAGATCATCATTAAGGAGATAGAAGGTCATGAGCAAGATTTATGCTCACCTACCATCATGGATCACTCCCTTTTCAGTTATTAGCCAAATTGCCAGAAGAATCCGGATAATTCCTTTAGTAGTTTTGCTTATATCTACTGTTCCTGCGTGGTTTTTGATGGAAGCGATTGCACCGCAGGTTGTGCGAGCTTACACCGCTAGAGTCGATCTAGCTATCGACCGCCTGCCAGAAGAAAACTATGAAACCGTTCTCAGAAGGGCGGAAGCGGCCGCAAGGGCAGCTGCTCAAAGGAGCTTCGACCAAGATATACTGGTGACAGATGTTTCCATCATTGTGTCCGTACAAAATTATGGAGCGATCGCACCAGTCCTGACATTAGATGTCAGTCGTCCTCAATGGCGATCGCGCCCCGATGCTCAAAATTGGGCTACTTACTTTAAAACTGCGCGATCGCTACTTTTCTTTAACAACAGCCAGGACTTACCCAAAAAATAGCCGAAAAGAAAGATTTTCATTAGGGGCAATTCATGAATTGCCCTTACTATTGTCCTTCGTGTCAGTGGATGGACTAGAATAAGAAGGTTGTCAAGAATCGCGATATCTGCTGACATGGCTGTTCCTAAGAAGAAAACTTCAAAATCAAAACGAGATAAACGTCGAGCTACCTGGAGACACAAAGCTGTTGTCGAAGCTCAGAAAGCCCTTTCTCTAGGCAAATCAATTTTGACTGGACGTTCTACATTTGTATATCCAACTGCTGAAGAAGAGGAAGAAGAATCATAATTTCCCAGTCAGGAAAAGCATGAACAGCACCGATAGATTTGATTGCTAAAGTGATCAATCAAACTTCCTACGACTAAATAAACGCTTTTTCTTAGCTTTCCTGATTGCATTATGAGTCATAGATACTCTACACAAGCTCATTAGATGGAAAAAAATTGGTAGTGAGTAATTGGGAATATCCATTACCCATTACCTATCATTCATGAGTAATGATCAAGTAATCATATAAAGAGTAAAACATCTGGTGCTGTTAGCAGTTCAGCAAAAAAGATTGTAAATACTTAGAGAAACTTATTTTTCTCCAACTATGTTAGGAAAATTTTTTCAGAAACCAGCAAAGGAAGAAGGCGAACGCGTCCCTCCTGGTCAACACTTAGCTAAAGGTTTCCCTGTATTAACTTACGGTGAAACTCCCCAAGTCAGCACTGAAGAATGGGAGTTTCGAGTTTGGGGTTTAGCAAAATCTGCTACCTTTAGTTGGTCAGACTTTATGGCGCTACCTCAACACGAATTCACGGCAGATTTTCACTGTGTAACGCGTTGGTCTAAACTTGATGTCAAATGGACTGGCATTAAAGTTACAGATTTTATGGGTCTGATTGAAGTAGATCCCAAGGCAGCCCACATTATGGAACACTGCTATGGCGGCTATACTACCAATATTTCTGTAGAAGATTTTATCCGCGAAGAAAACTTCTTTGCCTTTAAAGTTTTTGGTGAAGACCTTCCATCTGAACATGGTGGCCCGATGCGGCTAGTTGTTCCCCATTTATATGCTTGGAAAAGTGCTAAGTGGATCAATGGCTTGGAATTTTTGCCCGGCGAAGAACTTGGTTTTTGGGAGCGCAATGGCTACCATCGCCGTGGTGAACCCTGGGCTGAGGAGCGTTACAGCAACGCTTTTGGGATTTGATGTTAGAAGTTAGAAGTTTAGAGTTAGGAGTCAAAAATTCATAACTCATAACTTCTAACCCAGAAGTTTCTTTATGAAGGGCAATTTGCCCTTATATGGGGCGTACCGCCATTTTAAATCAAGCCAGAAAGAGTTTTGCAACACACTTTTTTTATGGGAAAATGTGTCAAAACTAGCTTTACCGTGATAGTTGCCAATACCGCTATCTCCTACTCCACCAAATGGTAAAGATGATACACCAACCTGCATAACTGTGTCGTTAATACAGACTCCACCAGAAGAAGTTTCCTGTAAAACTTGCTTTTGCAGATTTTTGTCTTGAGAAAATAAGTATAACGCTAATGGTTTGGGTCTAGAGTTAATCAAGGCGATCGCTTCTGCAATGTCAGTATATTCAATGATGGGTAGAATCGGCCCAAAAATCTCTTCCTGCATTACTGAATCTTCTAAGGAGACATCATCAATCACTGTCGGGGCGATATAACGCTCAGAAGGTTCAGTTTTTCCACCGATGATAACTTTTCCATCTTTGAGAAAGCTAACCAGTCGATCAAAGTGTTTTTCACTAATAATCCTGGCATAATCAGGGCTGTTTATAGGATTATCGCCATAAAATTCCTTTAAGTTTTTTTCCAGACCATCTATTAAATCTTTTTTGATTTTTTTATTGACTAAAAGATAGTCAGGGGCGACACAAGTTTGTCCAGCATTAATAAATTTACCCCAAGTGATTCGTCTAATAGTGTGTTCCAGATTAACGTCAGTATCTACGATACAAGGACTTTTGCCACCTAATTCTAAAGTCACGGGGGTGAGATATTTTGCCGCTGCTGTCATAATGATTTTGCCGACGGCTGTACCACCAGTAAAAAAGATATGATCAAACTTTTCTGCAAGTAGTTTTTGACTTGCTTCCACGCCTCCTTCAACCACCGCAATATAAGCAGGGTCAAAATGTTTGGCAATAATTTCAGTGATGATATGGGAAGTATGAGAAGCAATTTCTGAAGGTTTGATAATTGCACAGTTACCAGCGGCGATCGCACCTATTAAAGGTGAGATAATTAACTGAAATGGATAGTTCCAAGGCCCAATAATTAAGACAACCCCTAACGGTTCTGGATAAATTTTTGCTGAGTAGGAAAAAAAGTCCCAGGAAACTGCTGCTTTTTTGGGCTTACTCCAGTTTTGAAGATGTTTTATGGTGTAATCAATTTCTTTAACTACGCTGATTTCTGTAATGTAAGCCTCAACTTCTGGTTTATGCAAATCTGCTTGTAATGCTTCGACTATTGACTTTTCATGCTCAATGATGGTTTGCTTAAGACTTTTCAGTTGTTCAATGCGAAAATTTACATCTTTAGTTTTTCCTGTTTGAAAAAATTCTCGCTGATTATGGAGAATATTGCCAACGTTAGATAATTCAGTGGTAATCATTATTTTGTCCTCTCAAAAACTATTTAATTAATGCTAATCATGTTATACAATTCATACTCACATCGTCAACTTTAGTGTAGAATTTTATGATTGAAATATTTATTTAATTTTTATTAGTAGATAGTAGTAATTATAAATTATGAATTGTCAGGATAAAAAGCTCTAAAATTCATAATTTACAATTACTAATTTTCTCAGATTTTGGTGGGTAAAAGCACAATAAACATACTACCTTTACCCAACTCACAATTTAGCAGAATAATGCCTTGATGTGCTTCAACAATTCGACGAGCAAGGTATAACCCTAAGCCACTACCAGAACTCTTATGGCTGCCTTGGCGAAATCGTTCAAAGATGGTAGCTTGTTCTTCAGGAGGAATACCTGGGCCTGTATCCGCTATTTCAATTCTAATGTAGTCAATAGAATTGGATCTTTCAGAAATGTGAGATTGATTACTTTTGTCAAACTGGCGTTGAGAAGTAAAACGAATAGTCACAGACCCGGAGTCGGTAAATTTGATCGCATTGCCGATAAGATTTGTAAATAGACGATGCAATTCTAAGCGATCGCCCATGACTGTGTTTGATTCTTCGGTAAAATCCACATTTAGCAACAGTGCTTTGTCTTGAGCTAAGGGTGATAATTCTCCGGTTACCTCTTCTAGCAATTGGCCCAGATTAACTGGTTGAAACGCTAAACTTTTGCGACCTGCTTCAAAACGATAAACTTCCAATAAAGTATTCACCATAGAAAGCAGGTTGATATTGCTACGGGCCATGATGGCGATTACTTCCTGCATTTGCGTTGATAATGTTCCCAGCGCGCCTTGCTGAAATAGCATTAACATGCGATCGGCAGCTACAAGGGGAGTGCGTAAGTCGTGGGTGAGACGGGAGACAAAATCTTCTCGCTGGCGGGCAATTTCATCACGTTCATCCATACTATGCTTCAAGCGCAGGAGCGATCGCACTCGTGCCAGCAATTCGTCTACTGTTACAGGCTTGCGGATAAAATCATCAGCACCCAAGTCTAAACCGTGGGCGACGTTGGGCGTATCGTGGGCAGTTATTAGCAATATGGGGACGTATTGAGGCAATTTCATCTCTTTCCGAATGTGCTTAGTGACTTCGTACCCATCCATACCTGGCATCATCAGATCCAGCAGAACCAAGTCACAAGGAGAAGCTTTCAATTCTGCCAAGGCCGAAATCCCATTTTCTGCGGTGCTGATTGTGTAACCTTCTTCTTCCAAAATAGTTTTGATCAAAAACACGTTATCAGGAGAGTCATCGACAACTAGAATTTTGTCAGAACGAGAAGATTGTGAAGTCATATAGATGCAAGGTACGGGGTAAAAGTAAATTTTTGATAAGACTAGCTGTATTTGTAACAATTTGTCTAGCTATATGTGTGTGAATCGTTCTCTTTTGTTGGCTCAGGCAGAGACTTTAGAGATGTTTTGAGCAAAATCAAATCCAGATAGAGTATAACAATCTGCATTTTCAAAAAGTGGTTAAGGCGTTGGAAGTTTTCATCCCTCAGCAGCCATGCCCAGATTTTTTTCAGCAGTAACACTAGGATAACTTCAACAGATTTCTTGAGAATCAGAGTAATTAATATTTCTAACATTGCGATCGCCTCAGTTGCTTGACTGAGTTCAATGTCGCAATTTTGTTTTGTAGTTATTTATTTGACTTGTTGTGACTTAGATTGACATATCTTGACTAGCCACAAAACTCTGTAAATGCAAGCTAGACTGAACTTTAAGGCGACTTCACATTAGATATATGTCATTACCAAGAGACTTCCTGACAGAACTAGAGCAATATAGCGAATTGTCAAAACAAGAAAAGGCAGTCTTTTTGGAAATATTTAGTAATAGCAAGAGTCGAGTTCAAGTTGTACAAGCGCTAAACATCTCTGAGAGCAATGTCAGCAGTTGTTTAACAGGGATTTATAAGAAATTCAGTATCAATGGCAGTGGGCCTGTAAAAGAAAGTCGCTTGCGGGAGTATCTACAAAAGCGATATTCCCAGCAGGAACCTGCTGATTGCTTAACTGCTGAGGTTGCAGAGGATGATATTGATGCTCTAGTTCAAGAAATCCGCGAACAGGTTAAACCCAGCATTAAAGAAAAGTGTGGAACGATGCGCGTGCTGGATATGGATCAACCTGTTGAGTTAACTGGAGAGCGAGGAATCTATACTAACGTCAAGATTCTGGAGAAAACCACAAAACGCAAACGAGTGAAAATTGGGCGACTGCTGCAAAAGTTTGATCGGGAGAACTTTGATCACTTTGAACTTCACGAAGCCAGTGAGAAGCGAGTGTCAGGACTGCAAGCAGTGCAGCATCACAAAAAACTAATGGTTTACAGATTGCTATTTATGCTCACAACTGGTTCCGCTTAAACTGCGAAGTCAAAGCTAAAAGATTTATTGAAAAACTACAAGCTAACAAACGAATTTTTGAACTGGCAACTAATCCACTATTGCTAACCTTGCTGTGTCTAGTATTTGAGGAAAACGAAGATTTTCCAGCAAACCGTTCAGAACTTTATAAAGAAGGGTTGGATATATTGCTTAAGAAATGGGATGCGAAACGGAACATTGAGCGCAATCAAGTTTATAAAAATTTATTGTTGGATTGTAAAGAAGATTTACTCAGCGAAATTGCTTTTACTACCTTTGAGCAGAAAGACTATTTCTTTAAACAAAAAACTGTAGAGGCATATATCGTCGATTTTATCAGTAATTTACAATTTGCTAATTTAGAACCAGAGGTTTTGAAACTTGATAGCGAAGCTGTTTTGAAATCTATTGAAGCCCAGCATGGTTTACTGGTGGAAAGAGCAAAAGGAATTTATTCTTTTTCGCATCTGACTTTTCAAGAGTATTTCTGCGCTAGAAAAATTGTATCTGTTTTAGCATATGAAAATTTAGTAAAACATATCAATGAAAAACGCTGGTAAGAGGTGTTTTTACTAACCGTTGGAGTTATGGTAAAAGCAGATAATTTAGTATTGTTAATGAAGCGGAAAATTGATAATTTAGCTGCTTCAGATGAAAAATTACAGCATTTTTTAGAATGGCTTGATTGTAAATCTAGTTCATTTGAATCTTTTTACAAGCCAGCAGCTATCAGAGCATTGTATTTTGAAATGACCTTAGACAGCGAACAAAATAACTTAGATAATGCTCTTGAATGGGATTCAGAAAATACTTTATCTGGTTTAGATAATGCTCTAGGATGGGATTCAGAAGATAGTTTAGATGATATAGAGATAGATTGGTTACTCAATCATGCTCTCACAAATACTCTTGTTCTTAGCGATGACTTAGCTAACGCTTTTTTTCAAGGTCTTGATGCTACTGATATTCTTGATGAAACTATTGATAAATCATCTCGTGGACAAGCGTTAGTTGCTCGGGATGATGCTTGGTGTAATATAGCTGATATTGATGATTTTCTTATAAATGCTATAGATTTAACTTCTTCTTTTCAACCAGAATTGAAGACGGCATTGCAGTTACTAAGAGATAAGCTTAATGAGGCAATACCAGAATGGGAAAACCTATTTGAAAAACTAGAAGGATTTGGAGAATGGTGGGAGAAAAATAGTCAAGCCTGGACTGAACAGTTAATAGCTTTAATGATTGAACATCGTAATATTGGTCATAAGTGGCAGTTCAGTTATAGACAAGCTAAACTACTACAGCAATATTATAATAGTAACAAGCTCCTGGTAAACTGCTTAAACAGCGATTGTAATATTAGCGATAAAGTTAGACAAACAATTGAGCATAACTTGCTATTACCAATAAGTAAATTAGAAACGGAAAATAATAAAGATATTTTCTAATTTTGCATTTTAAACCTTTATCCACGTCTTAAGGAGTTTCGATAATCAGTTCTTGGTAACTTATGATTTCAGTAGATTTGTCTGTGATGAATTAAAACAAAAAGTACCTCTGCGCCATTGGTAAAACTGTGGCAGGTTCACAAATCAGTAACTCACCATCTGCCCTGACTTGGTATGTTTCTGGATCAACTTCAATGTGGGGTAGTGTATAATTCAGCTTCATATCCTGCTTACTCAATTGGCGTGTTCCAGAAACGGCAACTGCTGACTTTTGTAAACCTAGCTGGCTGGGAATTTCTCTCTCTAAAGCTGCTTGGGAAACAAAAGTTAATGATGTGGCATGACGCGCCCCTGCAAAACTACCAAACATCGATCGCATATACACTGGTTGCGGTGTAGGAATACTGGCGTTAGCATCGCCCATTTGCGCCCATGCAATCATTCCGCCTTTAATCACTATTTCTGGTTTCACGCCAAAAAATGCCGGACGCCACAAACATAAATCTGCTAGTTTTCCCTGTTCCACTGAACCCACATATTGAGCAATTCCGTGAGCGATCGCCGGATTAATTGTATATTTAGCAACGTATCTTTTTGCCCGAAAATTGTCTGCTTGTTGCTCAGTTCCTTGTGGATTAAGAGTTCCCCGTTGCACCTTCATTTTGTGAGATGTCTGCCAGGTGCGAATTATCACTTCGCCTACTCTTCCCATCGCCTGGGAGTCGGAAGAAATCATGCTAAATGCGCCTAAGTCGTGCAAAATGTCTTCAGCAGCAATGGTTTCTCGACGGATGCGAGATTCGGCAAAAGCAACATCTTCAGCGATCGCAGGATCGAGGTGATGACATACCATCAACATATCCAAGTGTTCGTCTAAGGTGTTGACGGTGTAAGGGCGTGTGGGATTGGTAGAAGATGGCAGAACGTTGGCTTGTCCACAAACTTTGATAATATCTGGTGCGTGTCCGCCGCCTGCGCCTTCGGTGTGGTAAGTGTGGATGGTACGATTTTTAAAAGCAGCGATCGTATCTTCAACAAATCCGGCTTCGTTCAACGTATCAGTATGAATCGCTACTTGCACATCATATTCATCAGCAACACTGAGACAAGTATCAATTGCTGCGGGTGTGGTTCCCCAGTCTTCATGGAGTTTTAATCCCATTGCACCGGCGGCTACTTGTTCTACAAGTCCTTGGGGTTGACTGGCGTTACCTTTACCCAAAAATCCTAAGTTGACAGGAAAAGCATCAGCAGCTTGCAGCATTCGGTAAATATTCCAAGGGCCAGGGGTGCAGGTAGTGGCATTTGTACCTGTAGCTGGGCCAGCACCGCCGCCGATCATGGTGGTAATACCGGAAGCGATCGCCACTTCAATCTGTTGAGGACAAATAAAATGAATATGGGCATCAATACCGCCAGCAGTGAGAATCATTCCTTCACCGGCTAAAGCTTCGGTTCCGGGGCCAATAATAATATCTACATTGTCTTGAATATAAGGATTTCCGGCTTTACCAATTTTGAAAATCTTGCCATCTTTAATGCCGATATCCGCTTTGACAATACCCCACCAATCGAGAATTAAGGCATTAGTAATAACTAAATCAACAGCACCATCGGCGTTAGAAATAGGGGATTGTCCCATTCCGTCTCGGATGACTTTACCGCCGCCAAATTTCACTTCGTCGCCGTAGGTGGTGAAATCTTGTTCAACTTCAATAAATAATTCTGTGTCTGCAAGTCGGATGCGATCGCCTACTGTCGGCCCATAGGTTTCGGCGTAGGCGCGGCGATCCATTCTGTAAGGCATATAAAATCCTTTTTTTTAACGCAAAGGGACGCGGAGGGAAGCGCAGAGGTACGCGGAGAGTTTTTAGAGGTTTCCGTTTATTTTGGCGTTGAAGCCGTAGACTTGGCGAGTACCAACCAGGGGGATGAGAGTTATTTCTTTTTCGTCGCCTGGTTCAAAGCGAACTGCGGTTCCTGCGGGGATATCAAGGCGCATTCCTCGCGCTTGTTCTCTGTCAAAGTTTAAGGCGGTGTTAACTTCATAAAAGTGATAATGGGAACCGACTTGTATGGGGCGATCGCCTGTGTTGGACACTTGTAATTTTATAGTTGGACGACCAACATTTAGTTCAATTTCACCTGCTGGTGTGATAATTTCTCCAGGAATCATAATAAATTAAAATTTACAAAATTAACGAATTGGATTATGTACTGTTACTAACTTTGTGCCATCAGGAAAAGTTGCTTCTACCTGTACATCATGCACCATTTCTGGTATCCCTTCCATGACATCATCCCGCGTCAATAGAGTTGTACCATAACTCATCAATTCAGCTACAGTTTGCCCATCTCTTGCACCTTCTAAAATGGCAGCAGAAATATAAGCGATCGCTTCGGGATAATTCAGTTTTAAACCCCTTCCTTTACGTCTTTCTGCTAATAAAGCAGCAGTAAAAATTAATAGCTTATCTTTTTCCTGCGGCGTAAGTTGCATTCTTATCTCCTTTTGGCATTCTTGGCGTCTTCTCTGCGAGACGCTGCGCGATGGCGGTTCGTTCAAAGCTGCCATACTCTTGGTATACAATTACCACGATTCAAAAAAGAAACTCGCAGCAATTGCCAAACATCAATAAACCAGTTTCTCACCTCAGATGTAGAAGCACCGCGATATCGACACAATAATCCATGTTGTAACCTGCTAACACCCGCTTCTCCTTCCCCATCCCATAAATTTCGCGTTTTTTCGACAATTTCTCCTGAAACTGTACCACCAACCCAAACTAGACTACCTACTATTGGTTTTCCTGCCAAGCCGTGGGGACTGTGAAAAGTTTCTTCGCTACCCCGTAACCATTGCCGATCAATCCATAAGGGAATACCTTCTTGCCAAATTTCGGTGTGCGATCGCCATTCTCCTTGCAAGAATTTCTCTCCTCTAGCACTACGACCAAATCGGGTAATTTCCCATCCTAACCAACTGCCTCCGGTTGCTAATTTTACCCGTAAATCTTGCCGATAAATCGCATCGTTAAATAAAATTGTCTCTTGCGGCAACCATTCTAAACAAGCGCCAGCGTCAACTTGCATTTCGATAGTTTGTCTAGCTTGTAAGCCATTACTGCGGTATATCTTGCTTGCAGCAGCTGTAGTGATTAAGGCTTGGGTTTGGGATTGGAGGTGGATATTAGAGGATAAGCGATCGCCTCCCACCATTCCCCCAGCCGTGTGTAAAATTACGCTATGACAAACTTTTTGCCCTTCTGGATAAAATGGGCGTTGTACCTTCAGAGGCGCTTGTTGGTGATTGTAAATTAATTGGGTTGCACCCTGGCGATCGGCATAGACTAAATCAAGTTTGCCATGCCAACCTTCTGCTATTTGTGAATTACAGGTCATTTATAAATTCAAGATTAAAGTTCAGATACTTTACATTTATTTAATGCATTAAGTCGGTGGATCTAGATAAATATAAGATAGTTCGTCATTGCGTTGGCGTAAGCCTTCCCGTAGGGTACGAAGTGTTCGCAGACCGTCTCTAAGAGTTGCGATCGCAAAGACTGAGATTGCCACGCTTCACTTCGTTCCACTCGCAATGACATTTTATATTTAATTGCGTTTACTTACTTATTTACTGCTTTATCTGCAATTTATTCTTCACTTGTTGGTGCAGTGTGGGGTGATTATCTTTGAGGCTCAAAACGTAATCAGCATTTGTAGTTATAATTTTTTGGGCAATCGATTTCTGAATATCTTTGCTAATATCTTCCCCATTTACTATGACCAAAAACTCCACCACAAGGGGATGGAGTTTTTCATTACCACATTACCTACTAGGCTTGATATGATTTCTAACTACTTAACTATGCTTTAGTAAGAATTCTTTGGACAATTTGCACACCAGTAACAGCCTGCCAAGCAAAAAGTCCCAAAAGGGTGAAATTTATCAAAATGTGAGTTGCACGCGCCCAATTTGCCCCTTTCTGCATATAGGGGGACAAAGCAGCAGAAAATGCTATTAGACTTGTCATACCTAGTCCTGCTAATAGGTGAGCGCTGACAAACAATTTACCATTATTGATGTAAGTGACAGCCATCCCACCGATCGCACCTGTGACCATTAAAGCTAGGAGTATAGACCCGATTTGGTAGTGTCTGACGTTATATCTACCTTTAATCAGTTCTTTCTTTTCTTCTCCCTGAGCATTTCTGGTACGCTGTACTTGCAGCCCCAAGTAGGCAGCATAAATTGAGAATGCTAATAGCGCCCACATCAGCACCGGATGGAAGAAGTTCAACCAATATTTCACCGACGCAGAAAGTTCCAGACTCATTGTGTTCTCGCCTAATTCTTAAATCTTCATAAAAATTAGCATAACTCTATTTTGTGTGCTTAATGTTGCTCAAATTAAAAGAGGTTGAGGAATCAGGACAGAAGACAAGAGTAAAGCCTCACTTACTTTAATTCGCATCCAGTAAAGAGATAAAATGCTTGCCAAGACTGCAATTTTGAATTTTGAATTGCATAACCTCTTGCCAAAGTGGATAAACAATCTCAGACTAAATTTTGAGGGGATACAACAAAACCCCCAATGTGGAATCTCATTCATGACTGAAAACAACGATACTTTGCTGCTAAAAGCTGCTAAAAGTGGTGATATTAAGGGGCTGTGTGCCCTGCTGGCTGCGGGTGCGGCGGTGGACGCGTGCGATCGCCAAGGCACCACAGCGTTAATGTTTGCTGCTAATTTAGGTTATACCGAAATTGTGCGATCGCTTCTGGATGCTGGGGCAAATATCAACTTGCCCAGAAAACTCTATGGTTTGACGGCTTTGATGTTGGCGGCTAGTGCAAAACAACTTGACATTGTGCAGCTTTTACTATCCAGAGGTGCTGATGTCAATGCCACGAATGAAGATGGCAGCACAGCTTTAATGGCAGCAGTCCTCAAAGGTCATATCGATGTAGTGCGAGTTTTATTAGCTGCTGGTGCCCAAGTTAATATCGCCGATAAAGATGATGATACGGCATTGAAACTTGCTGTTAAGCAGGGAAAAATAGAAGTTATAGAAGCAATTCTTCAAACTGGTGTCAATGTCAATATCCCGGATGAGGAAGGTGAGACACTCTTAATGCTAGCAGCAGACTTGGGACATCTGAAGATTGTGGAAGCACTGCTAGCAGTAGGGGCTGACGTGAATGTGAACAACCCTGATGGTGGAACTGCCCTATCAGCCGCCGCCGCTGCTGGACACAGTGCGATCGCAGCAGCTTTACTGGATGGAGATGCCCACATTAATCTCCAAGACCAAGATGGTGAAACTGCTCTACATCTTGCCGTTGTGGAAGGCTACATTGATGTCGTAAAAGTTTTACTTAACAGGGGTGCAGATGTCCAAATTAGGAACCACCTGGGTGATACACCACTGCTTGTAGCAGCATTACAGGGACATAGCCAAATTGTCGAGGCATTGCTGCATTCTGGGGCAGATATTAATGGGAAAAATCTTGGTGAAGTACCTTTAACGTTGGCAGCATCACAAGGACACACCCATACAGTGAAAGTGTTACTAGACTATGGTGCTGACGCCAACATTCCAGGGGATGATAGCAAAACTGCTTTGATCAAAGCAACCGAACGCAAGCACACAGAGATTATAGATTTGTTGCTAGCAAAGGGGGCAGATGTGAATTTTCAAGACTCAGCAAGGGCAACATCATTAATGTGGGCTGCCTCAGCAGGTTATAACGAAATTGTGCAGGTATTACTGCAAGCCGGGGCAGATGTAAATTTGAAAAACCGGGGCGGTTATACGGCTTTGATGATTGCAGAATTTAATGGTTATAAAAATGTGGTGCGGAATCTGCAAAAAGCTGGAGCGCAAGAATAAGTATCGGAATTTTTCATCTAAAATATTTTCAGAAAAATCTTGACAAATCATTAAATGAAGATTAAGCAACCTTAATATCAAGAAAGTTAAAAAAATCAAGTTTAGACAGAAGAAACAAACAAAAACAAAACTCCGTCGTAACTGTTGTGAACTTGCTACGGCGGAGAAAAGAAAAATTAAAACGCCAAGAGGGAGCAGGTTAAATGCTTGTGTCACAAGGATAGAAAGAAAGCAAAAATGAAGAAGTAAATTTACCTTTTATTTTTTACCTTGTACCTTTTACCTTTTTCCTGCTCTCCCCCTTGACGTTTCCTACTGTGCTAGATGTGCAAAATATATAGTTTTTACTCGATCAGAAAAGTATTCTAAGGATCATTTTTTATGTATAATCTTCAAGGCTAAATACAAACAAGTCACCAAAAAAGGTTGATGTGCGACGATTTAGGCGATCGCTACGAAAATTTAAAGAAAAAATAAATAATTCTTTTCTCTTGCTTTCTGCCTCCTCTTATAAAATTTGCAGAACAACTAATGTCATATCATCAGTATTTTGCTTGTCATCACCAATGAATTGCTGAACTTGGTCAAATAGGTAATCTACAATCTCCTGTGGGCCATTGCAGTACTTGCAAGCGGTATTGAAGCTAGAGACAAAATTATCTTCATCGAAGCGATCGCCACCAGCAGCAGCAGCATCGGTCAAACCATCTGTATAGTAAATAATTGTATCCCCAGGCTCTAACTGTACCTGGGCATCTTCATATTGGCTGTTAGCATCCAAACCGATTAGCATTCCCAAAGTATCTAAACGGCTAACAGTTTTTGTCGCTGCGTGCCACCATAAAGGAGGATTGTGTGCCGCATTGCTATAAGACAAAATTCGGCTATGAGGACTATATTCTGAATAAAATAGCGTTACAAAGCGGTGGGAATTTTCCAAATCCGCATACATAACTCTATTTAAGTTTTGCAGAATTCCGGCAGGGGAATTACCATGTAGCACTTCTCCCCGTAGCATTCCCCGCATCATCGTCATAATCAGTCCCGCGGGGACACCTTTGCCCATGACATCTCCAATAACCAAACCCCAGCGACTATTTTCCGTACCGCCTTTGATCTTGGGCTGAATCTTATTATTACTGGTAGCAATAAAATCGTAATAGTCTCCACCAACCCGATTGGCAGGTTTACAACGTGCCGCCAGAACTGCACCAGGGATTGTAGGACATTGACGTGGCAAAAGTCGCCGTTGAATTTCTGCACCAATTTCTAATTCTTGGTCTAGGCGTTCTTTTTTTCTCAGTTCTACAGCTAGTTCATCATTTTCGATCGCTACTGCTGTTTGGTCTGCCACTAACCTAACTAACTTTTGCCTAGTTTCTGTCCAACTATATTCTGGATCGCGACTCAAGACATAGAGCCATCCCCGTTCTGTATGCTTCACCAGAATCGCCGTACCAAAGATTTGCACATCTGGCCCCAAATAGCGATGCATTTGGTCATCCAAAATTCCCGTGGCATTCGCTAAAGGGGCAGCATTAGGTACAAGTGTGATTTGACTGCTAGCTATTTCTAGCGCCTTGCGGATATTCTTTCGCTGACGACTATCTTGCCAATGTAACTGCTCTAACCTAACTTGACCATTAGGTTTATAGAGAAACAGGGCACTACCGTCTGCATCTGTCACCCTTGTTGCCATCAGGGGTATTAGTTCCAAAAACTGATTTAAATTATTGAAACTTCTCAGGGCAAATCCTAAAGAACTTAGCAAATCTTGAATTTTGTTCTGTTCCCGGTGCAACCTTGCCACGAGTTCTTTAAGTGCCACGACTGGTGTGACATCAGTTGCGGCACTACTATTGTTATCAGTGGGTTGAGAGGGAAGTTGAGACACAGGTAGGGGTATTATTGCACTTTAATATTGGCGGATTTTAGATTACTTATAAATCTTTTGGCTTTGCCATTGCTAAACCATATTTAGACAAGACTTGTCATTTTAGCAAGAGTATAAAGACGTAATAGGCAAATTTCATCAGTATTCTATTTGCTTATTCTATTTTTGATGGAATATTTAGTCATTTAAAATCATGTATTTGTAGTCCAAACCCAACCTGTAAAAATTCCTAGTTTCAGCGATCGCTCATATAGCTTTTCATAACTTAATTTCCAAAGCATATCTCTAAAGTCAGAAAAATACTTTATTCAAAGAATAATTTATAACGCTTTCAGAGTGACTGCTTAAGCAGAAGCAACTAGGAGACTAGAAGCCTTCTAAGGGAAAAGCTCTAGAAGCGCTCAAATGAAGCTTGGCTTGTTAAAAGCTGACTTACACTGATTCCCAAATCGGAAAATATGTAAATAAGTCTTCAAATACTTAATTTGTATACCATAATTGACGGAATAATTGCCAATATTTAGCTTTTGAGTTTACAATCGATAATTCTCTGAAGTTTTTATAGTGGGAAGCCGTACTTTTGTTGAGATAGGTTCTGGGCAAATTGCTGACACTTTGCTTGCCCGTCAAATTGCTGTAAGGTTCAAGTTTACAGGCTTTTGTGTGTCACAAAATAGCCGTAGTGCTACATTGAAAAAGCCCATTTTGGGTGTCAAAAAGGGCATTAGCTGGAAATGTTAGCAAAAATCACCCATTTACTGAGAGAAGGTAGGAGACAGGAGGAAAGCGCCTCCTGAATGTTACAAACTTATGGTTTCAGTACTTGAGCCGTTTCCAGCATTTTATTTCTAGTTAGTTCAAGTGATAATACCAGATCAGTTATCCCTAAATTTATCAGTTTGTCAAGAAAAATTTTTGACCCCAAATTTTTCAATTAGCCACTCAAGAGAGCTTCGACAAACTCATAGCTCGAAAAGGGTCGCAGGTCTTCAATTCCTTCGCCAGCACCAATAAAGCGAATGGGTAAACCTAGCTGTTGTACAACGGCCAAGGCAACGCCGCCTTTGGCAGTACCATCAAGCTTAGTTAAGACAACGCCACTCAGTTGGGCAGCTTGAGAGAAAACTTCAGCTTGCCGTAGTCCATTTTGCCCTAAAGTGGCATCCAGAACCAAAAGAGATTCTACTTTAGCATTTGGGGCTTTTTTGTCGATAATTCGCCGAATTTTACCGAGTTCGTCCATTAAATTTTTCTTGTTTTGCAGTCGCCCAGCTGTATCTACCAGAAGTAATTCAGTTTGACGCGCTTGAGCGGCTGCGATCGCATCAAATACAACTGCTGCTGGATCTGTATTCTTTCCCGGATTGGCAATGACATCCACACCACTCCTACTACCCCAAACCTTCACCTGTTCCACAGCAGCGGCACGGAAGGTGTCTGCTGCCCCAATCAAACATTTATAACCAGATTTTTGTCCGAGGTGGGCAATTTTGCCGATGGTGGTAGTTTTACCGGCGCCATTTACGCCAGTGATTAACCAAATATTTAAGGTTTCTTTTTCTGGGGTAAAGCTAGTTTTGTGGGATGTTTTGCTTGGTGCATCCAGCATATCTCGGAGGATTTTTTTCAGATAAGCGATCGCTTCTTCAGGTGCAGTAACTTCTTCTCGAAGTTTTTTCTGTAGAGCATCAATAATAAAGTCTGTCGCCTGTACACCCACATCAGCTTGCAAGAGCAACGCCTCAATTTCCGTCACAGCAGCTTGATTAAGCGGCCCTTGACCAACGATCGCCTTTAGTTGGTTGAGAATACTACGGCGAGTTTTGTCTAAGCCTTGCCGGAGCTTTTTCAGCCAGGTAATTTCTTCAAGAGAAACGTCTTCTGCACTTCTACCTTGATCTGCCAGAACTTTCGCTGACCAGACAAACCCATCATCAAATTCCAGCCCAAAAATTTCCTCTCCCACCTCTGAGGTTGTGGCTACTGGCTGTGCTACTTCCGGTTCGGGGACTTCAATAGCGGTGGCTATTAGTTGTTCCAGCTTGGCTTGCCGTTCTGCCGCCGCCCGTTCTAAGAAGGATAAGGCGGCTGGTGCTGCCTCTGGTTCGGTGGGTATTGGTTCAACTTCGCTGGCTGTGAGTTCTGGGCTGGAGACATCTGGCTGCTCGGTAATTGCTGCCACTAATGAATCTTCTGTATTTTCCTCAGTAGCAGCTTGGATTACTACTGGCTGTTCAGCTTCTACGGTTGTACTAGCAGGTTCCTCAGTTGCTTCTGGTTCAGTGACTTCTGCAATTTGCGTTTCTGTGGTTTCAGCTTGCGCTGATGGTACTGAGGAATCTGCTAAATCAGGTGGGGTTTCTACTACCTCAGCTTGTTGTTTTTGCTGAATATTTTTGTAGGCAGCTTTAGCAAATGCCAACAAATCTGCCGTTGTGTCTGGTGCAGTTTCAACTGGCTCTGTTTGGGGTTCTTGTATAGGAGGAGTTTCTTCCTGCTTCTGATCGGAGGGAGTATCAGAGGAATCATTATGTTGACGACGGAACCAATTAAAAACCATTGCAGCAGTATTGGTTATATAAGTTATGAGTTATGAGTTATGAGTTTAATTTAACTTGGGGCATGGGGCATTGCTTATTTCTCCCTTATCCCCCTCATTTTGCTCACTTTTGGAAGTAAGTATAAAAGGCATAAAAGGCTATGCTGTTTGTTTCTGCTCAGTAACTCGGCGCAAAACACCGTTAATAAACCGATGACCATCATCGCCACTGTAGCGTTTGGCTAATTCCACAGCTTCGTTAATGGCGATACTATCTGGAACTCCTAAGAACTTCATTTCTGCCACAGCGATTTGCAAGATATCGCGGTCAATTTGGGCGAGGCGAGTTACTTGCCAATCTACTAAGGCATTAGAAATGAGTTGATCTATAATATGTCGATTTTCGTTGACGGTAATCACAAGCTCTTTAGCGTAATTCCGAACTCCCTTGTCCTGATTAGCTAACTGAATCAATACTGGGAACTCAACTGCTGTACCCAACTGATTGATTGCTGTTTGGGTACAGGCGATCGCTTCTTGAAGCATTGTTCTGGCAGTATTGAGATCAGAAGCACGAGTTTGACTGCTTAAAAGGCGATCGTTACTGCGTTGCAGTTCACCTGCGGCATTATCAAGAGTATCTTGCACTTCTGAGGTCAGAGTCCGTACTGCTCCTAGTACCAACTTGGATACTAGTTGATCGTCTTCCAATTTATCTAATTTTTTGGGGTTAACTGGCAATTGACTAAGGCTTAAAAGCGCCAATTCACGAGCAATTTGCTGGGGTTTACGGGGTTGCATAAAAATGAGGGGTGATTGTGCGAGAATAGATTAACTAGGCTGGGCAAACTTACAATTGTACCAATTTTGGCACAGTAAAATAACAAAATTACCGATTTACTTGTGACTTTGCCAGATAGATTTTAACGAGTCGCGCCCAAGATTCTCCAACTTCTCTACCAGACGCTACCTAAACAGCTAATAAGAAGGTACTGGGGATTGAGGATTGGGGACTGGATACTGGGTACTAGAACTTACGCAAAATAAAAAATGAACCGCATAGACGAAGAGGTGCTTCCCGCAGGGTAGGATGCAAAAGCCACAAAGGAATAAGAGTTTCAGAGAGTTATTGCATAAGTCCTACTAAAGAAGAAATTCTTTTAAGATTTGCTTAGTGTATGAATCCACATACTCATCTTTCCCACTCCCCAGTCCCTAGTCCCCAGTCCCAAATTCAGTAATAACCTGCTGCTTGGTTTCTTCGTGTGTGACTTTTAGTATGGATTCTTTGGAGAAAACCAAGGGTGTATTGGGAGCGACAATGCCACCTGATACAACTATTTTAAAGGCGTCTTCAATGGACATGGAGAGGTTCACCACCTCGTCTTCAGGAACGACTGCGTACCATCCGGTAGTTGGATTCGGGGTGGTGGGGATAAAAACACTTAGTACGGGACGAGGCATCTGGGCTTGGATATCATTGCTGATTGCGCCAGTAACAAAAGCGATCGCCCAAATTCCTCGGCGGGGATATTCTACTAAAATTACGCGGCGAAACTTGCCATTAGAATCCTTTAGGATTGTTTCTAAAAGCTGTTTGAGAGTTTTATATACCTGTCCTGCTAAAGGAATTGCCTGTAATAATCGCTCACCAAAATCTAACAACCATCGCCCAGCTATATTACGAGCCATTAAGCCCATTAATAGTATACTTAGTAAAGGTACAGCCAACCCTACTAATAAATTCAGTAGATTTACTATAACTGGGTTTAAGCCATCAAAGGGATTCAGTTGTTTGGGAATTTGGGTGAGGAAGTTAATTACCCAATTAGCAATAGTAATTGTCAGCCAGATAGTGGTTGCTAGGGGAATTATTACCAATAAACCAGCAATCAGGTCGTTTTTTAAATCCTGTTTTAGGCGATCGATTACCAAGCCCCGATTCTCCTGTTTTAAGCTAGAGGAACTTTTGTTATCGGTATCCATACCAGCAGATTCGTCAAATTCCGAAGACTTTAACTTTAGGCAGTTTATGCCGCAACTAACTTCCAAAACCCTAGTAGCTTGGATGCTGCCGCAAAAATACATAGGGATTGCTGAAAATCAGCTATTTTCCTTTGACACTCGCCATAAGCATACACATAGACGTTAACCAATCCGATGGCGACTGGTTATTCTCAAAGGATGTTACTTTTCTTTGTCAGACTTGTAAATGATTGTTGCAAGTCCTTGGTTATTACTAATCTACCGCGCTTAATCAAAAGCTGCTGATGATTGTGAAAGTCTCACCAGGTAAACTAAGGAATTATTTTATCTGGGCAGTCACATTTAAGCAGGAGCGGCTTTTATGAAAATGTTCTGTTAAAAATATTAATTTATGATAATGGTTTTGTTTAGATGTAACACACAGTAGGGTAGCACAGCTAGCTGTGCTATCCTACTTCTGGCATTCTGATTTTGCGATCGCGCACCCTCTCGCGGCTTGTTGATCTTACTAGGAATCCTTCTAATCTCCAGTTTCCTTTATACCGTATCAACATGAGTACTTTCAGAATCCCTGCACTGTAACTTTTGTGTACTCTCTTGTGCCAGAGTTGCTGTTGCCTCTAAATTAGGTTTTGGTAGATACTTCATTTCCCAGACTTTGAGCAAAATCAGATATTCGTAGAATGCCTGCAATGTACACCAAGCGATTCCAGCGCGTCCATCTAAACATCCGCCTAAGATAAAATACATATATATAAACCGTAGCAACGGTCTGGCGGGCAAACGCAAAGACAAATCTTTCAAGGCGCGACGTTTTTCAAGTTCCGATTTACCAAAGAATAAATCTCGCCAGTTAACCGTTCCCTGTTCTAGTTGATAAAGTGTTTCTTGAGCTTCATCTGTAGAATAACGGTTATGCTTGTCAATCCAGCGACTCAAGCCTTTGCTACAAGTGTAATGTGGGTATGTTTCTTTTAAAAAGCTAGTTGCCCCCTCACAAACTTCTCGCTCAGTATGACCATAGTCTGTAAACCACACTTTACCGTGGCGGAAGAGTCGCATTTGGTAACGGGGATACTGTGTGCTGTAGCGAATCCAACGATCCATAAACATCACACGTTCAGCCACATAGTAACCGATGTAGTCTGGATTCTGACTTGCCCTTTCACATTCCGCGAACAGTTCTGGTGTCATACGCTCGTCAGCTTCGAGAATGTAAACCCATTCGTGCTTCGGGATGATAGACTCTAACATCCAGGTGCGTTGGCGTCCGTGGCTTTCAAAAGCATGTTGGACAACGCGGATGGGATAGCGATTGGCAATTTCCACAGTGCGATCGCTACTGCATGAATCCACAACAATGATGTCATCCGATAGCATCGCCGATTCGATACAACCAGCAATATCTATTTCTTCGTTATATGTCAGTATGTAAATTGAGAACATTACCCAAGTTTTATAGTGATTTTACTCAGTGATAATTGCTTTTTTATTGTTATGAGCTATTAGCTGCATGGCAGTATCAGCCGTCAATAATCTTTAGATACGTTATTACTGCCATGCCAATAGTGGATTAGCGTGCGGCAGCTCTAGGTTTACCACCTTGTACAGCACCCCTACCTCTTAAGCCTGTCCAGCCGATGATAATGTAACCAATAGCCAACAGCAAACTGCTAATCCCAATCCGCAGTCCAGATTTCCAAGCAGTATCTTTAGCTTGTTGCAGCGCTTCGTCTCTGCGCTGGCGAACTTGGCTCAGTTGTTGAGTTTGCAGCGTTTGAATATCTGTTTGTTGTTCGATAGCTTTGTCAAGTGCTTGGGGATTCGTTTTAGCCTTCTTCAGTAACTCTTTAATGTTTGCAGGAATTTGAGGGCTTTCAAGTGCTTGCTTATATTTTTGGTCATCTTTGAGGATTTCACTAAACTGAGCTTTGGTTTGGTTTCGCAGCTGTTCTAGTTGGGCTTTTCCTTGCTCAGTATTCAGTTGTGCTTGCAATTGCGATAACCGAGTGTTCAGTTGATTTTCTGCTTGATCTGCTTCTTGAGTGATGCGGTTAAGTGTTTGAGCCTTAGCTTGATTGACATTATTCAGGTGCAGGGGAAAAATCAGCAAGAACATCAACCCTAAAATACTTGAGATGATCAGGGCGGGAAATCTTAAATCGATACCTTGGGGGCGATCGCTTCCGGCATCAGGATTACCAACCCAATAGGCAGCAAACAGAAGCCCTAAACCTACTAAAGGAACAATTCCCCGATCGACGAGTGCTGTTGCCAAGTTGATTTGCCATACCCGATCAGTCGGTTGAAAGGGTAACAATAGAATCAAAAAGTCAACGAAAAAAGACAAAATGCAGATTATGCCAACTACCTTAAGCGTGAGGGCAGGACTTACGGAAGCAAAACGGTTAACCATAGTTTTTCAAACTGGCGGTGAATACGAGTGATTTTCATATTTCAAGCTACTTGAATATTGTGCCCATGACCGTGACTATTGTGTAAAAACATAAAGCAGATTCAATCGTGGTAAAGGCTATCTGCCTCTTGGTTTTCAACTAGACCACAGTAACATTTGTTATGTATAGTGTCTTCAGGAAATCCCTGGTGTCTTAAGATACGAAATTAATTCGGGGATTTCATATATCTTGCATCCATACAAAAATTGCTAAGTAAGTCGGCACAATAAAACCAAACTGTGTAAAGAAAAGTAAACAAGGATCAAACTCTCTTTCCCCCTGCTCCCTGCTCCCTGCCCCCTGCCTTTCCCAACGATAATTATTTACGCCGACCTACTTATATCTCTACTCATCTCCTTCATTTTTCCATCTGACTTGCAAGGGCTTGTTCCCAAATTGGTAGATCCTCCGGTCGGTCAATATCAGCTAAAGGCGACAAGCTCACGTATGATAAATTAAGTTTCTGAGCAATGTCCACGGTTTTCTGGAATACTCGATCGGTTCCCCAGTCGATGTTAACGAATAACTCCAGGATGGGTTGACGCAAACCAATTAAGTAATATCCACCATCGATCGCAGGGCCAAGTACTAAGTCAAAGGCGTGTAGCTTCTCAAAAACTGTCGCGAGAATCTGGGCATTCACTCCAGGACAATCTGTACCGATGATAATTACTTGTTCCATACCAGATTGAAAGGCATCGAAAAGCGATCGCACCATCCGCGAACCTAGATCCCCTTCACCTTGAAACTGATAAACCAAATCCAACCCCAGCCAGTCTTCCATGAGTTGCGAATCGCCACCTGTAAACCGCACTTCTACAAATATGTCAACAGCCTTTTGCAATTCTTGAACCTGAAATATTGTATATTCACTCATTTGGCGTTGAAGATTAGCAGCACCAACAGTTCCCAAAACAGGTATCAATCTCGTTTTTGTCTTACCTGGTTCTGGATAGCGAGTAAAAATAATCAGGTGCCGTTTTGGGTTTCCTGGTAAGTTCAGCACAGAATACCTTGTCTTTTGAATAAACTAAAAATATTTTAGTGACAATACTTATCGTTACTGCTTGTAGTATGCTCCTTTGCCGTTCGCATTGCCCCTAAAATTGTAGAAACTATGATGCAACGTTTAACTTTACCACCAGACTTGCTAGATAGAGTGATCCGTCCCAATGGTGGTTTAGTGACACTACCCTTGTAATCAAATTGGATTTGTTTGATGCCATCTGACTCTGATAAAGTTGTTTCCTCATCCAAGCGCACATTGGAATCCAGATTATTCCAGTTAACGTTAGATGGGTTTACTGTAGCAGGATGAACTGCCCATTGAACTATGCTGTTTTGTTCACGAAAGCTGGCTTGCCAAGTCAATTTCTCCTTAGTGGCTTGCCTTTGGGCTTGGCGCATAGCATAATGAACCTGGTTTTGGGCAGTGTTGAGACGGCGAGTCTCCACAAAAGCCAGCCAGTTAGATATTCCCAATGTGGCTAATATACTAATTAATAGAACAACTACTAACATCTCTAATAAGGTAAAACCACTGTTAGAGTCTCTATTCCAGAGATTTTTTGTATTAGCTAGAAATCGTAAATACACCTGGGTATCCATTTTTTCTTTCTGGCCGATTTTCAACTGCCCAAATGTTGAGCAATCTTTCAGGTTCTTGGTTTCTTGCATCGCGCCGATTAATAATACTGTAGAACAAGGTCGGCGAGATAAAAATTATGACAATTTTCAAGAATAGTTTTAAGGTGAAATTTAAATTCTCAACTTTTGAAGGATCGTTAAGAAAATATTTCCACAAAAATCTAACAGATGATAGAGATTTTTGACGATTAAACGGCTTTTGCAAGGCTTTACAAGCAAGGTATTTGTATAAATTTGCTAAACTTATATCCCAACTATTTCTAACCGTTGAAGGTCTTTCTTTATATGCTCTCCCAAGCACTTCTAAGCAGGCTTTTTCCTGTCTGACAAGATTGGAAGAAACTGAATTAGCACTTAGGCGATATAAAATTTGTACAGATGGTACACATATAAAATCAAACTTAGAGGCTAATCGCAGCCACATATCCCAATCCTGAGCCGCATTTAGAGATTCGTCAAAGCCACCTAATGTAATTAAAGATTTTTTACAAATTAAGGGATTTGAACCATTCTCTAAAAAGTTATTTAGTAATAATTCTTCATAAATATTTCCATTTAAATTAATGCGCTTACCTGAAAGGAGAAATTTACCATTGATATCAATGTAATCAGTCCAACCGTAAGCGACTTTTGCAGTAACGTTTCCTTGCAAAGCTTTTAACTGAGACTGAAGTTTATCAGGTGTCCAAAGATCGTCTGCGTCTAAGAAACTAACAAATTCTCCAACTGCATGGTTTAGCCCTCGGTTACGACTGACATTACCCCCAGCGTTGGCATAGGAAAATACTTTTATTCGTAAATCTTGAAATTGTGTAATAATTTCTAAAGTTGAGTCTTGTGAGCCATCATTAATTACAATTAATTCTAGATTAGTAAAAGTTTGATTTAAAACAGATTGAATTGTCTGTTTAATAGTCTTCTCACTATTATAAGCAGGAATGATTACAGAGATTTTTGGTAATTTTTTTCTAGCTTTCATTATTTTATGTGGCTAATTTATTTTTTAATACTCTGCGTATAGTAGATTTTAAATAGTAAAAAGGACTCATCATACTAGCTAGGTAAAACTCCATCTCAAAAAGCGCAATAAGATTACTTTTCAATTGCCATCTATATTGAATGAGATGCTGTAATACCCGGCGTGAATTACCTAAAATAGTTTTCACAAACACTATTGGTTTTTGCCAATTTTTAGTATTTATCAAGCGTAACTGGAAAATACACAATCCACAGCCGCGCGCCAAAGTTAGAAGGTAATCTCTCTCAAATCGCCAACGTGGTATTTGATGATAAGTATGCATGGTGGGGTTATACCAAATTTCCCAACCTGCATAATGTATATAAAGTAATGGTTCATAGTCATCACCCTGCACCAAAATACCAGGTAACTTCCCGCTTAAATTAGGTCGTACTGGTACATTTTCACACCATACTTCTTTCCGAACAACAAGCGCCGCACCAGGAGGTAGTCTTAAATTATCCGCATCAAATAAATGTGGATTTGAACCATGTTCTCTGATAGCTAAAAAAGCTTGAATTCTTTCAAAATTTTCTGGTGGGTTTACTTCAAAATCACCATGAATCTGTCCACTCCAAGCACCTGCTTGAGGGTGATTTAATCCAAAATTATATGCTTCTAATAACCAATTAGGATCGGGTAAATTATCATCATCTAAAAATGCGATTAGCTGCCCTCTGGCTTCACGCACTGCCCGCAGTCGTGCAAAAGCGGCTCCCTGTTCGGGTTCTAAAAAATATCTTATATGAAATCTTCCATCATATATTTTTTGATAATTCTCGATTACTTCAGATGTGTTATCAGAACTATTATTATCCACAATAATAATTTCCCAGTTAAGCTTTTCTACTCCTTTCTGGGTTAAGATTTTATCCAAAATTTTAGGTAAACGAGTTGCTCCATTATATGCAGGAATGGCTACGCTAATATCTAATTTTTCACTTGGTAGTTCAGTCATAATACTTTAAGTTTCTATAATTTATTTTTTAAAATATCCATTTTTCCATAGATAAAAAGGGCTAACGAAACTACTTGTAAAAAGTTCCATTTCGCAAGCAAGCACCAAATCTTTTTTGACCTTAGTTCTATATTTTATTAAGTGCAAAGCGATTTTACGCAGGTCATTTATCATGTAAGATAAAAGAGCAATCGGCCTATACACATTTTTTATATTTACCGTTCTAGTCACATAGCGGCTAAGTCCGATACCTCGAAAGAACGGAATTAAATAATCTTTTTGCAAACGAAATTTTGGGATTTTGTGAGAAATCTCCATTTCAGGGTTGTACCAAATTTCCCATCCTGATTTTTGGATGTAGGACAACATTTCTAAATCCTCACTGGTGAGCATATTGCCTTTAACTCTACCAGTTAAAATAGGCTTATCTGGTACACTTTCTAACCAAGCTTGTTTTCGGACAACAAGTCCAGCAGAAGGAGGTAGTAGTTTTTTCGCTGCTTTATATAATAGTGGTAAATTACCTCGCTCTGTAATTGCCAAAAATGGAGCAATTCGCTGAAAGTTTTCTGGTGGTTCTACTTCCCAGTCAGGGTGAATTTGGCTGCCATAAGCTCCGGCTTTAGGATATTTTTCAGCAAAAGCATAAGCTGTGGATACCCAATTTGATACTGGATAGTTGTCATCATCTAGAAAACCGATAAGTCTACCTTTAGCTTCTGCTACTGCTCTTTTTCGTGCATAAGCTGCTCCCTGTCGCGCTTCAAAGCAATATTTTAAAGGGTAAGGACACTGCCAATTTTTTTGATATGTTTGAACAACTTTAGCTGTGTTATCAGTGCTGTTATTGTCTACAACTATAATTTCCCAAGATAAATTTTCGGTGTGAAGTTGATTTTGTAGTCGTTCTAGTAGTTCAGGTAAACGACTTTCACCGTTATAAGTTGGGATAGCTACAGTAAAGTCAAGGTTATCAGTCATTTTATGAAAGGAATATTTTGATTATGACGCTTTTTATATGTTCAGCCAATGGCTAATTTATCAGCGACTCTTAAATAAATCTATCAAACATTAAAACTGCACATGATGTTTCAATTTTGCGATCAATGTGCAGTTTTATGTACAGTGTTATTACGTGTTTTTAAATAAAGATTACTACATCAACTACCTAATCGCATTTATTGTCTTTTGCTGTAAGTATTGAACCTAAGAGAGTTTTCACAATTACGCATCGCTTTACACTACTAGCCGATGTAGAATTTGAAGCGCTTGGTACAGCTACCACTATTTTTAACCCAGGTGGCTCTGTACCTGCTGGCACTGTTCCAAAGTTTGGAGGAGTTGGTAAAGTTGGTAAAGCCCCCATGTAGTCAAAGGTAATTTTTATTGGCGTACTTAAAGTATAAGATACAGGAGAATTATTAGTAGAATTGGCAGTGTTTTCGCCACTGAGATTTGCACCTAACAGTAATTTATTAGAGCTAACGCCTATATCTGCCCCTAAAGGTTTCCATGTAGGGACTCCAGGATTGGTACGATAAACAGCAACCTCTACATTTTGAGTTGTGGTATTTTTTTGAAAACTCACGGTATAGCTAAGTTTACTTTTTTTAGCTTCCCTTTTTGCATCTTGTAATGCAGCTAAAACTGCGTCATTAGCCTTATTTAGCTGCTGTCGATTTACAAAGGCAAGCCAACTAGGAGCTGCGATCGCTGACAAAATTCCGATCATTAGCACCACAACAAGCACTTCTATTAAAGTAAAGCCAGCATCGTGTTGAGGATTAAATCGCTTCTTCGTGTCTTTATTACACATCCTAGTGTGGAATAACTTTAAAGTTAGGTTGCCCATAATGCCCCACTATTAGTTGTGCTGTTTATTGTGAAGTTTATTTAGTATATAAATATCCACGTCCTTGCACGCGGACACTTGCGGTCGGAAAGTAAGTTTGGTTAGTTGAAGAGTAATCAAAATTGCTATTTTGCAACCTAGCTAGTGCATTGCCTCGTAAAAACACCTGTGCTGTTGTGTTGGCAACATCAACGCAAGTATAAAAGCCCATAAAATTACCTGAGCTAAGTGTTGGATTTATGGTTGAGTTAAGTGGTTGCTGCGTGCAAGGAAGAGTTGTTGAACCAATAGAGGTTTGATCGATAAAATCGATTAGTACCGAAGCTTGTTGGTCGTAAGCTGACGAGGCTGTTTTCCATGAATTCATTTGATTCTTTATACCTGCTGCACCTGGTAGATTTAAGTTAAAACGCTGAAAACCTTTATTGGGACAGGTAATATATGTATCATTAGGATAGTCAGTACAATTTCCATTAGTACCACTAGAAGCCAGAACTCCATCACTAATTTCAAATCTGGCAATACGAGCCGCGTTTGACCAAGTAGTATTACTATCTTTGATTAAATAGTAGGCAACTAGTGAGTAAACAAAAGTGTCGTCTGTAGTGCTGCTGGGAGCTGAAATAAACTTGCGTTTCCAAAAGACGAGAACTGGTTTACAAGTAGCAGTAGAACTACAACCAGTCGCACTTTTAACAGGAGGTATTTGGTCTTGAATTCCTGAGCTTGCTGGGGTAGTGTTTGAATTGTTAGCCAGTGCAGCTCCATCATATATATAGACAGCTTGTTGTAAATCATTGGCGATGTAATCAATTGCTGTCTGGATTTCTTGTTCAGAATTTGCCTTTGCTTGCTCTTTCTGATCTGTAGTGAGAATATTAACCATGAATCCTAGCAGTGGTGTCAGCACAAGGAATGCCAGCAATAAGGCTACCAAAAGCTCTATCAGGGTAAAACCATGAACTTGCTGAACAAACTTAGAGTGTTTCAGCTGAATGCTGAGAAGAAATCTGAGTACATTCTTCATAACTACGGTATGCCCCTTAGTGATAGAAATACATATAGTGAATGATGGTGTAGATATCCAATGTTGTAGCGTAATTATCTTGCCTGCTCATAGCCAAAGGCAGACAAGATGCCATTGGTGTCAACTTAAGCTAGGAAATAGCTTAACTGTTGGCTGACATGCCCGCCCGGAAATAAATTTCCGGGCTAATAGGCTAAAGTCTACTGAAGTAGACTAGAGATTTTTGGCGATATTTAGTCATCTTCAGATGACTTTAGCTATGAGATGGGAATTTCAATTCCCGGTGGACAAGCGGTTTCACGTTAAGTTGATACCAATGGCAAGATGCCCACCCCACAAGAAGTAATTGAGTATTTTTTATTTGGAAGTCACTAATTACAAGTATTGTTGCTAAGAATAGGAGTGGCGCTAGTAATAGCAAGACGCTGACACAGAGCATTGAAAGAAGTATTTCTAGAACCAATCTCAGTGGTCATTTCCACTAGTGGGGACTGGGTATTTCCCAAAGTTCCAGTGAAAGTGTTTTGTTTTTTATTGATACTACTATCGCTAAGACCAGCATAGACAGGTTTAGTAACGTCAATATCTGATCGATAAACCCGAATTGCCAAACGGTAGCCATCCTTTGGTAGACCTGTACTATCAGTTGGGGTGCTTCCTGTTGCTGTAATTCTTACAGCCTGAATGTAAAATATTTTGCTTGTGTTGCTTGTACAATCTGGGTTAGTAATAACCAAACTGTTATTTGTATCTTTTGTCACGCAATATAGCGATGTTAGCAATGTTGTTGTTTGAGGAACTGGCATAGTTGTAAGAGTAAGTAAATTATTGCCAGCTAATGTTCCAGTGGGTGCAATAGTGGTAGCAGGAGTTGTCACGGCTCCGGTTTTTACGCCGTCAATGAATGTTCTGACAGCTTGTGTGGCTAGTTCTACGCGTTTTGATTGGACGCGAGTTGCTGTTGCAATGACGATGGTAGGTGCGATCGCTGCTAGTAAAATAGCAACTACTAGCATTGCTACCAACGACTCAATAATCGTGAAACCAGATTCACTAGAAGAGTGGATTTGTTGTTTGTGCTTAATCATTGCTAATCACCAGCTTCGGAAATTTTAAGTAGGTGGGCAGTTAGTAGGACGTTGATCAAGATCGATAGCATTAGTATCATCACTTACATCAATAGTTCCTTTCGTGTCTTTTGCACACAATAACGTTTGTACCCAAGTATCATCTCGACCAACTTCTCGGAAGTATTCATTGGGTTTGTCATCTGGCGTTATCGCTAATTTTTGCGAAAATGCATCTGGTGATTGCGACAGCAAGGCGACATCATAACCCCACTGCCGTTTAGGAGCTAGATAAAAAGGTACTAGACCACTAGAGTTAGCGATCGGATATACTGCGCTAGATGAGGTATTTAAGAATGCTACAAATGGTGCAGTAGCATAGACACTACGACCTCTTTGGATAAAAGAGCCGTTAATTTTAGCTGCAATAGCTGCGTTTAAGTCGCTAGTTGGGTTCCAATTTTCCAGTAAGCGGACAAAGTTGTGTAAACCACCATTATCTTCTGTCGGACGAGCCGGGGTGTCTCCCCCTGCTGCGGCTAAATTAAAGGTGGTAGGTGTGGCCCATTGCAGCCAGTTACTATCCTGTGTATTACTAGGGCCTATTCTGCTACTTGATGTTGGTGATGTACTTTCATCAGTGCCGAAAGCCACTTGAATTTGTAAAACTGGCGATAAAGCTGGTTGATCGCTTGTATTTGAGCCTAGAGTAAACTTTGGCGGTTTAGTATCGTCATTAGCGGTAGTCGTTCGGAACCATAGAGCATTGTCTTTAGAATCTGGTCTATTAGTATCAAAACTAGCTAATGGAAATTGAGTGATTAACAGGTTTTTGATACCTATAATGGTTGGTTTACTATTAGAATCAACCGTGAGTACTCCAGATGCATTACGGAGAAAGGCAACACGTCGAGGATAGCCTAGATATTTAGGATCAGTCGGTAATTGTGCTGTTGTACCTGCTTTATGAGTTAGCAAGAGAAAAACTCCAGTAGCATCAGATGCTTTTAGACCTGGATCTGGAATTGTAGCAGTTGGATCTGGTATTCTCACCCACCAACCATCAGCCGTATTGCAAGCTGAAACAGGTAGTTTTGGACAGACCTCCATTAAATACTCTGGGGCATTTTTCCTTCGTTGGATGGGTGTAACAAAGTTATTAAGATAAGAACTACCTTGAGTACCAGTTGTAGTAGTATCAAGGTCTTTAGGCAAGCCGTCAGTACCATACCAGGCAGCATTGATGGTATTACTATTGTTGGTAGTAACTACAGCATTACTACTATTGATAAAAGCAAACCCATTTTTCTGAAATGCGGTAATAGAAGAAGTATCGCCCAGGTTATTATTTAGGTCATAGTCTCCATCACTCCGGTAGCCCCTTTGGAAGTTGTTAGAAAGAAGTGTAATGGCATCTGACAACACGCTGGCAGGTCGCCATGCGTCCCCAGTGGTGCAGTTTGGTAGCCTAGCGTCACCAGTACGACAAGCAAAGTTTTTATTACGGTCTGATGCAGCGCGAGTGTAGAAATTGCTCAAATCACTAGCTAGAACTGTATTAAATTCTTCTCCGGTATGTTTATTAAAGTCACCTTGAATATATACAGGCAAGTTAGAGGCTAAAATCAAGCCTTTTTCTGCATCTCTGTAAGCCTGAACACGCCAGAGTGGGTCGCCATTGATTAACGTGATGGCGTTAGGACGGCGAGTTGGGTCAAGTATAAAGTCTACAGGGCTACTTGATTTTTGAGCATCTTTTTTGTTCTGTTTTTGTGTATCCGTGTCTGCTGCCGTAATATTAGAAGCAGCACTCAAATCTAAAAGTGCATCATCCCGTGTAGCGTAAACAATACCGCTATTGGGGATTAAGTATTCTTGTGTTGTTGCAGTGCCATAAGTTTTTGTCCGCAACTTACTAATATCTAATACAGTGGTGCGAATTTCCAGAGGTTGGCGGGTTTCTTTGGCAAGTTCGTAGGCTGGAGTCGTCACGTTTGCTACTATCCCAGTTCCATCTCCAATTACACCATCGGTATTGGTGAACGTATTTACACCAAGTGCCGTTGTCGCGTCTTTATGAATTGCCTTAATCTGCCTTCCATCTAAAAAAGCAGTTTCGTAAATTGCACCGTGAGGGATAACGGTATTACTTGGATCGCCGATACTACCATCTAATATTTGGATGGCACAGATAGCAGCATGAATAGCAGACTGCTCTGAGAGTGTCCGAGAGGCAGCTGCTTTTGGTAAAGCGGTGCTGAGTAATTCATTTACCAACCGCCCATTGGGATACCTTAAACTAGCTTGGTAGTTTAGTAAATCTGAATAGTCAGAAACCCCCTTTGTTGGAGCTACGTAGACAATACCATTATGAGATTTACCACCTGTGGCTTTGTCATAGATAAAACCTGTCGCAGACGGAAGACTATTGAGGTTCTTAGCTGTAGCGCTATTTGTGGGATCGTAGAAGCTACTTATACAAGCAATAGGTGTAGGGGTTGTCGCACTGTAGCCACTCGCTTGGTAGTGATAAACTGCTGTAGCCCGCATCCGTAAATACGGTGTATAAGTAGTGTTGGGTAATACTATATTGCTATTTTGAGTATCTTGGATTGATTTATCAGCTTTGATGGCAATAGTATTAGGTACAGGCATCATATCTGACCAAATTCTATTTGTAGCTGCTGCTGCTGTGTTCAAATCAGTTTGGCTACTACTAGGAGTGTAATCTTTAGGCAAATAAATCCCTGCACCAGTGATTACCCGTAAGCCGCCTACAGGATCTTGGGGAGTAGTTGGTACTTTAGAAGCTGCTGATTCCCAGTCTCCATCTCTGTCAACAGTTCCTAAATCGGCTAGTTGCTGTACACGACTGCGACGATTGCGAGTTCCAGTTCCGTCGTCCCAGACAATACCTGTAATATCTTGAGTATCTGTGCTATCTGAACCAACAAATGTTGTCCCTTTCCACCACAATGCAGGTAGGTTATTACCAAGCAAAATGCGATCGCCAACGTATTGTTCTTTACCTACTTGTTGCTGCTTAGTTGTCTCTGTAGCACTAGGTAACAGCTTAGTACTATCAGAACTATTAGCTTTTAGTGTTAACTCGGCATAACCAGTCTTAGTTTTACCATCAGTGGGATCAAAGGGATAAACCCAAGTGTCTGGTGGACGTAGTGAGTCACCACTTCCTACTAGGGGCTTATTATCGGTATCATTATAAGTTCCTAGTGCATCTCCAGCAAAAGCAATTTCAATATAGGGTACTCGGCGGGTACGTTTTTTAAAGTAAAGTCCTAGCTGGTTATTACGGATACTAGCTTGTTGTGCTGTAGAGGCAGTCGATGTATTTAGATTTAATACATTTAGTTGTTGAGTAATACCATCTTTGACTTCTTGTGGGTCAGTAGATGCAGCATTAGCCGCCTGCGATTTCACTAAGAGATTGATGCGCTGTACATAAGCTAAACTATTGTAGGCAATATTAGTCGGTACTCCTGCAACTGATTTGTTATCTTTAACACCATTACTGGTATTAGGATCAGATCCTTGCCCTTGGAATAAATGTACTAGAGTACTGTTACCTAAATCACTATCATTCGTGAAACCACCTGCTGCTAAATTGCCACCGACAATAATTTTGGAATTGTCTTGATCGTAAAAACAGGAATTTTTACTACTAACCTGATAAAGCGTAACAGTTTGAGAACCGCTACCAGTCAGGAAGTTACTATTAGTCAAGATCCGTCCATTGAGGTTAAATGCAGGACCAGGGGTAAGTTCTATATCATCTTCATAAACCACCGCATTGTTAACTAGCGGTAGTTGTACGCGGTCTTGTTGATACTCTAAAGCTGAAAAACCTTTATTACCTTGGAAAGTTTCGTAATTGGTTGGTGGGTTAGGATTAGTGATGGGAACATTAGCAGTGTAGACAAAAAAGCTTTTTTTGAGCTTACTAGCAATATTAAACCAGCCCGTACTCCCCACCAAAGTAGCACTTGTTCCTAGAGTATCTTGACAACCGTTGCTTATACTACCAGAGGTCATGGGCGGAGTTCTGGCCTCTAAAGGATTTCTAGCACGACTATATGCGCCATTAGTTATAGGCGGATTTCGGAAATAAATTCCATAAAGAGTATAGGTATCAAATTTCCCATTGTTATTTGTATCAATCGGGTACATCCATGAAGTTGGTAGTGCTGTTTGACCGGTATAATTCAGATTTAGTTGAGTTTCATCCCCAAAAGTATATTCATTCAAATAATTCGTGAAGGCACTCTCTAAAGCTGTATCTGAAGGTGTAGCTCGTGGGAGCCGACGGTCATCAAATAGCTTGTCTAATTTTGCTCTAGCTCTGTCAAGGGCAGGTGATGCGGCGTTAAGTACAGCCTCATTCACCCGGACATTACTAGCATTTTTGGAGCGTTCAAAAGACCGAAACAAAATAACAGTGGTCAACAAGACGACTACTATCAACACCATTGCCACTGTCGGCAACAAAAACCCAGCATTCTCTGAGCCGCGTTTTCTTCGAGTGCCAAAAAGAGTCCGCAGGAGCCAAATAATTTGCTTGTTAATTGCAGATAAAAACTGCTTGCTAATTTGTTTGAAAGTTTTTTGAATTGCCTTGACTAGCTGACGTTTTCGAGACATAGCTGCTTCCCTGTCAAGTGATATTTAGTGAGGTTTCTATTTTTTTTGATATCTTTGTTTATGCCTGTCAAATATTTTCCCAGGCATAAGATGAGGCTATATTTGTCTAACTACTGCATCTGGTTTTACGAAATTCCAAATGAAGCAGCTATTGCAAAAGAGAATTTGTTTGAAGTTATATCATTAATGAATTGTTTATTTTATCCGGTAAACACTGATTTTTTCAAAATTATTTAATTCAAGCTCGAACAACAATAAGAGCATAACGTCACAGTAAAATTGCGGAAATGTATTTTATTTGAAGGCAAATTTATGAGGATGTTGTTAGTAGAGTAGGCTTATAATACCCATCTGTTAAAAGAAAAATATCAGTTAGTGCAAAATAATCAGATATTAAGCGAAAATTCCCGACTTCTCTAAGAAGAAATCGGGAATTTTGCTGTTCACATTACTTTTGTTAAGAGGTCATTTATTATGTAAGTTAAATGTCCAACAGCTTAACCACTGATTTCAATTTGACACTCCCCCGTTTTCTAAACGGGGGATTCTTGTGCCAGATGCTATGTAGCAATCTGTGGTACTGACACCTTCACCAGCACTTTTTTACTAAAAGACAGACCGGTTTCATTTTTATCGATGATTATGGTGTCTCCAGAGATAAAATTATTTTCCAGTAACTTGGTGGCGAGGGGGTTTTCTACTTCTCGCTGAATTGCCCGTTTGAGTGGACGAGCTCCATAAACTGGGTCATAACCTGATTCAACAAGATGATCGCAAGCTGATTGGGATATTTCAAAGAAGATTTTTTGCTCGCGGAGGAGATTTTCTACCCGCTTGAGTTGAATACGGATGATCTGCCGCATTTCTGTGCGATTTAAGGTATGGAAGAGAATAATATCATCAACGCGGTTGAGAAATTCCGGGCGGAAATGCGATCGCAACCCATCCATTACCCGCTTCCGCATCGTTTCATACTTGGAATCATCACCAGATACATCCAATATATGTTCGCTACCAATGTTACTGGTCATGACAATAACGCTGTTACGAAAATCTACCGTCCTTCCTTGAGAATCAGTAATTCTCCCATCATCTAACACTTGCAATAAAATATTAAACACATCGGGGTGCGCCTTTTCCACTTCATCTAGCAGCACCACTGAGTAAGGACGGCGGCGAACCGCCTCGGAAAGTTGACCACCTTCTTCATATCCTACATATCCCGGAGGCGCACCCACTAACCGAGAAACTGAGTGTTTTTCCATATACTCAGACATATCTAAGCGCACCAAGGCATCATCAGAATCAAAGAGAAACTGAGCTAATGCGCGGGCGAGTTCGGTTTTGCCTACACCTGTAGGGCCCATGAACAAAAATGAACCAATGGGACGAGAGGGATCTTTCATCCCCGCACGGGCGCGACGAATTGCGGCTGCTACTGCTTCTACAGCCTCTTCTTGTCCAATGACTCGTTGATGCAAATGACTTTCTAGTTGCAGTAATTTTTGCCGTTCTGATTCCAACAGGCGATTAACAGGAATTCCTGTCCATTTGGCGACGATTTCGGCAATATCGGCTTCGGTGACTTGTTCTCGCAGCAACGTGGAACCTTGGTTTTGAATTTCTAAAAGGCTCGCTTCTTTGGCTTCGCGATCGCGTTGTACTCCCTCCAATTTGCCATACTTCAATTGGGCAGCTTTATTCAGATCATAGGCACGTTCTGCCTGTTCGATTTGCACTCGCAGCGCATCTTCTTCTTTCTTTAAGGCGCTGATAGCCTCAAGTATCTGCTTTTCACCTTGCCATTGCTCGTTAAATGTCAGCTGTTTTTCCGTTAAATTGGCGATTTCTTGCTCAATTCGTTCTAAACGTTCTTTAGTTTGGGGAGTACCCTTTTCTTCGCCAGCTAACGACAGTTTTTCCATTTCTAACTGCATGAGGCGGCGATCGATGGTTTCCAATTCGGCTGGTTTGGAGGTAATCTCCATTTTCAACTGGGCTGCGGCTTCATCCACTAGGTCGATGGCTTTATCTGGTAGGAAGCGATCGCTAATATAACGCGCTGACAGGGTTGCTGCTGCTACCAGAGCCGAATCAGAAATTTTGACGTTGTGATGCACTTCATAGCGTTCTTTCAATCCCCGCAGAATGGAAATAGTATTTTCCACCGTTGGCTGATCCACAAATACTTGCTGAAAGCGGCGTTCTAGCGCGGCATCTTTTTCTATGTGTTTGCGGAACTCGTCGAGGGTAGTAGCGCCAATACAACGCAGTTCTCCCCGCGCCAGCATTGGTTTGAGCAGATTTCCGGCATCCATTGCCCCTTGTTGGTTGGAACCTGTACCGACTACGGTATGCAGTTCGTCAATAAATAGGACGATTTGCCCGTTAGATTCCGTAACTTCCCGGAGAACAGATTTTAGACGGTCTTCAAACTCACCTCGATATTTCGCCCCAGCAATTAAACTACCCATATCTAAAGAGATGAGTTGGCGATTTTTTAACGATTCGGGAACGTCACCATTAACCATTCGCTGTGCCAAAGCTTCAGCGATCGCAGTTTTACCTACCCCAGGCTCGCCAATCAAGACAGGGTTATTTTTGCTACGACGAGACAAGACTTGAATTACCCGCCGAATTTCGTCATCCCGCCCAATTACCGGGTCGAGTTTTCCCGCTTTTGCCTGTTCTGTCAAATCTCTGCCAAATTTTTGTAAAGCTTCATAGCGGGATTCTGGGCTTTGATCTGTCACCTTTTGGCTACCGCGAACAGCTTTGATAGTAGCTTCTAGTTTAGCTGCATCCGCACTAAAGCCTTTGAGGATCTTTCGTCCAATGCGATCGTCTTCAGCAAAGGCCAAAAGTATGTGTTCCACGGAAATGTAGGAATCTTTCATCCTGGCTCTAGCTTCCTCGGCTCGGTCTAGTAAAATATCCAAATTGCGGCTAAGGTAAAGCTGATCGCTTTTACCAACTTTGGGCTGACGTTGGGTAAAGGCTTCTAGCTGTTCCTGTAAGCGGATTGGATCGACCTCAGATCGAGCCAGGATACGGATTGCTAAACTCGTGGGTTCTTCTAACAGGGCAATAATTAAATGTTCAACATCTAGTTGCTGTTGTTGATAAGCACGAACTATATCCTGAGATTTAACAATTCCTTCCCAGGCTTTATCAGTAAATTTATTTGGATCTGTAGGTTGCATCTTTATAATTTTGGAATTTTGATTTTTAGTTTAGGGATTGGGGAAGGTGGGGCCCCCTCTGGGGATAAAGGGTAATGGGGATTGGGGATTGGAAAAATCTTTCCCTAGTACAACACGGCGTAAGTAAAATACCCATTCAAAATTAATGAAACGCTTACGCCGTATTAATTTTGAATTTTGTTAGCGCAGCGTCTCGTAGAGAGAGAGCGTCATTTTGAATTCTGCCTTGCGGTACTAGTCCCCAGTCCCTAATTATCCAAGCATTCTCAGCGTATATCCGCGTGTATCTCCGGTGGCAATTTTAGATTGGTAATTGGTGATAGTTTAATCGATTACCTATTTTCTAATTTAAAACGAAAATACTGTTATGAGTGGACTTTGGCAGATGATGTTGTGATTAGAGTGATGTCTACGATGGGCTACGTCTACGCGATTAATGTTACTCATCAACGACAGTATGTAGGTAAGACTAATAGGATTTACGCAGAAGATATCCCCTAACCCGCCTAAAAAGGGGAAGTCTCGCGCTTCGAGATTTGCTGGTATGAGAAGACAGTAGGCGGTAATAATCAATCTCGCCGCGTCTGGTTCAACTTTTTAATATATTTCTTAAGCAAAACTTGCTGCCCAGATCCCCGACTTCTTGAAGAAGTCGGGGATCTAAATCCAGCTTGGTAAGTGACACTCTACCCTAGCGGATAATTTATTTTTTGGAAATCCTTTATACCTTATAAGAATTACTGACTTACAAGTTGCTCTTGTGATTCCTGTTTGACTGCTGACCCTTGACTTCCCAGTTGAATCAGTTCAATTTTATATCCATCTGGATCTTCCACAAAAGCAATTACTGTCGAACCATGTTTCATCGCCCCTGGTTCACGCACGACTTTACCGCCCTGACTGCGGATTTCGTCACACGTAGCGTAAATGTCATCAACACCAAGGGCAATGTGACCGTAAGCATTACCCAATTCGTACTTTTCCACTCCCCAGTTATATGTTAGTTCGATCGCCGAGTTGTCGCTTTCATCGCCATAGCCAACAAAAGCCAGGGTAAATTCTCCCCCTGGATAATCTTTTCGGCGCAGCAGTTTCATTCCTAGAACTTCACAGTAGAACTTTAAGGACTCTTCAAGATTGCCCACCCGCAGCATTGTGTGTAGTAATCGCATATTGACCTTTTCTGTGTAATTGATTTAGTGTTATTCTCTGCCAACATTTTACCTAGCTCAAAGTCTTAAGGTAAAAATGCCTTCACAGAAAGAACTAAAAGGAAAGGACAGGATAAACAATTACCCATTCTTGGCGTTGATTCCGATCCTATAGTGGAAATCTTCTTTAATCTCAGCCGAGAAAGCCTCTTAACCGCCTATGCTAACGATTGGGTTAAGCAACTGGACTGGATGCGTAACACACTCGAATAAAGGATAAAGTACAGATGAGTAAATTTCTAGATACTGCCATTGAGGCGATCGCATCTCGTGAAATTCTTGATTCACGCGGTAGACCGACAATTGAAGCCGAAGTGCATTTAGCCAACGGTGTTGTCGGACTGGCGCAGGTTCCCAGTGGTGCATCTACTGGCACTTTTGAAGCCCACGAACTGCGTGATGGCGATAAAAGCCGTTATGGAGGCAAAGGCGTACTCAAGGCAGTACAAAACGTCAAAGAAGCACTTGCACCAAAATTACTAGGCTTGGATGCCCTCAACCAAGAACTCCTAGACCGCACAATGATCGCGATAGATGGTTCTGCCAACAAATCCAATTTGGGCGCAAATGCGATTTTGGGAGTTTCCTTAGCAGCAGCCAAAGCTGGTGCTGAATCTCTTGATATTCCTCTATATCGCTATTTGGGTGGCCCTTTAGCGAATTTGCTCCCAGTGCCGTTGATGAACGTGATTAACGGTGGCGCACACGCATCAAATAACGTGGATTTTCAAGAATTTATGATTGTCCCAATTGGTGCAACTTCCTTCCAGGAAGCATTGCGCTGGGGTGCAGAGGTGTTTGCGACTCTTAGTCAGGTATTAGATGAAAAGGGTTTGCTTACTGGTGTGGGCGATGAAGGCGGTTTTGCCCCTAATTTAGAGTCCAATCAAGTAGCTTTGGAATTGCTGGTTGCTGCCATTAAGAAAGCTGGTTATAAGCCAGGGGAAGAAGTCGCTTTGGCATTGGATGTAGCGGCTAGCGAATTTTACAAGAATGGACAGTATGTTTACGATGGTAAACCTCACGCCCCGGCTGAATTTATTGATTATTTAGGACAACTAGTTGACCAATATCCAATTGTGTCAATTGAAGATGGCTTGCACGAAGAAGATTGGCAAAGTTGGCAATTACTCACCCAGAAGTTAGGTTCGCGGGTGCAGTTGGTAGGGGATGACTTATTTGTTACTAATGCCACCCGCTTGCAAAGAGGCATTCAGGAAAAAGCTGCTAATGCCATTTTGATTAAACTCAATCAAATCGGTTCACTTACCGAAACCTTAGAAACGATTGATTTGGCAACTCGTAACAGTATCCGTTCAGTAATTAGCCATCGTTCTGGTGAAACCGAAGACACAACGATCGCTGATTTAGCTGTAGCAACCCGTGCCGGTCAAATCAAAACAGGTTCTCTGTGTCGCAGCGAACGCGTAGCAAAATATAATCGCTTGCTGCGAATTGAAGATCAACTAGGCGATCGCGCCGTTTATGCTGGTGCTGTGGGGTTAGGGCCGAAGTAGGGACTGGGGACTGGGGACTAGAATTCTTCCCAATCCCCAATCCCCATTTACGGATAAAACCCCAATTTGGGCAATCCCAAGGTTTCATCCCAGTCCATCATCAGGTTTAGACACTGAATAGCTTGGCCCGCCTGTCCTTTAATTAGATTGTCAATTGCTGACATGACAATTACGCGACCTGTGCGCGGGTCAACTTCTACACCGATGTAACAAAGATTGCTGCCATTAGCCCATTTGGTTTGGGGGTAAATACCGCTACTACAGACTTTTACCCAAGGAGAGTTACGGTAGAAGGCTGAGAAAATTGTGATTAAGTCATCTCGCACTAGACCAGGATCGCTCATCTTGGCATATACCGTTGCCAAAATCCCGCGTACCATTGGGATCAAGTGCGGTGTAAATTGGATCATGAGTTCGTGACCAGCTAAGTCACTGCAAATTTGCTCAATTTCTGGGGTATGACGGTGACGACCGACGTTGAAAGCTGCGATTGAGTTGTCTGCTTCAGCTAGTAATAAGTTGGTTTGAGGCTGTCGTCCACTGCTAGATGTGCCGGACTTGGCATCGATAATAGCTGTTTCTGGTACGATTAAACCTTGCTTTAATAGTGGCGAAAGTGCAAGAAGACTAGCTGTGGGATAGGAACCAGGACAGCCAATGAGTTGAGCTTCGGCAATGCGATCGCGATAAAGTTCTGGTAATCCATAAACTGCTGTCGCTGCAATTGTGCGATCGCTTCTCTCAATGCCATACCAATTTGTATAAGTTGTCAAATTACTAAACCGATAGTCTGCACTCAAATCTATAACTTTACATCCTTTTTCCAACAGTTTCGGCGCGATTTGGCAAGCCAGACCATTTGGTAAAGACAAGAAAACTACTTCACAGCGGTGAGCAATTATTTCTGGTTCTACAGCCTCTATTAGCAGGTTAGTTGCATGAGCTAGATGCGGGTAGAGATCCCCGAAGGATTTCCCAATACTACTCTCACCACCTAAATAAACCAGTTCAACTTCTGGATGATCCATCAGTAATCGTACTAACTGTACTCCGCCATAGCCCGACGCGCCAACAATCCCAACGGGTACGCGTCTAAATTTGCCCATGATCTGAAATCCTTATCCCATGAATAGTTAATTCGTTCTCAGCTATCAACAATATCAGCGACTAGACGCGTAGCGCACAAAACGGGGAGATGAGGGAGCAGAGGAAGTAAATTATTCTTCATCCCCCTCATCCTTAACTGTCGCTGCACTTTATCCCTACTTTTAATGACATAATTCTTGTCACGCGATCAAATTATTGCTAGTCTACTTCTCTGCCTTATAAAGGAGCTACAATCTAAAAGAAGAAATTGTAAAAAAAATTTACGTTTATAGCTGGAAATCTTTCTGTGTCACAGCCTAATACTACCCAAGCTTTTAAATTTGATTCGATTGATGCCGCTTTAGCAGACCTCAAAGCTGGTCGCGTCATTGTAGTGGTAGATGATGAAAATAGAGAAAATGAAGGCGACTTGATTTGTGCTGCTCAATTTGCTACACCCGACACTATTAATTTCATGGCGGTGGAAGCGAGAGGGCTGATTTGTTTGGCAATGACAGGCGATCGCCTAGACGAGCTAGACTTACCCTTGATGGTAAGCAACATTACAGATACTAACCAAACTGCCTTCACTGTCAGTATTGATGCCGGGCCAGAATTAGGCGTAAGCACAGGCATCTCAGCCGAAGACCGCGCTCGCACTATCCAGGTTACTCTCAATCCAGCCACAAAACCCACCGATTTACGTCGCCCTGGTCATATTTTTCCCCTTCGGGCTAAGGCTGGAGGCGTACTCAAACGGGCAGGGCATACGGAAGCGGCTGTGGACTTATCTCGACTAGCAGGGTTATACCCAGCCGGGGTAATTTGTGAAATTCAAAACCCCGATGGTTCAATGGCGCGGTTACAGCAATTAGTTGAATATGCTAAACGTCACAATTTAAAAATTATTAGTATTGCGGATTTAATCAGTTATCGCCTACAGCACGATCGCTTAGTGTATCGTGAGGTGATTACCAAGCTTCCTAGTCAATTCGGTCAGTTTGAAATTTACGCCTACCGCCATACTCTGGATAATACAGAACACGTTGCAATTGTCAAGGGCGATCCAGCTAATTTCAAAGATGAGCCTGTGATGGTGCGGATGCACTCAGAATGCTTAACTGGTGATGCTTTGGGTTCTTTGCGCTGCGACTGTCGAATGCAGTTGCAAGCAGCACTGAAAATGATTGAGGCTGCTGGTCAAGGTGTAGTTGTATACCTGCGCCAAGAAGGGCGGGGAATCGGCTTGATTAATAAGCTGAAAGCCTACTCGTTGCAGGATATGGGATTGGATACAGTAGAAGCAAATGAGCGTTTAGGATTTCCTGCTGACTTGCGAGATTACGGGATGGGGGCACAAATGCTCATGGACTTAGGCATCAAAAAGATTCGCCTGATTACCAATAATCCCCGTAAAATTGCTGGAGTCAAAGGCTATGGATTGGAAGTGGTTGATCGCTTGCCATTGTTAATTGAAGCAACCGAGTACAATTCCTACTATCTAGCAACAAAGGCGAAAAAGCTGGGTCACATGCTGTTACAAACTTATTTAGTAACAGTAGCAATTCACTGGCAAGATGACCCGGAAGCTGTGACAGAACGCTATGAACGCTTAGAAAAACTGCGACATTTAGCGAGAAGTAATGATTTATTGTTGCAAGAAGAAGCGCGTCCCTTAGCGATCGCTATATTTGACGAGCCATCTTTAACAGTACACTTGGGTTTTGATCAGGCAAAAGTTGCTAGCTGTGATTGGTATCGTCAAGAGGGTCATCCTTATGTACAGGCGGTCTTTCAAATTCTGGATAACCTCGCTACTTTGCCATACATCCAAAAACTAGAATTTCTGATTTCTTCTGGTTGCGATCCTTTGAGTAATTTACAAGTCCAACTAGATCGGCAGACATTCACCGATAGTACACTGCCTTCATCAATTAGCGATCGCTTGGAGACACAGCAAATTTACAGCTTTAGCAAATAGCCATAACCCTAAAAGCCAACTTTTTAAGGTGTTGGAGGATTTATTGTGTGTAAATCCTACATTCCCCCCAAACTTTTCAGCCGTTCTTTTATATAACAATGAGAGCAATCAAAATTATTGTTAAAAAACATAATGACGGTTACGTAGCATATCCCTTGGGTATCAAGGGGGTTGTAGTTGGCGAAGGTGACAGCTATGAAGAAGCACTAGCTGATGTTAAATCTGCTCTCCACTGCCATATAGAGATATTTGGTCAAGAGGTTTTAGAAGAGGAATCACCAGTCCTAGAAACTTTTGTGGCGGAAGCTGAGGTTCCTATTTAATGGTTAAATTCCCAGTAGATGTACTTAAAGCTAAAGTTATTAAGACATTGGAATTTCTGGGATTCACTGTTATTAGGGAGCGAGAGCATATTGTTATGGAGCGAGAAAACTAAGATGGAACAAAAACTCCACTGAGTATGCCTAACCATTCTCAAATTAAAGGTTTGACATTGAGATCCATTTGTACTCAAGCGGGTATCTCAAGAGAGGATTTTTTGTCTGCTTATGAGCGAATCTGAAAGCAATACTGCTCGGTTAAGACTAAAAAATAGAAATGTGTAGCGAATTAGGCGATCGCACTAATGTATTGATTAACTGCCAACGATCCTCGGCAGATAATCTCAGTGCTTGATCTTCAAGTTCACGTAACGTCATGGTAATAATTTCTAACAGAGAGCGTTGGATTATCAGAATAAGACGGCTTGTGATACAACAAGACTATGCTGTCTCGCCGTTTGCTACTTGTGGCATTGACTCAATCAATGCCCTCAACACTTTGTTGACCGATTCTGGTGTGGTGAAAACCTGAGCCACATCTTCATCTAAGACCACAACTGTTAACTGTTGCGTTCCACTACGGGCAGCAAAGCGATTAGGCTTTGCCTTTTGATAATCGAAGCGATACTCAGCTTGAAGCTCGTCGTCAGAATTTTGCGATTTTTCAAAAGGTGTTTCGTTCATAATCTTCACGTTCCTTTCGAGTAGCTAGACGGGCGCTGATGATACGGATAACATTGGAACGCTCAGTGAAAGAAATCAAAAGCAAGAGATTTTGTTGAGAGTGACCAATAATGATTTCTCGCTGCTCATCTATAGAGTGCGCTTTATCATCAAAGATGACTGCCAAAGAATTGTTAAAGACGGTTTTGGCTTCTTCAAAGCTGACACCGTGCTTCTTCAAATTTGCGGCTGCTTTTGATTGATCCCACTCGAACTCCATGACCAGATCATATCCGATTAGATATGCAGAGTTTATAAAACTACCAAAAATAGGCTGGGGTCGGAAATTGGCAATGATTGAATTGATTAATAATGAGTTGCCGACTTCCGATGATGGACGGCTGTAACGCCATCAGTATCTAGCAATTTGCCATTCTCGACGGTCGCATAAACCAGCCAGTGGTCGCCAGATTCCATCCGGTTTTGTACAGAGCATTCGAGATATGCTAGAGCATCTGTAAGTATAGGAGAACCGCTTTCCGTTTCTTCGGCGGCGACATCAGCAAATCGGTCTTGTCCTGGCCCAAAAGGTTTGAGGAAGTGCTTCATCAACCCCAAGTGATTCCCTTCTTTAAGGATGTTGAGGACAAATTTGTTTCCTGTATGGGTCAGTGTTTCCACTGCGCGGTCTTTGGCGACGGCGATAGTTAAACCAGGTGGATTAAAGCTGGCTTGAGATACCCAAGAAGCTAACATGGCACTGGAGCGATCGCCTTCTTTTGCTGTCAGAACACAAAGAGAGCCGACAATTCGCCCAACTGCTTGTTCTACAGTTGTTGCAGGAAGACTCTGCGATCGCACTTTTCTGGCTTTCTTCAGTGCTTGGGCAAAGTCGGTTCCAGCTTCTTCACATAATTGTAAGGTGGCATCGTCGGGTTTGAATTTTACGCGGATGGTATCAAAACCAAACCGATAACCAGCATCTTTTAATTTACCCTCAATTAAATCAACCGCTTCTCCACTCCAGCCAAAGGAACCAAAAGCACCGGCGAGTTTATTGTTAGTAGCGGTGGATAGGACAATTCCTAAAGCTGTTTGCACGGGTGTCGGTGCATGACCGCCAAGGGTAGGAGAACCGATGATGAAACCACCAGCTTTTTCCACAGCCGCACGGATTTCTTCTGGTTCAGTAAATTCGCAGTTAATCGATTCTACAGCGACACCAGCTTTGGTGATGCCACGAGCGATCGCTTGGGCTAATGTGGCTGTATTACCATAAGCTGAAGCATAAATTAACGCCACTGTCAAGTCAGCAGATGTTTGCTGTTGACTCCATTCTCGATAAGCGTTGGTCAAGTCGATTAAACCATAGCGCACCAAAGGCCCGTGCCCATTGGCATACATTCTCACGGGAAAATCTGCAAGTTTATCTAGCGCTGTTTCAACTTGACGGGCGTGGGGAGCCATGAGGCAATCAAAATAATAGCGCCGATCCTCGTTATATACTTCCCAACCTTCATCAAATACCTGATCTCCACAAACGTGCGCCCCAAATAACTTATCTGTGTACAAAACTTCTGTTTGCGGATCGTAGGTGCAGAGTTGATCTGCATAGCGGGGATTGGGGGTGGGAATAAATTGTAAATTATGCCCATTACCCAAATCTAGGGTTTCTTCGCCCCGCATCACAAGAATTTGTAAATCTGGATTTTCTAGCGCTGCACGTAAATTTATTGCCCCTGGATTAGAACACACGAAGGTGATTTGCGGAGCAATTCCCAACAAAGCTTTTAAAGTTGCGGCGCGGTTAGGATTTACGTGTCCCAAAATTACATAATCTAAATCTTCAAAATGGAAACGTTGCTGTAAAGCTTCTAAATAAATTTGCGTAAACGTTTCCCCTGGAGGATCGATAATTGCGGTTTTCTCGCTTTCGATTAAATAAGAATTAGCAGTTGTACCCTTAGCAAGAGCATATTCAATTTCAAATCTGAGCCTTGACCAACTGCGCGATCGCAGTATTCTTGTATCTGTAGCTATTGGATGAACTTGAACATCACGGGGTTTATTTTGTGACATAGCTTTCTTGGGGATTGGGGATTAGGGATTGGGTACTGAGGAATTCGGTGTAAATGGGTAACTCGGCGTACCTAAAGGGGATAAGGGTCAATGAGGATTAGGTATTTGGAAACTTTTTCCCAGTCCCCAGTCCCCAGTCCCCAGTCCCTAATAATGGTTTCCGACTTTACGGTGATGCACAGCAGTCAAAGCTTCTGGCTTAGAAACCCGTCCGGCGTAGACTGTGCTGTATACTGCCCAGTGGTCGCCACAATCCATTCTACTGGTGACTTCGCACTCCATGTAGGCGAGAGCGTCGTTGAGGATGGGGGCACCATTTTCGGCTGGCTGGGTTCTCACACCTTGAAAACGATCTGCACCAGGGCCGAACCGTTTCAAAAAGTGCTTCATGAGTGGTTGAAAATTGCCTTCTTCTAAGATGTTGAGAACAAAGCGATCGCCTACCTGCATAAGTGATTCAATTGCCCGATCTTTGGCGACTGCAATGGAAAATCCCAAGGGTTTAAAGCTGGCTTGAGCAACCCAGGAGGCTAACATGGCACTGGATACATCGCCTTTTTTGGCAGTGATGATATATAGTCCGCCGCTGATTCTACCTAATGCTTTATCTAAGTCAGCACCAAGGGATTTCATGGCTTTGATAGTGCGATCGCGTGTTACCCATTGAGCTAAGTCTGTACCCGCTTCTTCACACAGCTTGTAAGTATTTTCCGTAGGTGTTTCTTTAATCCGAATCGCTGGAAAAACTGTTGTCAAACCCAAATTGCGGAATTTACTCAGCAAAGGATCTATCGGTTCATCATCGCCACCGCCAGTTTCAAATACGCCGATGGCTTGCTTTTCTTTAGCAGATCCTAAAACTGTGCTGAGTGCAGCTTGGATACTCGCAGCACCAGAAGCCGGAGGTAGACCAACGATTAGCCCAGCACAGCGACTAACTAATTCCCGCAGTTCTTGTAAATCTACTTCAGATCCCAAATCGATGATTTCCACGGCAACACCAGTTTTACCGATACCGTTGGCAATTGCTTGGGCGAGGCGATCGCTATATCCGTATTCGGAAACGTAAAATATTCCAACTGCTGTTTCTGGTTTACTTTGGCTTTGACTCCAAGTGCGGTAACGCCCAACTAGTTCTTCAACATTGTGAGATAATAATGGCCCGTGTCCTGTAGCAATCATATTGATGGTTTTCAGTTCTGCCATCCGCTTCAGGGCAGACAAAACTGAGCGTGCATTTGGCCCCATCAAGCAATCGTAGTAATAATGAAAGTCTTCTTCGATCGCTGCCAAGTTTTCATCAAAGGTGCTATCTGAGCAATAGTGCAGCCCAAAAGCATCGCATGTATAGAGAGTTTTGGTTTTGTGGTCAAAGCTGAAAATGGTATCCGGCCAATGTAAATTTGGGGCAATCACGAATTCAAATTCATGACCATTGCCCAAATCTAAGCGATCGCCATTTTTCACAATCCGCCGTTTAAATGGCTGATGTACTAAATCTTCAAGAAACTGAATCGCCACTTTAGAACCGACAACGGTAATTTCTGGAGCCATAAGCAGCAAATCTTTAACTAAACCGCTGTGGTCTGGCTCAGTGTGGCTGATAATTAAATAATCAATCTCTGTTGGCTTGATTAGTCCGGTGAGCGTATCAAAGTATAGTTGACGAAACTTTTCGTGGGAGGTATCAACTAAGGCAGTCTGCTCTCCACGGATGAGAAACGAGTTATAAGTAGTACCGTTTTGCAAACCAAACTCAATATCGAAGCGATCGCGATCCCAATCCAAAGAGCGAATAGCCGTCGTCTCTTGAGCAATCTCTACAGTCTCTATGGTGAGCCGTTTTTCAGTTTTTTCGGTGAGCGCTACCATAACTCCCCTCCTTAATACAATGAGTATTTCTTCCTCTCATTTTATTGTGACACGGCTTGAATGTTAATTTTTATTAAAAAACCTATAGCTTACTTAAAAAAGTTAAAAGTGTGAAACCGCAGAGGGATTGGGGGGATGGGGAAAATTTGGCTAGCATTGGAAATTGGGAACTCTCGGCTACATTGGGCGTTGTTTGTTGGCAAAAAGCTTTACTCAGCTTGGGATAGCGACCATCTAGCTGAGTCTGCCATACAACAGTTAGCTAAATGTCAAACCCTGGATCGTTTACTAGTGGCAATTTCTGCACCCGATCAGAAAATTAGGGTAGAAAATACTTCCTCCTCCTCGCCTCCCCTCCTCCTCGCCTCTGTAGTTCCTAGCCAAACTGCTATTTGGCAAACTTACCCAAATACTCGCCTTATTACATTAGAGCAAGTACCACTCAAAAATGTTTATCCCACACTGGGAATTGACCGCGCTTTAGCTTTGTGGGGTGCGGGGAAAACTTGGGGTTTTCCCATGTTGGTGATTGATGCTGGTACAGCGCTGACTTTCACCACTGCGGATGATAACCAGTGTCTAGTTGGAGGTGCAATTCTGCCAGGACTAGGCTTACAATTTGCAAGTCTCGCTCAACAAACAGGACAATTACCATTATTAGAAATACAAACTTTTACCTTTCTACCACCACGTTTTGCACTTAATACTACAGAAGCAATTCAAAGTGGAGTAATTTACACAATATTAGCCGGAATTAAAGATTTTATTGAGGCGTGGTTGCAATTATTTCCTGATGGAAAGATTGCAATTAAAGGTGGCGATCGCACTTTATTATTAAACTATTTACAAGCCTTATATCCTGAGATTGCAGAGCATTTAATTGTAGAACCAAATTTAATATTTTTGGGAATGCGCGAAATAGTAATAGGTGATAGCGTAGATAGAATAAAATGAAGGGAGAAGAAACGTAGGTTGGGTGCAATCCAACAAATATCAGCTTAACTTTGCGCTCTTTGCGTCCAACTCTTACGAGACGCTGCGCGTAGCTTGCTTCTCCGTAGGAGTATGCGGTTCGTTCTTTTATCCCTCAAATTTAATGGGACAGACCACTAGTTTAATTCATTTAAATTATGGCTTTTTAAAATACCTTGAATAAACTCCCGAATCTCGACCGCCACAATTCCAGCAGAAGATTTTGGTAAATCATTTCCAGCATGGGCAATCATTTTTAACTCTACTTTCGGCATTAGTTGAGCATAAACCCGACTTTTGGCTAAAGCATCTGGTGTATCTTGGCCACCTTGTAAAATAAAAACTGGGGCATCTATCATATAAAGCCGCTTTTGCACTAATTCCGCCTCAATTTCTACTTGTCGTCGTTTGAAAAGTAACTGACAAGCTATGGGGAAACGCGATAATTCCTGACGTAATTGCAAATCCTGGGCAATTTTGTCATGCCAACCCAGAACTTTAGTTAAGGGAACTAGCGATCGCAACAATTTAACTATAAGTGGTGGATAATTCAATAATCGCCGCATCTTCCGAGAATGTTCTTCTTGTCCTGCTATCTCTACACCCTCTGGTGCTAGCAATACCACACCAGCAACTTTTTCTGGATACTTTAAAGCATAGCTAGCAGCAACCCAACCCCCAAGAGAATGCCCCACTAAATATACTTTTTCTAGCTTGACAGCTTGCAAAAACTCAGCTAAACACTCAACTTGTAAATCTATCGAATGGTGGATATTCGGATTCTCTGATTCACCAAACCCTAATAAATCAGGTGCAAAACAATGAAAATCTTGTGCAAGGGACTCCATCACAGATAACCATTGACTGCTCTCATTCCAAGCACCATGTAAAAAAATTATAGGAGTTTTTTCACCGACTTCACGCCAGAATATTAGCCCTTGAGAAAGCTTTCTCCGGGAGTTACGGAATAGTGTATCCATTTTAATTTAGTAGTTAACTTTTAGCACCATAATAAATAGTCATTAATCATTAGTCATTAGTCATTGGTTATTAGTTTTGGGCAAATTACAAAGAGAGAAGTATGAGCCGTTCGCGCAGCCTCTCGTAGAGAATAGATGCTTTCTTAGATCATAACTTTGGCAGCAAATGACAAAAGATTAATGACTAATGACCAATCATTATTATGCCAATGTTGTCAAGCCCTTCAAGTAGTCTTGCAACTGCCGAGTATGGTCGTGAGACATCTGTCCTAAAGGTAGGAAACTGGGAGAGAAAGCTTGGATTTCCATAACTTCCAAAGTATCCTTAATTTCCATTGTCCCATGCACCTCGGCTTCAACCACAATACAAATTGAATGGATTCTGGGATCGCGGTCTGGTGCAGAGTAAACCCCTACCAAACGGTTAATTTTCACTAAGTCTAGCCCAGTTTCCTCCATCAATTCCCGGCCGACTGTATTGGGAATATCTTCTCCCCAATCCACTATTCCTCCAGGCAATGCCCAAAGACCATCGTCACGCCGCCGGATCAGTACTATTCGACCATCAGGTAAAATTGGGATGATACTAGTGCCAGTAATGGGATGACGAAATATTATACCCAGTACTGTTTGTCCAATACGCCATAAGCTACGTGTGGACTCTACAGCTGACGGAAAAAAAGCAATAACGTTCAATCTTCAAATTTTTTGTGTTGTATTCTATAGTTCTCTACCACTTACATAGACTCAACTAATAGAATTTTGGTTGAGTTTTGTTTTATACAAAAATGTTTGTGGCTTGAGATTTTATTCTCACGATTTACGTAGAATATTATTAATTCTAACATCAAGTTTCAAGAGAAGCACTGTATTTATATATACATAATATTTTTTGACTTAGGAAAATTTTCAGTCTATCGTTAGCATTCGTGCTGCTGAAACTAGCTATTACTAATAATTTTTCAACACACATTAAAAAAATAATCTGAATTCTTTCCTGATAAGATTAGTTTGTTTCAATAACAACAAGTGGTTAGCTAATTTAGAATCTATTTAACAGATTAGAATCTAAGAAAAGGTATTTTTCGCCTACCTGACAGGATTAATTTAGAATTTTTATTGACAGAACAAGGTTGTATGCGGTAGACTAGTACACTGTTTAAAGCGTATTTATTGCTGCACTAGGTTACAAGTATATCAATAACATTGGTAGCTAATATTGCCTACGTGATGCCTAGTTGCTACTTTTTTGTTGTTTATTAATGAGGTGAACATGGCCAAGCGCCGTAACCCGAAAAAAGAAAAGGCGCTACGTAACCAGGCGTATGCCAGAAAGTTTCGTAAACGAACTACGACAGGAAGAATGCAGAGAAGGTTCCAACAAAGACCACCAAAGAGTGAGGAAGAAGAAGGCGCAGCAGCAGCTGACACTGAATAAGCTACCTGCCTAAATCCTTATTGTTTGGGTTATTTAATTTTTAGGGCGTACATTTATTTGTACGCCCTTATTTATTTTTAGGCATTGGGGACTGGGTACTGGGCAATAATCAATAGTTTTTTCCTTTGCTTCCCCTACTCCCTACTCCCTCTCTATTGATCAATTTGAGCGCGGGCGGCTATAAGTGCTTTGCTTACCTGTACAAAGCCAGTACCTCCGTAACTATTGCGGGCTGCCACAACCTGACGGGGAGATATCGCCTCATAAATATCTGCTGCAAATGCCGGATGTAGTTGTTGCCACTCATCCAATGTCAAATCTTTGAGGAGTTTGCCTGCGGCAATACTAGTTTTTACCACCTTACCCACGAGGTTATAAGCTTCCCGAAAAGGAACGCCCCGTGCTGCCAGATAATCTGCGACATCAGTAGCATTAGAAAAATCTTCCGCCACAGCTGATGCTAACCGCTCGGTACGAAATTCTAAACCTTCTCTCAGCAAAATCGTCATTGCTTCTAGAGAGGCTTTGACTGTCTTAACGCTATCAAATAAACCTTCTTTATCTTCTTGTAGGTCTTTGTTATATGCCAGGGGTAGCCCCTTCATAATTACTAACATTGCCTGGAGATGACCGAATACACGCCCCGTTTTCCCCCGCACCAATTCTGGTACATCGGGGTTTTTCTTTTGGGGCATGATACTGGAACCCGTGGCACAACTATCTTTGAGGGTAAGAAAGCGAAATTCTTCTGATGACCAAAGAATGACTTCTTCTGCAAGGCGGCTGAGGTGAACCATAATCAAGCTAGCAGCACACAAGAATTCGATCGCAAAATCGCGATCGCTCACTCCATCAAGGCTATTAGCATAAATATCGTCAAAATTCAAAAGTTTAGCTGTGTAGTGGCGATCGATCGGGAAAGTGGTTCCCGCTAAAGCACCACACCCCAAAGGTGAGATATTCACACGGCGAGAAACGTCACCTAGACGTTCCCAGTCGCGTTGAGCCATTTGAAAGTATGCCAAGAGGTGATGAGCTAAACTTACTGGTTGGGCGCGTTGTAGATGAGTATACCCAGGAATCAGAGTTTCAACGTGTTTTTCAGCTATATCCAGTAACACACCTTGAAATTCTCGTAATTCGCTTTTGATTTGTTGGATTTGGTCGCGGAGGTAGAGTCTGGTATCAGTACCAACTTGGTCATTACGCGATCGCGCCGTATGCAGCTTTTTCCCCACATCGCCAACAATTTCTGTCAGTCGGCGTTCAACTGCAAAATGTACATCTTCAGCATCGACACGAGGCTGAAATTTACCCTGGCGGTACTCTTGGCGAATTTGCTCTAAACCTGCAACCAGTTGCTCTCCTTCTTCTGGGGAGATAATACCCGTATGAGCGAGCATTTGGGCATGGGCTTGCGAACCAGTTAGGTCATATTCGATTAATTCAATATCAAAACCTATACTGGCATTAAAACGAGCGATCGCTGGATGCAATGCTAATTCAAACCGCTGGCTCCAAGTTTCTTCTTTGGTCATAAATTATAAAGGGAGGGCATCAATTTTGGATTTTAGATTTTGGATTTTAGATTAATCTAAAACCTAAAATCCAAAATCTAAAATTACTTTAACCGTAGCTAGTTAGATTCCGAATCATATAGCCAATGACTAAACCAATCAACAATGCCCATACTTGACCTGTTTGTATAAAGTGGCCCCAAGCTTTTTGCATCTGACCCATAACGTTTGGATCGGTGATTGTTTGTGCTAGGGCTGTCCAATTTACAGGCAAATGCCAAAGTAACTGAGATGTCAAATCGCTGTAATTGCTCATCTTTAGTGATTAAGAAGTTAGGGGTGGCAAATTTCAGCATCAGTTTATTATTTACATTAATTACTGATATTTACTGAAATGTTGGATATAACTTCAATGTCTTAACTCAAGATGTCGCCGATGCCAACCGCAATTTCTCGGCAGTCCGCAAAATTTGCCCCGCCAAAACTGCTGCACCAAAACCATTATCGATATTTACTACACCTACTCCCGCAGCACAAGAGTTGAGCATTGTCAACAAAGGCGCTAGACCACCAAAACTTGCGCCATAACCGATGCTGGTGGGTACAGCAATCACAGGACAACTGGCTAAACCAGCGACAACGCTGGGTAAAGCGCCTTCCATACCCGCCACGACAATCAACACTGATGCTGACTCAATCAGGTGGCGGTTACTTAGCAAACGGTGAATTCCCGCAACGCCAACATCCCAAAGCCGCTGGACGCGGAAACCTGAAAGTTCAGCGGTGACAGCTGCTTCTTCCGCAACGGGTAAATCAGCCGTACCAGCAGAAAGAATGCCAATTTCACCCGCAAATTGTGGTTCGATGGTAGGAGGAGCGATCGCACAAATTCGTGCCGATTGGTAATATCGCAAACCGCTAACTTTTGATTCTAGTGCGGTATAAACTGTTGGTTCAATCCGAGTCGCCATCACTACCGGATTACGGAGGCGCATCACTTCCATAATTTGAGCAATTTGGTCAGGCGTTTTACCAGGGCCCCAAATTACCTCAGGGAAACCAGTTCTTAGCTGACGATGGTGGTCAATTTTGGCAAATTCGCCCACAGATTCATAAGTCAAGTCTTTGAGTGAATCTAATGCCGTATCTGGGGTAACTTTACCATTAGCAACCGCAACGAGTAGCGATCGCAAAGTTTTTTCATCAGTCATTTGTCATTTATCCTTTGTCATTTGTCATTTATTTTTATCTGAAAGTAATAACCAATGACTAATGATTAATCCGTTACTTTAATTTCATGAATGTTCCAGAATGCGCCACCAAGTGCAGAGTATCGGATGCCTTCAAAGCGATTACGCACTGCTGACATTGATAAAGCATTAACTAGATAAATAAACGGTAAATTTTCTTGGGTAATCTTTTGGGTTTCGGCATAAATTTCTTTCCGCTTTGCTGGGTCTAATTCCCTTGCTCCTTGAATGTATAATCTAGAAATTGCTGCTTCCCAAGGAGCCACTTCCCAACCTTGCACTGGCTTTTGTCCAGCTTGGGGTTTCTGATTAAACATGTGTAATCCACCTTCGGGAGACCAGACATTAGCCCCATCATTTGGTTCTAAACCACCAGTCAGACCCAGCATAGAAACTTCCCAGTCTAATGAATTTGACAGCTTATCTGTGTAAGTATTCCAGGCTAGAGGAGTGAAATCAACTTGAATACCAATTTTACTCAAGTCTTGTTTAATTTGCGATCCAATTGCTTCGCGGATTTTGTTACCAGCATTGGTGAGTAACGAGAAGCGAACGCGGTTTCCTTGAGCATCAATTAGTTGGTTGTTGTTATATTTGAATCCTGCTTTTAGTAGCAGTTCCTTCGCTTTTTCTATATTGTAGTTATAAACTTTTAGACCTTCTTCTGGCGACAAATAATAAGGGCTTTGCACAGAAATTGGCGAATTTTGTGGTTTACCTAAGCCACGAAAAGTGTTGTTAATCATTGTTTGCCGATCAATTGCATAGGCTACTGCCTGCCGAAACTCTACAGTATTGAACCAACGCGATTTAATTGGATCAACCAGCGGTTTTCCATCTCTTTTCCCTTTATTCAAATTGAATAAAATAAACGTTGTACCTGTTGCTGGGCCACCATTGAAAATTTTGAAATTTCCCTGCCCTTCTTGCACCTTTAGCAAAGAGAAATAATCTGGTGAGACTCCCACAGTATCTAATCCACCAGAACGAAATTGTAGCAAGGAGGTATCTGTTGATTCTACAATTTGCCACACAATCCGTTCAATATAAGGTTGGGGTTCTCCTTTCGGCCCTTTGCGCCAGTAGTAGGGGTTGCGCCTGAAGACTACACGCTGACTTGTGTCGTAGCGCTCTAGCTTGTAAGGGCCGTTAACAATAATTTGATCTGGAGGAGTATCAACACCCCACTTTGACAGAAATATGGGCTTACCCTCTTGGTCTTTTGTCTTGATAAATGGTTCTAAAGTATGGGCAGGTAAAATTGGTAGTCCTAGAGTTCCCAAAAATGGTGCAAATGGTTCTGGAGTTGTGAATTCAATCCGTTGAGCATCGATTTTTCGTACCTTTGGTAAAGCGCGACTTTCACCAATCCGTAGCACATCTCTAGCATCTGCGGGAATCGCTTCGTTTAGGTAAATTTGGTTAAAGGTAAATACTACATCATCTGCTGTTAAGGGTTCCCCATCAGACCATTTCAATTCCTTACGTAAGGTAAAAACAAATCGCAATTTGTCATCAGAAATTTCCCACGATTCTGCTAAAGAAGGCTCAATTTTGCCAGTTATGGGGTTTTCAGAAGTTAACCCTTCAAAAATCAGAGGAAAAACATTCGGAGATTCTTGACTCAAGGGGTAGTTAAAGGTTTTGGGATCGCTAAGAATAGCAGTTACCAATTGCGGGATTTGAGCAGCTGCACTTTTAAAGTTAGCGGGGTTGCAGGCGGTAAGTGTAAGTGCTGTTGCTGAAGTCAAAATTATGGGCAACCAAAAATATTTAATTGCCAGAAAAGTTTGTCTAAAAAATTTCATAATTCCAAAATTTTTTCCATCTTAATCAGTCTTCAATATCTTTATCAGAGGCTAAAACAAAAGTTACTCTGAAGCAATTAGTAAGACAACAGCATAAGCACATATACCTTCTTCACGTCCAACGGGGCCTAATTTTTCGTTAGTGGTAGCTTTGATGCCAATTTGATTTGGTTCTAATTCTAAAACCGCTGCTAGTTTGTCACGCATATTGTGAATATGCGGTTTTAATTTTGGGCGTTCTGCTACTACTACCGAGTCAATATTTCCCACCTGCCAACCTCGATCGCGAATCAGTTGATTTACTTGAGTTAATAGTATTAGACTATCTGCTCCTGCCCATTGAGGGTCACTAGGCGGAAAATAATGACCAATATCCCCCAGGGATAATGCCCCAAGCATGGCATCCATGATCGCATGGGTTAGTACGTCAGCGTCACTGTGCCCTAATAAACCCAGTTCGTGGGGAATTTTAATTCCACCTAAAATCAAAGCGCGATCGCTCACCAATTGATGAATATCGTAGCCGTTACCAATACGAATTTTAGTCATTAGTCATTAGTCATTGGTCATTGGTCATTAGTCATTAGTCAAGAGCTAGAAATTATTATTCTCTCCCTGCTCCCCTGCTCCCCTGCTCCCCTGCTCCAATTTCTCCCCCTGCTTCAATTTCTCCAGGAGATCGGGGCGGCGATCGCGGGTTCTTTGAATTTGTTGTTCGTAACGCCATCGGGCGATCGCTGCGTGATTCCCACTGAGTAAGACATCAGGCACTTTCAAGCCGCGAAAATTGGCAGGACGAGTATATTGGGGATAGTCTAATAACCCTTCTTCAAAACTTTCTGCTGTGAGAGACTCCGTTTTGGCTACAGTTCCGGGTATTAGTCGCACGACGCCATTAATCAAAGCCATTGCTGGAATTTCTCCACCAGTCAGAATAAAATCGCCTAAAGATACCTCACGAGTTACTAAATGTAGCACCCTCTCATCCACTCCTTCGTAATGCCCGCAAATTACTACTAATTGGTCATAATTTGTCACCAATTCTTTCAAAAGAGGTTGATTAATTGTTTGACCTTGTGGACTCATCAAAATTACTTCTCTTCGGGGTAGAATCGGCAGCGACTCCACAGCGGTAAAAAGAGGTTCTGGCTTCATTAGCATCCCAACACCGCCGCCGTAGGGTTCATCATCTACTTTTCGGTGCTTGTCAGTGGTAAAGTCCCGTGGATTAACCAGATGCACTTCGGCAATCTGTTTGGCTAAGGCTTTACCCAGCAGCCCAGAATTGAGAATAGAGTTAAAACAGTCAGGAAAAAGCGTAACTATATCAAAGCGCACAGTTATTCGTATTCGAGGACACTAATCTTAAATTTGAATGTCTAGCAAACATCAGCAAGCCAAGGTCGGGTTAAACTCCAGTTAAACTTTATCAATAGTATCTAAAACTACCAGACCTCTTGGATTTTAGATGGGATCAAAAGTTTTTCTAATTACTTAATTTATGTTTAAATGTTGTCACAACTACATTTAAATTAATAATCATATCAAGTTAACAACTTCCAGGATGCATCAAGCCGACCTCAGAAAAAAGCGTAGTCTTAAATGCTTGTCCCCAATACTAAAGGGGGAATCTAGCCTCCAAAGACTATTTTGCCCTGCTGCAAGTGGACAGGTGAAAAACAAGGCACTGGCTTTGAGGGATGAGAGAGAACAAACACGTTTAGACTGAGGCAACGCGAGCGTTATGGCGAGAATTTGGAGAGTGGCTGACCCAGTTCCAAACTTCCAAAAAGTGTCCTCTCTAAAGTTGCAAAGCGCAAAAATCATGGCTGCTTCCGAACCTTGTTAAATTCACACGCCATTCGCCACAAGCCGGGGAAAACACGCCAGATGCTCCACTTGGGGAAACCCCAAGACCCCTTCGGGGTTCGGCAGTTGTTCATGGGGGAAACCTCCAAGACTACACTGCCTCACCGCACTGGCTCCCCAAGACCGCGCTGCCGACGCTCCTGCGTCGCTAACGCTGCGCTAACACCAAGGCGATGGCTCCTGAAGTTGTTGACAGGAGAAACAAAATGCCGCAATTACAAGCTAAATCGCTAGAAATGAGGACACCCCAAGCAACTAAAACCGCCGTTCTGGTTATCGGAGGTGCAGAAGATAAAGTTCATGGGCGCGAAATCCTACGAACTTTTTTTGGACGCGCCGGTGCTAGTAAGGCTTATATTACAATTATTCCATCTGCCTCTCGCGAACCTGCCATCATCGGTGGTCGGTATATTCGCATTTTTGAAGAAATGGGTGCCCAGAAGGTAGAGATTTTAGACATCCGCGAACGGGAACAGTGTGAAGCCTCCCAGATTAAAGCATCCTTAGAAGCCTGTAGTGGGGTATTTTTGACAGGAGGAGACCAGCTGCGTCTTTGTGGCGTATTGGCAGATACGCCAGCAATGGAAATTATTCGTCAACGGGTGAGGGCGGGGCAACTGACGTTAGCAGGCACCAGTGCAGGAGCGGCAGTGATGGGGCATCATATGATTGCTGGCGGTGGTAGTGGAGAAACGCCAAATCGTTCCCTAGTAGATATGGCAACTGGTTTGGGATTTATTCCTGAAGTAATCGTTGACCAACACTTTCACAACCGTAATCGGATGGGGCGATTGATTAGCGCGATCGCAGCTCATCCCGATCGTTTAGGTATTGGCATTGACGAAGATACTTGCGCTGTGTTTGAACGTGATGGGTGGTTACAAGTTATGGGTAAAGGCAGTGTCACCATTGTTGATCCCACTGAGTTGACCCACACCAACGAACCTCATGTTGGCGCTAATGAACCATTAACCGTACATAATTTACGTCTTCATATCCTCAGCTACGGCGATCGCTTCCACTTGTACCAGCGGACTGTATTGCCTGCTGTACATCGAATTTCCAGCTGACGGTATAGACTATCTGAGGTTACACTGAGTTGACCGCAAATTTTAGATGTTGGATTTTGCGAAAAGTTGTAAGGAGGGTTTCCCTCCGTAGCAAACTTTTCAAGACGGATTTTAGATTAAAAGAACTTTTCGGTACATACTACCAGAAAGTAGACAAAACCAATCTAAAAGAACTTCAATGACTCGGTTTAGCTAACTATCGTCAATCTAAAATTCAGAGAGTTAAGTACCCTAGTAGTATCTTTACAATCTAAAATGTCAATCTAAAATCCAAAATTGGTTGGCCGCACGTTTATTATTTCTTACCGTACAAAAATGATAAGAATACCATGTAAAAAGAAAAAACTGTTTTTCATGAACAGTTTAGCGGTCAATTCCAGTAAGAAACTAGAATTTTGGTTCCGAATCTCCATCTACCTATTCCCATGAGAATCCTCAAGATCCAGACCTTACGCGGCCCAAACTATTGGAGCATTCGACGCCACAAACTGATCGTCATGCGCCTCGATTTAGAAACCCTTGGCGAGACGCCCTCGAATGAAATCCCTGGCTTTTATGAAGGATTAGTTGAGGCGCTGCCGAGTCTGGAGGGTCACTATTGTTCGCCTGGCTGTCGTGGTGGTTTTTTGATGCGAGTCAAAGAAGGCACTATGATGGGTCATATCGTGGAACACGTAGCCTTAGAACTCCAAGAATTAGCAGGTATGCATGTCGGCTTTGGTCGCACCCGCGAAACCGCCACACCCGGAATTTATCAAGTAGTCATCGAGTACCTGAACGAGGAAGCGGGACGCTACGCTGGACGAGCCGCAGTACGGCTGTGCCAGAGTATCGTCGATCGAGGCCGTTATCCCAAGGCAGAACTAGAGCAAGATATCCAAGACCTGAAAGACTTCACCCGTGATGCTTCCTTAGGCCCTTCCACAGAAGCGATCGTCAAAGAAGCAGAAAAAAGAGGTATTCCCTGGATGTCGCTGGAAGCCCGCTTTTTGATTCAGCTAGGCTATGGCATCAACCAGAAGCGAATGCAGGCGACAATGACTGATAACACCAGCATTCTGGGTGTAGAACTAGCTTGCGATAAAGAAGCCACTAAACGCATCCTCGCTGCCGCTGGTGCGCCAGTACCCAGAGGTACAGTAATCAACTTTTTAGACGATTTAGAACAAGCCATTGAATTCGTGGGTGGCTATCCCATCGTCATTAAGCCCGTGGATGGCAATCATGGACGTGGGATCACCATTGATATCAGAACTTGGGAAGAAGCTGAAGCCGGATACGAAGCTGCCAGACAGGTTTCTCGGTCAATTATTATCGAAAGATATTATGTTGGGCGCGACCATAGGGTATTAGTAGTAAATGGCAAAGTCGTAGCAGTCGCCGAACGGGTTCCGGCTCATGTAATTGGCAACGGCAGATCCACTATCTCCGAACTGATCGAAGAAACCAACCTTGACCCAAATCGCGGTGAAGGACATGATAACGTTCTCACCAAGATTGAACTAGACCGCACCAGCTACCAATTGCTAGAAAGGCAAGGTTATACCCTAAATAGCGTGCCACCCAAGGGTACAATTTGTTATCTCAGGGCAACAGCCAACTTGAGTACAGGTGGTAGTGCCGTTGACCGTACTGATGAAATTCACCCAGAAAATCTTTGGTTGGCACAACGAGTTGTCAAGATTATCGGTTTGGATATCGCCGGTCTCGATATTGTCACCACGGATATTAGCCGTCCGCTGCGGGAAGTTGATGGCGTAATTGTCGAAGTTAACGCCGCCCCCGGCTTTCGGATGCACGTTGCCCCAAGTGTCGGCATTCCCCGCAATGTAGCCGGCGCAGTGATGGATATGTTGTTTCCTAACGAGCAATCTAGCCAAATTCCCATCCTCAGCATCACGGGTACTAATGGTAAAACCACCACTACCCGCCTACTAGCACATATTTATAAACAGACTGGTAAAGTGGTAGGTTATACCACTACAGATGGAACATATATCGGTGATTACTTAGTAGAAGCAGGCGATAACACCGGCCCCCAAAGTGCCCACGTCATCCTCCAAGATCCCACAGTAGAAGTAGCAGTGCTGGAAACGGCTCGTGGTGGCATTCTCCGCTCTGGATTGGGCTTTGAAGCCGCAAATGTGGGTATAGTATTAAATGTAGCCTCAGACCACTTAGGAATAGGCGATATAGATACCATTGAGCAGTTAGCTAACCTCAAGAGTGTAGTAGCGGAAGCCGTATTCCCGGATGGGTATGCCGTACTCAATGCCGACGATCGCCGCGTCGCCGCTATGTCAGAAAAAACTAAGGCTAATATTGCTTACTTCACCATGAACCCCGACTCGGAATTAGTGCGGAAGCACATCCAAAAGGGCGGAGTAGCGGCAGTGTATGAAAATGGTTATTTGTCAATTGTTAAAGGTGATTGGACACACCGGATAGAAAGAGCCGAAAATATACCTTTAACAATGGGCGGACGTGCGCCGTTTATGATTGCCAACGCTTTAGCTGCAAGTTTGGCAGCATTCGTGCAAAACGTCACAATTGAACAGATTCGTGCTGGTTTGAGGACTTTCCGGGCTTCAGTTAGCCAAACACCGGGACGAATGAATCTATTTAATTTAGGCAACTACCACGCTTTGGTAGACTATGCCCACAACGCAGCTAGTTACGAAGCTGTAGGTTCCTTTGTGCGAAACTGGACTACAGGACAACGGATTGGTGTAATTGGTGGGCCAGGCGATCGCCGCGACGAAGATTTTGTTACTTTGGGTAAGCTAGCAGCACAAATTTTTGATTACATCATCATCAAAGAAGACGATGATACACGGGGAAGACTACGGGGATCAGCCGCCCAGTTGATTATTCAAGGTATCACCGAAGTGAAGCCTGATAGCCGCTATGAATCAATTTTGGATGAAACCCAAGCGATAAATAAAGGCTTAGACATGGCTCCTGATAATAGTCTGGTGGTAATTTTGCCAGAAAGCGTTACTCGGGCGATTAAATTAATTAAGCTGCGTGGTCTAGCGAAGGAAGAGACACACCAACAAAATACTGGCACAACTGTCAATGATTCCCAAAATGGGATTACACCTTCTTCTGTTGTTAATACCTTGCTTTAGTCATGCGGAGTCAGTGCGCTGACTCCTATATTCTGACTCCTTTTATTATTGTTTTTCTTCTTCCTGATTGGTTTCTTCACTGGGAGTTTTCATCTCCTCCTTAAAACCTCGTAGGGTTTTCCCCAGTGCAGTCCCCAGTTCAGGAATTTTTTTTGGGCCGAAAATTAGAATAGCGACTATGCTAATTACAGCTATTTCTGGCCATCCCAGTCCAAACATATAAATTTCCTCTAAGGCATCTGTAATTAAATATAGACATTGATGGCTCACATCCCATAGGTTCTTGATGAGCGCAACTAACTTCTAATTGGATTGGTAATTGGCAAATCTAACCAATCGCTTAATTCCTGAGCTAGCCATTCCAGTTCCGCTTCCGATTTAATCGCACCACCATTACCACCAAGTTGATATTTTTTTACTCCTACCCAAATATCCAATTGCGCGGGAACGGCAATTCTAGTGCCTTCAGAATCTTTAGTAAAATGTTTGGGAATGTAAACCAACTTATTAATACTTTGCCTTGACGATGCACGGGGACGATAAAATTTCCAAGCAAACAACTCCCAGGTTAGGGCAATTTGTTTGGGATTAAGGCGTAGGCAGATGCGTCCAAATAAATTGAAAAGAAATTTATACACCATCATCAAGCCAGCACCCCAAAATGGAAGCGAGAACAAAGCAAAGAAGATATTGACAGGAAAAGGTGCTGAGAGTGCGCCAAGTGTCCAAAATAGGATAAATGAATTCCAGACGATCGCAAATAAACCTGTAAATACTATTGATGGATCAAAACCAGATGGTGGAACGATAATTTCTAGAGAATCCCCATTTCTGGTTAGTTGAATCTTACTCCCATCTGGTTTGCCAACAACTAAAGTAGTTGAGTTTGCCGGTTGTGGTTTCTCTAAAGCTGCCAGTGCAGCATTTGCAGAACTCAAACGGCGTTCTAAACTGGGTTCAATCATCCACTTTAACCAATTGCTAAAGTTGGGACTGAGATTAGCCAGTTGTTCAAACTGAATCCGAAAATCCTTTTGGGGTAAATCGGCTGGGTGAGTACCCGTCATTAAATAAATTAAGGTTGCACCTAAACTATAAAGGTCTGATGCTGCAACAGTGCGTCCGCCAAATTGCTCTGGTGGCATATAGCCATAAGTTCCGACTACAGTTCTTGTCCCGGTTTCGGTAGCCAAGACGGTTTGTACTGAGCCAAAATCTACCAAATAAACTTGACCAATACTATTGCCAGAGCGATCGCTCAATAAAATATTGCTAGGCTTAATATCACGGTGAATTACAGGCGGATGTAGCTCATGTAGGTAAACGAGAATCTCTAAAAGTGCTTTAGCTATCTCTTTGACTTCAATTTCTGTAAAAGTCCGCCCAGTTTGTAAACATTGCTCTAAAGTTTGTGCAGGGATATAAGTTTGTACTAGAGCAAATCCTTTGATGGTTGGTAGATTTACCTCAAAATAGTTTAAATAGCCAGGAATTGAGGGATGTGCTAGGTTTTTTAAAGTTTCAGCTTCTCGCTCGAACAACTTGAGTGAATCCCACTCAAAGTCACTACTAAAAGAGAGTAACTTGATGACAACTAATTCCTGAGTTTGCAAATCACGGGCTAATAGCGTCCGCCGCCCTGCTTTTTTTCCTAATAGCTGCTGAACTTCGTAGCGTTCGCCTAATATTTCGCCAATCATTATGTTTTCTTATAATGCTACGGTTGAAAAGTTTTATAGCTTATAGCTTTTCAATTTGGCAAATTGATATCTTTAGTATAATTGCGTAATTCTATGCCCTCCCAACTTTGGCCTTATATTACCCCTGGTATTCCCGATGAATTATTTGAACATTTGCCAGGAATTCCTCTGAGTCAGCGAGAAGTCCGACTGCTATTGATTTCCCAACTGCGGCTAAAATCAGATTCCGTGTTGTGGGATATTGGCGCAGGGACGGGTACAATTCCGGTAGAGGTGGGGCTATTGTGTCCAGGTGGACAGATTATCGCGATCGAAAGGGATGAAGAAGTAGCTAATCTGATCAAGCGTAACTGTGATCGCTTTGATGTGAAAAACGTCGAAGTAGTTGAAGGAAGCGCCCCGGAGTGTTTACACGATCTTAAGGTTGCCCCTCACCGTATTTGTATTGAGGGAGGACGCCCCATTCAGGAAATACTGCAAGCAGCTTGGCATTATTTGCCGCCATCCGGTCGGGTTGTAGCCACAGCTGCTAATCTAGAAAGTCTATATGCTATTTCTCAGAGCTTTTCTCTGTTAAGGGCTAGAAATATCGAAGTCGTACAATCTGCGGTTAACCGCTTAGAGACGCGCGGCTTTTCTCAAAGCTTTACCGCCGTTGATCCCATTTTTATCCTCAGTGGTGAGAAACTAGACTAAATCCAAAAGATTTTAGATTTTAGATTTTAGATTTTAGATTGGGGATTTAGGGCATAAGAAACCAAGCCACAATTACCAATCCCTAATCTCGAATAGCTAATCTCTAATCCAAAATCCAAAATCCAAAATCCAAAATACTTCTATGCCTTGGTCTCGGATTATTAGTGGAATTGTTGCGATCGCTCTTGCTCTTTCAGTTACCCTTTTGGGTGGTTGGTATTTTACCATCATGTTTGCGGTTATCGTCTTTTTGGGACAACAGGAATATTTTAATTTGGTGCGAGCCAGAGGTATAGTTCCTGCTGCTAAAACCACAATGGCTGCTAGCCAAGTATTGCTGGTAATTTGCACGCTAGATGGCAGTTTAGCTGATGCTGTGATGCCAATAGCTGGCACACTTATTTGTTTTTACCTGCTGTTTCAACCCAAATTTGCCACGATCGCTGATGTTTCCGCTTCCATTATGGGGCTATTTTATGTAGGTTATTTACCAAGTTACTGGGTGCGGTTACGAGCAATTGATAGTGCTGCTTTTAGCAATCTCCCTTTTGGAGGTTACTGGCCCACAAACTGGATCGATTTCTGGGAGAAGGCAAATTCCGCTTCTCTACCACAAGGTTTTACAGCAACACTGCTAACTTTTTTGTGTATTTGGGCAGCCGATATCGGTGCTTACACCATTGGCAAATTCTTTGGAAAAACCCGTCTGTCTGAGATTAGCCCGAAAAAAACTGTAGAAGGTGCTGTTTTTGGTATTACTTCAAGTGTTGCTGTAGCCGTAGCAGGAGCCTATTATCTCCACTTGCCAAGATCCCCCTTTACTGGTTTAGCATTAGGTTTGCTGATTGGTATCGCTAGTCTTTTAGGGGATCTCACTGAATCTATGCTCAAGCGGGATGCTGGAGTTAAAGATTCTGGACAATTAATCCCCGGTCATGGTGGTATTTTAGACCGTACCGATAGTTATATTTTTACTGCTCCTTTGGTTTATTATTTCGTGACACTACTGTTGCCGCTACTGTAGCGGTTTTCAGTTGAGTTCAATATAGACCTAAGAAAAACAGCCCCAACCCTTGTAGGGATTGTCATTAACCACATTTTTGTCACAGTTAAAGTATTGCACTGACCTATATCCCGCCCGGAATTTAAATTCCGGGCGGGATGTAGCTCAAGTCCACTCAAGTGGACTAAAATTCTGATGTAGTCCTCTTGAGAGGGCTTAAGCTATTAGCCTTGGAATTCTATTCCGAAGCGGGATAGCAACGAAGCGAGTAAAGTGTTTATCGTCCCTTCAATGCAATAACTTGGAATTCTATTCCGAGGTGGGATAGCAACGAAGCGGGGGATTATCCCCTTGTCCTCCTCATCCCCTGAGAGGCACTAGATCATTTAAAATACTGTATTAGCATTTTTAAATCTGTCATCATCAAGGGTTAACGTTAATCTTCCCACGACACATCAGTTTACCTGGGATCAGTGTAAGTTCTTGGATATCGACATCTGAGCCAAGATCCAGATTGTACTCATGATTGTCTTCTAACATATCTGCTTGGGCAGGCTGGATTGGAATCAGTGCCACTTGCAACTCATGCCCACTGAGTAACTGTAAGCCCAGACAAATCTCTAGAGGCGTCGTTTCACTATTGGTTACTCTCAAACCTCGCAGTATAATTTGGTTGTTCCCTAGAAGAATTTCTTGCCAATTAATTGGTTGTGTCTGTGGGTAATGTGTTGGTAAAACCTTAACCAATAAATCACTCAAAGCAGTCGATAATAAGTCAGATGAGAGAGAAGCATTGAGATCCTTCTCATCTATGATTAAATCGCCAACCACTGGTACTTTTTCTAATAGTCGTAGGGATTTTCCCTTGAGTACGGAGCCGATGTTTATCCGAATATTTTCTGCTGTTAATTTAATTTGTGTAATCTGAAGACCTTGATAAACTGGATGAGTGGCAAAAATAGATACCGAAGGGATGCGCCCAGAGAAAAGTTGGCGATCGCTCGCTTTGATCTCCACTTCTAATTCCGATATTTGACTGACTTGCGCTCTTAACCAGAGCTTGACTGCTGTTGTAAGTACCTGCGTAATTATGCGGATTTTATTTGCATTTGTTGTTTGGGAATTTTGCTCTGGCATTTAACCAATCTGTTTATGGGTATTTGTTCAACAACTGAACATAAATTAAACAAGCCTTAAATGTAACATTTATGCCTACTCGCTACAAAATGCAAATATCATTTAATTGTTAACAGTAAATCAGCAATTTCCACATGGAGGTACGGTTACAAAAAATTATTGCTCAATGGGGTATCGCCTCTCGTCGCGAAGCCGAAGAAATGATTAGGCACTCACGGGTGCAGATCAATGGCGTGTTGGCACATTTAGGTCAAAAAGTTGATCCCGAAAAAGATGCGATCGCCATCGATGGTAAACCTGTATCCGAAAAGCAGCGTCCGGCTTTAATATATCTATTGCTGCACAAACCAGCGGGGGTGGTTTCGACTTGCTACGACCCTCACTACAGACCAACAGTTCTGGATCTACTACCGAAAGAATTACGGGAGGGTTCAGGTATTCACCCAGTTGGTCGTCTAGATGCAGACTCCACAGGAGCATTAATCCTAACCAATGACGGAGAACTGACATTTGGATTAACCCATCCCCGCCACAGTATTTCCAAGACATATCATGTTTTGGTCAAAGGACACCCTCCAGAAACAGTACTCCAAAAGTGGCGTCAGGGTGTGATGTTGGAGGGTAGAAAAACCAGGGCTGCTAAGGTACGTCTAATCGAACGCCGTGCCGAGCAAAGCTTTTTAGAAATAGTGTTGCAGGAGGGAAGAAATCGCCAAATTCGCCGTATAGCTCAACAGTTAGGATACCCAGTAATTAAGCTGCATCGGACTGCTATCGGCCCAATTCAATTACAAACTCTAAAGGAACCCTTTTTGTCAGAGGGTAAATATCGTTCCCTCAAAGATCATGAGATTCACTTTTTGCAAGAACAAATAACGCAACCTATTAAAGATTTAGCGGAATTAAGGAGTGTCAGTAGGCATGAAATGGCTAAGAAAGAAGAATAATCACCAGCCATCACTTTCATTAGAGGAACAACGAGCCGAAAAGTTAGCAGAATTAGGCGCTCAACTTTGGGCATTACGGCAAGAACAGGGTCTTTCTCTAGAGCAAGTGGTTGTATTGACCAGAATTCCTCGGCGATTATTGCAGGCGATCGAAGAAGGTAATTTAAACGATTTGCCAGAACCAGTCTATATTCAGGGTTTGATTAGGCAATTTGCGGAAGCTCTAGGCTTGAATGGAGTAGAATTTTCTGGCACTTTTCCAATCAGTTCTGCAAAAGTGAACTCCCAAGGTATTGGGAATACTTCACCCCTAGCTCAATTACGTCCAATTCATCTTTACTTTCTTTACATATTGCTAATAGTATGCTCTGTAAATGGGTTGTCTCAGTTATTAAATAACGCAGTACTACAAGCAAGTAATAGCCAAAATCAGCCATATCCCAAACAAAAGTCTGTTGTCAAGCCAGAATTAGCTCAACTAAAAGAGTCAATGGAGGTACAACCCGTCAGCGACAACCTGAGCGGCGTCCAAAAGGAACAGGTTGTACAGATTGGTGTCACCTTGAAAGCCTCATCTTGGATTCGTGTAGTAGCTGATGGCAAAACCGAGTTTGAGGGTATTCTGCCAGAGGGAACTCATCGAATTTGGAAAGCCCAAGAGCAATTGACAGTGAAAACTGATAATGCTGGCGGTGTTTTGATGAGTGTCAATCAGGAGAAGGCTAAAGAAATGGGAGAACCAGGGAAAGAGGAAGAAGTTAGGATTGCTGCCAAGCCTAAGTTTTGAAATATAGGGAATGGGGCATGGGAAATTGGGCATGGGGCAGGGGCATTGGTTATTATTTCTCCCCATGCCCCCCTGTCTCACTGCTCTTCCGGGGCGCGTCCATTAAGTCTAGTCAGAACTTTTAAGCGATCGCGCCATTCATCTCTCAAGGCTCCTTCTTGATAGCGCCATTCCCAGTTACCCTCAGCAATACTGGGAAAATTCATCCGCGCTTCGTTTCCTAATCCCAAAATATCTTGCAAAGGAATAATCGCTTGGTTAGCGATGGAACTCAAAGCTAGGCGAATTAAATCCCAGTGGACTCCTTCAGGGCTGATGCAACCTAAATAAAGCCATAAGTTTTGCTTTTCGTAGTCGTTAGCTGTGTTGAACCAGCCTATGGTTGTGTCATTATCGTGAGTTCCGGTATAAACTACAGCATTCCGCGAGTAATTGAATGGCAAAAATGGATTAACGGGATCTGAACCAAAGGCAAACTGCAAAATTTTCATTCCAGGAAATTCATACTTGTCTCGCAGCGCTTCTACTCCTGGTGTAATTACCCCCAAATCTTCTGCTAAGACGGGTAGCTTGCCCAACTTCTGTTTGATCGCATCAAAAAAAGCTTCTCCAGGTGCTTCCACCCATTCGCCATTAATGGCAGTTTCTTCACCTTTGGGTACTGACCAATATGCCTCGAAGCCCCGAAAGTGGTCAATGCGAATTATATCGACATAATCCAGCATGGCCTCAAAGCGCTGTACCCACCATTTAAAGTCTTGTTTTTGCAGTTCCTCCCAGTTATAAACCGGGTTTCCCCACAATTGACCTGTGGCGCTAAAGTAATCTGGTGGAACTCCTGCCATTTGGGCAACTTCCCCCGTTTCTTCGTCTAAGCAAAAGATGTTGGGATGCGCCCACACGTCGGCACTATCATGAGCTACATAGATAGGGATATCGCCGATAATATCAATGCCGCGCATATTCGCGTAGTTTTTCAGGTCTGACCACTGCCGGAAAAACTCAAATTGGATGAACTTGTAATAAAAAATATCTCCGTTGAGTCGGCTTTCTACCTGAGCTAATGCTTCTGGTTCCCGCTTGACAAATTCAGGCTCCCATGTATTCCAACTTGCTCCATTGTTAGCATCTTTCAGCGCCATAAATAAGGCGTAATTATCTAACCAATAGGCTTTACTGTCGCAAAAGCCTTCAAACTCTTTATGCTGGATAGGCGTAGCATTGGCTCTAAAGTTTTCACAGGCTTTTTTGAGTAGCCCAATTTTAATCGGTACAACCTGCTCAAAATCTACCTTTTCTGCCGGAAATCCTGGTAAATGAGCAAAGTCTTCTTCAGATAGCAAACCCTCTTCTAGAAGTTTTTCTGGGCTAATGAGCAGCGGATTTCCCGCCATTGCTGAGTAGCACATATATGGGGAATTACCGTATCCAGTGGGGCCCAGGGGTAAAACTTGCCAATATTGTTGATGGCTTTCTTTGAGAAAATCAATGAAGCGATAGGCTTCTAAGCCTAAATCCCCAACGCCAAATCGACTGGGAAAGGAAGTAGGATGCAGCAAAATGCCACTGGATCTAGGAAAAGGCATAAGTAACCTGAATTATGAGAGGGAGCAATTGTCTGATGGAGACGCGATGCGATCGCATCGAATTTATCACGGAACGGTATTTGCAGGGGAAATCAAGTAAACTCATTTTGTTTGTCATTTGTCTTTTGTCATTTGTCCTTTGGGAATAACCAATGACTCATGACTAATGACCAATGACTACTGACTAATGACTAAATAACTATGACTTACCGAAATCCTACACCGACAGTTGATATCATCATTGAACTAGTAGATCGACCTCATCGGCCAATAGTGTTAATTGAAAGACATAATTTCCCTTTAGGTTGGGCTATTCCTGGTGGCTTTGTAGATTATGGCGAGGCTGTGGAAGTGGCGGCACGGCGAGAAGCTGAGGAAGAGACAGGTTTAGAGGTGGAGTTGGTTGAACAATTACTCGTGTATTCTGATCCCAATCGCGATCCGCGTCAGCATACAATTAGTATTGTGTTTTTGGCGACAGCTAAGGGTGAACCAAAGGCTGGCGATGATGCTCAGGGTGTAGGGATTTTTGAGTATTGGTGTGTGCCTGGTAATTTATGTTTTGACCACGATCGCATTTTGCGTGATTATTGGCGGTATCGACATTATGGAATACGTCCGAGGTTGGGGTAAGAGGAATCAACCCCAAAGGACGCAAAGGGCGCAAAGAGAAAGGCAGAAGAATACCTGTGACACAAAGTTTTTGTGATTATACTGTGTCAGTGGTATTTAAAGGTGCATTATGGATGCTGAGGAACTTTTAGAGAAATACGCCGCAGGGGAACGGAAATTTCATTCAGTAAATTTGAGTCAAGAAAATCTCAAAGGTGCAGACCTCAGTGAGATAGACCTAACTAGTGCAAATTTCACTGGAGTTGATTTAAGTGGGGCAAACCTAACTAAAGCGAAGCTTAATAGTACAAATCTCACTAACGCATCTTTAGTAAATACAAAGTTGAATTCGGTAAGTGCTTCTTCAGCAATTTTTGCTTGGACAGACCTCAATGGTGCTGACTTAAGTCGGTCAACTCTGAATAGCGCAAATTTAAATCATGCAAACTTAGAACAGTCAAACCTAACAGCTATAGACCTAAGTAATGCACAATTAATTAATGCAAACCTAGATACAGCAAATTTAAGTGGAGCAAACCTTAGTAGCGCAAACTTGACTGCGGCTTCTTTAGCTGAAGCTAATCTCAGTAAAGCTAATCTAACTAAGGCAAATTTGGGTGAGGCGTACTTAACTGGATCTGACTTAACTTTAGCAAACTTAACTGAGGCAATATTGAAAAGTGCCAACCTTCAAGGAGCTAAACTTCATAGAGCGAATTTAAACCAAGTTGATCTATCAGGTATAAATTTGGCTGGTGTCGATTTGACAGCAGCATCTCTTCAAAGTGCAAACTTTACAAAAGCATTTCTCCAAGAAGCAAATTTAGAAAGAGCCAATCTGCGATGGGCAAATTTAATCAAGACAAATCTTGATGGAGCAAATTTGAAAAGAGCAGATTTAACTGGTGCAAGAACTTACGGCATGAGCTTTAAAAATGCTGACCTGACTGGTGCGATAATGCCAGATGGAAAGGTTTATAAACCGATCGCAGCTGAAGCAGAAATCGGTAGACAGGAAACATCGTTAGAGAAAGTAATATCTATGACACGTGAAGTAATTAATACTGATAATGCACCCGCTCCAGTGGGCCCTTATAATCAAGCGATCGCAGCTTCAGGTCAATTTGTCTTCATCGCTGGACAAATTGCCATCGATCCCCGCCTTGGTGATGTCGTCTATACTGATGATGTCAAAAAGCAAACAGAGCAGGTATTAGCTAACCTTGAAGCCATCCTTATAGCCGCTGGTGCGACTTTTCAAGATGTGGTAAAGACCACTGTATTTTTAGCTGATATGAATGATTTCGCGGCGGTGAATGCCATTTATGCTAAATATTTCCCAGAAGATACAGCCCCGGCGCGGGCTTGTGTGCAGGTATCGCGCTTACCTAAAGATGTGTTGGTAGAAATTGATGCGATCGCTGTAATTAACGGTTAGGAGAAATAGAACAATGAGCAAAATCTTAACGGTTCCATTTAATGGTTCTGTTTTGCAATGCAAATTTCATATTCCTACTCTAAAAACTTCATCACTTCTTGTAGCACATCGGCTATATGTGGCTTTTCGCAAGCAATTACATTGTCGAACAGATGTTTATGGTGCGGGAAGCTAGGCAAGTTGGGAAAATGTGGTGTACTGTCATAACGGAAAATCAGACTATTTTGCTCATCTTGAAAGTGATAGCGGTAATCGATATATGTAATTTGATTATCTATAATAACAAACGCTTCGCTGACTGCCAGTAAATGTTTGAGAGCAAAACGTATCCTAATGCGGAGATTAGCTCTATCTGGCGTTAAAATTATTGCACTATATTCCTCAACGTATGTGTTAGAGCAGTTGAATAAAAGTTGCTCAATTTCATCTAGATAGGTTGGATAACTTTACGCGACATCTCTGAGTTGGCTTTTTATCTCTTGATGTAGAGCTAGATAATGTTGGTAGTTTGCTGCCCATTCGACAAACACTTCATCGTCAGAAGTTTCTCCTTGGCTATATTTAGCAAAAAAATATTCTGAATTCATTTGGTACTTTATTTCATAGGTATTTAACTGTTTAGTCAGGGCAATCAGCGCATCTAGTGGAGATGTATATTCGATGATTTGTTTACGCATTTATTTCTGCATTTAATTTCATTAGTTTATCCTAAGCCTCTTCTTCTAAACTCCCGTCTCTTTTTTGCAAATCTAGATAAAATTCTGTTAATTACCTCTCAACAAACGCGTAGGCGTAGCCCGTCGTAGACATCGCCTCTACAACTTTGGGAATACTGAAACTAAGTATCCTAGAGGAGTATTAAAAATGGCAAAAAATCCTATCAGTGCCAGTTTAGCCCTAGCAGACAAAAGCCTTTGACCCTAAAATTAGAATTATATCTAGATAAATTATTAAATTTACTACTGGTTTTCAGTAAAAATCTGATACAACCTTATTGAAATATATTAACTCAGTACATCTACCAGCGTCATACAACAGCTATGAGTAATATCTCTGGATTTTCAGTTAGCAAACCTGTTGCATTATGGAATAAACCCATTAAGGCTGACTTTAAAGAACTATTTAAATCACTAGGGAAAGGTGTAATAGATGGAGTCTTGGGTAAGTGGGAAGAGGTAGCCAAAGATGCCGTAGACGGTATAACAGCACTAGGTTTAGGATCAGCACCAGAGGAAGTTGCTTGGTTACTAATTTACCGTTCTTTAGTAGAAGCAATAGTGAGTTTGATAAAAGGAAATCAAGAGTTGCTGTTTGAAAAACCAAACGAAAGCGATCTTGAGCTATTGTGCGATCGCCTCAACGATTCCCTATTAAGTATAGAATTGCGTATTGACCAAGATTTTTTTAGCCGTCCCAAAGATTTGCCGATTCTGGAAGCGATTAAAACTGCTTTTGCCGATTGGTTAAAATACTTTAGCGTCAATCAAGCCCAGGCACTAACAATTAGTCATCGTCTTCCTACTTATTTTGTGTATGCCCTACATGAAGAGTGGGCAAAACATCCAGAAAAATATGCTTGTTTAAAAGAAGAACTGGATACCCCTTTTACTCAAGCCAATGAACGGGAACAGTCATGGCAGCGTTATTTAGCTTGGCTACAAAAACAGGTTGAAGAACCGATGCTTTTAGAAGCCTTTGGTTTAAAACAGGTTTATGTTCCTTTACACGCCTACTATAAGCAGAAAGTTGGGGGTGAAAAAGAAGAAGAATTTAAACGCTGGGTGAGAGAAGATGAGAAATATCAGCGAATTGTTCTTGATTTAGAAACTGAACTAGAAGCTTGGTTAGAAAAAGGCGATCGCAATGATGCCATTAGAGTGATTAGTGGTGGCCCAGGAAGTGGTAAATCTTCCTTTGCCAAAATCTTTGCAGCTAACCAAGCAGAAAAAGGGAAAACTCCGGTTTTGTTTATTCCTTTGCACCATTTTGAACCCTCGGATGACTTAGTTGAGGCAGTTGGTAAGTTTGTCCGAGACGATACCAAACCAGCGCTAAACGCAATTGCCTACAAATATTAAGCGATCGCTTTTACAACTGTACCCAACTCATGACAAAGTGTATTGCGATCGCTTCATTCCCAACTTTTACAAAAGCTGAACCTGCACTACGTTGTTAGGGTGTGGATAAGCGATCGTAAGATTCCGGTTAAAAATTGCTCAATAGAAACCCTTCCACTCAAAAAACTGGCCTTAATTAAAGCCAGTTTTTTGATTTTATTGCTAACTTCTAGCAAATTTTACAGCCGAGCATTAATGGAACTGGAACACACTTAATGAAGATATTATTAAGCTTTCTCATTGAAATGTCAAGATTTAACTATTTTTTTCAGCAAAACTTACCGTTAGATATCGCTACTTCCCTTACATTTTCAGGCTTTGCGGATAAATTCTTGTCACCAAAATGCTGATTCATCAGCGCTGGGATTTGTGAAGCTTGAATTCGGCTATGGCGAGTTTTATCTGGCATAACTAGGTTTGGCCCAGCTTTACAGTTTTTCATACAACCAGTGCCCTTGATTGTAACCTGGTCTTCTAAACCGCGATCGCTTAAAGCTGCCTCCAATGCCTGACAAACTCCATTACCACCGCGTTTCATACAATCAGACTTTTGACACACCAAAATCGTGGCCTTAGTCTTAGCTGGTTTTACTTTGACATTATCAATAGATGGGGGTTCTTGTGGTGCTGCGATCGTTTGAACTGTAGCCATTTCAGAATTCGCCGCCATCACACGTTCAGCTTTCAGTGTAACTTTGTCTTTTTTTATATCGTATTCTTTATAACCAACAACTTGTAGCCAAGTACCTGCTGGTAGCCGCAAATCAAAAGCAGCCCGTAAATGTTTAGCAAGTTTAACGTAGCATTCACCCTCATGAGTACTCAGCAGTAAACCTTTGAGCTTATAGCCATCTTTAATAACAAAATTTATAAACCTGCCTTCAAGGCAAAATTCTGAAATCTGAGATACACCCATTTTTTTGACCTCCTTTTAACTAATACAAGCTATCAAGCAAGAAATTCTCAGCAGTACCTACCGATTAGAACTATTGATAGCGACTCTGCCAGCAGCACTCAAGAGTCCAAATCTGGTCTTGACGAGAGACTGTAAATCGCCGTATCACACTCCAAAGTTGAACAACCGCAGTCGGATTGCCAATTTCAACTTTCAATGGCTGGTTAGCCGCACAACTACAGGGAATGTCTAACTCCTTTAGACGTTGATAGACTTGCCAGCGGTCTGTCCAATTCACCTCTACAAGGTGACTTATTTCTATTTCTGAACTAAACGATTTCAAGAAAATTGCCCTCAAAGTGCAACAAACTTACAGTAAGCACCGCAATCTTACTCCCAGCTTTTTCAAAGTCTTAGGAGTTTAACTTCTTAAAACCAGCATAGCTTAAGTGCTAACAATTCTCATTAATTTTGGAAAAAAATAAAATTTTTGTAGCGATCGCATCAGGCAGAAATCAAGTCAAAATTCTTACATTGTTCGCGTAATGGTCGTTGAGACTTCTCGAAGCGCTAGGGAATATAAGGTTTAACTTCCAGCAAGAGCGAGAGATGAAGGAAAAAATTTTACCTTGTCTTCCCCATATCTCCACTCGGAAGCTACGCACACTAAAGCTTATTTGTCAATATTTATAATGGTACATATTGTTGTAATTTCATCATAGTACTATCATCCACCAAACTACAAACTGGAGATTTTCGGTAGGTAAAAATACAAAATCTTGTGATGGCAGATTGGCTTGCTCTTATTATTAAAATGTTAATATGTAAGGAATAAGCAGTTAAAATCTATAGCTGCTAAGAAGCGAGGAGAACAATGTCTGAAACGAAAACTTTGTTACGAAATTTTGGTCATGTATATGACAATCCGGTGTTGCTGGATCACAGTGTAACTGCTCCAGTCACAGAAGGATTTAACGTTATATTAGCTAGTTTCCAGGCACTGTACTTGCAGTACCAAAAGCATCATTTTGTAGTTGAAGGCTCAGAATTTTATTCTCTGCACGAGTTTTTCAACGAAAGCTACAACCAAGTACAAGACCATATCCATGAAATTGGAGAACGCTTGGACGGTCTAGGTGGTGTGCCAGTAGCGACCTTTAGCAAATTAGCAGAATTAACTGTTTTTGAGCAAGAATCTGAAGGCGTGTATTCCTCTCGCCAAATGGTGGAAAATGACCTGGCTGCCGAACAAGCAATTATTGGTGTAATTCGCCGCCAAGCTGCTCAGGCAGAGAGTTTAGGCGATCGGGGTACACGCTATCTGTACGAAAAGATTTTGTTGAAAACTGAGGAACGTGCTTATCATTTGTCACACTTCCTCGCTAAAGACAGCTTAACTTTAGGATTTGTCCAAGCTGCTCAAAGCTAAAACTCTCATAATCTAGATTTATCTACCTAGACTGAAAGAAAAAGTTGGCAGCACTAACTCTTAAAATATTATAAAAAATGGCAGGGAATGGTATAACTACATCTCTGCCATTTTTGATTTAAGTAAACATATTTACATAATATTTAATATTGATAATATTTAGTAATTAGCTAGTGAAAATAATTCCTATCTAAGTAATCTATCTGTGCATAAATAAGTAAATGGATATATGCCAAAATAAATCACCATTCGTTGAAAAGCATCATCCGGTTAAATAATAAAGATTTGCAAAAGCTTTAAAAATTTAAGCATCACAATTAAATAAAATTAGAAATACAAAATAATTGTTGGGTACTGGTGATTGGGTATTGGGGACTGGGTATTTGAAAAACTTTTACCTAGTCCCGACTCCCCCCTCTCTGTCATCAAACTTAGAAAACTTAATAATAAAAAGCACGATGGGGGGTAAAGACACTTAAAATAATCAGGATTTGTATTCTCGTATTCCAAGGCAACGACTATGCCCCGCCGTGACGACCTCCAGAAGATTCTACTGTTAGGTTCTGGTCCAATTGTGATCGGACAAGCCTGTGAGTTTGACTACTCTGGCACTCAAGCCTGCAAAGCGCTCCGAGAAGAAGGCTATGAAGTGGTTTTGGTCAACTCCAATCCTGCAACAATTATGACCGACCCGGAAACGGCCGATCGCACTTACATTGAGCCGCTAACGCCGGAATTGGTCGAAAAAGTCATCGAGAAAGAACGCCCGGATGCTTTATTACCAACGATGGGAGGACAAACCGCCCTCAACCTCGCTGTTGCTTTAGCCAAAAATGGCGTGTTGGAAAAGTACGGCGTTGAGTTAATCGGCGCGAAACTCCCAGCGATCGAAAAAGCCGAAGATCGAAAATTGTTTGGTGAAGCAATGGCAAGAATTGGAGTAGCTGTTTGTCCCAGCGACACAGCCGAAACTTTAGAAGAAGCCAAAGCTGTTGCCCGCCAAATTGGTACTTATCCCCTAATTATTCGTCCTGCCTTCACAATGGGTGGAAGTGGCGGCGGTATTGCCTACAACCAAGAAGAATTTGAAGAAATGGCACAGGTAGGTATTGATGCCAGCCCTGTTTCGCAAATTCTCATTGACCAGTCTTTACTCGGCTGGAAAGAATATGAACTCGAAGTGATGCGTGATTTGGCAGATAACGTGGTGATTATTTGCTCCATCGAAAACCTTGACCCTATGGGCATTCACACCGGGGACTCTATTACCGTCGCTCCCGCGCAAACCCTCACTGATAAAGAATATCAAAGGCTGCGGGATATGGCAATTAAAATCATCCGCGAGATCGGGGTGGAAACTGGCGGATCTAATATCCAATTTGCCGTCAATCCGGTTAATGGGGATGTAGTTGTAATTGAGATGAACCCCCGCGTATCCCGCAGTTCGGCTTTATCTTCTAAAGCTACAGGTTTCCCGATCGCCAAAATGGCAGCAAAATTGGCTGTGGGCTACACCCTGGATGAAATTAAAAATGACATCACTAAGAAAACTCCGGCATCCTTTGAGCCGACAATTGACTATGTAGTGACCAAAATTCCCCGCTTCGCCTTTGAAAAGTTCCCCGGTTCCGATCCAGTGCTGACAACTCAAATGAAATCAGTCGGGGAAGCAATGGCAATTGGACGGACTTTCAACGAATCCTTCCAAAAGGCGCTGCGATCGCTAGAAACAGGACGTGCTGGTTGGGGTTGCGATAAAGCCGAAAAATTACCTAGTGGTGAACAAATCCGCGCCCAACTCCGAACACCTAACCCCGATCGCATTTTCGCTGTGCGTCATGCCTTGCAGCAAGGAATGACCATTGAAGAAATCTATGAACTCACTGGTATTGACCGATGGTTCCTAGATAAATTGCAGCAACTTCTAGAGGTAGAAAAATTCCTGAAACGGACACCCTTACAGCAATTGACAAAAGAGCAACTTTATGAAGTGAAGCGGGACGGATATAGCGATCGCCAGATTGCTTATGCTACCAAAACCACCGAAGATGAAGTTCGCGCCTACCGCAAGTCATTAGGAATCATCCCAGTTTACAAAACCGTAGATACCTGCGCGGCTGAGTTTGAAGCCTTTACCCCTTACTACTATTCTACCTACGAAGAAGAAACAGAGGTTTTACCCGCAACCAAACCAAAAGTATTAATTTTGGGTGGTGGCCCCAACCGCATTGGACAGGGAATTGAGTTTGATTATTGTTGTTGTCACGCCGCTTATGCCTTGAAAGATGCGGGGTATGAGACGATTATGGTCAACTCTAACCCAGAGACAGTTTCGACAGATTACGATACTAGCGATCGCCTTTACTTTGAGCCTTTAACAAAAGAAGATGTTCTTAACATCATCGAAACTGAAAATCCAGTTGGGGTAATTATCCAATTTGGCGGACAAACCCCGCTAAAGTTGGCTATTCCTTTACAAGAGTTTCTTAACAATGACACATCAGGATTGAACACTAAAATTTGGGGGACATCGCCAGATTCCATCGACATGGCAGAAAACCGGGAACGGTTTGAAAAGATTTTGCAACAGTTAAATATTTCCCAACCACCGAATGGGATTGCGCGGAGTTACGAAGATGCGCTGATTGTCGCCAAACGGATTGGCTATCCGGTGGTAGTGCGTCCCAGCTATGTGTTAGGGGGACGGGCGATGGAAATCGTTTTTTCTGATGCTGAGTTGGAACGCTACATGAGCTTTGCAGTACTCATAGAACCAGAACATCCAATTTTGATTGATAAGTTTTTGGAAAACGCCATCGAAGTCGATGTCGATGCGATCGCCGATCATACCGGACGGGTAGTAATTGGTGGTATTATGGAACACATCGAGCAGGCAGGAATTCACTCAGGAGATTCCGCTTGTTCCTTGCCCTCCATTTCCCTATCACCAGCAGTTCTCAATCAGATTCGCACTTGGACGGTGCAGTTAGCGCAAGCCCTGTCAGTTGTCGGGTTGATGAATATTCAGTTTGCTGTTGTCGGTGCAAGCAGTTATTCTCCTCAAGTTTATATTCTCGAAGCTAATCCCCGCGCTTCCCGCACAGTGCCTTTTGTATCAAAAGCAACGGGCATACAGTTAGCGAAACTAGCATCCTTAATTATGTCAGGTAAAACCTTAGAGGAGTTACATTTCACCGAGGAAGTCATACCCACACATATTGCTGTAAAAGAAGCTGTATTACCCTTTAATAAATTCCCTGGAACTGATACAATATTGGGCCCAGAAATGAGATCCACTGGTGAGGTGATGGGGATTGACAGCGACTTTGGCCGTGCCTTTGCCAAAGCAGAATTGGGTGCTGGGGAGCGTTTACCGCTAACGGGAACTGTATTTGTATCAATGAGTGATCGCGATAAAGCTGCTGCAAGTGGTGTGGTGAAGGAATTTATCGATTTGGGCTTTACAGTGATGGCTACCCTTGGTACACGCCGAGTTCTTCTCGAACAGGGGTTAAATATTGAGTTGGTGTTGAAACTCCATGAAGGTCGTCCCCACGTTCTAGATGCAATCAAAAACCAAAAAATCCAACTTATTATCAACACACCATCCGGGGAAGAAGCCCAGACTGATGCTCGCTTAATCCGCCGCACAGCCTTAGCTTACAAAATTCCCATCATTACTACCATCGCCGGCGCCAAAGCTACTGTCGCCGCCATCCGTTCCTTACAAAATACAACTTTGGATGTAAAAACCATTCAAGAGTACTGCCCGATTGCGAGGTAGTAGGGACTGGGGATTAGGGACTGGGGACTAGGAAAAATTTTTTCAAAGATTCAATACCCAATACCTAATACCCAATACCCAAGAAAATTAAGTCATTGTTATAAGAGAATGACTATAGTTCTCATTGAGATACTTTAACAAATATGAGGAAGCTTATGTTAACCACATAATTTCTTAAATTGACTTCTAGTCATCCTTAAGATAGAGGGCAACGTTGCATGAACTGGAACAACCAGGAAATTTAATGTCGCTATCTAGCCAAAACATTCTCATAAATGTTACAATTATTAATAAGAATCCAATAAAAAATGTTTAAAAAGCGACCTTTTATCTAACTGTAGATACTTGTACAAAGTAGGAAATAACTGTAGTTTTAGCAGTTAAGAAGCCTAAATTTGATTATTATGAGCAGCCGAGTTTATCGGGCGCGTAAGTTGCAAACCATACTATAGCTACCCAATCTGACTGGGTAGCATCCTAATAAAGAAAGCATCTATCCCTTAATGACCCTACCGCTAAACCCATCATTACCAAAGAGTAGCGCCATGAAGACCGCTCAGACAGCCACAGACCTCGTGCGGACTTACCTGCGTGAGATTGGCCGTGTGCCACTCTTAACACACGAGGAAGAGATTTTCTATGGTAAACAGGTGCAACGTTCCTGCGCTTTGCACGAATCAAGGGAAAATCTTGCCACTCAGCTAGATCGTCAACCGACTCTAGAAGAGTGGGCCAAAGCGACAAACCTAGAACCAGCAGAGTTGAACGAAGCGATCGCTGATGGTGAAATTGCCAAGCGTAAGATGGTAGAAGCCAATTTGCGGCTGGTGGTCTCCGTTGCTAAAAAGTACATCAAGCGCAACGTCGATTTACTGGACTTGATCCAAGAAGGTAGTATTGGTATGCAACGGGGTGTAGAAAAGTTTGACCCCACCAAAGGGTACAGATTTTCTACTTATGCCTACTGGTGGATTCGGCAAGCAATTACTCGTGCTATTGCCGAAAAAGCCCGCACCATTCGGCTGCCGATCCATATCACCGAAAAATTAAATAAGATTAAAAAGGCACAGCGTCAATTGTCTCAAAAATTGGGGCGCGCTCCCACAGCTGGAGAGCTAGCCGAAGAATTAGAATTGACCCCCAAACAAGTACGAGAGTATTTAGAAAAGGCGCGTTTGCCTCTTTCTTTAGATTTGCGGTTGGGTGATAATTACGACACTGAACTCGGAGAAATGCTGGAAGATCCAGGAGCATCTCCCGAAGAGTTCGTCATGCAATCTTCCTTATCTTATGACTTAGATCGCCTAATGGGCGATCTCACGCCACAACAGAGGGAAGTAATCACACTGCGCTTTGGGTTAACTGATGGGCAAGCGCTGACTCTGGCGAGAATTGGTGAAATCTTGAACATCAGTCGAGAACGAGTGCGGCAAATTGAGCGGGAAGCTTTAACTAAACTTCGTAAATCTAAAGCCAATATGGATGAATATTTGGCAAGTTAGGGGAAAGTTAGGAGTTAAGATTTAGGAGTGATGAGTTTTTAATTAACTCTTCACTCCTCACTTTATTTATTGGGGTGAGAAAATACGCTGGCTTTTGTACGGTTACACCTACTTCCACTCTTAAGCTAGGCTGTTACATTAGTTCACAGGAAGACAAAATAACTAAGTCAAATCCAAAACAGGCATTTAATATTCAAATCACAAGCACCGCAGCCAATAGTGGTAGTTAAGGAGCTAAAAAATGAGTAACCCATCCAATCGTGTCTCAGAGTTTTTTAATAGCGAATCAGAAACTAATGATTTACTATGGCAGTACGTTAAATCCTTGAGTCCAGAAACAGTTACACAGCTATCTAAACCCACATCTGCTGAAGTGTTTCAGGTGATGGAACGAAATATTACAGGACTATTGGGTAATCTACCCTCAGAACACTTTGGTGTTACCGTAACCACAAATCGGGAAAATCTAGGCCGACTTCTGGCTTCTGCGATGATTAGTGGTTATTTCTTGCGTAACGCTGAACAGAGAATGAATTTTGAAATTGCCCTACAAGGATCTGAGACGAATCACAGCGAAGTTGAGTAAAAATATAAAATTTGGTTTGGAAATTAAATATTCTTGGTCTCGTAGCGAATTACAGTTACGGCGATGAGTTAATTAGGGTTGAAATTTAAACGCAGAGGGACGCGGAGGTTGGCGCAGAGTAACGCAAAGTTTTTGGATTTAGTTATGTGCGAACTCCTATAAGTTGGTAATTAGTTTAACTAGAGGCGTATTGCTAAATGATTAATACACATTTGTGGATAAACTAACAGCGTTAGACGGCTTTCGCAATAAATTTAAACTCGGCAGAATACTTTTAACTCTGCCGAGTTTTGTTATTAGTCAAAAGTAAAAAGTCAATAATTCTTCCCCTATTCCCTACTCCCCATTTTCCCAATCAACTATGAGTGAAACCAGTTCTTTTCCACCCCATAAAATCATTGGTGTTGCAGTAATTTGGAATGACCAAAAGGAAATTTTAATCGATCGCCGTCGTCCAGAAGGAGCTATGGGTGGTTTATGGGAATTTCCTGGTGGTAAAATTGAGCCTGGTGAAACTATCGAAGAGTGTATTAAACGGGAAATTTCCGAAGAATTGGTAATAGTAATTGAAGTGGGAGAGCATCTGATTACTATTGACCATAGCTATACAAACTTGCGCGTTACCCTCACAGTACATCACTGCCGCCATCTTACAGGCATCCCCCAACCTTTGGAATCCGATGAAATTCGCTGGGTAACTTTGTCAGAACTTGAGCAGTTTAATTTTCCGAAAGCAAATACTCAAATTATTGCTGCATTAAAAGGGAGTGGGGGCTAGGGACTGGGGACAGGGGAACAAAAAATAATCAATGACTAATGACTAATCCCGTAACAATCTATTAATTGCATCAGGTTGAGTCCCGCAATTTTCTACAATAGGCGCAGGGACTTTGATTTAAGGTGTCAGTAATATAAATGCCTAAAACCGTTACCGATGTGATGAGCCGCGATCCTATTGTTGTCCGGGAGGAAACTCCACTGAAGGAAGCTATCCAAATTCTCGCAGAACGCCACATCAGCGGACTACCTGTTGTGGATGATCTCGGTAAATTGGTGGGCATTATCTCAGAAACCGATTTGATGTGGCAGGAAACTGGTGTTACTCCACCTGCGTACATCATGTTTCTTGATAGTGTTATCTATTTAAAAAATCCTGCTACTTATGAACGTGATTTGCACAAGGCTCTAGGGCAAACCGTTGGGGAGGTAATGAGTAAAAACCCGATCGCTATTTCCCCTGATAAAACTTTAAAAGAAGCAGCTACAATCATGCACGATCGCAGCGTTCACCGCTTGCCAGTACTTGACAGCACAGGTCAAGTAATTGGTATCCTCACTCGTGGTGATATTATTCGGGCAATGGCTGCTAGTCAAGATTAGTCATTGGTCATTAGTCATTAGTCATTAGTCATTAGTTTTTAATACTTAACTTTTGACTGTTTTTTACAGATTTGAAAATCAAGGATAATTAAATGAGTATTACTCCGGAGTCTGTTAGGCAATTGCTCAGTTCTGAGGATTTAGGCGATCGCTTACGTGCAGTAAATCAAATCCGTCAACTGGAACCAGCGATTGGCTTTGAATTAATTCAAAGCGCTATTGGCGATCGCAATTCCCGTGTCCGTTACTCAGCGGTGAGTCAAATGGATACACTCGGAACCCAGGATTTACAGCTATCCTTAGATATTTTGCGCGATCGCTTGCTTCATGACTCCGAAGTAGATGTACAAGCAGCAGCAGCAGACTGTTTAGGCGCTCTGAAGTTACGCGAAGCTTTTGAAGATTTGCAGCAGCTTTATCATACAACCGGTGAATGGCTAATACAATTCAGTATTATTGCGACATTAGGAGAGTTGGGCGATCCACGAGCCTTTGAACTACTCAAAGAGGCACTCTCATCAGAAAACGAATTAGTCCAAACTGCTGCGATTAGTTCTTTGGGTGACTTGGGAGATGTAGAAGCAGTTCCCCTACTGGCTCCCTATGCTACCAATCCAGATTGGCAAATTCGTTATAGACTTGTACAAGCCTTGACTCGTTTGGGTAATGCAGAAGCCAAATCTATCTTAGAAACTCTGGCTAATGATGAAGTAGATGCGATCGCCAATGAAGCGAAACAATCTTTGCAATCAGTTTAAGGTAGAAAAAAATTCGACCTGGTTGGTAAAATTTTACATTCCAGCCAGATCGAATAGATAAATTAGAGTTATTTTCAGTTGCTAAAAGTAACTTGTTTATATTTAGGATAGGTTTATTAAACAACACTTTTGCGGCGGCGAGACATCACCATTACAGCACCTACTGCACCCAAGCCTAGTAATGCAGCTGGTTCAGGAACGGAAGTGGTGAAAGTAGAACCAGAAAAAGTCAAATTACTCAATGAGCCGTTAGCAGTATTGAGAATTGAGTTTGCCTGAGCAACAGTAGTATTATTTCTTTGGAAAGATAAGCTTCCGGCTCCATTAGTTATTTCCCCAGTCGCGCTGGTAAAGTACCCAAATAGATCAACAGCTATAGTAACGTTTGCACCAGTCTGGGTTATTTTATAACCAGAAGATGTCAAAGTAAAGATATTCTTGCCATCGGCTAGAGAAGCTGTACTTTCCCCAGGTAGAATAGTACCAGGAAGTATAAGATTACCGAGGTCTAGAAATGGATTTTGCACAGTATTGCTCGAAAACGAGATGATATCACGTATACTGGCTGAATTGAAACCTAAGAAGCTTCCTGTCTGAGCAGCAACACTAACTGGGGTACTCTTGACTCCATTGGAATCTGCAACAATGCTATCTGGGCTAAACGTTAGTGAATCTTTTTTCAATGTCACTAAGCTGCTGGCAAATGGATTCGCAGTTAAACCACCGTTAAAGCTGAACTCACCTGTGAGTGAAGCAGCTTGAGCAGAACCAACAGAGGTAAACAACCCAGCAGTAGCTAAGGGAAGTGCAGCGGTAACAGCCAGAGTAGCGTTTAGTAATTTAGATTTTAAACTAATCATGATCGTTTGAGAGTCCTAATAATAATCTTGAGCAGAGAATGTGATTGCGTTACTTGTACTATCAGTAATTTATTTAAAATACTGTCAGTGAAAGCGGCACTTGTGTGACGTATTTCTTATCTCCATAAAATCACATAGATTCTGAGTATGCAAGATTTACTGAGTGGTCTTCATTACATCTTTAATTAATGAGTAGTCTTTATAAAATTTTAATTTCTTGTATAGCGTATCTTCGTAGATTCGACATTTTATCGGGTTGAAATTGTGGGCAATCGCTTTGAATCTAATCAGATTCACTTCAGTACACTGAAATAATTAGTATTTTTTATTTTTGCAGATTACTCAACTATTTTTTAGATAAATAGAGTAAGCAATATATTTACGTTCAGTCTTTAGAGATTTACCAAAGTTTTTGAAGTATTTTCACCATACCCTTTACCCACAATACAAGAGGCATGAAGAATGCTTATCCGAGAAGTATTCAAACAAAGGGGGTTTATCGAAAGCGTAATACACTAAGTAGCGGTTCCTCCTGTCGGTAGATGAAATGGAAGAAACCGCTGTCTTGTTGTAAGGTAGAAAATTTTTGTCAACTAATTGAATGCCTGTAATAAATAGCCTGACTGCTAGCTATTACCATTGTTCTAAAATATGTCAGACAATTGAAATGCTAAGAGCCAAATACCTGTGGCCAAGTTGTCACAACGAAAACTACAACGGCTGCGATCGCTAACAACCCTTGAATCAAATTTCCAACCAAAGATCCGACTACAATTCCGATACCTGCTTTAACTGCCAACCCGAATTCACGTCGGTAAAGATACTCACCAATAATTGCTCCCAAAAGCGGCCCTAGTAAAATCCCTAACAGTGGTCCTCCAAAAGGTAACGCTGGTAATAACCCCAAAAATCCCACCACCAAGCCGATAATTGCGCCAATTTGCCCCCACTTGCTAGCTCCGGCTTGTCTTGCTCCCACATAGCTAGCTAAAAAATCCACTCCGACACTGAGTAGTAAAACTATAATTGTCACAATTAGTGGAATCTTGATAGCTGCAAAGGAACTACTAACGATTCCCCAGACAATAATTGCAATTAAAATTAAACTGCTACCAGGAATGGCAGGAACTACTGCACCGATAATACCCACAAGCATTACGGCAATTAATAGCCAATAAATAATTTGCATAGATCAATTGTAAATTTCCAAATTTCATCATAGAGGCACAAAGATATGCGCCCCTACTGTATATTCTATCTGGGTAAGATGATGGAAAATGTCTAGTACAACGTGATGAAAGTTTGTCCAATGCTTCTAAACTGCTATTTAAAAGCTCAAAGCCTATGACGAGAAAAATATTAACTGGACTAAGTTCTGAAGCTTACGAACACCCTTTTGATCGCAAAGCCTTGGCTTCTTTGCAAAAGATGCCCGGTGTCTCCTTACTACTCAAAAAAGTTAACGAATACGGTATCGATCGCTTACTTAGATTGCAAAGCCTTGGTAGTGAAATTAGAATTTCGCCCCGTAATTTTCCTGAATTACATCAAGCATTTGTGGAAACTTGCCAAATTCTTGATGTTGCTCCACTTCCTGAATTGTATCTGTTTCGAGGCACTGGTCACATTGAAACCTATATTGTTGGGGTAGAAAAACCCCTTGTTGGTATCAATTTAGATGCAATGGAGTGGCTTGATACAAATGAGTTGCTTTACGTTTTCGGACATGAAATCGCTCGCATTAAGAGTCAGCACATGATTTATCACCAAATGGCAATTGTTATGCCAACTTTGAAAAATTTGTTGAGCAGTACCACACTGGGAGTCGGTGGCTTAGTAGCTGGTGGCATGGAACTAGGTTTGTATAATTGGCGGATGATGGCTAGATTCACCGCCGATCGGGCTGCAATGCTTGCTTGTCAGGATATTGACGTAGCAACTACTACACTGATGAAACTTGCAGGTTTACCAGATGAGTACTTGACTACTGCTGTAATCGAAGATTTTCTCGTCCAAGCCCGTGAGTTTGCATCTAATAACTTAGATAGTGTGGATAAGGTAACAAAAATATTAAGCTATACAGAATCAGAGCTTTCCTGGGTAATTATGCGGGCGGGTGAGTTATTGAAATGGGTTGATTCAGGAGAATATGATAATTTAATTCAACAGATAAATTTAAAGACACCAGAAGAACCGGAAGCAAAAGAAGAAAAGACACCAGAGGAAAAAGAAGGGTGGAATTTTTTGACTTCTTGGTGAATTAATAATTCGTAATTCGTACCTCGGCAACTCTTGGAGACGCACTCGCGTAGCTTGCTTCCCCGGAGGGGTAAGGTTGGCAACCTAATTCGTAATTCGTAATCAACTTATAGATACGAGCAAGTCAATTTGAGGTAATGATTACAAATTACGAGTTATTCTCACAGACGACTAATCTAAATTGAGGTTAGGTTGCTTGCTTGGATCAAGTCGAGCTAAGAGTAACGGCTAATTTATCAGCAATTCCTGCAATCCAGTTTTCATCTTGTTTAGTGTAACTGCGAGGAGCGTTTGCTCCCAAAATTAGCGCACCTTGATTACCAATAGGTTGACAAATTACACCTTGAGTATTCTCTGGTAAATAATCAAATTCAACTCTACCTGGATATATTTTGAGAGCAACTAGATAAATCGGTTTTTGTTTTTCGAGTACTTGTTTTAAGATTACCCCTGGTACAACCTCAGATTTCGTACCCAGAATGCCACGACGCAACAAAACTTTACCTTGATAAAAAACCACAAGCGATCGCGTTACTGTATTAGTCAACAATAAATGAGATGCCCAGGCTAGCTCTGTTTTCACGGCTTCGGGCAAATCTGCTGCGAGTACAAAACCTTCTTCTCCAGTTAGTTCTACAATATCAGGCGATCGCGGTTGAACTTGCTGCCAAATTAAACCCGTCAAAATTAACACCGCACTCAAAATCACGCCCACTACATCACCACGCGATTGAGACTGGGTTAGTTCCGGCGTTAATAAACGGTTAATCAATAAAAGTACAGCGCCTATCCCACCCACGACAATGGGTAGACGCCGCAAAACTCGATTAGGATCAGTCATTAGTCATTGGGCATTGGACAATAATTAAAGTATCTTCTCCCCCTGCCTCCCCTACTCTCCCTGCCCCCTGCCTCATCTCCTCACTCCTCCCCTGGTTCAATAATCCGCTGGAAAAGATAACCAGTGCCCCTCGCTGTGAGAATCAATTCTGGGTTGCTAGGATCATCTTCTAATTTTGCGCGCAAACGGGATATATGCACATCTACTACGCGGGTATCCACATGACGCTCTGGTGTATAACCCCATACTTCCTGCAAAATTTCTGAACGAGAAAAAGCTTCTCCAGAGCGACTGACTAACAACTCTAATAAGCTGAACTCCATACCCGTCAATCGAATACGCTCATCGCCTTTGTAGACTTGTCGCTTATTCGTATCGATTTTAATATTAGCGACATGGATCACCCCAGAACTGGGAATACCAGAAGCACCGTTTTTATCTACCCGCCGCAGCACCGAGCGAATCCGGGCTTCTAGCTCCTTGGGGGAAAAAGGTTTAACTACATAGTCATCAGCACCCAATTCTAATCCGGTGATGCGATCGGCGACATCACCCAAGGCTGTTAGCATAATAATGGGGACATCTGATTCTTTTCGTAATTCTTGACATACACCATAGCCATCTAGCTTGGGCATCATTACATCTAAAACTACCAGGTCCGGCTCAGTTTTGCGAAAAGTTTCCAATGCTTCTTCCCCGTCGCCAGCTGTCACTACATCGTAGCCAATCATGGAAAGGCGCGTTTCCAAAATCCGGCGAATGCTGGCTTCGTCGTCTACCACCAAGATTTTTTCTTTATGGCTTTCCAAGTTTCTCTAGGCTCCTTAACTAAAAATTTACATGATTAATTTTTAATACCATAATATTAAGATATCATTCCATGAATTGATTTGGAAAAAGCTCTAAATACTACTATTATTAGTTTCTAGTTTTTTTCAAGAATTAAGTAAATATTAAGATTATTTAATAAGATTTAAGAATGGCAAAGCCAAAAACCTTTTTCACTTGTAACGAATGTGGAGTAGAATCGCCCCAGTGGTTTGGTAAGTGTCCAGCTTGCGGCACTTACAACTCCCTAGAAGAACAAATTTCGATTCAATCCTCAGTAGATGTACCCAGTCGAGGGGGAGTAAGCAGTTGGCAATCAGCTCAAGGCAATGGCAAATCTCACAATAAACCAGCTAAAGCGCGAGCCTCTTTAACATTTGATCAAATTACCGATCGCCAAATTGCCCGATGGGAGTCTGGTTATGGAGAATTAGATCGAGTGCTTGGAGGTGGGGTTGTCCCTGGTTCTATGGTGCTGATTGGTGGCGATCCAGGTATTGGTAAATCGACTTTATTGTTGCAAGTATCAAATCAATTAGCACAGAAATACCGCATCCTTTACGTAACTGGTGAAGAATCGGGACAGCAGGTAAAGTTACGAGCTTCCCGGTTGGGAGTATCAAAACCTCTAAGTGTGGTAAATGAGGAGAATGTTGAAGTAGTAGTAGATCCAGCACTTCCCATAGATCCTGACAGTATCGGTGCAGATTTATATGTACTGCCAGAAACGGATTTAGAAGAAATTTTACGGGAAATAGACTCTCTCAAGCCAAACGTGGCAGTGATTGATAGTATCCAAACGGTGTTTTTTCCGGCGCTGACTTCTGCACCAGGTTCAGTAGCTCAGGTACGGGAATGTACCGCAGCGCTGATGAAGGTGGCGAAGCACGAAGATGTCACCATGCTGATTGTGGGACATGTCACCAAAGAAGGAGCGATCGCGGGGCCAAAAGTTTTAGAACATTTAGTTGATACAGTGTTGTATTTTGAAGGCGATCGCTTTGCCTCCCACCGGTTATTACGCACAGTCAAAAACCGCTTCGGCGCAACTCACGAAATTGGCATCTTTGAAATGGTAGCCGAGGGACTGCGAGAAGTCTCCAATCCCTCAGAGCTATTTTTAGGCAACCGTGACGATCCAGCGCCAGGTACGGCCATTGTGGTTGCTTGCGAAGGCACTCGCCCGATTGTTGTGGAATTGCAAGCTTTGGTGAGTCCTACCAGCTACCCTTCCCCTCGGCGTGCTGGAACTGGCGTAGACTACAACCGCCTAGTGCAAATCCTGGCCGTCTTAGAAAAACGAGTGGGAATTCCGATGTCGAAATTGGATTCTTACGTTGCTTCTGCCGGTGGGTTGAATGTGGAAGAACCGGCAGTAGATTTGGGAATAGCGATCGCAATTGTCGCTAGTTTCCGCGATCGCATAGTTGATCCCGGTACAGTATTAATCGGTGAAGTTGGCTTAGGTGGACAAGTGCGATCGGTTTCTCAAATGGAACTGCGGTTAAAAGAAGCTGCAAAGTTGGGATTTAAAAGAGCGATCGTGCCCAAAGGGACAAAATTTCCCGACTTAAATATTGAGATATTACAAGTCTCTAAAGTAATAGATGCGATTATCGCCGCAATTCCCCATCAAGAACTGACAGCAGACGATTTAGAACCCGATGAAGAAGAGTAACTACTGGGTACTAAAAAATTGTTCCAAAATTTGGGAAGGGTCAAAGTAAATTCCATAATTTTTACAAGTGAAAATCCAAAACCAATCCCTTTTACACCCCAAAGGAAAAGCTATCATGACAACCCTCACCCAAGACCACCAAATCACTTGGGAAAAACTACCCGATGATTACAAACTCCCAGACGATCCAGTGGACAACATCAACCAACCAGCCTTAGCTGCTGCACTCACAGAAAGCCTACAATTAGCTGGAAAAATTTCAGCTAATGCCCTAACAACAACTAATTACGGCATTTGTGCCACTCTAAACAACAAAATGGTCATTAAAGCTCCTGATTGGGCTTTTATTGCCAAAATTAATGTTAGTAGAGAAGAAGTAATACGCAGTTACACACCTCAACTACAGGGTGACATTCCCGTAATTGTAATGGAATTTGTTTCCGATACACAGGAGACAGAGTATTCTATCAAAGCAACATATCCCCCAGGAAAATGGTTTTTCTACGAGCGCATCTTAAAAGTACCAAACTACATCATCTTTGAACCAGATAGCGGCAGTTTAGAGATGTATCACTTAAAAACCACAGAACAGTACATATTGCAAGAGCCTGATGAAAATCAACGCTATTGGATAGCCGAAATGAATCTTTACCTTGGAGTGTTTCAAGGTACCCGTGAAAACCGCACAGGAAAGTGGTTACGGTGGTGGGATGAACAAGGAAACCTTTTACCTTGGGGAATAGAATTAGCCGAACAAGAACGCCAACGTGCTGAACGACTAGCAGCACAATTGCGGGCGGCAGGAATTGAACCGGAAGATTAGACTTACTGTAAATAATTTAGGTTTGCTAGATTAGCGAAAAATTTGCTAAATCTAGCATTTTTTTTAGAAAAATGAAGTTTTAAATAATACCACTTTAATGGTAGTAGATTTCAGTATTCCCCAAGTAATTTAGAAAGTAATAGTTATTTATAAGCAATTAAGAAAATTTTTTATACCTTTCAACAAGCAATATCTCGCTAATTACTAACCTTGAGCAAGTTTCACGATTGGAGTCCAGTGGCATTTGACCCAAGGAAGCCGAACATTTAGAGATAATAGTAGCAGAGGTAATCTCAAAATTTGGCGTTAGCAAAGCGGTGCGCTAGCACTTCGCAGCTAGTTGTGGAATAAGATTATTACTTCTATAGGAATCCTATTTGATTGCGTGAAAAAACTCAGTAAACATCTATTCGCTTCTGTTCCTTATTCCCTGTTTCCTTTTAGAAGCTGTGAATTTAGCATAATATGACTTCTTCTCCACATTACATCCCTCAATCTGATCCGCCGCTTCCTCCTTGGGAAACTCTACCAACGATGTATGATTTACCAAGTGACAACCCAGAGGAACCAGGTTTGCCAGACGATTTTCACTTTTTACAACCTTTACTTCTATACTTAACTTTTCAGCCCATTAACTGGAATCCCAAACTAGTTTACAGTGCGGCTGACCTTAATCTCTACTATGATTTACAACATCCTTTGTGGTATAAACGCCCAGATTGGTTTGGTGTGGTAGGCGTAGGAAAATTATACAAAGGGCAGGATTTACGCTTAAGTTATGTAACTTGGCAAGAGCCAGCAAATCCCTTCGTGGTTGTTGAGTTATTATCTCCAGGTACGGAAGACGAAGATTTAGGCACAAGAAGAGAAAATGCAGCAGATAAACCTCCTAGCAAATGGGAAGTTTATGAGCGAATTCTGCGGATTCCCTACTATGTTGTTTTTAGTCGCTACACTAATGAACTTCGGGCTTTTCAGTTAGTCGGCGGTCACTATGAATCGATGAACTTGACTAATGGATACCTACTAATGCCAGAGATAAATTTAAGTTTAGGCTTATGGCAAGGTTCATTTCGAGATATTGAAAGGTTGTGGTTAAGATGGTTCACTTTGGCAGGAGAATTAATTCTTGCACCCGCAGAAGAAGCTGCTGCTGCAACTGAACGAGCTGTCATTGCAGAACAAGAAGCTGCTCAAGCCAAACGAAAAGCAGAACAATTAGCAGAACGTTTGCGTCAGTTAGGCGTGAATCCTGATGAACTAGATGAATTATTGTAGTTTCAGGAGCCTTTTCTGATACGCAGCATCATTTTCTGTTTTTGAGGAATCATTTATACTGAAACCTTAATAGCCGATGCTGAAACAGTTATTTGATAACGATATTGGCTGTCAGAAAGATTAATTTTTGAGAGCGATCGCATATTCAGCACTTGAAATACATATAATATTTATTTCAGCAAGTCTTATAGCAACCTCAGTTTTTCAAAAAAACCATAATGTCGCGCTATATCCTTACTATTCCCCAACTCAGTACCAATTGGGCTTATTAGGGGTAAAATAAAGCACAGCAGCGAATCAAGAAGGTGATATTCGCAGATATGACCGCAGACACCGATGATGTCGCGGCAGCTAAAATATCTAAGTATGAGTAGTATGATCGAGCTACCCAAGTAAAAATTGTTTGTTTGGTAACACAAGACCATCAGAAGATTGTAGAAAAGTGTATTTCTTTGTCTGGAGAGTGGTGCTAACCTCAATTTTAAGGATGTTATCAGCCTTTATCTGCTAGAGTTTCTGACTTTCAGCAAACTAGATAATTTATCAATAATAAAATCGCTAGGAGTGCGATGATGATGTCACAGTCTCATATCACAAGGCCAGAAATAGCTGCTGGAACTCTAATAGATAACCGCTATATCATCCAAAAACTTCTAGGACAGGGAGGATTGGGACGAACCTATTTGGCCTTTGACACTCGTAGGTTTAATGAAGCTTGTGTTCTCAAAGAATTTGCACCCATTGGCACAGGGGAAAGTGGACTGGAGCAATATCGCAACTTATTTAAAAGAGAAGCAAAAATTCTTCATCAATTGCAACATCCTCAAATTCCCAAGTTTTTGGCTTGCTTTGAAGGAGATGGTAGGCTTTTTCTAGTACAAGAGTATGTCGATGGTAAAACATATTCTAGACTACTAGGAGAACTTCAACGTCAAGGGAGAAACTTTTCTGAAGACGAAGTTATACAGTGGCTAAAGAATCTGCTGCCTGTTTTGGAATATGTCCACCAACATAACATTATCCATCGAGATATTTCTCCTGACAACATCATGTTACCTGATGGCAATAATTTGCCAGTACTGATTGACTTTGGTGTAGGTAAACAAACTACTGATATAAACGAGGGAAGAAATACTAACCAACAGGTAACATTTGTTGGCAAAATGTCCCTCGTCGGGAAGGTGGGATATGCTCCCCGCGAACAGATTAGCCTGGGTTTATGTTCACCCTCTAGTGACCTTTATGCTTTGGGTGTGACTGCTATTGTACTACTTACAGGTAGAGATCCATCTTTACTAATGGATCAATACTCCCTAGAGTGGAACTGGCGTTATTATACCTACGTTACTGATGAATTCGCTCAAGTACTTGATTGCATGTTGGCAGATAGACCTAACAAGCGATACCAAACAGCCAGGGAAGTTATCATAGATTTACAGCGTATTGAAGAACTAGAAGTAGCAGCATCTCCTGCAATTATGGTTGATGATTTGCCTTCCACGGTATTTAACCCTGAATTTCAGGCGATGTCGGACATATCGCAATCATATAACCAAACTGAAGAAACAATTTTTGTTTCACCGACTAATCCACAAACTGGGCGAATTGAACAACAACAACCTTCACTCCAGCCAGCATTTATTAAACATTGTCAGCAACAGCTAGCTTATCACATTGGCCCAATGGCAAATCTGATTATAGAAGAAATATTAGCTCAAAATCCTAATATTTCACCTGACCAATTTATTGAACTTTTAGCTAGGGAAATTCCTAGCTTTCAAGCAGCTTTTGAATTCAAAAAAAGCTTGTTTTCATAGAGATTTTTTTTTACACTACAGATTTAGGAATAATTTCTAATCTTTTAACTAATTATGTGGAGTTAAGTCAAACAATTTTGGATTTTGAATTTATTCTACGTACCCTTACAGGGAAGCAAGCTACGCTTTTAGCGTCTGTCTGCGACACGCTGTTCGCGTTCGTAGAGTGCGTCATTACGAGTTATTTGAATCACCTGTACTTCCCTGAGTGCGTTTGATTCTTTTCATTGCCATTTCTAAACTTAACTGCATCCGTTTAAAAGCTTTAGCTAAATTACCAATTTCGTCATTAGACATCTGTTCAAATTCAACTTCCATGTGTCCCGTACTGACTTCCTCAGCTATGCGAGTCATCCGTTTGAGAGGCATCACAACTTGTCGATTCAAGAACAGATTGACTAACAGGATAGTCACGATAAATATAGCTGATACAATCAAAATAATTAGTAAAGAAGACTGATTGGCTTTACTGATGACATTATTCGCCGGTACTGATATAATTTGAGCGCCGACAATCTCATGAAGCTTCCACCCAAATCCATTAGCTCCGCCATAAAGAGTAATCATACTTTGAGGTGCAGCTTCGGGCACACTATGACACTTCAGACAGCTTTCTTCAGAAACTTCTAAGGGACGAGCAATATAAAAGATATCCCCACCAGGAATTGAGCGAAATCCACTTACTTCTTTAAGGTCTGATTTATTTCTGAACCTTTCTACAATTTCCGTTTCAAAACCATCGGCCTTATCCCGAAGATTTGTCGGATTGAGAGTTGCTTCTTTGTAAAAGAAATCACGGTATTCTGTTGTTTTTCGTAAAATTTCAAATACCTCCCGTGCTGAGTATCCAGGCACGGTTTGCGGCAAAAATTCAGTAGCCAATTTATCAACTAGTTCTGGATTCACTTGAGTGCTGGTGTATTTGCGAACAGAACTCATTGTTTGGATGAGCATGAGACCAGTTGAGCTAATATCTTGTTTAGCATTTTCTCGGAGCAGGGAGGAAAGAGCAAACCCAGTCAAGCTCAGACCGAATGTCAGAATTACCAGTAGCAGAATTGTAAATTTTTGTTTCAGATTTAAATTCTTTAGCATAATTTTAGATTATGGATAAGTCAAATTATTATGAACAGATATTGCTAAAGTCATCGTTTACTCTAGCATGAGCAATCAACTAAAAATTTTAGTGTAAAGACATAGTTGAGCTAAAACTATGAGGATATATCCAACTTTATACTATTAGTAATTATTGAGGTTAATGAAAATGTTCTCTAAGTAACTAAGTTGTAAAAATCTACAACAGCAATTCAAATGGAACTCCCAAAAATTCAGGTGGGCTGTTCTGATGCCGTGCCAAAATAAATACCAGCAATTGTCAAATATTACTAATGGTGTGGAATGCAGGAAAGTCTTTATTCGGGGGACGCTACATTATCGAAAGCCAACTAGGTGAAGGCGGAATTGGCATCACTTATCTTGCCAGAAATCAACGGAATCAACAGCGAGTAATTAAAACCCTCAAAGAAGAAATCCTGAATCACCCCGCCTGGATACTCCACCGAAACAAGTTACGGCAAGACTTTCGTGATGAAGCAGTTAGGCTGGCTGTGTGCCACCATCCTCATATAGTACAGATAGAAACCATCTTTGATGAGGGGAATTTGCCCTGCATGGTGATGGATTATATCGAAGGCGAAGACTTGGGACAGCATTTGAAGCGAATAGGGGTGCTATCAGAAGCAGAAGCACTGCTGTATATCCGACAAATTGGCAGCGCTTTGACCCTAATCCATTCTAAAGGACTGCTGCATAGGGATCTCAAACCACGCAATATAATGATCCGCATTGATAAACCAGAAGCAGTGCTGATAGACTTTGGCATTGCTAGAGAATTTATTCCTAATGTAATTCAAAGGCATACTGTATATCGCACTCCTGGGTTTGCCCCTCCTGAGCAGTATGAAGCAGAAGCACCACGAGGAGAATACATTGACATCTATGCCCTAGCCGCTACTTTGTATAATTTACTTACCGCAGTTGTACCAACAAGTGCAGATGATAGGCGTCATAATATTAACTTAGAACCACCACAATATTTTAATTCCAACATCAGCAATAGGGTAAATCAGGCTATTATGTGCGGCATGGATTTGGAGTCAACCTACCGTCCCCAATCTGTGCAGGAATGGTTAGATTTATTGGGCCCTGATGTTGGGGAAGATATAACAGAAATACCTTCTACCTTAATTGTCACACCTAAAGAGCAACCAACTCCACCTGTTGTATTAGATCGACAGAACTGGCAATGTGTGCAGACCCTTAAAGGTCATTCTAGTATGGTTCATGCGATCGCCATTAGCCCAGATGGGCAATTTATTGCTAGTGGCAGTAATGACAAGACTATCAAGCTTTGGCAAGTAGCTACTGGCAAGCTAGTGCGTCAATTAGGTCGTTGGTCTTCTAGTCATTCCAGTATGGTTCATTCCGTTGCTTTTAGCCCAATTTCTGCAAACTTTTCTTATCAAGGAGATTCCGGCAAATCTGCGGGAGTTACAGACCTAAATCGGGGAATCTTAGCTAGCGGTAGTTGGGATAATACCATCAAATTATGGGATGTCAACACAGGCAAAGAAATTCGTACTCTCACTGGTCATGCCAATTGGGTGAATTCTGTTGCCTTTAGTCCAGATGGCAAGTTTCTGGCTAGTGGCAGTGCTGACTGCACAATTAAACTGTGGCAAGTGGGTACTGGCATAGAAATCCAAACTCTCACAGGTCATGCCGACGCAGTTTCATCAGTGGCTTACTGTCCGAGAACGCCTGCAACCAATAGCCAGGATAAACAGCTAGTGGCTAGTGGCAGTAATGATTACACAATTAAACTGTGGCAAGGATACACCCCCAGAAATATTTATACACTCACAGGTCATTCCTTCTTTGTCAACTGTATCGCCTTCAGCAAGGACGGGGAAATTATCGCCAGTGGCAGTGGTGACAACACGATTAAACTGTGGCATGTAAATACAGGCAGAGAAATTCGTACTCTCATTGGTCATTCTGATTCAGTTTGGTCAGTCGCCTTCAGCCAGGATGGACAATTTCTCGCTAGTGGTAGTTGGGACAACACTATCAAACTGTGGCATATACACACTGGCACAGAAATCAGCACACTGACAGGGCATTCCAGCTATGTGAGATGCGTTACCTTCAGTCATGATGGACAAACCCTAGTTAGCGGTGGTGATGACGACACTATCAAGATTTGGCGGCGGGGGTAGTAAATAATTCGTAATGACGCTCCTATGTCGCTACCGCTACGCTAATGTAATTCGTAATTTTTAATTTACGTCTCTCTGTGCTGAGTGTGGTTCGATACTTTTAAACCTACAGATAGAGCTGCGATCGCTCAGAAATTGTCACAATAATGACGGCAACCGTTATTTTTGAATGAGAATTAAGATTTATGGGCTTTGGTATTGGTGATTTATTCTGGATTTTCCTCCTTCTGACTTCTTTGCAACCCCTTTGGCAAAAACGTCAAATAGAATATCGGCGTTTGCGTGCTTTACAAGAATTCCAGCAGGAACGCAAAAGTCGGGTGATTTTGTTAATTCACCGCCAAGAATCCATTAGCTTTCTGGGAATTCCGATATCTCGCTACATTACTATCGAAGACTCAGAACAAATATTGCGTGCAATTCGCCTCACACCTCCAGATGTGCCCATTGACTTAATTTTGCACACTCCTGGTGGTTTGGTTTTGGCTACCGAACAAATCGCTAGAGCTTTAATTCGCCACCAGGCAAAAGTTACAGTCTTTGTACCTCACTATGCCATGAGTGGCGGTACAATGCTTGCGATCGCCTCTGATGAAATTATTATGGATGCTAACGCTGTCTTAGGGCCAGTTGATCCCCAATTGGGTAATTACCCCGCAGCTAGTATTCTGAAAGTAGTTGAAGATAAACCCATCAGTGAGATTGATGACCAAACCTTAATTATGGCTGACCTCTCACGCAAAGCAATTCAGCAAGTGCAGCGGTTTGTGCGGACTCTCCTGAAAGACAGTATACCCAAACAAAAAGTTCTGCCAGAAAATATCGAACCGATTATCGAAGCCCTAACAACTGGGCGCGTCACTCACGATTATCCCATCACTATTGAAGAAGCAACAGAAATGGGGCTGCCCGTAACTGTCGGACTGCCCCATTCTATTTACGATCTCATGGATTTGTACCCACAATCCCAAGGAGGGAGACCCAGCGTGCAGTACATACCTATGCCTTACAATGACCGCTTTCCAATTTTACCTACACCCAAGGGCAGACCCTTAGAAGAACCAAATCAGAGGACTTGAGTGGGTCTGGGGTAGGAGTTGTTTGTGGCAACTAGGGTGTAGTTGTTGGGGTAGCTGTTGGTGTAGTTGTTGGGGTAGCTGTTGGTGTAGCTGTTGGTGTAGCTGTTGGTGTAGCTGTTGGTTTAGCTGTTGGGGTAGCTGTTGGTTTAGCCGTTGGGGTAGCCGTCGGTTTAGCTGTTGGGGTAGCTGTCGGTTTAGCTGTTGGGGTAGCTGTCGGTGTTGCTGTTGGTTTAGCCGTCGGCTGACTCACAACTGTCTTTGCTTCTTCATTCAGCTTTTGGCGGAGTGCTAAATTAGCAATTCCAGTTTCTTGCAGCTGATATTTCTTCTGATATTCCTTCACCACTTCTTCTGTGCGGGAACCATAAAAATGATCGCGTGAGAGGGGAGGATTGGGCTTCACCACTGCATTCAAATTGGTGTGCAGAATTTTAACGATATTAGCAGCAAAATCTTGGGTTTTTGGCCCTGCTATCCCATCAACTGGTTTTAGCTTATAGCCCGTCTGAAATTCTCGAATTGCCTTTTTAGTTTCTTCGTCCGTCAAAGCAGTGTTTGTTATCTTGACGTTATAGCCTAATCCCCGCAATACCTGACGAAACTGCTGGGGCGTATAGCTACGCTGAGGGGCTGCGAAACCGGTGTCTGCAATTACTAAACTGGCAGTCACCAGGCAAGTAACAGCAAAGGTTGCGCTTGATTTTCCAAACCCACACCACATATTCAAAACTCCTTTGGGTTAAATCAGCAGGATTATAAAAGTTAACAGCTGCATTTTAAGTTTGTTTAATAACTTTTTTCACGATTATTTCATGATTTTTGAATAATTTGTGACTTATTTTTGTAAATTTTAGCTAGAATCACAAAAAATGATTTATATCATCTATCAAAAGAAGTATCTTGTATTAGCACAGATACAACAGTTATGATTTGAATCGAATAGACCCTTTGATCTGCGGGTTGGGGACTGGTACTCACATAGACGGTTAAAGCCTCGTGTGGTTTTGGTTTCTAACTGCCCTTTTAGTTGGAGTTTGCTGAACTGTAAATAACTGCAAATAGCTGTAATTTCTTGGAAATAGCCGAAAATTAATTAAGCGAAATAGCTTATATTCTCAATGCTCTCAGAATGTATAATATATAACAAATAATGAGAAATGTAAAATCTTCTAAACAGCGTAATCTTTGGTTTGAAAGATTTATGGCAATTACTGCCACCGTAAATTTAGGTTTAGTTTTGTTTGATTTAAGTTACGTACCTTGGCGAGATTTCTACTTGCGAAAACTTCCGCAAATTGTTGAGATTTATGACCCAATAAAAGGTATTGAACGCCATAGAGAGACGAAAAATTATTTAGAACTAGTAAAGGCATTAGAAGAACAAGTCAGCCAAACAGGGTTACAGTCGCCTCAAGTAAATAGCAGGCTAGAAGAAATTAAGCGTCTGAGCAACGAGATGATTGACACTAACCCCTTTGCGGGAGTGAATAAGAGTGGTACTCTGGAAAAAATCAAAAATCGGATGCGCGATCGCATCCACAACGAATCTGCAAAACAGTCCTTTGCCACTTTTTGGAGTCAGCCGTATTTATCACAAAAAGGCTGGGTTCAAGAAATTAATTTTTTCAACGATAGTATTCGCCCTTTAATTGCCTCTAACTATTACCGTAAAATCGGGGAAAATGGCGAATTTTTTGATGATTTCTGGATTATTGACTTACCCTTCGTGATTTTATTTGGCGTAGAATTGCTGGGGCGCACCTTCTTGCTCAAACGCCAACATCCTGGTTTTAGCTGGTTAGAAGCACTATTGTGGCGTTGGTACGATTTATTTTTACTACTGCCATTTTGGCGAGGGTTGCGAATCATACCTGTATTAATTCGCCTCGATCAAGCGCAGTTATTGAATCTGTATCCAGTGCGAAAGCAACTTAATCAAGGAATTGTCGCCAATTTTGCCGAAGAACTCACAGAAATTGTCGTGGTGAGAGTGATTAATCAGGTTCAGGGTTCAATTCAGCGGGGTGAATTAACAAGCTGGCTCTCGCAACAAGAAAATTTACGTCCCTATATAGATATTAATAATGTGAATGAAGTAGAGGCGATCGCAGGTCTTTTGGTAAAAACAATAGTCTACCAAGTGCTACCTGATATCCAACCTGCGATCGTTGCCATTTTGCGCCACAACATCGAAACCGTCTTCCATCAAGTCCCCGTCTACCGCAATCTTCAGAATCTCCCTGGCGTGGGACAGGCTCAAACCCAGTTAAGCGAACAATTGGCGACTCAAATCACAACTAATCTTTACAAAACGTTAGTTAGTGCTGTTGAAGACCCTGTGGGCGCAAAGCTCACCAGTCAACTAGTAGAAACCTTTAGCAAAGCCTTGGGATCTCAAATCAAGGAAAAACACGTACTTTCAGAAATTCAGAGTTTACTTTTTGACTTCTTAGAGGAAATCAAACTCAACTACGTTCAGCGTCTATCCCAAGAAGACATAGACCAAATTATCGAGCAAACTCGGAAGCTAAGAACACAAACATCAGTTTCCACAGTAGTTGATAAAGGTAATGCTCTCCCAAAAATCCGGGAAGGGTAGAGGGATTGGGGATTGGGGATAATTCAGTTCCTAGTCCTTAATTAGAGCTTTGCGTAAAATCATGGCGTAATTAATTGAGGGTTGAAATTTAAACGCATAAGCAGGCGCTTCGCCTTCCCGCAGGGTAGAGGCGCAGAGGTACACAGACAATTTGCTACGAATTATCTGTGTACTTAACCTGAGTCCCCAATGCACGACTATAAAAGAAATGCGCTAAACTCGAATTAGGCGAATCATCATTTGGTTCGTCACAAGACTTCTTGGAAGATATACCTATCGCAGGAAGTGGGTCGACGCCCACTTTTTTTATTGAATTCTCTCATGGCTCATCCTTTAGTTCCACAAATTATTGATTTGGCGACACCAGTAGCAGAAGGACTGGGATTAGAAGTGGTTGGAGTGGTTTTTCACACCAACCAAAGTCCCCCAGTGTTGCGGGTAGATATTCGTAACCCCGAACAAGACACTGGGTTGAACGATTGTGAAAGGATGAGCCGTGCTTTAGAAGCCTCCTTAGATGCTGCGGAAATCGTTCCAGATAAATATGTCTTGGAAGTGTCTAGTCCTGGTATTTCGCGGCAATTGGTAACAGACAGGGAGTTTATTTCCTTTAAAGGATTTCCTGTCATTATTTCCACAACGCCCCCCTACGACGGACAACAAGAGTGGACAGGTCAGTTGATTCGTCGGGATGAGACAACACTTTACTTAAACCAAAAAGGTCGTGTAGTCGAAATTCCCCGTTCCCTAATTAATAAGGTGCAGTTAGACGAGCGCCGATAAACGAGGATTAAAGGCTAGAGGCTGGGGACTAGGGACTAGGGAGTAGGGAGCAGGAAGCAAGGAAGCAAGGGAGCAGGGAGCAGGGAGCAGGGAGCAAGGGAGAAGAATTTTCCCCTCCGCACCCCGCACCCTGCCCCTCTGCTTCTTTTCAATGCCCAATGCCCAATGCCCAGTCCCCAGTCCTCAGTCCCCAGTCCCTAATTTTTAAAGGAGATTGCTTATGTCAATGGTTACTTTACCTGGATTAAAAGAATTAATTGAAAGTATAAGTCGCGATCGCAATTTACCCCGACTTGCAGTTCAATCAGCGATTAGAGAAGCCCTACTCAAAGGCTATGAACGTTATCGTCGTGCCCAAAATTTAGAGCGCAGACAGTTTGACGAAGATTATTTTGAAAATTTTGAAGTAGAACTTGATATTGAAGGAGAAGGCTTTCGCGTCCTTTCCACCAAAACCATTGTCGAAGAAGTTAATAATACAGACCACCAGATTTCCCTAGACGAAGTTCAACAAGTCGCTCCCGAAGCCCAGTTAGGAGACTCTGTAGTACTGGATGTTACCCCCGACCAAGGAGAATTTGGGCGGATGGCGGCCATGCAAACTAAGCAGGTATTGGCGCAAAAATTACGGGATCAACAGCGCCAAATGGTGCAAGAAGAGTTCCAAGATTTAGAAGGAACAGTCCTGCAAGCAAGAGTCCTGCGGTTTGAGCGGCAATCAGTGGTTTTGGCAGTCACCAGTAATTTTGGTCAGCCAGAAGTAGAAGCCGAATTACCGAAGCGAGAACAGCTACCCAACGATAATTATCGAGCAAATGCCACCTTCAAGGTATACCTGAAAAAAGTCTCCCAAGGTCAACAACGAGGGCCACAGTTGCTCGTGTCTCGTGCTGATGCTGGTTTGGTGGTTTATCTCTTTGCCAACGAAGTCCCAGAAATTGAAGATGAAGTGGTAAGGATTGTTGCCGTCGCCAGGGAGGCAAACCCCCCCTCCCGTTATGTCGGCCCCCGGACTAAAATAGCAGTTGATACTCTTGATCGCGATGTAGACCCAGTAGGCGCTTGTATTGGAGCCAGGGGATCGCGAATTCAAGTGGTAGTCAACGAATTACGCGGTGAAAAAATAGATGTAATTCGCTGGTCGCCAGATCCAGCAACATACATTGCTAATGCCTTAAGTCCAGCACGAGTAGATGAAGTACGGCTGATGGACCCGGAATCACGCCAAACTCACGTACTCGTGGCTGAAGATCAATTGAGTTTGGCTATCGGCAAAGAAGGACAAAACGTCCGTTTGGCAGCCCGCCTGACTGGTTGGAAAATAGACATCAAAGACAAAGCTAAGTACGACTTTGCAGGAGAGGATGCCAAATTTGCAGCCGTCAGAACAAAATATCAATCAGAGGAAGACGATCTGGAATATGAGGAAGAATTCGAGGATGAAAATCAGGAAGAATTAGAAGAGGAAGATAGTTTTGACAACGATGATGAATAATTGATTAATTTTGTAAAGTTTTGATACTGTAGATTGTAGTCTCAGTCTCAAGGATTATTTTCTCAAAAACTGCTGGGTATAGGTAAAAAATAGTCATAGTAAACTTCTTTTTACTGCCATTATCCTGGGCTGAGATCGTAAGAGAACCGATGAAACCAAATTATCGGCGCTGTATTAGTTGCCGTAAAGTAGGCTCAAAAGATGAGTTTTGGCGGATTGTCCGCGTCTTTCCATCGGGAAAGGTACAATTAGATCAGGGCATGGGGCGTTCTGCCTATATTTGTCCAGAAACGAGTTGCTTACAAGCGGCTCAAAAAAAAAATCGACTAGGGCGATCGCTACACGCATCAGTGCCAGAAACACTGTACCAAAGCTTGTCGCAACGTCTAGCCCGCACTAATACCCAAAACCAAAACCAAATTTAGTTGGAACAACCTTGTGACGTAATCACCAGAGGAATTGTATCGAAAGCCGAAGTCGCGCTTTCATGACACTCCCTGTTGATCGTTAAGGTTAGTGCCAAAATAGTAAATGGGTGTAAAAGGCATTCGGCTCTCCCATAAAAAGAGAGACGAAGCAACATTCCCAGAACAAGATGTAATCGATTGTGTTGTGGAAGACTCAGAATCAACAAAACAAGAAACTACAAAATGGCAACCTGGTAGCGCTCAGGCGCAGTTCGGCGTCAAGGGTTCCTATAAAAATCTTTTATTTAAGAAGTTTTTATGGGTATCCCTCAACCATCATTCCTGGTGGGGATGTCATTATTAAACCGAAACATCTCTCTTTCCTGATTGGAGGCACCGGCAAAAACTGAACGGCAGTCTAAAAACAGTAATCCAAGGATGGAGATGTCGCAAACCAGGCAACCATCCGCTAAAACTGTAAATTAAAGGGGAAGAGTGGATGAACAACGGCAAAGTTAGAATTTATGAATTATCAAAGGAATTGAATTTGGATAACAAAGAGCTATTAGCAATTTGCGAGCAGCTCAGCATCTCGGTCAAAAGTCATAGCAGCACGATTTCAGAGTCCGAGGCAGAAAACATCCGGGCGGCAGCAGAAAAGCTTGCAACTACGAATGTATCAGCCAAAAAGGAACTAGGTACAACCAGCCATAAGCCAAATTCACCACCGAACGGCGGACGTAACCGACCTGCTGCACCCCACAAACCACAAATTTTGGAAATACTCAAACCCAAAATATTGAGAAATACTACTTCTTCCAACGCCCCAGAGGCGTCACTTGCTACCAATACCCAAGCTGCCTTGTCTGAAGCTAATCCTCCCTCTCCTCCACGGCCTTTCGCTACACCAGTCTCACCTCTGAAACCGGCAGCACCAACTCGTCCTGTGCCCCGGACTCAATCTGAGACTAAAGAGCAACCTCCGATCCAATCTCCGATCGCTGACTTGGAACAAATGCCTAATCCAAATCCAGCACCGGAAAAAATAGCATCCCAAAAACCGGAAAAAACAGTTGCACCCAGACCGAAATCGGAAAAACCAATCAAACCGCAACTAGTTGCTCCTCCAGCCAGACCGGCGGCGGAAGAAGCACAGGTGGTAGATGAACAGCCGGGATCTCAGGCGGATAAACCGATCCTCAAACGCGACCAAAGGCTACGACCCGCAGAAGGCGATCGCGAGCAAATTAAGCCGAGAGTCGCGAAACTGCCAACAGACCAGTCCCCAGTCGGTGCGCCACAAAGGACAAGTCGTCCCACCCCTGCACCCAGCAGACCAGAGCCAAGGGGCAATAGACCATCTGCACCATCACAACTGGGAGAGGGACAACGACCCAGACCAGCACGCCCAAGTGAATCTGTAGCAGCCGCAATGCCGATCGCTACTCCACCCAGACAGTCGTCAGGAATAGCCGGCAAATCTCAAGGTTTGGGTGATGAACCAATCACACCGGATCTCCTCGATTTGAAACGCCCAAGTCCGCCTCGCCCGACCAAAGGCGGCAAAAAGTGGGTAGAAGAGGAAATCATTGACGAAGTTAAAGAGAAGGCGAAAGCTGGCGTTAAAGGCAAGCGGATCAAGCCCATCCTTGATGATGAGTTTGAAGAAGATTTGCTGGATGATGACGATATCGACTCACCAGCCACAGTCCAAGTCAGCCTTTCCATTGCTCGTCCTCCCAAACCGAAAGCGACTCGACCTGTACAGATGCCAGGTGCAACCCTTGCTAGCGCCCCAACTGCAAGAGCGAAAAAATCTGGTTCTAGGTCTGGTTCTAGGTCTGGTTCTGGCCGCGACCATCACCAAAATCGTCGCCAAGAAGCCGAGACCAAGCGCGATCGCCCCGAAAAAGTGACGATCACAGGGCCGTTGACTGTGCAAGAACTGTCTGACGTATTAGGCGTTGCCGATACAGAGATTGTCAAAATCCTCTTCCTAAAAGGTATGGCAGTGAGTATCACCCAAAATCTGGATATTCCCACAATTACCCTGGTAGGAAAAGAACTAGAAATAGAAGTTGAAACCGTCGAACGAGAAGCAGAAGCTCGCAAAATCACGGAAATGGTCGGTGCAGAAGACCTAGAGTATCTCCACCGCCGTCCGCCAGTCGTGACCATTATGGGTCACGTAGACCACGGTAAAACAACCCTGCTTGACTCAATTCGCAAAACAAAAGTGGCTGCTGGCGAAGCTGGCGGTATCACTCAACACATTGGTGCTTACCATGTGGATATCGAACATGAGGGTAAACCACAGCAGATAGTTTTCCTGGATACGCCTGGTCACGAAGCTTTTACAGCGATGCGGGCACGAGGAGCGCGGGTAACAGACATTGCCGTGTTGGTAGTGGCTGCTGATGATGGTGTCCGTCCCCAAACCATTGAAGCCATTAGTCACGCCCAAGCTGCGGGAGTGCCAATTGTTGTTGCCATCAACAAAATTGATAAAGAAGGGGCACAGCCAGAGCGGGTTAAACAAGAACTAACCCAATATGGTCTGACAGCAGAAGACTGGGGCGGTGAGACAATCATGGTTCCTGTAAGCGCTATCAGAGGTGAAAATCTGGATACGCTCTTAGAAATGATTCTCTTAGTAGCAGAAGTTGGAGAACTATCTGCTAACCCAGATCGTGCCGCCAAAGGAACTGTCATTGAAGCACATCTCGATAAGGCTAAGGGAGCAGTTGCTACCTTGCTAATTCAGAATGGCACCCTGCATGTGGGAGATATCTTAGTAGCTGGTTCGGCCTTCGGTAAAGTCCGGGCGATGGTGGATGACAGAAGCAAGAGAGTAGATATTGCTTCTCCTTCTTTTGCTGTCGAGGTACTAGGTTTAAGTGATGTGCCAGCAGCCGGCGACGAGTTCGAGGTCTTCCAGAACGAAAAAGAAGCCAGGGCACTCGCTAGCGATCGCGCCGATAGACAACGCCTATCCCGCCTGTTACAAGGACGTGTTACCCTTACAACCCTGTCCGCTCAAGCCCAAGAAGGCGAGTTGAAAGAACTCAACTTGATCTTGAAAGGAGACGTACAAGGTTCCGTGGAAGCCATTGTGGGAGCGCTCAAGCAAATCCCGCAAAACGAAGTCCAAATTCGGATGCTGTTAGCGACTGCTGGGGAAATCACCGAGACAGATATCGACTTAGCAGCTGCTAGTAACGCTGTAATTATCGGCTTCAACACCACCTTTGCTACTGGCGCTAGACAAGCCGCCGATGAAGCAGGTGTAGATGTCCGGGAATACAACGTCATCTATAAACTCCTAGAAGATATTCAAGATGCCTTGGAAGGTCTTTTGGAACCAGAGTTGGTGGAAGAACCCTTGGGTCAAACCGAAGTCCGTGCCGTCTTCCCAGTCGGTCGTGGTGCGGTTGCTGGTTGCTACGTTCAATCTGGCAAGCTAGTTCGCAACTGCAAAGTCAGGGTGCGACGCGGCGGTAAGGTGATCTTTGAAGGCGTCCTTGATTCCCTAAAACGGATGAAAGAAGATGCCCGTGAGGTTAACGCTGGTTATGAATGCGGTGTCGGCATCGATAAATTCAATGATTGGGTTGAAGGTGACATCATCGAATCCTATCAGATGGTTACGAAACGCCGCACTCTCACCTTAACGAGATAGTGTTAAGGGTAAAATGGTTAGAAGTTAGGAGTAATAAATTAGGAGTTAGTAGTTAAAGATTGCTAATTCTTAACTCCTAACTCTTAACTCACAACTTTTTATAATATGCATTCATTTCGCTCTGAACCTATTTTGTGGATTCATGTCGCTGGATTGGCGACTTTGCCTGTTTTTTTAGTACTCTGTTTATTTTTCTTGTCTGTAGGCGAGCCGTTTTTACCAGTCTGGATGGAGCTATTCTTAGTTGCCTCCATCGGTGTTCTCCCACTGCTGTGGATGCAGTTACGTCGCCCTTTTTATATATTTGCTCTTTTAGGAATAGCCCAAAAGCCAGAAAATCTGACTGAAAGTCAGCGAAAAATTCTCTGTTTAATTAATACAAAGTTAAATCGTATTCTGGCATTAGTAGCAGCAGTATTGTCAGTTTTTGTATTGTGGCATCTTTACCAAATTGCTCCATTAGTAGCGAATTCAGCTAAATTTCTCCCACAATGGCGCAGTCTTGCACTAGTGCTTGCAGGGTTAGCTTTTTTAGGCAGCAATCTATTTTTACAAATACCTGTGAGTGTAATGCGAGTTTTGGTGACTAATGACACAGAATTCGCTGGCATAGAACCATTATCTTTAGAAAAGATTAAGCAAGACTTTACCATTTTAGGGGTGCGGGTTAATCAAATCGTGCCCCGATTACTGCAATCCTTGTTTAGGATAAATACAGATTCGTAGCAGCCCGCAAAGTATATTATTTCACTTTAAAGGGCTAGAGAGGAAAGCAGGGGGAGATGAGGGAACCGGAAAGAAGCAAGGGAGCAGGGAGCAAGGGAGAAAAATTTTCCCTCCGCCCCCTGCACCCCGCCCCTCTGCCTCCTTTCAATGCCCAATACCCAATTACCGTTGAAGTTTAAAATAAAGGAATGAGGAACTATGGCTCAAATTCCAGCTTCTAGCGATCGCCAATTTTCTGCTGATACTGAAATTTGGTATAGCCTTAAGTGCGCGATCTCCACTAGTTCCGGTTTTCAGCGCTGGCAACTAGAACGCGATACCCAATTACAGGGAATTCGTCTGGAACAGCAAGTACAGAGGTATTTAAGGGAAACTTTAGAAACTTTAGCTTACTAATAGAATTTTCTAAATCACACAATAGATATCTGATGAAAAAGAATGTAGAGACGCGTTAATGGCGGGATTAGTCCTGCTGTTAACACGTCTCTACAAGTATTTTACGTAATGTATAATTAATTTCTGAAGATGTCTAATATAACTAATGTATAAGTTCTGTGATGTATCTAAGGAATTTAGCTGAATCAGTACTAATCATCCAGTATAGTTTTGCATGGGTTTCATAGTAGCCTTGTAGCTATTGTAAAACCTTGGTCAACATACCGTAGTTCAGCACATCACAGACTCAAAAAATGAAATATCGGGGTTTTCACATTTTTCTAGCGAAAAATTTCCGCCTTTTTTCTAGCAGTAATCTCAGATATACTTTGCACGTGGGAGCCGGACTCACGGCAATGCTTATTGTTTCTAGTGGTTCACTACTACCGAGTGAAGTTAATGCTGGTGCGACTCACCCAGAAAGTATAGCCTCAACTCTCACAGCGCAAGTTCCGGCAACAGCCGCAGCGATTTACGTTAATCCAGCAAGTGGTGCAGATAGGGCTGGTGCTGGTACAACCTCAGCGACACCCTACAAAAGCATCAATTTCGCTCTCAGTCAAGCCCAAGCAGGTACAGTTATTCAATTAGCACCTGGTAACTATAACCAAGAAAGTGGCGAAACTTTCCCACTGTTGCTGAAACCAGGGGTAACACTGCGGGGTGATGAAGCTAGTAAAGGTCAGGGGATATTAATAACAGGTGGAGGTTTCTACACTAGCCGTACCTTTGCCAGACAAGATATTACTATCCTTGCCGAGCAAGATACCACTCTTACTGGTGTCACCGTCACCAACCCAAATAGCCGGGGTACGGGTGTGTGGGTGGAATCAACTAATCCCATCATCAAAAACAGTACTTTTACTAACAGTGTCAGAGAGGGTGTTTTTGTCACGGGTACAGCCAATCCCAAAGTCGAAGGTAATCTCTTTGTGCAAAACAAAGGCAATGGCATTTCAATTGCTAAAGCTGCCCAAGGAGAAATTCGGAGTAACTTATTTCAGGATACTGGTTTTGGTCTTGCGATCGGTGGCACTTCTACGCCCCTCGTTGTGGAAAACCAAATTGTCGAAAACCAAGACGGTCTTTTTATCTCAGAGTCAGCGAAGCCCATATTGCGTAAGAATGTTATTCAGAACAATAAGCGGGATGGAGTAGTAGCAACTGTTAGTGCTTTACCCGATCTTGGCACCAATGAAAATCCTGGTGGTAATTTGATCCGCAATAACACTCGTTATGATGTGAACAACGCTACCAAAACAGGTAAAATTATTGCTGTTGGCAACGATATCGATCAGAAAAAGATTTTTGGCTCAGTAGATTTTGTTGCCGCAGCTGTTGATGTACCCCCTGGAGGGCCTGTTGCCTTTAAAGATGTGCCAGCAAATTTCTGGGCAAAAACCTACATCGAAGCTTTAGCCTCCCAAAATATTATTGCTGGCTTTCCTGATGGCAGCTTTAAACCCAATGAACCTGTAACTCGCGCTCAATTCGCCACTATTGTCACTAAAGCCTTAACGCCACCAGTCAAACGTGCAGGCATTAAGTTTAAGGATGTAGCAACCAATTTTTGGGCTTACGCTGCAATTCAATCTGCTTACCAGAGTCAATTTGTTTCTGGTTATCCCGATGGCACTTTTAAGCCACAGCAGCAAATCCCCAGAGTACAGGTGTTAGTTGCTTTAGCTAATGGTTTGGGCTTAACTGCAAATAATCAGAATGTCCTTTCCTTTTACACCGATGCTGCCCAGATTCCTAATTATGCGATCGCTCCTGTTGCTGCTGCAACTGCACGGCAACTAGTAATCAACTATCCCACAGTGAAGCAACTAAATCCTAATCGTCAGGCGACTAGAGCCGAAGTTGCTGCCTTTGTTTACCAGGCACTCGTCAATGCTGGACGTGCCCAACCAATTCCTTCATCTTATTTGGTAACAGCCCAGTAAATGCCTAGTTAGCAAATTGGAAGCGCTAGACCAATAATTGGTTAGTCTGGCGCTTCCAAATAATATGAGTTTTATTAATTTTGGGGTTTTTAAACAGAAAATTTGCAGAATCTAATAGGATGTCTGAAAAGTTTTTTTGTATACATCTAACCCTTGGTGATCCCCCTAAATCCCCCTTAAAAAGGGGGACTTTAAGACTCTTATTGCCCCCTTTTTTAAGGGGGTTAGGGAGGATCAAGAAATATTTGATACTTCTCAGACATCCTCTAAAAATTAACCAGCCAAAATTTCTCCCTTCAGGAATTAGGATTTTTACCTGATTGGGGGCGTTGTTGCCGACGCTGTTCCCAGCGCCAAAGGAAAACCATTAGAGCAACTATTCCTACTTGAAGAGCTAAATTAGGCAAAGCGCTCTCAATATTGCGTCCGGCAAGCACTTGGAAGAAAAAGACGAATGCACCGAGTGAACCAGAAGCACCGAAAGCAATATAGAAAAATTGTCGGAAGCCCCGATAAGGAGCGGCTATTTCTGCTTTGAGGCTGGCGTATTGTTCGGGGTTAAGACGATTTTTGCGATTTTGATCCACCATGATTAAATCATGTTATACTCTTAGATTGTGTACGCCGATGTGGCTCAGTGGTAGAGCAGCTGATTCGTAATCAGCAGGCCGTGGGTTCAAATCCCATCATCGGCTTTGATAAAATTATTGCTCAATATTCAAGTTTGACATAAATCAAGCATTTTGCTAAATACTTGTAAAATCAATAGTTGATATAGGGCTATTATTTGATTTTTGAACTTACTCGTGGAAGCAGGCAATAGCGAAAGATTAGTTGCCTCTTGCTTAATGTGTGCAGGGTTTTGAAAAAATCAAATCGGATTTCTGATATCTTAATAAATAAAGCCTCATGGTAAAATTATATAAATTTAACTTAATTATTTTTTTGATGTTAAGAGTCTTGCATATTCTGTATTAAAAAAACAGTAATTTTAGGTTTATGCAAAAATAATTATTGTCAGGATCAAAATATGTTTAATTTTTTCAGAGCTTCTCTGAGCTTAGTTCCTGCTATTTTGATTTTGGTGCTGCCTACCTTTACCAAGGTTCAAGCTGAAGATTCACTAGGATTTTTAACAACTGACAAAAGCCCTGATTACCTTCAGAAAGTTAATCGATATGCTCAACTGGATTCTGCACCAGTCACTTTAGTTAATCAGCTTTCTGATGTACAACCGACTGACTGGGCATTTCAAGCGTTACAGTCTTTAGTTGAGGTTATGGCTGTATTGCTGGATACCCAGATGGCGAGTTTAAAGGGAATCGCGCCATGACTCGCTTTGAGTTTGCTACTGCATTAAACGCCTGCTTAGACAAAGTTAACCAAATAATTAATACTGATATCACAGGGATGGTTAACAAAGGAGATTTAGCGACTTTACAAAAATTGCAAGAAGAATTTGTAACAGAACTCGCTACCTTGTGGGGTAGAGTTGATACTTTGGAAGCACGTGCTGAACAGCTAGAAGGACAACAGTTTTCTACAACCACAAAACTCGTCGATAGTCAGTTAATATTTGCTGCTACAGATGCCTTTGGTGATGCTAGCCGGAGTGGGAATAGAGATGATAGCAAACTCACATTTTCTACTAGGTTGCGCCTAAACTTTAAAGCCAGCTTTACAAATCCGAAAGTTAAGTTTCCAAAAGATAAATTGAATGTACGAATTCAGGCGAGTAATGTTATTAATCCGATTACACCCGGAAATGATGCTCGTTTAAGTTTTCAATCTGGCAATAATTCAACTAATGATGTTTTTGTCAGTAAGCTGGAATATAGTTATGAACCCAGCGATCAAGTTAAAATTCTTATTGCTACAGGCTCTAATACTTACTTCGATGATTGGGATGTTATTAATCCTCTAAAAAGTGATGCGGATGGTGCTATTTCTCGCTATGGTCGATACAGTCCGATTTTCCGTTTGGGTGGAGATACAGGTATCGGAGTCACTTATAAGCCGAGTCGAAATATCAAACTAGAAATGGCTTATCTTGCAAAAAATACTAACAACCCTGTTAGCGGCTTATTTAATAGTGGCTATGGTGCATTGGGGCAGATTATATACTATCCTATGTGTAAAAAAGACAATAAAAAAACCGTTGTAGCGGATACAGTACTGGCAGATAAAGGCTATGATGCCAATGAGCGAGTGATTGAGCGACTTCAAGCACAGGGGAAAACACCAGTGATTCCTCCAAAACGCAACCGTACTAGACCTCGTGACTATGACCGGGATTTGTACAAAGCTCGTCATCTGATTGAAAACTTTTTTGCCAAACTCAAGCAGTATCGAGCGATTGCGACGCGCTACGATAAACGCGCTACCAACTTTTTGGGTGCAATTTATCTGGCTGCTTCTGTCATTTGGCTTAATTGATGACACGCCCTAGCCTTCCCTGATAAAGGTAAAGATAATTCCGATCCGGGTAATTTGGGAGGAGTTATCATCGGGATGCAGCCTAAATTGACTGGTTCTTCAGGAGAGTTATCAGGCTTACCTCCTCGTGACCCAGATACGGGATTTCACATTGAAGGGTTTTATCGGTATCAAATCAATAAGAATATCAGTATTACTCCTGGTTTAATTTGGCTGACAGCACCAAATCACAATGAACAGAATGGGGACATTTTTGTGGGAGTAGTTAGAACTACGTTCAAGATATAAATAATATTGTCTCAAAACCCTAACTTTCTTAAAAAAGTTGGGGTTCTGAAATAATTAGTTTTTCCATATCAAAAAATTATTATTTTTTGCAAAAAAGATTAGCTGCCAAATGTTACAGGAATCATGACTGTACTATTAGTACAACTTAATCAAAGTAATCCTAACAGTGATGAATATGGTTTTACTCTTCTCGAAACGCCACAAAGAAATAATCCCTAAAATTTCCCTGGAATTTTCACAATAATATTATTGAGGCAATGCCTACTGCGGCAAGCTATGCACCAGAAGCCGCAAACTTTTACATCAACAACTGATTAGTTTCGGCTTCTGCACCACTAGAGGAATGGTGCATAACCTATTCTTCAATAATTTGAAATAAGCGATCGCAATCTCACATCGATTAGTTTAGTTTTTAACTGTTATATGAGAAAATTGCACATCTATAACCCGGACTGCTGAATTTTTTTGTTGACGCTTCAACACTCCTACCGCACCAAAAGCACCAAGAGCTAAAATCCCCAAGTTTATTGAGGGTTCAGGAACAGACTTAGCCTCAATTGCCGCCAATACCGTTTCTGCTATCACCTTATGACCAGCGGTTGTTGGGTGGAAATCGTCCCAAAAGAGAAAATTGTTGTTAGCTGGATTACATATATCTAGCCTATCTAGACAAGACTCAGTTACATTTGTAAAACCGAATGTGCTTGCCTGACTAAATAAAGAATTAGTATCAATATAAGTAATGTTGAGATTAGGGTTTTGACTCAAACCGCTTACAGTTTGTGCTAAACCTAAGTTAAACGCACTAGCCGAATTACTAAGAGTTATAGGGTTGCGACCATCTTTATTAGCCCCTGGTAGCTGTCCTAAATCTGGCAAGTTAAATACCACAATATTTTTCGCGCCGATCCCTACCAGAGTATTCAACGCCTGGGATATATTACTGATTGGCGTAGCCGAGTCTCCAGGATTAACAAAAAGGAAATCATTCGCACCTGCCCATAATGTATAAAGTGCATTTGGATCGGCAGTTTGATTATTTGCTTGCAGAATTCCAGCAAAGCCAGAGACTTGTTTAAGTACTCCCGGTAAATTTTGATTGGGAAAGACAGCGTTATCTAAACCAGAGGTAGCACCACCGAAAGCGAAGTTTATCCCTTGAGTAGGAATTGGTGTGGGAGGAATAGTAGTGAAATTTATATCAGTTACTAAAGTGGGGTGTAATCCTAGTTGATTTCCAAGATAATCCACCCAGTTTGGCCCATTGGAAAAACGTCCTTCAAAGTAAGGTGGGCTTGGAGGATATGTTTGACCGCTAGCATTGTATATATTACCTGTATCGGAAAGACTATCGCCAAATACATAAAGCTGATCGAAACTCGCAGCCGAGGCTTTGGTCGGCAACATGAAAGAAAATAGAACAAATCCGACTGCGACAGCTTGTTTTTTCATATTTGTTTTATCCGTGGTATTTTTTGGTCTGCTGAAAAGTGATAAAAGGGCGATAGTCTGACAAATTGTCCTTTGAGTTACTTCAATGGATCGCGCCGAGGATTCCTCAACTTCTCTACGAGACGCTGTAGCTTGGTTCTACGAAGTGGTACAGCACAGCAAGAAGGTGAGTAATAGGCGCTCCGGGACTGGGTACTGGGTACTGGGGATTGGGAAAGATTATTTTTCCCAATTTGGTTGGGGTTTGAATCCCCATCAAAATCGTCCCAGTCCCTAATCCTCAATCCCAAATTCAAAACTAAGTACCTTTATTGAGCTATTCTGCGTTATTATACTTAACTATGCCTCAAAAATTCATCAAACACAGATAAAAACTCTGAAAATACTTAGATTTACATTTTCTTCATCAAAAATCGGGATTTTACAAAGAAATAGCAAAATTTACTACCTAAAAGGTTGTAATTGCTCACTTTTATGTTTAGGCTAAACTAACTGCTTTTTAACTTCTCTTTAACTTCACAGCCTCAGCAGCCGATACACCCTCACCCTGAGTGCCAAAGTACCACAAAGCCATAGCAGCCTCAGCACGTGTTACTGATTTTTTGGGTTGAAACAGAGTCGTATAACCAAACACCCGCCGAATATTCGATTGTTCGCTATTTTGGTAATCAGCCAACACTGCTCTTAAAGCCTTGGGGTCAATTCGCACTGCATCTTGGAAACCCCAGGTTTGTTTGACTGTATCTAAGTTAGCAGAGGGTAAAGCTTGGCGAGTATCTAGGGGTAATTTCCACAGTAGTAACTGTTCCCGCGTTAGGGGTGCATCAGGACGAAACAAAACTACTGTAGAGTCTCCAGACAAATGACTGGGAATTAATCCAGCTTCCGCTAATCCCTGAATAGCAGGAAAATCAGGGTCTTTTGCCGATAAATCACTGAAAGCTGGTTGAGTACTTTCTGATGCCAAGCGAATTTGTTTAGCTGGATTGCTGGCATACATAGCATTGTTAGCAGCAATTAGCCAACGGGCATATTCCCGATGTGTAACGATTTTACTCGGTTCAAACTGTTTAGTAGTACTGATAGTAGAGTTGCTTTTAGTTGTCTTTGGCTCTAAAGACAAAATACCTAATGTAGCCAAGTCTTGAATATGTTGCCGCCATTCTTGCGGTACTTTATTCAGATCGTTGAATACCTGAGATTCAGGTGTTGCTGTTGGGATTATTTGGTTATTAACCGTACTTGGTGTCTGTGCTGCTAAGTTTGCAGGTGGTATTGGGCCAATGAACTGGGGATTTCCTGGTTGAGGAGAAATAGCGTTAGTAGTTTCGCTAGCATTTGTAGTTAGGGTAGGTTGTGCCGTCGCAGCACTATTGGGTACGTAATCAATCAGTAATTCAGTAGCCGTTTGGGGTTGATTCGGTGTGGCGTTAGTAACTGATTTAGGCTGAATGGAAATCTTCAACAGCAAATCGTTACGACGTGCCTCAAAAGCGCCCCCTGCATCATCTGTTGGCTGTTGCAAAATCTGCCAGTTATTTGCTTGAAACTGGCTGCGATAAAAGCTAGCAATAAAGTTGCTGGGGTCAGAACTCAACCAACGAGTTGAGATTTTACTTTCTGAACTGCTAGCAGGTGTAACTTCCTCTAGTTTGGCATTGGAATATAGGGGAATATCTTTAGGAAAATCAGCTGGTAACTGAACTGTTGACTGGTTTTGCTGTGCTTTTGGCTGGTTAACCTGAGATTCTCCAAAGACAACTGGATTGCTTTGCAGCTTCGGATCTGCCGCCAAAGATTCTTCTAGGTTTTTGGCGACTGGACTATTAGCACAGGCTGTTAAGGAAGTGAGTAGAACAGCCCAAATTAGAAATACAGCTGGACGTTTGCAGGGAAGCACAGGAAATCACAAATTGAGTTTCAATTCCTACCCTAGCGCAGACTGTTCATTAAGTGGGAATAGGGAATAGGGCATTGGGCATTGGGCAAAACAGTTCCGTTCCCGGATAGCTAAGGTTTAGGGACTTCCAAATAAAAAAATATCCAATTAAATCCTGTGGGGTGGGCGACACGATAGCCATATTGTGGACTGGGCACTCATGTTGCTCACCCCACAATATTGGATAATTTATTTCTTGGAGTTCCCTTAGCCCGTTCCGAATGGGGAATCTCACTTATTTACTCAGCACTCCTGAATGCCACTACCACACATCATAAAATTGGGACTTCGGCTACTGTTTGCGTAAGTCCTATTTTTTAGATCACCAAAAGACACTACCAACTTGCGGCGTCTTCTTCGTAAATGTCTATATTGGTGAAGATAATATCTCTAAAAATGAGTAAACGGTAGCAAAAGCTACCGTATTGTCTTTGTTTTACAGCCATTAGGTTTTTATAATTCCCATGCTTATTTATAGAATTCCCTAAAATTCTGGAAAACTAACATTTTTGGAAAAAAAATAAATAAACCTGAAATACTTGCTAGATAAGAGTTTTATGATTTGGGAGTTCGGAAAAAGTTTAGTTCTTAGATCAAGGCGAAAGCCGCCGACTACGAACTGATCAATACTAGATTGTGAATCAATAGGTCGCGCCCTTTGCAATTTTTTAGAGAGTTATCTAAATATTCCATTGCTAGAGTGGATAACTAGCTTTAATCTGGTTCCAGATGCACTAGTTGTAATGCGATGCCTACGGCGGGCAAAGCCTACGCCAAGCAACTGAAGTGATAGACTATGACTAAAGCCCCCTAGCCTCACCCAAGAAGGGGAAATTAAGTTCGCTAACCTGGCTTATAATCAATTTTGGAAATTATTCATCTAACGATGGTAAGCTGAGTAAGGCAATATCTGGAAAATGCCAATGTTAAGCAATTCCAGAAACTTAGCGTAAGTTCATTATTCTTGGCGACTGGGGTAATAAGCAAAGTAGCTGAGTGTCGCAGCAGTTTTCCTAGTATCTCTAAATTGATTTTCTGGAGAAAATACTACTTATGCTATTGTCAAGAGTTTCTTGACAGCCTCGAAAGCAGTGAGTGCTTTCTTTAAAAGTGCGTAATTTACCGACGTAGGCATCGCCTCTATGTTATCTAAAACTTTTCCTCAGATAACCCATCCCCTCTTCTTCTGGGAAGGATGGGAGTTTTTAAAGGACAAAGCTGGGCATAAGGTGTGCTTCGCAAGTTATAGAGGCAGTACGCAGTTAGCTATGGCTGTTTTACCAATCATTAGTAGGATCAGGTAAAGGCAGGCAAAAAAGACACTTCATCGAATGCATTGGCGGTTGAGAAAACCCTCTACAAAATTGGTCTGAACAGTTAACAGCTTCCTGATAAATTAGATACAATTAGCATCTGTGTTTACTTGGGTGATTGCTTATTCAAAGCAAGTACTCGAATTGACAAGCTGCTTCACTAACCGATTTGACATAGTAATAACGTTTTCACCTGCTAACTCTGGCGAAAATTTTTAATTCAGGGCAAATTAAGACTTATATTCAAGGGGCTTGGGTGTTTCTTGGAGATGAAGTTAAGCAAAAGGCTGAAAAAGATGTATCTGATGTCAAAAATGCAGATCGGATAGGAGTATGAAAATCTAAAATATATATTAAGAAGAAAAACAACGACCATCGACAACCGTCAGTCCATTTTACTTTCTGTAAAGCGTCACCGGGTTGTTACCAGTGCTGAAACACGATTACATGCAAGTTTCCCAGGATCAGCCGATTCATTCTGAGGCTCCACTCCAACTGCTGCTGTTCGTCGATGGACGCCCCAAGTCCCGCCAACAGGTACAGCGAATACGTGCTTACTTAAAAGAATTGCAGGCTGAGTATAGTTTTGAACTTCAAACTATTGATGTTGGACAACAACCTTACTTAGCAGAACACTTCAAATTAGTAGCAACGCCAGCTTTAATCAAAATCCATCCCGAACCACGACAGGTTTTAGCTGGGAGTAATATCATAGCGCAATTGAAAAACTGGTGGCCTCGCTGGCAAGCTGCTGTAGACGCCTATTTAAAATTACAAGAAGACTTACAAGAACGTATAGATGATACTGCAAGGGCTACATCACCCAAATCTACTATCCGTTCTGTTGCTGTTTCTGCTGAACTAATCCGACTCTCAGACGAAATTTTTCGCTTGAAACAGGAAAAAGATAACCTCCAAGAGCAGTTACAGTTTAAAGATCGGGTGATTGCAATGCTGGCGCACGATCTCCGCAATCCGCTAACTGCTGCCGCGATCGCCATAGAAACTCTTCAATCTAACTACAATTTAGATACAGGGCAATTTCAACGCCTCAAACCATCCTTGACCGCACATCTCTTAAAACAAGCCCGTAATCAAACTAAGGTTATCGATCGGATGATTGCCGACCTTTTGCAGGTAGGTCGTGGCAAAGATATAGAGTTTCCAATTTTACCACAAAAAGTACAGCTAGGTAAACTGTGTATAGATGTACTAGAAGAATTGTGCGATCGCTATACTGCCAAATCCCAAGAGGTAGAAACGGATATTCCCAGTGACTTACCTTATGTCTATGCTGACCCAGAACGTATCCGGCAAGTGCTAGTAAATCTGTTGGATAATGCCATCAAATACACCCCAGAAGGTGGCAAGATTAGCATTGCTGGACTACACCGCACTACTCAAAAAGTTCAGTTTAGTATTGGTGATAATGGGCCTGGTATTCCTGTAGAGAATCGCGATCGCATCTTTGAAAACCACTTCCGCCTGCAACGGGATGAAGGTACAGAAGGTTATGGCATTGGTCTTTGTCTATGCCAACGTATCGTCTTAGCACACTATGGCCAAATTTGGGTAGACTCTGCCCCCAATAACGGAGCATGGTTTCACTTCACACTACCAGTTTATCCTTCTTAGTCATTGGGTATGGGGCATTAGGGCTTGGTCATTCACAAATGACAAATGACAATTAAGTACTTGAGACAAAGCGATCGCGCCCCCCGGCCTTTGCTTGATACAGTGCTTTATCTGCCAGGACAATCAAATCCGAAGGTGAGGATTCCCAAGTGGGGACAAGAGTTGCCACGCCCATACTTAAGGTGACATGCTCACTCACCAGAGATCCGTCATGAACAATTTGCAAATCTTTGATTCCCGCTTGTATCGTTGCAGCAACGTGAAGTGCGCCAGATGCAGGAGTGTATGGCATAATCACAGCAAATTCTTCGCCACCATAACGCGCTACTAAATCCTGATGTTTTTGTGCCTTAAGACTTAAGACAGCACCCACCTTTTGTAAACAGACATCCCCAGCTGGATGGCCATATCTATCGTTATAAAACTTAAAAAAGTCGATATCACACAAGATCATCGACAGAGGAGATCCCTCTTGTGCGAGATTAATCCACTGAGTATTGAGATAATCGTCAAAGCGGCGACGATTAGCCAACTCAGTTAAGCCATCTACATTGGCCAGGTGATGCAAAGCTTCGTTTGCCGCCTCTAATTGTTTGTATACTTGCGCTTGCTGTAACAGTCGGCGTAATCGCTGGCGCAATACAGGCCAGTGAATTGGCTTAGTAACATAATCAGTTGCGCCGGCGTCAAAAGCACGGTTTACGGAATCCTCATCATCCAAGCATGTGATCATCAAAATGGGAGTGCGCTCCCATATCTTGGATATAACCGTATTGTTAAGGGCCGAGTCACTATCAAAGTTTGCAAGGGCTGATATTAAATTATTCCTAGCAATCTGGAGCAAGTGCTTACAGCAGGTAAAGCCATCCATTACAGGCATGACAGCATCTAGCAAAACTATATCTGGTTTGATGGTCTCATAAGCATCTAAACATTGCTTGCCATCATTGACCTCGATCACGCGATAACCTTCTTGTTCCATCGCTTTACGCAACAATACGCGCATGGTCTTGTCATCATCAGCCACTAGAATCAGTGGCGGTTGCTTAGTAGAAAGAGGAAATGGGCTTATGCCTGACATGAGTTGCCTTCCACTTGCGGGACTATCCTGAAAAAGGCTGTACAACTCGATCGCATGGAGGCGATCGCTATTTTCATCAATGCCAGGATTTGCGGCAGAGGTGTGTCTAGCTTCACAATCAACTGTTTTTTGACAATGGACTGCTCAATGTTCTTGAGCCAAGCAAGCGGTAGATAACTAAGTTGCATAGACAATCTATAATTGGAACGCGAAGGCAATTATTACCTTTTTGTTCGGCTGTGGTTATGGGAGGAAATGTTACTTTTATATTTCCCAATTGTTAAAGTTAAATTACAATTTTTTTGAGAATTGCAAATGGACACCTTACGCATTTAGTTTTGGAGTTACTTTAGAAACCCAGTAAGACAGAACAAAGTAATTACCAAAGTGCCCTCAAAAAATAGCTAATAGTAAGTTCTCAGAGCGGCTGACTTAAATTTATTCAGTCTATCCGGTAAGGTTTGCTGGGGTTTAGTATAATTATATAAAGTTGAGATTAAGCCTGTACAAGGCTTGATTATGCATTGACTCTAGGTTAATAAATTAAGTAAAAATTCTTATTTAGTTGTATTCAGAATATTGAGTTATAAAGAAATAGATTTTTTGTTAAAAAATGTATACAAATATACTAAAATTAAATTAATATATTGAACAACTAAATTTTAAAATTTATCCACAGACTGCACATTAAAATTGCCATCTTATTAACTAAACAAACAACAAAAAATTGTTTCAAAAAACTCCAAAACTATTTACCTCCACTAAATCCTTAAAATGCCCGACTCATTAATGTATCAGCAGGATAACTTTGTTGTTCTAGAAACCAATCAACCAGAACAATTTCTGACACTATCAGAGTTATTAAAAAAGCTCGAAACAACTCTTCAAAAACTCATAATTCAAGATTTGGCGCCTGACCTACAAAACTTGGATACTGTGGAAGCTCAAGCACAATATTTGCTCGACACCACTTGCGAATTAGATATCGGCCCTGGACAATATTTACAGTGGTATGCAGTTCGTTTAGAAAAGTAACTTTTTGGTCAGTGATGAAGAAAATCCCAAAAAACAAATTTTTCAATAGTTAGTAAGGTGGAATCCTACTTGCCTAAACTGCCTAGATAGTCGGCTTCTTCAAGAAGTCGGCTATCTAAATTGTAGATAAAGGCATGGAGTTAGAGTAACAATAATTTTTGTTATTGACTACTGACTAAGGACTCTTTTTGAGTATTAATCAGCGCTAGCTCAATTGTATTTTCAGACGGCTGTGTTATTTGAATCTCTAATCCAGGGCCAAAATAATTAGTCATTTTTTCCTGCTTTTTTTGCCACACATCAAATGGTATTAGCGGTGAATCAAATTCTAGAATTAGGGCATAGCTCCCATTCACTTCTGTTTCTCGCAACCCTGTTACGGTTGGTCGTTCCTGGTCTGTGGGACTCAAACCTAGAAAAGAAAGTGTTGTATCTAGATGAGCGTCTTGACCATAGCAATATCGGGTGATGTCTTTGCGAATTTTATTTTGAGTTTCAGTTGCTTGCTGCTGGCGTAGTATCAATGCTGAAGGTGATGTCGTTTGGCTAAAAGGTACTGGCTTAAGTTCATTAGCTTTTAGCGCCAGCCCTCCCAACAATAGAGGAATCCCGTAAAAAAATCCGACAAGATTGAGTGTGGCATTATTATCAGCATAGGCGATGAAGCCAATGACGGTTAATATACCGCCGATAGTTAAACCGAGTGTTCCTAAAGAGATTTGGCGTAGCATGAGCTTAAATTAGTATAAAGTCAGAATACCTTAGTTTTATTATCATCGGCTATGAGCAACAAATTAGGGAAGAACATCGTTCGTATCTGGTAAACTGTTCCATCTTTAAATTGCATAAGCTGGGCGCTCATGTTGCCCACCCCACAAGAGTTATGTTTAATTCGATTCTGCAAATTAGATGTTTTTTAGCTGAGTTAAAAGGGCAAATTCTGTTTGTCCTAGCTCTTTGACACGTATGAGTCGGGTTACGGAAGATACAGAGAGTTTCTAACAAAGAAAAGTTACTCTCGTGGACTACTAAGGGCGTATAGTGGCCAAAATATTAAATTTTGAGTTAACTTTAAATTTAAAGGTAGTTAAAGATAGGAAAAAATAATGGATTTACAGACTATAAAAGAACGAATTGTCGCAGTTCAAAGTAAACGGGAGTACCTGTTAAGCTTACTGGAACAACCAAACCTGGGAACTTTGAGAGTTGACGTAAATCAAGCTTTGGAAGAACTAGATGAATTAATTGATGAATTTAGACGCACCATTCCTGTAGAGTAGAAAATATCAAAAATTGCGTCGGTTTAACCCTCAACTTCAGGCTATACCGACGCTTTTCATTACTATCATGTCCTCAAATCCCCAGAATTAAACTAAACCTGAGTTGGCGAAGCAACATAGCTTAATCGGTTTATCCTGCTGCTGAATCATCTCCTGCACGCTTACCTAATTGTCTAACTAAGGCAATAAGTTCACTTGTAGGTACATCTTTCTTACAAACGTCATCAAAGCTAGACATTTCTTTTGTACCGTGGAAATTCACGTCTTCCACTGAGGAGTAAGCAAGGATTTGGGTGTTGGGAGATATAGCTTTAATGTGACTAGACGCACTCCAGCCATCCATGATAGGCATTTGTAAATCTAGAACAATTACGTCAGGATGGCAACGTTTAACCATTTCTATAGCTTCTTCACCATTACTAGCTAAACCCACTACTTGAATATTTTCCTGGCAAGAAAAAACCAGTTGTAAGGTTAAACGAGTCAGTTCGTGGTCATCAACTACTAGAACACGCAAGGTAGAAAGCTCACAGGATAACATTAACATTGAGGGGAAAGACAAATTTATTCAGAGTAACCCCTCTAGTTTATGAGAACAAGTATCAGCACTGACTCTATCCTATGGTTGAATAACTTGTGTGAACCCATGACAAAATACCTAGACAACTGCTCAAAAAATTCCGGTTTTCCAAAAATAACTAAGTTGAGCTAGTTATCAAGGTATAAGTCAATACGCTTGGGTTAAGGCTTTACTCTTTGTCAAAGTGGTTGAGTCGATGGAGGATATTATTCCCCGCACCTCTCAGTTAAATCTGGGCGTGCGACTTTCACCGCACCCAGCTTCCGATGTTCTTAGCTTGCGCCTTTGCTCATGTGTTTGTAATCGTGGCAACTCTCATGAATTGCTTCAAGATTATTTTTCTTCCAGTTGGCATGATTTCCATCAATGTGATGCAGGTGAACCCGTTCCTCATCAATGAACTTTAAGCCGCAGGAAGCACATCTATGGTTTTGCTTTTTAAGAGCAATAGAGGTTCCGCCGCCGTAGAGCTTGCTTTTGCGTTCGCTCCAGTAGGTTGTATCTCCGTCGTAGGGTGATTTAGTTCCTTTGACAGAAACATGTTTGTTTTCGGAGTAGGAAACTGTTGGGAATGCTTTGTCTAGTAATTTCTTGCTAGAATAGCGGTCTTGCTTGGTTTCCTTGCTGAATACCGTGTAAGCTCTTTTTTCGATGTGATATAACGAGTTTCTAGACCCGTCCATCTTGCAGAACTTATGGTAGTTTCTCCAGCCTCTAACTACCGGGGCTAATTTCTCAGCCTTTGTGGTAGCACCATAGTTCGAGTTGTTGACGATGTGTTTTACTTTCTTACGGAATGCCTTGAAGTTGTCCACCGAGGGAGTGCTTCTAAACTTTCCGTTTTTCTGGACTTTAAAGTTCCATCCGAGGAAATCAAACCCATCTGTCGTGGCGGTAACTTTGGTTTTCTTTTGGCTTACATTCATTCCGCGTTTGCGGAGAAACTCGCTGATTCTCTCAAGTATCTCTATTGCGTCATCTTCGGGTCGGAGTATAATAACCATGTCATCCGCGTATCGGATCGATGGTTCGACAATATGCTTTTCTGAGGTATTGTCTGTTATTCTCCTTCCCCGTTTGTAGTCTCGATGATATTTGTGAATATCTTCGATTCCGTTGAGCGCGATATTTGCTAATAGTGGACTAACTACTCCCCCTTGAGGTGTACCCTGTTCGGGGAATTCTGGATTAACCCCCGCCTTGAGGCATCGGAATATTCCGAGTTTTAAGCCTTTAGGGGCGATGAGTTCGTCCATTATTGCTGAGTGATTAATCCTGTCAAAGCATTTTTCGATATCGAGTTCTATAACTCTTTTATCTATTCCGTTGCTTTGTGAGCGTAGGTTATCAAAGATGTACATTTGTGCATCATGGGCAGAGCGCCCAGTTCTGAACCCGTAACTCCTGGCGTGGAAAGTGGCTTCGTGTGCTGGTTCTAGTGCGTATTTTGCGAGGCATTGCCAAGCTCTATCCGCGATGGTAGGTATCTTAAGCATTCTGGTAGTCCCGTCTTTCTTAGGGATGGGGATTCCTCCGCTCGTCTGGGCTACTTGGGGAACGAAAAGCCCCTAGACCCACAACTCGTTTTTATTCGTTCCCTCGGAGAGATTGATAGTTCCTTTAGGCGTGGTCAATTCAACTACTGGATTCCCTAGACTCTTGCCGCTATCAAAGTTAAAATGCGGCGGGAATTGATTCTCCAGTGAAGTCAGGGATTTTTGTGTTGCGCCCTGCTTTTACGTAAGTTGCTTTTCTAGACCCGGTTTCGCCGTAGGAACTCCCTGTTAGCGCCAGTGTCAGCCCGCAACGGCTGTCTGTTTGCGCCCTGTTCCCAGCTTCACTCTACAAGAACCGAGCTTGTTCGGTGTGGGCAGGTAAGGAGTCAATTCTGAGTCGGAATGGCAAGACTTGCACTTGCATCTGACCGAGAGTTCAGCCTTTAATGACAGTAATCTGCTGTCAGGCTGGCTTAGTTATGTACGGGCTGATACCGTGATTCACTAAGCAACGAATCGCACAACTTTTTTTAACGTAGACGCCAAGGGCAATAGCGTAGCGTTAGCGACGTTAGGAGCGTCACCCGCAAAGGACGCATACTCCTATGGGGATCTTGCTACGCGCAACGTCTCGTAAGAGTTGGACGCAAAGAAAGAGAAGGAAGAGAAGCTTAACTAAACTGTATTGAGGTATAAGTAACTGATTTTTTAACGCTTCGCAGAAGTCTGCAACCTCAGCGAAGCAGGTTGGATTGCTTCACTCAATCAGGAGGCTACACCAGTTGAACGTAATGCCATGTTCATAATAATTTTTTGTGAGTTAGCTTCTGGAGAATCATCATAAGGACGACGTTGAATATAACTGCCATCGGCTTGTAATTCCCAAGCTTGGCGATTGTCTGCGAGCATAATTCCCATAATTTCTTGCAAATCTTTTGCAATATCTGGGTCTTTGACTGGGGTAATTACTTCGACTCGGCGATCTAGGTTGCGGCGCATCCAGTCGGCACTACCGATATAGATTTCCTCTTGGGTATTGTTATGAAAATAATAAATCCGAGAGTGTTCTAAAAAGCGACCGACAATGCTAATGATGCGAATGTTTTCACTAATGTCTTTGATTCCTGGACGCAAACAACAAACGCCTCTGATAATTAAGTCGATTTGCACTCCGGCGCGGGAAGCTTCATATAGGGTGGCGATAATTTCTGGATCGACTAGGGAATTCATTTTGGCAACAATGCGTCCAGAAAATCCATTTTGAACATTTTCAATTTCGCGGTTAATTAGTGCCAAAAAGCGATCGCGCATATTCACAGGCGCAACCAGCAACTCTCTATAAGACTTTTGCAGGGAGTAGCCTGTCAAGAAATTAAATAAATCTGTGATGTCAGCACCCAATTCTTCACGGCAACTGAATAATCCTAAATCTGTATACACACGTGCAGTTTTGGGGTTATAGTTACCAGTGCCAATATGTACGTATCGACGTATCCGGTCTTTTTCACGCCGTACTACCATAACGGTTTTACTATGAGTTTTCAGCCCCACTAAACCATAGACAACATGAACTCCAACTCTTTCTAGTCGTTTTGCCCAGTAAATATTATTTTCCTCATCAAATCGCGCCTTTAATTCCACCAGTACGGATACCTGCTTGTCATTTTCGGCAGCAGCAATTAAAGCGTTGACGATGGGCGAGTCACCAGAAGTCCGGTAAAGGGTCATCTTGATGGCTAACACATTCGGGTCGTAAGCGGCATTGGTAATAAAGCGCACTACTGTAGCTGAAAAGGATTGATAAGGATGGTGTACTAGCAAATCCTTTTCCCGAATCACAGCAAAAAAGTCTTTTCCTTCGTCCGTCTCCAAAACATCTGGATCTAAACTCGGTTCTCTCAGCCTTTGCAGGCGTAATGGGACAACAGATTGGCGTGGTGGATCTTTGAGTTCTGGTAATGGCAAGGCCATGAAATACATCAAATCCCGCAGTCCCAAAAGACCGTCTACTTCGTAGAGATCGCTTTCTGTTAATTCTAAATCTTGCAATAATCGCGATCGCACTATTTCAGGAGTCTGGGATTGAATTTCTAGCCGGACTGGACTCCCACCCAACCGCCGTTTTCGCAATTCCTGTTCAATGGCTAACAGCAAATCATCTGCTTCATCTTCTTCTAGTACTAAATCAGCGTCACGGGTAATGCGGAACGGATGATATTCTTGAATATTCATTCCTGGAAATAGAGATTCCAAGTTATGAGCGATCACCTGTTCTAAAGGTACTCCAGTCCAGTTGGTGGGTTTGTCGCTGTTCTGATCTCCCAATTCTGGCGGTATGGGTAAAAATCGTGGTAGAACGCTAGGGACTTTCACTCTGGCAAATAATTCTTCTTCGGTGTCTGGGTTTTTGACGACAACAGCCAAATTCAGACTGAGATTAGAAATAAAAGGAAAAGGATGACTAGGATCAACAGCCAAAGGAGTTAAAACAGGAAAGACTTGTTCCTCAAAATAACTGTTGATATGAGTTCGCTGTTTTTGATTTAAATCTATGTAATCCAGTATATGGATGCCGTTATTTGCTAATAAGGGTCGAAGTACTTGCTCAAAATGTTGGTGTTGTTTCTTGACGTGGGGAATGAGGGTAGACCTAATATCGTCTAACTGTTGTTGTGGTGTGCGACCATCGGGAGTTAACAGAGTAACTTTCGCCTCTACTTGTTGCTTTAAACCAGCAACCCGCACCATGAAAAACTCATCCAAATTCGAGTTAAATATTCCCAAAAACTTGAGGCGTTCCAAAAGAGGCGTGCGATCGTCACAGGCTTCATGTAACACCCTGCCATTAAATTCTAGCCAGCTTAACTCTCGGTTAAGATAATATTGTGGATCGCTGAGATTGATGGGGGTAGCGCTTTTCTTAGATTTTGCCATAATGACCTAAAGGCAGCAAATGTAGCCCATTGGACTGGGGGACAATAAATATAGTAAGTTAAATGGTGCTTGAGCATAACGCTGAGGCAATTTTTTGCTGTGCTGATTTTCTACCTTGCTACTAGGGACAAATATTTGACCTTACTTACATTCCTCTCTCCTAAGAAATTTTTGGTTTTGCGATCGCAGTTAGAGAGGCGCGATAAATCGCCGTGTGTACAAGGAATTTATCTATCAATTATTTATTAACAGACTACTAGCGGGTGCTTCGCGATCGCGCAAAGCGTTTTTTTCCGAGAATCATTCTACCCAACCCATAACTAGATTTTATAGCCCGTTTCAATTGTGTGGAATATGGTGGGGTATACAGTTGTGCATCCCTACAAATATTGCATCTAGACAAGAACCGCAATAAGTCTGGGGAGTCAGATTGTTGTCAATAGCATACTACCTATAAAGATGCACTGAAGATTTAGCAAAGATTATGTATGATATGGGCATTTCATGACAACTTGTGACGAATTATTAAGCTGTATTTACAGAGAATTATGGTGTATGAGCGGTCTAAAGCCTTACCTCAATTGTTTTCTAGATTTTGTTCTCCAAAACACTAAAATTGGTAATTATTGCCACAATTATTATACAGGCATTAAATAGATAGAAGCCTCGCTATAGCTTTCTTTTATTAAGGTTTTGCCGCTATCGTTCAGTTCCACACTCACAATTTTGTCTATTAGTTTTTTTAATTTATGACCGCTGAAATTTTGAAAAATTCTGGTATTGTTACTGAGAGTTTTCTGGAAAGCAATGGTTATATTGAAAACGCAAAGATAAACAACACGATGAGTTTGTTAATCATGAAAATTTCTGCGATCGTTAAAGGAAGCATCTGCTTGTTAGGTTTGGTTAGCGTTGGTAACATTCTGGCTGCACCAGCAAGTGCAAATCAAGCAGCAGCCCGTGGTGCAGTAACTCTTGTTAGAGCTTCAGGCGCTTCTATCAGTGTTAGTGGTGAATTAACTTTGCCCAATAACGCGTACTTTCCTGGCCCTTTAACAATTACACCTCTATACGGTACTGGTACACCACTTACAGACGATGAAACCATACTTTCTTTGGAAATAGATCCAGGCACAGCTGATATTACAGCACTTTCTACTATCAGCAATCCTTTTGTAGCTTCAGCAGCAGCAGCATTAGATGATGCTGTTTCAAATGGTGATATTGGCGCACAAGCAGCTATCATTCGGGCTGGTGCTGGTGCTAATGGTTTAGGCGGTTTAGAATAAATTGAATTTTTGTCTCTTAAGTACTTACAAATTTTTCTGCAACTGAGAGAACAGTTGAATACATTTCAAAAATAGGGAAGAGAAACAGCAATGCTATATCTCTTCCCTATATTTGTTTGTCTTTACTACATTCCCATCGCAATATTTCAGGTGTAATTAACTGTCATGCGATCGCTTCTCGCGGTGTTCTTGGTCGTCAAGTGTTCATTGAAATGCATTTAATAGTGGATGCAGCAGATGTAGAAACCGCTCACCACATCACCGAAGAAGTAGAAAGCCGATTAGAAGAACGATTCCGTCCAGTGAGAATCTTAATTCACGTCGAGCCACCAGCATATAAATCTGAGTAAATTAGTTTTGAAACGAAGGGATTGGGGACTGGGGATTGGGGATGGTGGAGCCCCCTCTGGGGATAAGGGGTAATGGGGATTGGGGGCTGGGGAAGACCCAAGGGAGAAAAGTTTTCCCCTCTGCCCCCTGCACCCCGCCCCTCTGCCTCTTTTCAATGCCCTATTCCCAATACCTGTATCTTTGTGTCAACTTTTATAAGATGCAACCAAATTAGCAACGATCGCAACTAGTTCTCCTGGATCAACCGGTTTAGGCACATGAGTTTGAAAGCCTGCTTCCAAAGCGAGGCTACGATACTCGCTATCGCCATAAGCAGTTAAGGCGATCGCGGGTAGTTTTCCATAAATATCAGGCTTCAGCGCCCGAATCTTGCGGATAAGAGTGTAGCCATCTTCACCAGGCATCGCAATATCACAAATCAAGACATCTGGATGCAACTCAGGTAGTACTTTCAATGCTACCGCTGCTGATGCAACTGCCGTAATTGCGGCTCCATCAGCTTCCAACACGGTAGTAATGTAAAAACGGCTATCATCATCATCATCAACTACGAGGATGTTTAAGCCAGCAAGGGGAAGAGCAGGTTCCATAACATCTCCATAAACGTTGATTTAATGAAACTTATTTCTAATAATTTGCTTATTATTTTTTATGTCACCATCCCTTTGGTAATTTTACTGCGATCGCGCCTATTTTCCTAGACAATAACTCAATTTTTTTAACTACCATCCAATTGATGATTAGTTATTCATTGGTATTTATAATTATTGAGTAGATAAAATTATGTTAGTGTCTAAATTCCTTTATATTTAAAAAATTACCTCTCACGAATAGCTGAAATTCTATAGGAATAATATTTTATTTTTGAAAAGATACGTAGTCGCGTATCAAAGCTAAAATGTTACAAAAAAATTGTAGGTTGGGGAGCCACTGCGTTGCGCGGGTTCCCCGCGTTGTAGCAAGTGGTGTTGGAGGCTTTGCCAAAGCCAACATCGTGATATATGCTGGGTTCTACCCAACCTACGTCTAATGCACAATTTTTTTGCTTGCCACACCAGTAGTGTGCGCTATGCAAAACATTAACGCATTACAAATACTTATTTTTTTCAAAATCAAACTGGATTCCTATAGAATAATCTTGCTGATTAATAACCGCTTTATTACTAATACCAACTTAAGGTGAAGTTGCAGATATCTTGATCCCCCTAAATCCCCCTTAAAAAGGAGGACTTTGATAGACGTTTTTCCAGTTCCCCCCTGAAAAAGGGGGGCTAGGGGGGATCGAATTCTACGCAGCTTCATAAAGAATTGGTATAAGCTGTTCTATATTTAAATTGCATAATCTGGGTGCTCATGTTGCCCACCCTACAAGAGTTATATTCAATTTGATTATGCAAATTAGATATTTTTTCGCTTAACAGGTTTAGATTTTGATTGATGCTTTAAAAATTAAAGTTAGTAATACCAAAGTCAAAAAAATAGACAATACCGAGGCTTTAAACGAGTCAGTTCGGCATTGTCATTTTGAAATATAACTGAAGCGGAGGCGGAAACATGCCGCAAGTCTTAAATTAGGAGTCAGAAGTAAATTAGATTTTATCTTTGACTATTAACTTGCAAACTGCTGTATATGAATCTCAACTAATACAACTAATCTGAATTAGATGAAAGATTCATATCAAAACTTGATTACTCCCATTCAATGGTTCCAGGCGGCTTAGATGTGATGTCATAAACCACCCGATTAACGCCTTTGACTTCATTCACAATCCGCGTGGAAATCACTTCCAGGACATCGTAAGGCACTCTCGCCCAATCAGCAGTCATACCATCTTCACTAGTAACAATCCGCAAAACAATGGGGTAAGCGTAAGTACGTTGATCTCCCATAACGCCAACACTACGAATTGGCAGCAATACAGCAAATGCTTGCCAGAAATCATGATACATACCGCGTTGGTTAATTTCTTGCCGGACAATCAAATCTGCATCGCGCAAAATGTTTAATCGCTCAGATGTGACTTCCCCCAAGATGCGAATTGCCAAACCAGGCCCAGGAAAAGGTTGGCGTTGGACAATTTCTTCTGGTAAACCAATGGAACGCCCAACTTTGCGGACTTCATCTTTAAATAGTTTCCGCAGTGGTTCCACCAATTTAAATCTGAGGTCTTTGGGCAAACCACCAACATTGTGATGACTCTTAATTTTCACCGCTACCCGCTCACCACTTTGGGGATCAACATTGGTGTCAGCAGATTCGATCACATCTGGATAAAGAGTCCCTTGAGCTAGATAGTCAAAGTGCCCGAGGCGCTTGGATGTTTCTTCAAATACGCTGATAAATTCGTGTCCGATGCGGCGGCGCTTTTCTTCTGGATCTGTGACATCAGCGATCGCAGCTAAAAAGCGATCGCGAGCATTAACATACTCTACAGGAATGTGAAATTGCTCTTGAAACAGCTTTACCAATCGCTCCGGCTCATACTTTCGCATAAAGCCTTGATCGATAAATACGCAAGTTAGTTGCTCACCAATAGCTTTGTACAGCAAAAAGGCCAAAGTAGAAGAATCCACTCCACCAGACAGCGCCAACAACACCCGCTTTTCGCCAACTCTGGCGCGAATTTCTCGAACTGCATCTTCGACAAAAGCTGCTGTTGTCCAAGTGGGTTCGCAATCGCAGATATGGTAGACAAAATTACGAATTAATGCTATACCACCAACAGAATGCACCACCTCTGGATGGAACTGAACACCATAAAGTTTCCTTTCATGGTCGGCGATCGCAGCACAGGGAGTATTTTCGGTATGTGCTAGCAATTCAAACCCTGATGGCATTTGGGTAACTGAGTCTCCATGACTCATCCACATGGTAGTACCATCTTCGACATTAGTGAGCAAATCTGTGGGATCGTCAATATATAATGAGGCTTTGCCGTATTCACCTCGCTCGGCCTTTGCCACTTCGCCACCGAGTTGGTTTACCATCAGCTGCATCCCATAGCAAACACCCAAGACGGGTATTCCCAAATTCCAAATTTCTGGATCGCAATGGGGAGCCTTTTCACCATAAACCGAACTTGGGCCACCAGAGAGGATGATTCCCTTAGGATTGAGTTGGCGCAAATGTTCAGAAGTAGTGCGATAGGACAAAACTTCGGAGTATACTTGAGTCTCGCGGATGCGACGGGCAATTAGCTCAGAATATTGAGAGCCAAAATCCAGAATTACAATCAATTGACGATCAAGCCGCCCAAAATTTTCCAATGTTTGGGGCGCTTGTTCAGTTGGTAGAGTCACCGCTGTATTCATGACGGGAGAGTTATATCTGTTAAGGATAAGTAGATGCTTTGTGGTCTATGGAGATGCTATTATTCAGCCTGGACAGGCTGATAATGGTATAAAAAACCTTGACAAACGCGGCTTTATGTGCATTTGCCAAGTCCCGGAGTCGGAGATGGTATTAAAACGATAAATCTACCCTAGAGTGGTTACTTAAAGGATTATTTATTTGGATTGTTTACGATTATTCATAATAAATTAACATAATTTTCCCATCAACAGACCAGCAGTTTTACTCTTCACGATAATTTTGCGATCGCGATCGAAGAGAATAGAGCCACAGACTGTTACTTTTGTGCCGCTTTCGCTATGACTTTGAATGTATTCTTGGGAACGAATATCGATAGTTTCGGCGATCGCACTGTAAACTTGATTTACCCAATCACTACCAGTTGCAGCATCTAGGGATTTTAGATGTGTTAGTGCTGCTTCGGCGGTAGCACTGTTAAAGACGGCTTGGATATCTGGTGATTTTAAACCTGCGATCGCACAGTGCGCGGCCAAAATTTCCCGCCGTCCATCAGCTAAGTAGTGATGGGTATGAAAAATCCCGCCAGCCAGCTTCATCAGCTTACCGTGATAGCCAAATAATAAGATTTCTTTCACACCCAGCACATCAGCTTCTACTAACATTGGGCCAAGCCAGTTAGCAGTTTTGACTAATTGTTCAGGATTAATCCCTAGTTTACGCGCCAAATCTAGGCCATTCTCCCCGATACAGAATACTAAAGTTTCAAAATGACTGGCTTTATTTTGTAATTCCGCCCGAAAAACTGCAAGCTGATCGGGTGTACTTAAGGGTTGAGAAATGCCAGTTGTGCCTAAAAGCGAAAGTCCTTCAACCACACCAAAAGCAGAATTGGAAGTTCTAACAGCTAGCGATCGCCCTTCAGGTAAAATAATCGTCACCGTGATTTTTTGCCCCGGTGCTAGCATTCGTTGCAAATTCTCTTGCAACAGCCTTTGAGCATAAGCATAAATAGCCGGCTTGTCATCAGCGTTTAATTGCCTACCAATCCCTTCTCCACCTTTAATAATTACAGCATCATCACCCTGTTCTCGCCATTCCACCAATGCCCAAATCGGTGTATCTTTAGTCAGGTCGAGATTATCGCCAGGATCGCTGCGAGTTATTGCTAAAGCTGTATTCTCAGATAGTCCTGCTACCTGTTCAATTGGGATTTCTGCTATTTGAGCGGGTTTAATCAAATCTACAGAGGCAAAAGTTAGGGATTTGCGATCGTGTAACCAGTGTAAAGCTGCAACAGCAGCAGCACAGGCAAAGACGGGAAGTGTGTATCCAGAACGGGACATTTTTTAAATTTAAAAATCAAAATTGTTTGCGCCGCGGCAGTTAAACTTTGCCTCACTACCGAGATCGCAATACCGTCCACTACAGACGGTTGTTAGACTCCCCTAGTTTTCATGTTTCTCGCCACTGGTTTTGTTAGGCTTATCCCTTGACTTGAACAAAAGCCAACCAAACAAAAATCAACGCAATGGATGCAGGTAGTGTCTGAACTACAAGAGTTGTCTTTCTTAGAGTTAATGCACCAAAGATACCTGCAATCACAACACATACCAGAAAGAAGACCCGAATTGATAGGAAATCGCTTTTAGCAAATGCTCCCCAGATTAAGCCAATGGCAATAAAGCTGTTATATAGACCAGCATTTTTAACAATTGGAGCCACTTGGCCTGCAACGTCGGCTGTAAATCCAAGCCTTTGATGAACAAAAGGGTTTTCCCACAAAAATATTTCTACTACTGAAATAATAATATGCACGACTGCAACAAATGCAACAGCGATAGTGGCAATGATTTGCACTGCAAGATTCCTCCATAACCTAGCAATTATCCTTCCCTTACAATAGACTTCTTACAGTGTAAGAAACTCTATTTACTATAAATCCTTACTTAAATCTCAAGATTCCACGCATATAAATCTCTTCTAAATTATGGTGCTGCTCTAGAGCGGCTGCATGAATCGTAAAACAAACTGGTGTGCCAGTATGCACGTAATCTGGCATCCTTCTTTTCCGATCATTATATATTTCCCCGCTTCGGTTATACATTGCCTCAAAGAAACCAAAAAGTGGATTTGGATTTCTTGGTTTATCTACTTTTGAGGTCACTTCTCCATCCCCAATTGCTACCTCTTGTTGATCTCGTGGTAATGCTCTTGTTGCTTTGAAAATATTTCCTGTAGGAAACGGAATCATAGTTACAAAATCTTCAGTATTAGCAATTCTCCAATGCCTTACACCTATGTCTTGAAACTTAATAGCAAATTCTCTGTCTCCACATCGGGGGCTAGCAAAAGTATATAGGGTAACTTTTTCAGGCTTATTAAATTGGGTGTTAGTGAGAATATCTGGAATCGCTAAAGTTGCTAATGCAGCACCAAGGCTGTGTCCTGTTACAAAAATCCGAGAATCTTTATCACAGAGGTTAAGTACGTCAATCATGGCTTGGCGCAAGGCAGTATAGATTTGCCTAAAACCTACCGTTACACGACCAAAGCCATTAGCGTTGGGGATCAAAATTGGAGACTGGATTAGTTGTATTGATTCCCCAATGACTTTCAAAATATTCCCTTCTTGATTTTTGCCGTCACTATAGGAAACAAGCGGAATATTGGCATCTTTAAACCACTCAACAAAGGTTTTTGTACCCCTAAAAACGACAAATACATCATTACTACTGGCTTTAGAAGCAACAAAACCAAAGGGCATACTGTTCTCGTAAAGCTCACTCTTCAACTGATAATTTCCACCAAGCTGTAGTTGGCTTTTTTGCACAAGAGGTTTATTTGCTTTTTCGTCAGCAACAAACTGATCGAACTGCTTATATGCTTTTTGAAGTAATTCTGCTAACTCTTGAGCTATAGAAGCATCAAATCCTTCATACCGGGAGTCAAAAAGAGCTATATCTGCCCGTTCAAGTGGCCCATTGGAATTAGATAAAGAAGTCATCAGTTTAACCTTTGTAGCAATCTAAGGAAGTTTTCATTATCGCACCTTACAAGTGTTCTCTCAAAGTCAGCCTTTCTGCAAAATTACGAATTAGTAATTAGTTAGATTCCCACTTCTAATAATAGAGCTTCCATAGCTTCCCAAGAAATTCCTTGTTGAATATAACGGGGTGCTTCAGGATTGTAAGGACTGGCTACTCGGTCAATGTTGAGGATGTTTGCCCCATCTGGTAGAACTGGTACATCTGCATCAAATGCCGTTGGACGCATCAAACAACTGGAAAAGCCTTTGAAAATAGCGATTGTATCTTGCTCATCGGCAATTTCCACCGTTACAATTAGGACTTCTTTGGTGCGTTTAGCGGTGTATTGTTCCAGTCGCTTGCCAATGGGATTCATTTTTTTAAGATTAGGGTTACTGTGGTGTGGCTGAACGTCCCTGTTTGCCCAGCTTAATTAGAACAAAATAGCTTAAATAAAGCACATAAATTACTAAACTAGTTATGCCAAGAAAACCTAAAAACTCAGCTTTACTATTAGCATGAAAATATTCTTTGAATAGCAACGGAGCCTCGAACCAAACCTGACAATAGGAAGTCTTAAGCACATTGCCAGAAAAAGCACAACCCAAAAAAGGGATAAAGGCGAGTGTGCCCAAAAAACAATAAACAGTTGTCGCCCAGCGCCAAGAAGTAAAAATAAATTTCAACGAACCACTGGTTTGATACTCAATTTCATCGTTGATATCGACCCAGAACCATAGCGAAATCGGGATCAAAATCCGAGCCATCAACCCAGAAATAAAGCTAACTGGATACTGGGCAATCATTAAGTAAATCGTGATTGCCACTAGGCTTGCTACTCGCCAGTATATGCTCAATAAGCGTTGTATACCTTCTGCTTTTTGCACAAATGCCCAAATCAGAAGAATTAGCGGAATAATTACCAAGAATAATACTGATAGTCGGTAATCAATCCAGACGAAAGGGCGAAACCAAATATTATAGTCCATAGTTTTTCTCAAACAATAGATAAAAAAGAAGTCAGGAGTCCGAATAAATAAGTGGGATTTTATACCACTACCTGATTGTAGACTGCTAAATAAGGCAGGGGTATTAAACCCTTTTATTCAGGAGTGAGTCGGACTCCAATTCATCCTGAATTCTTCTTGATAATAGTTTATTGAACCTCGTATGACTAGAAGTCACGAGTATTACAAACAAATTTATAGGGGCGTACAGATGTACGCCCCTAGTGCCAATTATATTTGTTGTTTAATTTATGAAAATAGCAGCTTATGTCGTTGGCAGAAACATCTTGATTAAAATAAGGAATTAATTTTTTGTTTCCACTACTAAAATCAGGGGTTTAAGTAAAACGCTTGCAAGTGGAGGATATTGGGAAGTTTCCGTATCCCCCACTTTGGGCGTATTCTTTGTTCAATCCTGGTTGCTTGCCGACCAAACAACAGAAAATCCGCTTGCCTCAATTTTTAGTCGTCGTAAACCCGGCATTCAATTGCATCTGGGTTGTCATCACAATACTGTTCTAGAGAATTTTTTGGCTTGCTTTGGCGCTTGTGAGAAGCTTCGGCTTGCAATTCTTCTACTGCATCCCAAGCGGCAGCGCACTCTGGGGAGTTGCTACCGCTGATATCGCAAACAGTACGCGCTTGTTCTACTTCTTCTTGGATTTTCTCTTGGATGTCGCCTTTTGCTGTTTCTTGGATGTTGGTCATTGCTTGAGTCTCGTTGTGTGTTGTTAATACTAGTATAGAAAATGTTCAGAAATGGCAATTTTCTGCTTGATTAATAACCATTCTAACCATTTAGCCGATCATAAGTTAGTGCTTTAGACTATTGATTTATAACCATTACAGCAAGTTAACGTATCTATAAGGCATTTATCTTTATTTTTTAAGATTTTGTGGAATCAGTAGCATAGATAAATAATCATACAATATATTTAGATGCCTATATAGGGAATGACAACCCCAGCTTCTTGGGATGGTGGAGACAAAGGGCTGGTGTCAATTCTTATAAAATGCAATTCTTCCCAAAATCAAAATTCAAAACCTACTAGCCCAAAAAGAGAAAGAAGCTCAAAACTCATGGCAGACCAAATGCAGTGGGCAAATGCCCTATCAACCCGTCATTCTTTGGAAGCCGCTGTTACAGATGTGGTGGAACGTGCTGTCTCATCGTTAACGGCACCTGCGGATCTAGGACTGGTATTCATTTCGTCTGCTTTTACGAGTGAGTATTCCCGACTGTTACCCTTGTTAGCTGAGAAACTTTCTGTGCCAGTGTTAATTGGCTGTAGTGGTGGAGGTGTGATTGGGACGACAGTTAGCGGAGATACCCAAGAACTAGAAGCTGAACCAGCTATTAGCTTGACTTTGGCACATCTTCCAGGAGTGAAGATTCAAGTTTTTCATGTTGTTGCTGAAGACTTACCTGACTTAGACAGTTCACCAGATGCTTGGCTTGATTTGATTGGTGTGCCACCCTTCCCCACACCCCAGTTCATCTTACTTTCTAGTTCTTTCGCCTCTGGAATCAACAATTTGTTACAAGGGCTGGATTTTGCTTATCCAGGATCGGTGATAGTGGGGGGACAGGCTAGTGGTGGCGGTATGGGTGGTCGTGTTGCCTTATTTTGTAACGATCCTAGTAGTGAGGAACACCAAAATCTGTATAGAGAGGGTACTGTTGGTATAGCTTTGACTGGCAATATTGTTTTAGAAACGATTGTAGCTCAAGGATGCCGACCGATTGGCAAACCATTGCAAGTCACAAAAGCCGATCGCAATATTATTCTGGAGTTAGATGAAAAAGTACCTTTAGTGGTGTTGCGAGATTTGATTGCTAGTCTCAGCGAACAAGAACGGACTTTAGCACAGCACTCTCTGTTTGTGGGTGTGGCAATGGATGAATTTAAGTTGGCTTTGCAGCAAGGGGACTTTTTAATTCGTGGTATCCTTGGGGTCGATCCAACAGCTGGGGCGATCGCAATTGGCGATCGCGTCCGTCCTGGTCAAAGGCTGCAATTCCACCTCCGCGATGCCCAAGCCTCTGCTGAAGACTTAGAATTACTGCTGCAAAGTTATCAACATCAGCGAGAATCTGAACCCTCTGCCGTAGCTGCTTTGATGTTTGCCTGTCTGGGACGAGGTGAAGGACTGTACGGTAAACCCAACTTCGATTCGGAACTATTTCAGCGCTACCTTAACGATATTCCTGTAGGTGGCTTTTTCTGTGGCGGTGAAATCGGCCCTGTTGGTGGTAGAACCTTCTTACACGCCTACACTTCAGCATTTGGAATTTGTCGTCAAAATCAGTAATCAGTGCTGAGGCAATTTTCGATTTTGAATTTTGGATTGAAGGAAAAATCTAAAATCTAAAATCTAAAATCCAAAATTGAATGACTCCTAACTCTTATCCAGCAAAAGTGTGGTGTTATTATCACTCATCGTCAAATTTCCAGCAGTGGCGATGCCTGGGTTGGACTGTGATGCACTATATGTCTGAATATAACGCCGCACTTCTGCAGGAAAATGAGGATAATCTAAAACTGCATCACCATCGGCAATAGTCGCCCAGAAGTCACGTAAACCAGGAGCTAATTCTTTTGCTTGTGATAATGGTAAGTTTAATGGAGAGTGAGTTAGTAGCTTAATTAGGAAGGGGAAAGAGCGATCGCCCATCCATTGCCTTGATGACTGTTGCAAGTCGGGGAACTCCGGCACAGATTCAACCCGATGGGATAAAATTTGCAACCATTCTTTACCTTGGCGATCTTGATGAAACTCTAGCACCCGATAAGGGTGAGGGTAGCTCACTAAAGAGCCAGTGGTAATATCATAAACTCCATCTGAGTAAGCAATATCCTGAACGTGCAAATGCCCGGTAAACACTAGCTTGACTCCATAGCGCCTCAGCAATTGCAACAGTTCTGCGGAATTAGATAACATATAGCGATTTGCTAGTGGATGGTTCGACTGATTGGGCAAATGCTCCACCACATTATGATGCACCATCACCAGAACTAAATCATCACCAGACGCCGCTAGTACCTCCTCTAACCACCGTAGCTGTTTGGCATCTAAACACCCTACTTGCTCCCCCTGGTCATTAAAGGAGTTAGAATTCAGTCCAATCAGCTTCACTCCAGGTAGCAACTCACGAATGTAGTAAATCTGCTGTGGATCTTCATAGCCAAACTTTGTGTAATAGTAGGGAAAATCCGCAAAAGCAATTGATTGCTGATCGGCCAACAGTACAGGAACGTCATGATTCCCAGGAACAACATAGACGGGAAAAGGAAGTTCGGCTAAACATTGTTGCAACCAAGCGTGGTTTTCGGGTTCGCCGTGTTGGGTTAAATCTCCTGGTAACAACAGGAAATCTAAATCGAGTTGTATTAAATGTTCTAGTACGCTTTTAAACGCCGAGATACTTACTTCCACTAGATGAAAGCGGCTGGGATGATCCCAGATTGTATGGGGAAGTGCCAGGTGTAAGTCGCTGACTACCGCAAAGCGAAAATTGAGAGTCATTGATTTATGAAAATGTTAAAAGCAGGGGTTAAAACAAGTCTTTTTCCAAAAGTATAACGCTTGCTTTGTTTCTCTGCGTAGGAGTGCATCTACTTAACATTTGTATACATGAAGCAGCGATCGCACCCCATATACAAAGGAGATTTGGAATGAAATTATTAACTCATCCCCCGGTTTCAAGCTGGAGGATGAGTTAAGGTAAAGTCTGTCATAAGTTACCGAAAAACTCCTTAGAATCAATGTGTTTTCTCCACTTCTAAGCGTTGAGTAAAGAATAGTTTGGCAAGATATCCACGATAAAATAACTTAGCAGATCAGCAAGTAACAGGTTCAGAGTCATGGCTCAAGCTAGTATTGGAATTATTGGTGGTAGTGGTCTGTATAAAATGGATGCGCTCAAAGATGTCGAAGAAGTGCAAGTCCAAACTCCTTTTGGTTCGCCATCTGATGCTTTGATTCTGGGGACTTTGGATGGGACACGGGTAGCTTTTTTGGCGCGTCATGGCCGCAATCACACGCTTTTACCCTCTGAGTTACCGTTTCGCGCGAATATCTATGCGATGAAGCAATTGGGTGTGAAGTATTTAATCTCAGCTAGTGCTGTAGGTTCCCTGAAAGCAGAGGCGAAACCACTGGATATGGTGGTGCCAGATCAGTTTATTGACAGGACAAAAAATCGGATTTCAACGTTTTTTGGTGAAGGAATTGTGGCTCACATTGCCTTTGGAGATCCGATTTGTAAGAATTTGGCTACTGTGTTGGCAGATGCGATCGCATCTCTCAGTTTACCAGAAGTTACTCTCCATCGCGGCGGTACTTATGTGTGCATGGAAGGCCCAGCTTTTTCTACTAAAGCAGAATCGAATCTTTACCGTAGTTGGGATGCAACAATTATTGGTATGACAAATTTACCAGAGGCGAAGCTGGCCAGGGAAGCAGAAATAGCTTATGCAACCTTAGCGCTGGTGACAGATTATGATTGTTGGCATCCAGACCATGACAGTGTGACGGTAGAATTAGTGATTGGCAATTTGCTGCGGAATGCCGTGAATGCTCAAAAGGTGATTCAAGAAACTGTGCGCCGCTTGAGTGAAAATCCGCCGCCGAGTGAGGCGCATTCGGCGTTGCAGTATGCGATTTTGACTCAGTTGGATAAAGCACCAGCGGCAACAAAAGAAAAATTAGGGTTATTGTTACAGAAGTATTTGTAGTGAAGAATTCAGAACTCAGGAGCCAGAATCAAGACGCTTCTCTACAAAGAGACTGCGCCAACGCTATCAGTAGGGCATAGATACCATGTGGGAAGCAAGCTATAGACCTGCTACTGATTAAAAACCACCAAATCTTACGATTTGGTGGAGGTATTAAACCCATCTATTCATCATCAGCACTCGTATAGAATTCATTCTGAATTCTGGCTTCAGAATTCTGTTTCGATAACTAATTTCAATCAACCTTTTTGACTGCACCTTTCACTGCGTCAGCTGCATCCTCTGCTGTGCGCTGAACATTTTTACCAGCATCATCAGCCCCACTTTGAACATTTTTCGTCAAGTTTTTGGCTGCATTTTGGGTATTTTCTTTGAGATTTTCAAATCCACGCTGAGTACCTTTAACAACACCTTTGCTAACTTCTTCAGATGAACTGCCGATATCTTCACCCAGGTTCTTCACTCTTTCACCAAAGGGTGTACCTTGTTTGTAATTTTCGCCGTATTGCTCTGGGCTGTCAATTCCCTTGCGATCAATATTTTTTTGAGCATTTTTTGCCAGCGCGTCAGCTCTGTCATTCGCTGCCTTTTCATCTTTCGCTCTAGGATCTACATCACTAAAGTTATTTATTCCACCCGCAGGAGAAGAGAGTGGATAATCTTTTGTGGGATCGTATCGTTTGGAATAAGGTGATTGAGCATCAGGCTGTGGTGGCTGTGTTGCTATTCCTGGGGCACCACAAGCTTGTGTCAGAAATAAGAATATCCCTGCCAAAAAAACTGTTAAAACTTTTAAGGGACGAATATTTTTCAACCAAGTAACTGCTTTTTTCATACTTTCAAGTCCTTGCTTTTTTGTGACTAAGTTAAACTTCAACCAAAATGGCATTCGCAATCTATTCTATTTCAAATTTCAGACATTGAGACAAGATAAGGATTCTATCTGCCTACTGCGGGATTTTTTTGTAATTCCGGTCTAGCACTCGCTTCATCTGCCTTGTTTTTCAAAAAGCCGGAAGCTTCTTCAACAGCCTCTTTTACAGTCTCAAGCCGATCTTTAACCCGATCTCCTACATTTGATTCATTCTGAATCAAACCACCGGGTTCAGGCTGGCGAAAGTCTTTATCTGTGATGAATGGCAGTTCTGCTTCTTTCTGGACTCGACCTGCTGGTGTCTCGCCACCAGGATAAAGTATCTGAGATTCTCTATTTGTAGCAATCAACAATTGCGAACTTGGTTGTAAGCTAGCTTGGTCGCGTCCCTGATTGGCTTTTGGGTTTGCTATTTTCGGATCGGTAGACGTTCTGTAGTTGCCATACTTGTCTCCACCATTCTTATAAGGATTGTTTGCTCCCCCAGCTTGTACAGCAGGATTTTGCGGATTTGCACCTTGAGCATTTGCCCCACTACAAGCAGTGCTAACTATCAACAATAGTCCAGCTAAAAAGATAGTTAATATCTGGCGCAATCTTATTTGTTTCAAGAATACTCTCACAGTGTTCACGTAGTCCTCCTTACCAAAATATTAATAAACTAATAATTTGCTGAATCATTGGATTGGTCAGCAAGTTATTGTGCTTGTTTTGGTTCTGCTCACTTTCGATAACCTGTATTCAGGATATGAATAATAAAATGCTCTTTACCTCTAGCGCAGGCTACATTTTAATGAGAACAAAAATAATATTTTTATCTAACTCTAGAGAGATATAAAATAAAGTAATATATTTTTCGTAAAAAGAACTACATCAAGCTGTTTAATACTTCAAAATATTTGGATAGATAGCTGATACACCATAAGATTTGAGGTATTCAGCCCTTGTTGCTTTCAACGTTAAATGACTAGATTCATGAAGCAATTTTTACGCTGGCTAATTTTGGGCGGAACGCTGTTTTTTTTAGGAAAAGCTCTGAAGGATAATTGGATTGAGGTTACTGCTATCCGCATTGATGATGTAGGATGGGCAATTATGGCGATCGCTACAGGGATAACTTTACTAGCTCATACTTGGGCAGGCTGGATTTGGACTTGGATTCTCCAAGAGTTAAATCAACCTGTATCGTCTCCCCAGTTCATCCAAGTTTACCTAAAAACGAACATAGCTAAGTATTTACCAGGTAATATCTGGCATCACTATGGACGAATTGTCGCCGCCAAAAATGCCAATATTCCTACTGGTGCAGCTACCCTAAGCGTTTTACTAGAACCGTTACTCATGCTAGCGGCTGCTTTAATCATCATTGTTCTATGCAGTAGCCAATTTGCACCAGCTAATACTACCCTAGTTATACGAATACTACAATTGCTGAGTTTAGCTGTAGTCCTTTGTGCGATTCATCCCTGGTGTTTAAACCCAGTTATTCGCTTTTTGTACAGATTGAAAGCAAAAAAGTCTGCTGCTAACACTCAACCAACCGTTCCCTTCAGTCTTAAAAGCTATCCTTTACGCCCTTTATTAGGAGAATTGGGCTTTATGGGATTACGCGCCACTGGGTTTATATTAACCGTATCCGCCCTGGGTTCGTTGAATGCGAATCAAATTCCTTTGCTGCTAGGAGCTTTTAGCTGCGCTTGGTTATTGGGGTTTGTTGTACCGGGTGCGCCTGGTGGGTTAGGTGTGTTTGAAGCAACCGCGTATGAACTTTTACGACACCACTTTCCAGCAGCTTTAGTATTTAGTGCGATCGCTTTATATCGTCTCATTAGTATTCTAGCTGAAACGGCGGGTGCTATCCTCGCTTGGCTAGACGAACGCTTTGCTAAATCATAAATCAGGCAAAACTTATTTTTTTCTATCTACCTTCATCTGTGAAAACACACGATAACCATCGAGATTTAACTGCTGATTACTGCTTTGTTCCTCTTCTTCCATCTTAATCAGGTTATATTCTACATTTTCTGCATAAATTGCAAAGGTGATATTAAAAATCTCGATAAAATTTATTACTCCCTTGCATTCCTCTTCTGAATATTTTTCGTAAAAACGAATTAGATTAGCAATGCGAGTTTCTAAATGTCGGCGGGAATTTCTAGAAATCAAAATAATCTTTAACAGTATAATTACCAATGTTAGAGCATTGCCTTGGTTCAGCAATAAGACAAATAATGATGAAGGCTCTTTGCCATTTTCTGTTGTCAAGCAATCAATTACTCGATTACAGGTTCTCAAAAATAATTCTTTAGTGATATTTTCTTGATTATAATCTGTCTTCCATAAGGATAAACTATTTACAAACTGCTGCCGCCAAGACTCTACCGATTCTTTATTGTCTACAGAGAAAAATAGATATTTATCCAGATTTATTTTAAATTCTTCTAGAGTTTGGTTTTGAGTTTGTTTGATAAATATATGGGCAATATTTTCATGACTAAACACACCTCTTTTTAAGACAATTGCTTTGATTAAACGCAGAGCTTGGTCTCCCAAAATGCTGGGATTTGTATAGCGTGCTGTGCTGGAGACGGCAGATTGAGAACGAGCAATATACATTGCTAGTTCAAACTTAAATTTGTCTTTCATCTGTTTAGAAAGCTTTCTAGCAGCCTCTTGTTGCTCTTTAGGATTCTTCTCATTAACAGATTGATCGATTAACAAATAGGAAGTGTAGCGATTAGCCCAATGACCTTTAGATGATTCCTCATATTTCGTAGCAAATAATTTCAAATCTTTGTAATCTTTGCTGTTGACAAAATTCTCTAGCCAACTTTTACAAATCTTGACTACTGGAGGATTATTGTCTTTTATCTTGAGATTTTCATTAACAAATAAATTAACTAATTCTTGGATATATTTGTCTTTTCGGTTAGTTTTCCAATTATTAACGATGATGTAGCAACACCGCTTAAGTGTATTATATAATTCATGTTCGTTATCATCTAAAAAAATGCTGTATATTCCAGGTATATAATCGGAATCTTCTGAATCAAGACCATCTATAAATAAACCTTTGAATTCGCGTAAAATATCCTCTGGTGGCAACTTTTTGACAATTTCCACGAAGAAGCTATAAACCTCATCTTGTGCAATTTGCACATTTACCTGTTGAGAGTTAGACGTAACACAATGGGAATCTTCCTGACTAATTGATAAACGATGAGCGGTCATTTCAGTTATCAGGACAAAAATACTTCCTGTTCATATTATTACCAGCTTAACCTTGCTGAACAGTAGCATCAATCTATTCTTCAGTGATTCGGTAATTTTTTTACATAAATTTGATTAACTAAGACCATAAATAAAGTATTAAAGACAAATTGTTTAACACTTCATCAAATAGTTCAGTGAGATTACTTACTTCTGAAGGAGGTAGGGGGTAGGAGGTTGTAATACATCCAAAACCCTCATGTAGAGACGCGATAAATTGCGTCTTCAATAGACCAATTATCTACACTAATAACCCCAAGCGTATTGCAGTGTAGGGAATTCTTGGAGGTGCTGCGCGAACAGTCCTAATACTACACCAAATTAGAGATTTGGAGGCTGGCTAAAACCCCAATACGCTTGGGTTAAGGGCTACTGGCAACAATTTTGGGTTTTCAAGACGCGATAAATCGCCGTCTCTACAAGTGTTTTGGGCTAAAACCCTTGCTATTTCTGTCTCTTAACTATCTTGCTAACAATCCAAGATTATACATAACTATATGGGCGGACTGATCTATGATTAGATACAACCCGCCCATGACTTCACTTGAAGCTTTTCGGTATTTTAGGTTTTAGTGGGGGTGGAGGGACTTGAACCCACACGACCTTTTACGGTCAACGGATTTTCATTCTCCCGCAGTTTTCACTGCTACCTGATGACAATAGCTTGCTCAGATTTTGAGAATTGGACTCTCTCTTTACCCTCGACTTAACGTTAGGGTAGCTCCCGTCGAGTCTCTGCACCTTCCGAACAGTGATGAGTTAGGAGTTAGGAGTTTTAAATTCACTTAGCACTCATGACTCAGGACTTTCTTCGGCTTGGCTCAGGATTGCCATGTCTGTCACCAGATTTAGGTTTCCCTGAGTTTGAGAGCTTCCACTTGAGGGATTTCTCCTTCAAGGCTCAATTATTTAAGTCCGTAGCGTCTACCATTCCGCCACACCCCCGCAGGTGTTTGGCAACTAGTGTAACTAGTTATTTTGTAGAGGTAGCAAATACCCCCTCATCTATTCCACCATCAATCGTGTCTTTTGTCCAACTAGATTGAAAATATTTTTTCTAGATTGTGCGATCGCTTCCCAAATTTGGAAGTTTTTTGTTTTTTCGTAATCAATCTAGATAGTTTTCGATCTTGTCTAACCAAAGCATTGTTTGCTAGTGCGTTTTCGATAATAGCATGATATTAGCTTTTGTGATGATATCCGTTAAATTGCCTACTGTAAAAGTACTCCAGCCCGCCAAAGCATTTTTAAGTCCCCAATCCCCAATCCCAACACGACTTGTTAAAAGCATTATGACTATACTTCTCTCTTGTCTGTCTCTTCAGCCTATGATGGAAAACAGATGCTTAAGACTTGAAAGTTATGATTGTCGCCCTGCTGTATCTAATTTTGGCTGGAGCTTACCTTCTGGTAATCCCGATTGCTGTTTTGCTGTACCTGAAGCAGCGTTGGTATGTTGCTAGCTCCATTGAGCGTGTCTTAATGTACTTTTTGGTGTTTTTCTTCTTTCCGGGTTTGTTGGTTCTATCGCCGTTTGTAAATTTCCGACCCCAACGGCGACAAGTTCAAGTTTAACGAGATTGGTAGGTCATAACTCTCATGCGACGGATTGACGCTATTGGAATTGGCTTGGGTGTTTTTATTGCCGGCGGCTTGGCTTATGTAGGATTACAGCTAGTCGGTTTGGATAATCAAAAAGCTGGTATATGGAGCCAAGTCTTACTAGTCAGTGGGTTAGTTGGCTGGTTAGCCACCTATTTTTTCCGTGCGGTGGGACAAAAAATGACCTACCATCAACAGCGGGAACAGTATGAGCAAGACTTCCTGCAAAAGCGGCTAGATGAGCTTACTCCCGAAGAACTAGCACGAATTCAAGCTGAAATAGAACAAGAAGAGCAATCTCAGGTGTAAAGTTATCATTAGTCAGTTGTCGTTTGTCCTTTGTTAGTTACGAATTACCAACGACCAATGACCAATGACCAATGACTAATGACTCTTGACTAATGACTGCGATTTCTGATTGCTTTGAAACCCTTGGGCACAATGGTGAGTGCGCTCTAATTCCGTTTATTACTGCTGGCGATCCAGATTTAGAAACAACGGCAAAAGCGTTGCAGGTTCTAGATCAAAATGGAGCCGACATTATTGAACTAGGTATACCCTATTCCGATCCTCTGGCAGATGGGCCAGTAATTCAAGCTTCTTCTACCCGCGCTTTGCAAAGGGGTACGAAATTGGAGCAAGTGCTGGAAATGTTGCAAGAGGTTACTCCAAAATTGCGATCGCCTATTGTCCTGTTTACCTACTACAACCCAATTTTGCACCGGGGAATTGACAAATTTCTTCAGCAAGTTGCTGCGGCTGGGGTCGCAGGATTGGTAGTACCGGATTTGCCCTTGGAAGAAGCAGCAGGCTTGCTCCAACCAGCGAGTAAGATGGGAATTGACGTAATTTTGTTGGTAGCTCCCACCAGTTCTGCTGAACGGATACAAGCGATCGCTCATTCATCCCTTGGATTTATTTATTTAGTCAGCGTCACCGGGGTTACAGGGGTGCGATCGCAAATAGAAAACCGCGTGTCCGATTTACTCAAACAAATTCGTAGTGTTACTGATAAACCCATCGGTGTCGGCTTTGGGATTTCCGAAACTGCACAAGCCCTTCAGGTAAGGGAATGGGGCGCAGATGCAGTCATCGTGGGTAGCGCTTTTGTAAAACGGCTAGCAGAAGGTACACCAGAACAGGGATTAAATGCGATCGCCCAATTTTCCCAAAGTCTCAAGGCAGCCATCAAAACCACCAACACCAGCACAAATATTCCTCTTGATTAGACGGGGAAAGTAGATTAAAAAAGTATAACAGTGTAGTTTTTTTATCCTTGTTTAGTAGACAATTTGACCATTATGGTCTTGAATATTAACATCAGATATCATGGTGTAAAAAAACTAGCTGATACAGTAGCTTATAGTTTGAGTATTATGTGAAATCAAGTAGGCATAATTTATGAGTGTGAGAGTGAGTCAGTCAGAAATGAATATATTTACGTCGCAATCAAGGAGCAAAGGCGATGAGTGAGAGTATGGCGTTTATCGGCGGGGTCGCCGTAGCTGGGCTGGCGGCTCTCGTATTGCTCAAAGGAACAAATACCCCCCTACAACCTAACTTCGCTGTTGCTTCGCAAATGCCAGGTGTAGTAGCGCCCCAAGGAATGCAGCCACAAATGTATCCTTACGCGCCTTATGGGCAACCCATGTATCCTAATCAGGTTCAGCCACCAACTGCTACCAGCACTGACCAGCGCGTAGAGATGGAGAAGCTGAACACGCAGATGCAGTTGGAGCGTTTAAAAAACGATAATGAACAGCTGAAGTTGCAAAATCAACAACTCCAAGGCCAAGTCCAAAATTTCAATACTCAGCAGCAGTGGCAATTAGCCCAACAGAATAATCAACCAAAAACAACAGCATTGCAGCCGCAAACTACTTGGTGGTCTTCACCTATGCTTTGGGCTGTAGGAGGCGCAGCTCTTACTATTGGTGGTGGTGTTGTAGTAGCTGGGGTATTGGCTTTATTCTCACCACGGCAGCGTTCAGGCCGTACTGTCCAAGTGATTCACCCCTACCAAGGAGCTACACCGCCCTTAGTTCCAGTCCGTCGCGCCGAATTTCTGCCTGCTTCTCGGATGGAGGCAAGACGAGTTGAAGCCCACGAATACGACGAAATGCACGGATAGGGAAAATAAAACCACAGATAAACATCGATTTCTAATCTCGTTTCCAGGTTCCCCCTGGAAACTTTGTTTATTGGGCTGCTGCCGCAAATTCAAGAGGCAGCAGCCTTCCTTTTAGGGATTCCCAGCCAGAGGCTATTAGATTTAAGATTAAACATCTGAAATAAAAACATAAACAATTTTGTCAGTGAGGCTGATTTGATGAATTGGCTAAATACAATAGAAAGCTAGAGTTTGCTCTAAACCTTTCTACCAGTTACAAAAAAAGTCAGATTTTCGTACCAAGCTCCTTGGTCGGTTGCTTCTGCTTCAATTTTTTGACGATACTCTACTTTTAATTCTGCCATTTGCTCTGATGAAACCTGTAACAAAGGATTTTCTCTGGGATGAAACCATCCTCCACTCCATTCTCTGGCTTGCTCTAGATTGCGGTAGAAACCTAGTTGTTGGATCTTCACTTCAATATTTTGAAAACCAGCTTCTGCAAGCAGATGATGACACTTGTCAGGAGTACCTGTTGGCTCATTGATATTTGTTAGTAAAATATTATGTTTGTCACAAATTTCGATGATGAGTGGCGCTCCACAAGATTCTTCAGAGCAACAAGAAAAACCTATAATTCCCCCTGGTTTGAGAAAACGATACCATTTACGTAGAGCAGCAAGAATATCCTTGAAATACACTATTGCTGTAGAGCAAAGAATTACATCGAAACTCTCATCATTGAAGTCGATATACTCAGCATCAGCTTCAATGAGTTCGATATTTTGTAAGCCTAATTCTTCAATTTTCTGTTGTGCTTGAATTAGCATCCCTGAAGAAAAATCTACTCCAGTTACTTTTCCTTCGGAACCGATAATTTGGGCAGCAGCAATGGCAATAATACCTGTGCCTGTTGCCATATCCAATACTTTTTGCCCCTTTTGGAGTTCAACTAAATCTAGTAGAGGGAGAGCGCGATGAATTGTGTAATCGTTGTCATAGCTAGTTCTGCTATCAAAGAAATTAATTACTTTTTTCTTATATTGTTGTTCGTATTGGGTATTTTGCATGATATTGTCGATTTTCAGTGGTCAATTATGAGAATAAATTGTGAGTGAAACTTCTGTCTTCTGAAAACTTGCTTTCAAAATGCTGAAATCTTGCAAAATTCCTAAATTTATATAATTTTTCTATATGCTTTGGGTGTAATTCCTACCTGCTTACGAAAAAGGGTAGTAAAGTTGCTTTGGCTAGAACAGCCAACTTGAAGTGCAATTTCGATAAGAGCTAATTGAGTATAAGTGAGTAAAAATTTAGCTCGTTCAATCCGACATTGAATAACGTATTGATGTGGAGAAATACCCATTAAACGTTTAAACCAACGACAGAATGAATAGGAACTCATATTCACTAGATTAGCCAGTTCTGCCAGCGTTAATTCTAGTGCTAAATTGTCATAAATATAATCAATTACCTGCCGTAATTGACGCTCAGAAAGATTGACCTCAAACTCTGCAATTAGTTGCCGTGTTCCAGAATAAGTTTTGAGGAGATGGGCTGCTAGAGCGATCGCAACTGATTCACCATATAGTTTACCAGATGGACATCCGGCTTCAAGCTCTGCTTTGAGTGGCATTCCCAAATGAAGAATTTGGCGATCGCAGACTCCGCGCTGTGGGATAATTTCAATTGTGCGATAGCTCCCTATGATCAGATCATCTGCTACTCTCTTAAATAGACTAGAATCAAAAGAGACTAGGAGAAATTTTATTTCCTCATGCCAACGGGCTTGAGTCGGAATTCCCTTTGGAGTGACATTAACCAAACCTCTCATCATCTGCGTACTGTGCAACCTTCCACCGTCTAGTCGCCAGTCTATTTGACATGAATTACCAAGCCAAATATTAATGCTGTGCTGCTGTAAGCAAAGCTCTGGACATTCAAAGGCGGGTAAATAATGCTGTTCAAGCACAATCCCGTTCCAATGATTAGTACTGGATAAAATAGGAGGTTTGCTGCTCATCGGCACAAGATTTCCGCTTGCCACATGAATGGCTGAGAGTTGTTCAGATTTCATGTTGCCTACTCACTTGTGAGCTACTACAAAAAAGATAGTAAGCTAATGCGCGATCAAAGTACATAGTCTCGCATTAAAAGCATCAGTAGCATATATCTTTTAACTTATTCCATAGTTCAAGTGCAGAAATGTGACTCAGGCTAGCAAATTGTGCATCGGCTGTTTCTATCACTATCCATTCTCCACTTTCTAATTGCCCGATATCAATTGCTATATAAGGAACACCAAGGCATTCAGAGGCTAGGATTGCCAATTTTAATACTTGCGTTTCTTCTGGTTTTGATAACTTGCTCAAGTCATCTTGACCATCCCAATAATATCCATATTTTAGAATCTGCTGATTATAAATAAAGCATCTAAATTCTCTCCCCATTGGAAAGTTATTTGGAGCTAGGCGTTTATGCCGCAACTTTACTAATTTCCTAACGATAACTCTACCTCGTGAACCGTATTTAAGTTTTAATAACCATTCTGTCAGTTTGACTAATTCCTCGTGATTATTCGCTACACAAGACTTCCATCCTTGCATTTCTCTCGATTGAACTGCGCCTTTAACAAACAGAGGAAATCCCAATAATTCACCAGCCTCAATACATTCGGTTGTTGAAGTAATTACTAAACTATCGGGTGTCAATCCTTTTAAGTGAGGGTAAAACAAGTCAAACTCTAGTGCTGTCTAGTGTTCTAAAGGAGTATTGAGTAATTTTATCCCCTTATCTAAAGCTGCATGATATATGGCTTTGTAACGCTCAAACTCAGGGATATATCCTATCCAGATACCAGCAATTATTTTAGGATAGTTAAGAATGTCCCATAGAGCGAGCATTTTCTGCTGTACTACATCGTTCAAAATCTCGCGGGATATGGTAGACTTTACAACCTAATAATTCGGCAGTATCAGTCATCAATTTGTTTTCACTAGCGCTGGCTGATTGCTCTATTTGTTCAGTCGATTCACTTAAAACAATCATTTATTCCTCAGCGGTTAAAAATAAAAAGGTGGGTAATGGCCACCCTAACTAAATTATCCCTTCACACAAAGAACTTGCTTGAGTGTTGCTACAACTTCAACTAAGTCTGCTTGATTTGCCATAACCTGTTCTATTGGTTTATAAGCACCGGGAATTTCATCTAAGACACCCTCATCTTTGCGGCATTCTACGCCATTTGTTTGCTCTATCAAATCATCAAGTGTATAGACATTTTTTGCCTTATTTCTAGACATCAAACGCCCTGCACCGTGAGAACAAGAACAAAAGCTGTGGGCATTACCTTTACCTTTGACGATGAAAGACTTTGCCCCCATCGAACCGGGAATAATCCCATAATCTTCAGTTTGGGCGCGGACTGCACCTTTACGAGTAACATATACATCCTCGTCAAAATGCACTTCTTTTTCGGCGTAATTGTGATGACAATTAACCTGCAATAAAGGTTTAGTTGCCTTCCCACCTGCGAGATGTTTCTCAACTATGTGCTTAAAACGCGCCATCATCACATCGCGGTTGACACGCGCATAGTTTTGTGACCATTGCAAATCGTGCCAATATGCTTGAAATTCTGGCGTACCAGCGACAAAGTGAGCCAAATCTGGGTCAGGCAATTTATTACCTGCCATTTTTGCTAATTCTCTGGCTGTGTGAATATGACACTGGGCGAGTTTATTGCCAATGTTACGCGAACCAGAATGCAGCATCAGCCAAACTTGATTCTCTGTATCGAGGCACACTTCAATGAAGTGATTTCCTCCACCTAGAGAACCCATCTGTTTCATTGCTTTACTTTGTAGGTCTTGTACACCGCGATGCAAGTCTTTAAAATCATCCCAGTGTTGCCAATTGGTGACAGATTTTTCAACATCTTTATTTTCGTTGAATCCAGTCGGAATTGCTGCTTCAACATCCAAGCGGATTTTCTTTAGTTTACCTTCTAGTTGTTCGGCGGTAAATGCTGTTTTGATCGCGCTCATACCACAGTTATGAACAAATACACCAGCTTTCAAGGCGAAATTATGGTACTCCGGTACTGTTAGACAGTAAACATCTTCTGTGTAACTTAGGGGATTTACTGCTACAACTTTGTGATTGCATTGATGTTCTTTTCTGCGGTGATTGTGGAGTCCAATTGGAGTTTTGACATGTACACCACAAACCTCACAGGTATAGTATCGGTTAGCAATCTCTTGAGACTTTTCTCTCCCTTTTTCACTCTTATTATATTCAACTAGATATTGTTTACCCCGATTACCATTACCCGCGACTGCATTTTTAAAATGCTCTGGTTGGTGTTCCATGTACTGAAGGATATTTTTAGTTCCCCGTTCAGCATAGTATTGGTGTCCTTCTGGAGTTTTTGCTTTTTGAGCAAGGGAAGCAACTCTTTTCTCTTCAAATTCGGCAGACTGCCAGTGTTGGTTACGCTCCACTAAAGAGCGGTGGTAAGCAGAATGATCGCAATTGCCCATGAATTCAAGATTCTCTGGTCGATTATCGGATTCATGGAAATTCTGATGATGAATAACTGTTTTCTGTCCCTCAAATCTCGGAATCTTGCCGAGTAATCCAGACCTGGCAATAATCCAGTGTGCTTTTTGCCATTTGCTGGAGTATGGCTGAGTAATCAGAGTGTAACCATCTTTGTCAGTCTTGGAGTAAAAGGGCATTAAGGAAGTCTCTGCTTGAAGCAACTGAGCTTCTTTATAGGTTCCGTCCCGAAGCATGAATTGATGGTCGGGAGTACAAATAATTTCTTCGCCATTATCTAGAATCACTTTCACTAGTGAAGCATTTCGTCTAGTCAACTTAGCAGTTGCTTGAGCCGCAACGATTTTTCCTGTTGGCGTACAAGCATAAACAATAAATTCTTTACCCGAATCCATTAGGTCTTTAATACGATAGGATTTACCATCCACTACAGGAATTAAGGTATCTCCTATGAAGCAACCAATATCCACACCGACAGCAGCCGGCATAATTGCCTCTTTGGTTGCAATTACAGAACCCACTAAAGCACCTTTTCCTAAGTGAACATCTGGCATTAATGCCACGTGCTTAAATACAAATGGTAATGATGCTACATTCTTGGCCATCTTGGTTTCTTCTGGCCCTAAAGAGTGATTTGCCCAAGATAAGACTGGTGCTGGTGTGGTAATTTCTAACTTTTCGTAGGGCATAATTGTTTGTATTTTGGATTTTAAATTTTAGATTTGGGATTGGCTATATGACACTGATAATTATCGGTATGACTTATAACCCATTAGTTAGTTGTAGCAATTTAAATGTTGTATTGTCTTTGATTTAGCTGTCTCAATTTTCGCGCAGATGAAGAACTATTTTTAAAAAGTAGTATACTTGTAATACAAATGTAGCAAAATGGGTTACAAACGTCAAGGCGATCGCACCAAAGAAAGCAGATATTTTCCAGATGTATTAAAATTTGTAAAGAAAATCACTTTGCTTCCATAGCCCCTTAAAGTTCTGACACAATATGGCAGTGCGTCAAGATACAATCTGGGAACGTTTTTTATCCCCTGTAGTGCGTCTTTTGATTGATGAAGACGGTTTACGGCGTTACGCTGATAGTATTGATTGGGAAAAAGAGAGCGATCGCTATCGACGAGATGATGTCATAATTCCCTCGTACTACAGCAATCAAAATTTTCACGGGATTGCAGGCGGATATCTTAATTACGGTGCAGCAGTTACTTACGATCCGATTACACAATATGTTCTGCCACCGAATGAAAGTATTGTCCGTCAAGCTTTGGTTGATGCCATCAAGGTAAAACCACGACGCATACTTGATTTAGGCTGTGGCACAGGTTCCACTACCTTAATGTTAAAGCAGGCTTTCCCCCAAGCGGAAGTTATTGGTTTGGACTTATCACCTTATATGCTGGTAAGGGCAGAAGATAAAGCTAGAAATGCTGGTTTAGAGATAGTCTGGCGATATGGAAATGCTGAAAAAACCAGTTTCAGAGATGCAACATTTGACTTAGTGACAGCTTCTTTGCTATTCCACGAAACACCAGATGCAGTATCTTTAGCAATTTTGCGGGAAAGCTTTAGGATGCTAGTAACTGGAGGGCAAGTACTAATTCTAGATGGAAATCAGAAGACTCTGCGGCAGTTAGAATGGCTTAATGATATTTTTGAGGAGCCATATATTCGTGAGTATGCTGCTAGTAGTACAGAAGCGAATATGGGTGCAGCCGGATTTGAAGCAGTGCGATCGCAGGATGTATGGTGGATAAATCAGGTAACTAGCGGCGTTAAACCAATAGCAACCGAAAATGTCCGTCGGTATACTCCCACATCAGTAGATAATAATGATTTGGAGGGACTTGGTTCTCCAGCATTTGGCATAATGGCATGAGTTTAAAGGCAGTTCTCTTTGATTTTAATGGTGTCATCATTAACGATGAGCCAATCCATCTACAACTGATCGATGAGATTCTCATTGAAGAAAATCTCCAACCCCAAAAGGTGAGCGAGCGTCAAGCTTCTTTGGGACGCAGCGATCGCGCTTGTTTTCAGCAATTACTTGCTAATCGTGGTAGAGTAGCCAACGAAAACTATTTAAATCAGTTGTTATACCGCAAAGCCGAAGCTTATACGGTGGAACTAGAAAAAATAGAGAAGCTGCCTTTATATGCAGGTGTCGCAGACTTAATATTTCAGGTGCGATCGCGGAATCTGAAACTAGGATTAGTCAGTGGTGCTATTCGCAAAGAAATCGAATTAGTACTCAATCGCGCTAAACTAGCTGAATATTTTAAAATTATCGTTGCGGGCGATGACATCAACACTAGTAAACCAGAACCCGATGGTTATCTACTGGCAGTGAAACAGCTGAATAAAGAATATCCTGACTTGAATCTTCAAGCACAGGAGTGTCTAGCAATTGAAGATACCCCAGCAGGTATTGCAGCAGCGAAGCGATCGCAAATGCAGGTTGTTGGTGTCGCCAATACTTATCCATTCCACATGCTCCAGCGCTGCTGTAACTGGACTGTTGATTATCTTAGTGATTTGGAACTCGAACGGGTGCAAAAAGTTTATTCCCAAAAACAGCCTCAATCATCGGTAACTGAATGTTAGAATAGTCAATGGTGATAATGTCTTGAGTTAATGAGTGATATTACTCTGGACTCAGCACTGATTAAGGGGAATTAGCTCAGTTGGTAGAGTGCTGCGATCGCACCGCAGAGGCCATCGGTTCAAATCCGTTATTCTCCATTTGTTGTTGTACATTTGTACATTAAATAATTATTGTCAGTTTTAAAGAATTATTGTCCATTTTTTCCAAGTTCAGGGGCATCAGTTACGTATTTTCGCGGTTTTCAGCAATTAAAAACAACTGCCAACTGTGAAGCGCTGTTAATGCTTGTACAAATTCCCAGTAATCAGCATCCATCTAACCGAGAATTTATATTTACAGCGTATTGCAGGTTTATGAGGTACAGTAACAACAGTTTGTAAACCAGTT
>NZ_JABXKK010000078.1 GCF_017115045.1 Nostoc sp. NMS8 | reverse complement strand
TACAATTTCCATATGGCTATCGAGTCGGTGCAAGTTTTTTCTAATCAGCACCTTAATGGTTCGATAGCTTTCTTGTCTATTCCGTCAACTAAAAATTGTCCGGAGTATTGTAATTAGAAAGTTCTTTAATATACGTCATTTCACGCCATCTAGTTTAGAGTTGACGTTAACGTGTAACGGCTGTGTGACAGCACAAACGGCCGCATTAGCAATGTCTTCACTCAGAAGATTCTTTACCGAAGCAGATGCATTGGCACAACCAACACTTTATCTATTCGGTTTCCATCCATACTAACTACTTCAAAGCGTAGTCCCGCCCACTCAAAATGTTCAGCCACCAAGGGAATATGCCCTAACTGGTTGACGACAAATCCCCCTAAAGTTTGATAGTTTACCCCTGCTGCTGGTAACAATTTTCTAATATCTAAAATCTCTTTCAACTCATCAATTGGCAACAGTCCATCTAACAACCAAGACCCATCTTCACGTTGCACCACATCAGGATCTGCTAGTTCTTCACTGGTTGGGATATCACCTACTATCGCTTCCACAATATCAGTGATTGTCACCAAGCCTTGTGTCACCCCATATTCATCTACGATTAAAGCAAGGTGAGTCCCAGATTTCTTAAATAACTCTAAGAGATTCAAAGCCTTCATGCTTTCCGGCACATATAAAAGTGGCTTTAGTAAAGCTTGCAATTCAATGGCTTGGGTTGGATTTTGGGCTAAAAATTCTTTGGTTTGCACAATACCTAATAAGTTATCAATGCTCTGTTGACCAACTGGCAAGAAAGAATGAATACTTTCAATAACTTGGCTACGGATTTTTGACAATGGTTCATCAATGTCAAGCCAAACCATCTCTGTACGTGGTGTCATAAATGCACTGACTTGTCTGTTACCAATATTAAATACTCGCTCTACTACGTCTTGTTCCGCTTCTCCCAACAGACCTGCTTCATGGCTAGCTGCCACTAAAAGTTTCAATTCTTCAGTTGAATGAAGCAATTCTTCGTTACTTCCTGGTTCCAAGCCTATAAGCTTAAGAACCAAATTTCCTAAACTATTTAAAGCTTGCACAGCAGGGCGAAATATCACTAAATATAGTTCTAAGAGATTTATAACCGCAAAGGCTGTTCTTTCCGTGCGCTGGAGCGCTAAACTTTTCGGAGCCAATTCTCCCAAAACTATGTGGAGAGACGTAATGATTGTAAAGGCAATCACTACTGATAACGTATGAGCGCTAGTTTGCGATAAAGATTTTGGCAGCCAGTGGAAAGCGGGTTCGACCAGTACTGCAATCGCTGGTTCTCCAAGCCAACCTAAGCCTAAAGAAGATATAGTAACACCAAGTTGAGTCGCTGCTAGATAAGCATCCAAGTTATTTACTGCCCGTTGTAAAGCTTTTGCACGGGGATGACCTTGGATGACCAACTGTTCGACACGACTACGGCGAAGCGCAACTAAGGCAAATTCAGCCGCTACAAAAAATCCGTTGGCTAGCACCAAGAAAATCACCGATAGCAATTTGCCCGCAGTAAGCCAAGTCAATGGACTGTTCATAACTATCTATTCTAGCCTTTGATCCTAATTACTACTGCGATTATTTTGTCAACACTAATTGCTACCTATTTGCCAGGCAATGGTCGGCAAATATTCTTTGGATATGTAATTAAACAAGATCATAAGTTAGAGCAATACCGTACCACTTAAAAGCGGGACGCTGCGCGAACGTGGATTTTGCTTGCTAGACGGAGCATCTCGTACATAAAGCGGGCTATTAAGCATCACACTTCGTTTGCGTGTCCAAAAAGCAATCCACACCCATATAGCTTTTTGGCAAAATGCCTCTGATTCGCTGATAACTTCCTGTATTCTGGGATATCTGTTCTTTGTGGAAAGCCAAATGATTCCTATAGATATGAAACGACTCATCAAAAAAACCTATAGCCCAGTTCGCAAGAAAACAGAAGTAACCCCAACTCCACCAACGACTGAACCCATTGAGATGCCTAAGAGCCAAAATATTCCTGAACTAGTAATTGAACCAAATCCACCTATGTACATTGAAGACTACGTTTCCGAATCCGAATACATTTCAGAACACTATCGCCCCCTACGCTCTGTTGGCAACTCTGGGTGGCAACCGTCTGATGTGTGGCGAGAGTTAAGGGTTGATGATTTTTGTAGGTAAATTAAGCTCTGACTGAGTAAAAATTAATATATCATGCTAAATTACCTTCAAAAAAGCCATAAAACGCTTACTAGGCAAGAAAAATCAACATTATTTACTGGTTATTTATGGGGTGTAGTACTGATTCGGGCTTTTGAGCTTTATTGTCGAGCTTAGTTTTGATATCTAACTAATAATTTGGCATAACAGCTACTGAAGAACCAAAATTATTAAACCTTAATGTGTCTAGAAAATTTTCTAGACATATTAAGGTTTCGTTAAGTTATGGAGTTAAATATAGTGCTTGAATGAAGGTCTATATTCAGAGTAGTTAGTCAATTTCACCTTTGGGTAAAGAGCAAATGAATATTAGATGCAATTGTATGAAGATAAGGTTTACTAAATTCAATTGGCAATACTTGCTGATTATACGCCTCTTGCAAAGCTCACTCCGATTACGCTTTGCTTAACAATATTTACCAAAAATACAAGCTCCTTTCAAATGTTCTAAAGTTCATATAAATGATTTATCAGTGAAGTTTTGGGCTACAAGTAAATACTCTGGGTAGGGATGTGCTAAAAATAGTTTTACGGCAAGTATGCTGTGGTTAACATCTATATATTTGTTAAGTATTGCACAAGGCATTTAAAGTCTAGATAATTCATTAAATTTAATTATTAGGGCAAGTCATGAACAAAAAATGGGCTATCAAACGAATCACAATAAATCTTGCATCAGCTGAAAGCGAAAAACTTGAACGATATTGTGCAAGTACAGGTAGACCTGCAACTGATGTGATTCGGGAGTTGATTCGCTCTCTCTCCATAACCGAGTTATCAGTGTCTGAACAGACTACACCTACGCTAAAATATGATGTTCCCATTCTGAAATAATGGCAATTGAATCACTTGGGTCTGTTTGGCATTATCCAGATTGGACAAGGAAATTCCCAATAACCTGATACTGCGGTTCTCTAATTCAATCGATAAAAACAAAACAGTATTTTCGCTATCTCAAAAATTGTATCTACTTCACTAATTGGAGCGATCGCTGTCTTACTACGTGTTATCTGGCGATAATCAGAAAACTTGACTTTTAGGGTTAATGTACGTCCTCGCGTTTCGTGCTGCTCTAAGCGTTGCTCTACAATTTGGGCAATCTGGTCGAGTTCTTGTAACATTTGACCGACATCGCTTAAGTCTTGTGCAAACGAGGTTTCTGCACCAATGGACTTGCGAACCCGATTCGCCTCAACTAGACGGTCATCTTCTGCTCTGGCAATCTTGTAGTAATAATGACCTGCTTTACCAAAGTGGTGTGTTAGCTCAGAAAGAGTTCGCCCCTTCAAATCTGCACCAGTATGAATGCCGAGTGAATGCATCTTTGCTGCCGTCACCTCTCCAATACCGTGGAATTTTTCAATCGCTAGCTGTTCTACAAATGCGTAGACGCTTGCGGCTTGTCGTAGACATCGCATCCTCCGGTAAAATAACCGTCAGTCCGTTGGGCTTGTTCTGTCCTGATGCCATTTTTGCCAAGAACTTGTTAATTGACACCCCTGCGGTTGCCGTCAACTGAGTTTCCTGGAAAATCGCAGTTTTGATATGTCTTGCGATTGTAGAGGCGTAGGTTATATTCTGCTTATTCTCAGTAACGTCCAAATATGCTTCATCTAAAGCGATCCCTTCCACCAATCACTGAGTTTTGTTGAATTGCGGGCTGCGCGATGCCTGCGGCGGGCTGCGCCAACGCACTTTCTCTTCCAAATGGATGTCGCCAATTCGCCCCAGTCTGCCAATGCCACCAACTCAGTAGCTTTGCTCCTGGTTTGGCTATCTCAAACACCAAGGAACCTGGTAATCTCTGCTCATCTGGCAAGTCGGGAAATTCTTCTTTTGATAAAAGGCGCTCTGCAACTGTCACATACCCTGTTGCATTGACAAACGCTGCAAACTGTGCATTTGTCACTTCATATTTATCGATACAAAAGGAACTAACTCTTACCTCTTGAACTGATAGTTCTTCTATCAAACCAGAATTATTCGATCCCATTGTGAATGTCCCACCGGGAATCATTACCATTTTTGAGGGACAGGAATTTACGGTAGCAGCAAAAGCAGGAGGAATGATGAGTACCATCGCTACTCCTGTAATTAATAACATTACTAAAAAAATTTTCTTTACAGCACTTACGGCAGCTCTGAGGTACATCCTCAAATCTAAAAGCTTTAATAGGAGAGGGCAAGGAGAAAAACTGTATTGCATAATAGCCGGAAGCGCTGTAACACAGTGGTGTTGACTGCTAATAAAAATAAATTAAAATTCAGGCTAAATATTTTTAAAACATTTCCTGTGTCAAGCTATGACGTAATAATAGGCGAAAATCTAGCAATTTTTCCTCAAAAATTACCATCAGTGTGAACTAATTTAAAAAACTTTGAGTTTGTTTGAAATTGATATTGTACGCTAGATTGATAAAGTTACAGTATTTAATACTGTATGGATAAATTACCTCTTAAGCAAAAATAAGTCAAGAACTTTTCTGGCTGACATGATATAGCCTGAAAAAAGCTAGCTTTCTGCCACGATATTGACGAATCAGACTTTCAACGGAGTCGTTGATAAAAGGTAGCAAATCGATAAATGCTTGGTTACAAAGCCGCTCACTATCAACTAACGTTCCGTCCAAATCAAAAATCACCTGAGTAAAGTGATTTACTGCTGTCCAAAGCCAAATTTTGTTTTTTTTGACCCGATGAATGTCTCTAATTCATCCAGTTCTCCAACTTCGGGAATGATATCTTCTTTTGGCACGTCTGGAAGTTTTTCTCCTAATTTTTTGACCCAATAAATGATGGTAGTATGATGCACACCTTTAACTCGCTCAATCCCGCGCAAACCCATGCCGTTCAGGTACATTTTTAAACATTCTTGTTTCACCTCCTCTGAATATCCTTTCGGCGGATTGTACACATCTATAAATTGGCGTTAGCGAAGCGGGGCGGAACGCACGTCGCAGTTAGTACAGATGTGATTTTGTTTACCTCTTCGCTTTCCATTCTTCCGGATTTCCGTAGACCCACAGTATGGACATTGCATAGTAGATAACCTCAATTCATCCCTCTATTATGCAACGCCACTAGTCATAATATATATTTGTCTAATAGAGGGTTTTTAGGTTCCATTGAAAAGC
>NZ_JABXKK010000045.1 GCF_017115045.1 Nostoc sp. NMS8 | reverse complement strand
TACCGTCCTTGGCTATCGTAGAGGGAAGCTAAATTGTTCAAGCTAGTAGCTACATAGGGATGCTCCCCAGTAAACAGGCGCTTTCTCATTGCCAGGGCTTCAATGTACAGAGGTTCGGCATCGCTGTACCGTCCTTGGCTATAGTAGAGGTAAGCTAAATTGTTCAAGCTAGTAGCTACATCGGGATGCTCCCCAGCAAACAAGCGCTTTCTCATTGCCAGGGCTTCAATGTACAGAGGTTCGGCATTCCTGTACCGTCCTTGGCTATGGTAGAGGGAAGCTAAATTGTTCAAGCTAGTAGCTACATTCGGATGCTTCCCAGCAAACAGGCGCTTTGTCATTGCCAGGGCTTCAATCAACAGAGGTTTGGCATCGCTGTACCGTCCTTGGCTATGGTAGAGGGAAGCTAAATTGTTCAAGCTAGTAGCTACATCCGGATGCTCCCCAGCAAACAGGCGCTTTGTCATTGCCAGGGCTTCAATCAACAAAGGTTCGGCATCGCTGTACCGTCCTTGGCTATTGTAGAGGGAAGCTAAATTGTTCAAGCTAGTAGCTACATTCGGATGCTCCCCAGCAAACAAGGACTGGCAAACATTTACGCATTCTTCAGTCCAAGGTTCTGCTAATTTATATAATCCTTGTCCTTCGTAAAATCTTCCTACCCCTACAAATACCCAAATTACTTTATCGGTGGGAACTGATGCTAAAGAAATTATCTCTGCCTCTGTTGGTTCTTTTATCTCTGCAATTATACGTTTACCCAGGTCTTCGAGATGAGGAACAATATCTCTGATGCTTTCAATCTGCTCAGAAGTGGCAGAACCAGGAAGGAATTGGGCAAAGCCTATCATCGCAGTAGCGAAGGTTGTTTCCAAAACTAATTTCATCTCGCCAGCATCGGCTAACTGCCCTTGCAAAAACCACCGCACTAAAGCATGAATTTTATAACATCCTGCTCTTTCTTCTACCAATTGCAGCAAGTTGCACCCGTAGAGTTGTTTTTTAGCTGCGTTTAATTCTTCTTCTGACCAAGTTAGGTGTTTTTGTTCCTGATTTTCTGCTTCCCCTCCACCTGTCGCTACCCAAAGAACTAAATCCCAAAGAATCTGTACAGGAGAAAATAAACTCAAAAATATTCCTAGTTGTTGCGCCAGTGGGTCGAGTTCTGACCAAGTTAAAGCAAAGGCGGCTTTGACTCCTAGTTGAGTTGAGTTGAGATTTTCCCGGTCTTGTAAAGCTGCTTCTGCTAATTTACGTTCTTGCAGTCGCCCAAACATGATATCTAAAGATATGTCCGGATCGCGTACTAAATAGCCTCCCACTAATTCTATGCCTAAGGGCAAATATTCTAGACATTCACATATTGCTGTTGCGGCTTGTGGTTGATTTTCAACTCGCCTATCTGTTTTCCTCAACAGTCGTTTTAATAGTTCTAAGGCTTTGCCTGGTTCTTTTTGGGGCGAGAGAACATCTAAGGCAATCTCTTGAATAAAATTCGGGTCTAAATCCCGCAGTCGAGTAGTAACTAAAACTCGGAAGCGGTTATCCTTGGGAACGACTTGGCGGAGGTTGTCTAAATCAGTTACGTCATCGAAGATGATTAAAATCGGCAAGACGGAGTTAGGATATCTAGACCAACACCAGGCGACTTGTTGTTTAAGGCTTAAAAATCTTCCTCCTGATTCTTGGGGAATTTCCAAACCTAACTGCAATGAGAAAAACTCTAAAACTTCGGCGGCGAGATTGCTTTCTCTGTCGTTAAACCAAGCAACTCCCCCATAATCTTGTTCGTATCGTCTGGCGTATTGAGTAGCTAATTCAGTTTTACCCACGCCACCCATTCCGGCTATTGCTACATAATTTCCTCGCTGCAAGTCTTCATGCACCATTGTCAGTTCGGTTTCTCGCCCGACGAAATTCACCGAACCGCGATAAGGAATAGATTTTGTGGGAGTTAACTTTGTCCGTTCCCCGTCAGACGGCTTCAGTCAAATATTAAAAGTACTACCTCTTTGGTCAATGGTTTGGGTTTGAGCCGCATTAATTGCTTTTTCGATGTTTTGGATAAAAGTTGAAGGGTATGGTTGTTGAGATTTCTCCACAGATGCTTTTATCTCTCTCAGAATTTCAGCCCAGTTTGAGGGTGGATTATTTTCTGTTAATAATGCCAATTCTTCTACAGCTTGAGCCACTTCAGGATTCGCTTGAGCCGCCAATTGCACCTCAAGTACAGCTTTACCATAATCGAGTGGTTGGTCTGGTGCTTTTTCTATAGCAGCTACAGTATGGGGAGACTGTTTTTTGAGGGTGACGAGAAACTGACCAGTCTTATCTAATAAAACTTCTGTTACCTTTTCGGTAGTTTTTTCTAAAGCTTTGGTGGCTATTACAGAACCAATTGCGATCGCCGCAGTCTCAAGTATCATATCCTGCCCTTGAATATGTGTTTGCTATCTAACTTATTAATACACCGCCTTTGTTCTAAATTCCCTAATTTTTAGTATCTAGCCGTGGCGATTAAAAATTGCAGCTATACAAACAAAGTCCGCCTAAGAGGATGTTTGAAAAGTTCTCTTGTTGGTATCAAAACGTTCTAGATCCCCTTAAATTCTCCGATAAATTGCGGGACTTTAATTCTGGTTCCTCCTTTTTTAAGTTGCGGTGTATACACAAGTTAAATTACCCCCCTAAAGGGCTACGGTGTACACACATCTCTCTACAAACCCAAAATCATTGGAGATCCCCCTAAATCCCCCTTAAAAAGGGGGACTTTGAGAGGCTTTCGCCCCCCTTAAAAAGGGGGGTTGGGGGGATCAAAAGCCTATGAAACAACTCTAGAAGACTTGTGTGTACACAGTAGCCCCTTTACAAGAGGAGGGTTAGGGTGGGGTAAAACTACAACGAAAAACCAGGTGAGTAAACTATTTCAGACTTGTGTATACACCGTAGGGTTTATCTGTGTAGCTAGCTGCAATTTTTAATCGCTTGTTGCAACGTTTTCATCAACAAAAACAACTGTTTTATTAAAAAAAGCAACTATTTCATTAACAAAAGCGACTGTTTTATCAACAAAAGCGACTGTTTCATCAACAAAAGCAACTGTTTCATCAACAAAAGCATAATTTTTGTGATAAATACTGGCACTTACACCATATTTAATACTGTTAAATGAGGATTTTACTGAACTTAGATACAGCTTTAGTAAGGCAAACTAGCTCTAAGGCAATAAAAAAGATACATTTATGACTGCTCAAAAACGTACATACCGCGTTTTAGAAAAAGCTGAGTTAAGACTGGCGGGATTTACAGCGATCGATCCGAGTATGGATTTTGGGGATATTCGCAACTTGCAAAACGTCACACAACTAATAGAGCAGTACCGTAGCAAGATAGATGCTTATAATACTGCTCTAGCTGTGATTAACTCTTCTAGAACTGAAATGGATGAATTAGACAAAAACTTAAACGATCTGATTGAGAAAATGCTGATTGGAGTTGCTTTCAAGTACGGTAAAGACAGCCGTGAGTATGAAATGGCGGGTGCTGTTCGCAAAAGCGATCGCATCCGCAAAAGTCAGGCAACACGTTTGAAGAATTCAGAGCAAAAATCCAATCAGAACGCAAAAATCAGCTAGTCTCATCAGGCTTTGTTTGTAGCCAGTAAGTTTTATTCTGTTAAAACTCTCCGGCTAAGGCTGCAACACACCGTTCGCAAATTAAGGGATGTTCTGCTGATTCTCCCACGTGGGTGGAATAGTTCCAACAGCGATCGCACTTTTGCCCATCTGCTTTTACTACAGCAATTGTCCAGTCTTCCGTCTGCGCTGTATATTCTAATCCTTGCAACCCTTGAGCAGAATCTAATAATTCCACCTGGGAAGTCAGCAATAAATACCGCAGTTCGTCAATTCCGTTACCTTTAACCGGGTTGAAGGCTTTGATAGCATCACCTAACTGTTTGTGAGGTATATGAATCAAAGCTTTGGCTTCCAGGGAAGAACCAATGAGTTTTTCTATTCTGGCTTGTTCTAACACCTTATTAACATCGGTGCCGAGTTGTCGCAGTGTTTCCCAAAATTCTGCTAATTCTGGATTACGCCATTTATCCTCAACCTGCACCCAACCGGCTTCAAACACTGATTTGTAAGGTGTTTTGTAAGGGAGATATTGCCAGATATCTTCGGCAGTGTGAGATAACACTGGGGCGATCGCTCGTGCTAAATTATCTAAAGCTATCTTCAGCACTGTTTGACAACTGCGACGGCGGAAAGCATCTTTTGCACTGATGTAGAGTCTATCTTTGGCAACATCTAAATAGAAGTTGGACAAATCCACCACGCAGAAATTCTGCACTGTTTGGAAGAAGCGGAAGAATTGGAAACTCTCAAAGGCTTCTGTTACTTCCTCAAACACTTCGGTGATGCGGTGCAGCATATAACGGTCAAGTTCTGGCAATTCCTCGAAGGGAACTGTATCTTTTTCCGGGTCAAAATCATCTAAGCTACCCAACAAAAACCGCGCCGTATTGCGGATTTTGCCTCTAACATCATTCATCTGCTTAATGATGTTTTTGCCAATGCGGACATCGCCGGAGTAGTCTACAGATGATACCCATAATCTCAAGACATCTGCACCGTAAGCCGGTTCTACTTTTTGATTTTTCCCACCTTCAATGATTGTATTTGGGTCAACCACATTTCCTTCAGACTTACTCATCTTTCGCCCTTGTTCGTCTAAAGCGAAGCCGTGAGTTAGCACAGTTTTGTAAGGTGGAATATCATTTACCGCTACACTGGTGAGCAAGCTTGACTGAAACCAACCGCGATGTTGGTCGGAACCTTCCAAATATATATCAGCAGGGTAGCGTAACTCTGGACGCTGTTGGACAACAGATGCCCAAGATGAACCAGAGTCAAACCATACATCCATTGTGTCTGTACCTCTGCGGTAAGACTTGCCATTTTTGCGATAGGATTCGGGTAATAACTCCTCAACCGAAAGTTCCCACCAAGCATCAGAACCTTTTTCAGCGATAATTTTTTGAGCGTGGTTGATAACTTCTTCATTCAGCAGTGGTTCTCCCGTGGCTTCATCGTAGAAAACGGGAATAGGTACACCCCAACTACGCTGACGAGAGATACACCAATCGGAACGTTCCGCCACCATTGGCGTGATGCGATTTTCACCTTGGGCTGGAATCCATTTTACCGTGGCGATCGCCTTTAATGCTTCTTCTCTAAATCCTTCCACGGAAGCAAACCATTGTTCAGTGGCGCGGAAAATTGTCGGCTTCTTCGTCCGCCAATCGTAAGGATACTTGTGGGGATATGCTTCTTCTTTCAACAAAGAACCAGCAGCCGTTAATGCATCAATTACCGCCTGATTTCCATCACCCAGCACATTTAACCCCGCAAATTGTCCCGCTTCTTCGGTAAAATTGCCATTGTCATCCACTGGTGCAAGGATGGGTAAACCGTAACGCTGACCAACGATATAATCTTCTTGACCATGACCGGGTGCGGTATGTACCAACCCAGTACCCGACTCAGTTGTGATGTAATCACCGCCGACAACAATCGGGCTTTCGCGGTCAAATAGAGGATGACGGTAAGTAGTATGTTCTAAGTCATTCCCCTTAAAGGTAGCTTTGATGGTTAACTCAACTCCCAAGGTTGAAGATAAACGTTCGACTAAATCAGCAGCAACAATGAGGTATTTGAAATTACTTTGCGCTTCTGAGTGGGAAACTTCTACCACTGCATAATTCAAATCTGCATTCACCGCCACCGCCAAATTTGCCGGAATAGTCCAAGGTGTAGTCGTCCAGATAGCCACACCCAAATCAGACTGATATTGGGCCAACAGTGGTTTTACAGCTTCTGCCAAACTTGTGATTGCAAAAGCTGCATAGATACTGCGGGAAACGTGACCTTCTGGATATTCCAACTCAGCTTCAGCCAAAGCAGTTTTAGAACTGGGACTCCAGTGAACCGGCTTTAAACCGCGATAGATGTAGCCTTTTAAGAACATTTGACCAAAAACGCCAATTTGAGCCGCTTCATAAGCCGGCTTCAGAGTTAGATAAGGGTTTTCCCAATCACCCCAAATACCGTAGCGTTTAAAATTTTGGCGCTGATTATCTACCGTAGCTAGAGCAAATTCTTCCGCTTTATGACGCAGTTGTAAAGGCGTTAAATTTTGCCGTTCTGCTGACTTCATGTTCTGCAAAACTTTCAACTCAATTGGCAATCCGTGACAATCCCAACCAGGAACGTAGCGAACTTTACGCCCTTGTAACATTTGGTAGCGATTAATAATATCTTTGAGAATTTTATTTAAGGCATGACCAATATGGAGTGAGCCATTAGCGTAGGGAGGCCCATCGTGCAGTATAAATAATTCGCCGGGGTTATTTTCAAAGAGGCGATCGTAAATTTTATTTTCTTCCCAAAATTTTTGGATTTCAGGCTCACGCTTGATGGCGTTTGCCCGCATATCAAAGTTAGTCTTGGGTAAGTTTACAGTATCTTTATAACTTCCTGGTTCGGTCACAGTCTCATGCCTAAAATTAGGTGTGCAGATTCTATTAATTATAGAAGATGACATGAAAACCAAAATTTGCTATTTTACTCATCGCAACAGTGAAGAGTGCTGAGTAATGAGTGCTGAGTGAAGAAAAAGTAATTTAGTGATTTTTTCTCAAAGCAAAGATGCCAAAGGTGAACAATCAGTGGCGGGTCTGAATCCGAGCATGAGCAAGTCTGCTTATAGCTGGAAAACCAGCGCTTGACTTTTGATGCCGTCTTCAGCTTAACTAACATCGTAGCCAGCCATTTTTAATCTGCCTTGGCTGTAGTAACTTTTGTCTTCACGTTTGAGTATTTCGCGCAGGCTGTAGCAACTTCCGCCTTGGCTGTAGTAACTTTTGTCTTCACGTTTGAGTGTTTTGCGCAAGCTGTAGCAACTTCCGCCTTGACTGTAGTAACTTCTGCCTTCACGTTTGGGTGTTTCGCGCAGGCTGTAGCAACTTCCGCCCTGACTTTACCAAAAGCAGATGTAAATTACTTAAATTCTAAGTTTCTTGATAAAAATCAATAATTCTACGTATGACAACTTTTTAAACAATTGTCCACTATAGAGTTATGTAAGTTTTAAAAATGAGTAACAATTATGGCAAGACCAAAACGTAATTCACGTATTCTTGGCAAAGCTGAAACACGTCTAGCAAGCATTAAATCAATCAATTCAAGTTTAGATGTCGGAGAGGGATTGTCAGTCAAAGATTATACTGTAAAAATCGAACGCCTACGGCAATCTCTAGAAGCATATAATACCACCCTCTCCACTATTGATATCTTACTAACCCAGATCGTCGAAAATGAAGAAAATTTGGCAGACTATTCTGAGAAAATTTTACGTGGTGTAGCTTATAAATTTGGTAATAATAGCTATGAGTATCAAATGGCTGGAGGTACTCGTAAAAGCGCTCGCAAGCGTCTTATGCGTCAAAGTGTGGTTTCTGTTGCTCAACCTGCTCCTACTGGTTTGCAAATCAAATAGGATATCGCAGTTTTCAATCATTAGTAAAGACATTGCATTGCAACGTCTCTACATCTAAATTATTGCAAGCGATACTGCGTAAACAGTTGTTGGCGAATTGATAAGGGGTTTAACCCATTAGCCCCAATCTATTCACCAAAGAGGCAGGGGAGCGGGGAGCAGGGGGCAGGGGGAAAGATTCTGGAATTCCCCCTGCCATTGGGCCTCAAGCCCCTCCATTCATGGATGAAGTTTCCCCCTGCTCCCTTCCCCCTGCCCCCTGCCTCTTGTTGACACTCAGCACTACTTGGATGATTTCACTCCACCACTGTTACTGAAGCCCCTTCAATTGATGGAGGTATACCGGGTAACTCCAGACAGTATCCAGCACCATAAACTGTCTTAATATAGCGGGGATGACGAGGATCTGGTTCTAGCTTGGTTCTTAAATGCCGAATATGGACTCGAATCGTTTCTATGTCATCATCAGGATCGTAGCCCCAAACTTCTCTGAGGATTTCGCTGGGAGAAACTGTTTGACCGTGGCGTTGCAGTAAGCAGTGAAGTAACTCAAATTCCAAGTGAGTCAATTTCACTGTGTCATTGAACCATATTGCCTCAAATCTTTCGGGAACGAGGGTGAGTGAGCCATAGTTGAGAATCTCACTGTGCTTTGCGGCTTGGGGAATTCGGTCAGTCCGCCGCAAAAGTGCCCGCACTCGCGCCAGCAGTTCTTCAACTTCAAAAGGTTTAGTGAGGTAGTCATCTGCGCCAGCATTGAAGCCTTCCACCTTGTCCTGAGTTTGGCTCAAAGCCGTCAACATTAACACGGGAATCTCAGAAGTGCGATCGTCGCGGCGCAGGCGTTGGCAAACGGTAAACCCATCTACCCTGGGCAACATTAAATCGAGCATGATCAAGTCTGGTTGTAGCTGGAGAGCCAGCGCTTGACCTTTGATGCCGTCTTCAGCTTGACTAACATCGTAGCCAGCCATTTCCAAGTTGACGGCAACTAGTTCTGAAATCGCTGGGTCATCGTCTATGACAAGAATCCTCGGCATTCTTAAAAAATTATTACTACTTATTAAGGATAATTAACAACCTTTGATAGATACAAAGATTTTTGAATCAATGATGAAAAAGTTTTTAAATCTTACATAAATATTAAGATTAAATGACTGTGAAATCAAGACTCAATTACACGAAATCTTATAGTCTATGATGTGTTATACTCCGCCCTACAATCCGTCTTGGTTTTTACAAAACGGTGTAATGATGACTGTATACACCGCTTTGTGGGGAAAACGTAACTGGCAAAGTACTACTAAAGACCCAGAACCGTCTTATCACGAAGAAATCTTTATTGGTGGCCAAGGTGTGCCAATCTTTGGCTTGGTTGCTATCCCAGAAAATGCTCATAGCACAATTATCGGTACTTATGGCATTACTGGAGAGTTAGAGACGGAATGGTTTTTGAGAGTGCTAGGACGTAAAGCCTACGCTCAGGGATACGCGATGGTGTTATTTGATTGGCGGGCCCACGGCAAAACTGCCGAATTATCGCCAACTCTCACCTCTGATGGTTTGTATGAGGGGGAAGATTTTGTTCGCATTGCTGCTGCTGCAAAGGCAATGGGATGTCCGGGAAAATTTTGGTTTACAGGGTTTTCTTTAGGAGGGCAATTGGCACTATGGGCGGTGAAGGTGGCTAGTGAGGTAATTAGGGAGTATGGAGATTTAAGAATAGAAGATAGCGATATTGGCGGTGGTATGGTGATTTGTCCGAGTTTGGATTCACAGCGATCGCTATCTTACCTAGTTACAAAGCCCTTCGGCAGATATTTGGAAGCGGGGATTGCCCAAAATTTAAAAAAACTGGCATGGCGAATCCATGATGCCCATCCTGGAAGGCTTGACCCAGAAGCGATTGAACGGGCGAACAGTATTTGGGGTTTTGACAATGAATTGGTAATTAAGCAACTTGGTTTTTCTTCTGTGGAAGCATATTACCAAGCTAGTAGTGCTTTACAAATATTGCCGCAAATCTCGAAACCGACTTTGATTTTATATGCTGCTGATGACCCACTTTTTGACCCAGCTATCATACCGGAATTACAAGAAGCGTGCGATCGCAATTCCGCAATAGATTTGTTACTCACTCAATACGGCGGTCATGTTGGCTATTTGAGCAGCAAAGATTGCCAGCGTCAAGTAAAGGATTCCGATCCTTGGTGGGCATGGAATCGGGTTTTAGAATGGTTGGAGGAAAAGCGAACAGCCTAGAAATACCTCGTCCTGACTTCAAAGCAACTAAATTTATTTAAGGGGATGTTAATTTTTAATTCTTAATTTTTAATTTCCCGAAAGGGTTGACCCAGAAGCTACCACAATATTATTGGTAAACCAGCAATGACAGAAGCAATACCTGTCCAGAGGGTAAAGCGTTCAATATCTAGTTCATCTAAAGCAATGCTCATTTGCCTAATTGCTAATAGCAGCGCTGCCAGTAGTAGTATAAAAAAGGCGAAGTACCGCAAATTAATAATCATTCATCCTCACCACAAAAGTTGTTCTAATAGTTTTTAACAAGCTTTTACAAGGTTTTATTGTTCCAGATTTAACACTTTTGGAGATAAACTATTTACCAGTGAAGAGATACAGCAGATTTCAGGTAAATGAGGTGCAAAATCTCATAAATCCACCCATAATAATCGTCGTAATTAAACAAATTATTAGAGTACAATTCCCTTGACTTTTTGACCCAATGATCGGTTCTAATGATATTTGGCAACCTGCACCAACAGATTTAACTCTATTACAGGATGAGATTCATGTCTGGCGCATAGACCTTAACCAACCAGAATCACAGCTACAAAATTTAGCTGCAACTCTTTCCAGTGACGAAATGGCTCGTGCTGAACGGTTCTATTTTCCAAAGCATCGCCAGCATTTCATCGCTGGTCGTGGTATCCTGCGAACTATATTAGGTCGCTATTTGGATATTAAGCCGTCACAAGTTCAGTTTAATTATCAACAGCGTGGTAAACCAGTATTAGCAGATACATTTGCCGATAGTGGACTGGCATTTAACTTGTCTCACTCTCAAGGATTGGGTTTGTGTGCGGTGAATTGTACTCGCCCAATTGGTGTAGACCTAGAATATATTCGCCCGATGTCTGACTTGGAAGCTCTTGCCAAACGGTTCTTTTTACCGAGAGAATATGAAATGTTGCGATCGCTATCTCCCGACCAACAGCAAGAGATATTTTTCCGTTACTGGACTTGTAAGGAAGCTTATTTAAAAGCAACTGGAGACGGACTATCCCAGTTAGAGCAAATTGAAGTGTCGCTAACTCCTACAGAACCAGCCAAGTTAGAGATATCTGAAGAGTGGAGTCTTTTTGAACTAGTACCCGCTAACAATTATGTTGCTGCTGTTGCGGTAGCAGATTTTGGCTGGGATTTAAAATGTTTGCAGTATTAATCTTAGTCATTAGTGAATACTCTATGCCCCATGCCCTATTTATCCTCCTGCATATTTCGCACAATTTTTGTCACTAAGTTTCTAGGTACAAATCTGACGCTTTTTGCCAGTATTGCATTGAGTAAACCAGGAATGACAATGGTTTGCCCCTTCATTAAGGCACGAAAACCAACTTCTGCTACTGTTCGTGCATCCATCATCTTCTTGCCCTTGAGCAGCTTAGAGTCAGCCATTCCGGTTCTTTCATGAAAAGCAGATGCGGTTGAGCCTGGGCAAAGAACTGTCACAGTGACACCTGTACCTTCTAATTCGTTAGCGATCGCTTCTGAAAACGATAAGATATAAGCCTTAGTCGCAAAATAAACCGCCATCAAAGGCCCAGGTTGAAAGGCAGCAGCCGACGCAACATTTAATATCTTGCCTTCACCTTGCTTGACCATGTGCTTTACGAATAGCTTAGTTAAATGGGTGAGACAGACCAAATTTACCTGTAGCATTTCCAATTCAGCAGCTAAGTCTGTTTCGTGAAATAATCCATAGATACCAAATCCGGCATTATTTACCAGCACATCAACATTAATATCGGCGAGTTGTAACTCTGTAAAAATTTCTTCAGGAGCCGTTGATGTAGATAAATCCTTAACAATAGTTTTGACAAAAATTCCAAACTCTTTTTGAAATTTAACTGCAATTTCTACAAGCTTTGGCTCGTTTCTATCTACTAAGACAAGATTATAATTATGAGCAGCAAAAATACATGCTAATTCGTAGCCAATTCCACCAGCTGCTCCAGTAATGAAAGCAGTTTTTTGGTTCTGATTTTGATGTTTTGTGTTCATGTAAGAATATTGGTGAATTCAACTTGATGAAGCTGCGTTGCATTTACAGTGATTCTCGCTCTACAATTAAGTACGCGTAATATCTCAACCTACAAGATATATCTTGAGTTATTACCTTTTCAAATGCTTGTTTGGTGCATTGAATAGATGTAGCAGTCCAAACGCAAATTTAGGACTTATGCATCGAAGAAGTTGGGCATTAAATAAGTTTGGTTATTTCAGACTACTAGGATTTGGCTTTTGATCGCTCACAAAAGCCAGGGGGTAAAACGAAACTTTTATGCCCGACATTAACCATTCTATCCTCAATTACTTCTGTCAAGGGGTGAATACTAAAAATTTACATGATTGAGCATAAAAAAACAGGGCAATTAGATTGCCGCTGTTAATGCATGAGTTGTTGCTGGCATCTGAAATATTGGCTGTTCAGTAGTACTGAGTTTTAAAAAGCTTGGACTAAATAAACTTATTTTGTTGTAGTTGTAGTGGCATGGCAAGACTAAAATAGTGTATTAGATGTAGGTTGGGTGAAGCGAAGCGCAACCCAACATTCTGAGATATGTTGGCTTTGGCAAAGCCTCCACCCAACCTACAATTTTTTTGCAACATTTTAGCCTTGCTGCTCCACTACGCAAGTTGTGAATTACTAAGCGAGATTCAAGAAGCCGCTTTGAATCAAGTAGGCGGTATAAGTCATAAACAATTGAGAGTCAATAGGAGGACAAGCAATAGAACTACCTGCTAGTGCATGAAGAGTGTCTTGGCAACTAATATGAGGTCTTCTAGCTTGTAAATACAAATCAGGAATAGTCAGTTGTTCATCAGACCAACGTTCCAGCAAAAATGGTCGCAGAGTGTATAAAGGATTGTCAGCAGAAGTGACATTATTGATTAACTCTGATTGCCATTTTTCGTAAGGAATCATTTCAACTGAATAACCAAAAGAGCGTATCCACTCAACTAGCATTCTCAAAGAGGCAGGTTGGGGATGTTGTAAATTGAAAGCTTTACCTATGGATTCTTTTTGGCGTGATAGATAAACGATCGCTTTACTTACATAGTCAACAGGTGACATATCCAACATATAATCTACATCAGGGAAATATCCCATTTGTAGACAGCCCTTGGTCATCAAATTGATAAAGTCATGTGTGTTACAAATACCTGTTTTGCTATCACCGGAAATCAGTGGTGGTCTATGGATAGTTACAGGAAGTCCACGGTCACGAGCAATTTTAACTAACTTTTCGGCTACCCATTTTGTTTGAGAATAACCAAGATAAATACCTTCCCAATGATTGAAATCGTCCTGCTCTTTAACAACCTTACCAGCATAAGCAGTGGATTCAAAAACAGCAACACTAGAAACGTAATGTACAGGCTTGACTTTAATTTGACAAGCCAATCTCAAAACTTCTTGAGTGCCTAAAACATTGGCTGCCTTCAATGCTGAATATGGGAAAACATAATTCAATAAAGCAGCACTATGATAAATAGTATCAATATTGGCAGCTAAAATTTGAAACTGTTCCGAACCAATACCTAACAAAGGCTGAGATAAATCACCGACAATCGGAATAATTCTGGAGTTAAATTCTTCCTGCCAAATTGCATACTGCTCCAGATTTTTTTGGAGTTTGCTTTTACCTTCTTGGGCATTAGCAGCACGCACTAAGCAATAGATATCCGCATTAGTTTCTTGTAGCAATTCCCGGATGATAAAAGCTCCTAAAAAGCCTGTTCCTCCAGTTAAAAAGATGTTCTTGGGTTCACCCACAAATACATTAGATGCAGCACCAGGATGGATGGTAGGGTCAAGAACAGCCTCAGCACCTAAATCTAGAACAGAGGGTGCAGTATTGGCATTAGAGGCTACTACCTTTGTATCTTGAACTGGTGAACCATCTTGCACTTCTTCAGCTAAACGCTGTGAAAGAGCTTCAATATTTGGGTAATGCCACAGCAGCAATGGAGATGGTTGAAATCCGAGCAACTTTTCTAAGTTACTGACTAGAATCATTGCTTGGGCTGAATCCAAGCCATAGTTTTCTAAATGTTCTTTGACATCTATTTCATCAGTTGCAACTCCTAGCAACTTAGCTAAGTTAGATATCAAAAATATTTGAATATCGTCTGCTGTGAAAGACTGTTTTATAGTCATTTTTAAATCTCCAATAAGGATGTAGAACGAACAGGGTGATATTGACTGTAATAATCGGAAGCTTGCAACCCTTGAATTTTCAAATTTTGGACGCGGTACAAAAAGGCTGCACCAGTCATAATTTGATTAGCAACATCAACTACACCACGATTATTTGGTTCAGACAGGTAGGAACCACGTACCCAGTCATTGAAACCGCCCATTGCCGGGCCACACCAAATTTGATAATCGACTTCTCTACCTTTTTCACCAGAACTAGACCAGCGAGAAGATAATCCGAGATACCAACGGAAAATCAACGCCATTTTCAGTTTAGGATTATTGACTGCTTTCCCAAGTTTCTCAGGATTCTTTTGGGACAAATAAGCCGCAGTTCCTTCCCATACTTCAGCAATAGTTTTGCGAAAAACTTGCTTTTCTAATTTCTCTCTTTCTGCAAGGGGGATGCTTTCAATGGAATCATAAGCGCGATAGAGTTCAAATAATTTCTGCGCTCGCATGGGGAACATTGTACCCCGTTTGAGAACTTGCAATTTGACTCCCATTTCAAACATATCGGCTGCTGGAGCCATTATCATATCAGCCATTTCTGCTTGGGCTAATAACTTTTTGGTATGTTCACAAGCCCCAGATTCAATGCATGATTGATTAATGGAACCAGTCATTATATAAGCAGCACCCATCATGAAAGCTGCTAATGCTGATTGTGGTGTGCCAATTCCCCCTGCAACGCCGATTCTAATCGGTGTTTGGTAATGATATTGGGCTTGAATTTCATCCCGCAAGGCAATAATAGAAGGTAACACACAAACCAGGGGACGGTTATCTGTATGTCCTCCAGAATCAGCCTCGACGGTAATATCATCAGCCATCGGAACTTTGGCTGCTAGGGTTGCTTGTAACTCAGTAATTAACCCTTGTTCCAGAAGTTCTTTGATTATTCTCGCTGGTGCTGGTTGGAGAAATTTAGTAGCAACTTCTCGACGAGAAATTTTGGCAATGATTTTATTTTTGATTTCAATTTGATTGGCGTTATTCAACCCCAATCCAGCAACACGGTAATAAACAATGTTGGCGGTCAAGTCGAGAAATGCAGAGGCTTCTACTGTTCTCACTTGATATTTGAGATATAAATCTACAGCGCGGCGTTCACTCGCAGGTTCATTCGGGCTGTGAATCAAATTAAATGCATAAGGCCCTTGAGGTAAGGCTTGTTGAATGCGATTTATGGCTGCTTCCAAACGTTCTGGAGTTAAACCACCTGCACCAAAGGAACTTAAAATTTGCTCTTTTCCGAGTGCAATGACCATTTCTTCAGAAGCAATTCCGCCAGCCATTGCGCCAGTAACGTAGGCATATTTTACTCCATGAGAGGAGAGAAAATTCGGATCTCCAAATTGTTGAATGCGGATTGGGGCTGCAAATGTTAGCAGTTCTACTTGTGCTGTTGTGCCATTATCACCTGGGGATAAATAACCCTCATTAGTGACACCGATTTTTCCGGCAACTTTCACGATGTAGCAGGGTTTATTTAACACCATCAATTTATCTTTGATGGTTTTTTTCTCAAAAGATACAGTTTCTAATGAACCTTTCCAAACTTGGTTTTTGTTATATGACCAAGCGGAGAAGTTAAGACCATTATCGTGTTTACTTAGTACCGTATCTACGGTTGTCACGGTAGTTATCCCTCAGATTATACAAACAATGGATGATTAAAATTGAAGGGTGAAGGGTGTAAACTCTTGGAAAAAGTTTCAATACGCTTCGGTTAAGTTGTTTATCGCTTGGAGATCCCCCCAACCCCCCTTAAAAAGGGGGGCTATTTTCCTTTTTTAACTCCTTAAAGAAGCTATTTTCCTTTTTTAACTCCTTAAAGAAGCTATTTTTCTTATTTACCCCCTTTTTAAGGGGGTCGCCGTAGGCGGGGGGATCTTAACTGAACCATATTGAGAAGAGCCTACATTTAAAATTATCAAGATTCGTCGTTAAGCAAATTTTGGGCGCAAGCTAGTTGCAATTGAATGATTTCGCTCATTTGTTGACTGTAATCTTGTCTAGCTTGTAAGAAGGCGGTGTGTGCTTTAGTTATCTTTGAATTATTCGCATTGAGCTTTTGATACTGGGTCTTATTTAAATCGAACATGCTGATGATGCTACTAATTTTTTTAGTGATGACAGGTGGCGAAGAAAGAGAAATTTGCTGCCCAATTGCGCTTGACTCAGAAGATTGTAATTGTTCTCTCGTTTGAAAAACGTTATCAATGATATTTTTCGGTTTTACTTCTTCTGGCTGAGGCAAGATATTAGGAGAGTAATTTTCTTCTTGGGTTATTTTGTTGGAAGTGTTAAGATAATCTGTGATTTCAGATTGCTGGAGATTAGGTATCTTTGGATGCTGTATTTTGAAGCGATCGCTCCTAAGATCCCCAGCGAAATCTTCAACAAGTTTACGATTTTCATCACTCAAAATTGTAGCAGCGATCGCTTTCCCACCCAAGGTAACTGTTCTCAATGTTGCTTTATTTTGATTAGCAGTTCCTTGAGCTTTGTTGTACAACGGTGATAAATCTACGTTCACCTGATGACTAAGTAGTTTTGCTAATGCTTTGACCATTGCAGCATGGTCATCCATGCCTCTACGATTTAGAGAGACTGTGATATGTTCTTGGTTTCCAAGAATTTTATCAATCCATCGCGAACAGACATTACCTGCACCGGCTTCTAGAAATATTTTGACTCCATCACCGTAGACACGATTAACTAATTGCGGAAAATCAAGTTCTTGGCACAATCCTTTGGCGATGTTGTGGGCAATGGTATCGCTATCAAGTGTAATTGGTTGATAATCGGCGGCTGAGTAAAACACAATACCAGGGAGATTTTGCGATGGTAAGGTGTTTACCTTCTTGATTTCCTCGTACTGCGATCGCATCGTTTCACAATGTATCACATGGTCGAAGGGAGCGGGGAAGGCATTGCAGCCTAGAGTTTCAATCACTCGCTTACAGGCGGCATCGTCACCAGCAATTAATACTTCTTCTGGTGTGTTGATTTGAGTTAAGTAGACGCGATTCTCATGTTTGAGGCATTCTCTAACTTGCGATGGAGTAGCCATAAGAACATAAGTATTCCAAAGATTGTTGTTTGGTGAATCGGTTAATCCCCAATATTCACGTACAGCATTTTTTGGCCCAGATAACTTATCGCCAAATAGAGGTGATGAGTTTAAGGTGTTACTTCCGCCCTCAAAATTACTCCAAACTCCTTGGGCAACCATCATACTAGTTTCACCCAAGCTATACCCAAATACAGATTGCGGCTTGACTTGAAAATCATCTCGAAAAATTGCCGTCATGTATCTAGCAAAGGCGATTTCACTTTCAAACATTGCCAGTGAATCATCTAACAATTGCTTTTCGAGAGTTTCTAGTTGCCTGGTTGTCAATTTAGGTAAACTTCTGGGATAAACCAGCTTTTCAACATCGGCAGCCCGATTGTAGAGGTTGTTACTTTTTAAATCCTCAAAAACTTTCGGAAATAAGCGGAAGACGCTGCGACCAATGCCAATATAAGAATTGACTGCTGCGGGGTAAACGTAAGCAACTGCTCCAGTTTTACCCAATGGTTTTGCTGTGAAATAACTACCTAAAGGTGTTTGCCAATCTGTGCCGTTTTCAAAGGCATTACTTATACCTTTGCGGGCAGATTCAATTTCTTTGAGTAAATCTTTTGTGTTACGTCCTGTAATTGATAAGACGTATTTTGGATTAGAATGTTGTTGAAAAGTAGCGAATGCTTGGCTGGCGGTAGCTGCTAAAGAAGAACTCGCTTCTATGGTATTTTGGAGATTGTTGAGAAGATCGGGGATAGTGGTGCGATCGCTAACTGCGATGGGAAACAGATGAAAAGGCATTTGTTGCAAATATCTGTTGTCGCGCTCCTCTTGGCTGGGTTCCTCCGATAAGATTAAATGGGCATAACTCCCATCTATAGCCATGCTATTAATTGCTGCTACTCTGCGTGTGCTGCCTTTATCGACAAACCAAGGTCTTGACTCCATCGCTACATAGAAGGGGCTACCTTCCCATACTTGCGGTGTTTTGACACCAGACCATTTCGGGGTGGCGGGAATATACCTGTAATAAAGACAGAGAGCGGTTTTGATTAAGCTAGCAATTCCCGATGCTGTATAGGTGTGTCCGATATTAGCTTTGACGCTACCTAATGCACAGTGCAAACCATTGCCCACTTTCGGATAAGCTTGCAGCAAACCTGTGATTTCGGCTTCATCCTCCTGGGGAACGCCGCTACCGAAGACTTCCACATAGTTAACCTCTGTGGGTTGAATCTCCGCCATCTCGAAAGCTTGTTTGCAGACATCACTGATAGCTGAAGCATCAGGTTTTACCAAAGCATCACTCAAAGTAGAATTACCTTGTGCGAAACTCATAGCATCAATTACTGCATAGATGCGTTCATTGTCTTCTTTAGCAGCTTCGTAGCACTTGAGGACAACAGCACCCGCGCCTTCGCCAACTGTCCAGCCATTAGCTTGTTGGTCATAGCCCAACGTATTCACACCCGTATTAATTGGGGCAAATTGGCTGCGGAATAAGACATTTTCCACACCACCGGCTAAATCTACTGCACCCACAACCACCGCATCAACTTCTCCAGTAGCGAGTAGCATTTGGGCAATTTCCAAGGCTTTGAGGGCAGAATTTTCGCCAGCGCTGACGGTGAATGCAGGGCCAGTGAAGTTCCATAAAGCAGAAATCCGACTCGCCATGATGTTGGCGATGTGGCTGACATATTCGCCGATTTCTACTGGCTGGTGAATGCTATCTTTAACAATGGTTTCCAGTTGGGAAAGCTGTTCAGCAGGTAGAGAAATTCCTTGGTTGAGTAAGCCATCCTTAACTTGCCAAGATAGATTCCATCTTTGCTGTAGCTGATGTACGGAAAATTCTGTCTCGGCGGCGACAATCACAGCCACATTGCCACCCTCCTGTAGTTTCGCATCTTTGACGGCGCGATCGCTAACCTTGAGGAGCAACAATTGTTGTGGATTTAATTTCTCGATTTCATTCGGTGGGATTTTGCACGATAAAGTATCGATTTCAAAATCCTTGATATATGCCCCAACTGGCGCTTTTCCATCTGTTAAACCGTACTCCTTCAGAATACTTTCTTGATTTTCTATCCCATGCCATCTTTGAGGCGGTAGAGAAGTAAAATGCTGTGTTCCATCATAAATACTGCGTTCAAAAGCATCCAAACCATTGCAGTTACCAAAAAAGGCATCCATGCCGACAATGGCAATTTTGGTAGGTGGAACAGGTGGTGTTGATTCAACTGATTCTGTTGTATTTCCTTGTTCTAAAATCAGATGAGAATTAGTGCCACCAAATCCAAAAGCGCTAATAGCTGCCCGTTTAATTGGTGTGTTATTATTCGGCCATGCTGTAGCTGTTCTAACAATTTTATCGGCGGAAATTGCACCTTTTTCTGACGTTAAAGGATCGGAAACGTTCATGGTTGCTGGAATTACACCATAAGACATACTCAAAATCACTTTAGTCAAGCCAACCATACCAGCAGCAGTTAGCAAATGACCTGTATTTGCTTTGGCAGAACCCACCAGAGGCACAGCTTGATTTTGACCAAAGAATGTTTCTATGGAGTTAAACTCGGTTGTATCTCCTAACAATGTGCCGGTGGCGTGACACTCTAAATAATCGATGCTTTTGGGACTAAATTTCGCCTCATTATAGGCTCGTTCAAAAGCTAAAACTTGCCCTTTAGGATTCGGACTCAGTAAATGTTTACCTTTGCCATCATTCGAGAGTCCATTACCGCAGATAGTAGCGAGAATATTATCGCCATCTCTAACGGCATCAGAATATCTCTTTAGCATTACCATCCCAACACCATCGGCGGGAATTAGCCCTCTAGAGGATTTATCTAAGGGAAGGCTGATACCATTTTCTGGATACCCTTGAACACCGGAAAATAACATCCGCACGAACAGGGAATCTGCACAACTGATGGCTCCAGCTAACATCACATCAGCTTTATGCGACCATAAGTAATGAGATGCTAGTTTAATAGCATAAAATGATGACGCACAAGCAGCATCCAGACATAAATTAATCTGGGATAAAGATAAAGCTTGAGCAATGATAGATGCTGGTAAGCCAGATATCAGGGCATTGTACAAAGATGCTTTAGTTGCAGTTGGGAGAGTAGCTAAATCAAAGTCTTCATCCTGCAAAAGTTCCCTGACAGCCGGGGTAATAGCTTGCTGGTAAATTGGAGAGAATAATTGATTAGATAATTTTGTCGGCAGCGAAAGATTACCTAAAATTACACCACATTTTGAGAGAACAGTTTGATTACCCCAATAACCACTATTCACAATTGCTTGTTTAGCAGCATACAACGACCATTTAAAGGTATTATCTAAACCACCAACAATTTCTGATGGTAGATTGTATTCACCAGGGTCAAACTGAAAGTTACGGATGTATCCGCCTTTGAGAGAATAGGTTTTATCTGGTGTGCCTTTAACTGGATGGTGAAAAATTGTTGCATCTACTCCAATTTCTTCGACAGTCGCAGATGACTTTGAATCTTTTTCAGTAACAATATTCTGCCAAAATTCTTCAGGGTTTTTAGCATCTGGAAATAGACATGACAATCCGATAATGGCGATTTTTTCCACTACTGATATCCTCGATGTTTGGGTATTAGGCAAGAGATAATTAACAGGCAGGATTTACGCTGTTCCCCAAACTTTAAAAGAGGCAGTTTAGCTGTTGAGTGGTGAAGAAAAAGCTCACATAAAAACGCAAAGTAGAAATGGCAATTTTTGGAAAATTATTAGCTTTTGAGTAATTTCATCGACCAAATAATTGCGTGGGCACCGAGCATCCGCGAATATATTTGTCCTTGACGGTCATGGATGATAAAATCAGCAATTACACTAGTTGCTGTTTTTGCTTTTACTTCACACGAAACATAAAAAGGTTTGTTATGTGGTGTAGCTACAAACTGTTCATATTTTTCCACCCTACCAGGTAAACAAGCTTCTTGATGAAAGTGCTGTGTCCAAATCCATAACGCATGCATACTCAAGTCAATCGTATAAGGATTGATCCATTGCACTGGAAATTGCCCTTGTTGCTTGTCGCTAATTTCTTGCCAAAGACATTCTGTAGTGATTTTTTCCGGGCTGATGTTTAAGACTTTTGTAACTTGCTGAAAAGCAGGGCCATGAAATAATGTAGCCCCTCCATTTTGATAAAAAGCTTTTCCTCTAGTGGTGATGATATTATCTTCTTCAAGATTAATTGATTCATAAGGGCAAGCAATGGGGATTTTTTGCTGGAGATTGAGTTGAGCGCTAAAATGATAATGAGTTTTTCCTTCGGGATTTTTACTCAAGATTGTTGCTTTAACTTCGATGTTTTCAAAGCTAACCTTGGATATTTCTTCTATTTCTAAAATATGTTCCTTTGCTAAGGATTCATTGAAAGTAATCCCCTTCAAAATTTTAAAATTTTGGTGATGGAACAATTTGTAACCTGGATAAAGTTGTTCGCAGGTATTTATCATCCATGTCATTGCACAAGTTGCTGGTAAAACTGGATAACCAGCAATAGTATGATCGTGTAAAAATGGATTAGCCTCCAATGTCATTTGGCGACGGATACGATAGGTTCGTAGTTCTGAATCTAACTCTGTAGCTTGTGGAATTAGTGGACTACCAATAACAACTTGTGCGGTTGCGTGATTGGAATTATCCATTTCTTTCACGAGCATTTGTGCCCCAACTGCAACGGGAATTATTTCGATGTTTCGCTCTTGAAACACTTTCTTTAATTCTGCTGTCACCATCCCACTATCCCAAGCGCCCCAGTTGATCGCGACTACATGACATGAGGGATAAGTTTGTTTAAATATATGGGCTGATTTATTCAGAATTTCATTTGCGATCGCATAATCAGACTGCCCAATATTTCCATGAAAACCTGTTACAGAAGAAAACAAAACTAAATGCTGAAGTTGATTAGGATTAACGCAAGTAAGGAGATTTTCCAATCCTTGCACTTTGGCAGTGTAAACTTTTTCAAAATCCTGTTCTGTTTTCTTTTCAATTAACTTATCGGCTAAGTTTCCCGCCCCGTGGATGATTCCGGTAATTGGGCCGAGGTGTTGCACAGCAGTGGCAAGTTTTTCTTGCAAGGCTTGCGTATCTGTGACATCGACGCTGATATATTCTGCTTTAGCTCCTGTTTTTTCAATTGCTGCTAGAGTCTTTTTAATTTCGCGACTGGAGGTAATTTTGTTATATATCTTTTGCACATTCATGGGTGTGGGCTTCTCTCCTTGAGAAAGAAGATTTTCCATGATGCATTTTTTCAATGCGGAGTCATCAGAATTTTGAGCATAATCTGGCTCGGTTTCTAATAGTTCGGAACGACCGAGAAGGATAAATTTACAGGGTTGGTGCTGGGCTAATCTGATAGTACACTCAGCCGTAATCCCTTTTGCACCGCCGCTCACGACAAAGACAGATGATGGACTAAGCTGGGCTGTTTGTGTCATAAATCCTCGTGAATACCTGCATAAATTGGGTTTGATGTGTAACTTATTTTTGAAACCCCCGCTTCTATTCCTCTCCCCTACAGGGCTACCGTGTACACACAAGTCTGAAGAGTAGCTGATTAATCAGGGTTTTACCCCACCCTAACCCTCCCCAATACATACGGGGAGGGAACTAGATTTCATGTTTCCCCCCTTTATAAGGGGGGATTAAGGGGGGTAATTCGACTTGTGTGTACACCGGGCTTTGATTCTTACTCCCCAACGCTAGTAGGGAAGGGGTTGGGGGTTAGGTTCGAGAGAAAGTTGCACACGGCGTTAATCAACTTTTTAATCGGCGATGAGGGTGACTCGTCCTTGTGAGCCGTAGCCAACTTCACTTATATAAAGGTTGGGGTCGTGAAGTTCGGCGATGATATTTTGTACTGACTGTTTGGCATCAAGTCTGGGGCTTAGGTCGATCGCACGAGTGAAAACTTTTGGCCATTCCCATTTGAGGGTTTTGGTTAATCCAAATAAACCAGCGCCGATCGCACCGAAGTTGACTTTGTACTCTAAACCGAAGGCTCCATCCAGGTGAGCAACTGTGCAGAAGCAACTACGTCCATGCTTTGCGGCTTCGTTGAGGGAGGGTTTCAGGTGTTTCGCCATCAAAAATACGTGCTTGACGATCGCCTTTTCTGATTCGTTGTAAGAAATACTCCCGGTGTGATTTCCTACAAACATTGGATGGAGATGGATGAAGGCCCCAATCGCTCCACAATGAGATGCGATCGCTTGCAATTGTTGTTGGAGATGTTCTTCACTCAAGTTTGCTAAGGTGACGCGGGTTACTCCTGTCGGTAAGGGCGCTTGTTGAGCGATGAGCGATTGGGGGAAGCTGATAACTACTACTTTCCAGCCTTTCTCGATTAGGGATTCAGCTAATTTATAGGTGGTGAGGGAACCATCATCGGTGATTAAACCGATGTGTCCCTCTGGTAATGTGAAATCCAAGTAATCGGGCTGTGCTAGGCTTTTGAGTTTGACGAGATGCCGCGGGACATTATGCTCTAATTCATGTTCTAATTGGGGTGGCTGCTGTTGGACAAACTCAGGTTCAGACTTTTTTTTTTCACCTCCAGCCAACTGCTGTAGGTAATCAACTATTTGACCAATGGTGCGGAGATCGCCGAGTTCTTCGATATTCGGTTTGGGTAAATTGGGGTACGTTTCTTGCATCGCCCCTAAGATTTCTACCCGTTTAATCGAGTCAATCCCCAAGTCGGCTTCCATGTCCATGTCCAGTTCCAGCATCTCCACTGGATAACCTGTCTTATCGCTGGTGATGGCTAACAGGGTTTCACCTAAGTTTGCAAATTCATCACTTATAGCGGGAGTAGGTTCTGGTTCTGGAGTGAATGCAACAACTACGCTTACTTCCGGTGTAGTAACTACCTCAACTACTGGTGCAGTCTCGGTTACTTGTTGTACTTCGTGAATTGCAATTTCTACCGAAACACTTTGGGAAGCGTGGGATTGCAGATACTCGACAACTTGACCGATGGTGCGTTTTTCTGCTAGTTCTTCTAAGTTGGGCTTGGGTAGGCTGGGGTACATTTCTTGTAGTGCCCCCAGAATTTCCACCCGTTTGATGGAGTCAATTCCTAAATCGGCCTCCATATCCATGTCCATTTCCAGCATCTCGACTGGGTAGCCGGTCTTGTCGCTGGTGATGGCTAAGAGATTTTTATCCAAGTCAACAATATCTATAGTTGCGCCAGATACAGGTGCAGCAGTTGTGGGTGCTGGTTCTGCTTTGAATGCAACAACGTCGTTGACTGGAGGTGAGCTAATTTTGACTACAACCTCGGCTTGAGGTTCTACAACTGGGACAGGTGGCGCGACTACAGGCTCTACTGTCTCGACAGTGGCGAAGTGCGGAGTGGGAAGTAGAGACGCGATCGCTCGTGTCTCTGAGAATACAGGAGTTTCAACTACAGGCTCTACAGCAGCCGGGAGAGGTTCTTGGGTAACATTTAAGCCATTTTTAGCTACAGGCTCAGTGACAGGCAAAGGCTGGCTTTCTACTATCTTGGTAGTGGCGGGTACTGGTGCTTCTGTGGTAAACGGAGTGAAATTGCTGAGTTTCTCTGTAAGTTGAGTTACTCCCTCACCTGAGATAATTTGAGAATACTCTTGCTGTATGAGTTGGAAAAAGCTCTTAGTATATTCCAGTTGCTCTTGGAGATATTGCTCATGGATGCGTAGAGTTTCACCTTGTTGGGAATGAAACTGCATCATGCTACGCTCTAAGCTTTCCATGACAACTAGCTTCATTTTGGCAGTTTCGGCTGTTGATTTACTTTCGCTCAACAAGGAATTCTGCTGCTGCATTAGTTGGAAAAACGCTTTAGCGTATTCCATTTGATGGTTGAGATAAGTACCGTGAACTTGTAAATTCTCGGCTTGATTTTCCTGGAACTGTGTCAGGAGATATTCTAAACTTGCTAAAAGTTGTTCGTAATTTGTAAGTTTTTCTGGTGTTGGTTGCATCTTAGATTCCTGGGCTGGTTGTGACAGGGTAACAGGATTCATCTGTTGCTCTGGCTGGGTGATGATACTAGCAGTCACACCGTTCATTGCTGGGGTAAGTTTTTTATGTCCGTTAGTCTCTATCACTGCTACAGGTGGAGTTACACCCGGGCTGCTAAATAAAGGAGCCGCTTCAGAATATTCAGGAGCGGGTAATGTGACTTTGTGTCCATCCTGCAAAGCAAGAGCGAAGGCATTTTTCGTTTTTTCGGATCTGTAGTTGATGCCGTTTAAACGCACATTTAATGTCTTCTTCGTCTCAACTGGAGGGATAGTTTGGGGAAGGTGGTAAGGATCGAGGTTATTCAAAGCCAAACCAATTACTCGCAATTGCACAACTGCTTCTCGCAAAGAGCGATCGCTATTCTTTTGAGCGCTGGGGTTCAAAGATACGGTAATATGTGGGCGATCGCCAAGAATCTCTTTCACCAAGTTGCTCAGAATTCTCCTTGGCCCAAATTCCACGAAGCAAGTACCACCCTCCGCATAGATATTTTCAATTTCCTGTTTAAACAGCACTGAGTTGGAAAGGTGCGTTTCCAGAATCTTTTGAATACCTTGGGCTTCTTTGGGATACTGCTTACTGGTGACGTTGCTGTAAACAGGGATTTTGGGGCTTTGGAATTTGACAGACTTGGTTGCGATCGCAAAGGATTTTTGAGCAAAGGCGATTAGCGGTGTATGGAACGCTGCTGAAACAGGTAACAATACAGCTGTATATCCTTTCTCGTGTAAAATCTCTCTGACTTTCGCTATTTCTGCGGTAGGCCCAGCCAAGACAAATTGAGTCGGAGAATTTTGATTAGCGATCGCAACTTGCGGAAAATGCTTCAGCACTGCTTCCACTTTGCTGATATCTTCTTTGACAGCCAGCATACTACCCGCATCATGATCAGGATCTTCGGGTGCAGCCATTGCCTGACCCCTAGCTTTCACTAAGAACAGGTAATCTTCCGTACTCAAAACCCCCGCAGCCCATAGCGCTGTTAGTTCACCGAAGCTATGTCCCGCCACAAAATCTGACTTAAACCCAGCTTGTTGCAGTATGCTGTACATCCCTGCACTCAATACCCCAATGGCTGGTTGAGCGTATTCTGTGCGTTGCAAGGCAGCAATTTGGACATTCTTTTCTGCCTCTCCAAACACAGGATGAGGGAAAACGATTTCTGAAAGCGGCTGCAAATTATCTTTGAGCAACAGGCTATCCATATAACCATGCAGACGGCGCATCAAAGGAAAATTCATCACCAGTTCGCGTCCCATCTCCAGGTATTGCGAACCTTGACCAGAAAATAGAGAGACAACTTTTCCGCCCAACTCCATACCAGAGGCGCGGTAATAAATCCCTTGGGGATGCTCCCAAGATGCTGCTGAACCTTTGAGTTTCAGCCAATCAATGCTAGTTTGCAGAAACTTGCAAGCTTCTTCTAGATTCTCAGCGACAAACCCAAACCGGGGAGCAGAGAGGGGAATTTGTTGTGATTTGCACTCATTAACTAATTGTGCGTAATGTGTACGTGCTTCAGGCGATACTCCTGCGGAGTCACTTCGTGAACGCAACTTACCTAAAATCTCTTCCGATTTGCTCAACAATTCCTCTACCGTGGGAGCAAACAACAGCACTTCACTAGCACCACTGTGTAAGCGGTAAGCCTCATTTTGGTCGGCTTCATATTCTTCCAAAACGACGTGATAGTTTGTTCCGCCAAAGCCAAAGGAACTTACACCCGCGCGTCTTGGCGCTTCCCCTTCTGGACGAATCCAAGGTCTGGTTTCGGTATTCAAATAAAAGGATGAATTTTTAATGTTGAGTTTGGGGTTCGGCTCGGTAATGTTAATTGTCGGCGGTAATACTTTGTGATGTAAAGCCAAAGCAGTTTTAATCAAACTCGCCGCACCCGCAGCCGCTTTTGTGTGTCCGATTTGTGATTTCACACTACCCAAAGCGATGTGCTGCTTTTTATCATCATGTACATCAAAGAAGTCTTTTAAAGAACCGAATTCTGTCGGATCTCCAGCCATTGTACCAGTGCCATGTGCTTCCATCAAACCAACAGTTGCGGGAGAGAAGCCAGCATCTTCATAAGCACGTTCTAAGGCTTTAACTTGACCTTCTTTGCGGGGAGCATAAATGCTCTTGTAGCGCCCATCGCTGGAAGTACCAATACCTTTAATTACGGCATATATTTTATCGTTGTCCCGTTCCGCATCTTCTAACCGTTTGAGGACAATCATCCCAATACCTTCACCCAGCATCATCCCATCAGATTTTGCATCGAAAGGTTTAACACTCTCACTGGGAGAAACTGCTGGCGTTTTACTGAAAGAGATGTAAGCCATGATGGTGTTATCGGTATCAACACCACCAGTTAGCATCATGTCAGAACGATGCTCAACTAGCTCACTAATTGCCATTTTTAAAGCACCGAAGGAACTAGCACAAGCGGCATCAACTACACAATTCATCCCGCCAAAATTTAGGCGATTGGCAATTCTACCCGCGACTACGTTAGCTAACATTCCAGGAAAAGCGTTCTCATCCCATTTAACGTAAGCGCTTTTGATTTTTTCAACGATTTTTTGGGTATCTTCGTCAGATAAACCACTGCTTTTGAGCGCTTTTTCCCAAATCGGATATTCCAACCTGGCTGAAAGTGGCATTCCTAATTGCTTGGCCATAGCCACGCCTAAGATTACCCCAACCATTTCGCGGTTAAAATCACGTTTTTCGCCATAACCTGCATCTTCCATTGCCTCTTTCGCAACCACTAAGCTTAATAGTTGCGATACATCTGTGACTTCTAAAATGCTGGGTGGTATACCGAATTCCATCGGGTTAAAATCAACCTCTGGAAGAAACCCGCCTCTTTTACAGTAGGTTTTATCTTCAGTAGTTCTGGGATTCGGATCGTAATAATCTTCCACGCTCCAGTGAGTGGAAGGAACATCAGTAATACAGTCAATTTTGTTTACAATATTTTGCCAGTATTCTCGTAAATTTCTAGCTTTAGGTAATAGAGAAGCCATACCAACGATGGCGATAGGATTGTGTTGTAATTGTCTGTTGATTTTATTGGTTGACACTGATTTATTTGGCTTATCTGACTTCATTTTTTTTTCCTCAATAGACCTCATCACAGCCTGTTCACAATTATTGACAAGGCTCTCTAACTCCGCTAAGGCAGTATCAATTGAATAAGCAGACATAGGGCATAGTTAGTACTGTGGATTGTGTAGTTACAGTAATTTCTGTTGCCTACTAAATAATGAAAATCTCTCGTCTTGTTAGCAGCTAGCTATTCTATCTGCCTCCAAATCGACGCCACACGATACATACTGCCCTCATAAAGCCTTAGAAGGCAATTTTGGTACGCAGCGTAGGCGTAGCCCGTCGTAGACATCGCGAAAAAATGTTATACAACGCTAAACTCTTAATATTGGGTCAATCAATTTGGGATTTTAGATTTGTGTTAGCGAGTCTTAAAGTGTCTTTTAGATTTGTTTCACCTACAATAAGTGCAGGATGAACCAAAAAAATCCAAAATCCAAAATCTAAAATGTTTTGAGCAATGGTATCCTACTGGAGCGATGAAAACTGAGGAGTAGCTAAGAGAACAGAAGCGTTTTTTCACCCGAAACCGTTTGATTATCTAGCCCAACCACAACAATATAACTGGTGCTAATGACAACGTTCTGTATCTTGATGAATGTCATAGCTAGTTTCAACGTCCGGGATAACATATTTTATGGTATTTGACCCAGTAAAGTTGCCAAGTTCGTTACAGAAAAGACACCACCTTTAATCCGAGTTTATGCAAGTTGAAAAAGTAATTAAACGATCGTAAGGTGGTTACAAAGCAGTTATCTTTAGTTATTTTTAATTTCAAAATATCAATTAAATAACTAGTTTGTATAACTACTTTAAGGCATTGAATTAATAAAAACAATAACACACTTTACAGAAACTAAATCATTCCTTTAAAGTTATTTTATAAATAACCCGATACTATTACTGAGGTGAATTTTGAATAAAAATCATCAGAAAAGTATAATTTATGACTCTATAAATGTGTGAGGATTCTCTTATCCATTTCCTCGTTGCCAGGCTCCGCCTGGGAATGCATTCATTGAGTTTATGACTCAATATCTGACTGGAGGGCAGCCCCTAATCAGGCATTCCCATGCAGAGTATGGGAACAAGAACAACCAAAAAACAATCGAGAATCAAGATTTTTTCGACTTGTGTACATCGTAGCCAAGGCATCGGGGGACAGTTATTTATCGCGTCTCGAAAACCCAAGCGCATTGAATTATATGCAGCTTCACAAAGAAACGGTATAACAATTCAATGAATACATAGATAAATTGAATAAGCATAAGTATTTTTTCTCAGAAAAACATCATAATTTAACTAAAGTTGTTGGTCATTTTTCAATATAAGTCAAGTTAAGAAGTAAAGCAGTTATTTATAAAGCAAATGTTAATTTTTAGTATGTTCCTTGCTAAACATAATATGGGTAAAATGAGTCTCCAGTAAAAAGTTAACCGAAAACAAAGCTCAGAGTTTACATTTACCCGCTCTGCAATCAATCAATTCCAGTGTTCATAGTAGAGGTAATTCATGTAGATGCAAAGCGGCTGCCCGCATGGTACTACCCCTACTACAAATCGCTACAAGAATGTTTTATAGTACACAACCTTGTTAATAATAATCTGTTAGTAATATCAAATCTGCTTAATAACTAACTATTGGTTGGTATTCAATTGCTAGACAATAAATTAGTAATAAGTAAATACTTCAGTCTCTAATCCAACTATGATGAAAATTTTAGTGAGAGAATCAAGACTTATGCGAATTTAATTGGTTGACAAAGCTCAATTTTCACGCGATACTTAATAACAAGTTTATCCAACCTTTGATCTCACTTTTATTAGCGCTTCATTGTTTTTGAGAATTAAGTTTTCTGGCTAGCGGGATTGTATTTTACGCTACTGGAATAGATATCAAATTAGGATATAACTTAGGAAGCTTTGAAGTAACACGCCATTAATTTTCACGCCACAATAGTAAGTTTGGGCGGTAAAAGCGTACAAAAATCATATAAAACCAATTTAGATTCATCCACTTGATTAAGGTAGAAAATCTAGAGGAAAAGCCTCTTAGTAATTTGCGGATGAGTCTATTGTAATCGACTAAATATAACCAGGTTATCCCCTAAAAAAGCAGAATTGGAATGAAAATATGGCAGTAAATAAAGAAAGTCGATTATTCACAAAACCTGTAGGCCGATCGCAACTAATTTTAGCAGCTTCTCTGACTTTAGCGGCTGGATTAATCGCTTTCTATAGTTTGACACCCTATTGGTCTAAACCGAAAGTTGTGACAGCGCCAGCCAACCCTCCAAAAGCTGCCACACCTGCAAAACTTGCTGTGACAGCCTTAGGACGTTTAGAGCCAGAAGGTGAAGTAACTTCTTTGACTGCTCCTGCTTCAAATAATGGGGTACGAGTAGACAGATTGTTGGTCAAAGAAGGAGATGCGGTTAATGCAGGGCAATTATTAGCCTATTTAGAAAATTATGGTCGTTCTAGAACCGCATTACAACAGGCTTTAGACCAGTTGCAAGTTGCCAAAGCTAAACTAGCGCAGGTGAAATCTGGAGGTAAAACGGGAGATGTCGATGCTCAAAAGGCTGTAATTGCCCGGTTAGAGCCACAATATAAAGGGGATGTTGCGACACAACAGGCGACAATCGACCGCATCCAGGCGGAAGTAGATAATGCTCAAGCCGAGAATAATCGCTATCAGCAATTATATAGACAAGGTGCGATCGCGGCTTCCATAGCAGATACCAAAGCTTTGCAACTAAAGACTACACAACAGCAGTTAACAGAAGCGCAAGCCACCCTCAAGCGGACTCAAGACACATACCAAGAACAACGCAAACAAGCAGAAGCGCAACTCAAGAGTATAGGCGAAGTGCGTGGTGTAGATGTTCAAGTTGCACAAACCGAAGTCAACAGTGCAACAACTTCTGTGCAACAAGCAAAAGCCGACTTGGATTTAAGTTATATCAAATCTCCCATCAATGGCAAAATTTTGAAAATTCACGCCAAAACTGGAGAAGTCATCAGCACCAGCCGAGGATTTGCTGAAATAGGTAAGACATCTCAAATGTATGTGATTGCAGAGGTGTATCAAACCGATGTTCAAAAAGTGCGTGTAGGACAAAAAGCCACCATTAACAGCACTGCATTTACCGGAACATTAAAAGGAACTGTCAAAGAGATTGGTTGGCAAGTTGACAAGCAAAGCATCTTTAGCCTTAACCCTAGTTCAGATACAGACCGCAGAATAATTGAGGTCAAAATCTCCATTGATAATGCCGCAGATAGTGAAAAGGTCGCCCGTTTAACCAATTTACAAGTGGATGTTGCCATTCATATTTAGTCTATTAGGCATTAGTTATTAGTCATTCACAAATGACCAATGACAAATGACAAATGACATAGGCGCTTTGCCTTCCCGCAGGGTATGACAAATAACAAATAAATCCATGATTTTCAAAATTCCTTTAGCATGGCTACAGCTAGCCCAGCAAAAAGTTCGTTTACTAGTAGCTGTAGCCGGGATTGGTTTTATTGTGCTGCTCATGTTTGTGCAACTTGGTTTTCAAGATGCACTCTATTCCAGCGCAACCGCAGTACATCAAAATCTCAAGGGAGATTTATTTTTAGTTAGTTCGCAATATAAATCTTTGACCTCAAATCAAAGCTTTTCGCGGACTCGTTTATACCAATCTCTAGGGTTTGATGGCGTAGAGTCAGTTAGCCCAATGTATTTGCAATTTGCCAAACTAAAAAATCCGGCAACTGGTGAGAAATATTCAATATATGTTATTGGTTTCGATCCAGGTAAACCTGTGATAAATCTCCCGGAAGTTGAGAAAAATTTAGACAAACTCAAAATTCCCGATGTCATGCTTTTTGATCGGGGTTCTCGTCCAGAGTTTGGTCCAATAGCTGAAAAATTTAATGCGGGAGATACTACACAAACAGTTGAAATATTTCCCTTCAATTCATTAATTGGCTATAAAGTTAGAATTGGTGGCTTATTCACCTTAGGGCCTTCCTTTGGGGTAGACGGCAATTTACTTGTCAGTGACTCAACTTTCTTGAGGATAAATCCCAATAGTCGTCCGGCAGATATGATCGATATCGGTTTGATTTCCCTCAAACCTGGTACTAATCCAGAAAACGTACTGAAGAATTTGCAAGCAACATTGCCTAATGATGTTCAAATTTTCACACGTCAAGGCTTCATTGATTTTGAGAAAAAATATTGGGCTGTTAGAACACCCATTGGTTTTATACTTAATTTGATGTTGACAATGGCTGCGGTTGTTGGTGTAGTAATTGTTTATCAAATTCTTTACAGCAATATTGCTACCCAATTTGTTGCTTATGCGACTTTAAAAGCCATAGGTTACGCCAATAGATATTTGTTGAATGTGGTATTTCAGCAAGCTTTAATTTTGGCAATCTTAGGTTACATCCCAGGATTTATTACTTCTGTGTTGTTGTACAGTTTTGCAGCAGATGCAACTAAACTACCCATAGTAATGACTAATAATAATGCAGTGCTTGTTTTAACCTCAACAGTTTTAATGTGCATCACTTCTGGGGCACTTGCTATCAATAAACTCCGCTCCGCAGATCCGGGAGATATTTTCTAAGCAAGATAAATTACTCTAAGTAAGCTTCCACCACAGTTTACTAGGCTTTTATTTTAATCCAAAATCCAAAATTGGCATACCCACTAATATATGAACCTCAACAACAAAACTCTTCTAATTACTGCAATTGATGAATTTGTCGGTTTGCGTACAGCAGAATTAGCAATAGCGCAGGGAATGAAAGTTCGTGGATTACAAAGTTCTACAGAAAAGAGCAAAAAATTACAGGATTTAGGTGTTGAGGTAATTATTGGTAGTATCACCGATTCTGCTATTGCTCAAAAAGCTTGTCAGGGTGTAGATATCGTTTTACATACAGATCAAATTGCCGAAGAAGCTGGTGCAATTAGCCATTTTCGTGATATTAATGTTGGCGGTGCTGTCAACATGGCTAAAGCCGCTAAACAGGCTGGCGTAAAAACATTTGTGCATCTATCCAGTGTGATGGTTTACGGTTTCAACTATCCTAATGGTGTTACAGAATCCGGGCCACTATCTGGCGAGAATAATCCCTACTGTCAAACGAAAATAGAAGCTGAAACAGCAGTGTTAGAACTGAATAATTCCTCAGACTTTGGCATCATTGTTATTCGAGCGGGAGATATTTACGGCCCTGGAAGTATCCCCTGGATAGTCAGACCAATTCTGATGATGCGTCAAAAATTATTTGCCTGTGCCAATGATGGTAAAGGAGTAATCAATCATGTATATATAGATAACCTGATTGATGGCATCTTTCTGGCGGTGGAAAAAGAAACCTACGGTGAAATATTTAATATTACCGACGGACAAGAAACTTCTTGGAAAGAGTATTTTATGCGTTTAGCAGCAATGGAAGGGTTACAAGCACCCCTTTCATTATCGAAGGATGAAATTAAGTTGTTTCTCAAGCTACGTGTTCAAGGGCAAAAACTTTTTCGGAAAAAAGTTGATATTTTACCAGAGTCTATAGATTTTATGACTCGTCCTTACGCTTGTTCTATTGTCAAAGCCCAAAGTCTGTTAAATTATAAACCAAAAATTGACTTAGAATCAGGAATGCAGTTAACACATGAATGGCTGCAAAAAACAGATATTCAAAGTTTGGTGAAATAGTTCACAGATTTTTACAATCATTGTTGGATTGTAACTTAAAAATTAGATCCCCCACTTATTAAATAAGTCGGGGATCGGGACACCACAAATCATTCTGAATTCTGAATTCTGAATTCTAAACTATAACATTGCATCTACCTAACAATTAGCTGTAATTAAGCATAAAATAATCCACCGTTTTCCAAATACTTGTTTTCTATGAGTAGCAATCAGCCACGATTGAGCATCGGATTACCTGTATATAATGGTGAAAGATTTATCAAAGAAGCCATAGATTCACTCTTGGCTCAGACTTTTGAAGATTTTGAGCTAATTATTTCAGATAATGCTTCTACAGATAAAACAGAGGAAATTTGTAGAGCTTATGCCGAGCAAGACCAGCGTATTTGTTACTACCGCAATGATACAAATATTGGTTGCGCGCGTAACTTCAATCGCGTTTTTGAATTGTCTTCGGGTGAGTACTTTAAATGGGCAGCTTATGATGACCTACATTCCCCAGATTTTATCAAGAAGTGTATTGAAGTGCTTGACCAAGATCCTACGATAATCTTGTGTCATTCCCAGGTATATTTCATTGATGAACAGGGGAATTTTCTGCAAAACTACGATATAAAACTCAAGGCAGATGCGCTAAAACCACACGAGCGTTTTCACGAATTGCTGACGAAGCATTTATGTTATCAATGTTACGGAGTAATTCGCGCTAGTGCCTTGAGAAAGATACCACAGATGGGTGGTTACGGTAATGCAGATGGAATTCTCTTGTTAAGACTTGGCATTCTTGGTAGATTCTATGAAATCCCTGAATACCTGTTTTTTGCCAGAAGTCATCCACAACAATCAATGAGTATGTTCTTTCCTAATTATTTATTATTAGGAAAGAAAAATCGAAAATCCTCATTGAATATTCTGCCGGATTTTTATGGGTATGCAGTGTGGTTTGATTCAGCAAATAAAGGGAAAACTTTATTGCCACATTGGAGAATCTTCTGGGAATATATACTCTCTATTTGGCGTAGCTCCCTGAGTTTGAATGAGCGGCTGTATTGTCATATAAGTCTACATCAGCACTTAAAAGGAACAGAATATCTTTTGCTGAAAGATATTCTCAAGGTGCTGCAAGGAATTGGAAAAGGTTGGCAGCCAGCATCAATTAAACAACAGCAAGCCACATTTTGAACGAATCGAAATAATTTATTGCAACTACAAAACTATGCTGAAACTATCTCAATTATCTCATGTTTTGCTTGCTGCTTTAGTGAGCATCAGCTTTGCTAAAACAGTGAATGCAGAGCCAACTGCAACCCTAAGTGTTGTAGTAAATGGAATACATCACCAAAAAGGCGAGATTTGCTTCAGAGTTTACGCAAGTGAAAAAGGATTTCCAATGAGTAACTCTAATGGATCTCAAAGTGGCTGCGTTAAGATTACTGGCACTTCTGTAAAAAAAGAATTCTCCGGTTTGAAGCCTGGAACTTATGCTGTTGCGATAGTTGACGATCAAAATGGCGATCGCAAACTCAATAAAGACTTTTTTGGTATTCCCACAGAAGGTTTTGGAATTTCTAAAAATCCAACTGTGTCCATACAAACAGGTACACCAAAGTTTCGCGACGCCAGTTTTGTTGTAAACAAAAATACAACAGTCAACATCATCATGAAATATTCGCTTGATTCGTAAAGGGACTGGGGGCTGGGGATGAGGGGAGCAGGGATAAGAATTTTCTCCTCTGCCCCCCGCACCCTGCCCCTCTGCCTCTTTTCAATCCCCAATCCCTCATTCTGTCGGAGATTAAAAATTTAATGGAAGATTTGGCAACATTTCTGTCTAAGTCTTTGATGGGTTGGCTGGTTATTCAGGTCTGTTTAACGCTTGTCTTTATATGGTATCTGCGGTCATCTAAAAAAAACTTATTACCAGATGACCAGTTGCCCAAAACAGCAGTGATTCTTTGCTTACGCGGTGCCGATCCGTTTTTGCCTAGATGTTTGCGATCGCTCCTAAATCAAAACTATCCACAGTATGATTTAAAGTTAATCGTTGATAGTCACGAAGATCCCGCCTGGAAAATTGCTAGTGAAACCATCACAGAACAAGAAGCAACCAACGTTCAAATCAGCCCTTTGAGAATAGTCCGCAACAATTGTAGTCTCAAATGCAGTTCTTTAATCCAAGCTGTCCGTGAGTTAGACGACTCCTACAAGGTGGTTGCTTTAGTAGATGCTGATACTATAGTTCATCCGAATTGGCTGCGAGAATTAGTCAGTCCTCTGGGCGATCCTAAAGTCGGTGCGACAACAGGTAATCGTTGGTACGTACCAACAGGTAGATATTGGGGTTCTTTAGTGCGCTACGTGGGCAATGTATCTACAGTAGTGCAAATGTTTATCTTCCAGATTCCTTGGGGTGGGACTTTGGCTGTGAAAACAGAAGTACTTCGCCAAACAGGACTCCTAGATAAATGGGGACAAGCTTTAGGCGAAGATTTTATGATGCACGATATCCTGAAAAAACATGGTTTTCAGGTAAAGTTTGTGCCTTCGCTGCTGATTGTAAATCGTGAAGAGACTGATTTATTCAACTTAATAGACTATCTCAAACGCCTTATCCTCTATTCTCGACTCTATCACCCACGTTGGTTAGCTCTTGTTAGTGAAGCTGTTTCAAGCATTTTGTTTCCAACTTTACTAATCATTTTAGTTTTAGAGTCGTTGTTAGAGGCAAAGTGGGAAGCTGCGGCTTTGTTGTTAGTTTGCTATGGGGTCTACACTGTTGGATTACTCTTGATAATGCTGGTGTTGGAATTAGAGATACAGCGAGTAGTTCGTGCTAATGACCAAGCGATGCTTATGGGCAAGCCCTTGCATGTCTACGCAAAATTATCAGCTGCCACAATTATCAGAATGTTAATTGGGATTCCTTTAACACAGTGGGTTTATGGGTTAGCGATGCTATCATCCCTGTGGGTTTCAACAGTTACCTGGCGCGGCGTCAGCTATCGCGTTCAAGGGCCCTGGAATGTCCGGCTAGTCGAATATCGCCCTTATCAATGGTTAGATCAACCTATTGATAGCAAAGTTTCTCTTTGAATTTAATCGCTAGATATGAACTAGGGTATGAAAGTTATTACACTAAACATTCCCTAGTCTTCAAATTATATTATCTTATATTTAGTAAAAATATATTAGCTATAACACTTGTCAAAGTACACACTTTTACTTGTTGATTAGCAAGATGTATTTGCATTGATGACAAGAAGTTAGAAAAATATATCAAGGGGGATTTTGACTTAGTTTTCTGGATGATTTAATAGTTTGTCAACATGGTTAAAAACATCCTTTTGACTATTGATGATTTAGACAATTTGAAAATGTGTAAATCCTTAGTCTAAGTATATTAGTGGGAATTTGTGAGCCAAATAATCAGGATGTTCATGGAACATTTGCTGTATAAATCCTAAGTTCAAAACCAGCAATTTCGTAAAATATTCCCCTTTTTTATGACTAAGCAAAAACTTCGCATTGCACTATTTACTGGGTTGTATGCCCCTTTCTTGACTGGAGTTTCCGTCGCAGTACATCAACGGGTTCGTTGGTTGCTAGAGCAGGGACATGAGGTTTTTCTAATCCATCCGCAAATCAACGATCGCTACCCCAAAAATGTTGGCGATCGCCCCATGCCAGGTTTAGAGGAAATTCAGTCTTTCCCCAATTTCTCTGCTTACGCATTCCCCACACAACCACTAGTATTCTACAAGTCTCTTCCTCAACCATTGAGCTATCGGCATTGGAGTGATACCAAGTTGCTGGAGAAATTCAAACCCGACATTATTGTGGTTGAAGAAGCCGCACAAATGAGAGGTTTATATTCATTTTTCTTGCAAGGCTACGGTCGTCCAATTGGCACTGAATACGCAAAGCGAACAGGCACACCCATAATATCACTCTTCCATACAGATATCGTCGCATATATCAAATATTACTTTGGAGATCGCTTCTTCAATTTGGTTCGTCCGATCATTCCCGTTTTAGTCAAGCAATTTAGTGAGTCTTATGACTTCAATTACTTCTCTTCTAAAGAACAACTGACTAAATACGAAGAACTGAAATGCCAACGCGCCGAATACGTCGCTTATCAAGGCATCGATTGCGAAAAATTTCACCCGCGAAACATCTGTTACGACCCAATTCCTAATGATAACCGACCAACTCTTTTGTTTGTCGGACGCATCACACCGGAAAAGAATGTCAACCAATTGCTTGATATCTTTCCAGTCATCGCTGCCAAAATTCCTGATGTTCATCTGGTAATTGTTGGTAGTGGCCCGCTAGATGAGGAGATCCGCGATCGCGCGAAAAAGTTTGGATCGAGTATTACTGTATGGGGTGAGTCTCACGGTACAGAACTTTTAGGTTGGTTTGCCAGAGCAGATATTTTTGTCAACCCTTCTGTGACTGAGAACTTCTGCACTACAAATAACGAGGCATTAGCATCTGGAACCCCTCTAGTTGCGGTTGTTGCACCGTCAACCTCAGAACAGGTAATTCCTGGTCATAATGGCTTTCTTGCCCAACCTAACAACCCTACAGATTTCGCCCAAAAGGTAATTGCAATTCTGGAAAATCCTGATTTGAAAGCAGACATGACTAGACACGCTCGCCCCTCTATACTTGACTTTGACTGGTCGGCATGTATGCAGAAATTTGAACACAAACTTTACCAAATCGTTGAAGGATCGCAGAAGGTAGAGGTAGGTACAGGTCGTATCAAACTATAAGGATTGTCAACACAGCGATCGCTATAGCGTTTATTGACAAGCGTGAGGTACACCCGTAGGGGCACGGCACTGCCCATTGGTGTCAACTTAACGTGAAAGTTAGCCTATAACTAGCTCTTAGATTACCTCGTTCCCAGTCTCCGACTGGGAATGCTCGTCTTTGAGGCTCCGCCTCTCGAACTCGCGGCAGAGCCACCAGGAGCAGCATTTCCAGCCTCCGGCTGGAAACGAGGTTTGAAAAGGGTTTTAGCTTATTTGTTGCCTTCTTCACCCGCCGTGAAATAAATTTCACGGCTAATAGCTAAAGTCTACTTCAGTAGACTAAAGATTTTTCGAGGTATTTAGTCATCTAAAGATGACTTTTGCTATTAGCAAGGAACTTGAGTTCCTTGTGGGACATAACTTTAACGTTAAGTTGACACCAATGACAAGATATCCACCCCACAATAAATATGGCTTTAAATTTTACTTTGGGGCTAGTTCTTGTCTTCTGTTCCCTATTCCTGCCCCGAAAGGGTTTCGTAAATATTTTTGTCTGATTACTTAAAACTTTGCAATATAAATTATTTAAAAGTAACTAAATTTATTCACTAATACTAAAGACATTTAACTTGCATTGCTGTAGTTGTAGCTTCAGTGCTATTTGTTACTCTTGACTTATTTAGTACTTGGCTGACATCATGCCTGATGTTAGAAGGACTCAGTTCAAGGGTTGAGCGATCGCAAAAACATTTTCTCAAGAGGATGGTAACTTTCTGGTATTCATATATCTGCATACCTCAATAGTTTTATATTTAGCATAAGTAGCCTAGTAGTATCACTGTATTCTAGTATTACTACATCAGATTAATTAGGATCAATAACCAAGTGAAATACATAAATATAGGTAATTGATCCTAGTCAAAAATAGGACAACTAAATACATTGATCAAGCCGAGCGCTGTACAATTCCATTATGCCAATGATTCAGAACTTTGGCGATCGCTCTTTCTCTGCGAATCAAAGCCCATAGGTGCAGTATTTTTGTAACTAAATGATCCCAAAAATCCACTTGATTTCCGGCTTACCTCGTTCCGGTTCCACCTTACTCGGAGCCTTACTGCGGCAAAATCCCCGGTTTCACGCCAGTATGTCTAGCCCTGTAGGTAGTCTGGTGAACCGAATGCTAGAAGCAATGAGCGAAGACAATGAATTTTCCGTTTTTATCACCCCTGAGCAAAAACGAGCATTAACCTTAGCTATTTTTTCTACATTCTACGAATTCCAAGCGGATAAAGAAGTCATCTTTGACACTAATCGTTTGTGGTGTAGCAAATTGTCCTTAATTCACGAACTATTTCCTAGCTCAAAAGTGATTTGCTGCGTGCGGAATGTCGCTTGGATTATGGATAGCATCGAACGGCTCATTCGCCGAAATGCTTTTGATGTATCGCGGATGTTTAATAATCCTGCTGAACGCTCCACAGTCTACACCCGCACCGAAGCTTTGAGTCAAGGGGGACGGTTAGTAGGGTTTGCTTATAACGCCCTGAAAGAAGCTTTTTATAGCGAACATAGCGCGTCTTTACTTTTGGTGGACTACGACTTATTAACCCAAGCACCTGATAAGACCATATCGCTGATTTATCAATTTTTAGAAGAGGAACCCTTTGAGCATGATTTTGCCAACGTGGAATATGAAGCTTCCGAATTTGATAATCGCTTGAATACTAAAGGGCTACATCAGGTGCGTCCGAAAGTCGAGTTTCAACCGCGACTTACGATTTTACCACCGGATTTATTTACTCAATATGATGGGTTGTCTTTTTGGAAGAACCCTAGCAATAGTTTAGCGAATGTGATTGTCGCCCAGCCGGTAGAAGCAATGAGTTAATGAAGCTTTCAATTTTTTCCCTTTTCTACAAGGCTGCATCTAAAGTTGCATCGACCTACAAAACTTGTTGCCAATATCCCTAAGGGAACTCCAAGAAATAAATTATCCAATAGACATCTCCAGAAATTAAAGATGCGTTACCTAGAACCCTTGTAGAGACGTAGCACTACTACGTCTCTACATTCTTTTTCGGAGATGTCTAATATTGTAAGGTGGGCAACATGAGCGCCCAGTCCATAGGGCGGGCGAGACGCGCACCCCACAAGAGTTAATTGAATATTTTTTTGGAAGTCCCTAAGGATCTAAATCCAGCCTCACGAGTGTGTAAGTCCTACCTACAAATAACCCCTCATTTACCTAAAAAAATCAAATGGCAAATTTCATTGTTAATAAGACTACCGATGACGGCACAGGCTTAACTCCAGGTACTTTCAGTTATGCAATTCTCAAAGCGAACCAACTAGCAGGGAATGACACAATTACCCTGAATAATAATGTGCGTGTGACAGGGGTAGTAAAAACGCTGGTAAACAGCAACATCAACATTGTGGGCAACAACCACACCCTTAGTGGCGACGCCAATGGCAATAACATCAACGACAACGGCGACGTGCGCCCCTTATTCATCTTGTCGGGAACCGTCAATATTTCCAATTTAACCATCACCAATGGACGCGCAAAAGGTGGAGATGGTGGTAGGGGCGGCGGCGGTGCTGGTATGGGTGGCGGCTTGTTTATCTATAATGGCAATGTCTCTTTAACCAATGTCGCTTTTAGTAATAACGCAGCCCAAGGCGGTAGCGGTACAGTAGAGGGCGGCGCCTTCGGCGGTGGCGGTGGTGGACTATTTGGCAATGCTAGTGGCAGCGGCGGCGGCGGACTCTTTGGTTCTAGCAGTGACAGAAATGGCGGTTATGGCGGTAACGGCAATTATGGCGGCAATGGTGGCGCTGGCTTTGGCGGCAGCCGCGGCATCGGCGGTTTCGGTGGCGGCGGCGGCAGCAATGGTGGTAACGGTGGCAACAGTGGCGGTGGTAACGGCGGCAATGGCGGCAACGGTGGCATCGGCGGTGGCGGTGGTGGTGGTTTCGGCGGCGGCAACGGCGGCAACGGCGGTTTCGGCGGTGGCGGTGGTGGTGGTTTTAGCAGCGAAGGCGGTAATTATGCCGGCATTGGCGGCAACGGTGGCTACGGTGGCGGCGGCGGCTATGGCTACTTCAGTAGAGGCTCTGGCGGCAGCTTTGGCGGCGACGGCGGTGGTAGCTTTAACTACGGTGGCTTCAGCGGCGGTGGTGGTGCTGGACTGGGGGGTGGAATTTTTGTCCGCAGTGGCTCTTTAACCCTCAGCAATACCACCTTTAATAACAACACTGCCACAGGTGGGACAGGAGGAAACCCCGGTCAAGGCTTAGGTGGGGGGATTTTTATCATGCAATCTCTCACCAATAGCAACACTAATAACCAGGGAATGCCTACCGTTTTACCTACTGTCAACTCTTTAGGTAATCCTTCTTTTAGCGGCAACAATGCAGCAAATGATGCAGGGACATCCAACAATAACAATAATATCTACGGCAGAATAAATCATGCACCAAGTATAGTAAGTGCGATCGCAGACAAAACTACCAGTGAAAATAGTCAGTTTAACTTTAGCGTTCCCGCCAACACCTTTGCTGACGTTGACACAGGCGATATCCTAACCTACACAGCCACCTTAAATAACGGTAGCGCCTTACCAAGTTGGTTAACTTTTAATGCAACGACTCGCGCCTTTAGCGGCATACCCCTAGCTGCTAATGTCGGAACCATCAGCGTCAAAGTCACCGTTAAAGACAACAGCAACGCTACTGTCAGCGATATCTTTAACCTAACAGTTACTCCGCTGAAATTAACTGGAACCTCAAATGCCGATATCCTCACAGGCACAGCTAGCAACAACATCATCACTGGATTAGCTGGTAACGACACCATCACGGGTAATAAAGGCAACGACACTCTCACCGGAGGTAGCGGTCAAGATCGATTTGTCTACAACTTAGGCGACGGTACAGACACTATCACTGATTTTGGTGGTGTGGGTAAAGGAGCGAATCCATCAGCCGCAGTCATTGCCGCGACTGATACTCTCAAATTTCAGGGGTCTGGTTTAACTGCTCGAAAGCTACTACTAACTAATAATGGTGGTAATTTAGAAATCTCCTTTGAAAGCGTCCTTAATAGTCCCAAGGTAATCCTACAAAACTTTGCTCTGGAAAACCTCGAAAATCTCCGAATCAGTGGCGGCGCTAGAGTTGACTTGGGTAACATCTTGTTTGATGGACAAACTACCATTCAAGAAAGTTTTGATGCTTTCGATGCTAACATCGCCCAATTTAGTATTACTAGGCAGAACACAGTTAGTTTTTTCAACAACCTCAACAACATTGTTGATGGCTTAAACAATTCTGATGATGTGATTAATGGTCAAGAAGGTGATGACACCATCAGAGGCAACAGTGGTAATGACCTGCTGCGGGGTGGTGTTGGTAATGATAACCTTGCTGGTGGTATTGGTAATGATATCCTGATTGGCGGTGTTGGTAATGACATCCTCACTGGTGGTACTGAGAATGATCGCTTTGTCTACCTGGCTTTTAGCGATAAGGGAACTACTGGTGATGTAATCACTGATTTTAATCAAAGCCAGGATAAATTGGTTTTGACTGACCTATTTAGGAGTCTAAATTACCTTGGCACTAATCCCATCACAGATGGTTACTTACGCTTTGTGCAATCGGGTACTTCTACTAGAGTTCAACTTGATGCCGATGGTGGTGCTAATGCTTTTAGTACTTTGACGACTTTGAATAGCTTCACGGCGACAAATCTTGTTATTGGTGGCAACGTCTCCGTTTAGTTTCATATCTCTGGGTGGGCAAATCTTTGCTCATCCTACAAGCTTGCTATTTCGAGCCTGACTAAGGTATCTGTGCAATAGTGCGATCGCACTAAAATGAACATAAGACATCTAGTGAAATCCCTAAACACCAAAGCTTGTTTATATACCTTACCCGCAAACCTCCAATCTTTGAAGAGCATGGTGTGACATTCCTGATTGTTTCAAAAAAAATTAACCAAAAAAATTAAAAATTTGTACGCATTTTTCATCGGCTATCTACCTCCAACAATAAATTAAATTTCCAACTTGCTGTTATAGTCAGATACTCTGAACCCATCATAGAAAGCTAAATATTCCATGTCTTCTGACTAATGGAGCGACATCTTCAATCTAAAGTTCTATCAAATGGATGAGTTAGCTGTAATGGGCTAAAATTTTGCATCTTGGGCTAATACCATTTCATTATTCCAATCTCAATACCTGTCCGGGAGCGATGCGATTTTGTCAGATGCCTTGCTTCGTTTAGACAGTTCTTGCTGGGAGCAGAGGGATTAGAAATACTACAGGAGAAGGGAGAAGCGGATAAACCCCCATGTCAAAGTAGGAAGGCAATTGAAAATTTCTATAGGTTTTTTCCCACTTCCTAATCTTTACTGTTAAACTTTTACTGAGTATTTTTTTAACTATATATTAAGAAAAAATTACTTAATCGCTGACAAATGCGAAAATCTATGAGAATACAGTAATAATTCAATTGCTAATTTCTCGCTTGCCCCCTTTGACAGATATTGTCTTGATACTACCTTTACATTTTCCCTTAATTGTAAAAATGAGATAATAACCAAATGATTGGTCGTTATATAATACTTAGTATCACAGACAAAAGGTCATCAAACTTACCCAATGAACACTTTTAAATAAAAATTAATAGGGTAGAATCACTGAATATAGCTCAACTAGTTTTAAAATCAAAAGCAGGGTTTTGCAATGATTAGCTTAAGTAATTCGGAAAACAGCACAGTTAGCAGTATAGCAGCCACTAAGAGGCTGGCAAGGGCAATGATGGTTTCTAGTGGAGAGTTTTCACTGTTATTAGCATGTTGTAACTGCGTTCAAAGACAGGAGCAAGTGCTGAATTTGTTAACAGAATTTTCATCAGCAGATATCCACGAAATTTTGCTCTCACCTACGGCTGATAAACTGTACACAGCGATTACAACTGAAATTGGTGCTACTCAACCCGATGCTTTGATGGTCAGGGGTTTAGAATCTGTAGTGGCAATAAACCAACTAATCATCAGTACTAATATCATGCGAGATGAGTTTCGGAAACAGTTTCGCTTCCCCTTGGTGTTGTGGGTTAATGATGAAATTTTGTCTAAACTAGTCTGGCTAGCACCCGATTTCAAAGACTGGGCAGCCAGCACTATTAGATTTGATGTACCTAATAATCAGTTAGTTGAATCTGAACAACAAGCCATCAGCGCCTAATATTACATGAAATTACTTTCAAAATCTTGCATACGCTAGATTGAGCCAAGCAAAACCTCATTTATTATTCTCTCGCGTTATTTTATAAGATTATTTTTATTCAATTTTCCTTTACCAAGATGAGGTAAGGAATATTGCAAGCTATTTTACCAGACAGGGGTGTGGATTCTCTTCTCTAACACACCTCTCAATACGGTTTAGATAAGATCCCCCCGCCTGTGGCAACCCCATTTTCTCTTTTGAGTCAAAATCCCCATTGCTTCCTTCATGCGCTGGCGATATTTTGGGTCAAGATACTTGCCAAAATAGAAGTATTTGCGAACTTGACCTTTGAGGGTAAAACCAGAGTAAAAATCAATTCCCAAGGTGTAAGCTTCTGATTGCAGAAATGCGATCGCTTTTGCTCGATTACTTGCAAGAAAATCAATCATTGCTCTGGGATAGGATCTCTTCTCGTTCTCGAAGGCTGTATTTCCATAGTGTTTACCAGCGAGTTGAGTAATTGCGGCTTGGTAACGCTGCTGAAACTTGTAGCGTCCATTGTGACTCTGGCTGAGACTGGGTATTGCCTAGCAGAAATAATAAGCAGATGGTTACAGCATGATTAAGGTACAGTTTTTTCAAGACAATGGGACACTCCGAGAATAAACCTCAAGTTTGACGGTTTGTCTTTTGACAGCGATCGCAACTTCACGTAAAGTGCCGCATTAGGGGATTACTGAGTAAAGAAGAAAAAAAAGAATTTCTGATTACTTCTTCAAAATCTTTATTCGGATACTCAAGACTCAAGACTCAGGACTTTTTTATGGTAGATTTGTTGCTGATCGCAATCCTGGGATTCCTGGGGAGTTTTGGACATTGCTTTGGGATGTGTGGCCCTTTAACAGTGGCGTTTTCTCTGTCTCATCAGCCGAAAATACCACACAGCGCTTCCTTAGGGCGCACATCAACCTTAGAAAAGTCCGATACTTGGCAACAGCAATTAAAATTTCATATCCTGCTAAACCTGGGGCGGATGTTGAGCTATGCTCTAGTCGGTGCGGGTATTGGGGCGCTAGGTTCGGTATTGCTGCAAGGTGGACAGCTAGCGGGTGTTGGCAGTGACTTTCGGCGCTGGATGGCAATTCTGACTGGTGTCATGTTGATTTGGTTTGGCTTAGGACAAGTAAAACCCGATTTGCTGCCGCGTCTTCCTGTGCTACATCCCCTATTGCAAGGTAGTTTACACGATCGCCTCAGCACCGGAATGATTAAGCTTTCCTTAAAAGCCAAATGGTGGACACCAATGCTTTTGGGGATGACTTGGGGTTTGATGCCCTGTGGTTTTTTGTATGCTGCCCAAATTAAAGCTGCTGAAACTGGCAATTTATGGATGGGTGGGGCAACGATGCTAGCTTTTGGCTTAGGAACCCTGCCGACGATGCTAGGTGTAGGCGTTTCCACATCTTTGGTAAGTAAAGACAGGCGCAGTCAGTTGTTTCGATTAGGCGGTTGGGTGACGCTGATCATTGGCGCTATCACCTTGTTGCGGACTGGTGACACAATGGTAGATTACACCGGACACGCTGCCTTAATCTGCTTAATTTTGGCGCTAATTGCGCGTCCCATTAGTGGCTTGTGGGCTTCACCACTGCGTTACCGCCGGGGCTTGGGAGTGGGAGCTTTTGTGCTTTCTGTGGTTCACACTGCCCACATGATAGAACACTCATTGCAATGGAATTTTGCCGCCTTTGATTTTATGCCGCTAGAATTTCAGTGGGGTATGGCTGCGGGTGCTGTAGCATTGGTATTAATGTCCCCCGCCGCTTTCACAAGTTGGGAATCTTTGCAAAAATCTTGGGGTAAGCGTTGGCGACAGATTCATCTATTGGGTGTGCCAGCCTTGCTCTTGAGTACCATCCATACTGTGTTGATTGGTTCCCATTACCTGGGTTCCTTGCAATCAACTTGGGGAAATAAATTAGCGGCAGTCCTGTTAGTATTTTTTACTCTCAGTGTCTTGCTAATCCGTTCGCGCTTTTTTTGGTCAAAGTTAGCCGTAGAAAAGTTTTATGTTCCCCCAACCAAATCGCGGTAAATCATCCTTATTTTCTGGCTTCATCCCAACAAGTCAAAAACAGAGGCATTACCTGCTTAAAGGCATTTCCTGGCAGAATCAAGGAACAATAAAGTATTTATTATTCCTGAGTTGCTTAGTTATATCAATGACTAATCTTTACCCTGCATCTGCTCATAAAGTGGAAGTAGCTGGAGATGTCGGTGGCACTATCCACATTGAACCAAATGATAATCCCCGTGCTGGAGAACCGAGCCAAGCCTGGTTTGCACTTACCCGCAGAGGTGGAAGGGTAATTCCCCTGTCACAGTGTAATTGTCAGTTGGCTGTTTATGCCGAACCTTATGCAGCCGGAGAGCCTGCACTGCTAGAACCAGAGTTAAAACCTGTGTCAGCTGAACGCTATCAAGGCATTCCAGGTGCGGAAGTTGTTTTTCCCAAGCCAGGTATTTATGAGTTGCAACTGAATGGTAAACCGATCTCTGGGGCAAGATTCAAACCCTTTGAGTTCAAATTTGAAGTTACTGTAGCAGGTGGATCTACACAAGAGAGTACACGAAACATACGAGATGTCAATGGTAATTTAGCAGAGGGAAATTCTCAGCAATTACCAACTTGGGCGATCGCACTGCCAATATTCGGATTCATTGCCATCTTAGTTGTTGCACTACGAGGGACGAGAGGGGGGAGTGGGGAGTAGGGAAGAGGCAGGGGGGCAGAGGGGCAGAGGGGCAGGGAGCATTTTCTCCTCTGCCCCCCGCACCCTGCCCCTCTGCCTCTTTCCCATGCCAATGCCCCATCCCCTTATACCAATTCACGAAATTCTTGATACAAATCACTTCCTCTGCTCCTCTGCTCCTCTGCTTCCTCTGCTTGCCCATGTGTATCATTTTTTAAGTGAAATGGTATTACTTGTGTCGCTTTTGATGCCACTGCCACGCATGAGCAACAATATCTTGGATGGATGGATACTGAGGTTGCCAGCCTAAGATTGTTCTGGCTTTCTCGCTAGTGCCAATGAGAATTGGGGGATCGCCAGAACGGCGATCGCGTTCTTCTACTGGTATGGAAATTCCTGTTACTTCTTCGACTGCGGCAATGACTTCTCTAACAGAGAAGCCGCTGCCATTACCTAAATTAAAAACTTCGCTATCACTACCTTTTAATAAATATTCCAATCCCAAAATATGGGCATCTGCTAAATCGTTAACATGAATATAATCACGAATACAAGTACCATCGGGCGTGGGGTAATCGGTGCCGAAAATTGAGATCGATTCTCGTTTGCCTAAAGCTGTCATCAGCACCAAGGGAATCAAATGGGTTTCTGGATTATGATCCTCGCCGAGTAAGCCATTGGGATTAGCACCAGCCGCATTAAAATAGCGGAAACGTACTGACTGCAAACCATAAGCGAAATCAAAATCAGAGAGAATCCGCTCTACCATCAGCTTTGTAGCGCCATAAGGATTAATCGGATTTTGGGGATGGTTTTCGGGAATGGGCACGAATTCTGGTACGCCGTAGGTGGCACAGGTAGAAGAAAAGACAAATTTCTTTACAGATGCCGTCAGCATCGCTTCTAACAAGGTCAAAGTACCAAGGACATTATTGTTGTAATATTTCGCCGGGTCAGTTACCGATTCTCCTACGTAGGCATAAGCAGAAAAATGCATCACAGCGGCAATATCGTGGGTTTTAAATAGGCGATCGAGTAAGGCGCGATCGCCTGTATCCCCTACGATCAGTTCTACCTGTAAAACCCTTTCTACCAGGTCGCGATGCCCATAGACCAGATTATCAAGTATGACAACGTTATAACCCGCTTGCTTCAAAGCAAGCACCGTATGTGAACCAATATATCCAGCTCCCCCCGTTACCAAAATGGTAGGCTTTCGAGGCGACATAGTTTTTCCTTTTGAGTAAGTTATTTAATTAATTTAGTTTATCGGTACCTGATTACTCTTCTGGAAAATTATAAATAATAGACGCAGTGTCAAAAAATTGCACTAAAATCACTACGACGGTAGTCTTTGGGTGTGAGGTTTGAGATATTTTAAGTCAAACAGTGCGATTACAATTTGACAATCAAATAAATCCATTTCCCGAAACCTCTAGGTTGACCTTTACGGGTGACGCTGCTAGCGTTGCTATGGCTAAGAAATCGCCAGTTGTTTTATCCAGGGAAATCATGCACGGCAGTCCCAACTGGGGAGCCACTACGTTCATTAGCGGGGTTCCTTCCGTTGAAGAACTAGCGTGGAAACCCCGAACAAAACGGGCTGCCTCATCACCACACTGGCTCACCGCACCAGAAAATTTGAGAGTTAATCTATGTTTCTATTGCTAAGCCGGGTACTGCTGTGGCTGCTGATTGGCACTATCGTATATTCTCTGTTCCAGCGATTTTATCCCTCTGGAAGTTTTGTTGGGCGATTAATCTTAGTCGTTATCTTGGTAATCGTAGCCCTATCATTTCTCAACCCCAGTGAACCAGCTGTGGCGTCGTTATGGAGGATGCTGTCTTTTCCACTTAAGCCTCTAGGAGCCTCTGTTTTGCTGATGGTTTTTGCTGCTCAGAAAATCAAAGGAGGTGGGATAGAGAAACCAGGAGGATACTTGATTGGTTGGGCACTGACGATTTTGCTGTTAGCAAGTACACCAGCAGTCGCCTATTTCCTTTATCGCGCACCTCTAGCAATGGCAGATCAAAATTATGTAGCAACGGCTACACAATCATCTGGGACACTAGTGGCGTTAGGGCAACCAAGTACCACAGCGAATATCTCAGATGTGATGGGGGATAGCATTCTTTCTTATAATTTGAAAGTGCCTCCCTACCTATTACAAGGAAATCCTCAAGATATTCGCACACGGGGTTTACGACTTGAAGACTTTGTACCAAATGCAGAAACGTTGCAATTGACAACCAGAACTTGGGAAAGTTATCTCGTTGAAATTTACAGGTTCTTGCGTGTTCAGCGGTAATAAAGTAAAAAAGAAATACTAAAAAGACCGCAATGCAACGCTTTAGTAACGCTACCCGAAATTCGGAATTACGAATTTGCAAGGGTTTCATTAAACTAAAGACTGGGGGATTGAGAAAATTTAAATAGGGATTCAGACCCCATTCTTTCCCAATCCCCAATCTCCAGTCCCCAGTCCCCAATCCCCTACATAGCTGCCTTCTTGGACTAGCAGTTAATCTAGGATGATAAAGTTGCAAAATTGCTTTAATGGCAAAATCTCGACGACTCGCTAAACTCAGTGCTTACTTACGACCCCATTGGCAGGAGGCATCCTTAGGCATTCTCGCTTTGTTGTCTGTCAATGCACTGGGCGTTTATATCCCTTGGTTGATTCGTGCTGGTGTTGATAAGCTCTCAACAACCTTCAACTGGAACCAAATATTACATTATGTAGTAATCATTGTCTTACTCAGTTCGGCGATGTGGTTAATGCGAATGGCATCACGCATTTGGCTATTTGGGGTGGGGCGTCAAGTGGAATTTGACCTGAAACAACGGATTTTTGAACACTTACTCAAGCTGGAGCCTGCTTATTTTGCTAGTAATACTGCTGGCGATTTGATTAGTCGGGCTACCAGTGATGTAGACAATATCAAGCGGTTGTTGGGTTTTGCGGTCTTAAGTTTAGCAAATACAGCCTTTGCTTATGCTCTGACACTGCCAGTAATGCTGGCGATTAGTGTGGATCTCACACTAGCCTCCTTGGCAGTGTACCCTTTTATGTTCTTGTTGGTGAGTCTGTTTAGCACTCGCTTACGTAAACAACAAGCAACAGTCCAAGAGCAACTCTCTGACATCAGCGAACTCATTCAGGAGGATATCAGTGGCATTGCCTTAATTAAAATCTATGCCCAAGAAGCAAACGAGCGTCGAGCTTTTGCCAAGAAAAATCAGCAGCTATTGACTGCTAATCTAGAACTAGCAAAAATCCGAAATACATTGTTTCCGCTAATTGGTGGGCTAGCTAATATCAGTTCACTGATCATCATCTGGCTAGGGACAGCGCGGATGTCTTCTGGGACGCTTGAGGTTGGCGACTTTTTAGCACTGTTAATTTATGTAGAGCGTTTGGCCTTCCCCACGGCCATTTTAGGATTCACAATTACTGCCTACCAACGGGGTGAAGTTAGTATTGATAGGCTGGAATCTATTCTTTCTGTCACACCGAAAATTAAAGATTCAGCCGATGCCATACATCTGCCTGTGGCTGAACTGAAAGGGGAACTGACAGCGAAAAATCTCACTTATAATTACCCTGGTTCAACAACTCCAGCTTTAGCAAATGTGAACTTTAGCATTGCGGCTGGAGAAACTGTGGCTATTGTTGGGTCAATTGGTTCGGGGAAATCAACTTTGGCCAATGCTTTGCCCCGCTTGTTAGATATTGAATCAGGACAATTGTTTTTAGATGGGGTGGATATTACTAAGATTGCTTTGGCAGATTTAAGAGGTGCGATCGCCTACGTTCCTCAAGATAGCTTTCTATTTAGTACTACAATCAAAAATAATATCCGCTACGGCGATCCAGTTAGCGAACAAGAGCAGGTAGAATCTGTTGCTAAACTTGCCCAAATTGAATCAGAAATTCATAATTTTCCCCAGCAATATGAAACTATTGTTGGTGAACGCGGTATTACTCTTTCTGGCGGTCAACGACAACGTACTGCTTTAGCTAGGGCTATGCTGGTCAATGCTCCAGTGTTAATTTTGGATGATGCCCTCTCTAGTGTAGATAATCAAACAGCCGCGCAAATCCTCAAAAACCTCTCCGATGGGACTGAAAGAAAAACGGTAATTTTTATCACGCATCAATTATCAGCAGCAGCAATTGCTGACCGAATTTTTGTAATGGAAAAGGGAAAAATTGTGCAGACAGGCAATCACTTAGAACTTGTAAAACGACAGGGTTTATATAGAACTTTGTGGAGTCAACATCAAGTTGAGGAATTACTGCACTAGTACCTCAAGGCGGAATTTAAAATTTAAAATTTAAAATGAATACAGCCTAAGCGTTTCATTAATTTGGAATAGGTAGTTTAAGGACAATTTGTTATCCAGCGTGTATAATTTGTCAGCTATTAAATAACAAATTACCTCGTTTGGCGGTGTATGGTGGAACTTTTGCAAAATTTTTTGACTGAGAGTTCATTCATTCCACATGGACATTGTTATCTCTGGAAGCCAAATTTAGTGTGGCTAAATATCATCTCAGATTCTCTGATTGCTTTGGTGTATTATTCTATCCCCACGATCCTGATTTACTTTGTCCACAAGCGAAAGGATTTCCCCTTCAAATGGATACTTTTATTATTTGGAGCTTTTATCGTCTCTTGTGGTACAACCCATGTAATGGATGTATGGACGCTTTGGCATCCAACTTATTGGTTATCCACTTTCATCAAGTTTATTACGGCTATTATCTCACTATATACAGCGATCGCACTATTACCCATCATTCCCCAAGCTATAGCTTTACCGAGTCCTGCACAACTAGAAGCAGCTAACTGCCAACTCAAACTGACCTTAAAGGAACTTGAAAATACGCAAGCTCAACTCATTCAAACTGAAAAAATGTCTTCATTGGGGCAATTAGTTGCTGGTATTGCCCATGAAATTAATAATCCTGTGAATTTTATTGACGGTAATATCGTTATTATCAATGAATATATTAGAAATTTACTCAATTTGATTACGCTTTCTCAAGAATGCCATTCCCCTTTAGGAGCAGAAATTCAAACTTATATTGAAAAAATTGACTTGGGTTTTATTAAAGAAGACTTACCGAAAATTTTATCTTCCATGAAAATAGGAACTCAGCGAATTTCCAACCTAGTCTTATCCTTGCGTAACTTCTCGCGGTTAGATGAAGCAGAAAAAAAAGCAGTTGATATCCACGAAGGTCTTGATAGTACTCTCTTAATTTTGCAAAATCGCTTGGAAGGCGAAGGAAATCATCCAGATATTCAAGTAATAAAAGAATACGGCAATTTGCCTAAAGTTGAGTGCTATGCTGGACAACTAAATCAAGCATTTATGAATATCCTGAATAATTCTATTGATACTTTGAGAGAATCAATCTTGGGTTGCAATTTATTAGCGGTCAATGTAAAAATAACTGGCAACCAAGAACCGATAAATAACAATCCCCATATTCGCATTTGCACTGAGATTTTAGACACGAATAAAGTGATAATTCGGATTACTGATAATGGCTGCGGTATGACAGAAGCAGTAAAGCAAAAAATTTTTGATCCGTTTTTTACAACTAAACCTGTTGGTTCAGGTACAGGTTTAGGAATGTCGATTAGCTACCAAATTATTAACAAACATGGTGGCCAACTCAAGTGTATTTCTGAACCGCTTAAAGGCACAGAGTTCATCATTGAGATTCCGATTATGATCGAGTCTGTTTGAAGCGTCGGGTAGTTTTCCTCCTGCCTTCTTTGATAAATTATCCAATCTTCTAGGGTGGGCATCTAGCCAAGGGCGGACAAGATGTCCACCCCACAAGAAGTAATTGAGTTTTTTTTATTTGGAAGTCCTTGGGAGAAGAGCAGGCTTTAGGTGCGCTATCTGTCTCGTGCCTTCATCGATAAAATATTCCCGTTTCAGGAATTACAGTATGCCCGTTCTGCCAATGTGACATCTAACACGAATGGATTTTCATTACCCTGAAATTGGGCGATCGCATGACTGCGTTCTATCTCGGTAATATCAGGTAGGTCTTGCTGATTCCATTTACACAAAGTCTGACGCTGATTCTGAAAGTAATTTTCTTCTACTTTCTTAGCCTGATCCCGATAAATAGTGTAAAAGTAGAAAATTGCCCTGGCTATATCCCCTTTTACTTTCTCTCTAGGCTCAAATTTAGAAGATGCTGATTCGCTAAACTCGTCAATTGCACTAGTAGGAATTGTAGATTGGACAGTATCATTTCGATACCATTTCTTAGTAGTTGTGTCGGCTATATCGTCGAAGGGTTTATTACCTCGCTCAGTATTAATATCTTCTCGTGCCGGAAACAGATGGTGAAGGTCACTTTTAGCATTACCCTTTTGGGCACCTTTACTTTGTGGCCAAACGTGTTCGGTATTCAGTCCTAATTTGTCAGCTTCTTGACTAGGATCGCCATTGCCACTTAAACGAATTGGGTAAGTAGCATAAATATCTGTGACAATACCTGCTTGGTTGTCAATAACGCCAAACATTTGATCTCTGGCGCGATCGTAATTCAAACTTTTGCTTGGCGTATACTCCTTAGCGAGTTCTTTCACTAAAGCAACTTTGGATAATTGAGGCAATATAATCGCCGAATCACTTGCGGGAGTAGGTTGGACAACAGGAGGAATGTTTTCAGAGGTGGACTGGGTAGGAGGTAAGTTAAACGCTGCAATCACAGGATCGTGGTCGCTGACAGGTTGACGAAAGCCAACATTAACATGCACAATGTCAATTTCTGGTTGAGCAACACGAGAAAGATTTTCACTGACCAACAAATGATCAATAAGTTGATTACTTCCACGGAATTTAAAACTAAAGCGATCGCTAACAGGTAAACTATCCGTCAGATTTTCCAGAATGTTACCCTCTAAAGTCTTCAGAGCTAAGGAATCTGGTAAATCGTTTAAATCACCCAGTACAATTACTTTAGCTTGTGGGTCAGCTTCTAGTAGTTGCGCGACGAATCCATTCACGATTTCGGCTTGTTTGACTCGTTTCACATCGCTGGGAGAACCTCCAAGTTTGGAAACAAAGTGATTAGCAATAATAAACAGTTTTTGCTCGTTAAAAATAAATTCTGCTACAAGTGGCTTGCGGCTGTCATCGAAAGCAGGATTCGTGGGGTCAATCCGACCTGGATTAAGCGAGAGATCGAGAGCATTTGCACCTTGAGTAATAGCCACAGCATCTAATGAGCCGCCTTTTTGGGGTAGTTTTGCGAGGGTTATTCGGCTGGGTTGAAACAAGAAACCGACCCGGATATTTCCTCCGGGTTCTCCACCATCTTGATCGTCGCTGGGCGGAATATCAACAAACTCGTATGCTGGACTACCGATATTTTTGAGCGCATCAATCAGTTTTTGGTAAGTCTGATTTGCATTAACAACGTCATCATTGCTTGGTCCGTTGTTATCCTGAACTTCAATTAAACTGATGACATCTGGTGCGTTCAAATTATTGCCAATAATTTTAGCAATATTATCAAAGCGTTGGTCTTTAGGGTCTAAATTCTCCACATTAAAAGTTGCAATAGTCAATACATCCTGTGACTTTTGCAGAGATGTTGTTTCCCGTTGTGCAACTGAAGGTAAAGGCGTTGACAATTGAGCTAGTGAACTAGCTTGTAGTGGATTAATCCATATAAAGAAGATGAGAGTAATACTAAGTAGTAGCAAGTTGATGAATTTCATTCTCTCTTTCAATGAAGATATTTTCTAGATTAATCTTCTTTTGAATAGACTTCAGTTAAGATAAGTTTTAAGTTGGGTAAAGGGGAACATTCTACCTTGGAATAAATACTAGGTTGAAGAACAATTCAGACGTTAGAAGCTTTATCATAAGCCTAGATTTGCATATAGTGTCTGTCTAATTAGCTGAATAAAAAGACCACTAAAAAAAATTAATACGCAAAACTTTTCTTCTCCGACTCGGAGGTTGTTTGAAAAGTCTATATTTAACGTGAGTTCGAGAAACCTCTCCCTACCTTGAACTAAAGTTCAAGTCTGTCCCTCTCCGAGTCGGAGAGGGACGGTTTTGCATAGTAAAACCAGGGAGAGGTCTTTTTTACGGCTAATTAGATGGACATTATATGATTCGTCGAACTTACGTTATATTTATTACTCATCAGGCGACTGAAAGTCGCGGCTACATCAACAAAACCCACTTCCGTGGGTTAAAAATCCTTGATTTTCTCTTAGTCCACAGAGGTGGACTAAGTTTTGTGTAGTAGCGAATTCTATTGCCTAATTCTTTTTTTACTACGTTAGTTTTTTGGGGTAGGTGGGTAGTATAAATTACCGAAAAAACTAATTTGGCCTATAGTGATGTTCAAGACTAAATTATCAGAATTCTCTGTCTCAAAGGAACTTTATACCTCGAAGTTAATGCCTCGCCATATTGGGGCGATCGCAGCTTTAATTTTAATTAGCTTACTGAGTTCTTTGAGTGGTACACCAGTTGATCATGCCATCTCTAACGCCTGGGAAGGCTTTCTCTGGGGATTGGCAGATCCAGTAATTAGCTTAAATTGTTTAGTTGGTATTGTTGCGATTGGCTTACTCTCATCTGTGTTTGTTCGTGGCGCTGCGATCGCTGGATGTTTTATCTTCGCAACAGTTTTGGGCATTGTAATTCATTTATTGCAGCTAAATTTACCAGGCACAGAAATAGCGTTCGCTGAAAGCGTTGGCGCAGCCATCGCTATCTCTACCATTGTTTTTGGTACTATGCTGATGATGCCAAATCAACTAAACTTGATAGTGCTTGCTCTGGTAAGTATTAGTGCTGGTTTATTTCAGGGTTACGCTAATGCTGAATCTATTGTTGGTACAGGAATAATACCAGTAGTTGCATATATACTAGGCATTACCTTAACTCTGTTTGCAGTTGCCATGAGTGCTAGAGAAATTGGCGTGGCAATGGGTATGGGAGAAATCAACCGAACTTTACCCTGGAAAATGAGCATTGCTGGCTTCGCTTTGTGTGCGATCGGCATCGTGTTTTTGAGCAATTCGATCATTTAAATCACATATTTCAATTCAGTGGAATACATTCATTCGTGGGGGCGTACAGCTAACTGTGCGCCCCATTATGTTTTTAGACTAAAAATTGTCCTTTATCTATTGTTTCAGTGTATATGTAAAATAATTAGCGATTAATTTTACATAATGAGGTTTTAAATTGTGGTGTTTGAACCTGAAGATATTCTAGAGGGAACTCGTTCGATTCGTCCCTTTCTTCCAGAAATTTTAGGAGATGATGCGATTCAAGTAGACCGCCAATTGTCTGAACTGTTGGCACAAGCTAAAGCTGGCGAACAAGTCCATGAACAGATTTTAGAAACGCTCAAAAGTTACCCAGATACTCGCAACTGGATAGGTGAATTTCTCAGTAAAAAACAGGTATCAAAAGGTTTTGAAGAACTTCCAGGTAAAGGTCAACCAATATCCGCTTCAAAATATAGATGTCCTGAAGGGGACGACTATACTTGGTATCGTCGCGTTGTCGGAGCAAATATACCAAACTGTCCGACTCATAATGTCCCACTAATACCTGCTGATTAGTTACAAAATATGCCAACCAAATTTTTGGAAAGTCTGGGTGGAAAGCTGGCAGAAAACTGGGCTGCGAACATACTAACACCAGCCTTTGTTTTCTGGATTGGGGGATTACTAGCTTGGGTGTGGCGTTTTGGTCAAAAGCCCTTGGAAGACTGGCTTAAACTGCAATCAGAATCTTTGCTGATTGCTGTGATGGTAAGTGGTTTGCTGATTATTGCTGTCTCAGCTTTTGTGGTTCAAAGGTTCGATTTATTTATTCTCAGATTTTTAGAAGGCTATTGGCCTAGTTGGCTGTCTCCCTTACTTTTCTTACGACGCTGGATGATACAGCAAAAAAAGCGTCATTTTGCTCGAAAAGAAAATCGTTGGCAAACTCTGGCTAATAAAAAAGATAAACAAATAACTGATGAAGAATTAGAGGAATATGTAACGCTGGATAGACAACTTATGCAGTTTCCATCTCAACCTAATAGGTTAATGCCTACAAAGTTAGGTAATATTCTTAGAGCATCCGAAAGCCGCCCTTTTGATAAGTATGGCTTGGATGCTATAATTTGCTGGTCTCGCCTCTGGCTACTATTACCGGATGGAGTGAAGAAAGAATTACAAGAAGCACGGTCAAATCTGAATACAGCAGCCCGTTTTTGGCTGTGGAGTTTGCTGTTTATTGTTTGGACTGTTTGGGCTTGGTGGGCTATCCCTGCTGCTTTACTGGGAGCAATCTTCGCTTATTCCTGGGCAGTTGATGCCGCAAGTGTCTACTGTAACTTATTGGAATCTGCGTTTGATTTGTATCGCTTAGAACTTTACAAATCTCTTCGTTGGCGAATACCTATTAATCCGAAGCAAGAAAAAGAATTAGGTCAGCAATTGACAATTTATTTGTTACGAGGTTTAGATGGCGACAGACCAATATTTACGCCTTTAAAGGAAAAGTGACTCTCATGGGTAAATATTTAGTAAGGAATATTTATAAAAAAAGACAGGGGGTAGAAAACTTTAGTTATGGGTATAAAGCCGCAGTCAAAAAAAAGAATTTTGAGAGACGAATATTGAGAAATTTTCCAGAATTTTTACAAAAAATCGCATATTAATGAGTAAGGATGCTTTAGTTGTTGGTATTAATAAGTATAATATTCCAGGATTGTCAGCGTTACGATCGCCTGCTAACGATGCCGAAGCGATCGCCAAGCGACTCAGTGAAGCTGGAAATTTTCATGTCAAGCGATTGCCAGAATTCCTAGATCCGTTTGAAGGTGATGCACCACGCATATCACCAAATCAGGAAATCAAGGTGTCAGATTTAAAGAATGCTTTAGAACAACTCTTTTATCCTGAAGGTAAAAGCGTTCCAGATACAGCCCTGTTCTATTTCTCAGGGCATGGTCTTCGCAGCAAAGGACGCATTAAAGAAGGTTTTTTAGCTACCAGTGATGCTGATTGTGATGGGAACTGGGGACTGCAATTAAAGTGGCTACGTGAGTTATTGCAAGAAAGTCCAGTAAGGCAGCAGATTATTTGGTTGGACTGTTGTTACAGTGGGGAACTACTCAATTTTACAGAAGCCGATCCAGGCGATCGCGGAAATACACGCGATCGCTGTTTTATTGCCGCTTGCAGAGAATTTGAGCTAGCCCATGAAAACGTGAGCGGAGCCAGCAGCATAATGACTAGCGCAATTTTGCGCGGATTTGACTCGGCTGATGTATCTAACCAATGGGTCACGAACGAAACACTAGTAACATTCTTGCGGCAGGAATTAGGAACAGGAACAGCATCCCAAAAATTCATCCCTAACAATTTGGGGTGTATTAATCTCTTTTTTAGGAAAGAAACAACAAAGTAGAATCGCTATTTTCAGAATTCTTTTTCCGCAAGCATGAAATCCCACTGCCTGGTTATTCTGCCTTTGAGCAACTCAACCGCATGGGTAAAGTGCTGTTGATTTTTGATGGCTTTGATGAAATGGCAGCTAGAGTCAATCGCCAAGAAATGATCAACAACTTCTGGGAACTAGCCAAAGTAGTAGTACCAGGGGCAAAGGTAATTCTCACCTGTCGCACCGAACATTTCCCGGAAGCCAAAGAAGGCAGGGCTTTGCTAAGTGCAGAGTTGCAAGCATCTACAATTAACTTGCCTCTAGAGACACCGCGCTTTGAAGTGCTGGAACTAGAAAAATTTGATGACGAGCAAATTCGGCAGGTATTAGCGTTTCGTGCTGAATCAGAAACCGTAGAACAGATAATGAGTAATCCGACATTGCGGGATTTGGCACGTCGTCCCGTAATGACGGAACTAATTATAGAAGCTTTGCCAGAGATTGAGGCGGGTAAGCCAGTTGATATATCACGGGTATATTTATATGCTGTGCGGCACAAGATGGAGAGAGATATCAAAACCAACCGTACCTTTACCTCATTGGCAGATAAGCTCTATTTTTTGTGTGAGTTGTCCTGGGAAATGCTCTCAACAGACCAGATGAGCATGAACTACAAAGAATTTCCCGACCGGATTCGGCGTTTATTTCCTGCTGTAGTCCAAGAAGAAAAAGATTTAGACCACTGGCATTACGACATGATGGGGCAAACAATGCTAATTCGTAACGCGGAAGGAGACTACAGCCCCGCCCATCGTTCGTTATTGGAATTTTTTGCTGCCTACAAGCTGGTGGCAGAGTTAGGAATTTTAGCTCCCGACTTCACAGAACTGGCTCAAGCACAGTCTCATTTAGATACTGTTCCACCACAAGATTACACTTGGTCAGAATACTTTCAACGACAGTGCGGGGAAGATAGGCAACCGCTCCCAATAGCACCGCTAAATTCATTCGCCAAAGCATCTTTAGAAAAATTATCTAATTATTTTGGTACCGCTCCCTTGGCAAAAGCTTTGCTAGATTTAGCTGTGCCAATGTTAGATGAGCAAGTATTCAAACAACAGTTGCTCGCACTAATTCAGTCAACCCGTGGCCAAACCCAGACTCAGGTAGGTTATATAGGTGGCAACCTGGTGAGATTACTACTAGAAATAAATCCTTATAGTCTAGAAAAATCTGATCTCAGCCATACTGTTATTACAGACGTAAACTTTGCTAATGCCAGCTTGCGGTGGATAAATTTGATGGGAGCGGATCTCACGAACTCGGTTTTTACACCAGTTCTGGGAGCGGTCTTCTCGGTGGCATTTTCTCCAGATGGCAAAAAATTGGTGATTGGAGATAGTAAGGGTACTGTACAGGTTTGGGAAGCATCCTCTGGCAGGGTCTTATTATTCCTTCAGGGGCATGAAAATGAGGTCAATTCAGTGGCGTTTGACCCCGAGGGTCAGCGGATTGTCAGTGGCAGTGATGACAAGACAGTACGGTTGTGGGATGTGAATGGTCAGCCCATTGGTCAACCCTTTGTCGGGCATGAAAATGAGGTCAATTCAGTGGCGAATGGCACTAAGAAAAGCTCTAAGGTATGCAGAATAAGGGTTACAGCTTTTGAT
>NZ_JABXKK010000081.1 GCF_017115045.1 Nostoc sp. NMS8 | reverse complement strand
TATTACACGGTAAATCTACCGTTTTTATGTTAAGTAATATTTCGCCAACAGTATCCCAAGGGAACTAAAGCGGATTTTCCTTCGTGCATCTGAACTGGATAGGTTAGCACCCCAACAGTAGCTTCCGTAGGTCCGTAGTGGTTGAAGATACGACAATCAGCATATTGCCGAATCTGCTCAATTAACTCCCAAGTTGCAGCCTCACCACCCATAATTAGGCATTGGCGGGGTAGAATTTTCTCAGGCTGCGTACCAGTTAGTAAGGCAGCAAGGTGAGTGGGTACAATTTTTAAACAGTCGATGGGATGGTTGTCACAGTAATCTGCTAAAGCTGCTGAATGAATTGCACACTCGTAGGATATAATATGCAGACATCCCCCTGTACCTAAAGACGGAAAAATAACTGTATTGCCCAAATCGGCGGCAAAAGTGGAAATTGTAGCGAAGCTAGCACCTGTTGGCAGTTTTAGTTTTTCTACAATACCGTAATAGTAGTTTAAAAGTTGCCGATGCTCGATCGCGACTGGGTTTGGTCTGCCTGTAGAACCGGAGGTGTAAAGCACGTAAATTAAATTCTCTGGCGTCACAAGCGCGATTGGGTTCCTATCAGGTTGCTTAGTAATAATGTCCCAGTCGGTATCTAGGCAGATTACTGTCATTTGTTCAAAGCTATCAACCAATGACGTATGACTAATAACTACTGATACTTGCACATCTTGCAACCGCAGCACCAAGTTCTGTGCGGGTAATGCAGGGTCGAGTGGTAGGTAAGCACCTCCTGCTTTGAGAATGCCTAAAAGACCAACAATCATGTCTGTGGATCTTTCAACACAAAGCCCTACCACCACTTCTGGCCCAACGCCTAGCTTTTGTAAGTAATGGGCTAGACAGTTTGCTTTTTTGTTTAACTCAAGATATGTTAGTTTCTGATCTTCAAAAACTACAGCTACTGCAAGGGGTGTCTTTTCCACCTGTAACTCAAACAGTTGATGGATACATTTGTCTTTAGGGTACTCTCTCTGGGTGTTATTCCAATCCACCAGTATCTGCCGTTCAGTTGCTGTTAGTAGAGGTAGTTTGCTGACTTGAAGTTGTGGATTAGCAACAATTCCGAACAATAATGTCTGGAAATGCTGATTCATTCGGGTAATTGTGTCCCCATCAAACAGGTCGGTGTTATATTCCCAGCGTCCCTGTAATCCCTGTTTTGTCTGAGCCATTGACAGAGTAAGATCAAATTTTGATGTTACGTTATCCAAGTCAAAAGGTGTCAAAGTAAGGTTGGGTAACTTGAATGTTTGTTCGGGTACATTCTGCAAGACAAACATCACTTGGAACAGTGGATTGTGACTGAGACTACGCTCTGGCTGTAAGGCTTCCACGACTTTTTCAAAGGGGGCATCTTGATGTTCATAAGCATCCAAAGCTACTTGTTGCACCTGAGCCAGTAATTCGGCAAAACTAGGATTATCTTGGATGCGAATGCGTAACACTAAGGTATTGACAAAAGAGCCAATCAGAGGTTCAATTTCAGAGCGATTGCGGTTAGCAATAGGAGAACCTATACTAATATCTTCTTGAGAGCTATAACGGTAAAGTAGGGTAGCAAAGGCTGCTAACAAGGTCATGAATAGGGTAGTGCCTGTTTTTTTGCTCAGGGTTTGTAACTGCTTGTTTAGCTCAGGGTTGAGTTGAAAGCTCAGGCTTTTTCCTCGGAAGCTTTGTATGCTTGGTCGCGGGCGATCGCTCGGTAGTTCTAATATGGGTGATGCATTAGATAACTGTTGCTTCCAGTAATCAAGTTGAGTTTGCAAACGTTCCTCACGCCACCACTGTCTTTGCCAAACTGCAAAGTCAGCGTATTGAATAGGTAAGCTGGGTAAGGGAGAAGAACTGTTAGATAAAAAGGCTTGATAAAGAGTAAATAATTCTTGAATAAAGATGGCAACAGACCAACCATCAAAGACAATATGATGCATACTTGCAAGTAGCACAAACTCTTGAGGAGCTACTTGTAACAGTGTTACTCGCAGACTTTGACTTTCAGTAAGATTGAAGAGGGTTTCTAGCTCCTGCTTCACCTTTTGTTGTACTTGCTCAGAACGTTGGTCTTGGGAAAACTCTTGCAAGTCCACCACTGCTATGGTAAAATTTATACCAGAATCAATTATTTGTACTGGCGTTCCATTAGTAATTGTGAAACGGGTACGCAGGATTTCGTGACGTTGAATGAGTGTTACTAAGGCCTGTTCTAAGACAGCAATATTCAGGTTTCCCTGAATCTGGAGCGCTATGGGAATATTATATTTGTGACTTTTTCCGTCTAGTTGGTCGAGAAACCACAGTCGTTCTTGAGTAAAAGATAAGGGAAACTGGTTTGATGTTCTCTGAGTAGGAGTTATGGTAAATTTTAAGTCCTTTATCTCTTCGGGACTCTTAACTTAGATATCTGCGTTGTTTTGCTCTAACTTTAACAGTATCTGGCTGAGTTGAGCTACTGTAGGCAATTCAAACAAGCGACGCAGGGGTAACTCGACGTTGAAAGTTTCTCGCAAGCGAGATATGACTTGAGTCCCCAAAAGAGAATGTCCGCCGATTTGAAAAAAGTTGTCGTGGATACTGATTCGTTGCATTCCCAAGACAGAGGTAAAGATATGGGCGAGCGCTTCCTCTATCGGCGTACATGGTAGCACAAAATTGTCTCGACTTAATTCCTCATCCGGTGCTTTTAGTGCTTTACGGTCTACCTTCCCACTAGGGGTTAGAGGCATAGCTTCCAGCATCACAAATGCCGATGGAATCATATACTCTGGCAGTTTCTGTTTAAGGAAATCGCGCAACTCGCGGCTACTGAGAGATTTTTGATCAGAAACCAGATAGGCGACTAGACGTTTATTTGCTGGTTTATCTTCTCTAGCAATAACAACGGCTTGTCGGACTTGGGGGTGAGTACTGAGAACAGTTTCAATTTCTCCAGGTTCAATCCGAAAACCACGAATCTTGACTTGGCGATCGCTGCGACCTAAAAATTGGATATTACCATTAGGAAGATAACGGGCTAAATCCCCAGTTTTATAAAGACGTGCTTGAAATTGGAGAATAAAAGGATGAGGAATAAATTTTTCTTTGGTTAAGTCAGGACGGTTTAAATAACCACGAGCAACTCCTGCGCCACCAATATAAAGTTCTCCCGAAACACCAATCGGAACAGGTTGCAGATTCTCATCTAGAATGTACATTTGGTTATTGGCGATCGGTCTTCCAATCGGCGGAATAGCTTGCCAGTCACTTGCACGACCCTGTAAGGTAAAACTGGTGACTACATGAGTCTCTGATGGCCCATAGTGGTTTTGCAATACACAATCAGGAAGTTTGTTAAAAAAACTAATAAGGGGAGGAGTAATTTGCAGTTGTTCACCTGCGGTAATAATTTCACGCAAATTTTTCGGATGGAATGGTGAACTATTAGCAACTTGGGCTAACTGCTGTAAGGCGACAAAAGGTAAAAATAGTCTTTCTATTTTTTCTTCAACAATTAGCCGTAATAAAGCGTATGCATCTTGTCGAATCTCCTCAGAAATCAAGACTAACGTACCCCCTGCACACCAAGTTGAAAAAATTTCTTGAAAGGAGACATCAAAACTTATAGGTGCAAATTGTAAGGTTTTTGCTTTAGTGTCGGTGATAGCATTTTCAATCTGCCATAATATCAGGTTGACCAAGGAATAATGCCTCATGGCAATTCCCTTTGGCTTACCAGTCGAACCTGAAGTATAAATTACATAAGCTAGGTTATTTACACTTACCTGACTGACAGGATTTTCTTGACTTTGAGTGCTAATTACCTCCCACTGGGAGTCCAAGCAGACAATATCAGCCTGATAGAAAGGCAATGATTCCAGCAGATGCTGCTGTGTCAACAGCACTGAGACAGCAGCATCCTGCAACATATCACTTAAACGCTCTTGGGGATAATTGGGATCTAGTGGTACATAAGCCCCGCCTGCTTTAAGAATCCCTAATAATCCTACTACCATTTCTAAAGAACGCTCTACACAGATGCCAACCAGCACATCCGGTTCTACACCCAAAGTCTTTAGGTAGTGAGCTACTTTATTAGCACGTTCGTTTAACTCCCGGTAGGTAAGTAGTTGATTTTCAAATATTACTGCCACTGCATTTGGAGTGCTTAAAGCTTGTACTTCAAACAACTCATGGATACATTTATCCAAAGAATAGTCTGCTTGAGTATCGTTCCATTTCACCAATAATTGGTGTTGCTCGGCTAGCGTGAGTAAGGGCAATTTACAAATATGCTGCTGTGGGTGAGTAACAATACCTTCCAGTAAAATCTCAAAATGCCCAGCCATGCGCTCTATAGTACTGGCATCAAATAAATCGGTGTTATATTCCCACACTGTCATCAGTCCTTGAGTGGTTTGCTCTAAGGATAAAGTTAAATTAAACTTTGCCGTTTTATTTTCTACAGGCAATGGACTTAGAGTTAAGCCAGTGAGATCTAAAGAAGATGTAGGAGCATTCTGGAACACAAACATTACTTGGAATAGCGGTGAGCTGCTCAAGTCTCGTTCTGGTTGTAGTTCTTCTACTAGTTTTTCAAAAGGTAGGTCTTGATGAGCAAACGCTCCTAAAACGACAGAGCGAATTCGACCTAGCAATTCACTAAAAGTCGGGTTCTGCGATAAATCAGTACGTAGTACTAAAGTGTTGATGAAGCACCCAATTAAACCCGATATTTCACGTCGATTACGGTTAGCAATGGGTGAACCCACAAGGATATCTTCTTGCCCTGTGTAGCGGTAGAGTAAAGTCTTGAATGCTGCCAACAAAACCATGAACAAGGTTGCATCTTCAGATTCGCTGAAACATTTTAAGGCTTCGATGAGTTCTTGAGGTAATACTTGAGAGTAGGATGCACCCCGGTAGGTTTGGATTGATGGTTGTAGGCGGTCTGTGGGCAGATGTAGTACAGGAAGGTTGCCACTCAGTTGTTGCTTCCAGTAGTCAATTTGAGACTGGAGTATTTTACCCTGTAGGCGATCACGCTGCCATTGAGCAAAGTCTGCATACTGGATCGGAAGTTCAGGAAGTGGTGTACCCCTTGGGGGAAGCGAGCTACGCGTAACATCTGGCAGAGAAGGCTCGTTGTTGCAAAAGGCTGTATAGAGTTTTGATAGTTCTTGAAGAAACACCCCATGAGACCAGCCATCGTAAACAATATGGTGGATAGTCGTCAGGAAAATATATTCTTCTTTATTGAGATGCCAAAGCTTAACACGCAGCAATGGCCCTTGCTCTAAATCAAAGGGTTTTTGAATTTCTTCATTAGCTTGTCGTTGCGCTTCAGCTTCTCGCTGTTGTGGAGGCAATTCTTGCAGGTCTATTATCGCAATACTCCGGACAATTTTTAGTTGACGGAATAGACAAGAAAGCTATCGAACCATTAAGGTGCTGATTAGAAAAAACTTGCACCGACTCGATAGCCATATGGAAATTGTA
>NZ_JABXKK010000033.1 GCF_017115045.1 Nostoc sp. NMS8 | reverse complement strand
CTGAAGATGACTAAATATCGCCAAAAATCTCCAGTCTACTTCAGTAGACTTAAGCTAAAAGCCAAAAAAATTTATTTCCGGGCGGGCATGGAAGCCAACAGATAAGCTATTTCCAGCTTAAGTTGACACCTATGGGGGGAGAATAACTAATGACAAATGACTAATGACTAATTAGACATTTAGCGGCTGTTTATTCTCGGCTGAATAACTGTTGTGATCGCTAATTACAAACTCCGTAATTGATTCTTTACCTGTAATCAATCTTGCTCCGCGATTACGGGTGAAATAGTTCCATGCCCACTGAATCATTACTACTAATTTGTTGTTAAATTCAATTAAGAAGTAGATGTGAATCAACAGCCAAAATAGCCATGCAACGAAACCTTTCAGCTTGATAAAGCCTAAATCTACTACAGCAGAATTGTGCCCAATCATTGCCAAACTACCATGATCGGTATAAGCAAAGGGTGGCAAATTGTTACCTACAAGCCGCTTTTGGACTAGTTCTGCTACATATTCACCTTGCTGCTTCGCTACAGGTGCAACACCGGGTAGCGGTTTACCATTTTGATGAGAAAAATTTGCTAAGTCGCCAACTACAAAAATATTCGGATGTCCCTTAACACTCAAGTCAGGTTCAACGATAATCCGTCCAGCGCGATCGCACTCTGCACCTGTGTGTTCTGCTAGCACTTTGCCCATTGCCGAAGCTTTCACACCTGCTGCCCATAATACCGTTTTTGAGGCAATCTCTTTTACTTCATCGCCTTGTTTGAGGGTAACAACATCGTTTTCAATATTTGTTACCAGTGTTTTTGTCTGGACAACCACACCCAAGCGCGTCAAGGATGCTTCCGCTTCTTGTGATAACTCTGGTGCAAAGGGTGGCAAAATCCGATCCAGCCCTTCTAATAGCAAAATCTTGGCTTCTGAGGTGTCAATGTTGCGGAAATCTTCTTTGAGGGTTTGATTTGCCAATTCTGCGATCGCACCAGCTAACTCTACACCTGTTGGGCCACCACCCACAATTACAAAAGTTAACCAAGCACGGCGTTTTTCTGGATCGGTTTCTTTTTCTGCGGCTTCAAAGGCCGAAAAAATCCGGCTACGCATTTCTATGGCATCTTCTACAGTTTTCAAGCCTGGGGCGAATTCTTCCCAGTTATCTTTGCCAAAGTAGGAATGCTTTGCACCTGTGGCGACAATTAACGTATCGTAAGCTATTGCTTCGTTGCCCACAGTGACTTGTTTGGCTTCTGGATCGATATTATTCACCTCTCCCAGCAGCACTTTCGTATTCTTGCTCTTGCTGAGGACAGAACGCAACGGTGAGGAGATATCAGCAGGAGATAGCGCACCTGTGGCGACTTGATATAAAAGGGGTTGAAATAGATGAAAGTTACGTTTATCGATTAGGGTAACTTTGACTGCCGCCTTGGCGAGTGTTTTTGCCGCATAAAGTCCACCAAAACCACCGCCAACGATCACTACTTGATGGGGTGGATTATTGTCAAGTGAATTTACCATAAGAAATATTATCGTGTATGCCGACTATTGTAACTATTCTTAACAAATTTGTATCAAAAATGTCATCATATATTTTGTATTGCTCTTTACATTTGAAAAAGTATTAAAGTGAGCGAGGCTACAAGATAAACAAAACTTTTCAAGCGAAAGGTTCAAACCATAAAGGCTTGAAATATTTAAATCCCGATTTGCTTGTATAGATTTATCAAAGGTAGATGTAGGGTTTATGCAGGTTCACTCAGAAGTAGTTGACTTTGATGTTTGTGTCAAACGTGGGGAATGAGTTCGCCGCCAACGCGTAAAGCCATAGATAAGAGCAACAAAAATTAACAAATAGGGGCTGTAAACAATTAACCAAATACCCAGTTTAAGTAAGCCAACGGAAAATGCACCTAGAGAATGGGTAGAGTTGTTCCAAGTTTCCTGAACTTGCAAACCTAAGGCAGGTTGGGGACTGGTGCTAGAAACTGCTGCTTCTAGGTTCAGCGTAATAGTGGAATAAGCAACTTGATTTTTGAGGTTTTTCAGTTGGGCATCAATTTGTTCTATGGTTTGCCGTATATTACTTAGCTCTTGAGAAACACTAAGCACATCTCTAATAGAACCTGCCCGATCCATAATTTTTTGCAAATTAGCTTCAGTCTTTTGCAAATTGGTTAATCTAGCTTGGAAATCTACCAGGCGATCGCCTACATCTTCGGCAGTGATATTACGACTATTAACAGTGCCCAATTTAGCTAGTTGTTCTAAGGTAGGTTCCAGCAGGTTCTCTGGTATCCGCAATTGGATGGTTGCTGTGTGACGCGGGTTGTCGTTTTTGGGTTGTTGTTGTTTCAACCCGATTAAATCCCCTTGCTGTTGATTGATAATTTGCGAAACAGCATCAACAGTCTTATCTACAGAGTTGACAGTCAAAGAGATTGCTGCCTTTTTGATGAGTTGGGGACGAGAATGGGCTATTGGTGCAGCTTCCGCCTTTTGAGAAATACTGTTTTCACGGGCAGGTGCAGATGCTCGATTTGCCATCCCATCGGCGGCCACTTGAGGTAAAGCCGAATTTGTTGAGCGTTCAGAAGAGGCGCAACTAGTAAAAATCACCCCTCCTAATAACGCACTTAAAAATAAAGCAGATGTGCGCGGTAATTTAGTCGAAGTATACATAATCTATCCTCAGATGGATGAAGTTAACCCCAGTATTACTGAAGAAAAACTCAAAGCTTGTATTGTTGCGATTTATGTAACAAGGTTAGTCATTTGTCATTTGTCCCCAGTCCCTAATCCCCAAATTGAATGATTGATAATTCATCTGTGGTTACTCAATTTGAGGTACAATCGTAAGCCTGCGAATTAATGACGATGCTTGCTGACAGGAGATGCTTCTATGGCCCGGATGTATTATGACGAAGATGCCAATTTAGACCTTTTGGCTGGAAAAACTATTGCTATCATTGGCTATGGTTCCCAAGGTCATGCCCACGCTCTCAATCTCAAAGATAGTGGTTTGAATGTGATTGTGGGACTATATCCGGGTAGTAAGTCAGTTGCAAAAGCTGAAGCAGCTGGCTTAACTGTGAAAAATGTTGCAGATGCGGCCAATGCTGCTGACTTCATCATGATTTTGTTACCTGATGAAGTTCAAAAAACGATTTACAAAAACGAGATTGAACCCAATTTAGAAGAAGGGAATGTGTTAGCTTTTGCCCACGGCTTCAATATTCACTTTGGGCAAGTCGTACCACCAGATAACGTAGACGTGGTGATGGTTGCACCAAAAGGGCCGGGGCATTTGGTACGCCGGACTTATGAAAGTGGGGAAGGTGTACCAGCGCTGTTTGCAGTTTATCAAGATGCCAGTGGTCAGGCACGTGATCGCGCCATGTCTTATGCTAAAGGTATCGGTGGTACTCGCGCCGGTGTTCTCGAAACTACTTTCCGCGAAGAAACCGAAACCGATTTATTTGGCGAACAAGCGGTATTGTGCGGTGGCTTGAGTGCTTTAATCAAAGCCGGATTTGAAACTTTGGTAGAAGCTGGTTATCAACCAGAATTGGCTTATTTTGAATGTCTGCATGAAGTCAAGCTGATTGTTGACTTAGTTGTAGAAGGCGGTTTAGCCAAAATGCGCGACAGTATTTCTAATACGGCTGAATATGGCGATTATACTCGTGGACCGCGGATTGTGACCGAACAAACCAAAGCTGAAATGCAGAAGATTCTCAGCGAAATTCAATCTGGGCAATTTGCACGAGAATTCGTTCTCGAAAACCAAGCTGGTAAACCAGGATTTACCGCCTTGCGTCGCAAAGAAGCTGAACACAAAATTGAGGAAGTTGGTAAAGATTTACGCGCTATGTTTAGCTGGTTGAAGAAAGCTTAAGCAAAGAATGTAGAGACGTAGCACTGCTACGTCTCTAGAAGGGTTAGATTACAGTATATTTAATTTATGGAGATGTCTATTTTCTTTGAGTTTTGAGATAATCTGGAATGAACTCCCGGTAAATATCACGCAACATTAATCTTCTAATAATGCCGTAATTGCTCAACTCCAGATATCTGCATGAAAACCTTGAGGTAATACTGTTTGGTTAAGACAGAGACGCGATGAATCGGCGCCTTTACAATGATTATATTTTTTCAGTGTCATTATTTATAGATGACTGAATAGTTATATACTCGATAAAACTTACTGGAAACATAATTCCTTGCTTCTTAGTAGGAGGATTCAGTGTGTTGAATATTCTGTCCCAAAATCCCTGAATGCCATAGTTTCCATTAAAGCAAGTGTGATGAAGATCGTGGAAATCTGATGGAATGAAAAATATTGACAAAGAACTATGGCCTTCTAGGTTGTAAGCATTGCCTATAACGCTCCATGCAAGCAGTTGAGTGATGTCATATCCAAATATAAAAATAGGCAAAATATCAGCGATCGCAACAATAATATATTCAAGCAAACTCTTGTGTCCAGCAACAAAACTTGATGAATCACGAAACTCATGATGCTTAAGATGGATTTTCTGCAAGAATCTTGTGTGCAAGAGGCGATGAGCAACATAAAAGCAGAAATCAGCAGCAACTATTCTCATCAAGAACCATCCAAAGTTTAAGAGTAAGCTATTTCCTCTATGAACCTCTGGAGCTAGATATAGAATAATTAATGCTGACAGAAAAGCTTTAATTTCTCCTGTAATGATGCCTTGAACCGTAAAAGAAGGAAATGCTTGATTTTTGACTTTATTGACTCTTGCAGTCAGCTTATCTCTTAAAATATCGTTGCTTTTAATTCCTTTTTCAATGAGGATGCCAATACTATAAAATGAGATAGAACCAAGGAGCCAGTACAATAGCACCTGCGTTATCAAGTTGATCTCAATATTGTTTAACAGCAAATAAAATACCTGCTGAACAAGCGTACAACTAATAGCGATCTTGAGATAGAATTCTATCTCAGAACAGAAATTCAAAAACTTTTGCATCTCTGTAACCTTATAGTATGTGACTAAGGCATATTATGTTAATCTTTAATATCTTGAACAATCCGAAAACCAGCGTGCTGATAAAAATTGGGACGGAACCAATTACGGTAATATTTTAAAGCTTCTATACCATTAGTTATCCAACATCCTCCTAACATCATCTGATGTTGATCGTCAAAAAAGATGGCAGAATTATCTTGATAAAGAAAATGAGGTTGATATCCTGTAAGTGGATTTAAGTTATCACTCAACCATTCCCAAACATTACCCCGCAAATCGTATAATCCAGATTTACTTTTTGTACTTTCTAACATTCCGACAGGGGTAGGTGAGCCAAATTTTAAATTGAGATTGTAATTTTCTACATTATCTAATAAGCTATTATTGTAAGTTGCTAAATGATATTCTGGTTCACTCATTAAGCGAGTATCTTTCCCTTGCCAGCGACAATAAGCCATTGCTTCATAATGGTTGACTTCTACAGGCCAATCTAAGGGTAAATTTATTTCATCAAACATAGCTCGATATTTGTAGCTACCGTTTTCGTGTAACCAAAATTTGGGACACTGAATATTGTATCGAGTTTTCCAATTCCAAGATTCTTCATCCCAATAGTCTTGATTTTCGTAGCCGCTAGCCTTGACAAAATAGAGAAATTCTGCGTTCGTTATCAGATATTTACTGGCGAAAAAAGGTGCAACTTCAACAGTGCGATCGCCATAATCAATATCCCATCCATAAGTCGAATCATCAAAGGCTTTACCGAGTTTTACTACTCCACCAGTAACTTCTATCATTTCGTTCTGAGGAGTGTAACCATTGAAAGGGGCATATTGCCAATTTTGGGGACGTTTTACTCTCTCAATCGGTAGTTGGCGAATTAACATCGAAGAGGTTTCAATATGAATACGCTGGTGTTCAATCCCCATCATTAAAGCCCAAAGGGGATGAGTGGGATGAATTGGCAGAGTAATTGGGGTTGTCTTAATTAGTTCGGAAATTACAGTATATGCTTGTTCTCGATATTCCCAAGTCTCTGCAATTTGCGGCCATTGCAAATGAGCGATCGCTTCATTCAACTCCTCTGGAATTTCTGGATCGACTCCAATTTCAAATAGGATTTCATACTCTGGATTGAGGGGTTTTTCTAATAATCCTACCTGAATTAATTTATTGATGTAGAAAACAGCCGAATGCCCCAGATAAAAAATTAGAGGATTTCTTAAAGGATCTGGATTTATATAGAATGTCTCTTCCCCAACCAGACTTTTCAATAATATATTTTCAATCTGCCAAGCATCCTTAAAGTAATCTAGAATTACTTGAGAATTGCAACTATCAAGTTTTGGCGGATAAGTAGATTGAAAACTGTTCATGGTTTCAATTAAACTCATATTTAAAAAATGTACAGATAAAGAATTATTTTGGAATAAAAATTAAATGATATGCAATTTATATCCCTAGTTTACCTCACCCTCAATCCCTCTCCTTATAAAGGAGAGGGAAGCTAGAAACAAGATGAAGTTTTACATCTTATTTAATCCACGTTCCTCAATAATTACTGATCTAGTTAAGAGATATATCTTGAGATTAAATTTTGAAGAAGTAATATCATGCCCAGCAAATAACTGGTGATATGTTATTGTGAACGCAATTAAAATTCTTTAACTGAGCATGATATAAAATTTAAGCTTGACAAAGAATCAACCCAAATAAATGCTTGGGATCTGTCCAAGCCTTAAGTGTTTTAAGTCCGTGTATTTCTAGCTGCTTTTGCATAATGACTAAATCAAACTTACGAGAAATTTCAGTAAGAATACTTTCTCCATCTGCAAACAAAACTTGTAAGTCTAATGCTTCTAAAGATACCTTGTGACTCTTTTGGCAATGCAGATACATCTCAATTTGAGCATCAATCTCATTATAGATAGCTTGATGAGTGAATAACTTGAGGTCGAAATTGCCTTGAAAACGCCAATTTAAGTGAGAGAGTATATTTATGTTAAAAGCTGCTGTTACTCCCTGAGTATCGTTGTAGGCTGGCTCCAAAATTTCCTTGGGTTTTTGTAAATCAATCCCCAAAAGAAAGTAGTCACCTACCTGTAAAGTCTTAGTAATTTGTTTTAAAAAATCATCACATTCTCGTGGGTTAAAGTTACCAAGAGAACTACCCAAGAAAAAAATTAGCCGTGATGCTGCAAAGGTAGATTCTAGTTTTATGAGTGCTTGTTCATAGGTTCCTATTAATCCCTCAATAAAGAAAGTCGGATATTTTTGCTGTAGCTTGATTACACTAGATTTAAGGATTCCCCGACTAACATCAATGGGTATATATCTACAATAACTAGCTAACTTTTCATAAGCATCTAACAAAAACTCTGTTTTTGTAGAACTACCACTACCTAATTCGACAAGTTCACAAGCACCTGTAATCTGAGCAATCTCATCAGCATATTGGCGCAAAATCCATGCTTCTGTTCGTGTTGGATAATATTCTGGTAATTCACATATTTGCTCAAATAATTCTGAGCCACGATCGTCATAAAAATATTTTGGAGGTAAGGTTTTTGGACTTTGAGTTAATCCTTGAATAACATCTATACCCTCGTTGTTGAGAGATTGATAATGCTCATTAAGAATTTTTATAGATGTCGCTAACATAATGTAAATGCTTTTGGTTTTAAATCATATCCTTAAATATGACAGATTTACTGTTTAATGGCAATACTCCTTTTTCCGTAATTAGTTTTTCTAATAATACTAAAACCCTATCGACTTAGTGTAGTAATTTAGAGGATTTGACTGCTTGAATAATTAGACTATGAGCCAAAAAGTAAGCCATTACAAATAAATATAACTATCTAAGGTAAAGACTTTTTAGCCTATCACCAATGACAAACTACAACCCTATTTGAAAAATTAAAACTCTCTTTAGTTAGATTTTATTCGCATGAGCTAACTAAACAGTGAAGTTAAAAGTAATTTTAGATTAAGTAGCGATCGCAAAAAATAGAGTTATTTCTTTATTGTTTTTATCAAGAGATAGAGTGTATTAAATTATAATTTTTGTTAAAATTAAAAAATAGATATTTTTAATTTTATATAAAGTTCAATTATCTGCGATCGCCTGCTGTAAGCAAAATTTCGTTTACTATTCCAGCTTTTGGCAAAATTTGGGTGATGTTTGTCGCTCGTGATTCTCAAAAAATTTAAGTACCCCTTGCTCAGAGTGTTAAATCTACTTCAAGCGGTAGATGCTTGCTCCTCACCTAATGCTTTCTGATGGATAAAGTATTAACTGATCGCTAATCGATCATAGAAGGTAGATTGATGACCACCACATCTTGCACGCCAACCGAACCGCGTACCGACATTGGCATGTTTGTCCACCAACTGCGTCACCTCTTAGGATTGGCCCAAGCCCAATTTGCTATGCAATTAAAAGTTGCTGTACCAACGATCGCTCGGTGGGAGAATAACCGTACCCAACCTTCAACCCTGCCACTCATGCAGCTAAAAAAATGGAGCCAGCAGAAAATGTAACAATGGTTGTTCATTTGTGTGGGCGAAAGGAAAAAGACGCATGACCCAGGATCGTTCAACAGTAGAACAGCTTTTTGCTGGTAATAGTGAAATAGCAAGGTTGATGCGATCGCACAATTGGTTCGAGACGCAGTTAGGTGCGGTCGAAACTTGGTCAGATAGCCTGAAGACGGCGGTGCAGATTCTCTTGAGAGAACTCGACCAGCTCAAGCCACCCGAAGAAAAGCAGTTAGACTCTGGCTCGCCGGGAGCAGCAATCAAGCCAACAGCAGATGGGACAGCTCAAGATATTACCGATCGCCAGCAGTCGAAAAGCCAATTGCACGACACCCAAAGACGGCTCGAATTATCACTGACAGGTGCAAATTTGGGGACTTGGACGTACAACCTCAGCACGGATGAGTTTTGGGCGGACGAACGCGCCAAGCTTATGCACGGTCACGCCCCGCACGAAGTTCACACTTTCGCCGAAGCGGGAGCCAATATTCATCCCGAAGACCGCGATCGCGCTCAAGCCGCTTTCTTTCAGGCAATCCAAAACCACTCCAAACTACAACTCGAATACCGCGTCATCTGGCCGGATGGCAGTATTCATGGCGTTGCTTCCTATGCCGAATTTATGCCCACAGGCGATCGCAACGAGGGCAGTTTTTACGGGGTAGTGCAGGACATTACCGATCGCTTTCAACTGGAAAGCGATGTCTACGACGAGCTTCGCTTACGCAAGCAGGCACAAGAACAGTTAAGGCTAGCAAACTATCGGTTCCAGGTGGCTGAAGCCGCCTTGAAAGGCTTTCTCTACGATTGGAGTCTGGAGACGGGCGAGGTCATTCGTAGCGAGAGTTTGACGCACGTTTTGGGCTATCAGCTTGATGAACTACCGAACACCGCTGGAGGCTGGCAGGTTTTGATTCACCCAGACGATCTTGCGGCGGCACAGGAAACGTTCAGGGTGCAGATCAGCAGTGCAACAGGCGAAAATGCTGAAGCCGAATACCGGGTGCGTCACAAGAATGGCGAATACCGCCACGTTTATGACCGTAGCCTGCCGCTACGGGACGATCGCGGACGGGTTGTGCGGGTTATTGGGCAGACGGTTGATGTTACTAAACTAAAACAAACGGAGCAAGCCTTACGCGAATCAGAGAATCGGTTCCGCAGCGTCGCCAACCTCGTCCCTGACCTGCTTTGGTACAGCGAACCGAGCGGGTTAACCAACTGGTATAACCAGCGGTGGATGGAATACACAGGGCAAACCTTTGAGCAGGCCATCGGCTGGGGCTGGATGGACACCATCCACCCGGACGATCAAGCAGCGTCCGCCCGCCGCTACCGGAAGGCAGTCGAAACTGGCAGATTACTGTATCAGGAACACCGCATCCGCCGCCACGACGGCAAGTATCGCTGGTTCGTCGTCAACGCCTTTCCACTCAAAGACGAGAGTGGTGAGGTCGTCAAGATGTATGGTGCGGCGACCGACATTCACGAAGCATACGTCGCTGCACAAGCCCTGCGCGAATCGGAAGCAAGATATCGCTCGCTGTTCACCTCAATTGACGAAGGTTTCTGCACGATTGAAGTTTTGTTTGACGCAAACGAAAAACCGTTTGATTTCCGCTTTCTGGAAGCGAATCCGGCGTTTGAACGGCAAAGCGGACTCGAAAACGTCATCGGCAGAACAATGCGCGAGTTCGTGCCGCAACACGAAGAATTTTGGTTTGAAATTTACGGGCACATCGCTCTAACGGGCGTTGCACAACGCTTTGAACACCGTGCCACCGCGCTCGGCACATTTTACGATGTTTATGCCTTTCGTATCGGCGACGCGACGGCGCGGCAAGTCGCCGTTTTGTTCAACGATATCAGCAATCGCAAGCAGGCGGAAGCAGCCTTGCGCGAATCAGAAGAGCAACTCCGCTTATTCGTCACCGCAAGTTCAGACATCGTGTATAAAATGAGCGCGGATTGGAGCGAGATGCGTTACCTGCAAGGCAAAGATTTTCTTACCAGCACCGAGAATCCAAGCGGTACATGGCTGGAACAGTACATTCTGACTGAGGATCAGCCGGAGGTGATGGTTGCCATTCAAGCCGCCATTCGTACTAAAAGTACGTTTGAGTTAGAACACCGAGTCATTCAGCTAAATGGGACAGTTGGCTGGACATTTTCGCGGGCGATCCCACTGCTGAATGCCCAAGATGAAATAGTGGAGTGGTTGGGCGCAGCCAGCGACATCAGCGATCGCAAACACGCAGAAGCCCAACTGCGCCGCGCGGCCGAACTCGATGCTTTCCGAGTGACGCTCAACGACGCACTGCGATCGCTCAGTGACCCAGAGGAAATCGAATACCAGGCGGTCTGTGTGCTGGGGAAACATCTCGGCAGCGATCGCGCCTATTATGTTGAGATTGACGAGGCACGTGGCGAGTTTGTCGTAGCCCGCGACTGGCATCAGCCGGGAACACCAAGCTATGCTCGCCGCTATCCCCTTGAGGGGTGGCCGATGCCGTGGCTTGTGGACGGGCAGCCCTGGGTAGTTCGTGATGTTGATACAGACCCCGCAATGCCAGATGACCAGCGAGCGTTTTACCGGGGAAACGACATCGGTGCCCTGATCGTTGTTCCCCTAATCAAGAGCGATCGCCTGGTGGCTAGCGTAGCCACCAATCAGCACACCCCCCGCGACTGGCTCCCTGACGAGATTACCTTTGTGCAGGAAACGGCAGAGCGCACCTGGGCGGCGGTCGAACGCGCCTACGCCGAAGCAGCCTTGCGCGACTCGGAGCAACGATACCGCACTCTCAACCAACAGCTAGAACAGCGAGTACAAGAGCGCACCACTCAACTTGAAGCACTCAACCAGGAACTAGAAGCCTTTTCCCGGTCAGTTTCCCATGACTTAAAAACACCACTGAACTACATCACCATGACGGCAGAACGCCTCTGGCAAAAACTAGATTCAACCCAGTTAGATGCAACAAGTCGGCGGTATTTGAATATCATCGCGCAGTCGGCTCGACAAGCTGGGGCAATGGTGGATGACCTGCTGGAGTTTTCTCGCATGGGACAGGCTCAAATGCGCCAGACGACTGTTGAGATGAATACACTCGTACAACAGGTGCAGCAACAGTTGCAACCAGAGATGACTGGACGATCAATCCTTTGGCAGATTGCAGCCCTGCCAAAGGTGCAGGGTGATTTGGCAATGCTGCGGCTGGTTTGGCAAAACTTGCTTGCCAATGCGGTTAAATACACCCGCGATCGCCATGAAGCAATTATCACCGTTGGTAGTAGTAATTACGAACACGAAACAGTATTCTTTGTACAAGACAACGGCGCAGGATTTGATATGCAGTATCACGATCGCTTATTCCGCATTTTCCAGCGATTGCACTCTCAACAGCAGTTTGCCGGAACGGGGGTGGGACTTGCCAACGTGCGGCGCATCATTCATCGGCATGGCGGACGCACTTGGGCAGAAGGCGCGATCGATCGGGGGGCGACGTTCTACTTTTCGCTACCTAAACAGGAGAAACAAGAATGAGGCTGCGGTTTCTCTCGCTTGAAGACAATCCACTGGATGCAGAGGTGGTTGAAGTGACACTGCTAGATGGGGGCGTTGACTGTGAACTGCGACGGGTGGAAACTCGCTCTGACTTCATCACCGCACTAGAAACCGATGAGTTTGACCTGATTTTGGCAGACTATGCCTTGCCTACTTTTGACGGCATCTCAGCATTAAAAATTGCCCATAACTTGCGTCCCGATCTGCCTTTCATTTTCATCTCTGCCAGCATGGGGGAAGAACTCGCGATCGAAGCCTTGAAACTGGGAGCCACCGATTATGTGTTGAAACAACGGATAGGGCGATTAGTGTTTTGTGTGCAACGGGCATTGCGAGAGGCACAAGAACGCCGCGAACGCCAACAGGCAGAAGTTGCGTTGCGCCAGAGCGAAACCCGCCTCCGCAGAGTGGCAGCAAACTTGCCAAATGGAGCAGTTTTCATCGTGGATCGCGAATTGCGCTATCTGCTAGCAGAGGGCGAAGCGCTAAATAATGCAGGCTTGATCTCTGAGGATCTGGTAGGCAAAACGCTATGGGAAGCCCTTGATCCCGATCTGGCAAGTTGCCATGAACCTTACTATCGTCAAGCGTTGGCTGGCGAACATTTTACCTTAGAGCATCACAGTCACGATCGCGACTACATGACTCACGGTACGCCTTTATACAACGAGCAGGGGGAAGTAGAGGCAGCGCTATCAGTCTCTTACGACATTAGCGCTCGTAAGCAAGCCGAAGCTAACCTGCGCGAAAGTGAATTTCACCTCCGGTTGATGATTGAAAGCGCAAAAGAGTATGCCATTTTCACACTGGATCTCGATAATCGGGTCACAAGCTGGAATTCTGGTGCCCAACGATTGTTAAGGTATTGCGAAGCAGAAATTTTAGGGCAAACTGGTCGGATCATTTTCACCCCCGAAGATAACGAACAAGGCAAATCTGAGCAAGAGATGCACCTTGCCCGGACAGAAGGACGAGCGGAAAATAAACGCTGGCATATTCGCAAAGATGGCAGTCGGTTTTGGGGTGTAGGTTTTGTCATGCCCCTGCAAAATAGAGACAACGTGGTACACGGATTCATCAAAATCATGCGGGACGAAACCGCCCAACGACAAGCCGAGGAACGCTTCCAGACACTCTACGACACCACCAGCGACCTTCTCGCCACCGAGCAACCTTTGACGCTGATGCACAACCTGTTCAGCAAGCTCTCTACCCAGCTAGAACTTGATTATTACTTCAACTACATGGTGGAAGAGAAAGACGATCGCCCCATGCTGCACCTGCGAAACTATGGAGGAATTTCTGAAGCGACAGCGCAGGCGATCGAATGGCTTGAGTTTGGTGAATATCTTTGTGGGATAGTCGCACAAGAACAACAGCAAATCATTCTGAATCAAGACCAACTCTCCAATTATCCGAACAAGCAGCTATCTCACATACCTGGCATCACAGCTTACGCTGGACAACCCCTCATCGTGCAAGGGCAGTTGCTCGGTGGGCTTTCCTTTGCCAGTTGCCGCCGCACCGACTTCACGCCAGACGAAGCCAGCCTACTGCAATCGGTCTCTGACCAGATGGCGATCGCCCTGGAACGCAATAACTTACTCAACTCCATTCAGCAACAGGCAGAGCAATTACAACGAGCAAACCAGATCAAAGACGAATTTTTAGCCGTGTTGTCGCACGAATTGCGATCGCCCCTCAATCCCATTCTGGGTTGGGCAAAGCTGTTGCAAAAAGGCAATCTCAACCCAGAACGAACGACAACTGGACTGGAAATCATCGAACGCAATGCTCAGTTACAAGCTCAACTGATTAATGACTTGCTCGACATCTCTCGGATTCTACAGGGCAAATTGAGTTTGAACCAGATGCCCGTTGATCTGGGTGCAGTGATCGCAGGCGCTTTAGAAACGGTTCACCTCGCAGCCGTTGCCAAGTCACTGCAAATTGAGACAACCTTTTCACCGAATGCCAAAACCGTAATCGGTGATGCTGGACGATTGCAACAGGTGGTCTGGAATCTGCTCTCCAACGCCGTGAAGTTTACGCCTGAAGGTGGGCAAATTACGGTTGCACTTGCTCACACAGACACTCATGCCCAAATTCAAGTCACTGATACTGGAAAAGGCATCAATCCTGATTTTTTACCTTACATCTTTGAACATTTTCGGCAAGAAGATGCAGCGACTACGCGCAAGTTTGGTGGATTGGGATTGGGACTCGCGATCGCGCGTCAAATTGTAGAAATGCACGGCGGAACAATTGCGACTGAGAGTCCGGGTGACGAGCAAGGTGCTACGTTTACAGTCCAAATTCCGCTTGCATCTCCCTTGGGTGAACGACCCTCTACAGAATTATCCTCAGACTCAATCGGTGATTTGACTAGCATCTCTATCTTAGTCGTGGATGATGATACAGATTCGCGGGAGTTCGTCGCCTTTGTCTTAGAGCAAGCAGGGGCGATCGTCACCAGCGTTGCTTCCGGGATTGAAGCCTTGCAAGCAATAGAAAAATCCACTCCCAATCTAATCGTCAGCGACATCGGGATGCCAGACATGGATGGATATATGCTCCTACAACAAATTCGGGCACAGTTGCCAGCGAGTCAAGTTCCAGCCATTGCACTGACTGCTTATGCCGGAGAGTTCGATCGCACTCAAGCATTACAGGCTGGATTTCAACAACACTTAGCCAAACCAATTGAGCCAGCAGAAATTGTGACAACGGTTGCCCGTTTGTGGAGGCGTAAGGAAGGAGACGCATGAACTAGGATATGCCCTTGCCCAGAATGGGTTCCCAGCCTTGAGGCTGGGAACGAGGCTATACAAGCTTTTGGGCTTTTCTTAGTGCCATTCGGTCAAGGCAGGTCTTTCCCAAAGCCGCCTACATCGCTATATCTGATGATTAGCCACTAATAATCGTGCGTTCAACCAAAGGAGGTGCACTTGAACCATTTCCCTCGGTCTGTTTAGGTGTCGGTGTACCATGCAGTCTTGGATCGGCGGGTGATAGTTGCGGTTCTGGCCCTAAGGGTTGGGGATTAGCAACATACTCGAATTCTCCTTTGCCATCCATTGAAGGCCCTTTTGCCCAGCGACCTTCAGCGCTATCTGTACCCTCTGAATGATTCCAGAATTGATAGGAAACCTCGCGTTTTTCCAATTCTAGAGGGAAGGAACTGGGGACTGGAGTGCTTTCAATTCCAGAACTTTCTATATCTTCAATAGCTGCTAGCCATTGGTTTTGGTGCATCGTGTCACGAGCGATTAAGAAACTCAGAGTATCTTTTACCCCAGGATCGTCGCTCATCTCGTACAGCCTCACAGCTTGTAAGCGTCCTTGGCTTTCGGCGTGCAGATTAGACCGGAAATCTGCCAAGAGATTACCACTGGAGACAATAAAACGACCGTTCCAAGGAAAGCCAACGCTGTCGGCTGCTTGAGCGCCTAAACCAGTGACAATAGTATGTTGGGGGTTCATAGCCGCCGCAATCACATCTGTAATTATATCTCGTGGATTAGTACCGCCCATAACCGCACCCACAACAGGGTCTTGTGCAGCTTGCTCTTGTAATTTGAGCGGCGCTTTATCCAGCAAATGACCAATCAAGGTAGAAAGGATTTCGATATGCCCAATTTCCTCAGTACCAGTATCTAACAACATATCTCGATACTTCGCAGGGCCACGACTATTCCAGCCTTGAAATAGGTACTGCATCATTACAGTCATTTCGCCAAAAACACCACCTATAAGTTCCTGAACCTTCTTAGCATATATTGGATCTGGTCTTTGTGGTCGTGTGTAATACTGTAGTCTCTTGGTGTGATAAAACATTTGGATTCCTCATTAATTACAGACAATGTTGAGACAAAATAAAACTAGCTACAAACTTTTATTTCATTTTTCTCTAGCCTGTTATTTATTAGTAAACTAATCAAATCTTTTATTTCCATCAACCTATAGCTATAGAAAATTACTTAAACAGTTATTCAAAAATGATTTTATTTTACTCTTGTTTATATATCAATAAATAACAGATTTTATTCAATAATTAATATTAGAAATATTTACAACCGAAAGAGATATATTTAGTCTATTTTAACCACATAACATATTAGCCATAGGTTAAAATCTATGGCTAACTTACTTATGGCAGAGGATGGAAGAGAAGGTCAGGGATAAAGTAATTAAAAATCGCCCAGGTAGAAAAGGCAACTGATATCGAAACAACAGCAAGAACTGGTGCTAGAGAAAGATACCGAAGGAAATATACTTTTTGTTTTTCTTTGTTTTGTTGCTGCATACAATACTCCAAACATACTTTAATACTGCAACAATTTTTTGTTGCGTTTTCCGAGACATAGCGCTTCTTGCTTGAGTGAAATACACTCTGGCAAGGAAAATAGATTAGAAGCCATGAGAATAGTAGCTGCTAACTAAAGTCTCATAATTTCCAATATATTTAACCGACATAACTGCTCTATGTGAGACAATCATTTAGCTAAATATCATACTTCCTATGCAACTGAATAATTCCCCATTTTAGCTCTATCAAAAGGCAGATTAAGTGTTGAGATTAATGTTAATCTATGCTCTATAACATTACTTATTCTGTGTAAATTTATGTGCTATTAATAACGCCAATAAAGCTGCTGCCCCCCACTGAAACACGGGTAATTTACCCACTAAATCAGTAATGCTGGGTATGACTAAGTTTTGATAATCTCCATCAATTCTGTTGTCTTCTGGAACAGATTGGTAAAAATTATTGGGTGCATCTTCAGATTTCGCTTCATCACTATGTTGTAAATTGAAGCCAACAAGTAATAACAACGAATCTACCAACGAAGGCGATACTTTCTGGGCTAAATCTAGTAATTTAGCTACATCCCCAACCAAAATGTCACGAATTGGGTGTTCAGCTGCGTAAAGGATCGCATCGGACACAATTCTTGGGTCATAGTAAGGTGGTATTCCTGACGGTTTCACCCCTAACTTTGTTAAGCCATTATTCCAGAACGGAGTGTTGATCACGGCTGGCTTAACACTTGTGACACTAATAGGCCATTTTTCATGTATCAATTCAACACGCATAGCTTCGAGAAAGCCTTCAATCCCGTGTTTGGCTGAAGAGTAAGCACTTTGATATGGAAGCGATCGCCTACCTTCCATTGAAGATATATGGATCAATGCCCCGCGTCCCTCACGTTTGAGATGCGGTAATGCTGCCATCGCACCATATACTTGCCCCATCAAGTTGACATCAATAAGATGCTTAAACTCTTCTGGTGTTGTCTTGTCAAATGTCGCAAAGATACCGATCGCGGCAACATGAACCCACGTATCAAGTCGTCCGTATACTTCCACAGTTTTATCTGCGATCGCTTTAACTTGCTCAAATTCTTGCACATCAGCTACGTAAAAAGTTGCCTCGCCGCCAAAGCTGCGAATCTCCTCCACTAAAGATTTGAGCTTGGACTCACTGCGAGATGAAACCACCACTTTTGCCCCGCGTCTAGCAAACTCAAGAGCTGTGCTACGTCCGATACCGCTAGAGGCTCCAACAACGGAAACAACCTGCTGATTGATTGGCTTTAATTGCATAAGTGTTACTCCTTAAAAGGGATTGGGGATTGGGTACTGGGAATTAAAATTCATTACAAAGTCCCTATGGCGTGTTTTAAAACTACTTGTTTTGCCTCCTAACTTTTTAGATCTCCCTAAATCCCCCTTAAAAAGGGGGACTTTAAGAGGCTCTTTGCCCCCCTTAAAAAGGGGGGTTGGGGGATCTAAGACTTTGAAAACACACCCTAGTCCCTAGTCCCCAGCCCCCATTCACAAATGACAAGCAAGAAACTGGTTCAATGCGTCGGTAAATAATTCGGGACGCTCGACTTGGGGTAAGTGCCCACAATTAGGTATCAAAGCTAAGTGTCCTTGCCTTAGACGGCTGACTGCATCTTGAGCTTGGTAATTTGGCAAAACTAGGTCATTAATACCCCATACAACTAGGGTTGGCATTTGTAACTGTGGTAGAGATTCGAGTGCTATCTGCGTTAAGTACATTACCAAAAATATACAAGTCTAAAGCTTCTCCTGATACTCTCGCTCGTTCTAAGGCTACACGCATGGCGATCGCACCTAAGTCTACTGGAGACAAATCTGTTAAAACACCTCCAAACCTACCAAGTGGTGTGCGTACTGCTGAGACAATATAAGCTTCTTCCATACTTATGATCACTTTTGGTTTGTTAATTTAAAATAATAAAAAAAGTTTGAATCTTCAAATAGCTTGCTATTGTTATTTTGCACAAAAATCGGTTTTCTGCCTGTAATTATTTGTTATCCGAAAAAGCGTATCTTGATTAAGATTTAAAAACTAAATAAATCATCTACCTTGACAATAAATTTAAAATGCTTTTTTATTAATAAATCCTTCTTAAGAAGTATTAATGAAGCTCCTCAAAAATATTTGAGGAGCTGAAGGAGCTTTTAGAGTGTGAATAATTTATAGTCACTACAATAATTTAACTCTTATAATTGGTACATTCGTCTATCTAAAGAAAGGCCATTTTATTAAAGTATCTCGTATCCTAGAGTACAAACATTTTGAAAATGGCAATATCTTATTCTCGTGCTTTCAGCCAATCTACAATTGTTGGTGGTAAGTTTTTTTTAACTTTGCTGGTTACATACATACCAATATGTCCAACTGAAAACGATCGCACTGTATAATCAATACTAACAACATATTTCTCAAGAGCTAAAGATGATGGCAATAAAACTGTAAGGATTCAGGTCTAAACGAGAGGAATTAAAGAAGGGGTCTGTACAGAATAGTTAACCATCGCTTTTAAGGTTTCACTGTCTAGTTTTGGGCGCAGATATTTTTCCATAATTGCAGAAATATGGCAGCGTTTTAATTTAAATGAAGATTTTTGATTAACTAAAAACACTGCCATAAATTTTGTGAGGGCTGATGTTATATCTGAAATTATTCAAATGCTATTCAATGTCATCAGCAAGCAAAAATACCCATCTTAAACAAATAGCATTAGTGAATAAGCCCGTAATAAGCACTTGCACTAACTAAGATAATTGTTAAAACTACCAGTGCTGTGCTAAGTAAAAATTGCACAGAGGTTTTTTGATTGAGAGCTTCTTTACTTCCACCCTCGATTGTCGTGCGCTCAGTATTATTAGAATTAATTGTTTTGTCAGACTTCATGGCTCTTACCTCATTTAATGATTTATTGCAATTTCACCTTTAATTTCACAAAGTACATCTAGCTTTAGGATTAAGAAAAAGCTTGAAATAGGTAGATGCAATTAGACGCTATTTTCACTAATGCACCCCACCGTTTTGAGTCTGCGGGGAATCATAAACGCCCCAATATTCAATACCGCGATCGCGTAATATTGGTTCAATGCGATGAATCTCTTCTTCTGAGCCTTCTAGGATGAGCAAATAATAACTCTGCTGGAGGCGATCGCTATAAACTCTGGCTTTCTCTTCAGGTATGCCTAAATCACCTAATGCTTTCAGTAAATTCTGATTTGCGGCGGCTCCCACAGCCACGCCTGCAACGCTGCTGACTAATGCTACACCTACGGAACCTGCTGCGAGTATAGCTCCTAAACCGGGAAGTGCTAAACTACTCAAACCAAGTAACGCGCTACCCCAAGTAGTTGCTGTCAGCGTTTCTCCCACGGCTCCGGTTGTATTGACATCTTGATCACCAATGCGATCGCTTACTTGGGTTTCGCCTAAGTTATCGCCTTGCTCTACATCTTTAGCAATTACAGAAACTTTCTCCATTGTAAAGTTTGCAGTTTTCAATTCATTAATTGCTTGCTCTATTCCTTGAGAATTAGCAAATACTCCTAATGCACGTATAGTGTCTTTAGTGATCATATTTCCCTCTTTCACAATTGTATTAGTGCGTCCATCTCTAACCCCAGTATTTCGCCTCAGTTGACGAGTAGGTTAAGTATTAAAACGCTACTAAGTTGTTTATTTAATTGATTTTCCCAAGGTGGATAAATATAAGTGAAGATTTAGCGAACCAAGTGGAGTACATCACGCACTAAACTATAGCCAGCCAAATCCCAAAGTAGGTAAGAAACAAAGCCAATCATCGCTAAACGCCCGTTCCACAGTTCTTGTTGAGGATTCCACCCAATAATCCAAGCATTGCGATCGACACCGTTATAGGCTTTAGCTTCAGTAGAGAATTCAACCACTTTGTTAGTTTCGGTTGCCATTGCAAATATTCCTTAATAACTCTACTACACCCACATGTTAGTTACTATTACGGTTGCAGTTCTCTATCTATTGGGGAATCTAGAAGTGTCACAGGAAATATCTGTAAGCATTATTTAGATTTTTAATAATTTCGACTAAAAAGCATCAGGGACTTGCCCCAGAAAGCTTGCAAAAGCTCATTCGTAACTGTTTACCAACTTCAGACTAAACTTTTAAATTAAGCAATTTCCTAATGCCATTTACTTTTTTTATAAACAGTCTCTTAGTCCGATTCATTCCTCAAGACAGATGCAAAAGCAGATTTGATTGAACCTCCCGCTTCCTTGAGTTTCTGGGCGATGGGTTGCTCGTTATGTAAAAACACACGCGCACAGTTGCGTCCCGGCAAACCGGAAATTTAACCACCCGGATGAGTTCCAGCACCAGTAAGATACAAGTTATCAATTGGTGTTTTGTAGTTAGCTAATTCTGGCAACGGACGGAAGCAAAGCATCTGCTCTAAAGTCATATCAATATGATAATAATTGCCTTTGTAAGTTCCTGAGCGATCGCCCTTCCAATAACAGGACGCTGTAACCAGCTTTCAGTAGGTAGCCAGCACAAACTAAACCATTATGGCCAGCGCCAATAATTACAACGTCATACGATTCCATGACTGCAAGGTGGGGAGTAAAGTATATTCCCTGATATTAGAAAGTGCTGAAGATATCTAAATCTTTCGTGGGTTATAGAATATTTATATATCTAGTAGTAGTATTTTTATCACCAAGAAGTATAGCAAAGTGCTGTTAGCGGATAGCTAAGGTTTAGCCCGTTCTGAGTGCTGTTAGGCGAAGTTGGCATATCCTAGCAGGTCTTTTTCAGGATCAACTAAAGAGTTATCTACCGATATATCGCTAATTGTTGTCTGTGCCATAAAAAACTTTTTTACTCATGTTGCGATCGCCTCTATCGGGGCGTAGTCTATCGTGACACATTCAGTAGGATGAGCAATGATACCTTACGATAGAAATTTCCAGTGAAATAATTTCCTCAAGACTTATGCTACTAATTCCTTCATTGCCAGGCTGGATAACTTCTTGGCAATCATCTCTGGACTCAGAACAAAATCTACTTTCCCGGTGTCAATAGCAGCTGAAGGCATATCGAAGTACTCCGAAGTAGTTTGATCTTGAGCAATCGTCGTGCCACCATAGTTTTTTATTGCTATCACTCCTAAAGCACCATCTCTGCCGCACCCACTTAGGACAATAGCAATCCCCCGAATTCCGTAATTAAGTCCTACCGACATGAATAGTTTATCCACTGAGGGACGAACAAAGTTTATCTTTGGCGATTCTAATAGACACAAAGTACCGTTAGCCTCGACTACTAAGTGCCGATCTTCAACATAAGTGTAAATTGTTCCTGGACGAATTATTTGCCCTAATTTTGCCTGCTCTACGGGCAACGCTGTATAGCCTCTGAGGATATGTGCCAGACGACTAGGGTAGAGAGGATTCATGTGCTGAACTACAATAATCGCCCCTAGAAAATCTACTGGTAAAGCCGACAATATTTCGATGATTGGCTTTTGCCCGCCCACAGAAGCTCCGATCGCTACTATATTGTAAGCAATATTGGGGAAATGTGACAGAATACGATGTGATTTTTGTAACGCCATTTTTTTTGATTATGTTTATCGCTCAGTAGCAATCGTCTAATTACTGTTGAGATAGCTTCACAAGTCACACTGCTATAGGACTCCTATTTGATTTTTGAACAAAACTCAGTACACCTTTATTCCTTCTTCCCAGTCCCAGAGGGGACCCCACCTTCCCCAATCTCCAGTCTCTTACCTCTACAAGTGATTCAGAAATCAAAGACGCTCGATAGCGCAGCGTTAGTGACGCAGGAGCGTCTGACTCGCTACCGGATTGCTATATGTTATCTAGCATTTAATGATTATATGTTGTCTGGGCAACATATAATCATTGTAAAAGATAAATCTTTTGCCAGAGGTTCTTGATTGGTATTGTTTATTTAATACAGATAAGACTGGCTCAAACAGCCTTTTGCTATCTGTGTATCAAGCATTCTGCACTTGTGAAAAACCAACTTTTAGCTGCCCTACCCCCTGAGGAATACTCTCGTCTTGCTCCTTATATGGAGCATGTCTCTCTAGAGTTCAGGCAAGAACTTTATTCACGTAACCAACCAATTGAGTACGTCTATTTCCCCAACTATGGCGTAGCCTCTATGCTCACAGTGATGACGGACGGTTCGGCAATCGAAGTGGCTACGGTGGGCAATGAAGGAATAGTGGGTCTTCCAGTATTCCTGGGAGCCGATAGGATTCCGGGCGAGTGTTTTATACAAGTCCCTGGCTCTGGTTTAAGGATGAGAGTAGATGTATTTAAAACTCATGTCACCGCAGATAGTCCGTTGTACAATCTACTACAAAAATACACGCAAGCGCTGTTTAATCAAATTGCTCAATCAGCAGCGTGTAACCGCCTGCACTCAATAGAACAACGAATGTGCCGTTGGCTTCTGATGACTGCCGACCGAGTAGAGACAGACACTTTTGCACTGACTCAAGAATTTCTCAGCGTAATGCTAGGTGTGAATCGCTCCACTGTTAGCCTCAATGCCTCTATTCTTCAAAAGGCGGGACTAATCAATTATACTCGTGGGCAAATAACTATCCTTGACCGCTTAGGTATAGAAGATATCACCTGCGAGTGTTACCAAGTCGTCAATGCGGAGTTTAAGCGTTTGTTTAACGGTAACTAGGTCGGCGTAAATATTTATCGTTGGATGAGGCAAGAGGTAAGAGGGTTTGAGCCTATTATAAGTTTTACTAATTGTGGCTAATAGTAGCAGCTATAACAATTTAATTTTTTAAATATTGACTAAATAATATGCTTCAGCCCCAAGAAGATGACATTTCAGTAGAAGCTAGTTCTTTTCCCCCTGTCCCCATTCAAGAAATCTCAGAGGATAGGGCATTAACAGAGACGGTACTTTTCCCAACTCCAAAACTGTTTCTAAAAATTTCTAAGCCAGAAATTCGCCAAAGTCTTAGGGCGTTAACTTATGAAAGTGTCTTTGCTGCGCTTCTTTATAGTATCATCGGCGGCGCATTGCTCAGTAATTTCTTGCTAGAGTTAGGTGCTGGCCCAGTCGAAATTGGTCTACTCGCGGCTATCCCTCAGATGGTGAATCTGCTCCAACCACTGGGAGCATATTTGGTAAACCGAAGTACCAGCTTCCGTTGGTATTTTCTATGTATTTTCATCCCGTCGCGGCTGCTATGGTTGATTCTTCTACCAGCGATTTGGTTGGTTACTTCATCTCGTATTACTGGATACCAAGTAATACAGTTGACACTGGCAATTCTCTTAGTAGCTAATATTATCGAAGCTTTTGGTCGTGCGCCTTGGCTTGGGTGGTCAGCTGTGTTAGTACCTCAACGGTTGCGGGGGCGATATTTCGGCTTTCGCAATAGTATTCTCGGTTTGACTAACCTTGTTGGTGTCCCTCTGCTAGGTTTAGTAGTATCAGCTTGGCCTGGTGGAACCCTTCAAGGTTATGGCACAGTCTTGGTTATAGGAATCGTGCTAGGGCTAATCAGTGTCGGCTGTCAGTTCTGGATGACTGATATAAACCCGCAGCTTTTAAAAGTTGGGGATTCAGACACATCGCAGCCTCACGGGATGGATTTTAGCTTGTTTAAAGATGCTAATTTTTTGAAGTTTGTGCTTTATCTGAGCATCTGGTGCTTTGCTGTTAACATCAGCGCTCCCTTTTTTAACCTCTATATGCTGGATAACCTGGATATAGATATTAGTGTGGTAACGATTTATCACGGCTTAGGAACTGGTGCGAATATGCTAATGCTGCTTTTGTGGGGTAAACTGGCCGACCGGATTGGGAATCGCCCAATACTACTATTAGTGGGAGTCTTAGTGGCGGTGACACCTCTGCTGTGGCTCTTGGTTGGAAGCGATCGCATTTCTTTTTGGATCTGGCTACCCTTGTTGCATATACTAGCTGGTGCAACGTGGGCAGCAATCGATTTGTGTACCAACAATTTGATGATGGGAATAGCACCGTTGGGCGATCAGTCGGGTTATTTTGCGATCGCAGGTGCAATTGCTGGTATCACTGGAGCAATGGGTATTACTGTCGGTAGCTTTCTAGCAACTCTCCCTGGTGCTGCGGGTTTGCTGGGGCTATTTGTGATCTCAGGCTTACTACGGATGGTTGCACTTGTACCCTTAGTTTTTGTTCAGGAGCAACGCTCTATACCACTAGGCCAGCTAATGCGATTCTTATTCTCAATGAAGCAGTCAACTGATCTGATAGAAGTGGAATAGTAGGTTGTTAATTAGACATCTCCGGAAATTAAATATGCGTTACTCATAACCCTTGTAGAGACGTAGCACTGCTACGTCTCTACATTCTTTTTCGGAGATGTCTATTATGTATTTCAACAACATCCCAGCAAACCTGCACTTTCTAGTAGTTTAAGGAAGCCATTGTAATCCATTATTCTGTAATTTCTGCTCGATATGCTGCATTTCTTGGATAGTTTCTCCAGTAACGATCGCATAAATTTCGGTGTATATTTTTCCATATTTCACCTTCTCTAAAGCCGACAGGATAATCAAGTCTTTGCGATCTAGTTCTGATTTTAAACTTACTAAAATTGAATCTAACGTTCCTTCCATACGGTAATCACTGGAATATTTAGCTACTTCCTTTCCCAGTCCCAGTAGGGTATGACGCTGTAAGCACAACGGAGTCGAGCCATTAACTCGAAAATTGGCATCGATCGCATAAAATTGTCCGTCTCGATCTTCCAGTACATCAAAGCCAATCACACCGAAATAACCCTGTTTGTGAGCATACTGACCAATGGCAGCAATCATCTCAAAGAACTTGCTCATGTCAGTGTTGCGGTAGTCAATCAGTCCGCCTAAATAGTTGCCTTCGGGAGTGACAAGTTGGGTGGTAGTACCGATGAGGGTTATCTCTCCCGTTTTGTTGACATAGAACTGTACGCAGTAATTCTGCACCTCATTCTTGACGAACTCTGAGACAATAATCGTATTAAGCAACTTAATATCAAGATATTTCTTGATTTCTTCAAAAGAGTAGTTCAAATCGCTGGGGCTTTTGATGATATAAGTGCCTTCTCCTGAGAGTCCATGCGACGTTTTAATTAAATAGGGGAATTGTGGTAATTGAATGTCTTCGAGATTGACTTGGTGCAGATTGTAGCTCTCATATTTTGGACATTGCACTCCCAGTTGGTCTAGTGTTACTTTGCTGAGTAAGCGGTAATGAGTGTCTGGAAGAACAGCGTGTTTTTGCGGTTTGAGGTGATCAAAGGGAAATAAAGTAATCAGTTTGTCAAAATCTTTGCCCTGGCTGAGGTCATCTAGATAAGTCGAGCAATCCATCATCGACCGATTGGAGTGGCTGCCGAAATGCTCTTGCCAGTAGCCAATTAGCGAGTTTGACGGTGGTATAATCACAATTCCAGGAATGCGATCGCCTAACACAGCCAGATTTTTCCAAGGTTCCTTCTGACAAATCTTGTCGAAGGAGGTTTTGGTGGCTTCACTACTGCCATCTTGAATAAAATATTTTTTCCGATTGGGATAAGCGGCCCAACTGCCAGTTGCAGGGTAATTTAAAATAAACCCATAAGATGCATCTGTGATATCTTCAGCAAACAGATCGGAAAGAGAATTCCCTTGAAAGTATTGAAAATTATATTTTGAATTCATCTAGTCCTCCCTTAAAACCGCATTCCTAGAGGGATGCGGTTGTTGATAGCAAACAAGTCTCTTCATTTTATAAGTAACATCAATTTCAAAAAATAAAGCTACACATTCAAACTTTAAAATTTAGAGCAAATGTTACTTTCTGAATTATGGATTACATTGACGTTAACCTTGCCGCAGACTATTACGTTAGCGAGTCTGCGAGCGTCATTACGAGACGAGTTACGAATTGGTATGAGTTATTTTTGAGTAAAGGCAGCTACCTTATCTTGTCCTACGGTCATATAAGCACAAGCCATGTGTGACGAATTATACGCCCAGCCAACGCGTCCTTGACGGTCTATGAGGATGCACCCAGCTTCACCTTTAACCTTAGAAGCCAGAGCGTCAATTGCCATCTGTGCTGCTTCATCTGGATGCCGATCGCCACTCAAAAAATCGATCGCAGTTTTAGCCAAAACCACCGGGATAATTGACTCGCCATCACCTGTTGTTGAGCAACCGCCGATTTTATTATCAGCGTACAAGCCACAGCCAACAAGCGCAGTGTCACCGACGCGACCTTGTTGCTGCTTAGTAGTACCACCAGTTGAAGTGCCAGCAGCTAAAATGCCGCTAGCATCCAAAGCGACACAACCAACGGTGTTGGGGCGATCAATTACTTTTTGATCCTCCTTCCACTGCTCCAACTGTTCCTCGGCTATCAAGTCTTCTTTTTTACACATTTCGGCTCCGTTGTCTGCGGCAAAGCGTTCTGCGCCCCGCGCCACTAGTAGCCTGGGTTTATCATCCATAATCTGTCGTGCTATGGAGATGGGATGACGGATGCCCTGAACTGCTGCAACTGCTCCCCAACTTAATGAGCCTTCCATGATCGCCGCGTCTAATTCCACCTCTCCATCGCTGTTGAGAGTTGCACCAAGGCTGGCGTTAAATGTCTGGTCAGCTTCTAGAACTCGAATAGCTGCTTCCACAGCTTCAGCGGCAGTACCCCCACTGATTAGCACTGCCCAACCAGCTTCTACTGCTGCTGTGCAGCCTGCATTGTTGGCTGCAACTTTATCGTCTGTGATGGTTTTTGCTCCACCGTGAACAATGATGGTCGGTGTCATATAATTTCTTCTTGTTAGTATGAATTTTGTGGAACTGCAATCGTTTTCATGGGTTCGTCAATTAGTTGCAGCGATCGCACCTTTAAAGTCTCTAAACCCAAGTGCTGGGTTGCTGATATAAACACAGCTTCGGGATAATCTTGTTGAACTCTAGCCCAGGTTTCGCTATCTACTTTGTCAATCTTGTTAAAAGCAATCAAACTTTTTTCTGGAATCTCAGGCATTTCTTCGAGTATTTCCAGGACACTGGCAATATGGCTTTCCCAAGCTGGATGAGACAGATCCACAACATGAATCATGGCATCAGCCTCAACTACTTCCTCCAATGTGGCGCGAAACGCATCTATCAGTGGTGGTGGGAGTTCGTGAATAAACCCTACCGTATCTGTGAGCAAAATCGAGCGGCGTTCTTGCGTTTCTAGTTTTGTAATTACCACCTTGCGGGTTGTTGGGTCGAGGGTAGCAAATAGTTGGTCTGCGGTAAAAACTTCTGCATTAGTTAACACATTCAGCAAAGTAGATTTACCAGCATTGGTATAACCAACTAATGCCAAAACCGGAATTTCTTGCTGTTGTCGTTGTTGTCTAATGCGGGCGCGATGTGCTTGTAAGTCGTTTACTTCCTGCTGTAACTGGTTTATTCGTCGTTCAATTGTTCGGCGTTCCGTTTCTAGTTTTGTTTCACCAGGGCCTCGCGTACCAATCCCCGCACCTAATCGAGACATTTCCTGACCGCGACCGCGCAACCGAGGTAACATATATTCGAGTTGCGCCAGTTCTACTTGTAATTTCCCTTCTTGAGTGCGAGCGCGTTGAGCGAAAATATCCAGAATTATTTCTGTACGATCTATAACTCGGATGCCTATTTCCTGTTCTAAGTTGCGGGCTTGAGATGCAGAAATATCTCGGTCAAAAACGATGAGATTAGCTCTTACTTTTTGAGCCAAAAGGGTGATTTCTGCAATTTTTCCCTTACCGACCACTGTTTGGGGATGGGGGCGATGTCTGCGACGGGCTACGCCTACGCGCTTTTGCCGCATTGTATCGAGTACAATTCCTCCAGCGCTTTCAACCAAACGCACTAATTCTGCAAGCCCATCTTCAAATCGTTGAACAGAAACATCTTCTGTCTGCACTCCTACCAGCAACACCCTGTCTTGATCGGAAACAATTTCTTGAGATAAAAATATTCCATCCCCTGCGTCAACGATTTCTCTTTCCCATTCGTGAACTAGTTCATCAAATTCCTGTTCGGTTATATCATCCAAACTTAGAGGAGGTGAAATTACCCAAGGACTTTCTGAATCGGGGAAAAGATAAGTTAGAAAAGCTTCTTTTACTTCGCCATCAATTGCGGTTAACATGACAAGAGCATCTAAGCGCTGACGCATTATTGCAATCAACGCTGCTTCATCAGGTGATTCTGATTTAAATTGAGTAGCAATACAACGGATTCCGCTCAAACGTTTTGCACTGCGGCGGGGTAATTCTTCAGGCGGAATTTGAGTTTGATTTGGTGTTCCTACAGCAATTCGGATAATCTGTCCACGTCGATTGATATAACAACAAATCGGGTGATGAATTTGTTGACTGATTGTAGCTAAAACTTGAGCAAATTCTGGCGTAATAAATCTATCTGCTGGTTGATTTTGCTCATAAAGCTCTTGCAGTCGTTTAATCTGACTAGCTTTGATTCCCTGAACATTGCCATAAATTTTTTGCATAAAACTAACAATTTACAGTTTAGTTTTTAAATGTTGAATATTGTTATTTTGAGCTTTTTCAATCTTGATTTAATCTACCAAGAGAAATAAGGAACTTATATAGATGATTACCTCAAAAGTAAGCTTTTTTAAAATGATTTATAGACTGATGAAGTATCAACCATGAAATTCTAAACGTGTAATGTTCCGCCGTGTGACGTAAAGCGTCTTGTCCCAGAGGCATAGAGAACGAAAAAATAAAAATTGCTTACAGCGATTTTCAGGTAAATGAACTACAAATAGACCTCTCTCCTAAAAGGAGAGAGGCTTTGATTTTCTCCCCTTCCCTACAAGGGAAGGGGCTGGGGGTTAGGTCTCATAATTGTGGTCTAAATACATGAAAACTGCTGTAAGTAAACTGTGTTGCTTTATAGAGCAAAGATGATTCAGTGAACTAAATAGCCATTACGATAAAAAATGTAATATTTCATATTCTTCATTTCATAAATAGGAAATAAGCAGTGTTACCAAAAAAGCCCACCTCTACCAATCAAACTCAACACTGGACATTTTCTCAACTTTTCGGACTAGTAAAACGTAATCCCTTAATGATTTCACAGTGGGTGATGCTCTGGGTAGCTGTGGGCATTGCTGGTGGTTTATTCGCTGCGTTGTACTGGAATGTTTTAGAATTCTTAACTCACCATCTGCAACGATTTGAAGGTTTTAGTCTCCTGATAGTGATGCCACTAGCCGGTTTAGTTATCGGTCTGGTGATTCATTTCTTGGGAAATCCCGGTGAAATTGCCGTGATTGTTGATAATATCCATTTTCGTGGCGGACGCTTAGATGCTCGTAAAAATCCCTCAATGATTCTTGCTTCTCTAATCAGTATATCGGCGGGCGGTAGTGCTGGCCCGGAAGCACCACTGGTACAGGTAACAGGTTCTTTTGGTACTTGGGTTGCCGATCGCTTAAAACTCCAAGGTGAAGACCTCAGAACCATGAGTTTAGCGGCGATGGCGGCTGGCTTCACTGCCTTATTTGGCGCACCTCTTGGCGGTGCAATGTTTGCCCTGGAGATTTTACACCATGAACATATTGTCGAATATTACGAAGCCTTGATGCCAGCCATTGTTTCAAGTTGCGCTAGTTATTTGGTATTTGCAGCAATTACACATTTGGGAATTGCACCTACTTGGGATTTTCCCCAGTACCACTTAGACAAGATCGATGATTTTGCGATCGCTATTATGTTCGGCATCATCGGCGCGGTGGCGGGATGGATTTTTATCGGCATTTTTCGCGGCTGCGATCGCTTGTTTGCTCGAATTCCCGGCCCCATTTATATACGCACAACATTAGCAGGATTTGCGCTTGGCACTTTAGCAGTTTTATTACCCCTAACCCGTTATTTTGGACATGAAGAGTTGGAATCAGTCCTTACTACTAACTTTCCTGCTGTTTTTCTCTTAACTCTTGCTTTTGGCAAAATGGCTGCCATTAGCTTTACGGTAACAGGTGGGTGGCGCGGTGGATTCATCATCCCTTTGTTTTTCACTGGTGCTTGTATTGGTAAAGCAATAGCAGTCTTAATTCCGGGGCTTAATCCCGCCCTTGCCATGATTTGTACAATGGCGGCTATCAATGCAGCCGTAACGCGCACACCGATAAGTACGACTTTGCTACTTTCAAAACTGACTAACTTAAGTCCTTTGACACCAATCCTTTTTGCCAGTTTAATTGGATTTTTCCTCGCGCCCAAAGTTCCCTTGATTGCATCTCAACTTAAGTCCCAGAGAGAAGCTACTGAATTGTAGCTAGCTAGGCTACTGCGTTAATTACACACAATTATTTTTCATTTAGCCAGCAAGAACGCAAAAGTGCGATCGCTTCTTCTTTTCGTTTGGCTTCGACTTCGATCCACGGTGCTTGGTAGTAGACATTGGGCATATCGGTAATCAAGTCGCTGTGTTTTCTGTCATTGAAAGCTTGCTCACCATTGGAAATATGGACTAATTGCCAATCTGGATTTTTCCAAGTTTCTCGCGCTGCGTAAAACATAGATGCTACACTCGGATGATCGTAGCTATCCAAATTTTCGTGGCAAATATGGTGATGGGCATCAAATACCATCGGCACATCAGCTTGCTGACATACTGCTAAAATTTCATCGGCACTATAGGCGTATTCATCGTTTTCTAGAGTCAAGCGACTTTTGATGTTTTCTGGAAGTTCGGAAATTACTTTTACTAGTTGTTCAGCCCGTTGAGATTTGCCACCATGAATATTCATCAATGACCAAGGCGATCGCGGTAAGCCTAATAAGTCAAATATACGTGCATGTCCTGCTAAATTCTTGATACTTGCTTGTACTACTTCGGGAGAATCAGAACTTAGCACTACATATTGATCTGGATGCAGCACCATTCTGATGTTCAATGCATTTGCTCGTTGACCTATTATTGCTAAATCAGCGCTCATTGCCTCTAATATATTTGCACCGATTTCGTCTTCTAAGTCACTTAGGGGAAATAAATTAGAAGACATCCGATAAAGCTGAATTTTATTCTGCTGACAAAAGGAGAGGGCATCATGTAAGCGCTGTAAGTTATGGCGATACAGTTCACTCAGGGCACTTTTGCGATCGCTAAGGGAAAATTTTAAGTACCGGGTGCGCGTCATTGTCCGAAAGCGTACTTGTTTGTCCGAGGTGATGCAAACTAGCCCTAAAGAGGGCTGTGTACTTTTTTGGCACTGCTGTACATTAGGTAAATTTTGAAACTCGATTACGCTCATTAACTGATACTAAATGTTACATATCTTAACTTATTCTTTCAATTTAAACAAGTTCTCCCATTGTTACGAGTACCTAAAGAATGAATTCCTAATCCTTACAGGATATTTTAAATTGTCTTTACTTATGTCGTTGTTGATGCCATTGCCAAGCATGGGCGATAATTTCGTTCAGATTAGGATACTCTGGATGCCAACCCAATATTTTGGTTGCTTTGTCGCTGCTGCCAACTAAAATAGGGGGGTCGCCTGGTCTGCGATCGCGTTCTTCTATTTTAATTTCTTTGCCTGTTATCTCTTTAGCAGTTTCTATCACTTCCCTCACTGAAAAACCACTGCCATTTCCGAGATTAAATACTTCACTTTCTCCACTTTTGAGCAGATATTCCAAACCTAAAATATGGGCTTGTGCCAAGTCAGTCACATGAATATAATCCCGAATACAAGTTCCATCCGGGGTAGGGTAATCTGTACCGAAAATTAAAATAGATTCACGTTTACCAAAAGCAGTTAGTAGTACTAATGGTATGAGATGAGTTTCAGGTTCGTGGTCTTCACCAAGTAATCCATCAGGGTTAGCACCGGCGGCGTTAAAATAGCGAAAACGTACAGACTTTAAATTATAGGCTGTATCAAAATCAGATAAAATTCTTTCTACCATCCACTTGCTAGTAGCATAAGGGCTAATGGGATCTTGTGGATGATCTTCGGTCAGGGGAACAAACTTTGGTACACCATAAAGAGCGCAAGTAGAAGAAAAGATAAATTTGTTAACTGATGCAGCAATCATTGCTTCTAAAAGTGTCAGAGTGCCTGCAACATTATTTTGGTAATATTTGGCTGGATCTGTGACAGATTCACCCACTGCGATATAAGCGGCAAAATGCATAACCGCAGTTATATTGTGAGTTGAAAATATGTTATCGAGAAGAGAGCGATCGCTCATATCCCCAACAATCAATTTTACCTGCAAAACTTCTTCTACAAGTTCTCGATGTCCGTTCGACAGATTATCTAAAACGATTACTTCATAACCTGCGTTTTTCAGAGCTAATACAGCATGGGAGCCAATGTATCCGGCTCCTCCCGTTACTAAAATAGTTGACATAATTGGAGATTGGGGCGTGTTTTTAAAGTTTTAGATCCCCCCAACCCCCCTTTTTAAGGGGGGCTAATAATTTCTTAAAGTACTCTTTTTTAAGGGGGATTTAGAGGGTTATAAGCAATAATGAAATCTTTGCGATATAAGAGGATGTTTGTCAAGTCTACTGTTGTATCAATATCTCCCATAGCCTCATTTTTAAGGGGGTAACAACCTTCTCGAAGTCCTCCTTTTTAAGGAGGATTTAGGAGGATCTAAAGATTTGGATACCTCAGCCACTACTTTTAAAACATCCTCTAACAATTACGTTAGCGTAGCCCATTAGGATCTGTACCGAATGTACTAATTTCTTTCTTCCAAGTAACGAGAAATTGCATTGTCAAGGTGTGGCATTAATTCACCGCGATCGCTACCAAGAACGCTGTAAGCTGGGCGGGGAGCAATCCAACCAAGTTCTTGCGTAGGAAGAGCAATTAGATTGCTGACACTCACACCTGCTTTTTTCGCCGCCAATCGGGCTAATTCAGACCAAGCGATCGCACTTTTGTTAGCCAAATGCCACAAACCGTTCTCGCCATCAATCAGCAAATCAAGACTGGTATGGACAAGATCGGGTACATAAGTGGGCGAAACGATCGCATCTTCGGCTGCGACAAAAGTATTACCAGCAGCTAATTGCCGCAGGGCGATCGTGACAAAGTTGTAATCATCCCACGGGCCGAAAAATGCGCTGGTGCGAATCATTAGTGATGCCGGATGAGCCTGTAAGACTAGCTTTTCTGCCAAAACTTTGCTGCATCCATATACATTCAGGGGCGCAACGGTATCAGTTTCGACATAAGGATTAGACTCAGCACCATCGAATACCAAATCTGAAGAGAAAGTTAGCAGCCCCACATTATGTTGAGCGCAAGCAGCAGCTAAAATCGCTGCCCCTTCAGCGTTTACCTTTAAACAAATATCGGGTTCGCGTTCGGCATCGTCCACCCGCACGTATCCCGCAGCGTTCACAACTGCCCACGGTTGCAACTCGGTAAGTACTTTATTGACGGAAGCAGGATTGGCAATATCCATATCTTGGCGTGTCAATAGGCGATATGAAATTCCTCGCACTTCACACAACCGAGCAAAAGCCTTACCTAGAGTTCCTGTAGCTCCCACGATCGCCAGGGGACGATTGGGAGCAGGGGAGGAAAGCGGGGGATATGGGAAAGATACGCCACAACTGAGGGCTGGGTATAATAGGCGCTCTTGTCGATGCCACCATCCTGGTGTATCAAGTAGTGGATGATTGGGTTTATGCCCAGTGGCTAAATCTCGCACCATTTTAGCGATCGCTGTTTTTCTGGGGCGTGATGAGCGCAAATCAAATACGCCTGACTCGTAATAACCTACCCAACGAGTTACTAAGCTATTCCAATCGTAAGTACCCAGAAGCGACCATACAGTGATAGCACGAACATCCACACCCTCGTGTCGTACTTCCTGCGCCGCATTCCACACCTCATAAAGCCAGCGTAGTTGTTCCTCGCGGGTACAGTTAACGTGTACTTCAGTCACAGCAAGTGGCAGATTGTAGCGTTCCCATGCCTCTAGTAGCAATGAACGCGGCCCTGCCAAACCCTCAGAACAAACTCGCACCGCATCTACATCTGCATACTTGTCCTGCCCATTTCCGCCATGTGTCCAAGCTGGATAATTTTCTGTGTTTTCATCCAAGAAGCGTTCGCTGGTCACGTAATGGTTAATGCCGATGATGTCAGGGGGACAGGTATTTTGTAAAAATGTTTCAAGTTCAGCCTCGCTGATACCACAGTCGCGCAAGTAACCCCACATAGGACGAGTTGGGGAAACTAAACCACACAATAAATCAAGACTCAACCAACGACGCTCGTTTTCTAGTTCTGCTTGGTATATTAATTTCGATGTACTATAAGTTTTACCCAAATCCTCAGTTTGTACCAGTTGGGCATTGGGGTTGATTTCCCGGATTGCCTGCATTGAAAGAGCGATCGCTTTACATTCCCCTAACAAAGCACGGGCGAAAGTTAAATCATCTTTTCCGTGAGGATACCAGTGACCGTACATTCCACTAAATCGTGCTGTTGTCAGTGGTTCATTGATGGGTGTGTAATGTGTAACCCAAGGATAGCGTTCTGCAACCGCACGAGCAAACACCGCTAGTTTCTCAGGAAATTCTGGATCTACTAAGCTGGTATCACGCGGCCCACTGCCATGATGTACTAGCCCCACAATTGGACAGATGCCGAGTTCGCGCAAGCGTCCCAGCCGTTCATCCGCCCACGACCAATCAGCATTCTCCAAACCATTGGGCGCTATCTTCTCCCAAATTACTGGATAACGGATAGCATGTATGCCAAGTTCAGCGAATAAATCTAGGTCATCTAAGCGGGTTGCATGACCATTGCGTTCTAACTGATCGAAATACTCTTCACCCACACGATTGACCGTACATTCGACACCACCCCAAACTTCTAGGGGAAGTTGTGCTTTGTTGCTGTTGAGTGTCGAGTTGAAAGCAGAAGCCATAATTTACAACTCAAGCTGATATTTTATTTATTTGATGCGTTCTTTTTCAGTTTTGTAGGGTGTGTTATGCCGGAGGCGCACCATGCTAAATTTTCGGTGCGTTAGAACTAGGGTGTGTTTTCAAAGTCTTAGATCCCCCCAACCCCCCTTAAAAAGGGGGGCTAAGAATCTTTTAAAGTCCCCCTTAAAAAGGGGGATTTAGGGGGATCTAAAAAATTAGGAGGCTAAACGAGTAGTTTGAAAACACGTTTTAATGTTCATAACGCACCCTAATAAATACAGAGCAGTCCTAATTACGAATTATTTAAGCCTTAACCGCAATTTGTTTGTACACAGAGAGAGCTTGAGCAACACACTGATCCATGTTGTAGTACTTGTAGGTCGCTAATCGTCCGACAAAATAGATCCCTGGAGTTTCATCAGCCAGCACCTTGTATTTCTTGTAAATTTCCTGATTTTCAGAACGCGGTACAGGATAATAAGGGTCTCCCTCAGCTTTGGGAAACTCGTAAACAATACTCGTTTTCGAGTGTTCCTGACCAGTTAAGTATTTAAACTCTGTCACACGAGTATAAAGCTGTTCATTGGGATAGTTAATTACTGGCGCTTTTTGAAACACACTCGTGTTGTGCGTCTCATGTTTGAAATCAAGGGAACGGTATGGTAGTTTGCCGTAACGATAATCAAAGTATTCGTCAACCGGCCCGGAGTAAACCATTTCGCGGCAAGGTATAGCTTTTTGAATTTCCTGATAATCGGTATTAAGCATTACCTTAATGTTCGGATGATTGAGCATATTGTCAAACATCCGGGTAAAGCCGTGCAGTGGCATTGCCTGGTAAGTATCGGTAAAATAGCGATCGTCACGATTAGTCCGTGTGGGAATTCTGGCAATTACTGATTTGTCAAGTTCCGATGGGTCGAGTCCCCATTGCTTACGGGTATAATTACGGAAAAACTTTTCATACAGTACTCGACCAACTTTGCTTACCACCACATCTTCACTAGTGCGGATGTTTTCTACGGGTTCAGCAAGCGATTTATAAAACTCTTCCACCTCAAATGAATTGAGATTCATCCCATACAGCTTGTTGATGGTGTCGAGGTTGATTGGAATCGGAACTTGTTGCCCGTCTACACTGGCAAGGACACGATGTTCGTAAGACCGCCACTGAGTAAAGCGTGAGAGGTATTCAAAGACTTCGCGGGAATTGGTGTGAAAGATGTGGGGGCCGTATTTGTGTACAAGAATGCCATCATCGTTGTAATGATCGTAGGCATTGCCGCCTATGTGGTTGCGTTTGTCTACAACCAGCACTTTTTTACCTTGATTTGCCAAACGTTCTGCAATGACGCTACCAGAAAAACCAGCGCCGACAACCAAGTAATCGAAGACAAAATCTCTGGTAATGATATTTGGTGCTTGTTTACCAGCTGCACCTGTGGAGTTAGCTTTGTCTTCACCATCACGGGCTGCGATCGCAGAGTCAATCAACTTCATCATTGATGCCCAAGTGCGATCCCAAGAAATCTTCTCTAAAAATACATCTACTCGACTCAACCATTCTGAGGCTGCGGTGTCTTCTTGCATTCCTTGTTCTGCGGCGGTAACGAAGTCAGAAACGGTGTCTGCAATTCGCACCAGCTTGGACTCTCCGTAAGGACGCACGACATCTCGAATTGAGGTAGATACTACAGGTCTACCTGCGGCAAGATACTCTGGAGTTTTGGTCGGGCTAATAAAGCGTGTTGACTCATTACGCGCAAACGGCAACATTGCTAAGTCCCAGCCTGCTAAATATGCAGGTAGTTGTTTATAATCTCTGCCACCGAGATAATGAATATTTTCATGCTGTGGCAGATTTGCTGGATCGATTTTGACAACTGGCCCAATAATTACTAAATGCCAGTCGGGACGTGCTTCGGCAATACCCGCAAGCAGTTCGATATCCATCCGTTCATCAATTACGCCAAAGAACCCAAGGCGAGGATGAGGAATATGAGCTTGATCTTCTGGTTCTTGAACATTTCTCGCCTGTCCAAAGTGCGGGACATCTACACTGCTGGGAAAGGCATAAACGTTGGGGTGCTGGTTCACCTTACTTTCGTAAAGGCTTTCTCCCCCTGTAAATACTAAGTCTGCACGGCTGAATAATTCGGCTTCGTAATTCTTTAAAGTGGGTGATGCTCCTTGGAATGCAGATAATTCATCCATGCAATCGTATACCACAGCTTGGGGTTGCAAGTGGCGGGTAAAAGCGATCGCCATTGGTGTATAATACCAACAGATGTACTTGTTGATGTTATGCTCTGCAAACAAACCATCGATTAATACTTGTAAATCTGCGTTGATTGTTTCTTCACTTAAACCGAATGGCAGGTGCGGCACGACCACAACTACTCCATTAGAATCTTCGTTGATATCTAACCTTGCCAAGGGTTCTTCAGAGAAAATTGGCTCCTCAATAAAGAACACTCGCTTTCCTTGAGCGCAGCGAGTTAGTAAATGTTGTGGTCTTTGATAGACGAAATTCCAACGCAAATGAGATAGGCAAACTATATCAGGTGTGTCTTTAAAGGTTTCTGTTGATTGAACTTTTTTGTTAGACGAAGTTAAATTCAACCGTGACGGACTCGATGATTGTGTTTGGGCTAACTGCGATCGCTTGGTTTTACGCTGCTTCGGCGAAATAACATTGCTGACACCGTTGTTGTTAACTTGAGATTTTTCACTTGTCATAGTTCGTCTCATTATTTAAATTATTAATTCTGACTAGCTAAACGCTAATACCTTTTCTTTGTAAGGCAGCACCAAGCTTACTTTCAGGTAAAAGGTTGCAACATATTTTGCTGCTTTTCAATATCCAATCGGTATAATAAATACTTGGTTGCATTAATAATAATGTACTATTTTATATGTACTTCTTTCATCTACCTAAATAAATATAAATTTAGTTTTTTTATTAAGTCCTAAGCACTATTTTTATGAATATCTAAAATTCAAAGGTAAGTATTAATACATATAATGTAATTTTTAATACCCGTAAAAACACGTAAGCATATTTATGCCTGTCTATTCGGTTTCGTACACAAAATCATTAAAACAATTATCATTAATATTAATAAAATTAGCTTATTTATTACCTGACTTTTTTATTCATATTAAATATTTAACCCTAATAGTATATATAAATTGATTACTTGTTAAGGATTAAACAGTATTCTTTTTTACAAAAAATATATTAAATTGTTACACTTAATACATATTACTGTAACAATTATTTTATAAACCATAGTAAATGAAGTAATTTCTTTTACAGCACTTGCGTCTGTTATGAGGTACACTAAATTAAAGTATAAATACCTTTAAATGAAGTCATACTCTGTCGAGCTTCGAGAAAAAATAGTTGCAGCACATCTTCAAAAAAACATCTCAATCAGGAAAGTAGCTAACATATTTTCCGTCTCAAAAAGTTTAGTACAAAAGCTTGTAAAGCAACAAAAACTTGAAGGAAATTTACAACCCAAGCCGCGAGGAAAACCACAATTTAGTCATTTAACAAATGCTGAAGTAGAGTTAAGGGAATTAGTTGAAGCACATCCAGATGCAACATTGATAGAGTTATGTGAATTCTTTGCAGACAAGACTGGCAATTGGGTGGGTCTAAGTGCAATGTGTCGAGCATTACATAAATTAGGATTAAATCGGAAAAAAAAACAAAGCGGAGTACCCAAGCTGGAACAGAAAGAGTCCTAAATTTAAGATTAGATTACTGGGAAAAGGTCAAACATATAGAGCCAGAAAATTTAGTATTTTTGGACGAAACTGGTGTTCTACTTGGGTTAATGAGGACTCATGCCCGTTCACAAATGGGAACAAGAGCTTACTCTCTTACCCCCTTCTATAGAGGCTCAAAAGTTATAGTAATTGGAGCAATTAGTATTAACAAAGTGGTTGCATTAATGACAATGAATGGTTCAATGGATGGCATCGCATTTGAATTATTTATTGAAAAGTTTTTAGTGCCAAATTTATGGTCAGGAGCAGTGGTAGTAATGGATAATTTATCCGCACATAAACTAGATTCAATTGTGCCAATGATTGAATCTAGTTTATGTGCGAAAGTTATTTGTTTATCTTCATACTCCCCCGATTTTAATCCAATTGAATTATGGTGGTCACAACTTAAATCTTTTTTACGCAGTTTTGCTCCAACTACAACAGAAATGGTTGATAAATTAATCTCAGTTGCACTCCAATTAATAAATCCTCAACATTTAAGAAACTGGTTTGCTAGTTGCTGCTACTGTACCTCATAACAGCCGTAAATGCTGTATTGTTGGCTTATTAGAAACAAGTATTATAATTTTCACCCTGATGATATATCTGTTCTCTCAACCTTGGGTAGGATTAAAAGCCTTTTGGCTGTGTGTAACATTGGTTCTAATTCAATTCATAAACCTCACGCGATCGCTCCATCATTAGAAGTGATCGCGTTTTTCTATCTCGGAGTTTTCAAAAAAATAGATAGCTAGTCCTGGAAGCTTTTTACTCTGAAAGATTTAATTTGTTCAATTAGAATTATGACTTTAGGTATAAAAACTCCAACCTAATCTTAAAACGACTGACAGAGAATACATGAAAGCCTTGCTTAAGATAGTATTCATCACCTTTGATAGAGTGAAATATATAAAAGACAAAGTTGAATTATAAATATTGTGTTTAGACGGTTAACTAGCTAAGAGCAATCTATTTATATCTATTAAAAAATTAGATTCTCATGATTTCTTAGCTAGCGGTTACTATTTCGTAAACATCTACATACTTACCAAGAGAAAAACGATGGAAAACATTAACCAGGCAAAATTGATCGAGCGTTACATTGCTTTGGCTATCGGAATTAGTTATTTACTTTTAGGTTTAGCTGGATTTGTACCAGCTTTGGTTTCATTACCAGGAACAAACGAATCTTTTGTTCCACTTGATGAATCTACTAGTGCTTATTCTGCGGGTTTTGGTTATATCTTTGGTGCAATTCCCACCAACTTTTTGCATAACATTGTACGTTGTGCCGTAGGGTTGTTAGGAATTACTTCTTACAACAATAGTACCACCGCGCGTCTATTCACTCGTGGTTTTGCAGTTTCTTATGCTTTGCTGGCGGTTATTGGATTGTTGCCTTTGGGTAAGACATTTTTCGGCTTAATGCCATTGTTCGGTGCTAATGTTTTGCTTAATGCATTAGCAGCGATCGCAGCTGGCTACTATGGCATTGTTATACCAGCCAAAGTAAGCGGTGTTAATGTATCGCAAAATCTTCAATAGTTGCTGATAGTCTGCGGTGTCCAGGTAGGGCCATTGCAAGATGGCCCTTCTGGTTTCCAGATCAGCATATCTAAGCAGATTTGCCGCATATCCATGTTTTTCGTCCAAGCATGGTAGACAACATACTCAGTCTTACCATCTGGCCCAATAACAATAGAGTTATGTCCCGGGCCTCTAACAAAATTAGGAACAGACTTTAGCACCCGTGGCCCAGTTTCGTTTCCTGCATCAGAGTAAGGCCCCATCACGTTGTCAGCAACGCCATAATCCACGCCGTAGTTCTCAGTTTCCCAGCGTCCACCACTATAAAAGCAGTAGTATTTCCCTTCATGCTTACGAACGCAGGGGCCTTCTAAAGTATGCCAATCATAGATTTCACCGTACATCAAACGGTTGGCTAAAAACCGTTGCCAATCGGATCGCGCCCGTAAAACCACTTTCTCCTCACCAGCAAGCTTAGTCATGGTTTGGAGTTTGTCTACAACTAATGCTGTGCCAGCATGCACTCCATCCGATGTATCCAAAAAATCACGGGCGTAAAACAAATACCATTGTCCATCGTCATCCTGGAATGGGTGCGGGTCGATCGCAAAAGGACAAGATTTTGGATCTACGACTGGCTCACCAACATCTTGATAAGGGCCTAACGGAGTATCGCTTGTAGCCACACGTAACTGATGATTCTTGTCTTCATGTCCTACAGAATAGTAGAGATAAAATTGGCGATCGCTGTAAGCAACTTCGGGGGCCCAAAAATTATCGCCTAGGGCGGGATCTGGGCGTTGTAGCGCGTTACCAACATAATCCCAATTTACAAAGTCGAAAGAGCGTAACAGAGGAAAAACACGCGATTTGTTATTGGAGTTAATATCTGGTGCGTCCGCTATTTCATCTACCGTTCCTTCTGCTTCTGCTGCACCAGTGCCGATCGCATAATATACGCCTTCGTGTTGCCAAACAAAAGGATCGGCAAAATAACCTTTGTAGACTGGATTAGTATAAGTTTGCATCTTAATTATCTATAGAATGACAAAAGTCCTTCTTCTACTAGTGGTCTTAATACGGTTCGGTTAACGTTTTAATATTTTGAAGATCCCCCAACCCCCTTAAAAAGGGGGGCTTTCAAGCCGGGGTCGCCGTAGGCGGGGGGATCAAAACCCGCACCGTATTGCTAGTGGTCTGTCCCATTATTGAGAGATAAGAGAACGAACCGTAAAGGACGCAAAGGAAGAAGGAAAGAAGGGAAATTGAAATTTGATTCACCTATCAGACTTAATGCGATAGACGACTAGTATTTAAAATTCACGTAAGTTTCGACTTTGTTCTTAGGTAAGCTTTCTACTAGCTGACACCGTAGCATCTGCTTTAGTTTTTCTGAGAGGCTTTCATAGTAGTCTTGTGAGAGAGTCAAATCTACCTTTGGCGTATGCAACCAATGCATCGCATAGCCCATGACTACCATCGGTCTTGGGTGGTTTGTCCGATTTGGGGAACCGCGATGCAGTGCTAAAGGCGATCGCACCATCACGTCACCTGGCTGCATATAAAAGGATTCCATCGGAATTTCACCACTAGCAACCTTTTCTAATCCCTCTTCTCGCGGTATGACATGGGTACCACGCGCCATTTGAAACGGCCCGTTTTCTGCGGTTACTTCCACAAGGGGAAAGTTGACTGCGAGGGCGTAAAGTGGGGTAACTATGCGATCGCTAAATAATGGTCGAAAATCCCGATGGGTTTCCTGATAATCTGAACCCTGGAATGGGACATCAACTCCCATCTGAACCATTACGTATTCTTGGAAAAACACGCGATCTAGGATACCCATAATCACTGGATTGGCAAAAACTAACTCATTAGCAAATGGGTAAATCCAAGGCAAGGTTAGATAGTAGCGGGAAACTTCACGAGGAGCCAATCCATCTGGTTGGTTTTGACGCTCGTGAAATAATTTTTCAAAAGCTTGTGTCCACTCATCAATTAATTTTTGCTCAAAAACACCAGGAATGACACAAATTCCATCTTGATTCAGTTCTTGAGCAAATCGGTCTAGGTCGGTAGCTGAATATTTCGCTATACCGCCTATACTTTGAACCATCTTTTTTATCCTCTTCAACTTATAACTAGAGTGGTATTAATGACCTCTAGAAATTTTTTTTATTGCTTGTCGATACTAGCGCACTATTTTTAAAATTAGTGGCTTATACCAATCCTCTGCAACAATTAATTAAAATTAATTCTGACGAATTAGTTAACATAACTAAATTCTTTGATACTCCAGACAATGCAACGCGATCGCCTGGCTTTGAAGGGCATGTAACAGTCAGATATAGTGCAGTTGGACTCAGGAAACCACCAATAGACACACCTGCATACATCAGCACATCGGCAGCTTCACGGGCGAAGGTAAGTGCAACTACCCGTTCAATTCCAGAGTTACCACTTGTGAAAATGGCGCTTTACCTTGCAGTTTTTCAGAACCGCGATCAAGATTTTTGCTATAGCTGTTAGTCCTTGTCAAAAAATTGTCATAATTTTTTTTGATCTGTACTTGAGTGAATAGCTTTGTTCAAATCCCGCAGCAATTCTTCTTCTGCATCCCGCTCTTGCTTGAGTTCTCGAATCATTTCTTGACTAGAACCAATTAGCAAACCCGCAACTGCACCAACGATCGTATATTTTTGCTCCAAACCTTTATACATTTGACTTGTGTAAGGGCAAGGAAGTAAATTAGCAGTAATAAAACCAATTCCTGCACCTACAAATGCTGTCACAAAGCCAGAAAAAACGATTAATTTAGCGTTCATTTGCTTTGCTCCAATGCTTATAGCTTTGCTAAATTATTAGAAGATACTCTTCATTGTGTCAGTGGTTTCCAAAGTTATAACTTAATCTTTACCTCTTGTAATAATACTGATTCTGAGTTGAGTTGATACTGAACCCCTCTGCACCAGCGAAGAGACAGGGCGGTTTCAAACAAACAGAGCAAAAATAAAACTAGCTTTCTAAGTACAGCTTTGCGTAAAAGCTTAGTGTTTTTAATGTAAGCCAACGCATTAACAATGTAAGCCAGTACATTAACAATGCAAGCCAATACATTAACAATACGGTGAATTCGATGTACAGGATTTTGATCTCACCCCAGCCCTTCCTCTTCACAACTGCGATGTACACACAAGTCGTATTACCTCCCTTATTCCCCCTTAGAAAGGAGGGAAACAAGAGGATCTTGTTCCCTTCCCTTTCACAAGGGGAGGGCTAGGGTGGGGTAATTCGAGGACTAGTAGTGATTCGATAACTTGTGTGTACACCGTAGCCCTTTCACAAGGGGAGGGTTAGGGTGGGGTAAAACCTTAGTTAATCAGCTATTTCAGATTTTACTTACTCGAATTATTATGTCCGTTATCATCAAAATTCTGCTTGACAATTATAGATGAATGTTGATGAGCGTTAGCTCTTGATTGTCCATCTTGGTTTCCATCTGGGGATGGTGGTTGAGAGGGATTAGCAGGTTTTTTCTTCAAAAAGCGTTCTTCCAAAGTCTTGATGATTACGTACAGGACTGGAACAATCAGCAAACTCAAAACCGTTGCTACGAGTAGCCCGCCAAATAAGGCTGTTCCTAACGACCAGCGCGAGGCAGAACCGGCTCCGGTGGCAATTACCAGGGGGAAAAATCCTAGCAAGGAGGCGCTTGAAGTCATCACAATCGGTCGGAATCTTTCTTGCGCTGCGGTTACGGCTGCTTGTCGAATTGTCGCACCTTCTTCTAGGGCTTGATTGGCAAACTCGACGATCAAAATCGCGTTCTTTGACGCTAATCCAATCAGCATCACTAACGCTACGTTCGCGTAGACATCATTCACCAAACCGCGCAAAGCTAAGGCACTCAATGCGCCTAACAACGCTAACGGTACAGTTAAGAGAATAATCGCCGGATCGATATAACTTTCATACTGAGCAGCCAGCGTCAGAAACACCATAATGATCCCGAAGCCAAAAATCAAAATCCCCAAGTTACCTGCACTTAATTCTTCGCGGGCTGTGCCAATCCAATCACTGCCAACCCCCGGTGTTGCTGCTTGAGTCACCGCTTCTTGCATTGCCTGAATCGCCTGTCCACTACTGTAGCCCGATGCTTCTCTACCTTGTAAATCGATCGCGCGGAAGCCGTTGTAATGGGAAATTACAGATGGGCCTGTAGTGGGCGTGATTTTTGCAACCTCACTCAATGGCACCATTTGGTTATTTGCCGATCGCACATAAAGCCGTCGAATATCATCAGGCGATCGCCGATAGTTAGCATCTGCCTGAACATATACGCGATAACTACGCTGTCCCAAAGTAAAATCGTTGACATACTGGGAACCAATTGCAGCTCCAAGTGTGGTAACAGCTTCTTGAAAATCGATGTTAAGTGCTTCTAAACGAGTGCGATCGAAGTCAATTTGAAACTGTGGTGTACTAGCAGTAAACTGTGTAAAAACGCCGCCTTTGAGCGCTGGTTTTTGATTTGCTTGGGCTAGCACCGCTTGAGCATTCGCAAAAAAATCATTGATTGTTAATCTTCCGTTGGTACGGTCTTCTAGCTGTAACTCAAATCCCCCTAACGTACTAAAGCCTTGAATCGGTGGGGGACTGACTGCGGTAATAATAGCTTCTGGAATCGTTGCAAATTCTTTATTGATTCGGGCTAAGATTCCAGAGGCACTTTGATCGGGTTGAGTGCGCTCGTCCCACGGCTTGAGTTTTGCAAAGAACACACCGCGATTTGAGCCACTACCAGCGAAGCCAAATCCCGAAGTGGCGAAAACGTTACTCACCTCTGGTTCTTTTTCGAGAATCTGTTCGAGTTTTGTAATTACTTGGTCGGTATAGTTGAGGGCAACTCCATCTGGCCCTTGAATAATACCTAAGACAATTCCCTGGTCTTCACTCGGAACAAACCCGGTGGGAACATGGGTAAACATAAAATAAGTCGCAGCTAAACCAACGACGAATAATCCGATTACCACATAACGAAGGCGAATCAGAAAATTCACGCTGGCTAAATACTTGTCAATGATCCATTGTAAAATTTGATTGAAACGACCAAAAAACCAACCAAGCGGGCCACGTGCCGGCTGAGGTGGACGGAGCAGAATTGCAGATATACTCGGACTAAAGGAAAGAGCATTAAACGTTGAGATGGCGATTGAAAAAGCAATAATCAACGCAAACTGTTGATACATTTTTCCGGTCGAACCTGGGAAAAATGCCACTGGGATAAAAACTGCCATCAATACCAGCGACGTTGAAACTACCGCTCCGGTAAGTTCATCCATTGCCTCGACTGATGCTTGCAGTGGTCGCATTCCCTGTTCAACTTTGCGAGCGATCGCTTCAACAACGATAATGGCATCATCTACAACTAATCCTGTTGCCAAAATTAAGCCAAATAACGTTAAATTATTCAACGAGAATTTAAATATATAAGCGAATGCTAACGCCCCAATCAGTGAAACGGGAATGGAAACCAGGGGAATAATTGTGGCTCGCCAGTTTTGTAGAAACAGAAAAATCACCAGTACGACAAGAGCGATCGCTTCAACTAGTGTTTTCAATACTTCTTCGAGTGACGCTTGCACAAATCCCACGGTATCGTAGACAATCTCAGCTTTTAAGCCTGGTGGAAAGTCTTTCATCAACTCATTCATCTGAGCCTGAACATTTTTCGCCACATCCAGGGCGTTACTACCAGGTAACTGATAAATTGCGATCCCAATCGACGGCTTACCATTATTTCTCGCATTGCTGCTGTAAGTCTCCGAGCCGAGTTCTGCACGACCAACATCTTGGAGTTTAATTAAATTGCCATTACTTCCGGCTTGAATGACTAGATTTTGAAACTCTGACGCATCTTTAAATTGACCATTAATTCGCAACGGAATTTCATAACTTTGACCTGGAGGGATAGGCGATTGACCTAACGTTCCGGCTCCGGCGAGAATATTTTGCGATCGCAATGCCGTAGAGACATCTGCCACAGTTAAGCCTCGACTTGCCAGTGCATTCGGATCGAGCCACAACCTCATTGCATACTGCTTTTCACCAAAAATTGTTAAATCCCCAACTCCGGGCGTTCTCAGCAGTTGATCTCGCAAATTCAGATCGATATAGTTACTAATAAACAGCGCGTCATACTCATTATTTTCGGGATAAAGAGCATAGACTAACAAAATACTTGTAGAAGATGTTTGTGCTGTCACACCGAATTGTTGCACCGTTGTTGGTAAGCGAGGTGTAGCACGGGCGAGGCGATTCTGGACATTAACTTGAGCAATATTTTTATCTGTCTGCGCCCCGAAATATACTGAAATTTGGCTACTACCTGCGGAACTGTTCGAGGTCATGTACTGCATTCCCTCAACGCCGTTAATTTGTCGCTCCAGCGTAGTTGTCACCGCAGTTTCGACAGTTTCCACATCCGCCCCAGTATAGGAAGCTGAGACTTGAACGCGAATCGGTGCAATATCTGGTAAGTAATTGAGCGGCAGCAACGGAATACACACGCCACCGACAATCAGAATCAGTAGAGTGCAAACGGTAGTTAATACCGGGCGTTTAATGAAGGTATTCGCGATCGAAAAAATCATAAATTATCGATCCTGGATTTATGATATTGGTTGGATTGGTGCGCCTTCTCTAAGTTTGAGAATGCCAGAAGTTACAATCGTTTCGCCGGATTTAAGCCCATCGATAACTTGATAATTTGTGCCTTGAATATCTCCCAGGCGCACTAAACGCTGATGCACAACTTGCTGCTGTTGTCCATTTACGGTTTTGTTTTCGGTGACAAACACAAAACTTTGTCCGCCAATGCGAGAAATTGCGACGGTGGGAATCAAGATACCTGGTTGTCGATTCCAAATCACGCGAGCTCTAACGTATTGTCCATCGCGCAATCGCCCTTGGGAATTCCGAAAGCGGGCTTTGCTCAAAACTGACTGTTGGTTAGAACTTACATTTGGGGAAATGTAGCTAATCGCACCTGTACCAATCACTTGCTGGGTAGTGGGATCGATTAACTGAACGGGTAAGTTCGTTCGTAATTGACGCAATCGATTTGAGGGTATAGAAAGATTGAGATCCAGTGAATCGTTTTGTGTGAGTGTGGTGATTGTTTGTCCGATGTTGACATAATCACCAATTTTGACCGGAAATTCACCGACTATGCCAGTAATGGGTGCTACCACTTGCTTAAAATTGAGGCTGACTCGCGCCGCAGCCGTGCTTGCTTGAGCTTGGCGGATATTTGCCTGTGCTTGGCGGACAAATGCCCTAGCTGCTGCAACTTGCTTTTCGGATGTTTGCAGGTCTGCTTGAGCAGTTTGTAAATTATTTCGGCCAATGTCTGATTCTTGCCTAGCTACAGCTCCTTCGCTGACTAACTGTTGGGTACGATTGAATTGTGTCCGTTGCAGTTGAACATTTGCAGCCGCTTTGGTGCGTTGGGCTTCGGCTTGTTGTTGTTCTGCTTGAGCAGTACCCAATGCTGCTTGCACCGAACTAGCAGCTGCGATCGAACTGGTGACATTGGCCTGAGCCTGATCTAAACTCAAAGATGCGATCGGCGTACCCTGCTGCACTCGCTGACCACTTGAAACGAGAATTGATTCGATTCGACCCTGAATTTGCGGTTGTAGCGTGACTTTTTGCTGCGCCTCCAACGATCCGACAAATTCGGAACTTTCTTCAATTGTGCCTGCGTCAATTCTCTGAAGTTTTACTGGTAATGGTGGTGGGCTTTGAGCATTAGCTGCCGGATCGTTTTTTTGACAACCACTCGTCAATCCTGTGAGCATTAGTACGATAACTAATACTGGGTTTGCGAGTAATAGGCTTAAGTATTTAAGTAGATAATCAGGTTTTAGCATGAAACAAAATGCTGATTAGTTGAATCTATACACTGCATAATTTTTCCGTCTCAATCCAAGGGATTAAGAAAGCCTAATGACTCCAGCTTTGCCGCAATACAGCAGAATTCAGGAGTCAGAATTCATAATTCAGAAGTAATATTATGTCCGCTTGATTACTTATTAAAATCGAATCACCCCACCCCTGCCCACAGGCGGGGAGGGGAGACAAAGCACAGCTTTGATGGGGGTCGGGTTCTTTTATTATTGGTAATTTGGCGGGCATGATATCAAACAGGTTTTATACCTGACTTTGAGACTTAGCTTGTGTACTTCACTAACTTGAAATCCGCAATAAATTTTCTATATGTCTAGATATTTTGTCGATCGCATTAGATGCATGTTTCATCAAAATCACGGCTTGACGTGAAACAAACTCATCTTCAAAAAATCTTTAGATTAATATTACGTGAGTTCGACGGATTAAAAAAAATACTAAAGATAGAGATAATTAAGTTTGTAGGGTAGATATCAAAGATTTTTGAAAATGATAAGTAAGTCGGCACAATAAAAGCAAACTATGTAAAGAAAAGTAAAGAAGGCTGAAACCCTTTTTCCTCCTGCTTCTGCCCGATCGCAACTATAATTATTTAAGCCAACTACTTAAGTATCTGACTTTGTATCTTAAATCTGATGTTGAGAAGCAAAGTAATTCTGACAAATGAGGGAGCATCGAACCTAATTAAAATTAATTATGCTCAATTACTTAGCAAACGAACTCTTTGACACTCCAGCCAATTCAACACTATCACCCGGCTTTGAAGGCCATCTGACAGTCAAAATAGTGCAGTCGGACTCAGCTACCCACCAATGGGCTACACCTGCACACCAAAGAACATAATCACCTTCACGAGATAATAAAATTTCTCTATCTTCAAATTGCAGGCGAAATTCTCCGTGAATGAGAATTGAAAGCGTCGCAGCTTGGTTATTTACTGCCCAATCAGTTCTACTTTCACCTGTTTTGTGAACAGCCCATTTTACTTCTAGCATTTCCGTAGAACGCGGATCGTCTTCAGGGGTGATAAAGTGACCCATAAACCATCCCCAACGATTTACACCTTCAACGCCTGCATTTCCATAAACAACTTTAGGCTGCATCACTTAACTCCAAGGAAGGAACCAAAATTTGTCCGCTATAACCTGCTTGCTTGTATTGTTCAAGAACATGAGTTGCAATACTTCTGGCTTCACCAACCGCAACCAAAGCGACACTTGCACCGCCAAAACCCGCACCTGTGAGTTTCGCACCATATACTCCCGGAGTTTTTTGCAACAGTTCTACTAGAGTATCCAGTGCAGGTACAGACACTTCGTAATCGTCTCGCAAACTGGCGTGGGATGCGTTCATCAATTCGCCAAAGCGCTCAGATGTTACTCCCTGCAATACTTCCAAGACGCGGTTATCTTCTGTAACTACATGACGGGCACGCCGCCGTAGAGGTTCGGGTAGTTTTTCTGTTACTTCGACATCAGTAATATCTCGTAGTGCTTTAACTCCTAGCGATCGCGCCGCATCCTCACACTCAGCCCGGCGCTGGTTATAACCACTAGTGGCAAGGGTGCGGGGTACGCCGCTATCAATAACCAAAATCTCCGCGTTCTCAGGCAAAGGCATTATCCGGCGTTCTAAAGTCCGAGTATCTAAAAATAAGATATGCTCGGTATCAGCCAAGCTAGAAGCCATCTGATCCATGATGCCGCATTGCACGCCAGCATATTGAATTTCTGCTTGCTGGGCGAATTGGGCGATTTCAACATCATCAATGGGAAGGTTCAGAAGTTGGCGTAATGCCCGCAGCGTTGCTACTTCTAAAGCCGCGCTACTAGACAAACCCGAACCCATAGGAACCGATGATTTGACGTACACACAAAGTGATGGTATTGCGTGTCCTGCTTTTTGCAAAAGCTCAATACAGCCAAAAATATAACTGGCAAATCCAGACGGGGTATGATTGATATCTGAAATGCTCACCTGCTCGTTGAGATTTTCCGAGTAAAAGTGATGCTGACTATCGCTACTCAAACCTAGCTGTACCGTGGTAGATTGAGGAATCGCAGTTGGCAGAACGAAGCCATCGTTATAGTCTGTATGTTCGCCTAGTAAATTTACTCTTCCCGGCGCACTGGCTTGAGTTTCAGGTGGTTTACCGAATATTTGTTCAAAATCCATAATTTTTAATTGTACAAAGGTAGAGGGCGTAACCTTCCTTCTACTTCAACATTAGGAAAATTTGGATCAAAAGTCAGATTTTCTAACTTTCCATCCTTGAGAATCACAAAAGTATCTTCAACCTTTGCCCCTGCTAAACTAGGGTTCCAAGCAACAGCAATGCCTTCTGCTAAAGTATCAGTAGTGGTTGGATTGGCTACGATTTCTCGCGCTAGATATCCAGTGGTTCCTCCCTGGTGATGTTCGCGGATGGCATTGGGGAATCCGTGCTGCTCATAAGCCTGAGCTAGGGCGTGATAAACTGCATCGAGTGTGGTTCCGGGTTGGCACAAATTTAAAATTACTGCTTCTACTTCACGCACATGGGAATGTAATTCGGCCCGTTCGTCTGAAAGCTTACCAAAACAAACAAATCGCGTTAGATTTGCATACAAACCGTAACCTCTCGCGCAAAACACCAGCATTGCTTGCTGTCCAATCTGTTCTCCGGTGGCTGTTGCATGACGGTATAGCGGTAAACGCCTCTCACCCGCTACTAGTGTCAGCGCTGGATGTAACCCTTGCGCCCATAATGCCTCTGCACCCGCACCTGCTAATTGATATTCTGTCCAAGTTGGCTTGGCGGCTTTGAGTACCTCTGTCATTGCCTGACTAGCTTTTTGCCCGACTTGACGATATCGCTCTAATTCACTTGACATCATTACCCGTTTGTGATTTTGCAGGGATGGGGGTAACGGCTTTTCTAAATTGGAGATGGGGCGATCGCTAATTACTTTTCCGCCGCCAGTTACATCACGAACAAAAGACTCACGGGCAGCACCATCAGCCCAAGGGTTCACATACACCTTAAAATTAGCAGGTAGTTCTTCATCTTTAAGACGCTGGGCTTCTATTTCATCCGTTAATACCCAAGCCTCGTCAGTAGTTACTAATACTTCTGCTACGCCAGTTTCAGCAGTCAGCAGCACGGTGTTAGAAGCGCCAGCCGTCGCCCAGGCAAACCAGTCTGTACCCCGCAAACGCACGCCTTGCACTTCGGTTTCATGCAAGGTTTGCCTGATTAACTCTAGCTTTTTGGAGACTTCTTCGTTCATAGGAAAAACACAGATAGATACAGATGATTATCAAATTTATCTAGGTCTGTCTGCGTCTGTCTGAGGTTGGTATTCCAAATGGTACACTAGCGATCGCAATTACTGCTGGATTACTCAACAATCCTGTTATGGCAGTGTATCAATTGTATTAATCTATATCTAACTTTCTAACCAGTTCTCTAATTGTAAGTTATCAATATTACTAAAATCTTTGATATTATTAGTCACGAGAATATCATTGCGAGAACGATCAATAGCAGCAATTAACGCATCTAATTCCCCAGTTGGTTTACCAATATTTTTGAGTTCGCTTTGAATCTTGCCAAATTCAATAGCTGCTTTTAAGTCAAATGATTCTATGGGTAATAGATCAGTAAACTGTTGCAAACTTTCCAGATTCTTGGACATCTGTTGAGAATAGTAAACGCCTTTATAAAGTTCCGCAACTATAATTGTTGATAAATAATATTGGCTAAAGTAGCGATTAATTTTTTCACTGCTTGGGGGTTTTCTTTGAGAAGTGCAATGCAAATTTTAGTGTCTAACAGATACATTAGCCGTTATCCTGATTATCAATTGAGTCTATGTTTTTACCTTGATAAGTATGACGCTGTTGGTCAATGTCTACAAATATTTCTGTTAAATCTGGTTGATATTTCCATACTCCAAATAATTTATTTAATTTAGCTAATCTCTCTTCTTCTGTTAAATTTAGTTTTGGCTCAGGTATTTGTTTTTCAATAAATTATAAGTCTATAATTATTTCTGTTCCATCGGGAATATTATTTAGTTGCTCTAATATTTCTATATTTTGACCGCGTTTTATTCCTCTGAATTTCATGTTATTTGATTCTTGATATTTTGATATATTATCATACGATACCACGATCACTAATAGGCAAAAATATTTTATGTAACTTTTTAGACTTTTTAAGGTTTTGGATACAGAGTAAATTAAGAAAAAATCTAATTTTTCAGGTGTGGGGTGGGTTGCTGCCAAGCACTGCACCTTGAATTGACGCTACATTAACCTACGGCATAACATACCCTACATCTACTAATTGATTCTGAATTTTTCTTTGCTGTGTATTGACAATTACAGAGCAACTTCACATCGACTAACCTCTTTAGGCAATCGCACATTGAGCCAAGGTAGTTCTCAAGAATGATGTAATCATTAGTAAATGTTTGAAATTATAAAAGCGCACTAGCTACAAAGACATCAAAAAAAGCCCATGAAATCCCAAGAGACTCAAAACAAAATAACAGAGAATAATGTTTCTCTGCCAGAGAACCCACCTAACGATATGAATGCTCAAGAACCTGATAAATTTGAGCAGATCACTCAGGTACAAAAGGATAATGTAATCACCAATCAGGACTTACCCAATCCACTAGTTCGCTATGGGTTTACCGTGGTTATATTGGCTACTTTCTTATTTGTTGTCGCCCTTTACTACGGAATTATTAACCCCTAACTAATTTACTTAACTTAGGTTTCAAAAAAGTAAAAATCTTGGTATCAGAGCTTACCAGGAGCTACATAAACTTGAGCTTAATTTTTTGTTTTACTTTGCTAAAAACATTATTAACATATCACGTAGTTACAAAAGTTTAAGCTCATTCTAATAAAAAAATTACTAAGATTTGTAGCTCTGAGGCTGTATCTAAGACTACAAGTTAATTTAATACAAATATCGTCCGATAGTTAAATGGAAATGCTAGTCATTAATTATTTTATTACATCTATGGAAATGAATTGCATCATCCCGCCTAATGATGTGAGTCTAAGAATTAAGCCTGTTTTATCCTCAATACTCATCAGCTTTGGCTGTTTAGATTGACCTCCAATCCAAGGCTGGAAGGGTGCTGATTCAATTGTAAAAAGTTGCTAACTCGTTAGAACTAGCAACCTGGATTAGCGTTTAAGGAGATGTAATTAAATTGCATGGCCACAAAATATCCTAAATTTAACCAGGATCTTGCACAAGACCCGACTACACGTCGGCTCTGGTATGCGATCGCAACAGGAAATGATTTTGAAAGCCATGATGGCATCACCGAGGAAAATCTTTACCAAAAGATTTTCGCTACTCACTTCGGTCACGTAGCAATCATATTTCTGTGGGCATCTAGTCTATTGTTCCACGTAGCCTGGCAAGGTAATTTTGAACAATGGATTAAAGATCCGCTGCATATTCGCCCAATTGCCCACGCGATTTGGGATCCTCACTTCGGTAAACCAGCTATAGAAGCTTTTACCCAAGGGGGTGCTACTAATCCTGTTAACATTGCTTACTCTGGTGTCTACCACTGGTGGTACACCATTGGGATGCGGACAAACAATGACCTTTACCAAGGTTCAGTGTTCTTGTTGCTGTTAGCAGCATTGTTCTTATTTGCTGGTTGGCTGCACTTGCAACCCAAGTATCGTCCTAGCTTGGCTTGGTTCAAGAGTGCTGAACCTCGCCTGAATCACCACCTGGCAGGTTTGTTTGGTGTTAGCTCTCTGGCTTGGGCTGGACATCTTATTCACGTCGCCATTCCCGAATCTCGTGGTGTTCATGTTGGTTGGAATAATTTTCTGACTACCTTGCCGCACCCAGCAGGTTTAGCACCTTTCTGGAGGGGTGATTGGGGTGTATATGCTCAGAATCCTGAAACGCCAGGGCATTTGTTTGGTACATCTCAAGGCGGAGGGACGGCTATTCTGACTTTTTTGGGTGGCTTCCATCCCCAGACTGAATCGCTGTGGCTGACTGATATGGCTCATCACCATTTAGCGATCGCAGTCATCTTTATCGTTGCCGGTCATCAGTACCGGACTAACTTTGGGATTGGTCACAGCATCAAAGAGATGCTTAATGCCAAAAATTTCTTTGGCATTCAAACTGAAGGTCAGTTCAACTTACCACACCAAGGGCTGTACGACACCTATAACAACTCACTGCACTTCCAGTTATCTATACACTTGGCAGCACTGGGTACTGCCCTGTCGTTAGTTGCACAGCACATGTATTCGATGCCTCCTTACGCCTTCATCGGTAAGGATTACACGACACAGGCGGCGCTGTACACCCATCACCAGTATATCGCTGGGTTCTTCATGATTGGTGCGTTTGCCCATGCCGGCATCTTCTGGGTTCGAGATTACGACGCAGAGCAAAACAAAGGTAACGTCCTGGAGCGTGTACTTCAGCACAAAGAAGCGATTATTTCTCACCTGAGTTGGGTGTCGTTATTCTTAGGCTTCCACACTCTGGGGTTATACGTCCACAACGATGTTGTAGTTGCTTTTGGCACTCCTGAAAAGCAAATTTTGATTGAGCCAGTATTTGCTCAATTCATCCAATCTGCTCACGGTAAACTACTGTATGGCATGGATGCGTTACTATCTAACCCAGATAGCATCGCCTACACAGCTTGGCCCAACTACGGTAACGTCTGGTTGCCAAACTGGACAGCAGCGATCAACTCCGGCACTAACTCATTGTTCTTGACGATTGGGCCTGGTGATTTCCTGGTTCACCATGCGATTGCTTTAGGTTTGCATACCACCACCTTAATTTGTGTCAAGGGCGCATTGGATGCTCGTGGGACTAAATTGATGCCTGATAAAAAGGACTTCGGCTATACCTTCCCCTGCGATGGGCCAGGTCGGGGCGGTACTTGCCAAACTTCCTCTTGGCAACAGTCTTTTTATCTTGCTATCTTCTGGATGCTGAATCTCCTTGGTTGGGTGACTTTCTATTGGCACTGGAAGCATCTCGGTGTTTGGCAAGGTAACGTCGCTCAGTTCAATGAGAACTCTACATATCTGATGGGTTGGTTCCGTGATTACCTCTGGGCTAACTCTGCTCAGTTGATTAACGGTTATAACCCCTACGGCACAAATAATTTGTCTGTCTGGGCTTGGATGTTCCTCTTTGGACACCTGGTTTGGGCAACCGATTTCATGTTTTTGATTGCCTGGCGTGGATACTGGCAAGAGTTAATTGAAACTCTAGTCTGGGCACACGAACGCACTCCCCTAGCTAATTTAGTTTACTGGAAAGATAAGCCTGTTGCTCTGTCTATCGTCCAGGGTTGGTTAGTAGGCCTAGCTCACTTCACAGTTGGCTACATCCTTACCTATGGAGCATTCCTTATAGCTTCAACCGCCGGGAAATTTGGTTGAAGTTTTTAATAGATATCCTCTGACCTTAGCTATCATCCCCCTTTATACCATTAGGTGAGAGGGGGATTTTTGTATATTGAAAGCACTTGCAAGCACTCAGCTCATTGTGACTATCTACTCGTTAGCAGATTGCTACACCTATGGCAATTCGATTTTATTTTTGAAAAAATCTAAACAATAAGGTACGTTAGCAAAGCGTAACGCACCCTACGCGTATTTCAAAAATTAAATATGATTCCTATCGTTACTTCAGGTACTAGTATTTGATTTTTCACCTGGGCGTTCGGTAGCAGGAGGAAACTTAACAGCTTCTTCGACTCTATGGACTTCTGTGTTAGTTTGCTCTTCAGACAAGAAATCATCAGCATTTAATGATTCATTAGCAGCATCATCAATTACTCCATTGGCATTAATATTGGGTTTATTAGAAGCGCCCTTATGGCCAGCATGTCCACTAGGCATAACTATTACCTCTCATTCTTAATAACTAAGCACCCCTAGTCTAAACTTTTTTGTTTGGAGAAATACACTATCAGAAGGCTTATAGCAGAACTATTAGAATCCAGTCTGGAGTTATACAGATTTCTCGTAAGGGCATAGCAATGCTGTAGTCTTAAGTATTTGTATGATTGTTTTTAAAGTGAAACAGTATTACAAAAAAGTTAAAAACCATCCCTAATTAGAAGGAATGGTTAAGAGGTTGTTTAAAAAGTGGTGACTGAGGTATCCAAAACTTTAGATCCTCCTAAATTCTCCTTTTTAAGGAGGACTTTGAAAAGGTTATTCCCCCTTTTTTAAGGGGGGAGCTGAATACAAGCGTATAATTTTCAAATACCCTCTAGGAGAGTTTGTTGATGAACTAATTCAAGAGGTGAACAAACAATCAATAAATGAGTAGGTTTGTCCAGAAATTAAGTTACAGTTTCAAACCCTGTCACACCGAAATTGGTTTTTCAATATTTACCACCACAGCTTGTAGTTCCTTCGCTTTCTCCTCCGGTAAAGCATCATTGGCAAACATCCCTGCTGCGAGTTCAGTTCCCGCCAGATACTTCAGCCTTTCGCTTGTCCGATATGGCGGAAAAAACTCGGCGTGTAAATGCGCTTCTGGATGCGCTAAACCGTCCGTGGGTGCTTGGAACCAAGCCATCAAGTAAGGAAACGGGCGATTCCACAAACCGTCATACTTAAGAGTGACAGTTTTTAACGCGTTGGCGAGTCCCCAACGTTGCTCTGGGGTGAGTTCGGTAAAAGTGCTAACTGGCTCTTTGGGTGCAATCCAGACTTCATAGGGATAACGAGCGCATACCGGGACAAATGCGATCGCATACTCATCTTGATAAATAATCCGTTGATCGGCTGCAATCTCTTTCTGAATCAAGTCTTGCAGTAAACCCCGTTGATGTTCTTGATAATACTCCTGCTGCATTGCCAGCATCCGCGCCGGAACAGGTGGTATAAAAGGATAGGCGTAAATTTGCCCGTGGGGATGGTGCAATGTTACACCCACCTCTACACCCTTATTTTCAAAGGGCAGCACGTACTGAATTTGGGGATTTAATCCTAATTCACGGGTGCGATCGCCCCACACTTCCAATAGCAAATCTAAATGATCCAACTCTAAGGAACTCAAGGAGGCGCTGGCATCTTGAGTAAAAACCACTACCTCACAAGCTCCATTAGCTGGTAACGTTTCCACGATGGTATCAGGTGGATTGTTGGCTGTCGGAGTCATTGAGGGAAAGCGGTTATCAAACACTGCCACGTCATACTTACCTTGGGGTAGTTCCGTTGGGAACTCAGGGTTGGTGGTAGGTGCGAGGGGATTATATTCTGCGGGCGGCATGAACGTCCGGCCTTGACGGTGACTAGCATAAGCTACCCATTCACCCCGCAAGGGGTGCCAGCGCAGGTGTGGATTAGCTTGCACTGGCTCATTACTAGGGCTAGTGGCTTCTAACTGACTAGTAATTGGGTAGCGACTGTATAACTTGAGTTTACGTCCGTCGGGCTTTAACAGCTTGTGGGAGTACATAATCCTTGTCCTGAGAGGGTTGCAGCGCGGATCGCCTCAATAGGAAATTTCGGGGTGCGATCGGCGTATAATAAACCGTTAGCTTCTTGGAAAGTATCTGTTAATTGGGTGTAACAGAATCCGCTAAACAACTCGATGTTATTAATCGTTTCAAGCAGAGAAGCGTATTTCATTTCTAGCTCGGAAATATTGGAGCAACGTTCATAGCCCCAAAGTTTATCGGCATCGGGGTTATCAACAGGAGCATAGGCAATGCCACCAAACTCAGTCAGCATTACTGGCTGTCCCTGATGCGGAAAGTTATCCAGTGTCAAGATGCGCCCTCCAGGACGCTTCCGATCAAACAAATCTGATAGCTTTACTTCTGGGCCATAGCGATGACCTAATTGTTGTGGGTGGGTGTCGTAGTCATGAATAGCCAGAATGTCTGTATCTGTACTTTCCCAGCCATCGTTGGCAATCACTGGGCGGCTCGGATCGAGAGTTTTAGTTAAGTGAAACATTGCCAAAACGTAGTTTCGGTGAGCCGCAGTTTCAACCAGATTCGGAACTCCCCAAGATTCATTAAACGTTACCCAAGCTACGATACAAGGGTGGCTGATATCCCGCCTAATCACCTCAGCCCACTCTCGTGTCGTGCGTTCCACTGCTTTAGGTGTGAAACGATATGCACTGGGCATCTCCTCCCATACTAACAACCCCAGCACATCTGCCCAATATAAAAATCGCGGGTCTTCAATTTTCTGGTGCTTACGGACTCCGTTAAAACCCATTGCTTTAGTCAGTTCGACATCGCGCCGCAATGCCCCATCGTCCGGTGCTGTCATTAGGGAATCGGGCCAGTAGCCTTGATCCAAAACTAAGCGCAAATAATAAGGACGACCATTGAGCATAAAGCGATCGCGCTGTATTCCCACAGTCCGCATTGCTGTGTAGGATTTTGCTTCATCCAATAGTTGATTATTATGCCAAAGTTCAATATGGGCATCCATGAGGGTAGGCTTTTCTGGACTCCACAGCAATTCGTTGCGGTAGTCGTCGATACCTGGATCGGAAAGGGAGATCCGACGGCCAATTTCTCCGTTAAACACTTCATAAGTATCGTTTGCCAGTACGGTATTGCCAATGCTCAGTTTTACCTTGATTTGGATACCAGCAGGCGCATCACCTGCGATCGCAGCATAACAGCCTACTTCCCACCGCTCGATATCGGGACTCCACCGAATACTATCGATGTAAGTTCTACCCACACGTTCAATCCAGACTGTTTGCCAAATACCACTGGTGCGAGGATACCAAATACTGTGCGGTTCCAATTGCCAATCCTGCTTTCCTCTGGGCTTGGCAAGGTCACAAGGATCATCCTGGGCCCAGAGTGTTACTTTAGTTATGCCAGTATCATTCAAAACTGTGGTAATATCCAGCATGAAAGGAGTATGTCCCCCTTCATGCTCTAGCATGTATTGACCATTGACCCATACACGGGCGCGATAATCCACAGCCCCAAAGTGCAGTAATAATCTACCGTCACCTTCAGGCGTTTCAAATTCTCGCTCATACCAGCAGTTTGGATGAAAACCTGTGTCACCAATACCACTTTTGGTAGATTCGGGAGCGAAGGGAACTTGTATATGATGACTCCACCCCTGGATATCATCTGGTTGAACACATCGCCCTTCATCGTCAAATGCGAACTTCCACTCACCATTTAAATTTAGCCAGTGCGATCGCTTTAACAATGGTCGGGGGTGTGTTGCTGTTAAGTCCACAAAGTTATTATCAGTATTAGAGGCTAATTTAACCTCAGGATTCTTTATATCTAACAAGTTCATCAAATTTTCTCCCTATCCATAACTCAATCAACCCCTGCTGTAGATTAAATCCAGATTCAAATACTGGATTCCCAGATATAGCAGGAGTTTTAACCGCATCATTCATCGATCGGTTCGAGCTAGTAGCATTATATTTTTTCGTAGTCAATAGTGATACCTTCTCTACTTGCGTGTTGAAGCATAACAATAACTTTATATACCCCTAGCTCGTGACATTATGGCATATACATTACTAATCTTTGCCAGGTTATCTAAAAAAAAGCATTAAATTTAGGTGCCTATTAACTATCATAAATCTGCTACAGAAGAAAGTGGTTGTCATGAAAATTTTATTTATATAAATTGCTTAAGTAAATATTTTAAAATCATTTATTAGTCAATAAACATTAGCAAACAAAAGAAAAATTAAGCATGAGTGAGAGCAGGGCTATTTCATTCTCATCTAGCCCACCTCCGAATGAATTCTGAGTCTAATAGCAAACAAAAGTCGTCTAAAGACGACTGATAAAAGGTTATAGTCCGTTTTAACGGACTTTATTTATGAGCCGGGGAACTTTAGTTCTGGGCGATTTATGTTTAGAATGAAATAGCCCTAGAGTGAGGGGCATTCACTTCCACCCTGATACTCAATTCTTACTGACGTTCCAATATTGGATAGGGTCAGGCAACGCCACGAATATTCCGGCTCAATAAGCGCTTGGGTTAGCGTCCATCTTTTGACCAGTTCATGCAGGGTACTAAGAATGTTCGTAATAGACATCTCCAAAATAGTAATATTCTGTGGTAAAAGAACATCAAATAGCTTTTTTGACACAGAAACATGAGCGACATACTGAATCATCTTGAACAAAATCCTAAAAAGACAAAGCGGTTAATTGGTCTGGAGTATGAACAGTTACAACAATTAATTCAAAATGCGGAGCGATTACATCATGAAAAACAAGAGTTATTAGAATCCAAAAAAGTTAGAATTATTGCTGGTGGTGGAGGTCGTAAACCAAAACTATCGCTAAAAGAACAAATAATTTTAACGTTGGTTTATCTCAGGCATCTGACTACATTTGAGCTTCTTGGTATCCAGTTTGGGGTGAGTGAGTCCACCGCAAATGATACATTTAACTATTGGTTGCCAATACGAGTGAGAATTGCTACCATCCAGTTTAATTGAACAAGTAAAAAAAAACGAATCTGACTTAATGGTAGTTAAAGAAATACTTACAGATTATGAATTAATTGTAGATAGCTATGAACAAGTGAGGGAAAGACCTGGGGATAATAAAGAACAAGAGAAATATTACTCTTGTCTTGGCATGTAAACATACATTTAAAAGTCAGATAATTATCTTGCCGGATGCCAAGGATATCGTTGATGTTATAGCTGGCGAACCTGGGCCAAAAAGTAATATAACTTTGTTTCGAGAAAACCGCGATAACTTTGACCCCAAACAAAAGTTTAAGGGAGATTTAGGATATCTTGGAGAAGATTTAATTGACACACCGATTAAAATACCAAGAAATGGAAAGTTAACAATTGACCAGAAAAAAGAGAACAAAGAGTTTTCATGCAAGCGAGTATTTGTTGAACATCGAATTCGTTCTGTAAA
>NZ_JABXKK010000056.1 GCF_017115045.1 Nostoc sp. NMS8 | reverse complement strand
CCCCACCTTCCCCAATCCCCATTACCCCTTATCCCCAGAGGGGGCCCCACCTTCCTTAATCCGTCCCCAGCAAACCTTTTAAGATTCTGGTTAATCGTAGAGTCAATTATCCTGATGGGGTTGGTCATTCTCATCACCAAAGTTGCTTTTGGTAAAGGATATCACCTGGAATATATGTTGATTCCGACGTTGATCTGGTCTGCGTTTCGATTGGGACAACCAGGGGCAACGCTGTTAACTTTTATTGTGGCAGCGATCGCAGTGATCGCAACCGTCAATGGCAAAGGTGGTTTTGTAAGTAAGGATCTCAACCAATCTTTGATGCAGCTGCAATCGTTTATTGGCGTGATTACACTCACCATTCTTGTGCTGACAGCAACGATCGCAGAACGAACACAAGCAGAAACCAAGTTGCGTTTAGCTTTTGCCGAATTAGCTAGAACTAATGAAAATCTGGAAGTTCGAGTCCAGGAAAGAACTGAAGAATTGAATGAAAAAAATACGACTCTAAAACAAGCCCTACAAACACTCAAACGGACTCAATTGCAGATGATTCAGAGTGAAAAAATGTCTGCATTGGGGCAGATGGTAGCAGGGGTTGCCCATGAAATCAATAACCCGGTTAATTTCATTTATGGCAATTTGACTCATCTTTCTGAGTATATTCAAGGCTTATTTAGAGCATTACAACTTTACCAACAGCACTATCCTAATCCACCTCAAACCCTGCACACAGAATTAGATAAACTTGAACTGGAATTTTTGCAAGAAGACCTGACCAACATTCTTGATTCTATGCAAATTGGTACTGAGCGGATCAGTACTATTGTAGTGTCGCTGCGGAACTTCTCGCGCTTGGATGAAGCAGAATTGAAAGCGGTAGATATTCATGAAGGGATTGATAGTACCTTGGTGATTTTGCAACATCGATTGCAAGAGACAAGCAATCGTCCGCAAATCCAGCTGATTAAAGAATATGGTCAGTTACCACTGATTGAATGTAATGCTGGCTCCCTGAATCAAGTGTTTATGAATCTTTTGAATAATGCTGTTGATGGATTAGAAGAATCTAATCAAGGGCGTTCGTTCCCAGATATTTTAGCCAACCCAAATACCATCTGGATTAAGACTCGTCAAATCGATACTAACCAAGTGAAGATTATAATTTCTGATAACGGCATAGGCATTCCTAAAGAGATTCGCTCTAAATTATTCGATCCTTTTTTCACCACTAAGCCCGTTGGTAAAGGCACTGGCTTGGGTTTGTTTATGAGCTATCAAATTGTTACCCAGAACCATGGTGGTAATCTTTGGTGTGAATCCACAGTGGGGAAAGGCACAAAATTTGTGATTGAGATTCCGATAAAAGCTCAGAGGATTCTATGAGAGCATTGGGCATTGGGCAAAACAGTTCGTTAGCGGATAGCTAAGGTTTAGCCCGTGCTGAGTGGGGAATCTCACTTCTTTACTCATTACTCATTACTCAGCTTATTCAGCACTCTTGAGGGGCATTGTCAGGAGAATTTCGAGAAGCGATCGCTTGTAATTAAAGGGACTGGGAACTGGGGATTGGGTTTTCACAGCCAAGTAGTGGCGACGAATTGCATTTATGATATACCCAAGGTAGATGTAATAGTATCTAATATGTGCTATCTACTCAATACTGCCAAGTGTAGGATTGAAAATTAGTATTTTTCTACATAAAATGAAAAATCTAAAATTAAAATTTGGTAACAGTGATGGTTAGGAGTGTTAGAGTTTCAAGAAATTCACCGGAACTTTTCAGCGGATATTCATGCTGAAGAAACTACAGAAAAAGCAAATTTCGATAATTGCGGGTGCAGCACTGTTTGCCTTTTTAGCTGGGGCAATGGTATCAGCACCGGAGATCGGCAAATCTCTAGGAAAATGGCTCAAACTGAGTCAGAATAAAACGGAGCAAACATCAGAGGCGAGTAAGGCTCAATCAGCCGTCTTTCCACTGATATCACAATCACTGCCAGAACGGGCGGCAAAACTAGCAGCGATCGCCCAAGAATCGCAATCGCCAGACCGAAATCGCGCTCGTTATCTTTTGGCGAGTGATTACATTGAAAGAACCCAAGGAAAAAAAGCCCTAGCTTTACTCCAAGGACTAGAGAAAGACTATCCCATCCTTGCACCCTACATTTTGCTGAAACAAGCCCAGGCAGAGGATATGCTGGGCGAGGATGGCAAAGCCTCGGATCTTAGGCAAAGCGTGCTGAAACAGTATCCCAAAGAAGCGGCCAGCGTGAAAGCACTATATCTAATTGCCCAACCGAAGCAACAAGAAACTGCGATCGCTCAATTTCCTAGCAATCCTCTAACTTGGGAAATTATTCGCAAACGCTTGCAAGAAAATCCCAATCAGCCCAATTTACAATTGATTTTGGCTACTTATGCCTACGACCAACCGGGCATAGTGGGCATTTTGGATCAGTTAGTCAAACAGCCTACCCTGAAACCCGAAAATTGGGAACTAATTGGTACAAGCTATTGGGAAAATAGTCAATTTCTGAAAGCAGCCAATGCTTATGCCAAAGCACCCAAAACATCGCGTAACCTCTACCGTACCGCACGAGGGTTACAGGTAGGAGGTCAAGATAAGGAAAAAGCGATCACTACCTATAAACAATTGGTGCAGCAATTTCCAAATGCTGAGGAAACTGGGAATGCTTTACTAAGGTTAGCAGAAACCGCAAAAACTCCTAAAGACGGCTTATCCTATCTCGATCAGGTAATTAGTAAATTTCCGAAACAAGCTGCTACTGCACTGGCACAAAAAGCTAAAACTCTCCAAACTCTCAAGGATCAAAAGTCAGCTAGCGCCGCATGGCAAATACTCATAGCTAAATACGGCAATTCTGATGAAGCCGCAGAGTACCGCTGGAAAATAGCCCAAGATAAAGCCAATGTTAAAGATTACGTCGGTGCTTGGCAATGGGCAGAACCAATTGTTACCAACAACCCCAACAGTATTTTGGCTCCGAGAGCAGGCTTTTGGGTAGGTAAATGGACAGCTTTACTAGGCAAGCAGCAGGAGTCTAAAACTGCTTATGAATATGTGATTAGCCAGTTTCCTTACTCTTACTATGCTTGGCGAGCCGCAACCATGCTAGGGCTAAATGTCGGCAACTTTGATAACGTGCGCGCCATGAACCCAGAAGTAATCGCCCCCCAACGTCCAGTACCGCCTGCTGGTTCTGAGACTTTCAAAGAATTATATCTGCTGGGTCAAGACCGCGATGCCTGGTTACAATGGCAAACAGAATTTCAGAACAAAATTCAGCCAACGGTAGCAGAGCAATTTACTGAAGGGTTAATGCGGCAGGCTAAGGGAGAAAATCTCATCGGAATTGACAAAATTTCTAAACTGGAAGACCGCGAAATCCCCGCAGAACTGGCCCAATATCAAACTCTGAGCAAACAAATTACCTACTGGCAAGCCCGTTATCCATTTCCCTATCTTCGGGAGATTGAAAAGTGGTCTACTGAGCGTAAACTCAATCCGCTGTTAGTTACTGCCTTAATCCGTCAGGAGTCACGATTTGAGCCAAAAATCAAATCCGTCGCTAACGCCACTGGTTTGATGCAGCTGTTGCCAAGTACCGCTCAATGGATTACCCCACAAATTAAGGTGGATTTCAAAACCATAAACCTAGAAAATCCCAACGATAACATCATGCTAGGTACATGGTATTTGGATCATACTCATCAGCAATATAACAATAACTCTCTGTTGGCGATCGCTAGTTACAATGCTGGCCCTGGCAATGTCTCTAAATGGCTACAAACTCTAACTACAAAAGATCCAGACGAGTTTGTTGAAGAGATTCCCTTTGATGAAACCAAAAATTATGTGCGGCAAGTATTTGGCAATTACTGGAATTATTTGAGGCTTTACAACCCAGAGATTTCTGGTATCGTCGCCAAATACTCGACTACACACCCACAATTACCGACGCGATAATCTGAGAAAGTTCTGAGTTGTGAGTATTGAGTTATAACGGTTCCTACTCAAATGCGGTATAAGATTATATCGCAAGGTGTAGGGGCAATTCATGTAGACGCAAAGCGGCTTCCCGCAGGGTAAATTGGTGTCAACTTAAGCTAAAAATGGCTTATCTGTTAGCTTCCTTACCCGCCTTGAAATAAATTTCTTTGGCTTTTAGCTAAAGTCTACTTCAGTAGACTGGAGATTTTTGGCGATATTTAGTCATCTTCAGATGACTTTAGCTATGAGGCGGGAATTTCAATTCCCGGCGGACAAGCGGTTTCACGTTAAGTTGACACCAATGAGCAATGCTGTGCCCCTACAAATGGTCTGTATTCTATGCAATTAAGAACCGCTATAGAAAAAATCAATGCTACAAGCGAAAACCAAGCTAATAGGTAAAGGTGCAGCGCTCGGTGACAACGCACCCTACATCATATTTATATTTCTTCACGTAAATTGAATTTTTCTCGCGAATTTACTTAGTTCTAACGGATAATTTATGACAGTCTGGAATCCACAGTACAAAACCTTAGACCATTGGCGGGGTATTGCAGCCTTATGGGTAATGATTTTTCATGGTTTTGGCATTACATTTAACAAACCTCTTCACCCATTGGTTGAGTTATTAAAATCAGTAGCAGCCCCTGGTTGGTTGGGACTTCACCTTTTCTTTGTAATTAGCGGCTACTGTATTGCAGCTAGTGTCTATAAATTATCTTTTAAAAATGGTAGTACCTGGAATTTTATCAAGAGTCGATTCTGGCGTTTAATGCCCACTTATTGGTTAGCATTCATAATCACTATAATTCTGAATCTAGTATCGTCTCCCTTTAACCAAACTAATTTTTTAAATTCTTTTCCATCATCATTACAATCCTGGGTAGGTAATCTATTTTTAATCCAACCCTATTTAAATGTTCCGTTCTACGTTATAGTTTACTGGTCACTTGTTGTAGAGTTAGGCTTTTATATAATAATCGCAATTTTATTGGCAATTAGAAATAATATAAATCAAAACTTAAGTTTTTTTATAGCTATAATTTTAGGATTATCTTCTGTTTTTATTCCGGCCGATCCCCGATTAGGTTTATTGAAGTATTGGAGTGAATTTCTTTGTGGTTCACTAGTATTCATCGCTCTTTGGGCAAGCAATCACAATCATATTTATCAACGTAATTTATGTTTAATAGTAATTATGATATTGGGTGGTTTAGGACAGTATATGACTTTTGCACATCATCAACCAAATCAAATATTATTTAGTAGTGTTTTTTCAATTATTATTTATTTTCTCTATAAACTAGATAAACACATTGACTCTTTAAAATTTATAAAGTGGCTTAAATTTGTAGGTGTGATGTCATATTCTCTCTACTTACTTCACGCTCCATTTCAGGGAAGAGTAATCAATCTCGGATTAAGGTTTATTCCGCTTGATAGTCCAATGATATTACTGCTACAAATAATCGCTTGGGCAATAGCAATTAGCTTCAGTTTTATGTTTTATCGGTTAGTTGAAAAGCCATTAAATGACTGGCGACATCAACGAGCAATAACTAAACCAGTAACATGACAATCTTACACAGTGCCGCTCCTGAACTTCCAGTACCACCAAACCTTGATGGTGGTATTAGTAGTGGTATCGCATCACCCCTGATAAAGTCGCAATGTGGATTGGTGACAACGTAGACACAGTTTTACGTTACTATACACACCCCAGTGTAGTAAGTGCTAATTGTCCAGATTTTTAGTAATGCTACTTAAATGCTACTAGGACTTACGCATTGACAGAATAACAAAATAGTGAATTCATAAATAAGGGTCGT
>NZ_JABXKK010000113.1 GCF_017115045.1 Nostoc sp. NMS8 | reverse complement strand
GGGGTAGCCCTACGCAAAAATAGCTCGATGCCAGGTTTATTCTTACAAACTAAAAGCCTCTCTAATTTTATTAGAGAGGCTTTTAGTTTAATTAGTGTTTACTTAAAGTTCATTAACTTGTTCTGCGTCAAAACGCCTTTTTAAAAATTGTTGTTTACTACACCTTTAATTTTTTATTTTTTGAAATGCCACTTGAACTGCAAAACATTACAGGCGGTTATGCCTTAGTGCCAATTGTCAAAGACATTAACCTCACTCTGCAAACAGGAGAATGGTTAAGTTTAGTTGGTGCTAATGGCTCAGGTAAATCTACTTTACTCAAATTACTGATCCGTATTCTCTTACCACAACATGGAACAGTGCTACTGGATGGTAAAGCAATTCACTCTCAACCTCCAAATTTAGTTGCACAGAAGCTAGCATTATTACCGCAACAACAAACAGTTCCCGTTGGCTTAACAGTGCGACAATTAGTAAGTTTAGGACGCACACCCCATCAATCTTGGTGGCAATGGGAATTAAATGCCCAAGATTGGGTAAAAGTTGAAGCTGCAATTAAAAAGACGCAATTAGAAAAATTAAGCGATCGCTTAGTCGAACAACTCTCAGGTGGTGAAAGACAACGGGCTTTTTTAGCTCTAGCACTGGCGCAAGAACCCAAAGTTTTATTATTAGATGAACCGACAACTTTTTTAGATATCAACTATCAATTGCAACTATTGGAACTGCTCAAAGAACTGAATCAACAGCAGCAATTAACTATTGTCACAGTTTTACACGAATTGAATTTAGCAGCTCGGTATAGTTCCCGCATTGCATTATTAAAACAGGGTCATATTTGGGAAGTTGGTAAACCTGAAGAAGTTCTGACACCAAATGCGATCGCACAAGTGTTCGGCGTAGAATCAGTGATTATTCACACACCCGTTGGATTACAAGTTTGTGCTATTTCTGCTGTTTAAGATTCTAGTCCTAAAGTTTTGATCGTAAAAAAGCCTTGGATACCCTGTCCTGTAAAGAGATGGGATATTCAAGTTGGCAAATAACAACAAAACTGAACGCTCATCCTAAGACTTGGTTTGCTGTGTTTGTGCATCGATAATTACACTCCAGTCATCGTTCTTCACCGCACCTTCAAGTTGACGCTGACGTTCGGCTTGACTTGCATCTGTTGTTTCTAGCTCTTTAGAAAGAGTTGTATCAGCCATTGCTTTCCGTAGTTTTAGCTTTTTATCCTCGTAGGCTTGACGTTCAGCCTCCGACATTACGGCCTTAGTAGCTTCGCCTACTGTACTAGCCCACATTCCACTTTCGGAAGCATTACCAGGTGGTGTACTTTCGAGTTGTGCTATCCAGGTATCTCGCAAATCTTCCATTTCTTGGCGCTTGGGGAATTTGAATGATTGCACACGCACAAAAGCACACTTTTGCTTACCATTTTGGCGAAGATGACTGTTTAGGGAAAGCAACACATTTCGAGAATAGCCAATGTACTGGCTGCGGCGTTTTGCGTCCAATACTGCGTAAACACCAGCAATTTTTGCGTTCTGAGTAACTGCACTCCAAGCTTCAAGGTCAATGATTTCAGTACCATTGTTTGCCAGTTCAGGAGTTATACTCACCTCAACGGCAGCATGTTCGTCTTCAGAACTGTACAAAAATTCATGTAGTCCACGGTGGTTTATGGGGACATTTTGATGTTCAATTGGTGGATTGTGCTGAGTTTCCATCGCAGTTTATCTCTGAATTATTAATTAGCAATGCCTACGGCAAGCGCGAAGCGCTACGCAAGCAAATATATGTCCTTAAAATATTGAAGCTTAAATCTACTCACATCTCCAAATTCTTGTTCTGAAAAAGCAAAAAATAACTATTAAACTTCCGATGAATCAATTGACACCTAAGAATTGGATGTTCATCAAACAGCGTCTAACGCCTTATTTATTTTTACTACCCGCCTTGATTATTTTAGGGTTAACTGTCTTTTGGCCTGCATTGCAAGCGTTTTACCTCAGTTTTACCAGCTATGAAGATATTGCCCAGCCGCCAAAATGGATAGGTTTCGCCAACTTCCTCAAGCTTTGGAAGGATGCAGTTTTTTGGAAAACTTTGGAAAACACTTTTTCATATCTTGTGGGTGTAGTACCAATTTTAGTAATTGCTCCCTTAGTGCTAGCAATTTTGGTAAATCAGAAATTGCGGGGAATGAATTGGTTTAGAGCAGCATACTATACTCCAGTGGTAATTTCAATGGTGGTTGCGGGAATAGCTTGGAAATGGCTGTATGCAGAAAACGGATTACTTAATCAGTTATTTAAAGCTTTAGGTATTTTTCTAGAAGGTATTCCTTGGCTAACAAGCCCAGCAAAAGTTTTTGGCATCGTACCAATTTCTCTTGCCAGCGTGATGGCTGTCACGGTGTGGAAGGGATTAGGCTACTACATGGTGATTTATTTAGCAGGGTTGCAATCAATTCCTGCGGATGTGTACGAAGCCGCAGCCATCGATGGTTCTGATGGTATCAGCAAACATTGGGATATTACCATACCTTTGATGAAGCCGTATTTAGCACTAGTGGCGGTGATTTCGGCTATTTCTGCGACCAAAGTGTTTGAAGAAGTCTACATTATGACTCAAGGAGGGCCACTCAATAGCTCGAAAACTATTGTTTATTATCTATATGAGCAAGCCTTTAACAACCTAGAAATTAGCTATGCTTGCACGATTGGGTTAGTACTATTTTTGATCATTTTGGGGTTATCGATTTTGCGATTAGTTATTAATCAGCAAGGGGATGATAATATCACAATCTGATATTGACTTATTTGAGACGGGGATTTAAAATCGGTTCTGATATTCGACAACTGCACGACTATCATCGGTTAAGTTAGTGGAAGCACGAACACGAAATTGGTCATTTATCCGGTAATTAACACCCCACTGGAATGGGTCATTTGTGGTCAAAATTTTGATGCTGGAAACAGATATCTTAGAAGAAATATCAACCCCAGCCTCAGCTGCTAATTCCAAAGTTGAATTGCTTCTTCCTGCTTCGGGATTCTCAGAAATAACGGTAGGAAATATCCGCAATTCACTTAAGCCAAAGGTACTTCCAATCTGGTTAAAAGCTGACTGAAAATTGTTGAATACAGCCGAACCTGCGATGTTAATCAGACCCAAAGTACTGTCTGCACGTCCTTGGGTGTCTACAAATCCGCCTCCTAAAAGAGCGACAATTTCGGTTTGACTACGTGACGGACTACTTGTTAGTTCTAAATTTTCATTCAGTTTGCTCGCTAAACCGTTGATAGTGGCTTCGACTCGAACACTCTCTAACGCTGATAAACCTGTGGCATTTACTCGGCCGAAGTCATTACTTTGAGTTACGTCCAGTACTTTGGCAAATAGCCGAATATCTAAGTTGGGATCGCGGGGTTGAGAAGGACTAAAAGTTGCGGTGTGTTTATAGCCACGAGCAAGGTTAAATTGGGTAGTAAATAAATTGACTCCACCTTTTTCTAACTGGATAGTGCCATCGGGTATTGGTTGATTGATTGAGCCGTTAACTATGAGATTACCAGTGGCGCGGAAGCTGAGAATAGGGGCACGGGTAATTTGGACATTTTTACCTAGTTCCAAATCTAGATTCTTAAATCTGGCGATACCTAACGGCAAGGCTGCCGCCGATTTATTTTCTGTACCATTCCCAATTTCAGGTTTACTCTGCTTATTGGCTTTTGTTGGTGATACGCCAATACTACCATTTGCAGATGAAGCCGTGCCGGTAGATTCTGCCAGCAATACCTGACCATCAAATAAATTTACTTTACCTCCAATCATGGGGTTAAGGGCAGAACCAGTAATCTGCAAATTGCCGCTAGCGCCTCCCTGGTAAAGTCCTTTGAGATTCAACGCTAGCTGATCGAGGTTAACAGTCAGGGGATTGTTGATAGTCACGTTCTCATTATTGAAGATGGGAATTTCTCCAGCAGCTTCTACCTTTCCACGGCTAAATCTACCTTGAAGATTTTCTACTAAGATGCTGTCAAAATTAAACAGCACTCTACCTGTGACACGTCTCAGCTTACCTGGCAAAGCCTGGGCTGAAAAAGTAGCATTATTGACAGTAGCAATTCCATCTACTTGGGGTTTTTGCAATGTTCCCCGCACCTTGAGGTCTACTTCTCCTTCACCTTTTTCAAATACCACTTGATTAGTCAATGCGTTTAACAATGCCAATCCCTCGTTTTCTAACTTCATATCCAAACTGATTTGTTCGCTGTCTGGTGCCACAGAAGCAAAAGGCAATTTATAAGGTATGCTGCCAGTAATATCAACAGGTTTTGGCCCGGCAACTGCTACAGTACTACCAAAGTTTAAGCGCCCGTTGGCATAACTGAAACTTGCTGTTGCTGACTCTATTTTGCTTTGATTTAGTATTCCTTCTGTGATTTGCAATTCCCCTCTAGCTTGGGGATTGGCAATGCTGCCTGCTAAAGCTGCTGTAGCGTTAAGATTACCTGTGATTCCAACTGGCAGTTTGACAAAATTATTCAGTACTTGTACCGGAAAATTATTCACCCGCAGCTGACCAGATTGTTCATCACCGCCAACGTTACCCGTGAAGGCAACTAACCTGTTTTGAGATTCGAGGCGTAATGGTCGCAAACTCAATACACCATTTTCAAAGTTGCCTTCAGCAATCACTTTGTCGGCAGTATAAAAACGATTTCGTTCTTCCTTTTTACCCCAAGCAAAGTTTTCTCCATTCAAATTAAATTCCACTGATAATCCATTAGTTGTAGCTGTATTTACAGCCACTTCTCCATTGAAAGTCCCCTTTAAGTCTGCTAAATCCGGTATGGGAGTGGAATCAAGTCGTTGTTGTTCCTTTTCTGCTACCAAAGTTTCAATTTCAGAAAACCGTTGGATTTGGGTTAATAAGGGTTGATTTGGCGCTCCTTGGGGGGTGGTGATTAGATCCGCTGCTGTGCCGTAGATTTCTGCGGAACCACCTGGCAAATTTTGTAAATCAAATACTTTTGCTACAGCTACAACATCTTGGATCTCACCCTGCTTGACGTTCAGTTTACCTTGTAGTTGAGGCCCTTTCGGAGTTTGATCGAAAGTGCCGACAAGGGCGTAGCGACTGCTGCCTTTGACAAATTCGCTACTTGCGAGTGTGGCTTTACCGTTACTGTAGCGGAATTGAGCAGCTATTCGATCGCCTTTAACTCGGCCAATTTGCGGATTAGCGATCGCTAAATTCCCCGTTGTTGCCAATGTCTGCTGATTAAATAGCAAATCCCCAGTCAACAAACCAGCGATCTTACCAGCACCCAATCGAGTAATTGCTGGCGGAGTCAAATTCAATATTTGTAAGGGGAAATTTGCAACTTTTAGTGCCCAATCATTCCCTTGAATATTACCTGTGGCTGATGCTTGCTGCCATTTGACTAAGAAAGATTTCGGGCGATTATTGGCATCTAAATTGAAGGATAGGCGATCACTATTACCTACTAAGTTCAAATTTAAACCGCGTCCCTGTGCGGAATCGATGTTTCCAGTTAACAACGGCTCAAAGGCAATATTTTGAACAACCAAGTCTCGTAAGTTGATTTGTCCTACCACATTTGGTAAGGGCAGCTTACCAGTGATTTGACCATTAAAATCTACTCTCCCCGCCACAGCAACCTGATTAGGAAAATTAATTGGTAACTGTTTTAAGTTGTAATTCTGTGCCTGGACGTTGAGATTTAGGGCAGTAATTTCCGGTATGCCTACCTTTTTGGCATTGGCTAATATGTTACCAGTCACACTTAAACCGGGAGCAGTTGCTCGCTCAATGGTCAGCCTTTCACCACTCCAAGCGATCGCAGCACTCAGGGGTTGCTCTAGACCAGGGATACCTTGGGATAATTGCACCTGTCCAGCGGCACGCACATCAGCTAATTTAGACGATCCTAGCGTGCCAACTAATTGCAACTGACCACCAAACTGACCCCGTAATTGCTGATTTAACCGATTTAATTCCACACCACCAGCATTAATTACAGCTTGATAGCGACCATTAGCCACTTGGATATTAGAGGCTGCGATCGTTCCACCTGCAACATTCAGCCGTCCCTCACCGCTGGCTTGAATGGTTTGTGGTTGAAAAGATTCAACAGAACCCCCCACATTTGCTTGACCAGTTAACACTCCTCGGAACTGCGGTGGTACTGCTGCCAACTGCTGCAACGGCACATTATTTGCTTGAACTTGCGCCCGGAATACACCATTAGCCACTTGTATATTAGAGGCTGTAATTATTCCACCCGCAACATTTATCCGCGCTTGACCCATAGCTTGGATAGTTTGCGGTTGGAACGATTCAACAGAACCTGCCACGTTTACTTGACCAGTTAACGCTCCCTGGAATTGCTTTGGTACTGCTGCCAACTTCTGCACAGGTACATTCTTAGCCTGAACTTGCGCTTGATAAACACCATTAGCCACTTGAATATTAGAGGCTGTAATCGTTCCACTTCCAACATTTATCCGCGCCTGACCACTAGCTTGAATAGTTTGCGGTTTAAAAGAATCAACAGAACCCGCCACGTTGAACTGACCAGTTAACGCACCTTGGAACTGCTTTGGTAATGTTGCCAACTGTCGCACAGGCACATTTTTAGCCTGAACTTGCGCCTGATAAACACCATTAGCCACTTGGATATTTTTAGCTGTAACCGTACCACCACCAATAGCAAGGCGACCTTCACCACTGCCATTGAGGGTTTTGAGGCTAAAATTCTCTCTGTTACCTGCGATTTGGAACGTTCCACCCAAAGGATTATTTAAAGCTGGGGGAGACTGTTTCAATATTTGTCCCAGCCGCACATCATTAGCTACAAGTTGAGCAGAAAAGCTTTGCTCTTGCAATTGGATATTAGAAATTGCAACTGTGCCACCACCAATTTGAACTCCTGCCCCATCACTGCGAACCGTGGCAATTTTAAAGGGTGCTGTGCTTCCTGAGAGGAGGAGACGACCATTAAACTGTGCTGCCGCCAAAGAGACATTTTGCAGTTGACTTTTGTCTACAAAGGGTTCCAATTTCACCCCAGAGGCAACCGCCACAGCTTGCCAATGCTCATTGGCATAACTACCAGTTCCCCTGACTGTGCCACCACTGACATTTAGAGCCACATTGCGGAAAGAGATGGTGCGATTTGGAGCGATCGCAACTTCGCCAGTTCCGGGGTAAGTTCCGTTGGGAGCTTGGAACTGTACCACGGTTTGGACATTGGTGGGAGCGCCAGTTAGTTCAGCTGTAGCTGAGACATTGCCGATTTGAAAAGCGGGTGTTGTTTCATAAACTTTTGCGATCGCATCCCCTGGAACATTTTTAGCAGCAAAATTTAAATCCAGTCGTGGGCTTTTACCGAGTTGAATTGTACCAGCGCCCGTAATGTCGCCACCAACTTTAGCTTTACCTTGAATATCTTTCAGGGTAATTAAAGAGGAACTAGTAACAAGCTCAAATTTACTACTAATACTATTAAAATCAACTTTATCAATCCGAGCAGCTTGGATTGTGGCAACTGAGCCAGAGAGAATTGGCTCTTTAGTTGATCCGGTAATTTGTAAGTCTGCTTGTACTTGTCCAGCGATCGGCACAGGTAGTTTTATCTTGAGAGTCTCCTGGGCATTCGCCAAACTCACCGCATTTACACGCGCTGCCAACTTAAACCCTGCTTGAGTGTCGATGATTCCCGTAGCTACTAGGGGAATTTTGCCGTAGTTGCTAGTAACATTATTTAACTGCAACTCCGTTCGTTGGAAGTGCAGGTTTCCTTGACTATTGCTCAACAATTGCGGGACTTTGGGTATTTGAAGTGTTACCCCTTGTACAGCAGCATTGCCAAATAATAAAGTTTGCTGTCCAGGCGTCAACCGAACCAGCAAGTCGCCATTGGCTCGACCCGCCTGCAAGTTCACTGGTAACTTAATCAACCGAGTAATATCCGCAGCCAGCAAGTCTTGTGCTTGCACCTGGAAGTTTCCTGCTAGTACCCTGGAACGAGTCTCTCCCTGAATGGAAATACTGCCACCACTATCTGCTTGACCCCCAACTTCAAACCTGATTAACTGGTTGTTTGCTAGGAGTTTGGCAGATCCGTTGAGTTGAGAAAATATTACGGGGGATAAGGGAGACGTGGAAGATATTCCTACCCCTGCTCCCCCTGCCCCCTGCCGCCTGCCCCCTGCTTCCTCTGCCCTCTCCTGCGGCATCAACGCCAGCTTGGCATTGCGAAACCGCAGGTTGTCCAAATCGGTTTTAATCGGGCCGCCTTCACCTGACGACGCTATAGTAGTGGAAATCCAGCGCCCTTGGTCATCCTGTTGAATATAAATATCTGGGTTGACTAAGGTGACATCTAGCTTCAGGTGGCGGTTAAAGATTAGTTGTGGCAGATCAAAACCCACCTCCACAGATTCCACAGTGGCCCGGTCTGGATCTGTACTTGTCGCGGGGATAGCGGAAGCCCCAAACTGCACTCCCGTCAAAGAAAATTGTGTGACTTTTCCCAGGTTTATTGGACGGTTGAGTGTAGTAGTGAGACTTTGTTGTGCCAAAGGTGTTAACTCTGTTTGGACAAAAGTCCACAACCGCCAAATACCGACAATAACTCCTAACAGTAAAAGTCCGCCCAAGGCAATGCTACCCCGACTCAACACCAGCAACCACATACGCTTGCGGTTAGGGTAAGGGGAGTGATGATCTTGATTGGAAGATTTAATCATTTGCTTTCACTGTATTAATTGCCGGATGTCGCTGGCACACACAAGCATTAACTGGCACATTGATTCAGTATGCCATTTCCAGGATACGCCAACTAAACCCAGGACTCATTGGTTAAGTTACGGTATTTGCTCGATCTAATCTCGATCTAATACTTATGCTTAATAATATTGGCGTTTTCAGGAAAATCTGAATAGAGTGAAAATTGTTCCTGTGACTTCCCTTAAGGCACAATCTCGAACTTTAATATGAATAAACCTTAAAAAGGACAGATGATTACACCAATGCGTGTCTTTGTATTAATTTTTAATGCTCGAACGGAAAATGAGGGGATTCACACGATTCGGGAGGGCGATCGCAATAAAATTCTGATGTTCGAGTCAGAAGACGATGCGACGCGCTTTGCCCTGATGTTAGAAGCTCAAGATTTCCCCGCACCAACACCAGAACCGATCGATGCTGAGGAAATCAAGGAATTTTGCGAAAGTGCTGGATATGAATGGGAAATTATCCCAGAAAACAGCAATTTAGTTGTCACTCCCCCAGAACTGAATGTAGAAGAAACTGACTGGCAAGCAGATGCCAAGAAGGAGGATACTGTTGAAGACACCTTCTTGCTCAATCAACAGCCACTAGAAGAACCAGAATTGTCTGATTCTGAATTAGAGAAGATTCGTCGCAAATTGGAAGGATTGTTGTAAATGGTCATTGGTCATTGGTCATTGGTAACTAACAAATGACAAATGACTAATGACAAAGGACAAATGACAAATGGCAAAAGACAAATGACAAACTTGCAGGAACGCGGACATCTTTTAACCGAGCTGGTAAATTCTAACAGTCTGAACTTAGACCAGCTCAGTTCTCTGGAATTGGTGGAGTTGTTTAATAACGAAGACCAAAAAGCCGTCGCAGCCGTTGCAGCCGCGAAAGTTCAGTTGGCAGAGGCAATTGAGCGTACCGCAGAGCGTTTGCGCCACGGTGGACGCCTATTCTATATCGGTGCAGGGACAAGTGGCCGGTTAGGGGTATTAGATGCTGCTGAGTGTCCACCTACTTTTTGTACACCCCCAGAGTTGGTACAGGGGATTATTGCTGGTGGCGCTGGCGCACTGGTACGCAGTTCTGAAGATTTAGAAGACAGCATCGAAGGTGGTGAAAGTGCGATCGCTGGACGACATGTTACCCAGCTAGATGTCGTAGTTGGCATTACTGCTGGTGGAACAACGCCTTATGTCCACGGTGCGCTTCATGCTGCTCGTCAGCGAGGAGCCACAACTATTTTTATCGCCTGTGTTCCCGCTGAACAAGTTAGCTTTGATGCCGATATCGATATTCGTCTATTGACAGGGCCAGAAATCATCGCCGGTTCAACTCGCCTGAAAGCTGGTACAGCCACTAAATTAGCTTTAAATATCCTTTCTAGTGGTGTGATGGTCAAGCTAGGCAAAGTTTATGGCAATCGGATGGTGGATGTGGCGGTAACAAATCAAAAGTTACGCGATCGCGCTTTGCGAATTTTGCAAGACCTCACAGGTTTAAGTCGGGAAGCTGCTGGTTTTTTACTAGAACGCAGTGGTAAATGGGTTAAGCTGGCGCTATTGATGCACTGGACTGGTTTGGAAAAAGATGAAGGCGATCGGCTGCTTTCAGAACACCAAAGTAATCTCAGAGCAGCTGTTGTGAGCTATCAAAACCACAACCAAATTGAATAAATTTTCCTAAATAAATACTAGATATTGAGTGAAAAAGAATGTAGAGGCATAGCAGTGCTACGTCTCTATAAGTTTTGTGGATAAAGCATATTTCTGGAGATGTCTACTCTATAATCTGGCTGCTACTTGTCTTATTAGTAAGCCTTTTTCAAAAAAATATTTCTTAAAAAAGCTGACATCAACTAAATGTATTAATAATTGCAAACTTAAATAAATATTTTTAACATGTATTGCTAATTTCAATAACTAAAGCACAACTCTCTAGAGACTGCTAATACTTTTTAAACAAAATTCAGAACTTATACGGATATGATTTTGTATGAAAATTATTAAAATGATATAACAATACTTCATGATGTGGACGATGGCAACCTACTTTAGTCATAAATATTAGCAGAATTAGCAGAAAAATAAAGTCTGCTAATAAAAACTCGATGCTAAATAAATTATTTAATAGGAACAGTTTTACTATCTTCCTATCTACCTTGCTTTTAATAATCTTGATTTAGACTGTTATGTACCAAATGCATTTGTACTTATTCACATATTTACTGAACACTACTGTGGCGGAAGTATTGCCTGGCTTTAACAAAGAACTTGAGTAATTTATTAGGTTAATTGAGATGCTAGCTAGATTTATGCCTTTCTATACTAGTGTCGGTTTTAATGGCTAGATTAAAAAAAAGGAACAAACTATGCCCCATCAGGAACTTATTTCAAATAATCTAGTAAATGAATTTAAAGCTTGTACTCAGTTGCAATACAATGGCAAATTAAATATTAAGAGTTCAAAGGGCAGTCAATGGACTTTTTACTATCGGTTGGGACGCATAGTTTGGGCGACAGGGGGAACTCATCCCTTCCGACGTTGGCGTAGACATATAGCTCAAAATTGTCCCCAAATTGATGTTGATAAGTTGCAGTTACGTGTGCAAGACTTATCAATTGATTACTGGGACTATAAATTGATAGAAATCTTTTATAAAAAACAGAAAATCCAGAGGGAACAGATTCAATCTATTGCAGAAAATACCATAGCAGAACTATTATTTGACCTAGCTTTACAAGGAAACTTTGCTTCTATTAGTTGCAATCGCAGCCAAGAAGTTATCTTAGAAACCCCAATGAGCTTCACGAGTGCAGAAATGTCTGTAAAGCACATGCAGGACTCGTGGAAAATTTGGTCAGAAGCTGGTTTAGCAAATTTTTCTCCTGACTTAGCACCAGTTCTCCGGCGACCAGAACAACTTGAGCAGATGGTTAGTCCATTTGTCTACAAAAACTTTGTGAATTTAATCAATGGCAAATTGACTCTGCGAGATTTAGCCATGAAAATGAAGCAGAGTGTACTGCCACTCACTCGTTCGTTGCTTCCTTATATCCTTAAAGGAATTATTGAATTGGTACAAGTACCTGACTTGCCTTTAGGAGTTACTGAAGCCAACAAGAACTCTACTAGCACACAAGCAAAGAAGCGAATTGCTCCATTAGTGGCTTGCGTCGATGATAGCCCTCAAGTATGTAAAATGCTAGAGGATATTATAACTTCCAATGGCTTGAGGTTTGTCAAAATTCAAGATGCTGTACAAGCTTTACCAACTCTCATTCAGGATAAACCAGACCTGATTTTCTTGGATTTGATTATGCCAGTTGCCAGTGGTTACGAAATTTGTACTCAGTTACGACGAATATCTACCTTTTCCAACACGCCAATAATTATATTAACAGGCAGTGATGGTCTGTTAGATAGAGTTCGTGCTAAAGTAGTTGGCTCTACAGATTTTCTTACTAAACCTGTAATGTCTGATAAGGTAATGAGTATTGTCCGCAAGTATTTGCCTACATCAAGTGTATCCACTGACAAAAGTATATCTACTAGTTTAGAGGTTTGTAATTAGGGAGAATAGAGACGATTTTTGATTCTGCATTCTTCCTCAAAACTTATAGACTTTTCCACCTCAGTAAAAATTAAATTATTGAGGTAAAACTATTTTTAATTTTAGATTTACTCAAGCAATCAAGTCATTGGCTATGTCAATTAATTTTGGATTTAAAGATTTATTCTTACGTTTAAATTCGCTTACTTTCAGATATTTTGAAATTTTTAGTCTGCAATCAAAAATTCGGTGATAAAACTATCTTACATTTAAATATATATTAAGTTATATTGATTACGTACTTTTTCTGATGTTGATATATAAAGATTGAATCAAAATTAGACAAATACAAAAATTTGTATTTATAGCAGTCCTATTTGATTTGTGAAATATTGGTTAGGGCAGAAAGGGGTTAGGGCTAGTCTCTAGTCCCTTCCATGTCTTTTTTGAGTAATCATTTAGGATCTATATATTTTGTTTAAATTTTGAGAAAAAGTTAACGAGTAATTGCCATGAATACTGTTTTAGTTGTTGAAGATGGCTTAACAGATATGGAAATAATCAGCCGCTACTTACAACAGGCAGGTTATTCTGTGATTAGCGCCACCAGCAGTGAAGAGGCTCAAGATAAAATAGATCAAAACAAGCCAGACCTAATATTTCTCGATGTAATTTTACCAGGTAAAAGTGGCTTTGAAATTTGCCGAGAACTGAAAACTAATCCTAACACTAGCAACATACCTGTGGTTTTTTGCTCTACAAAAAATAGTGATGTAGATAAAATTTGGGGTAATATGTTAGGCGCTGATGGTTATCTATCAAAACCAATTGATCGAGAAGAACTAGCGGTAGTTTTAAAACGATTACTTAATTAGTACAAATTTCATAAATCAACAAATACTAGAAGTCACTGTTTATTAAATAGAACCTCTGTAAGAACAAACAATAACTGCAAATAGTGGCGCAAGATAAATAATCAAGGACAAAGGATCAATAGCTTTGGAAACCCAGGAAAAATTTTTAAGTTTTAATTTGGGAGTAAGTGATACAGCCGTAATTTCGTTACAACACATTACAGAAGTTTTGCAAGTATCATTACCAGAAATATGTGGCGTTCCTCAGATGCCAAGTAGCGTCTTGGGTATTTATAACTGGCGTGGTGAGATGCTTTGGTTGGTTGATTTAGAGGCAATGTTAGGTTATCCTTCAATTTCCCAAGGGACAAACTTACTCTCAAAAATGATGGCGATTGTTCTGCAAAATAAGGGTAAGTACTTGGGATTATTGGTACGACAACTTATAGATATTGAATGGTTGGATACTAAGGAAATGAAGCCGCCAACGGCGGAATTATTTTATCCTAAAATATCACCTTTTTTACAGGGATATTTTATTAATAATTCAGAGAATATGATTTTTAATTTGGATGCCACAACTATTATCCAAGCTCCAATATGGAGGATTCATAATTGAGTATTTAGTAATGATTAGATATCTTAAAAACATCTAATCATTAATAAGCAAATATCATAGTATTCTTACCTGCCACATATCAAATTATTATCCATCATTTTTTGAGGTTAATCAAATGACATTTTTGTATAACAACAGCCATGACAATGAGCCTCTAATCTCTGAATTAGAAAATCAGAATGGTAATGCCAATGTAGCGAATATTGCTACTAATGAAATATCTTTATTAAATGCGATCGCTCAGGAATTTAAAGCTTGGCGGCGACAGTTACAAGACATTGCAACTCACATGCGCCAAGCACCAGATTTTGATGCACTACTCAAAATAACTGTAGCGCAACTTAGAGAAAAGATTGGCTGCGATCGCGCCTTAATTTATCAGTTTACTTCCAGGGAATCAGGTAATGTTTTAGCAGAATCCAGAACACTAGGTTGGACACCAACTTTAGGCGAAAATATTCCCGGAATTATTTTCGGATTATACACTAACCAAGACTATATAGAACCTGTAGTTATTGATGATATCAATCAGATTCAACTTACCCCTTATCAAAAGCAACTTCTAGAAAAATTTCAAATTAAAGCGAGTTTGAGTTTACCGATTGTAGTAGAAGGTAAAGTGTGGGGTTTACTAGCAGTAAATAATTGCTACTCAACACGACAGTGGCAAGAAGTAGAAATTAGTCTACTATCTCAAATTACAACAGAATTGACTTACAAATTACAGAGCTTTGAATTCCAAAAAGAACAGCAGCAGCGGATACTAGCAAAAAAATCAGTATCTAAAGTCGTCGACAAAATTCTGCGGGCATCAAATGTCGATAAGCTTTTTCAAACAACCACTCAAGAAGTACGTCAATTACTAAAATGCGATCGCGTCGGTGTCTATCGCTTCAAACCTGACTGGAGTGGTGAGTTTGTCTCTGAATCAGTGGGTAATGGCTGGGTAAAAATGGTAGGCCCTGATTTTTACATGGTCTGGGAAGATACTCACTTACAAGAGACTCAAGGAGGACGTTATGCCAATGGTGAAAGCTTTGTAGTTAATGACATTTATCAAACGGGCCATGCTCAATGTCACATTGACATTTTAGAGCAGTATGAAATGAAGGCTTATATCATTGCACCGATATTTGCTGGAGAAAAATTATGGGGTTTACTGGCAGCTTATCAAAATTCTGGGCCTCGTGATTGGCAACCTTGGGAAGAAAGCTTTGTAACTCAAATTGGGTTGCAATTTGGCGTGGCTATCTCACAAGGAGAATATCTGGAACAAGTGCAAACAAAATCTGACCAACTAGCTCAAATAGTTGAACAAGAGAAAGTTTTCACTAAGATAGTCAACCGCATCCGACAATCTTCAGATGTAGAAAGCGTCTTCAAAACAACCACTCAAGAAGTGCGTCAATCACTACAATGCGATCGCATCGCTGTCTATCGTTTTAACCCTGGCTGGGGTGGCGAATTTGTGGCTGAGTCTGTGGGTACTGGTTGGACAAAACTGGTAGGCCCTGATATTAAAACCGTTTTGGACGATACCTACTTACAAGAAACTAAGGGAGGTAGGTATGTCAGAGGTGAAAACCTTATCGTTAATGACATTTATGAAGTAGGGCTAGCTCCTTGCCATATTGAGATTTTAGAGCAGTTTGAAGCCAAAGCTTACATCATTGTTCCGATATTCTTCGGGGATAAATTGTGGGGCTTGCTGGCAGCTTATCAAAATTCCAGCACCCGTGAATGGCAAAGCTGGGAAGTGAACTTTTTGGTTCAGACTAGTTTACAATTTAGCCTCGCTAAATCACAGATAGATTATTTGGAATTGGTGCGGGTGAAATCTGAGAAACTAGCTCAGATAGCGGAACAAGAGAAAGCTCTCACCAAGATCAGTAACCGCATTCGGCAATCTTTGGATGTCGAAGAAATCTTCAAAACAACCACTCAAGAACTCAGACAATTACTAAGATGCGATCGAGTTGGCGTGTATCGCTTCAATCCTAACTGGAGTGGTGAATTTATCGCAGAGTCAGCAGGTCATCTTTGGGTAAAACTGGTAGGGCCCGATATCAAAACCGTCTGGGAAGATAGCCACTTACAAGAAACTCAGGGAGGTCGATACGCCCAAGGAGAAAACTTTGTTGTCGATGACATCTATCAGGTAGGTCATTCTCCTTGCCACATTGAAATTTTAGAGCAATTTGAAGCCAAAGCTTATGTAATTGTTCCTGTATTTGCTGGTGAGCAATTGTGGGGATTACTGGCAGCTTATCAAAATTCGGGAACTCGTGATTGGGAAGAATTGGAAGTTACTTTGTTAGCACGGATTGGTGGCCAGCTAGGACTAGCATTACAACATACCGAGTATTTACAACAAGTACAAGCGCAGTCAGCAAAATTAGCAGAAGCAGTAGGAAGAGAAAAGGCAGCTAAGGAGTTACTACAACAACGATCTATTCAACTCTTAAAAGCCCTTAGACCTGCTCTCAACGGCGATTTAACAGTACGCGCACCGATTACAGAAGATGAGCTAGGCACGATCGCCGATGCTTACAATAATACCCTGCAAGCGCTGCGGCAAATCGTTATTCAGGTACAGGGAGCTGCTCAACAAGTTGCCCAAACTTCTAGCAATAGCGAGGCTTCACTAGCAGGATTGACCAATCTGGCGCAACAACAATCTGAGGAAATTACCGCAGCTTTAGGTGACATTCAACAGATGGCAGACTCTACTCAAGCCGTAGTGGCCAATGCAGAGTTAGTGCAATTAGCAGTGCAACAAGCCAATCGAACTGTCGAGTCTGGCGATACTGCCATGAACTTAACTGTAAAAGCCATCCAAGGAATTCGCGAAACGGTTGCTCAAACCAGCAAAAAGATTAAACGCCTCAGTGAATCTTCGCAAAAAATCTCCAAAGTAGTGAATTTGATTGGTAATTTTGCTACACAGACAAACGTACTAGCTCTGAATGCAGCCATTGAAGCGACTCGTGCCGGTGAATATGGCAAAGGCTTTGCAGTTGTAGCTGATGAAGTCCGTTCTTTATCTCGTCAGTCAGCAGCAGCAACCATCGAAATTGAAAAATTGGTCCAAGAGATTCAAGCAGAAACCGGGGAAGTTGCAGTAGCAATGGAAACTGGTATTCAGCAGGTAGTGGAAGGTACAAATCTTGTCAGTGACACTCGCCAAAACTTAAATGCGATCGTTTCTGCAACTGCCGAAATTAGTCAGCTAATCGAGCGAATTACCGCAGCGACTCAAAAACAAATGGCGCAATCTGTAACAGTAACTAAATCAATGCAACATGTAGCAGGAATTGCCAATAAAACTTTTGCTGAATCTCAAGAAATTGCTAGTGTGTTCCAAGATTTATCAGGAATGGCGCAAGACTTATTAACAACTGCCGATAAATTTAAAGTCAAATGAATTTTAGATTTTAGATTTTAGATTTTGGATTATGAATGAGGAGGATTTTAAGCGGAGAACAAAGCAGCTAGCATTGCGAGTAATCCGCTTAGTAGAAGCTCTTCCGCAGAGCCGAACGGCAGATGTAATTGGCAAGCAGCTAATCCGTTCAGCAACATCTGTGGGAGCTAACTATCGGTCAGCTTGTCGTGGTAAGTCAACCGCCGATGTCATTGCTAAACTCAGCTTGGTAGAGGAAGAAGCCGATGAAAGTCTTTATTGGATGGAACTTATTGTTGAGATTGGTTTATTACCGCTGGAAAAACTGAGCAATTTGATGTCAGAAAACACCGAAATTCTTGCAATGACAGTTGCATCAATTAAAACTTTACGTAACAAATCCAAAATCCAAAATTTAAAATCCAAAATATGATTACAGATAGCGAAATCCGCGAACAAGGATATATCTACTTTCTGGCTGAAGCGCCAGAATTAGTTCAAATTATTGAGCAAGAACTATTTAGCTTGTCGGAAGGTTATAGTATTGCTAAAGTTCACAATTTAATGCGAGCTACTCATACCCTTAAAGGTGGTGCTGCTAATGTTGGGCTAGAAGTAATTAAAATGATTGCCCATTTTTTAGAAGATGTATTTAAGTCTCTCTATAATCCCAAAGTGGTAGTTGATGCTGAATTACAAACACTTTTGTTACAAGCTTATGAGTGTCTGAGCATTGCATTAAATACCGAGCTAATAGGTAGTAATGTTAACGACCAAGAACTTATCCATCGAGCAACTTCAGTGTTTTCACAGTTACAAGAAAAACTGGGTGATGCTTTTGGTGCTGACTCTCAGATTCCCACTTCTGAAGAATTAGGATTTGATATTGTGCAGTCGGTTTTTGAAACGGGAGTAGAGCAACGTTTAAATAGCATTGCTGACGCTGTTAAAAATCCACCTAATGATGCTGAATTAATTGAGTTTTTACAGTCTCAAGGCGAGGTATTTTTTGGCTTGGCAGAATCTCTAAATTTACCTGGATTGGGAGAAATTGCCCAAACAATTCTGTCAGCATTGCGAGCAAATCCCACCCAGGTGCGGCAAATTGCAGAAATTGCCCTTGCAGATTTACAAAAAGCACAAGAATTGGTACTAGAAGGCGATCGCACATCTGGTGGAGAACCTTCTCCAGATTTACGAAAACTCGCAACAGTGGTAAGGAATGAGTTATCTGAAGAATTACAAAATCATTCGTCTCCTAGCATATATATCATCGATGAAGAACAGTTTTACCAGTTTCTCACGACATCTGATAACAATAGAAATGAATCGGTTAATCCCACAACTGCTAAGTTTTATTTAAAAGTAATCCGCTACATTTTTGGCTGGTTTAATCACCAGATGCGAATCCCAGAGTCAGAACTTAATTTGACATTACTAGTTCCCACATTAGAGAGAAAAAGTCTACTTAATTACATCGAAACCTGGCTGAAAAATTTTCTCAATTTTGTTCAAGAGGAAGAAGATAGTCCAAGTCTTTGTATTTATCGACGTGGGATTATCTTAATTATCCTATTTGCAGCTGCAAAGTTTCAATATTCTCTGAAAGCATCTGACAGCTACCTCTTAGGAATTAAAATATTACAATATCAAATTTATAAACTAGCAAAAGAATATAAAAATTATCCTCCTGTGAGTGGCGAAGAAAAAAATTGGTTGGATAGTCCTAAGTTACAAACGCTATTAGTAGTTAAAGAGATATCTCAACCAACTGATAACTTGTTAGAAGCAATATGGGGAGAAGAAGCTAACCAAAATCTTGCTGTTGAAGTCGTGAAGACTCAGATTAATGATTCTTCAGAAAAGCTTGATTCCTTAGCTGTCAGTGAGCAGTTAGTTGCAGATGTTCCTAAAACAGCTATTGAAGTCATGCCTGATATTTCTACACAAAGCAATAAAGAAATAGAAGATCAATCGCAGTATGTTCAAACTAAAAATTTTCGCCAACCTTCATTTATTCGGGTAGATACAGAAAGACTACAACACCTCAACTATCTAGCAGGAGAATTGCTGATTTACCAAAAACGGCGTAGTTTGCAAGATGAACAAGTCAAAGAAATAATTGAGCAATTAATCAAGCAACTCAATAGACATCAAACAACTTTAAATGAGTTACGTGATTTACCATTACAAATACAAAATATTACTTCACAAGAAACGCAAAGTTTTGCAGTGAATTTTGACTCTTTGGAAATGGATGTATATACAGAGTTTCATCTGACATTGCATGAAGCAATAGAAGAGACACTGCAACTACAAGAAACCACAGAGTCTCTTGACTTACTCGTGACGCAAGCTGCTCAAATTAGTGACAAACAAGAGAATTTAACTCTTAATATTATAGATAGCTTAGTAGAAGCACGAATGTCGCCTTTGGGCAATATCTTGAATCGCTTCCCCCACATGGTAAATAAGTTGGGGAATGTTCATGCCAAACTTGTAGAATTGAAACTTACTGGTAGTGAAGTACTGGTAGATAAAGCGATCGCAGAAAAGCTCTACGATCCCTTGTTACACTTAGTACGTAACGCTTTTGACCACGGTATTGAAACTCCACAAGTGCGCCGACAGCTTGCTAAACCAGAACAAGGTTTAATCGAAATCTGCGCCTATCATCAGGGTAGCCAAACTGTTATCGAAGTTCGTGATGATGGTCAGGGACTAAATTTAGACAGAATTCGCAGAAAAGCTGCTGAATTTTATCCCATACAAACTGAAGAAAAAACTAGAGCTTATGCTTCTAATCTAGCTGAACCTGAACTTTTAGATTTGATATTTTCGCCGGGATTTTCTACTGCTAATAAAGTGAGTGAAATTTCTGGACGCGGGATGGGTTTAGATATTGTCCGTACTCAGATGCACGCACTTAACGGTTCTATTTCTGTTCAATCTTTACCCAACCAAGGAACAATATTCATACTCAAAATTCCTTTTTCTATGACTACAGAAAAGTTAATGCTAGTTCAAGCCAAAGGTGTTATTTATGGTCTGCTTTTGGACAGTATCGAAAAAATAGTGATTCCCTCTGAACAACAGATTAAAGAAATTGAAGGTAAAAAAGTCTTACTTTGGAACACAGACAATGATGAGACTATGGTCAGCCTCCGTCAACTTTCAAAGTTGATTGATTATAATGATTCATTCTTGAATAGTACTACTCCATACAACATATCAAATACTCAAGATTCAGGTGTAGCGAAAAATCCTGTGCTTTTGTTGCGACGAAATCAGGGAAAGGTTGCTTTAGAAGTTGACCAAATAATTGGTGAACAAGAACTAGTAATTAGACCTTTAGGAAATGCGATCGCACCGCCAAAATACATTTATGGTTGCAGTAGTTTAGCTAATGGTAATCTCATCTTAATAATTGATGCTTCGTTGCTAGTAAAATCTAGCGATATCCAACAAACAACACTTAATATCAGAGCGCTACCAGTTGCTTCAGCTTCTTCCACAAATCAAAAAGTCTTGCCAATATCAGGACATACTTTTTCATCTACACCATTACTGGCTGCATCGACTTCCACGACAACTATAGAAACCATAGAAACCCAACCAACTTATTCTCAAGAGCCAGATCATAAATCACCAAAAGTTGTTTTAGTAGTAGATGACGCAATTAGCCTCCGGCAGACTCTTTCTCTCACTCTGCAAAAATCTGGCTATCAAGTAATACAAGCTCAAAATGGTGTAGAAGCTTTAGAAAAGTTACAGTTACATCCTGAGATTCAAATTGTCGTCTCCGATTTAGAGATGCCACGAATGAACGGTTTTGAGTTATTGAGCAATTTCCGTCAATACACAAATTTAGCAAAAATACCTGTAGTGATTCTCACTTCTCGTAGTGCTGAAAAACATCGCCAACTTGCCCAAGAATTGGGTGCAAAAGCTTACTTTACTAAGCCTTTTTTAGAGCATGAGTTTATCTCTAAAATTAAGGAGTTAATTAACAGTAAGACAGATGGTTTAGACAATTTACTAATAGTGGCAAATCATTGATATTTTTAGAAATACCATCGCCTTAATTAAGTAGGTGGATCTAAATAAATATAAGATAGTTCGTCATTGCGTTGGTGTAAGCCTTCCCGCAGGATACGAAGTGTTGGCGGAGCGTCTCTAAGAGTTGCAATTGCAAAGACTGAGATTGCCACCCTTCACTTCGTTCCGTACCCTACGGGTTCTCCGAAGGAATACGCAATGACATTTTATATTTAATTGCGTCTAGTTAATTACCAGGTAGATTATTTGGATATAAACCTATAGAACGTAAATACTTGGCTAATTGTTCAGCCCTTTGGCGCTCCTGTTGTGGCTGTTCTGCATCTGTCAAATAACGGTTTCCTTGCTCGTCAAAACAATTTTGGATTTTGGATTTTGGATTTTAGATTGTTTCTGTGCGAAACTCTGTTTGTGTGCGTACTTGAAGCAAACTCTCCAAGATAGATTTTGACTCTTCAATCCAAAATTTAAAATTTAAAATCCGGTGACTAAAAGTTTAGCGTTTGGGTGAAACTTCACCAAACTTAATTAAAAGTGCGATCGCAATACTAACAAGTAAAATTAACGTCATACTCAAGGCTGAACCAAATCCCCAATTTTGGGTTGCTCCAAGAAACTGGTTATAAACTAACCGCGCCGCCGTCATACTAGAAGCACCACCGAGTAATTCTGGATCGACAAAATCCCCCAAACCTGTGATGAATACAAGCATGGATGCAGCCGCAATTCCCGGAAAGATTTGCGGTACAGTTACTTGGAAAAAAGTTTCCACCGGATTTGCACCTAAATCAGCCGCCGCTTCTAGTAACCGCTTGTCTAGTTTTTCGAGAGAGGCATATAAAATCAAAACCATATATGGTAACAAGCTGTAACTCATGCCAATCAATACAGCTTGACTATTGTTCAGTAATTCCAAAGTAGGTAAGCCTAAATTGTTGAATAAACTGTTCAATAAGCCAGTAGGACGAAGAATTGTAATCCAAGCATAAGAGCGGAGTAACGAAGAAGTCCATAAAGGTAGGACAAAGCCTAGTAACAGTAAATTTCGCCAACGTTGCGGCGCTATCTGAGCAATCCAATAGGCGACGGGAAAGCCCAAAATTAGACAAATGATTGTAGTGCCAAACGCAAAAAATAGCGATCGCCCAATTACTTGCAGGTAAAGAGAGTCAAATATTCGGATGTAGTTTTTGAATCCGTTGGGGTTAACTATATCTCCTGGTCGGATATCTGCAACTAAACTTAACTCGAAAATTATCAAAGCTGGCAACACCAACAAAAGTAATAACCAAATCCCAGATGGTGCAAGTAATATCAAGGGTTGGAGCCAATTTACTTGTGGGCGATGCAATTCTTCTATTTTAGAAATATTATTTTTTTCCAAATTAATCACTCCTAACTCCTAAATCAATTAACTACTAGTTAATTGAGTCCAATAGCGATCGTAAACCTCTTCAAATTCCTGTACAGGAGCAAGACGTTCACAATTTTTTAAAAGTGACTCTGGCGGAAACAAATTAACGTTGCTTTGGATTATTTTTGGCAATTGCTCAAATCCGGCGCTATTTGGTGTAGAAATGTTTAGGCGTTGACTGATTTGGGCCGCTATTTCTGGTTGCAAAATCATGTTAATCCAAGCATAGGCTCCAGCCCTGTTGGGTGCTGTTTTGGGAATTACAATAGTGTCTGTCCATAATGAAGAACCACTACGAGGAATCACATATTTTAGTTTAGGGTTTTCTTGAGAGATTTTCACTGCATCTGCTGAATAACACATTGCTAGTAGTAAATCTCCTGCCAGGATTTGATTTTGCCAAGCATCGGTATCAAAACGTGCGATCGCAGGTTTTAGCACCTTCAATTTTTCATAAGCTTGTTTGATTTCTTGTTCATTTTTAGAGTTGTAAGAATAACCTAGCATTCGTAACGTTGCACCCATTACTTCTCGAACATCATTAAGCAAAGTCATCCGCTGATTAAGTTGCTCTTGATTTTGCCAAAGATAATCCCAGTCTTGTGGTGCATCTTTAATTTTTTCGGAATTGTAAAGTAAACCTGTTGTCCCCCAGTTAAAAGGGATACTGTAGCGGTTATTGCGATCGTAACTAGGATTCTGAAACCGGGGAAATAAATTCTCTAGACCGATTAAGCGATCGTGATTTATTTCTGTTAGCAAACCCTTGTCTACCATCTTCTGCACCATGTAATCAGATGGGTTGATGATACTGTAAGTGCCACCGCCTCCAGCTTGCAATTTAGCCAGCATGACATCATTAGAATCATACACATCCGCTAGCACTTTTATGCCAGTTTGGGTGTTAAAGGTTTTCAATAATTGGTTGTCAGTATATTGTGTCCAAGTAAAGATATAAAGTTGGTCACGCTGACTATTCGTATTAGAATTAGCACGTACTTCAGCCAGCTTCCAGCCACAACCAGCTAAAGATAAGCCAGAAAGTGCTGCCACTCCTTTTAAAAATTGGCGTCTGTTAGTCATTAAGTTAATAGTCAATCATCTTTTATATTGTTGCCAATTCATTTTAGATATCTTTTTAATTGCAATGTTGATAGCTAGCTTAAACATTAACTTAAGTGTATATACTTGTGCAACTGTTAATAATTTACCTTTGTCGGACTGGGGATTGGGGACTGGGTACTGGGTACTGGGCAAGAAATTCCTTGATTGTTTTGATTGGGGTCTGAATCCACATATTTATCTTCCCAATCTCTAGTCCCCAATCCCCAATTCCCAGTTCAACTTACTGTAATAACTGTTCCCACACTCTCATTAGCCGATCTATCCACCGCACACACGGCATAGGTTCCGGCTTGTTGGACGGTGGCGAAGGTTGTGCCAGCAGATAAAATTCGCCCAATTATCCAAGTATCGCCAGTTTGTCGATAAAGTGTCCAAGAACGAACTGGCTGATTATCTCCAGGCTGCCAACTCAGTTTGCGGTTATTAACTTGTAGTCCAATAGGTGGAGGGGGTGGGGTTGTATCTTGCCAAGGCAAAGTTGGCGGTAGCGCAGGTTTGTTATAAAGTAGACTTTGAAATTTATCAGCAATTCCCTGACTATTTTCTGTCAAAACACTGAGGTTAAAGAAGATATTACCCAGTGACAACTGTCCAGCTTGGCTACGACTAATTTTCACCTGCTTTTCAATCTCATCACTTTCTCGGCTCTTGTTGCTTGGTTCTGTTAAATTGTTACCAGCGTAAACGTGTCTTTGCTTTGTGTTTACCTGTGTCCACCACTTTAGCAACGCTGGATAACTTTGTTGTGGTTGATCTGTGCGCCAGTAAAGTTGAGGCGCGATATAATCAATCCAGCCCTGCTCTAACCATTTCTTCGAGTCTGCATACAGGACGTTGTAAGCATCTAACCCAGTAATACCAGTGGGTTGTCCGGGGCGATAAATCCCAAAGGGACTAATACCAAATTTAACGTCGGGTTTGGTTACTTTAATACCCTGGTAGAGGCGCTGTACCATTTTGTTAACATTGTCCCGTCGCCAGTCGCCAAGGCTGAGAGTACCACCAGTTGCTTTATATGCAGCATAAGTTTTGCCATCGGGGAAAGCTTGTCCCTCAATGGGATACGGATAGAAATAATCATCTAAGTGAATGCCATCAACATCGTAGCGCTTCACTACATCGAGAATTACGTTATACGCCCTATCCTGAACTATTTTCAGTCCTGGGTCCATCCAGCGTTGAGTTTTCCACAAATAAACGCTTTCTGGATTAGTAGCTGCTATGTGGGGACGGACTGTTTTGGCTGGGTCAGTGGAAGTGCTAGCGCGGTAGGGGTTAAACCAAGCATGGAGTTCAATATTGTGCTTATGACATTCTGCGATCGCAAACGCTAAAGGATCATAAAATGGTTCTGGTGCTTTCCCCTGAGTCCCGGTAATCCAAGCACTCCAAGGCTCTAATTGGGATTCATACAAAGCGTCACCCTCTGGTCGCACCTGGAAAATGAGGGCATTGAAGTTTAACGCTTGTAATTTAGTAATAATCTCGGTGAGTTCAGCTTTTTGTTGGGCAACAGAAAGTCCCGCTTTAGAAGGCCAATCACCATTCCACACAGATACTACCCATGCACCCCGGAATTCCCGGCTATGATTTACCTTTACACTGCCGACAGGTGTAGGCGTTGGTGTGGGTGTAGGTGTTGGTATCGGTATCGGTGTAGGTGTTGGTATCGGTGTCGGCGTTGATATTGGCGGCTGCACTAAGTAACTGGAGGCAATTTTTTCTGCCTTACCTAAATACACTAAAGCTTGATAAATAATTACAGCCACATCTGCACGGGTGGCTGCGAGGTTAGGATTGAGTAATTTGATATTTGGGAAACTAACCACCAATCCCGCGCTGGTGGCAATAGCTACCTGATTTCTACCATACTCAGGAATCTGAACAGAATCTTGATAAATCTGTGGAAGTTGTGAGAGGAGGTCAGATTTTATCTTGGTGGCAATTTCTAAGCCTCCTACCAAAGCAACTAAGACTTCTACTCTGGTAATTCGGTTAGCGGAACGGAAAGTCTTATCAGGAAACCCACTAAGAAACGCTTTTTCGTAAGCTGTTTGAATGGCGGCTGCTGCCCAATAATTAGTAGGTACATCAACAAAAGGGACATACTGCCGCTTCTTGGAAACTGTCCCAAATGCGTTAGCGATGATGGCAGCAAATTCAGCGCGGGTAACAGAGTTATCGGGGCGATAGATGCCGTTAGGCAGCCCACTGACAATACCACGTTGGGCTAAGGCTGTAATAAATGAGCGTGCCCAATGGTTTTGAATATCCGAGAAGGGAGTAGCAATAGATACCATTGTTGATTGCAGCTAGCTGGCCTTGATTTTGATTTCCTTAGTTAATTTAGCAATTTTCTTGGCGTAGGCGTAACCCGCCGTAGGCATCGCTGCTGCAATCTCTTAATAAACTTTCACTACTCAAGTTTGGCAATGGGTCATTAATAATCCTTTTTTCCTATTCCCCATGCTCTATCTACTAAGTAGGATTTGCAACTTCGTTAGTAGGATTTGAGGTAGAACGTGCATTCAATGACAGCATTACGCGTGAAATGCCAGTGAAAATAACACTGACACCAACTAGTGTGCCAAGAAGCCAGGGCGCATTGAAAGGCCACTGGAACCAAATCATTGCACCTAAGACTAGCGTAATAATACCATCACCTAGTATCCACGTCCAGTTGTTTTGGGAGCGTAACTGGAATGCCAAAATTAACTCGAATGTGCCTTCAGTTAGCAAAAAAGTACCAAGCAACAGAGTTAGGGTGAGAACACCTGTATAAGGGTAAACAAACAACATTATGCCCGTTGCAATATATAGTCCGCTTAATAGAAGTTTCCAAATAAAACCTCCTCGCTCGCGGGTTTGAGTGGCATAAACTAGTTTTGTAAATCCGGCGAAAATCAAAATCGTAGCAATCCAAGTTTCGGCGAATAGGGTGGCGAAGTTAGGCACTGCGATCGCAATCACTCCTAAAACACTCAGGAGAATACCAGTTATCAGCGATCCATTAACATCCTTCTTAATATCTCTAGAAATATCGGTTGTCATACAAATTTTTTCTCTCTGCTCAGATTAAACTCTAAATTTAGGTTAGGGAATTTTTTAGTCACAGGGTATAACCCATAGGTAGACTCGGGTAGACTCGTCGGTATTAACTTACAAAAGTTCTGCAAGCCTGCTTAGACGCTCATAAACAGAGATGAGGCGATCACCTTCAAGTTCAACAGAAGTATTTGGATAATTCTGAATCGCTCCAAGTAGTGTAATTTGACCATTTTCTTTAATAGATGCACTTAAAGCGCTTCGCAACGCTTGTTGATCTAGTTGTCCTGCGGGAGGATGAACTACCTCACCAATTTGGTTAACTAAAATTGGCCCAGCCCAACTAGATAGTAAGCTATCTAAAAAGCCAGCATCGGCTTTGATTGGTGCTTTCAGTGCCTTACGAGCTAATTCAGGATCTTGTTTAGCCGCCTGTAAATAAGCTGTTAATATCGGGGTAGTCTTGCCTGTCTCTGTAAACTGACTTAATTCTTCAACAGATATTTGCCCCTGAAAAGTACCATACTTTAAGATAACTTGCTCGGCAGCATTAGCATTAGTGGTTGAGAATAGAACAATAGCACCTACGCCTAAAGCTACTGTTTGAGTGAGTAACTTAGCGAATTTCCGACTGTTTAATCGATTGAAAAGTTGATAAATCTGCATTTTGTCTAACTTTATAATGGTACGGAGCGTATATAGGCATTTTTTGCCCATATTTTAGTATCAAACATTTTCATCAGGCGAAACAGCATGAGGTAGTATTGACTTATCTTCATCTAAGGTTGGTGCAGGTACACCCAAATGTTTCCTTGCAGAATCTTCCGCCAGCTTTCGGTCTTGCTCGCTCTCGAACTGACTCTCATCTAATAAGTGAGGGTTTTTTGCCGCTTCATCTCGGCTTGGCCGATAGCCATTTTTCCACCTGTACTTCCAGTCCATAAGTTGAAAGGCAGATATACTGCAATTTGATTTCTTTGTTCTTCATCATAGGCGCTGAATGGAAAGTGATACTCCTGCTATGGGTTTAAGAGGCTGATCCAGAGGGTATAAATTTAACATATTAGAGTAAGAATACTTCACGTTACAAGATTTAATACATTAATATACGGTGAAATACTTATGAGTGGCGATCGCAAATCTTAATATGGTCATGAACTGCGATCGCTATCTGTATTCTTCTTCAAATTTTCATTCAAAAACTATCGGCGATCGCACCACTAAATTTGATCGCAAATCCTATACCTACAATTCGTGCAAAAATTAAGGCAGTGGCTCTCAAGCAATATCTCTATAGATATAAATCAAAAAGCTATTTTTTATAAAAAATATACCTGTAGAATCACGTAATTTAAGCTAAAAAAGCTTACTATTAAAAATAGCTTTACTAGTCTTAAGTTTAGTTGTAATCAACAAAGTACAGCCAAGAAAAAATAAATATAAAAAAGTACAACCAATGGCAGCTTCTACAGACCGTAACCAACAAATTAAAAAGCTGCATGAACTAATTAAAGATATTGATTATGGTATGTTTACCACAGTCGATGATGATGGCAGTTTGCATAGTTACCCCATGTCAAAGAGTGGTGAGATTAACTCTGATAGCATACTTTGGTTTTTTACTTATGCTGATTCCCATAAAGTGACTGAGATTGAACACCATAAGCAGGTCAACGTTAGTTTTTCGTCACCCGAACAGCAGCGATACGTTTCTATTTCAGGTACAGCGCAACTAGTACAAGACCGCAACAAGTTGCGAGAACTATGGAAGCCGGAACTTCAAACCTGGTTTCCTAAAGGGCTTGAGGAACCCAATATTGCTTTGCTTAAGGTGAATATTAACCAGGTTAATTATTGGGAGAGTGTATCGAGCATTCAGCCACAAACAATTAGTTTTTTGACACCATCTCGCCTTTAATTAATTCGTAATTCGTAATTCGTAATTTGTAGTTAAGAGTTAAAATACAAATCATCAATTACGAATTATTCACACGTGTAAGTATTGGATAATCTTGCCAGGGGTTAAGTATTTTTAATTGCAAAAAACATGGCAGATCATCACAAGAGAAATGAATCAACCCAAAGCATCTGTTTTTACTAAGAGGATGTTTGAAAAGTGGTTAGCCGTGATTGTAGGCACTAACTGATCCCCCCTAGCCCCCCTTAAGAAGGGGGGAACCGGAATCAAAGTCCCCTTTTTAAGGGGGATTTAGGGGGATCTAGAACGTTTTGTTACCGAGAAAAAAACTTTTCAAACATCCTTTTATGAGGATGTTTGAAAAGTATTAGGCAATATAATTTGCTACTATACAAACCAAGTCCACCTCCGTGGGTAAAGTCTCGTGTAGCCGCGATTTCTAATCGCCAAGGCTAGTAACAAATTAGACTTTTCAAACATCCTCTAAGGGGCTTCCAAATAAAAAATATTCAATTAACTTTTGTGAGGTGAACGACGCGAGAGCGAGATTATGGACTGGGCGCTCATGTTGCCCACCCCACAATATTGGATAATTTATTTCTTGGAATTCCCTAAAAAAGGCTACATTATCTATATCGTAGCCCTTTTAAACGTAGAGGAAGACAAAGTAAGCGGATAAGTATGCAGAGTCTTTTTGAAGAGAAATAGCTACAAATTTCTGCAATATTGTATTTAGGAAGTCTTAAAATGTCGCCCAAACAATTTATTTACTGCTGGCAAAAACGCTTACTTCCCATGTTGATACCTACTGCTGTGCGAGTAGTGGTAATAATTTGTCTAACAGCAGGGGTTTTGGGCATCTGGGGAAGCACTGCTTCTATGAGTTATGCTCATGCTCAACTAGTAAGTTCCAATAGAGGCATTCAGGATCAACAGACACCATTAAAACCAACAGCGCTAAATGCCACTGTATATCACAGTCCCGATTGTAACTGTTGTGGCGGGTGGATTGATCATTTAAAGGCACAGGGTTTTAAAATCACAGACTTCTCTACGTCTGACATCGAAACAGTCAAACAAAAGTACAATGTGCCGGATAATTTGTCATCCTGCCACACAGCAATTGTGAACGGATATGTCATTGAAGGACACGTCCCAGCAGATGATATCAAACGTCTGCTTCAAGAAAAGCCAAATGTTATTGGTTTATCTGTTCCCCAAATGCCTGTAGGTACTCCTGGTATGGAGATGGGGAATCGAAAAGATCCGTTTTCTGTGCTTTCTTTTGATCGTCAAAACTCAGTTGCAGTATTCAATAAGTATCGCGCTGATTCCTGAGTGAATTAGAACGAGTTATATTATTTATGGCAATTACATATCATGTCCGGCTAAATACTAGACATCTGGTGAAAATGAATGTAGAGACGTAGTAGTTCTACGCCTCTACAAGGGTTCTAGATATGGCATATTTAATTTCTGGAGATGTCTAGTAATTTGCCGGACATGATATTACTCATTAGAGATATGAGTGAAAATGGGCGTAGAGACGCAGCACTGCCACATCTCTACAAGGGTTCTAAATAACGCATATTTAATTTCTAGAGATGTTTATTAGAACCAGATTTAATCAACTGCGACAAATTATTTAACCATTTCCCAAACCAGAAGCCAGATGTGAAGGTTGCAACATTTTGAGAAAGAAGTTCAATGGCATGGTTACAATCTTGCAGGCTGGCATCAAGGCCGATTGCGTGATAGATTTCGCGAGCATTGCAAAAGGCATCGATCGCTTCTGATTCTCGATTGATTTTTTCTAACACCAAACCCAAATTAAACCAGGCGTTTGCTTCACCATTTCGATCGTCGAGATGTCTTCTGATCTCTAATGAATGCTGATGAAATTCAAAGGCCATTTGGTACTGTCCCAAAGCCTTATAAGCACTGCCCAACCCACTCAAGGCCATGCTTTCGCCATTGCGATCGCTGATGAATTTTGCCACCCCTAACCATTGCTGGTAAAACTCAATTGCCAGTTGGTAATTTCCCAACGATTCATAAGTATTGCCTAAACTTCCCAGGCTTAGGCATTCCCCAGTCCAATCACCTATGTTCTTCGTTATACTCAACCACTGCTGATAAAACTCTATCGCTTGCTCGTACTTGCCCAGGTATTCATAAGTATTGCCCAAACTTCCCAAGCAAATGCCTTCTCCAGTGCGATCGCCAATTTTCCTAGTGATACTCAACCACTGCTGATAAAATTCAATTGCTCGCTGGTATTTTCCCAGCGATTGGTAAGCGTTACCCAACCCAGATAAAGATTTAGCTTCCCCCAAGCGATCGCCTATTTCTCTAGCCGTATCCAACCACTGCTGATAAAACTCAATTGCTAGGTGGTACTCGCCTAATGACTGGTAAGCATTACCCAAACTTCCCAAAGAAATAACTTCTTCATTGGGTTGACTTTGCCCACCATTGGCATCGCCTATTTCTCTAGCTTTTTCTAAGCACCGTTCTTCAAACTCAATGAACTCAACAGGTTGCGTCCATAATTCCCCACATTGCTGCGCCAAAGTTGAGGAATCCTCGGCGTTCTGCGACTGGGTACTGTTTACTCGGCTAACACCGTGGGTGTCAGCATTCGACTGACTTGTATTAAGCTGTGTCGTTGGCGCAGCCCCTTGTAGAGAAGTAGCACTCACGCCGAAGTCCGAACAAGACTGGGCAGGAAATTCCTTTAAGATTTCGCTGGGATCTGAATTCCCATCCAAATTTTCCCAATCCCCAATCCCTAATCCCCAATCCCCAGCCCCTATTTCAATGTTATTTAGGCTCCCGGATCTAATTACTTCTGTCATTCTCTATAGAAAACGAAATTTTTGGTTAATAAGCTGTTGATTATACAATTTTCTGTACCTTTAGCACAGGATAAGTGAAACTTATAGGCACAACTTCTCTTAAAAACCCAGAAGTTATTCTTCAATATTAAACCTTATTTTATACCCCGTATTCTCTGTGTATAAAAGACTTTAAATATAAGAAAAACCAAATCAATCAGCAGCAGCGTAGTCGGGTAATACCTTGAGTTCTAAATTAACAGCACTGAGATAATTTTGGTCGTTTAAAAATTGTGATGGTAATTTATCTGCATTAACAGCAGCTTGAACCACATCTTTCGCCAGAATATTTCTGTTTTGAGTTCCAAGTACTAGCGCTTCTCCGCTCGGAATCCCATGTTGTTGCAGACCTCCTTGATAAGCAAAAGTTACTAGATTCAAGGGTTGTAGGTAACTCACAGCAGTTGAGTTAGTGGATATATTTTTAGAGTTAACAGCTATTGTTTCATTGCTATTGCTACTAGCTGTTTGAGCGCTAGCGATGCCAGGTACAAAGGTAATAGAAGCAAAAATAAGTGCAGAATTTATTAATGTAACAAGTTTCATAATTTATACTTAGGTAAAATGCAATCGGTGTTCTTTACTAATAGAGTCCTCTTTATTATTAATCTCAGCTTCCTTCGTCCAGGTCATCTGATCGGTTGATATATGACTCACCCAAAAGGGTGAGCTAATTGAGCAACACAAAGAGGAATGGAGACTCAGTTAGGGACTTCCAAATAAAAAAATATTTAATTAACTCAACAAGCTTGGCTGAATGCGAGTGCGTCTTGTCGAGAAGTTGGCGAGGGATTGGCTATAACTTACAGGATTTCTCTAGTATTGGTATTGCTTGCCTGCGATCGCAAATCAATCATTTGCTCTAATCACCTGCTTCTCTAGCATCCCTTATTTCATCAAACTCATTCTCGATTGCACGAACGCTTAGATTATATATTTTAATATTATCAAAAATCAGTTTTCCATTAAAAAATATCATTTAATTTTATTTATGTGGATGTAAAAAATTTTAAAATGTTTATTTTTGTAAAAAATCCATAATACCAACTATCGAAAATCTGGTATATCTATAAAGCTTAAGTAGTTTAAAATTTTAAAAACCCATTTTTACAAGGAATAAAGTCTTTACTTATGGCTAAGTAATTGTTAAAATCCCGATTTTGGGCTTGATAAAAGCTACAACTGCTTTTAGTGGATGTATCAGCTTAGATATTACTGTGTGAATGCTGTACAAAGTAATTTTGTACGGCAGAGATTGTCATAGATAGTTAATTGGCAAACTCTTCACAAAAAGATGACTTGATTTCTGAGAGCTTGTCTTGGCAGGCTAAGTTTAGATTGTGAGTAATACAGTACTTACAACAAAGAGTGGTGTTTTATTTTGTGTGTGAGGAACGGGTGTGAATTACTACCAATTAATGTGTACTAGAAAAATCAGTTGGCTGTACTTACTTACTGCTTTTATTTTGTTGGGTGCATCTCCTATCAATGCAAAACCAATTGCTGGCAGTACTTTAAACAATTTTGAGAGCGCAGAAAACGGCAACAGGAGTGTTTCTTTAACTAATTCTAATTCTCTAGAATCTAATGCGATCGCTCAAGTAAACTCTGTATCTCAATTATCAGATGTCAAGACCACAGATTGGGCATTTCAATCACTGCAATCTGTAGTAGAGCGTTACGGTTGCATTGTGGGATATCCTGATAGTACTTACAAAGGGAATCGAGCCTTAAGCCGTTATGAATTTGCTGCTGGATTGAATGCTTGTTTAGATAGAATCAACGAACTGATTGCTACTAGTACTGCTGATTTAGTTAGCAAAGAAGATTTAGCTACTCTCCAAAAACTCCAAGAAGAATTTGCAGCTGAACTTGCTACAATACGTGGTCGAGTAGATGCCTTAGAAACTCGCACCGCTACCTTAGAGAAGCAACATATCCTGATAGTACTTACAAAGGGAATCGAGCCTTAAGCCGTTATGAATTTGCTGCTGGATTGAATGCTTGTTTAGATAGAATCAACGAACTGATTGCTACTAGTACTGCTGATTTAGTTAGCAAAGAAGATTTAGCTACTCTCCAAAAACTCCAAGAAGAATTTGCAGCTGAACTTGCTACAATACGTGGTCGAGTAGATGCCTTAGAAACTCGCACCGCTACCTTAGAGAAGCAACAGTTTTCTACCACAACTAAACTTAATGGCGAAGCGATTTTTTCTTTATCGACAGCTACAGGTGGAGAACCAGGTAGCCAAGATGCTAATTTAGCCTTCAATAATCGCGTCAGACTCAATCTTACTAGTAGCTTTAATGGCAGTGATCTGTTCATTGTTGGACTCCAAGCTTACAACTTCAGATCAACAGGTTCATTTTATGAAAGAGGAAACATTCAAGGCCAATTACTGCCGAATTCAAGTTTTCTTGGCGCAGGTTCAACCAAGTTAAGTTTTGAACCTCAATTTCCTGGTTTTAACCCCCAGACACTACAACCCGATGGCGGAGCAAATTCAGTTAGTCTTTACAAGCTAGCTTATGTCTTACCGTTGTCTCAGAAATTTATTGTTTTTGGTGGAACGAATGCAGAGATTACAGATGTTTTTCCTGCCATCACTCCCTACGCTAGCGATAGTCAAGGCGCAATCTCTCGATTTGCAGGTTACAACGCTGCCGTCAGAATTACAGGAGGCACTTCTGGTACTGGTTTACTAGCGGGTGCTGGTTTCTTGTGGAATCCTTCAAAACAAGTGGGACTCGGAGTTATTTATGGTAGTGGTTCAGCTTCAATACCAGAAGATAATGGTCTTCTGAACACACCTTTGGGGGGAGGTTTCTTTAACGGTACAGAAGCAATTGCTGCACAACTGACCCTCAAACCAATTTCAACTCTTGATATCGGCATCAACTACGCACACAGCTATCACACAATTAACATTTTAGGTACAGGCTTGGGTAGCGCTGATATTGCTTCTATTCGATTTACTCCCAATGCAGCGCAACTGGCAAGGGTTGGTGGTGACGCTACACTAGCAACTCTTGATGAGCCAATCAATGTAAATTCTGTTGGTGCAACGGTAACGTGGCGGTTTGCACCGAAAACATCCATCTCACTATCAGGTGCGTTGCTTTTTGCTAATCTCTTGAATGTAGATGCCTCTACAACCTTTAGTAGCTGGTCGGCTGGGCTGCATTTTAGAGATATATTCCATGAAGGAAATACCGCAGCCCTCATTTTTGGACAGCCGCTTTACCGACAATCTGTAGCGGGAATTGCTTCTCGTCCAGAAGACGCGACTCCCTACCATTTAGAAACGTTTTATAACTATCGGGTCAATGACAATATCTCCATTACCCCTGGTGTATATTTGATCTTTAGCCCAGAAGGCTTTAGTGCTAATGACACAGCAATTGTAGGCGCACTTCGCACTAGTTTTACCTTCTAAAGCGCCAGTTCAATAGAAGTAGTTAACGAAAAATGCAGTTGGGTGAATGTTGTTGAAATCGAATATCTAGGTTCGTTAATCGCTTCACTCAACCATTTTTCGGGACTTCTGAATTCTTCTTCAATTTGATACAAAGAGATTTTTCAGGAACTTTACCCATTGTCGGCGAATCTTAGTGCCAGTCCCCCATACTCAATATTGCGATCTAAGATTATTGGGTATTCTATAAATTGCGATCGCCACTATACTGATGATCGAAGTTGAACATCTGAGTAAAATATACGGCTCTACCCCAGCAATTACTGATGTCACCTTTAGCGTCGAACCTGGGGAAATTTTAGGGTTGTTAGGCCCCAATGGGGCTGGAAAAACCACAACCATGCGGATTCTGGCTGGTTATTTACCGGCAACCAATGGAAATGCCCGGATTGCTGGTTATGATGTCCATGAAAATTCTCTGGCTGTGCGCCAACGTATTGGTTATTTACCCGAAACACCGCCGTTATACCCAGAGATGACGGTGGAGGGATTTTTGCATTTTGTCGCCCGAATTAAGGGAGTTCCAGCAGGCGATCGCCCCAATAAGGTAACAGCCGCCATCGAACGCTGCAACTTAGAAGATAAGCGGCGGGTGATTATCCGCAAACTCTCTAAAGGATACCGCCAAAGGGTAGGAATTGCTCAAGCGATCGTCCACGATCCCCCAGCGATCATTTTGGATGAACCTACCGTTGGCCTCGATCCTCGACAAATAATTGAAGTGCGGAATTTAATTAAAAGCCTCGCTGGTACGCACACAATTATTCTTTCCACGCACATTCTGCCAGAAGTGAGCATGACTTGTAACCGCGTCGCTATCATCAATCGCGGTAAAGTTGTGGTAACTAATACACCAGAAAACCTGATGACTCAGTTGACAGGTGGTGCTGGGTATGAGTTGGAAATAGAAGGAGAAGCTGCTCTCGCGAAACAGGTATTGCAAAAAGTCGCGGGTGTGAGTCTGATAGAATCAATTCCCACAGCCGGAATCCACGGTCATCAACCCCAGGAAAATCGCGCTTACCTGCGGGTAATATCGCAACCAGGAAAAGAACCAGGAAAGGATATTGCCACAACATTAGTGCGTGCAGGATTCGGTTTACATGAACTGCGGCGGGTTAACGCTACCTTAGAAGACGTGTTCTTGCAACTGACCACAGAAGAAAAGAATTTCGATCCTGAGGTAGACTTAGCAGCAGACAACGAAGGAGAGGCAGCCTAAATGGGTATAGTGCTGAGTAATATTATTGCCATTTATCGGCGAGAGTTACAGAGTTATTTTGTATCGCCTTTAGCTTATGCGATCGCAGGCATATTTTGGTTCCTTGCTGGGTTATTCTTCGTGATGATTTTGCTAGGGCCAGATGGCATTTTGGTAGGAGTGGCGGCAATGGATGCACAAGGGCAACAGTTGGGAGTACCAGTACCACCCATAGATGTCCCCTACGAATTTGTCCGAATATTTTTGGAACGTATGGAGTGGCTATTATTGTTTATTCTGCCCATCCTCTCAATGGGACTTTATGCTGAAGAACGTAAGCGGGGCACTTTAGAACTGTTAGCCACCTCACCAATCACCAATTGGGCGGTAGCTGTGGGTAAATTATTAGGCGTAGTAACATTTCTGACCACAATGGTTGTACCCATGATAGTGTTTGAAGCGATCGCCATCAGCGGCTCAAATCCACCAATGTCGCTCTCAATTCCCTTGCTGGGTAATTTTGGATTAATCTTGCTAGCAGCAGCAATTTTATCTATCGGAATGTTTATTTCCTCATTAACAGACAGCACAATTCTGTCTGCCGTTCTCACCTTTGCAGTCATTTTATTATTGTTATTGATTGATTTAATCGGCAAAATTGTCCCTGGCCCCGTGGGCGAAGCTTTAGGTTATCTATCATTGCTGAAACATTACAGCACCTTAATTCAAGGGATTTTCGATACCAGCACCTTGATTTTATTCGCCAGTTACATTTTTTTGGGCATCTTTCTCACCGCTCAATCAATTGATGCACTGCGCTTTCAAAGACAATAGTCATGTTGCTTCTCTACGAGACGCCAAGGGCGAACGCTCCGAATTCAAAATTCAAAATTAATTATCCCCCTGAATTTATTGTAAATTAAAGGGTTTAAGACCCCTACATCTACATGTAGTACCCATTTAAATCGGGGTTAAATCCCCGTCTAAAATGTCTTAAATTTTGAATTTTGAATTGTTATTCAGTTGTCTTACTTATTTTTAGTCACTCAATTTTCGTCCATATATTTTTACTTGTCACTATTTTTAGACAAATGACTAATGACCAATGACAAATTATATGAAGATAGTTGCAAAAAAGAAACTTTGGAAATATCTGTTTTGGTTGGGCCCATTCCTAATTACTGTCGGCTTAACAGTTGGATTAGTTTCTGAACAGTGGGGACTAATTCCATTAGTATTTATAATTACGGGAATTGTTATCAGTGGATTGGGGATAATATGGCAAAGTTACCAAACTAACTGGTGGAACCGTCGTTCTACCCAAGCAGGGACTAATGCCTTAGTGGTGACTCTGGCAATATTAGCAATTTTGGGATTAATTAATTTTTTGGGGACTCGCTACCATCTGCGGGCAGACTTAACAGAATCTCAATTATTTACCCTTGCGCCCCAGTCGCGGGAATTAGTAAGCGTTTTACCACAGCCAGTTAAAGTGTGGGTGTTTGATATTAACCAAAATCCCCAAGACCGAGAACTGCTAGAAAATTATCAGCGGCAAAGCTCAAAATTTAAATATGAATACATCAACCCCGAAGCTAGACCAGGACTTGCAGAAAAGTTTGGCGTCAAAAATTATGGGGAAGTTTACTTAGAATCTGGGGATAAACGGCAATTAGTACAGACAATAAATGAAAATGAACGTCTATCGGAAATCAGATTAACTAGCCGCCTGCAACAACTAACAAATTTAAGCACAGCCAAAGTTTACTTACTGCAAGGTCATGGCGAACGCCAACTTTCAGCTGGTAAAGGTGCAATGTCACAAGCAGTTCAAGGATTAGGCGACAAAAATTTCACAACATCACCGCTGAATCTAGCAGAAACCTCGAAAGTTCCTCAAGATGCAACTGTCGTCATTGTAGCTGGCCCCAAGCGAGAGTTATTTCAGGGCGAAGTCAACGCCTTGCAACAATATCTGAATCGAGGCGGTAATTTACTGCTAATGATTGATCCTAATACCGATCCTAAACTTAATAGCTTGCTACAAGAGTGGGGTGTTCGTCTGGATAATCGTTTAGCCGTAGATGTTTCTGGAGAAAGCGTCGTGGGACGTGGCCCTGCTGCCCCCTTAGTAACAGAATACGGTCAACATCCAATTACCAAAGATTTCGGCAACGGTAACTCTTTTTATCCGATTTCGCGACCACTGGAAATTACCTCTGTCCCTGGTGTTGAAGCTACTCCTCTGCTACGAACCAAACCCTATCCCAGCAGTTGGGCAGAAAGCGATCTCCAAAGCGAAAAATTAGAGTTTAATGCAGATAAAGACCTTAAAGGGCCTCTGACTTTGGGTGTTGCCTTAACTAGAAAACAAACACCCAAATCTACTTCTACTCCCCAAGCCTTACCTACACCTTCACCCCTACCATCACCAACTACCCAAGGCAAGACAAGCCCTAATTCTTCTGCCAAAACTCCGCAGGTACTTCCATCACCAACCACCCAAGGCAAAACTAGCTCTAATTCTTCTGCCAAAACTCCGCAAGCTTTAACACTTCCATCACCAACCACCACTCCCTCATCTCCCCCTGCTTCCTCATCTCAAACAACCACTGAGTCGCGGTTAGTGGTTTTAGGAAATTCTAATTTCGCCACCGATGGTTTGTTTCAACAGCAACTAAACGGAGATGTATTCCTCAATTCAGTTACTTGGCTGAGTAAACAAGACCAGCAATCCCTTTCCATTCGCCCCAAAGAACCGAAAAATCGTCGGATAACCCTGACAACCACCCAAGCGAATCTTTTAATAGTATCGTCTTTGTTATTTTTACCTTTAATTGGGTTGGCGGCGGCAGTTATTATCTGGTGGAAACGACGGTAAGAAATGGGTTAGGAGTTAGGAGTTAAGAGTTATAAATACTAACTCTTCACCAATGACAAATGACAAATGACAAATGATTAAAAAATGAAATTGCCGCGAACGACTTTAATTTTGATACTACTAGCGCTAGGTTTAGGTAGTTTTGTTTACTTCTATGAAATTCGAGGTGCAACTCAGCGGCAAGAAATCAAGGAGCAAAAACAGAAAATTTTCTCTTTTGGAGAAGATGATGTACAGTCTCTAACAGTCAAGACAAAAAAATTCACCTTGAACCTGGAACGTAGACCTGAATCTAGTAACCCCAAGTGGTTAATCAAATCTCCGATATCGGGCCCAGCAAATGACGCTATTGTTTCTTATTTAATGGATTTGTTGGTCAAGGGTAATAGCGATCGCACTTTATCAACCCCAGCAAAACAGCTTGGAGAATTTGCCTTAGATCAACCCCAAGCAACTATCAATATCACCTTGAAAAACCGACAAAGCCATCAGTTGATTTTAGGTAAATCTAACTTTAACGGTCGTTTCTTGTATGCTCAAGCTGACTCTGCTGTTAAACCAGATGGAAATATAAATGTGCTGTTAGTATCTACAGATTTTGCCAATGCCGTGAATCGGGAACTATCAGAGTGGAAACAACCGATAGATAATAGTCAGAAACTTCCTCCACTGATCATTCCTAAACCGAGTCCGACAAACAGCAAATAATTAATTCCAACTCTGGCGATATTCTTATGACAAGTCCGACAGCAACATTGCTAATTTCTTGCCCCGATCGACGAGGATTGGTGGCGAAGTTTGCCAATTTCATCTATTCTAACGGTGGTAATATTATTCATGCAGATCAGCATACAGATTTTGCTGCTGGGTTATTCCTCACCCGCATTGAATGGCAGTTAGATGGATTTAATTTGCCGCGAGAATTTATTGCCCCTGCATTTAATGCCATTGCACAACCTTTAGATGCTAAGTGGGAAATACGTTTTTCTGATACAGTACCACGTATTGCTATTTGGGTAAGTCGGCAAGACCATTGTCTATTTGATTTAATTTGGCGACAACGCGCCAAAGAATTTATTGCTGAAATTCCTTTAATTATTAGCAACCATTCTAATTTAAAGGTAGTGGCAGAACAATTTAATATTAACTTTCAGCATATTCCTATCAATAAAGATAATAAAGCAGAACAAGAAGCCCAACAGCTAGAATTACTCCGCCAGTACAAAATAGATTTAGTTGTATTGGCAAAATATATGCAGATTGTGAGTGCAGATTTTATTAGTCAATTTCCGCAAATTATTAATATACATCATTCATTTTTACCAGCTTTTATCGGCGCAAACCCTTATCACCGAGCTTTTGAACGTGGTGTGAAAATTATTGGTGCAACAGCACATTATGCCACTGCTGATTTAGATGCAGGGCCAATTATTGAACAAGATGTAGTGCGAGTTAGTCACCGTGATGAAGTTGATGATTTGGTGAGAAAAGGCAAAGATTTAGAGAGAATTGTATTAGCAAGATCAGTGCGATTGCACTTACAAAATCGTGTATTAGTCTATGGTAATAGAACAGTAGTATTCGAGTAAATAATGCTCAAGTTACTTAAAGTTGCAGCTATACAAAAAAGTCCACTTATGTGGACTTGAGAAAATAATTATTTCAAGAATTGACGTAGGTGTTTTAGTTAGCTGAAACTAACTCTGTCTCATCTTTTGATTTATCTCTGATTTTAAAGTAGTAATAAAGATTACCAACAGTTAGGTCTGATGCCTGCTGTAAATTAGATGTAACTAATGTTTTATAACCAGTAATTCCAGCTTGTTCACTAATATAAAATTCGTACTCTCGACGTAGTTCAGGCTCAAATAGAAATAACAACTGGTCACGAAGCGAATAGAAATGAGACTTTTCGGCTAAACTCTCATAGACTAATTGTTCTGGCGGTTCAGCTAAATTGATTGTAGAGTTGTGAGTATCTAGACTATTAAAATCAGCGCTAGCTAAAAGTTTTAATTCTGATGAAGGAAGCGATTGCATCCAATCAACATGATTTTGCCACGAATCCAATACTGCTAAATCATGATTTTTAATACGAATAATTTCGGGGAAGAGAAAATCAAGCTCATCATGTGATTCGCAGCGATTAATTACAGTGAGAGCATCTTTACAGATTTTATCTTGGAGATGAGACAGGCGATCGCTCACTGCTGAAACTTCACTCTGCACTTGATAAGTTACAACAATCGCCTGTTCAATTGCCCACGCGCATTCAAGTCTGCGTAGTTGACCGGCTGCACAGGTTTCTTCTAGTAGATGCGGATTGCTGTAATCTGCTAAAGCTGTAAATAACATTCCCCTCACGCCATCAATTTCAGCGTTTCTTCGGCTGAAATCTTGTAATTGCATGGCTGAACGAAAGCGGTTCATCGCCTGGATAAACACTCCATACGCTCTCACTAAAGCTGTGCGGTGTTGTTCAAATTTGATGTCTTGGGCTACTTGTTCGATTATTTCTCTAATTTCTACTCCTTGGTCTCTTAAGGCTTGTTTCAAGTCAATAAAACCGTTTTTGACTTCCAGTCTCATTTGCTCTACTTCTTTTCTTAATTTCATTGTCTGATGCAGGTTGACTGCTGTTAATGCGACACCTGCGATCGTTCCCACACCAATCAAGGCTGTAGTTGCTTGCAGCACACCCAAGCTAGTCTGTATGGTTTGCAATCCATTCAGTACTGCTGTAAAGCCTTGCTGAGTTTGATACATCTGCGCCCCACTCGCCACTAGATTAGAAACTGCTATCAGTGGAGATAAAGGGCTGTTGTTAACAGTAGCACCAATAGCATGGCTAACAAACTGTCCGGTAACTGTATCTCTAGCCATGCTTAAGGGTACTCCATTGCTAAAGACTTGTAGATATTTCCCAGCATCAATACCAGCTTGAATTGCAGGCGCAAATTGGAACAGCATATTTTTAGGTTGCTAAAAGCTAATTTTCTTGAGCCTAACTGGTATAAAAAAGTAAACATAACCGTATTTATTCGGTATATTAATAAATTTTGTCTAAATCTGGGCATACTAAGCCTGAAAACTTATTGCCTTACATAATTTATGGATACTTCACTAGTTAACTCTCAGACTGTTGAGCTATTGTCCCAGATTACCGGACAAAAACTGACTCCAAAAAATCTTACGCCACCCGTAATATTTCTGGCAAATTTAGTCACAGTGCTACTAGGAGTGATATTTGTAGATGGCACAGTCGCAGAGTCAGAAAAGCAACGTTTATTAACAACCCTTTATCGATTTAGTAATCCAGAGAGTGATGTGCGTAAGTTGACACATTTGATGATTAAGGGAGTCAAAGAAAATCAAGTTTATAAGCAAGTTAATAATTTACTAGCATTGGCGGCTCCGCTTTCAGAGTCAGAAAAGCTTTTATTAATTGGCTTTGGCTATGAAATGTCAGCAGCCGATGGCGAAATTGACTCACGCGAGAAAAAATATTTGGAAATACTTGCCAAACACTTAGGCATTAAACCACAACACTTAGTAGTTTTAGAGGCTGGTTTTACACATCAATCAAATGTGGAGTCTATTGCTTTAGATGAAGTACAATTTCTACTCAATCCTACTCGATTTCAACACCTAGATACTATATTTGTTAAAGCTGCAAGTGATATGCTAGCGGCTCTACCCACTAAACCAGAATATAAAATAATTAAACCACAGAGAAACATATCTTACGGAGAATTGACAAAATTTCAAGAAAATCGCAAGCAATTAGAAACTTATTCTGATCAAGTTTCTCAGATAATTAAAGATTGTAATCAACATAGTTTTTTACCTTCTACTTTGATAGAGGAAATAGAAGAAATATCTCAAAAAATCAAAGCGCAACGTTTTCGGCTAGCAGTTATAGGCGAATTCAGCAAAGGAAAATCAACCTTACTTAATGCTTTATTAGGTGAGGAAATTCAACCTGTAAGAGCAATTCCCTGTAGTGGTACAGTCACGGTTCTCAAATATGGAATAAAAAAGCGCGTATTCTGTTCCTATAAAGATGGACGCTACGAAGAGATCCCTTTTGAACAGTATAAAGTCAAGGCAGCTATTTCCAAAGAAGCTGCAACAGAACATCGTAGTGATGAACTAGCACAATCTGATATTGAAGAAATTATTTTTGAGCATCCTGAGTTAGCTTTATGCAAAAGTGGTGTTGAAATTCTAGATTCTCCTGGACTAAATGAACACCCTGATAGGACATCTATTACTTATAAATTGCTGAAAAATAGTGATGCAGTTATTTTTCTGACGCATGCTACGCATCTACTTAGTGAAAAAGAAAAAGAATTGATACAAGATGTGAGATACCGACTTAATGGTAATCGTCAAGATTATCCTGCTGAAAATCTTTTTATTTTAGTGAATTTTATGGATTTACTTGATGAAGAAGAAGATCGTCAAGATGTGAAACAGCGGCTAGAAAGTTTTATTAAGAACAAAAACTTACTTTTATCAAATGGTGAAGACCGTATTTACTACATTTCTGCAAAAGCTGCCTTAAAGGCTATTCTAAACAATAGAAGTGATGATGAATACCTAAAAAGTTTCCATGCTTTCACTCAATCTTTAGAAAAGTTTTTGACAATTGAGCGCGGTTATTTACAAATTAAGCAATTCGTAAATAAAATTAACGACCATATTCAAGAAGGATTAGACAGTCTGCGTCAGGCTAAGGATACTTTAGACGGTAATATAAAACTTTCTGAAGCTGAAAAATTAGAAATATTAGAGCAAGTTGGAGAAGCAAGTGGACGTGATGTCAGAATACGAATTTTAGCTAATGAAGTAAGAGAACTAGCATTTGAACAAGCAAATGAATCTTGGGATGAATGGATTGAAGGGTTAGGTGAAAAATTGGCTAATAAATTAGAACAATGGACTTCATCACATAATCCAATTTTTAATCAACAGCAAGTCAGACAAGATTATGTTAACCACTTCATACATGATTTACAAAATGAAATAGATGAATGGGGTGAAAAAGAACTTAAGACTAAAATACTTAAACCACATTTTGAAATTTTAGAAACCTGTATTAATGAAGAATTAAATGCACTTCAGGATAAGTTAAAAATTATTGATAAAGAAATAAATACTGATTTCAGTAAGCAAATAAATTTTGCTATAAGTGATATTGGAGATAGTTTTGGTGATTTGTTTTCTTATGTTGGAGGTGGTCTTTTTGCAGGTGGAATAGGTGCTGGTTTACTCATGTTACTTGGATTAGGTGGCCCAATTATGTGGGCAGTAACGGGTATAGGAGCTGCAATAGCTGGAGCTTTTGGATTTGGGGTAGGTGGAATTCACGATCAAATCAAGTTAAAAGTCTTTGAAACAGGCTGTGAAAAATTTGTAGAATCGACAGAAGAACTTACAAATAAAATTACTGAAACTATTGGTTTACTTTTTGATAATCGAGTTGAAGCAGCAGTTAAAGTTATTGAAAAGTCTATTTCTCTGTGCGAAAATCTCCTAGAACAGCAGGAAAAAGCTCACAACGAAACTTTGGAACAACGGGAGGCTGAAAAGATGTGGATTGACCAAAAGCGCCAAGAACTTGAGCAAGTACAGAATGGGCTGGAGGTCATTATCAGTAAATGTGGAAAAGATTAGAAAAGCCTTCAATGACGATAAAGATATCAAACAAGTTTTGCATCGATATTAAGTAAAAGGATGAAAAGTCATGACTTTTGCCTGAAAAATTACGAGATGCGATCGCAACTACAGTAATCCTATTCGATTTGCTTTCAGAAGATTTACTCCCCTTCTTCAATTTTTAGCGTAGGCGTAGCTCAGTGCAGGTATCGCATGTCCCTACGTCCGCGATAAAATTCTCAAGCACAACAGCGCACTCCATACCAATGCAAATTAACTGGCAAACTGCCAAAACCTACGAAGATATTCTGTATCAAAAAACTGATGGTATTGCGAAAATCACCATCAACCGCCCCCACAAACGCAATGCTTTCCGTCCTGAAACCGTCTTTGAACTGTACGATGCTTTCTGTAATGCTCGTGAAGATACTACTATTGGTGTTGTCCTATTTACTGGCTATGGCCCACATACTGATGGCAAATATGCCTTCTGTTCTGGTGGCGACCAAAGCGTGCGGGGACATGCAGGTTACGTGGATGATACTGGCATCCCTCGCTTGAATGTGCTGGACTTACAACGCCTGATTCGTTCCATGCCGAAAGTGGTGATTGCTTTAGTGGCTGGATATGCGATCGGTGGTGGACACGTTCTACAGTTGATTTGTGACCTGACCATCGCCGCCGATAACGCTATTTTTGGACAAACTGGGCCGAAAGTCGGTAGTTTCGACGGTGGTTTTGGAGCCAGCTATCTCGCCCGCATCGTGGGACAAAAAAAAGCTAGAGAAATTTGGTTTCTCTGCCGCCAATATGATGCACAACAAGCGCTAGAAATGGGCCTAATTAATTGTGTTGTTCCACTGGAACAACTAGAAGCGGAAGGTATTCAATGGGCGCAAGAGATTTTAGAAAAAAGCCCGATCGCAATTCGGTGTCTCAAAGCCGCCTTCAACGCTGATTGTGACGGACAAGCTGGTTTGCAAGAACTCGCTGGCAACGCCACTCTACTTTATTACATGACAGAAGAAGGGTCTGAAGGCAAACAAGCCTTTCTCGAAAAGCGTCCACCAGATTTTCGCTCTTTCCCTTGGTTGCCTTAGAATTGCAAAAATCGCACCTCACTAAAGGGTGCGATTTTTTTAAATATCAACTTTTACAGCACTAAAAATCTTAAAAGCAAATCTTATTTTAAGTAGACTACAAACTCAGTCCAGTAATAATGGATGACTAAATAACCACTGCTTTAGTCTTTACCTGTTCAGATATAGAGACCGTGATTTCCTCTATCGGGGCAAGAGCAGTATTGTCTAAATCTGAAGCTAGAGATTGACAAGACGCTAAAACTGGGGCTGCATCTGGCAAACCCCAAGCATCTTCTAAGGTTTCCCAAGAAGGTGCAAAAGGTGGGAGTGCCAAAGAGCAAGCCTTCCAAGCTGCTTGAACTGGTGCGCCCAACTGCTGGCACGTTCCACCACGGCGACCCTCTGGCTGGTAATGACGGCAATATTTACAGGCAGATGCTAAAACTTTAATGGGTTTCATTAGGATTCATCTTTAGTGTCGTTTCTGGCTGAATTTCATCTTTATATTTTGCTTCTATATATAAAGACGGAGAAAAGCCAAAAAGTCATTATTTGCTATGGGTTTCAGCGATCCCAAGTAAAAAATAAACTTCAGGATATTTTTATAATCTTGTTATATATTTAAATAATCCTTAGAGCAGTTACATATAGATATCGTCTAAAACTTATTAGGGATCAAGATTAAAACTAAAGCTTTTGATTTCTCCAGGCTTTTAACTTCTTTCTTAAGTCCTCCTTAAGGCAGAGAATTTTAGATAAATGGTCTGCTTTCCATATCACATTCGGCAGATTTTGGCAGTAAATTATATTTTTTCTCAAGATTCAGAACTCTTTGATGTAATGGCAGCAAGTTAGTTCAGGACAAATTCTGCTTAACGAATAATGCTCAACTATTTTGCCTTCAAAACCGTTTAGCAGCACAGACAGAACAGACTTCCCAGCGTTGGAGTTCCCCTGCTGGGGTGGGAGATTGACATTGGGGACAAAGGGGTAAGCCATACGATCGCGATCGCATAATCTTTGTCCAATGTCCAAAAGCCGCATTCACATCCTTCGTGGGTGTAACATCAGGGTGTTTAATCTCATCACCAAGATAACTGGGATGCTCATCGGGCGAAACCGATTGTTGCTGTTTTCTCTCCACAGATCGATTTTGCCAGCCAGCAGTAGAGAAGCGAATATCAAGCAAAGGCGTTGGCAGCTTTTTATTTAACTTTAAAAGTAGAGATGTGCGACCAAAAGTCAAGTTTTGCGCCCAAGCAGCACTAGAAGTTGCTACCGACAAAACATCACGCTGAATCGACAATGGCCGAGTATTTGCAGCAGCGACAGGGCCAACAACTTCTGCCCAACACTTAAGCAAAAGTTGAAATGGTTGCTCCTGCCATTTAGCCTGCTTTTCCAGAATCCCTAAAATATCATTAATTGATTTCAACGACATCGTTAAAAGTGGGGAGTGGGAGTGGGGACTGGGGACTAGGGAAGATGAGCGAGCAGGGGAGCAGGGAGCAGGGAGCAGGGAGAAGAATTCCCCTCCGCCCCCCGCACCCTGCCCCTCTGCCTCTTTTCAATGCCCAATACCTAAATCTATTTAAATAATTTCCGCTACTATTGTCACAAATATAATTCCAACAATCTACGCTTGAGGCACAGAAACAATGACTCAAAACCCCCTTAAAGATTCCGATAATCATCAATTGTCTAAAACACCTGGGTTGAAACCAGCACTAGCAGCAGCATTAGCGAGTTTAGAGGTACCGCTAGATCAAGAGTTAGCTCGATATCGACGTACACGAACTGGTTTAGTATCAAATCAGTCCCGTGTTGCAAGTTACATGAGTAATCAATCCCAGCCATTAACTGCCATTCCTACAACATCGGGCACAACTCAGTCATCGGTAACAGAAATTAAAACTAATGTGCCACCGACATCTGTACCCGTTAACCATCAGGGAACCCCAGCGCCAACGGCAAAAATTGACGTACCACCCACATCTGTAGCAGTGAATCCTGAGATTAAACCAGCACTAGCTACGGCAAAAACCGAGGAACTGAATAATCTTAATAATCTTAATGTGCCCTCTACCTCCGATTCTGCTAAAACACAAACTCAACTTCCACCACCCCCACCCAACTTTAGTAGCAGCATTGTGCCAGCACTCGTTAAAGGGACTAAAAGCGAAAATCTCTTGGAACCAGATAACACTCCTAAGCACCCAGATGACTATTTAGAATCTAGTGAAGCACTGCTGCGAAGTCTGGCAGAAGAACAGCCAGAAAGCAAGAATCCAAGTAATTCTAGTGACACTCTGTTATCACCTTTGGGAATTGGCTCGATGTTGCTACTACTGGTGGCGAGTCTTACCTTGGGTTATGTAGTGTTCAATCCCAAAAGCTTACCACAATGGAATTTAGGCAATTTGTTTAATGGGAACTCGTCTCCCACACCAGAAAATGCTGAAGAAGTTGGCAGTAATGTTCAACGCCAAATCCAGCCACCAAGTACATCTATGCCCAAATATCCCAATCTCGCTAATGAAGAGTTTCCTGAGGTGAGAGATCCTAATGATGTAGTTGGCTTAAAACCCAAAGTCCAACCAAACCCCGCAGTAGTCCCTAATCCAGTAGTTCCTCAAAATCCCGCAAATCCTGAGGCCAACACAGCCTTAAAACCGACAAATCCGATTGCCTTAGCACCAGTACCGACGCTACAATCCTTGCCTCCTCTGAATTTGCCTCTTACTTCACCGATAAAAACCTCGCCTAAGGCGATCGCTACTTCACCAAAACCGAATGCAGAAATCAAACCAGGAACAGATGGGTTCTATCATGTAGTGATAGATAATAAAGGCGCAGCTTTTGCGTCAGCACGGCAAGTAATTCCTGATGCTTATTTATCGCCCAGCAAAGAATTGATTTATCTGGGTGCTTTTAAAACTAAAGAGCAAGTAAAACAACAGATGCAACTTTTACAGGCAAGGGGAATCAAGGCACGGGTTCAGTAGCCATAAGTTGTAAAAATTTACGATACCATAAGATAACAGTCCTGAGTCAATGAGTGCTGAGTTGTGTTAGCGGATAGCTAAGGTTTAGCCCGTGCTAAGTGGTAAGTAGTAGAGACAAAATCTTATTTGTTGACGACCCTACAACAATAATTCTTATACTCAAGACTTTGATTGGGCATTCAGCACTCTATAACTAAATTCATTACTCAGCACTCAGCACTCTATAAGTAAATTCATTACTCAGCACTCATCACTCACCACTGGATTTGGATTTCGTGAATGGAGAGCCGACATGGAATTAATCAACCGTATTCTGCGGGTGATTCGCGCTAATTTCAATAGTTTGATTAGTGGTGCAGAAGATCCAGAAAAGATTTTGGAGCAAGCTGTTCTGGAGATGCAGGAAAATCTGGTGCAGTTGCGGCAGGGTGTTGCACAAGCGATCGCTACCCAGAAACGCACTGAACGCCAGGCGGCGGCTGGCCAGTCTCAAACAGAAGAATGGTATCGTCGTGCCCAATTGGCGCTACAACAAGGCAGCGAACCTCTAGCACGCGAAGCATTGACTAAGCGCCAAGCCTATAAAGAAACCACTACAGCCCTATTTTCCCAGATAGAGCAGCAAAACGAGATAGTAGTTAGGCTAAAAAAGGATATGCGATCGCTAGAGTTAAAAATTGCCGAGGCGAAAACAAAAAAAGATATGTATATTGCTCGCGCCCGTTCTGCCGAAGCATCTTATCGGCTCCAGGAAATGCTCGGCACAACTTCTACCACTAGCAGTCTGAGTGCCTTTGAGCGGATGGAAGAAAAAGTTTTACAAATAGAAGCTCAATCAGAAGCCATAGCTCAACTTAGTAGCGACGACTTGGAAACACAATTTACTTCTTTGGAATCTAATGATTTAGATACCGAATTGGCAGCGATGAAAGTACAGGTTCTCAACCAGGCAGAAAACACACAGCACGAAAGTCTCCTTACCCAGGAGAGCCAAAAGACAGCGCAGCCTCCCCAACAGCAGTTACCCAAAACTCAGGACTCTTGAAAAAGAGGCAGGGGCAGGGAGCAGGGGGATATAACAGAAAGAGGATTGATTCGACTCTTGCCTGCTTTGCAACGCTTGTCGGCTCAAAGCTTAGGTCATTTCACCCTGCTCTTTTTCCCCCAGCAAAGAGCCTCTTCTTGAAGTTCGACTAATTACCCTGATTTGGCGATATCTTAACAATTAGGAGTTGTGAGGAGATACTGATTCAAACTGGAAAGATTACATTGAAATAGGTAGCTATAAAAAAGTAAAAAAGCTAACTGTCCAACAAAAAGCGTAAATTACACAAGGAAAAACAAAGTTATGGGATTATTCGATCGCATTAAGCGAGTAGTTAGTTCTAACCTCAACGACCTGGTTAACAAAGCCGAAGACCCCGAAAAAATGCTAGAGCAAGCCGTCCTGGAAATGCAGGAAGACTTGGTGCAGCTGCGTCAGGGAGTAGCGCAGACCATCGCCGCCCAAAAACGCAGTGAGAAACAGTACAATGATGCCCAAAATGAAATCAATAAGTGGCAACGCAATGCCCAACTAGCACTGCAAAAAGGTGATGAGAACTTAGCACGACAAGCTCTAGAGCGCAAGAAGACTTATACGGATACCAGCGCCGCCCTTAAAGCTAGTTTGGATACCCAAAGCACTCAAGTTGAAACCCTCAAGCGCAACTTAATCCAGCTAGAAAGCAAGATTTCTGAAGCTAAAACCAAGAAAGAAATGCTGAGAGCTAGAATCACCACTGCCAAAGCCCAAGAGCAACTCCAAGGCATGGTGCGTGGGATGAATACTAACAGTGCAATGTCTGCCTTCGAGCGCATGGAAGAAAAAGTCTTGATCCAAGAATCCCGGGCCCAGGCAGCAGGAGAGTTGGCGGGTGCAGATTTAGAAAGCCAATTTGCCCAGTTGGAAGGTGGTAGCGATGTTGATGATGAGTTGGCAGCTTTAAAAGCGCAATTGCTACCACCCGCAACTCCCCAAAATCAAGCCCAACTACCACCGCAACAACAAACCCCTGCTCCTAATCCTAAGTCTAATGAGGTGGTTGATGCCGAGTTGGATTCCCTACGCAAACAATTGGATCAACTGTAAAATTGGTAGAAAACTTATTTGAGCTAGTCCCACACCTGTTGGCTGTGGGATTTTACGTCATTAGTTATTTCCTATTGACTATGGACTATTGACGACTTTGGGATAAAGTATTGTGTGTGCCAACTTTGATCGCCACCTGATGGAGACTGCAATGAGTAAGGCTGTAATCACCATAACCGATGCTGATTTTGAAACTGAAGTGTTAAAAGCCGAGCAGCCTGTATTAGTTTATTTTTGGGCTTCCTGGTGTGGGCCTTGTCAATTGATGTCGCCCCTAATTAACTCAGCTGCTAGCCAATATAGCGATCGCCTCAAAGTCGTTAAAATGGAAATTGACCCCAACCCACTCACTGTTAAGCAGTACCAAGTTGAAGGCGTACCCGCCCTCAGACTATTTCAAGGTCAAGAAGTTTTGATATCCACCGAGGGAGTCATCGGCAAAGACAAATTACTAGCTCTCCTAGATACTCACTTAAATACTAATTAGTCAATAGTTCATAGTCCATACTAAATGACTAATGACCAATGACTAATGACTAATATGCAGTTTGCAAAACGTTTACAACCCCTACAATCAAATGTATTTGCTGATATGGACAGAGCCAAGGCAGTCGCTTTGGCAGCTGGACGACAGGTGATTGATTTGTCGTTGGGGTCTTCTGATTTACCAGCCGAGGCCCATGTAATTGAGGCGATCGCCCAGTCTCTTAGCGATCGCAGTACCCACGGCTATCTGTTGTTTAACGGTACTCAAGGATTTCGCGAAGCCGCAGCCAGCTGGTACGAACAAAAATTTGGCATCAAAGTCGATCCTCAAACTGAGGTACTACCTCTAATTGGTTCTCAAGAAGGCACAGCCCATTTACCTCTAGCAATACTCAATCCCGGAGATTTTGCCCTGTTGCTCGATCCAGGTTATCCCTCTCATGCTGGGGGAGTCCATCTAGCCGGTGGTCAAATCTACCCAATGCCACTACTGGCAGAAAACAGCTTTTTACCAGTGTTTGCTGATATTCCTGCCCCAGTCTTAGCCCAGTCGCGGATGATGGTATTAAGTTATCCTCATAATCCCACGGCTGCGATCGCACCTTTATCTTTCTTCCAAGAAGCTGTGGCCTTCTGTCAGCAACACAATCTCGTGCTGGTTCACGATTTCCCCTACGTAGATTTAGTATTTGGGGAGAGTGGGGACTGGGCAGATTCTTCTCCCAATCCAAAATCCAAAATCCAAAATCCAAAATCCCTAGTTCCTTCAATTCTGCAAGCCGATCCAGAGAAAAGCGTCTCCATTGAATTTTTCACCCTTTCCAAGTCTTATAATATGGGCGGCTTCCGTATTGGCTACGCCATTGGTAATGCCCAGTTAATTAACGCCTTACGCCAGGTAAAAGCCGCCGTTGATTTTAATCAGTATCGGGGAATTTTGAATGGTGCGATCGCTGCCCTAACTGGCCCGCAAGCTGGCGTCAAATCTGCCGTTGCTACCTTCCAGAGTCGGCGTGATGCATTCATCAGTGCTTTACACCGCATTGGCTGGAATGTCCCTACTCCTCAAGCCACAATGTATATCTGGGCAAAATTGCCTTCACATTGGAGTCAAAACTCCATAGAATTTTGTACCCAACTAGTTAAACAAACTGGTGTAGCCGCTTCCCCAGGTGCAGGCTTTGGCAAATCTGGAGAAGGATATGTGCGTTTTGCCTTAGTACATGAGCCACCTTTGTTAGGGACTGCTGTAGAAAGAATTGCCGAGTTTCTTCATTGAAATAGGAACTAGTACAGCACCGCGTAAATAAAACCACACGGTAGGGGCACAGCAATGCTCATTGCTGTCAACTTAACGTGAAAGCAAGTCTAGAACTAGCTTTTAGATTGCCTCGTTCCCAGTCTCCGACTGGGAATGCTTGTCTTTGAGGCTCCGCCTCTCTTACTGGCGGCAGAGCCGCTTTTGAGTTGCATTTCCAGCCTCCGCCTGGAAACGAGGTTTTAAAGGAGTTTCAGCTTAGGTTGACCATACTCAGCGCCTCGGCAAAGAGACTTTTGAGATCGGCGCAGCAAATTGGAGAGAAATGGCAAAATCTATGCAGTATTGATATGCGTTCCTGCGAATCTCCGTATTATACTGAACTCTAAAATATATTAATGTATTTTTAAACACATATAATTTTTATCATAATATGTAATTAAACGTATAAAAAAATCTAAAAATTCGTCATTTTTTAATTGATAATCAGCAGTAACTTTACCCAATTAGGTCTTCATTTTTCTTAAACTAGGTTTGTGCGCTGAGATACCAAAGATGGTTAACAATACAGTTTGTGTTTTTAAGCAGCTGTATTGCCAAAAAGCCTGTAGTCAAGACAACCCAAGCCTAAAAACGGTACTAGTTTAAAACTTAACTTCCAAACTGATAGAGACTTAAAAACAATGAAAATGACTTTCCAGAAACTTGTAATTGGTGCCTCAATGGCTATTGGTGTGAGCGCTCTTGCCACTGTACCAGCACAGGCTGGAACACTCACCGGCGCTACTATTGGTGGAACAGCAGCAAATGATTATTCAGTCTATGATGTCCAAGATAAGAGTACTATCTTCGTGGACAAGACCTCCGCAAATGTACAAAAAGTACTGGATGGAAACGCCGCAAATCCTACTGGAAACGTAGAGTTACGAGCTAGCAGTGAACAAGCGAATTTTGATTTCACCAAAAATACCAGCTTGACAGGGCAAATTGGTGGCCAAAGCATTACTTTGAGCAGCCTGACATCAGCAGATTGGTTTAGTACTGCGTCAGGATCGAGTACAGCCTATGGAGCAAATAACTTGGCAAATACTTGGTTTAGCCAATTTTATGACGCAGCTGGTCTAGCAGCCAATGAATCTACAATTAAATTGGCACTAGGTCTACCGAGTATTACCCCTAGCAGCTACATCCGCCAGCAAGCCTATAATGCGTTTTTCGGCATCGGTGGTTTCCAACGCTCCAGCGACCCTAATATCTCTTATGTTAATCAAAATGACATCACTGGCGATATTAAAATTGGGTTAGCGGGTCACTTAAATTTAAAAACTTACTATGCGCCTCTATTAGGAACCTTGGGTAATTTCCTCAAAGATGGATTCCAAGCTAGTGAAGTTGTTAAAGTTAGCTACAATGGCAAGACTGATTTCCTTTACGGCTTTTCTGCTACTGACAGTGGGCTAACCAACAGTTCAGGAGTAGGTGCTGATGGAGCATCTCACAGTGGCAACTATGAAGTTAGCATCAAAGGTGTTGTGCCTCCCGCAGCAGTGCCAGAACCATCTATAATAGTGGGTTTGTTGGGTGTTGCTGGCGTCTTTGTGACACAACGCAAATTTAAGAAAGTATCTATTTAAGATTGCAGGTTCAAAACTACAAATAAGAAAGGGAGCAGTTAGCTCCCTTTTTTGATGAATAATTACTTTTGAGGTTATACTTTTTATAAAAAAATTTGCAAAAAATTAATTGGTTGTAAGGTTATACATCTGTATGCCCCTAGCAAGATATTTGTAATAAGTATTTTGTGAAATGGTATTAATTAACCTAACATCCAGATATAAACTGTTTTATAAATACAATTTACATACCGTTATTTTCAGGATTACTTAAGTGTTTTTACTCATAGAATCTTGGCACTTCTATGTTTAAAAGTAGTCATTGGTCTAAAATTATAACATAGATAAAGCTCGTAAAACAAGCTTAATTTTTGACCAAATTATACTTCATTGTATTACTTTTCAAGTATTGTAGTGCGATTGAATTTAATCTATTCATATTTTTGACTAGATTACATAAGTTAGATTTCTATTCGTTTCACCATTTAAATACACTAGCGTTTAAGTTTAGGGTAATAGTTGTTGGCTTTTACTTAAAATTATCAGATAATAGATAGCAATGACAGCACAATTACTCAATGAGAGATAAGCCATTGCAGTCACATAAAGTTAGACGAATTTTGCTAGTCGAAGATCATTATCTCAATCGGATGTTACTTAGTGACTATCTAAGTCACTGTGGGTACGAAGTCCAAAGCTTATCAGAAGGCTCTACTTTTTTCTCAACTATAGAGAAATTCGAGCCAGATTTAATGTTGTTAGACTTGAAATTGCCAGATATTGACGGTTACTCACTCTTAAAACAAGTCCAGCAAAAACCTGATTTGTCAAAAATACCGATCATTGTGGTTTCAGCCTTTGCTTTTAAAGCAGATCAAGAACTAGCTATGAGTTTGGGCGCACGTAGCTATTTTGTCAAACCCTTAAAACTTAAGGATCTCATCCTTACAATTGAAAAACAATTTACTTGTCACCACAGATAAGCTTTTCTGCTAGGCGTGCATTTATTCTGCTTTTTGGTCAGCAATAAACTCTTCAACGCGCTCACTAAGATTTTGTACGGAACTGCCAATAGTTGAAATTTTTTGTTGTACTTGCGCTAACAATAAAACTGCTGTTTGTAGTTCATTGAGAGTTTCAGCCATAGCCTCACGATACTGTAATTCAAAATCTTGTAAATTCATAGTCTAGCTCTTGTTTGAAATCATTATAATAACTATGTTTTCAATCATAATCGTAAATTTAAATAACTCAATCCGTTAATTCGCTTAATATTATAAGTTCAATAAATAAACATAAATATTGACAATTGACAAAGATTTTATCTGTTATTTATATAATCATTATCTAAACGCATTCTTTATTTTTAAATAAAGATAAATTAACACAAACAAAAAATATTATTTAAATGGAACACTCCAGATAATAAAATACAGCAGAGAATAGGGAACAGAGAACAGAGTTGAAAGTCTTTTGGTATATGGCTTTTTTATGAAATTTTGTACCTCAGTTACCTGAAATCTGCTGTATTATCAATTTAAAAAAGTTAATAATAGATTGAAAAAGCAAAGTTTTTATTCTGACAGTAGCAGTCAAGAACTAAGGTCGCAGCTAGATAAACTCTCGTTGACTCCAAAGTTTTTATGCTTGCGATAAGTTTTCTGATAAGTTTCTAGCTGGGAAACTTCACCCTACGGAAAGCTGCAAAAGTAGCTACAGCAGACTTATTTTTGTGCAAGCTAAAGGTCTACCTGACTTAGGAGTTGAGAGTGCTGAGTTAAGAGTTATTATTCTCCCCAGTCCCCAGTCCCTCTTTCATCTGTTCTGGCGTATGCAGTTTTTGATGGCTATTTCATCTTTACTTGATAAATAGTCTGTTGAATCGGCACAAAAAAACAATTTTTCTTAAAATAGAGAAAGATTACCTAATTTTGGTTGTGACAATATCTACTCAAATATTACCACTGGTTAAAGATCCAGAACGACTAGAAAACCGTCTAGCCGAAATTCCACCGGAACCGGGGGTTTATTTCATGCGGGACAGGAGCGATCGCATTATATATATAGGTAAATCACGTAAGTTGCGATCGCGTGTCCGTTCCTATTTCCGGGATGGCTACAACAAGACTGAACGTATCGCCACGATGGTCAAGTTGGTGACAGAAATTGAATTCATCGTCACTGATACTGAAGCCGAAGCTTTAGCGCTAGAAGCCAATTTGATCAAGCAGCATCAGCCATACTTCAATGTGTTGCTCAAAGATGATAAAAAATATCCCTATCTCTGCATCACTTGGTCAGAAGATTATCCGCGAATTTTTATTACCCGTAAGCGGCAATTCGGCAAAGAAAAGGATAAATTTTACGGCCCTTATACTGATGCTGGTTTATTACGAGAAATTGTCCGCATCTGCAAGCGCATTTTTCCACAGCGACAACGACCCCAACCACTTTTTAAAGACCGTCCTTGCTTAAATTATGATTTGGGGCGTTGTCCAGGTGTGTGCCAACAGCTGACTTCACCAGAAGAATATCGCAAAATTGTGCAAAAAATAGCGATGGTATTCCAAGGGCGAACTCAGGAATTGATTGATATTTTGACTCAACAGATGAATGCAGCCGCCGAGAACTTGAATTTTGAGTCAGCTGCGCGGATTCGCGATCAAATTTCTGGGTTAAAGTCGCTGACAGCCGACCAAAAAGTATCCTTACCAGATGATACTGTTTCACGGGATGCGATCGCACTGGCAGCCAACGAACAACACGCCTGCATTCAACTATTCCAGATTCGCGCTGGGCAATTGGTGGGACGTTTAGCCTTTGTGGCGGATGCTCATGCAGAACCAGGAGCTATTTTACAACGAGCTTTAGAGGAACATTACCAAACTGCTGACTCGGTGGAAATACCTTTAGAAATTTTGGTACAGCATGATTTACCAGATGCGGAGATATTGGCGGATGTCTTAACTCAACGCAAAGGCAAAAAAGTCACAATTTTGACTCCTTTGCGGCAAACTAAGGCAGAATTAATTGAGATGGTAGAGCGAAATGCTCAGTATGAATTGCAGAGAATGCAGAAATTTGGCGATCGCAATCACCAATCAATGCAAGATTTAGCTACCATTCTCGATTTACCCGATGTACCTCACCGCATCGAAGGTTATGACATTTCCCATATTCAAGGGTCAAATGCTGTCGCTTCGCAAGTTGTGTTTATCGACGGATTACCCGCAAAACAGCACTATCGCCACTATAAAATCAAAAATCCGACGGTGACAGCAGGACACTCAGATGATTTTGCTAGTCTGGCTGAAGTCATCCAACGGCGGTTCCGTAAATATGCGGAAGATCAGCAATTAGCGCGTTTGGGTAATGCTGACTGGCCGGATTTAATCATGATCGATGGTGGTAAAGGTCAGTTATCATCGGTTGTCGCCGTTTTGCAAGAGATGAATTTATTAGAAGATTTGCGAGTTGTGAGTTTAGCAAAGCAGCGAGAAGAGATTTTTTTACCAGGAGAATCTAAACCCTTGCCAACTGATGCAGAACAACCGGGGGTACAGTTATTGCGGCGACTGCGGGATGAAGCGCATCGGTTTGCAGTGAGTTTCCATCGTCAGCAGCGCAGTGATAAATTGAAGCGATCGCGTTTAGATGAAATTCCTGGCTTAGGACATCATCGACAAAAGCAGCTACTAGGGCATTTTCGCTCAGTTGACTATATTCGGCAAGCGACAACCACACAACTTGCTGAAGTAGCAGGAATTGGGCCGCGTTTGGCTCAAGAAATTTACGACTATTTTCATCCTGCTTGAGGAGATTAGTAGTCTGTAAAATTTCAATTTATGTATGAATAAACAAGTTTGTAGTAAGGACTTTAGCCCTTACTACACACCCTTAAAACTAGCTTGACAAACTATTAGTTACACTCTCGCAGAGGATTCTGTTAAGGTTGTCTGCGAGAATTTAAGATGTGTAAATACCGTAAATTTACGGTATCTCGTAACTATGGTAATTTTGATTAAATTTTCACACCAGAATTTCACCTCATAAATCTTGCCAGCAAATATTAACTAATCCTTAAGATGAATATTTTGTTACTAAATATACAGTATTTTCTGTAGTTTAATTTTTGAATACAAGGACGGCTCTTTTTTGTATCTGTCCAAAATGACTATAAATAAGCCTCTCTCAAAGCATTCGTCATAGGGATCAGTGAATATCTAAGCGTCATTTAATTAAAAAATAATTTATGTACCTAAAGTAAGAGGATAAAATGACTTAAATTATAGGATAGTATAGATAAAAATCGGAGTTTTTTGAAATCTGAAATTTTGTTTAAAATAATTAGCCAATATTAAAGTCGTTTGTTAAGTTGGGTCAAACCAAAATTATTGCTACTTTAACTGGCAGTCTTCTGAAATAAAAAATAAATTACAACCAGGGGTTTTAAAATGCAGACAGTACAAAAGATTTACTGCCCAAATTGCGGTTCCCAAGCAGAACGTTATTATATTTCTGATAGTCAGTTAACTCGAACACAATGCTCTACTTGTGACTACTTGATGATTAGTTGCACTCGCACTGGCAAAGTAATTGAGGCTTATGCACCAGGAATTTATGCACAGCGCTAGATAATAAAAATTAAAAATTAGAGAAAACATTCTCTAATTTCTAATAATAAAGTTACTTGTCAGAAATTTTAAAGACTTTACAGATTATTCTGTTATCTGAGTTGTTGCTGTCGGATCTGTTCTTGTAACCTGAATTGTTGCTGTTGTCTAATTTGTTGATCTTGTCTGAGTTGTTGCTGTTGTATTCTCAGTTGTTGCTGTTGTGAAAAGTCTTGCTGTTGTAGTCTTGTTTCTTCCTGTTGTAGCCTCAATTGTTGCTGACGCAACATATCTTGCCGTTGTCGTGTAAATTCTTGCTGTTGTCTTATCTGTTGTTGTGGTTGTTGAGAATTTTGCCGTAGCCATGTTTCGTTCATTCGTTCTTGTGTTTGCTGATTTCGCTCCTCTTGCTGTTGTCTGAGTCTTTCTTGAGGCAAATCTTGCGTCTGGGGATTCGTCCGAATTATTTGTTGCGGATTCGTCTGAATTATTTCTTGGGGATTCGTCTGAATTATTTGTGCAGATGCAGGAAAATTAATCGATAAAGCTTTGGCAAGCACAATCAATGGTAGCCATACTTTAACCAACGATAAGCGATTCAACATATAATTATTTCCTCAATTGTTATAGGTTGGGTTGAGCGATCGTTAAACCTTTAAAATGTCAACAGAATTTCCCTATACATAAATACAGGGGCTTGCAATAGTTAACTGAAGCTAATGTCTTATTTACCGTTATGGGCTTACGCGATACTTACGGCTGACTACGCCAACATTCTTCAGTCGGTGACGTGTTCTAAATATTAGTGCGTTGGGAATAGCTTTCTAAATCAAGGTTATATCCAATGCATTCTCTTGATTTTTCATAAAACTCTTGCTTCTTAGATATTTATCTCAATTAAATTATACATTTAAATTTTTTACATGGTTTGCCGGATTACCGTAAATCTACCTGCGGTGGGTAAGTTAATAATGGGATCTCAAGCGGTTTTACGCCATAGATAAACAGAGATGTATCTGAAGACATATCTCTGTTTATCTGCGGTTTGATATTCATAGAATTGACTGCAACAAGTTTAATTTTTACTTGCTCTTAATTGTCCGCAAGCAGCATCGGCTTCTAAACCACGGGAATAACGGACGCTAACAGCAGTATTTTGTTGCTTAAGGACGTTGACAAATGCTTGAATGCGATCGCGGTTAGGGCGTTTGTAGTCTACTTCTTGAATGGGGTTGTAAGGAATTAAATTTACATGACTTTGGAATCCTCGCAGGCATTTTGAAAGTTCTAATGCATGTTCTGGTAAATCGTTGACACCAGCGAGAAGAACGTACTCAAAAGTAACCCGGCGGCCAGTAATTTCTACATATTCCCGACATTCAGCCAGCAAATCTTCTAAAGGATAAGCGCGGGCGCTGGGGATGAGTTTTTCTCGTAGTGCTTGATTGGGTGCGTGGAGACTTACAGCCAGAGTGATTTGCAAATTATTTTCCGCGAACTGACGGATGCGATCGCGAATCCCAACTGTAGAAACTGTCAGCGATCGTTGCCCAATACCAACATCTTGATTAAGAGATTTCAGTGCTGCTAGGACATTTTCAGTATTCAACAATGGTTCACCCAGTCCCATAAACACTACATTGCTAACGCGTTGCTGAAAATCTTCTTGCACAGTCAACACCTGATCGACAATTTCGTGTCGTGCTAGGTTGCGTTTGTAGCCTCCCTTACCAGTAGCGCAGAAATCACACGCCATTGGGCAACCCACCTGAGTAGAGACGCAAACTGTCAAACGGGCTTTTGGGCCTTCTCCCCTTTCTGCGAAGGTGGGGATACCTACAGTTTCAATAATCTGCCCGTCTGTTAATCGTAAAAGATATTTCACAGTACCATCGGGAGCCTCAGAGCGGTAATGTAAAATTGAGCGCCCAATCGGGATTTCTGCTAATTCTTGCCGCCATTGCTTGGGGAAGACAGAAATATCAGCTAGCGATCGCACTCCCTTATCATAGATCCATTCATGCAGCTGCTTGCCTCTGTAAGCAGGTTGTCCCTGCTGCTGTACCCAAGTAGTTAACTCGGCAACGCTTGCACCTAGTAAGGGAGGGATTAATGCTGATTTTTCTGGGTTTTGTGAGTCAATCGGAGATACAAGAGGCGTAGCAGACATAAAAAATCACGAGTTGATGCTGAATCTCTATACTACACCTGCTAGATTAACTTAGTCTTGACCAAACGAAGATGGTTAATTAACCAAAGGTTGTGCCATTCCAGCCCCACATTGCCCCCTTAGCATCCGCAAACTCTATATAAATACGATTTTTCGGCACGCCTAGAGTTTGGTTAATCTGCTGGCAAAAGTCCTGACTCATTGCTGTGGTTTGATCTGGCTTCATCGTACCAACGCTCTTAATTTCAATGTAGCAAACCGGGTCAGTATTCCCTGCAAAAGTCATAGGGATTCCTGGTTCAAAAGCAGTCATGACATAAGATTCTGGTTTTCCCAAATGTTTCGCCAACTTGGCTGATAGGTTTAAAAGCATCGACTCAATTTCAGCTTTTTCAGGAGCAGATGCAGAAGTTTGCACTTTAATTAAAGGCATAATACCGGATTGGGATTTTGAATTTTATTGACATTGTTAAGTTTATCGAACCGCAGAGGCAATGGGGAGATGAGGAAAATAACCAATGCCCCATGCCTCATCCCCCATACCCAATCCCCAACATTTAGTTATGAGATGAGCGAAATAGATGACTGTGTTCGGGATGATATAAACGCGATCGCCCTGTTGTTGTCGAGAGTGCTGGGCTGATTATATAAAGTGTAGTGCGAATTAGTTTTTCTTTATGAGTGCAATCTGCCATTTGATTCAGAGGGACAACCTTAATTTTTTCATCAGGCCAGCCGATGCGAAAGCAAATCGCAATGGGGGTTTCGGCTGGGTAATGTTCGAGTAATTTAGTTTGAGCATTTTCGACGTGACGCGCACTCAAATACAGGCAGAGGCTAGCCTGATGTGCTGCAAGAGTCGCTAATTCTTCAGTGGCGGGGACTTCTGTACGTCCACTGATGCGTGTCAAAATGATCGTCTGGACTAAACCAGGCACAGTCAGTTCTACTTTGAGTTTGGCAGCAGCGGCTTGAAAGGCGCTGATACCTGGTATGACTTCAAAAGGGATATTTGCTTCTGTTAGGAGGTGCATTTGCTCGTGGATGGCGCTGTAGAGACTAGGATCGCCGGAATGGAGACGGACTAGAGATTTTTGCTGCGATCGCACCCTATCGATCATAATGAGCAAAATCTCTTCTAAAGTTTGATTCGCAGTTCTAATGATCTCCGCATCTTCTCGACAAAGTTCTAAAATTTCTTCGGGTATTAAAGAATCAGCAAATAAAATCACATCAGCAGCAGCCAGTAGTTTCTGCGCCTTCACCGTTAATAAATCAGGATCTCCAGGCCCCGCTCCCACAATATACACAGATGGTTCTAAACCATATAGTGTTTTTTTATCACTATAATCTTCTGTATATTTATCTATAAAAGAACACACGTTAATCCCTCAAAAAATTTTTGTGGCAAATTCTTCAGTATCTTTCCGGATTCATCTTCTTTCCCTAGTAGATAGTAATGGTAGATGCACCCTGGTTAAGCCCTAGAGAATATTCTGGGGCATTTTTTATTTTTTAGTCATTGGGCATTGAAAAGAGGCACAGGGGCAGGGTGCGGGGGGCGGAGGGGAAAAAAACTCATCTCCCACTCTCCCCATTACCCTTAAGAGTAGGAACTACATCGGGTAAAGGGCGTTTGAGTAAGTAAAGCCAAGCTAATCCAACTAATCCCAATAAAATTCCTAGACTACTGACTACTTGTGCCATTTTTAATGGCCCCAGCATCAAGCTATCAGTGCGAAAGCCTTCAATCCATAAGCGTCCTAAGCTATAGGCTGGCCAATAAAGTAGAAATAGTGTACCTACCTTCAGACGTGGCTTACCGGATAAAGACCGGAAAAACAACGTTATGAGTAGCGTAAACACCATTAAATCCCACAGAGATTCGTAGAGGAAGGTGGGATGAAAATAATCGAAACTAGCATAGTCTAGAGGACGACGTTCTGGTGGAATATAGAGCTTCCAGGGTAAATCAGTGGGATCGCCAAAAGCTTCAGAATTAAAGAAATTGCCCCAACGTCCGATCGCTTGCCCTAAAATCAGCGAAGGCGCTACTAAATCTGCCAGTTGCCAAAAAGAAACCTGCTTGATTTTGGCAAAGATTAACGCAGCCAAAACGCCACCAAGAATCGCTCCATGAATGGCAATACCTCCTTCCCAGATTGCAAAGATTTTTTCTGGAGTTGGGGCATATTTTGGCCATTCAAAGAAAACGTAATATAACCGTGCGCTAGGAATTGCCCCAATCAACAACCAAAAAAACAAATCCCCTAGCAACTCAGGATTAACATTACGGCGCTTTGCCAAATTCTGGGAAAGGATGACGCCAATTAACACTGCTGTGGCAATCAACAAGCCATACCAACGGATACTTAGTGGCCCTATTCTCACCAGAATTGGCCCTGGTGAGGTGAATTGAAATGCCAAAGGCAAGGTGGAAAAATCCAGTGCCATGAAAAATTACCTAGAAGAGTTCGTTAACTACCCGCGCACTTTGCTAAGTACGGAGTTTATTGCATCTCGAATACTGGAACTACCCTTGAATTCTCCACAATATTGTGGGGATGTAGGTAAAAATCCCGTATCCAGATTTAGGAATCTAGATTTAGGAGTCTAGTTCCTAACGCCTAGTTGAGCATAACTTGTGCCACTAAAACAATTGAATTTAGCATCTTTACTCAGAGCGCAAGATGGTAAATTTGAGTAAGTTACACAAAACGGTTTCGATATAATCACCTAAACAACTTTGATATATTTAAAATTGTGATCGCTATTTATCCTGGTAGCTTCGACCCCATCACCTTGGGACACCTTGACCTCATCCAGCGCGGTAGCCGGCTGTTTGAGCGGGTGATTGTCGCTGTACTGCGGAACCCCAACAAGATGCCACTTTTTAGTGTGGAGCAACGGCTAGATCAGATACGTCATTCTACACAACATTTATCGAATGTAGAAGTAGACAGTTTTGATGGTCTTACCGTCAACTATGCTCAAATGCAACAAGCACAAGTTTTGCTGCGGGGTTTACGGGCTGTGTCAGATTTTGAAGTGGAACTGCAAATGGCTCACACCAATAAAACTCTTTCTACCGAAATAGAAACAGTTTTTCTTGCAACCTCAAATGAATATAGTTTTTTAAGTAGTAGTGTGGTAAAAGAGATTGCAAGGTTTGGTGGCTCTATCGATCATCTCGTTCCCCCACACATTGCCCTGGATATATACCAATGCTACAATCAGAAATCTCCAATCTTGAACCCAATCTCAACGGAAGCAATCCCCCCCCTCAAGAATATCTCGGTGGAGAGGGAAGCATAGATATTCAACAAGAACTCAACCGCCTAGAGGAAATAGTTCTCTCTAGTCTCAGGATTCCCCTGACGGGACGCACGCTCATCGATGAAGAAAAGTTCCTAGATCAGCTTGATTACATCAGGCTGGCTTTACCATCACTTTTTCAAGAAGCAGCAGCAGTTCTTGAGCAAAAGGACGAAATTTTGCTGGAAGCGGAAGGGTATGGACAGCAGGTTGTTGAGGCTGCACAAGCAAAAAGAGCGCAAATTTTAGCTGAAAGCGATATTATTCACCAGGCGGAACAAGAAGCTGAACAACTGCGGCGACAAGTGCAACAAGAGTGTGAGGGAATAATGCAAGAAACTCTCGCTGAGATTGAACGTAAGCGGTATGCTTGTCAGCAAGAGTTAGAGATGATGCGACAAACTGCGATCGCTCAGGCTCAAGAAATTGAAGATGGTGCCGATCAATATGCCGATGGACTTTTGGGAAATATTGAGCAGGATCTCAAAGAGATGTTGCGAATTGTCACCAATGGACGGCAACAACTGCAAATTGATAACCTCACCCAGCGCAATTCACCTCCTGGCAAAAAAAGATAGAGGTTCTAACGACAGATGGGGAAAAATTATCGGTTGGGTTTCGCTACTGCTTAACCCAAATATTTTTATGAATGAAGACTTTTTGGGAAGCTGCCTGGTAAGCTGTTCCGTATTTAAATTGCATTAGCTATAACTACAAAGTATATGTAAAATCTTTTACCAGCATACCGGGAACCAAACTACCTCCCAGTTGCCGACTTTCATAAGTTCCTACTTCGGGAATGAATTCTTGAAAAGTAGTCAAATCTACTAAATTTTCTCCCCAGAAGCGATAGAGACTTTCATCAAAACGCAAGTTTTCAATAGGGGCAATAATTTCTCCATTTTCCACCCAAAAACAAGCATAACGGGTCATACCTGTGATTCTACCAGTGTGGCGATCGCTCCAATTCAAGTAATGCAAATTGGATACATATAATCCTGTATCTAAACTCGGAAGAATCTGCTCAAATACTAAATTTCCCGGACTCACTTCTGGCGCTCGTAAAGTCTCTGAACCATTAGCGCCGTTGGCAATTTTTTGATATTCCTTAGCAGTCCGAGAATTTACCAAAGTATTTACCAAATATCCTTTTTCTATTATAGATAACTCCGGTGCTGCTATTTCTCCCAATTCATTAAAGCGTGGTACTAATCCTCGTTGAAAGTTTTCTTTCAAATTAAATGCAGTGGAAAGCTGTTTTTCTTGACGCCATAGAGCAGCTAAAGAACTGTTTCCTTGCTGAATATCAGCTTCGCTCACAGATCCCCAAGAAAGCATTAATAACAAATCTGCAACAGCAGCAGGTGCAAAGTAAGTTTTGTACTGCCCCCGTGGCAATTCTTTAACTGGACGAGCAAGCAATTCTAGTTGTTTTTTAGCTTCGCTAATTTTGGCTATATAAGCAGATTTATCCCAATCACTCCCGGCAAATGTGCCTTTAACGGCTTGTCCAGATGTAGAGAATAGAGAATAATCTAAGGTAAAAGAATCAGTCGCAAACCAGTGTTTTTGACCGCTAGAATCACCATAAGCTTTAATTACCACTCCCCCTGCATATATCCCCGTAAAATCTAATTCAGCAACTAGTTCTAGCACAGTTGGTACTACTGCTTCATCCGCCAATAAATTCCCAGAATTTATTTCTCGACTAGTATTATTTCCTGAGGGCAAAACTAGATATGGATCGATGGGTAATAGAATAAGTTCGTCGCGTAATTCCTCCAAAGCGGTATATGTTAACTGCCAGTCTACCTCCCAATTTCCAGTAAAGGGAAACTGCTGAACACTGTTGCGCTGTTCTTTCATCAAAGTTAGTTCGATCCAACCATCAGCAACACAACCAGTTTGTCGCACTTTCGCATGATTAAAACGAGTAAATTGACTGATTTCACTGCTGAGTCTCACAGTAAATTGTTCATCTTCTGCTTTTTTGATCAGCAAACTTTCAATCAGTCGATTAAAGCTGACTTCTAATGCAGATAATTCCTCAATTTTCATGGATATTAAATATTAATAGGGAGTTGGGAGAGAGAAAAGTTAGGAGTTAGGAGTTAAGAGTTAGGAGTTGAAGATTTTTAACTACTAAGTTTCAACTCCTAACTTTTTTCAAGTTCCTCCACCAAAAACTTCGACGTTAGCAAATACACAGACAGGTGAACCGTGTCCTACCCAAATGGCCTGATTTGGTTCTCCTTTACCACAATAAGGAGTACCATACATTTGCCAGTTTGTCGCATCTCCGACTTTAATTAGACTATGCCAAAACTCTGGTGTTGTGGCGCGATAGTTAGGATTACGGAGGGTTTTGGTGAGTTTACCGTTTTCAATTAATTTAGCGTACTCGCAACCAAATTGGAATTTGTAGCGGCGATCGTCAATTGACCAAGAACGGTTAGATTCCATGTAAACGCCGTGTTCTATCCCGCCAATAATGTCTTCAAAAGTACCATTGAGAGGCTCTAAATTCAAGTTACCCATGCGATCGATCGCTGGCCGATTCCATGAGGAAGCACGGGCACAGGCAACTCCTGCTACACCTGCTCTGGCTTGACTCTCCAGACTACCTAAACCCCGTTGCAGTACACCTTCTTTAACCAAATACTCCCGTGTTGCGACAGCACCCGTATCATCAAAGCCATAGCTAGCAAATTCACCAGGCACGGTGGGATCAAAAGTAATGTTCATCAGTGGCGAACCATAAGCTAGGTTGCCAAAATCACTTTTATTAACAAAGCTACCTCCAGCATAGTTACGCTCATCTCCCAAAATTCGGTCAATTTCTAGGGGATGCCCGACACTTTCATGGATTTGCAGCATCATTTGATCTGGGGCTAAAACTAAATTAGTATGGGTGGTTGGGCATTCTTCTGCTGTCAAGAGTTCTACTACTTGTTCGCCAATTTGCCGCACCCGATGCCATAAGTTTTCTTGTTTTAATAGTTCGAGTCCACCTTGGTAGCAGTTTGCTTGGGAGCCGTTGTTGCTGCGCTGCTGTACAATTGCTCCATCTTGGGCAGTGGCTCCGTAATTAGTGCCTATAGATAGTATTTTTTGATATACTTCTGAGCCATTGCTGCTGACAAACCAAGATTCTCTCTCGGTGGTGCTGGCACTGGCTATGGTTTGCACAATCTTGTCGTCAACTTTGAGCGTTTGGCAAATCCGAATTAGTAAATCGTTGATTTCTCCAGGATTCAGAGCATCCAATGGTTCAAGAAATGGCGATTTATATTCACCAACGACTTTCGGACGCTCACTTTCACGGAAGGGATGTATCCACCATTCACTAGCTGCTAGTGCCTGTTTATAGGCTGTTTGGGCAGCCGCTTGCAGGGAAGATAGTTCCAGAGAGTTAGTAGCTGCATAACCCAGACTGCCATTAACCAAAACTTCCAGCATGGCTCCAGCAGTGAAGGATTTGCCGTTTAGTTGGGGTAAGGCGTCACGGACGAAACGGGTAGTAGAAGTCTCCTTTACGGCTCTAATACCAATCCAATCAGCAGGAATATCGAAACTAGCGATCGCTTTTTTTAGAGTAATCCACATAAGAATTTAAAATTTAATTCCGGTGCCAGCGTGTGCCATCACGGCTATCAATTAGCGTAATACCTTCTGCTTGGAGTTCGTCACGAATGCGATCGCTTTCGGCAAAATTCTTGGTTTGACGTGCTTCTTGCCTTTGCTCAATTTTCGCTTCAATTTCCACATCGCTTAAACCATAAATCTTGTTAGTTTCCGCTTCTATCTCAACTTCTAAACCTAAAACTCCAGCCAATGTGACAAGAGTTTGCCATTGCTGCTTTAAGTTATCTAGTGATGTTTCGGTTTTCCTTGCATGCACAAAAATGTTTCTCTCACGACGCACTTCTTTGGCTAATTCAAACAGCACTGTTAACCCACCAGGAAAATTAAAGTCATTATTCACAATTTCTTGGAAACGTTCAACAGTCTCAGGGAGTAGGGAATGGGGACTAGAGAGTAGTGAGCCAGTTCCCACTTCCCAGCCTAGTAATCTGCCATATTGGTAGCCAAAGAGTAAACCTTCTTTTATGGTGTGCCAACCATTGGTTGCTGCGGCGATCGCTTCGTCGGTAAAATCTATGGGTGTACGATATTGAGCAGTCAGCACGAATAACCGCACTGCCATCGGGTCAACTCCTCGATCCAGTAATTCTCGAATAGTGGTAAAGTTGCCCAAAGATTTGGACATTTTTTCACCATCTACCTTCACCATGCCGTTATGTAACCAGTAATGCGCTAAGGGTTTTCCGGTTACAGCCTCAGATTGGGCAATTTCGTTTTCGTGGTGGGGAAAAATTAAGTCAGCACCACCAGCATGAATATCTATGGTATCACCCAGGCGATCGCGCACCATTGCCGAGCATTCTATATGCCACCCCGGACGACCTGCGCCCCAAGGTGATTCCCAAGCTGGTTCTCCCGATTTTGCTGCTTTCCACAAAGCAAAATCGAAGGGATCTTTCTTTTTTTGATATTCTGGATCTTCGACGTTGACGCGTAGGCGTTGCCCGCCGTAGGCATCGCTTTTCCCCGCCTGCATATCTTCTAACTTACGTCCCGAAAGCTTGCCATACTCAGAAAACTTTCGTACTGCATAATACACATCACCATCAGCAGGGTAGGCAAAACCTTTATTTTCCAATTCATGAATTAACCGCTGAATGCCATTCATTGTGTGAGTAGCGCGGGGATATTCATCAGCTTCCTTGATTCCCAACCGCGCCATATCCTCAAAATATGCTTTGATGAAGCGATCGGCTACAGCTTCCATTGATGAATGTTCAACACAGGCTCGATTCAGAATCTTGTCATCAATATCAGTAAAATTTTGGATATATCGGACTTCATAACCGATAAACTGGAGGTATCGGCGCACTACATCCCAAACGATGCAAGCTCTAGCATGACCCAAATGGCAGTAGTCGTACACCGTCACGCCGCAGTAATACATCTTAACCTTGCCTGGTTCGACTGTTTCAAACGGTTCTTGACGACGGGTGAGGGTATTGTAAAGAGTTAGGGTCATAACAGAGTAATGCTGAAATAAGGAGATACGTAATAATAGGGTAAGGCAGCTGGGATGACAGTCCAGCATCCCTATGCTAGTGTTTTCTGGACTATTTCCGCTACATTACTATTTTTTGACTATTTGATAACAGCGCTATGCAATCAGCAGTTACACCCGAATCTTCCGCAATGGATACGCCTAAACAAGGAATGCCAGTAACAATTATTACGGGTTTCCTCGGTAGTGGCAAGACGACTTTACTTAATCATATCCTCAACAACCAACAGGGTTTAAAAACCGCTGTTCTCGTGAATGAATTTGGTGAAATCGGCATCGACAACGAGTTAATTGTTTCCACTGGTGAGAACATGGTGGAACTAAATAATGGTTGTATCTGCTGCACTATTAATAATGATTTAGTAGATGCAGTTTACAAAGTTTTAGAACGCCAAGAAAATCTAGATTATCTAGTAGTAGAAACAACTGGATTGGCAGATCCACTCCCAGTAGCTTTAACATTTTTGGGCACAGAATTGCGGGATTTAACGCGTTTGGATTCGATTATTACCGTAGTAGACGCGGCGAATTACAGCCTAGATTTATTTAACTCCGAGGCAGCGTACAGCCAGATTGCTTATGGTGATGTTATTGTGCTGAACAAGGCTGATTTGGTTGATGAAGCCACTTTAAAGGAGTTAGAAATAAAAATTAACGACGTGAAGGAAGGAGCGAGAATTATTCGCGCGACGCGATCGCAAGTGCCACTTCCTTTAATTCTGAGTGTTGGTCTATTTGAGTCAGATAAATATTTTGACACAGTGGTGGATGAACACGACCATCACGATCATGAACATCACGACCACGATCACTCAACATGTGGTCACGATCATCATGACCATGACCACGATCACCACGATTATCACCATCATTCTGACCATTTAGAAAATGATGGTTTTACTTCCATCTCTTTCCAAAGTGACAAGCCTTTTTCTATTAGGAAGTTTCAGTATTTCTTAGATAACCAGCTACCCTCAAATATCTTCCGAGCGAAGGGTATTATGTGGTTTGATGAAAGTCCAAAGCGTCATATTTTCCACCTTTGTGGTAAACGCTTTACCTTGGATGATGATGAATGGCAAGGTAAATTGAAAAATCAGTTAGTGCTGATTGGTCAAAATTTAGATCGTGAGGCTTTAATCAGTCAACTCGAAAACTGTATTTGTCTACCTTCAACCTCTCGCGGTAAAGGCTTTGGCAAATAAAAGTTAGGAGTGAGAAGTTTACTACTCGTTCCCAGGTTCCACCTGGGAATGCATTCTTAATGGCTCTGCCATGAATTTTAAGCGTTCTGATTAAAATGCGTGTTGTTATCCAGTGAGTTAAATCATCTCAAGTTACAGTTAATGGTGAAATTATCGGCAAAATTGGGCGGGGGCTAAATTTACTTGTGGGTATTGCTAATACCGACACTGATGCTGAAATCGACTGGATGGTGCGGAAGTGCTTAGAATTGCGGCTATTTCATGACGAGGAAGAAGATGACCGTTGGCAAAAATCTGTACAAGAAATTGGCGGTGATTTGTTGGTAGTGAGTCAGTTTACGCTTTATGGTGACTGCCTTTAAAGGTCGCCGTCCTTCTTTTGAGCGTTCAGCGGCTCCCCAATCAGCAGAAGATTTGTATAATCGTTTTGTTACCAAATTAAGAACTAGCAGTTTGCAGGTGGAAACAGGTCAATTTGGTGCAATGATGCAAGTGACAATTGAAAACGATGGCCCCGTAACTTTGTTACTAGAAAAATATTCAACCTAAGTATATACACTCAAAAAAGAATAACAATAGCCTCTAGACCGTGGTGTTCTAATTGATGAGAGAATATTAAATTAACCATCACCAAAGTTTAAATTCATTTATCATGGCGAAAATCCAGTTTTCTAGAGGTCTTGACGAAGAAGTAACTCCAGATGTGCGCTTGACGCGATCGCGCAGTGGCGATAGTGGCACAGCAACATTTATTTTTACGAATCCAAAGATTTTAGATCAAGGTAGCACCGAAGATATTACCGGGATGTACTTGATTGACGAAGAAGGAGAGATAATTACCCGCGAAGTCAAGGCTAAATTTGTCAATGGGAAACCGGAAGAATTAGAAGCACTTTACGTGATGAAATCTGTTCAAGAATGGGATCGCTTTATACGTTTCATGGAGCGATATGCTGAAGAAAACGATCTGGGACTGAGCAAAAATGAGGCATAGGGCATAGGGTATTGGGCATTGGGCATCGGTAATTATTGTCATACCCAATGCGCCATTCCCCATGCCCAATATCCACGATCAAACGTTCAGGACTGACTTATGACGCCACAACCCCACCCAGACTCACCAAGAATTACGGTAACTTGTGCTGTGGTTACTGTTAGCGATACACGCACTTTTGAAACAGACAAAAGTGGCCAGCTAATTCAGCAGTTACTCCTTGGTGCTAACCATACTGTGGGAGGTTACACGATTATCAAAGATGAACCAACACAAATTCAAGGGCAGATAGAAAATCTGGGTAAAAGTGCAAATTTGGATGCTGTAATTTTCAATGGTGGTACAGGTATTGCACCAAGAGATACCACTTATGATGCCATTGAGAAGTTATTGGAGAAGACTTTGCCGGGATTTGGTGAGTTATTTCGTTTTTTAAGTTATCAAGAAATTGGTTCCCGGGCGATCGCTTCTCGCGCTGTTGCTGGTGTTTATCAAGATAAATTAATTTTCTCGCTTCCTGGCTCCAGTAATGCTGTAGGCCTGGCGATGGAAAAACTGATTTTACCCGAACTCACTCACTTGGTAAGTCAGGTTGGTAAGGGGATGACATGAGTAGCCGTTTAGAAAGTTACTATGATAACTTTTGCAAAACTGAGGCATGAGGTACTGAAATCATCCTTTCTACCGTTACATCTTGAGGCTACCTAAAATTATAGTGAAACGCATTAAATCTTAATATCAGATCAGCATGGAGCCTATTTACTGGAATTGCATAATTGCTCACGGCATCACTGCATTTTCATACTTTGGCATACTCACAGTTATAGGGGTTTTCTTTGCTAAAACTAAGGCAACTATCCCTTCTAAGTTTTGGCTAGCCTTTTTCTTATCAGGTGGATTCGTGCTATTTTGCGGATTTCATCATTTACTGGCGATCTTTGAGCCGTATATGCCAGTATCGCTGCTACACTTAGGCGTGCTAGATGTAATGGCATTTATTTCTTTGTCTGCCTTACTCTACCTGACGCCAACCGCTTATCTAGTTGTAAAGGCGATCGCTAAATCTCAAGAAGATACTCGTGAACTTCAACGTAGCCAGCAGATAAAACAGCTATTTCTAGATCAGGGCCCGTTTGGAGCATATATCAAAGATGAGCAATCTAAGGTGCTTTACTACAACCAGGAGATACAATCTAGATTTTCGGTAGATTCACAAGAATGGTTGGGAAAAACGGACAGTGAATTCTTGCCAGATCCAGAAGAGGGGCGGCGGGTAATGGAAAACGATCGAGTCGTTTTGAAAACTGTACGCTCTTTGAAGCTGATTGAACAGGTAAAGATACCTGGTAATAATCAGCCGTGCTACTGGCTATCATTTAAGTTTCCGTTTAGGGATTACGTAACGGGCGCTAACCGCATTGGTGGGATTAGTATCGATATTACAGAAACCATAGAAGCACAGCGATCGCTCACCGATCTAAATCGGCAGCTAGTAGAAAAAACACTGGAATTAGAGGCGAAAAAACGAGAACTTATATATCTCTTAGATATGGCAGATATGCTTTATTCTTGCGAGTCTGAAAATGAGGTATATAAAGTAGTTGTTTTAACTTGTTCCAAGCTATTTCCGAATATCAGTGGTTCTATCTATATCATTTCCAATTCCAAGAATTATGTTCAGATGAATAGTTTTTGGGGAGGTGAAAGAAGCAGTAAAGAAATATTTTCACTATCTGATTGTTGGGCATTGCGGAGAGGAAAATTAAATCTTTTATCGCCTCGTCATTCAGGAATAATATGCAGTCACTTAATACAGCCAGTTAGCGGTACACATTTGTGTGTTCCGTTGTTTGCACAAGGCGAAGTAGTTGCGATCTTACACATCAATGCGCTTGAAGAAATCAGTCCAGAAGATCAACAAATTATTGAGATTATTGCTAGAACTCTAGGTATTGCACTGAATAATTTATCGATAAAACAACGTCTAACTCATGATAACTTGCGCGATGGGATGACCCAACTATTCAATCAAGGCTATATGCAGAGTATAACGGAACAAAGGTTAGCTGAAGCTGAACGTTCGGGACAACCTCTTAGTATTATTTTTCTTGATATCGATAACTTCAAATCTTACAACTCGCGCTATGGGCACATCACTGCCAACATTGTTCTCCAAGGATTAGCAAAATTACTCTTAAAATCTATTCGCTCCTTTGATATTGCTTGCAGATGGGGTGGTGAAGAATTTGTGATTGTGATGCCTAATATGACACTGGAAACGCTTAAGAAGCGAGTAGAACAATTAAGGATAGATATTGAAAAAATGCAATTGAAGGACAGCGATCAGATCCTCGAAGGCATCACTGCTTCTTTTGGAATAGCTGTATCAGAACCAGGGATTACGGTTAAGGATTTTCTGAATCGGGCAAATCAAGCAATGCTTGAGGCAAAGCGAACAGGAAAGAATCGAGTTAGGGAGTATGTAAATACCTATAATTAACCTGAGTTCGACGAATCATATAGTGTCCATCTAATTAGCCGTAAAAAAGACCTCTCCCTGGTTTTACTATGCGAAACCGTCCCTCTCCGACTCGGAGAGGGACAGACTTGAACTAAAGTTCAAGGCAGGGAGAGGTTTATCGAACTCACGTTATAATTAATTTCGGAATTTTTTCCTTCTACCAAAAAAACAACTCCCTGAAGATTTGGGAGTTGTTTTTTATATTCAAGCAGTTTTTAAAACATTCAGAATGGAGCGATGCCTGCGGCTACGCTAAACAGATGGTAGCCAAAATAGCAGCGATTATATAAAACACTCCAACCACTTGCAATTCAGACCAGCCAGTAAGTTCTAAATGATGGTGTAAAGGTGCCATTTTAAAGAGGCGTTTACCTTTGCCATCGGGGCCTTTCGTGGCTTTGTAATAACTTACTTGTGCCATCACTGAAAGGGTTTCTACGAAAAAGATACCACTGAGAATAAACAGAGCTACTAAAGTGTTTGTCAATAAAGCTACAGCAGCTAAAGCTCCTCCGAGCGCCAGAGAACCAGTATCTCCCATGAAAACGCGGGCTGGGTTGCGATTATGGGCTAAGAAACCTAAGCACCCACCACTTAAAGCAGCACAGAAAACCATCAATCCTGGTGCTGTTGGGGCGATCAGGGCACCTAATGCCAAAAGTGCGATCGCAACTGTTCCTGCTGCCAAGCCATCAATACCATCTGTTAAATTAGTTGCATTACTTTCTGCAACTAGCACAAAACCAGCTAAAGGCCAAAATAGAAATCCTAATGGTAGTGTGAAGCCCACCCAAGGCAAAGCAATATTTGTAATATTAGAAGGTTGATTAAACATCAGCCATAGACAAAACACAGCCGCAAAACTCACCTGCAAAGCTAGTTTTGTGCGGGGAGATATACCTTTATTTGATTTCCGGCGCAGAATTTGCCAGTCGTCAAGCCAGCCAATCAATCCGTAGCTGATTGTCAAAGCCGAAACTGCAAGCACCTCTTTAGAAAAGTTAGACAATATACAGGCAAGCAGCACAGATACAGGTATAAAAAATATACCGCCCATTGTGGGAGTGCCTGCTTTTTTTAGATGAGCTTGGGGCCCATCTTCGCGAATTATTTGCCCAGTTTTAAGTGCTTGAAGTAAAGGTATTACCCAATAGCCCACCACACCTGAACCCAAGGCACACAACAGCAGTGGCAGAGTTAGCGACATACTTTGCCAGGGTAGCCGATTGGCTATCGAATCCAAGAAAAATGCTGTTGTACCTAGCCCTATGGCTAATAAAGAGGCGAGAGCGATTCCAGAAATATTTAATCCTTGCTCAGGAGATAATTTAGCGTCCACAAAAGTTTCCCTTCACTCCACACTTAATAAAATTGAATACTAGTAACTAGGGATACTACCAAGTCCCTAGCCTCAAAAGGCTAATCCTCAGCGATTCCTATATCGTCATCATCATCGAGGTCGTAGCCAATTCCATCTTCTACACCCATTAGGGAGTCTATTCCTTCTTCGTTAGCTTGAAAATCCGGTTCGTGAACATCACGCGCGATGATGCGACTATTATTTTGTAACCAGTCCAACAAAGAAGACTCTGGCTTTAGGGGGATGACATCGGCTCGCTGGTTACGGGGTTCTTCACGTAATGGAGAGTTCAACATATCGAGTCAGGACAAGAAAAGGTTGACGTAAGTTGACATTTAGAGTCTATCACTTGACACGGATTAATTTAGTTATCTTTTCAACCCTTTGGTTGATAAATCCGCATTCAGATAGAAATTTTTTTATTTAATAAGCATAAGGCTTAGTCCAAGCGATTCTTAGTAATTTGTATGGCTCTACATATATGTCATTAATATCTTGTTTATGCTGATGGAAAGTGAATAATTTTTGAGGTGACAGGCGATGATGGGAAAAGCGGCTCTTATGGATGCGATCGCTGGTACAAATCGCGGTCTACTAGCGACCGAAGTACAGAAACAAGTTATCTTAGCAGCGATCGCTACTTTAGAAGACTTTAATCCTACACCCCGTCCGGTGGAAGCTAGTAATTTGCTAGATGGCAATTGGCGATTACTATACACCACTAGCAAGGCTCTTTTAAACTTAGATCGTCTACCCTTATGTAAACTTGGTCAAATCTATCAGTGTATCCGGGTAGAGACTACCAGTGTTTACAACATAGCTGAGATTTATGGCTTACCTTATTTAGAAGGATTAGTCAGCATTGCTGCTAAATTTGAGCCTGTTTCAGGTCGGCGTGTCCAAGTAAAATTTGAGCGTTCTATTATCGGTTTACAACGTTTAATAAAATACAATTCTCCGGTAACTTTTATCCAACAAATTGAAGAAGGTAGAAAATTTCCCGGAATTGATGTTGCCATAAACAGTGACAAACAGCAAGGCTGGTTAGATATCACTTATATAGATAACGACCTACGGATCGGCAGAGGTAACGAGGGAAGTGTGTTTGTCTTAACTAAAACATAAGCTTTTACAAAATAGCTCTTTGCGAATGAAAGTACACTATAACGTTTACCTTGTCAAGTAGGGTCTAATACCTTTTACAATTTTAGATGTGCTATGTGATCGGGGGAGGGGAGATAAGGAAGAAAGAATAACTAATATTCAATCCCCAGCCCCAAGTCCCCAATCCCCAGCCCCTCAATTCAGACAAATAACTTAACAAAGACTCTTGCTGCGACCTTGAGGATGTAGAGTGAAATCAATTAGCCCTCTAGATTGGCGATTGATAACTAAAAGGGAAAATAATCATGGTTCAACGTGGTTCTAAAGTACGTATTCTCCGCCCTGAATCCTACTGGTTTCAGGATCTAGGAACTGTGGCTTCCATTGACCAAAGTGGTATCAAATACCCTGTAATTGTCCGCTTTGAAAAGGTCAATTACTCTGGTATCAATACCAACAACTTTGCCCAGGATGAATTAGTCGAGGTTGAAGCACCAAAGGCTAAACCACCTAAAAAATAGCAGCAACGCTATAAGGGGGTTGTTTGATGCGATGATGAAGGGTAGTCTTAAGTCTGAAGTATGAAATCTGAAAATTTCAGTTCATTCATTCTTTGTCCTAGCCTACCCTAATCTATGAGAGCCGCCCTGCGGGTATTTACGGTTTCTTTTGGGTAGTAATACAAGCTATATACGGCTATGTAAGTTACTACCCCATCTCTTCTGCCTCGAACCCTCAAATAAATCACAATTGCCTGCTTAACTCAGCTTGAATGCCTGAACTGCCTGAAGTTGAAACAGTCCGAAGGGGTCTAAATCAATTGACCCTCAACCAAAAAATCACGGGTGGAGATGTGTTGCTCGATCGCACCATCGCCTACCCGTTTTCTGTTGGTGAGTTTGTTAACGGAATTGAAGAAAATGCGATCGCTACTTGGCATCGTCGCGGAAAATATCTCCTCGCTGAACTCTCCTCATCAACCGGCTGGCTAGGGGTTCATCTGCGAATGACCGGTCAACTACTGTGGTTACATCGAGATGAACCATTACACAAACACACGCGGGTTAGATTATTTTTTGGGGATCAGCAGGAATTACGTTTTGTCGATCAGCGTACCTTTGGTAAAATATGGTTGGTTCCGCCTGGTGTTCCTGTAGAAAGTATTATCACCGGTTTGGCAAAACTGGCAGTAGACCCATTTTCACCAGAATTTACTGTTGAATATCTAGCAAGCAAACTCAAAAACCGCCGCCGTCCGATTAAAACTGCGCTACTGGATCAATCGGTGGTGGCGGGATTAGGTAACATTTATGCTGATGAAGCGTTGTTTAAGAGCGGAATTTTACCTGAAACCTTGTGTATAGATTTGCAGCTAAAGCAAATTGGGCCTTTGCGAACAGCCATAATTCAAGTGTTAGAAACCAGCATTGAGGCTGGTGGTACAACATTTAGTAATTTTTTAAATGTTAAAGGTACTAACGGCAATTATGGTGGTGTAGCCTGGGTTTATAACCGCGCTGGAGAACCCTGTCGAGTTTGTGGTACATCAATTCAACGGATTAGGTTAGCTGGGCGATCTAGTCATTTTTGCTCCCAGTGTCAAACGCTAGGGGGAGTTAGGAGACGCGATTAATCGCTTCTGTACAGAAGTTAGGAGTTCTAATTCAGAACTCTTTTAAAATACAGGTGAAAGACGTTACAAATTTGAGAGAGGAATTCATGGCAGTAAAAAAAGGGGATATAGTTCGCGCTGTGCGCGAAAAACTAGAAAATAGTCTGGAGGCTAAAGCCAGCGATCCTCGCTTTCCTTCTTATTTGTTTGAAACCAAGGGCGAAATTGTAGACATCAAAGGTGATTACGCCCTAATTAAATTTGGGAGCGTGCCAACGCCTAATATTTGGTTACGCGTGGATCAGCTCGAAGAGTTTAAATAATCAATAAAGAATTCAGGAGTCAGAATTCAGAATTCAGCATTTATTCTGATTCCTGAATTCTTGTTGATAGAAATCGCATCTTAATTTATGTTTTCTTGCTCTAATACCAATTTAATGTGAAGTTACAGATATCTTGATCCCCCTAAATCCCCCTTAAAAAGGGGGACTTTGATAGATGTTTTTCCGGTTCCCCCCTTAAAAAGGGGGGCTAGGGGGGATCGAATTCTATGCAGCTTCATAAAGAATTGATATAACTCCCCAATCGTGTGTAATTATAGCGGTTCTCAATTGCGTGAAATACAGACCTAACCCCCAGCCCCTTCCTGCGTTCGCGCAGCGTGCTGAAGGCAGGGAAGGGGAGTGAGCATCAAAGCCTCTGAGAGAGGTCAAAATGTATTGCATCTAAACCAGAAGCGCTATATTCATGATTTGTAGAAATAGCAGCAAAAATAAAAGGCAGCGGGATTAAAACCTGCTGCCTTACTTGTTATTCCAAAATTCATCACTTTATGAAAACCAACATCACAAGATTGGTTTGGCGTTAGCGGCGAGAATCCTGATCTGCGGGATCGCCGTAGGGGTCTTCGCTGGCTGGACGGACATCACCAAACTCCCCTGTGTCTGCGGGGTCGCCGTAAGGGTCTTCGCTAGCGGGGCGAACATTGCCGTAAGACGCGATATCTGCGGGATCGCCGTAGGGGTCTTGACTGGCTGGGGTGACGTTGCCGTAAGATGCGGGATCTGCGGGATCGCCATAAGGATCTTCGCTGGCTGGACGTACATTGCGATCGCGAAATTCGGCATCTCCATCGGCTTGATCGCTGTTCGACCCCAAAAGTAAGTCTTTCGCCTTTCGGAAAAATTCATTTACCATAATCTGTCTCCTGATTTAAGTTCGTGTTTCCGACGGGCGCAATCGGCGTTATTTTCCGGGAAACCCGCTTTCTTATTTACACACGCCTCACCGATCTAGAGTGCTGGTGCTGCGGATGAAGTTATACCAGCGAGATCGCGACCTGTGGCACTCCGGTTATAGCCTTGGAATTCCCGATACTTTTGTGCTTCCGATTCTGGTACTCGAATTCCTTCTGCTGGTGGCGTTACCCAGTGAGCGCGATGTTCAGCATCACGGTAGTATACACGCCCATTCTTGGAAAGATAGTATTTACCTTGCGCTCCTTCTTGGGAAGCATTCTTGTGCTGGTTGTAGAGGTAATAAAGTCCAGCCGCTCCTGCCAAAATAGCAACTTTTTGCCCTGTAGACAAGCCCTTCTTAGCTTCGGTTTGGTTGGTGCGATCGCTCACTGTTCTACTGACGGTATCATCCACTGGTGGTGGAGCTGAAGCGTTTCTGGAACCGCCTCCACAGCTACTCAGCAAGGGCACCATTAGCAATGCTGAAAGCATCACTGCAAATAGGCGCGAAACTATTTTACGTTCTTTATATATTGTGTTCATTGGATTTCTTTCTCACCTGTATTTGCTAAAAGCCCTACTGTTGCAAAAACAAAGTTGGAATTCCTGTTATTTCGCGGGGAATTGAAACAAACATATACCACTTAATTTCAACTGCACAGCTAGAGCATTTCTCTATCATGATCGTGGATTTTCTCAAGTATTCCATCCCGCCTTTGAGAGAAGTTGCCTTCATCCGAAGGAAATATATTTTTGATTAGTCATTGGTCATTGATAAAGAGTTTTTTGGTACAGACCTCGCTCTTACGGAGGAAAAAACTTTCTTGACTTTGGACTAATTCAAACCATGCTCGATTAGTGGGCGTGGTGTCTCACGGATTAATTACTCTCGTGTTGCAGTTTGATTTTTGATGAGTCTATTTAGTCGAAGCGCCGGAATCTTCAGCAATTTCTCGGTTATTTTTTCTGCGTATATAATTTAGAAAGATACAGTTACTATGATGCTTTTTGTAAAAAAGTACACTCAATATGACATCAAAAAATACTAGCACTCGTCTTCTTTTGGCTTTGTGGGATTTGGGAGGAACGCAGCAGGAAGTTAAGAAGGGTCAACTCACTAAGCGAATTGTATCCAAAAGCCAGAAGGTAGCAGATTATCAGGGCATATTCGAGGATTTGCAGAAAGAGGGTGCGATCGCAATCTCCAAAAAGGGATATTCTCTCACATCTGGCAAGGGTTTAGAGGTATTGGGTGAAGGTTTAAGAAGTGGCGATTTTAAGTTTGAAGGGACGATAGTCGGTACTTGGGCGGCGAATGCGTTGGTGAAGTGGATTAGTCAGATTGATGTTGCGGTAGTTAGTGCAGATGTACTGGTTAATGGGAAAGGTGCGATCGCTTCTTACGACGAGTTTAAGTCAGTGGCGTTGGAAGTCTACGACAAGCTGAACTATGAGTACAACTTTAATAACCTAGTGCCAATTTATCGTATTAGAAGAGGAATTGGCGATCGCGTAAGTCGTACAGAGTTTAATGATTGGCTGCTGGAAACACAAGCTAACGATATTTTGCAACTACAGGGCGGGAGTGTAGAAGACAGCGCACCCGACAAAATTGAAGATTCGGTAGCTACAGAATTAGATGGATTACGTTGCTACGCCACACGCCTGAAACCTTAAACCTGATTTGACTCTTCACACATTAACTTCATAACACTATGACTGTCACCACATCTACCATTGATGATCTGATTCAAAATCAAAACCCTTTTGCAGGACATATTGTGGTCAGACCGCAACAAATATGGGGTAAAAGTTTTCCTGATGTTCCCTCAATTAATGCTCATGCTTCTAATGCAGTTTTTGATGCTGTTGATAAAGTCCGTAAAGGAAAACGTGAAACTGTAGGTATCACAATTACAGCAGAAAAAGGGTTAGGTAAAAGCCATATTATTAGTCGGATTCGCCACCAATTACAGACAGGGGATGCTAGCTTATTTATCTATATGAGTAAGTATGATAACTTGAATCAAATTAAATCTCTGTTTCTGCAAAGTGTCGCATCTAGTCTCAGAGCTTTTGGTAGTCAAACAGTAATGCAATGGCAGGAAATTGCAGCAGCTTTAATTAACGAAGGAAAACAGTGGGAATATACACCACAACAGTATATTAATATGTATCCAGGTTGGTTAAGCCAACACTCAACTAAGGCGATAGTTCATTTGACAGAAAGTGTTCTGAAAGCCAAGCCTGAAATAACCAACCCTTACATAGTGAAAGCAATTTTATGGACACTTTCCCCAGCCCATATTAATTATGCAAGCTATTGGTTATCAGGTTTGGAATTAGCACAATCACAAGCTGAAGAAATGGGGCTGCCAAATCCTAAAAGCGAGGATAGAGAAGCTGAAGCATTAAGCACTGTTCGTCAAATTCTAGATATAACTAGTAATTATCGAGTTCCAGTGATTTGTTTTGACGAATTAGATATTGCAGATGCTGCTGATAATGGATTTTTAGCAGCACAAGTTATTGCAAGTTTAGTTAAGGATTTATATAACAGTCTTAAGCAAGGTGTTTTACTGTTAGCAATGTATCCTCGTACCTGGGAAGACCAAATCAAGGCTTTACCAGAAGCTGAAGCAGTGATAGATAGACTAGTAAGTGAGCAAGCTGATAGACAGCCTATAAAACTAAGCTTTCTTAATTCTGATGATATTGTTGCTTTAGTGAGTCAATGGTTACAAGATTTTTATGAGGAACATCAACAAATCCCGTCTCATGCTCTTTACCCATTTGATGAAACTAACCTCAGAGAACTTGGTAAAAGTAGACCTACTGTAAGGTCAGTTTTAAAATGGTGTGCAGAAAATTTTGTACCTAATGGGCATATTATTGATGGTACTAAAAATTCAACAATAAACACTACAACTAAATGGACATCTACAACAATTCATCCGGTTAAACCTTATTTCGATAATGAGTTAGCAAATGTTGAAGGTTCTATTGATTCATTAATGGAAGAAGAAGCAACAATTACTGACGCTCTTTGGATAGCTTTCAATAGTTTAATAGGTGAAACTTTAGAGGGAGTAACAATCGAATCAATTGAAGAAGTAGAGCCTAGTGCAGCAAATAATGGCTTCATGGATTTCAAAATTATCGGCAATAAAAGAAAAGTGAGAATTGGAGTAGATGTAGTTCAACAAGACTACACGGTTATAGGTGCTGCTTTAGGACGATTAATTGATTACAGAAAATTTGACCTGACTCGCGGTTGCTTAGTGCGTTCAAAGATAATTAGTCCAAAAGCAGTATTAGCTAGAAAGCATTTGAAAATACTTTTGCAACAAAAGGGTGGAGAATGGGTAAGCTTGCAAAGCCAAGACATTAAACCTCTTCTAGCTATCTGTTTTGTTTGGTATAACAGAGAGAGTTACGAAGTTACAGAAAAACAGATATTTGATTTTATTGATCAAAAGAAACTAGCAATCAACAATCCTTTAATTCGAGAAATTATCAGCGATCCTTCTGGACAAGAACCTACTAATTTAACTGATGATGGATTACCTATTAGTATTCCTCAAAACGTTGCTACTGCCGATTACATCGAACTAAATCTATAGCTAATTAGAAATGAATCAGCAGTTTTCAATGCCAACAGCACTGTGTTTACCCGTCCCTGATATTGAAGCTTTAATACAGGGGCGAACAATTGCAGCTTTACCCAAGATGTTTATTCGTCCTGGGCAGAGATTTGCACTTTATCCTGCTGACTCTTCAGCTTCAATTAAAGCTTGGGCTAAATGTGAACTTTGCCAAATTTTAGACGAGACTAAGCCATTAGATATTTTGTCTAAATTAACAATATGGACACCAAAAGTATTAAAGGAGACACTACAAAAACAACAGTATCTTTTCTTGGCTTATTTGCGTGTCTATCAGTTACCTCAGTTACAAGAAATATTAGTAAATCCCAATATTCAGGAAAAGCTAGGAAAATTTGTTAGTTTACCTAATTCTCTAACGGTTTCTGAAGCCAACCCAGTAATAAACGATCGCACTTTCGCCCAACGCAAACACCAGTTAGAAAAGCTAGAACCCCCGCTACATCATGAATTGGAGGAATTGCAGAGTGCGATCGCATCCCTAAGCATTAGCCAGCCAGCAGCCAAACAATTAGACGACGATATCAAAGTATTTTTGGGTTGGAGTAGCGATAAACCAACCAATCCATTAGATTTAGACTTACCTTGGATTCATAAAATTGCTGAAGTTGGGAACTCTAGCGATGGACATACATTTGAAAAATTGGTTCGTAGAGGATTACTAAAATTAGGCTTTACAGGTTCAGGTTTGAATCCAGATGCAACGGGTGGCGCAGGAGGCATGGATTTTTATGCTGAACAACCTTATCCAATAGTAGGAGAGTGCAAAGCAACTAAAACTGAGAAAGTTCCTGATGGTACACCTGCACAATTACTAAAAATAGGTATGAACCATCTTGGTAAATTTCAGTATGACAATTCTATTAAATTAATTGTAGCCGCCGGAGAATTAAATTTTTACGCATTAAGAACAGCTACCGAAAATCAAATGAATGTTATTAGCCCTGAAACACTGCAAAAACTAGTTGAACTGCAAGCACACTACAAAAATTCTATCAACTTATTAGAACTAAAAGAGTGTTTGCAACAAGTTCCCTTTGGTTTAGCTGAAGATAAAATTAATACTTATATCGATAAAGTTGAACAATCTATAAGGTTGCGATCGCACATTGTTCAGCTTGTCAAAAACTATTTAGAAAACTCAGGTATAGAATTTGCTGGTGTTGAATCTCTACATGGTGCGTATTTTGGCTCACATCCGCCACAGCCAATAAAAACAGCAGAAATGCACGAAACTCTGATTGAACTTTCTTCACCATTAACAGGCTATTTGGGGCGAATTAAGGGTAGTGATTGGAAGAGCGATCGCTTTTACTTTCTCCGCGATTTACCTATGAGCTAAAGATAGCAAAATATATCTCTTTTATTACCTCTGTGTTCTCTGCATCTCTGTGGTAGCCTGCGGCAAGCCTCTCTGCGTCTACGTCAAAAATAAATGAAGTGCAGGTTGTTTTGCAGTTGATTCATTCATAAATAATTAATACTATCTATTGACTTAATTTGATTTTATGATATTCAACAAAAAGCTTAGTTCAGCCAATTCCAGGTATCGCAATCCTTCATCTTTTCCTCAGTAAATGTTATTTGTAGTGACAAACTTTACAGAAAATTTATACTGAGCCACTGTGTGACTTCATTTACATAAGATAGTAGATTTAGTACTGTCGAAGAAACACATTATACTTACTACACTGGTATTCATTAATCAAAAATATCTACCAAGTTTAAAACTTAGGTAAAATGACCCATGTATTATCAAATTTGGAATTTCTTTCTTAAAGAAGATAAATACATTTATTGGAAAGAAAAAATAAAAGTTAACAAAAATTTTGACAAACTTACATGGCAAAAACTTATTGATTTTTTGTCACTAGTAGAGCAAACTTTCCAGTTAAAAAGTCAACTAGCAGAAACCGATAGCCTTGAGCCATTTCTCAAATTAGCAACAGAAAATGGTTACAATTTAACCGCAGAAGAACTTGCCTGGTTTCTAATTACGAGAAGACAAATTTGGGATCTTTTTGATGTTGCACAAAAAACCCCATCTCTTAAAGAAGAATTGCTAATAGCTAAAGACCCACAACAGTTTGTTGATATCGCTGCCGAAAACGGCTATTATTTTTCTGTAGATGAGTTAGCTTGGCTGTTAATTGAAATCAAATCATCTTCAGATTTAGTATCTATTAACAACAGTGTTGGAGAGATTCTCACGGTCTCAAGCTACGGCAGAATTGAAATAGGATACTGGATTTGGTTGGCAGAACATTGGGGAATCGTACCACCATTTTGTCATCGGGATAAGCCAGGTACTTTTTCGTGTGAAAATAACAATAATCCTTTTTTACTCGATCGCTGTTTCTTACCCAAGAGTTACTTTAGTCAACGCCTCATGGTAACTAGTCATTAGTAATTACTTAGGACTAGCTCTTTTAAGGTGACTCGTAAAATTTCTTGTTTTTTCTGTTTTCTGTGGCTCTATGGTCAAGACGAAAGAATAATTATTGTAGAGACGGCAATTCATCGCGTCTCTTGCCTTAACCGAATAGTATTGAGAACCCAGAGAGAAGTTAATTGCAAATTACGAATTATACGATGAAGCATCCTAGACGGAAGATATATCTTCTATCTAGGATGCTTCACAATAAAAAATTGTTGCTGATACAACAATTATGGACAAAATGTGATATTTAGACTAGAGCTATCAGCTAGCAGAAACCGTCAAACTACCGGGTTTCTGAAGATCACCTTGTAAAACTACACCTCGCTGATTGGCGTGGATATGACGCAAAATCTTGTAAATTGCCTCAACTTGATCTGATGCGCCTGCTTTTTCGGCGAGTTCGTCAAGAGAAAGGGGAGTTTTTTCTTTTTGTAATACTGCTACCACTCGTGTTTGCAAATCCAGAATGGAGGCGGCAGCTTTTTTGCCAGCTTCTACTCCTGGTTGATGGTAGGCGTTGACGTTAACCAAACTAGCGTATAAACCAACAGCGCGTTCATACAACGCAATTAATGCCCCTACAGTTCGGGGATTAACTTGGGGAATCGTAACTGTAATGGAATCGCGGTGATTTTCATAAAGCGCTTGTCGGGTTCCTTGGAGAAAACCGGAAAGATAATCACCTGATGTAACTCCCGGATCTATTTCAGTAGATGGGCCCTGACGATCTTCCAACACTTCGATGAAGGTAGCAAAGAAATTCGCTACACCTTCGCGTAACTGCTGGACGTAAGCGTGTTGGTCTGTTGAGCCTTTGTTGCCATAAACGGCGATGCCTTGATGAACAACTTTGCCATCTAAGTCTTTTTCTTTGCCCAAGGATTCCATCACCAGCTGTTGCAAATAGCGGCTGAACAAAAATAAGCTGTCCTTGTAAGGTAGGACAACCATATCTTTTTCGCCCTTGCCATTGCCAGTAAAGTACCAAGACAAGGCGAGTAAGGCTGCTGGGTTGTTTTTCACATCTGGGACGCGGGTAGCGTCATCCATCTCTTTTGCACCATCTAGGATGGCACGAACATCAATCCCCTGTAATGCGGCGGGTACTAGCCCCACAGCAGACATTTCTGAGGTACGTCCTCCTACCCAGTCATACATGGGAAATCTGGCTAGCCAGCCTTCTTCTTTGGCTAGTTTATCGAGGTTGCTATCAACGCTGGTAATTGCTACCGCATATTGAGCAAACTCCAAATTGTGTCCGGCGTAGGCTTTTTTAACTTCAATCATGCCGTTGCGGGGTTCTGGTGTTCCTCCAGATTTGGAGATCACCAATACCAGAGTGCTGGCGAGGCTATTTCGCAGATGATTGAGAACGCGATCGATACCTGCGGGATCGTTGTTATCGATAAAGTGAATTTTCAGGGGCGGGAAATCAGGAGCGAGAGCTTCCGCGACGAATTGGGGGCCGAGGGCGGAACCACCAATGCCGATGGAAATAATATCCGTAAAGCGGCTTGCTCTGGGAGGATGAATAGCACCTGTTTGGACTTTTTCCGCAAAAGCTTCGATTTGTTCTAGGGTTTGGACTATTTCTTGTGTAAGTTCTGGAGTTGGCGCTAAATCAGGATTTCGCAGCCAGTAGTGTCCAACCATGCGGTTCTCATCAGGATTTGCGATCGCACCCTTCTCTAGTTGAGCCATATCCGCAAACGCCTTGTCAAACTTCGGCTGCAACGATTCCACAAAGGCATCATCGAACTGTATTCGACTTACGTCTAAGTACAATCCCAATCCCTCGTGGAAATATAACCAGTTTTGGTATCGTTGCCAAAGTGCCCTAGCATCCATAGGGAAATCTCAAATAAAGTGTTTTTCAAAAACCAGTTTAATGTAAGGTTATAGCGATCCCTGCCTAGCCTTATACAGTTTACAGTTTTCAGTGTTCCCTTAACTCCTCAGTTTAAACATCTGGCATAGGAATGACACGCAGAAATTTCACAATTTCACCCCTGATTTCTATACCAATCAGATAATTATCTAGGGTGAAGCGGTGAAAAATGCCTTCACCATCAAGCTGTCGTAGTTCTTGTAAATCACTCAACTGCCACTTTTGGGCTAACTCAATAAAAACAAAATCATGCACCCGCTCGTAGGCGGCAGGTTCTAAATTCTTCAGGTCTAGTAAAAAAGACCTTGCATAGCGCATTTCCAGACTCACTGGGCGTTACCTTCACCAAAACTTGAGGGGCCACTGGCATTAGAAAAGAAAGCGCTGCTGAATCAGAAAAACATCAACAGTCTTACCGCTTCTTCATGGGTTAAGATATCCCACGGTTGCTGCGATCGCTTAACCTGTTGTATCGCTTTGAGCATATAAAAGTCATAATATAAACCTTCCAGAACGTTCCAAATGTCTTGCAAATCGTCATCACCTAATTGCTCGATTAGATGATGCATTCTCAGTCGCAGCAAATTCATACGTCAATTATTCCCTACCAGCAAACACCAACAATAGATAGTATTCCCATAAAATTAGCTACGCTCAAGCTACGCTAAAATTTATTCGCCCGACGAGGGGGCAGAGGGGCAGGGGAGCAGGGGAGCAGGGGAGCAGGGGAGATAATTAATAACAAATGACCAATGACCAATGACAAATGACAAATGACCAAATAATTTAATATGGTTGACTATCTAATTTTCTTAGCAATTTCTACAGCACTTTTCGCTTTATTCGCACTAGGACTCAATTTACAGTGGGGTTTTACGGGGTTAATTAACTTTGGTCATATTGCTTTCATGACTCTGGGAGCATATACAACCGTATTGTTAAGCTTAAAGGGTGTACCCCTACTGATATCGGCAATAGCTGGGGCAATTGTCGCCGCTTTGTTGGGTTTGATAATTGGTTTTGCAACTCTACGCTTACGAGAAGATTATCTAGGAATTGTCACCATTGGTACGGGTGAATTAATTCGTTTGGTGGTGAATAATCAAGATTTACCTGTCGGTGACACCTGGATTTCTGGGGCGTTTGGTGTGCAAAGTTATTCCATACCCCTATCCTCAGAACCGAATTTGTTTGTCAGATTTGGGATGATTGGGTTGTTAACGCTGCTAGCTGCTGTAACTTTCTTTACGTTGTGGCGATGGATTCGTACTACCCAAATATCTCGGACTACTGATTTAGGCAAAAGGACAACTAGCAAGCAAGAATTTGCATCGCGCTTGGGTGTAGGAATTGTGTTAGCAGTTTTGGCGGCAGCAATTTATGTTTCTGGGGTAATTGGACTGTATAATTACAACCCAAAAGCAGGTTTAATGTTAGTGTTACTGCTGGTTTTAGCACTTGTATACTGGCGGTTAGAAATTTTGGTGCGATCGCCTTGGGGTAGAATTCTCAAAGCCATCCGCGAAGATGAAGAAATTCCCAAGGCACTGGGAAAAAATGTCTTTTGGTATAAATTACAATCATTAATGTTAGGGGGTGCGATCGCGGGCATCGCTGGTGCTTTCTTCGCTTGGCAACTGGGCGCTATTTACCCTGATAATTTTCAACCGCAAATTACCTTTGACACTTGGATTATGGTGATTTTAGGCGGTTCTGGGAATAATGTTGGCACAATCTTAGGTGCGGTAATTTTCTTTACTTACGATGCGCTAACGCGGGAAGTATTACCTAGAATCGTTCCCCTTGATGAAGCCCGTTTGGGTGCATTTCGGATCATGGTAATCGGATTAATTTTGATGGTACTGATGATTTGGCGTCCTCAAGGTATCTTAGGGAAAAAGGAGGAACTCACCCTTGGTAAATAACTATTCATCTCCGCTTCCCCTTTTGGTAGCCACTGGACTTTCTAAAAGCTTTGGCGGTGTCAAAGCAGTTAATGAAGCGAAAATCGAAGTTGCTAAAGGCAGCATTACGGGCTTAATTGGCCCCAATGGTGCTGGTAAAACTACTTTATTTAACTTACTCTCAAACTTCATCCGCCCCGACAAGGGACGAGTGATTTTTGACGGCGAACCGATTCACAATTTGCAACCATATCAAATCGCCCAGCAGGGTGTAATCCGCACCTTTCAGGTTGCACGGACTCTTTCGCGGTTGTCGGTGTTAGAAAATATGCTGCTGGCGGCGCAAAAGCAAACGGGTGAAAATTTTTGGCAGGTGCAGTTGCAACCGCACATTGTCGCTAAGGAAGAAAAGCAACTCCAAGAGCGAGCAATGTTTTTATTAGAATCAGTGGGCTTGGCAAAAAAAGCACACGATTATGCTGGTTGCTTGTCTGGTGGACAACGTAAGCTGCTAGAAATGGGACGGGCGCTGATGACTAATCCCAAGTTAATTTTGTTGGATGAGCCAGCCGCCGGGGTGAATCCCAGGCTGATTGATGATATTTGCGATCGCATTATCACTTGGAACCGTCAAGATGGCATGACCTTTTTGATTATCGAACACAATATGGATGTGGTTATGTCCTTGTGCGATCGCGTTTGGGTACTTGCCGAAGGACAGAATTTGGCTGATGGTACACCCTCGGAGATTCAAACTAATCCCAAAGTTCTAGAAGCTTATTTGGGCAAATAAACTCATACTCATGTTAAATGCCCAAATAATCTTGGGTAAAAGGCAAATTAGTATATGCCCAAGAAAATTAGAGAACTGAAAAGTTTATTACTGCGATCAGGGTTTACCTATAAATCGGCAAAGGGAAGTCATAGCAAATAGATACATCCAAAATTATCTAAAGCTATTATCATTGCTGGTAAAGATGGTAGCGACGCTAAACTATATTTAGAAAAGCAGGTTAATGAAGCAATAGAAGAATTAAATAAGATAGAAACCGAGGAAAAGAAGGAACCAGAAGCATGAAATATACAATATTAATTCAATGGTCAAACGAAGATGAATGTTATGTAGTTTCATTACCTGATTTCTCGGATATTATGCAGCCTTGTACTCATGGAGACACTTATGAGGAGGCTTTGAAAAATGCTCAGGAAGTCTTGGAAATGTTAATCGAATCTTACTTAGAAGATGGTCAGCCTTTACCAGATCCACAAACATTAGGTAAGTCTTTAAAAGTGGCTTGAACACAACATGAATGTGATTATGTCTTTGTGCAATCGCGTTTGGATACTTGCCGAAGGGCAAAATTTAGCTGATGGTACACCCGCAGAGATTCAAGCTAATCCCAAAGTTATAGAGGCTTATTTGGGCAAATAAAGTGCGATTGGCTTTCTGTTCCAAAACTCTCCCACGCAGGGAGAGAGGCTTTTATTCTGGCTCGGATTCGCTGCTAGGAAACGGTTTAAGGCTTAGGTTTGAGAGAAAGTTCCATACGGAGTCAAATCTTCAGTAATTTGGCTCTTGTTAAAATCGAGTTGTATATCTTCAGTGAAAAAAGCTTTTTATGTCAATGATGACAGTCAAAGATTTAGAGCAAGTTCAAACCGCTTTTACCGAAGCAGGTTTAGATCCAAGTTAATTTTGTTGGATGAACCAGCATCCGGGGTGAATCAGAGCTTTATTTTTTAATCTTCGTTATTTTCTGCAAAATTGACTTGCTCATAAAGGTCGCGCAATTCAATTTGAAAATCAACCGTTTGCAGTGATAAAGTTGCAGATTCATCTTCAAGTTCAGTAAATGACCATTGATTTTCCGCAGTTTTTACATATTGCATCACATGATACTGATATTGGTTAATTAAAATATATTCCTTGAATTCGGGAATAGAGCGATAATAAAGAAACTTATCGCCTTGGTCATAATTTTTAGTCGATTTAGATAAAACTTCAGCAATTAACATCGGATTCATAACCGTTGTTGTGCTGGTTCCCGTATAAATAGGTTTTCCCTCAATCACCATCACATCAGGATACGTATGCTGCCGATAACGGGGTATCCATAAACGTACATCACCAATATAAACATCATAATTTTTACGCCTTAAAGCAATTTTTAAGGATGCAGCTAAATTCAAAGCAATTTTATTATGATTTGTAGTGCCACCCGTCATCGGTACAATTTCTCCATCACGGTATTCGCTTTTATATTCTGCTTTTTCTTCAATTTCTAAATACTCTTCAAGTGTGTAATATATTTTTTGTGTTTCTAACTGCATACAAATACAACCTATAATTGCGCGGTTTATTCATCTTTAATACCTATGTTATACGCCAATAAACCCCATCCTCTCGCTGCATTAACTGGCAAGCAATCAACTCCCGTCGCAGGGTGGCGCAGTCAGGATGGTAGCGTTTGAGAATGTCATTTACCAGGTGTTCAGGGTAGTTGACTCCTACATCAAACTGGTTTGCTAACCATTTGAGAATTACTAGGCGCTTTTTGCGACTAGCAGGAATTTCCTTGAGGCGCTGAGTATCACCCTCGAAATAGTTTTTCAACACTTTGCTTTCCCAAGCTTCAGTATCCACATCCTCTATCAAAGATGCTATTTTTTCTGGTGTGAAAATTTCCTTACTAATGCTTTGTAAAGCCTCACTATCCAATTGATATAGACGGCTATTACCTTCAGGACGCATTGTCACCAAATTTAGCTCTTTAAGTTTCCCTAAATGATGGGATACCGTCGGTTCCTTGAGTTGCAGTAGCGCCGCCAATTCTTCGACGCTGCACTCCTGATTCGCCAAAATACCTACAATCTTCAATCGGCTATCATCCGCTAATGCCTTGAAAAAGCGCAGTAAAATGTTAAATTGCTCTGGTTGCATAACTAACTTCTAATTAGATAGGTATCTAATTAGAAGTATATCTAATTTAAAACAAAAGATCCCCAGCTTCTTTAAGAAGTCGGGGATCTTACTTGTTGTTAAATTTAACTAAATTGTTCCTCTGCATCGAGGTTGAACAGCATTTGCAGAGTTTGCATACAGCGCCGTCTAGCTTCAACATCTTGCTGCGATCGCAATTGCACCATCGGGTCATGTAAAATTTTATTGACAATTCCCCGTGTTAATGCTTCTATTATCTCTTGATGTTTGTCGGCAAATTCCGAACCCAATCTCGACAAAGCTTTTTCTAACTCTTGTTCGCGGATGGTTTCGACTTTATTTCGCAGACAGCTAATAGTGGTAACAGTTTCAAGAGAGCGCCACCAAATATCAAAGGCTTCCACTTCTTCTTCTAAAAGTCGCTCGGCTTCTTGTGCAATCTTCCGACGGCTTTCGTAGTTTTGCGCTACTACTGCCTTCAAATCATCCACATTAAACGCCTGCACGTTTTCTAATTCATTTACATCCGCATGAACATTACGCGGCACAGAAATATCAAATAACATTAAAGAGCGCTGAACTTCTAAAACCATTTCCAATTTGGCACGGTCAAGTATTGGCTCTGTTGCCGAAGTACTGGTAAATACCAAATCACTATCGGCAATTACAGTCATCATCTCCGATAGTGGATGAATATTGATCGGTTGCTGAGGGAATTGCTTTGCTAATTCTTGAGCGCGATCGCGAGAGCGATTTACAATACTAATTTGCACAGCACCCTTAGAAAGTAGGTGTTGCACGAGCAGCCGCGACATTTTACCAGCACCCAAAATTACCACTCGGCAAGCAGCTAAATTTGCCACTTTTATCTGTGCTAACTCCACAGCTGCCGAACTGATCGAGACAGCCCCAGTACCAATACTAGTTTCAGTGCGAACCCGTTTACCAGCTGTTAGCGCTTGTTTAAATAATCGATTCAAAATGGTTTTTATACCGCTATATTGCTGTCCCAGTTTGTGAGTAGTCTTCACCTGAGCCAGAATTTGACCTTCTCCGAGAACCAGACTATCTAAACCACCTGCTACCCGCATAACGTGCATCACTGCATCATCATGGAGCAACATAAACAAGTGTTGTCGCAGAGAAAGCACGGGTAATTTACTAAATTCTGCAAGAAACTGCGTTATTTCCCGGATACCTTGGTCTGCTTCACTGGTAACAATATAGATTTCTAGGCGGTTACAAGTGCTAAGAATTGCAACTTCATCAATATGGGGATAGCTGGCCAACTGAGCGATCGCATTTTCAATTTGTGATTCTGGAATGCTCAGTTTTTCCCGGACTTCTACTGGGGCTGTTTTATGGCTTAACCCCACCACTGCTATATTCATTTGCTAAATTGTAGTTACTAGTTGGTAGTTGGCAATCTGGCATTAAGTGAGAATAGGGAATGGGGAATTTTTGCTTCTTGGTTGATATTTTTTCAACCAACAATTAATTACTAACTACTAACTACTAACTACTGTAAAGGAAAAGCATTTTGGTGACTATTTTTCCGTTTTATAGAAAGATTTTTTCCTTATGCTTCGCCCCTACTTTTACCATTCCCCATTCCCTAAAAATTAGTTCAGTTGGAGAACTTTTGGTTCACCAAACAAGTGAATTGTGTCAACAAATCGAGCCGTTTTCGACTGGTTAGAAATAACCAAACTTTGAGTTCTTGCCCCGTCCTTGAAGAAACGTACACCTTGCATGAGATTACCACTGGTAATGCCGCTAGCAGCAAACAGAATAGTTTTACCAGATGCCAGTTCATGAGCATCATAGACCTTATCGGGGTCATTGATATTCATAGACTTTAAGCGATCAATGTTGGCTTCTTTGCTTTCTCCAATCAGACCTGTTTTTACTACTGCTGGATCGTAGATCAGTTGACCTTGGAAATGTCCACCCAAAGCACGCATTGCTGCTGCCGAGATTACACCTTCAGGAGCCGCACCGATACCCATCAGCGCGTGGATATTAGTTCCAGCAAAACCACAGCTGATAGCTGCACCCACATCACCATCGGAAATTAGGGCAACTCTCGCTCCAGCCTCACGAATTTCTTTAATTAAATCGTTGTGGCGTTCGCGCTTCATGACTACTACTACAAGTTCATCAATACCCCTGTCTAAAACCTCAGAGAGAATCTTCAGGTTTTCCGTGGCTGACTTGTTGATGTCTACCTTGCCCTTAGCTGCGGGAGGTGCTGCTAGCTTCTTCATGTAAAAGTCAGGAGCAGCAAATAATCCACCCTTTTCAGAAATTGCCAACACAGCCATTGAACCAGGTTGTCCATAAGCTACCAGGTTCGTACCTTCACAGGGGTCAACCGCGATATCAATTTCAATTAGTTCATCTGGGTTACAGAAACTTGCGGCATTTGGTTGGGTACAGATACCAACTTCTTCCCCGATGTATAGCATCGGTGCGTCGTCGCGTTCGCCTTCCCCGATCACGATGCGACCGCGCATGTGGATTTTATTCATCCGTTCCCGCATAGCTTCTACAGCTACCTGGTCAGCGATGTTTTTTTCGCCTTTACCCATCCACTTTGCGGATGCGATCGCGGCTTGCTCTACTACTTCAATAATCTCTAACCCAAGTGTATTTTCCACAGAGTCTGCCCTCTCAACTGCTTGAATTTGCGTCGTTTCATCTGCCTATTTCAGTTTTCAAGTCTACCAAAGGGCGGATACACGTGGAGAAAAGTTAAGTTTTACTGCTAACTGGTTACAAAAGTGCCATTTAAGACATTATTGTTTTTTACCCTTAGTACTTCAGTATAAAGCGTGTTCAAAATTAACTAAGTTAAAAACTGTTACAAATGGGTAGCAGTTATTCAGTATCTATCTTTAAGTATAAAATAATCAAGAAAAAAGCTGGTGAATGCACTAAAAACTGAAAAACGAGGTGCAGAGTTAAGAGCTTGTTAAATTAAGAGGTTAATCGTGTTTATCGACTACATCACCCTCATGTTAATTAACATGGTAGCTGGCTTATTTCTACTAGCTGACTACGTGTATCGTGGTATAGATAGTTCTAAGCAAAAACAGTGGATTCCGGGTTTTGGAATTACGGGTGCGATCGCACTTACAACTGGTTTACACATGAGCTTCACCTGGCCAGTTATCGGGAGTTTTAACATTGCCTTTGGTGAGACAAGTGTACTATTTGGAATCTTGTTTATTGCCGCTGCGATCGCCCTTGCTCAAGGTTGGGATTTATTGACAATAGCAATTTATGGCTTCTTTGCTGGTGCAGTTGCGATCGTAGTCGGTATCCGCATCATCAACTTGAATTTGACAAAGCAACCGCTTTTATCGGGAATCGGCTTTATTTTAACTGGCTTAGGTGGGATTTTTGCCGCGCCAACTCTCTATTGGAAAACCAACCGAACCTGGCGGCTAATTGGCGTAGCAGTGCTGATAGTAGCGGCTTTAATTTGGGCATTGACTGGATATTTGTCTTACTGGAATCATTTAGAGAGTTTCCAAAAGTGGGTTCCAGCGCCGATGCGGTAAGGAATGATCTAGGCTAGAGACAGAGTTAAAACCTTGCTTAAGATCAATAATGCTGGACTTTCTTAATCCCCTTTTAAATCGCCATCCAGAGCGAGTCAAAGCCAACGTCGAACTTTACACATGGCAAACTTGTCCTTACTGCATTCGTGCCAAAATACTGCTGTGGTGGAAAGGCGTAAATTTTACTGAATACAAAATCGACGGCGACGAATCAGCCAGAGCCAAAATGGCAGAACGCGCTAACGGTCGCCGTGCACTACCACAAATTTTTATTAATAACCAGCATATTGGCGGCTGCGATGACCTTTATCAACTAGACACACACAGTCAACTCGATCCCCTTTTAGCCCAAGCCGCTATTTAGACACGATAAATCGCCATCAAGACGAAAGATTATTGTAAAGACGGCGATTCATCGCGTCTCTGATTATTGTAGAGACGGCAATTCATCGCGTCTCTTGCCTTAACCGAACAGTATTGGTGATTTAGAGAGAGGTCAGAATATTAAGTTGCACATCAGGCATTGATAAGAAGATGCTAACTAAGTATACAGAATATCTTATACATCAAAAATGGATGAGTTGTGCCGTAGAATTAGCAAAAACCGCAGGTGATGCAGGTGAAATCCCTGTCGGTGCTGTTATCATTGATTCAACAGGCAAATTGCTAGCACAAGGAGAAAACAGAAAAGAGCGCGACAAAGATCCTACCGCTCATGCGGAAATTCTCGCTCTAAAGACAGCTGCAACAACTTTACAAAATTGGCATCTTAATGAATGCACCCTGTATGTAACTCTCGAACCTTGTCCGATGTGTGCAGGTGCTATTTTGCAAGCGCGTCTAGGACTTCTTGTATATGGAGTAGACGATACAAAAACTGGCGCAATTCGTACAGTTATTAACATACCCGATAGTGCTGCTTCAAATCACCGCTTACAGGTAATCGGAGGCATTCTGGAGTCAGCTTGTCGTCAACAATTACAGGCCTGGTTTGCCACTAGGCGGCGTCGGGGAAAATAACAGACAGAGGTAAAACTGTCCATCTAGTACGACACAATTCACGCAAGAGAATCTACGGTGTAACTAATCAGACTTTTCGTTAAATTTTTACCTGTCAATCAGCTGCATCCGTCATGATGGAATTTTATTCTTCATCCGATAACTGCCAGCGCACACCAGCAAATCCTAAGGTAGATAGTGCTACCTCAAGGGTTTCTCCTTGGTTAAGTCCTCTGGCACATTTATTAGGGCGTCACTGCCTATTACCATTATTCTTTGGACAAATTAGAATAACCGGACAAAAAAATATCCCCACAACTGGGCCTATCATTCTTGCGCCTACCCATCGAGCGCGTTGGGATGCTTTGCTCGTACCCTATGCTACCGCTTCTTTGAGAAAACAAGACTTGCGGTTTATGGTGACGATTGACGAATGCCAAGGTTTGCAAGGCTGGTTTGTCCGACGTTTGGGTGGGTTTCCTGTAAATTCTAAGCATCCATCAATCCGCACGCTGCGACATGGAGTCGAGCTACTTCAGCAGCAAAAAACTCTGGTAATTTTTCCAGAAGGTAACATTTTTCGTGATGGTCAAGTTCACCAGTTAAAACCAGGAATTGCTCGTCTTGCTTTGAATGCTGAATCTAGTCATTCAGGGCTGGGAGTGAAAATTATACCTATAGGCATTAATTACAGCCAACCTTATCCCAATTGGGGTACAGATGTAAGTATTGACATTGGTTCTCCAATCAAAGTAATGGATTACATGAGTGGCTGTATAAAACAAGATGCCAAAAGCATTACAGGTGATTTAGCCAAGGCACTGCAACAACTAAGTCATCAAGAAACAAAAGTTACTAATCACGCATTTGCAGAAATTACTAATTCTTAATGTCGTAAATATTACTGGTAAAAACAAAATTTTCGGAAGCGCGGACTGGAGACATCACCGAAACAGTGCTGTTAGCGGATAGCTAAGTTTAGTCCGTGCTGAGTAACGAGTGCTGAGTAATAAAAAGTTAAGAAGAATTGTAGGTTGGGTGAAGCAAAGCGTAACCCAACAAAGCTATGAAAATGTTGGGTTTCTACACAACTTAAGGTTTTTGGCGCTAACTGAACTGTATTGTACTATAGGTATCGCCGATCGCTGCGATAGAAGTTAATTGGTATACAGGGGTAATGGGAACTCTAGTAAACCGATTTTTAGTCTAAATCAGAGATACTTAGGATGTAACTTTGCTTTGTCCAAGACCAAAACAGAGTTAAGATACCCGAAGTTTCCATAACTCTTTTATCTAGTTGTCGCACTAATTGATCCCATGAACACTGCTGCCGCTGTTACCTTGATGCACCGTACTGTTTTATCAGTTATGGCAGTCCTCAGTCTGCTATCACCTGTGAATGCTCAGGTACCACAGTTACCAGGCACTACCAGCCAACCACAACCCATTGACCCCAACGATCCTAATAATCTTCGCCCCATAACCGAAAGTAATAGCCTTTTGAGTATTGCAGGAGGCGATCGCTTATTAAAAGAGGCAGAACAAGCTGTTTCTTCTCAAAACTACCCCTTAGCTGCCAAGAAACTGCAAGAAGCACGTCAGGTTTATAATCAGCTATCTAATTTTTATCAAGAGTTAAATTCTAGCTTTTCGGGAATTGACAATAGAGTTTCTGATTCTCAGCGTCAAAAAGCTCTATTAACAGCCCAAAAACGAGACGAAGCCACCTTTCAACTAGCATTGGTACATCGCGCACAAAATCAGCCAGAATTAGCTGTACCGTTGTTGATTCAAATAATTAAAAGTCAAAACCCGACGCGGGATTTAGGCAAAAAAGCCTATAAACAGTTATTTGAATTGGGTTTTGTCGATTCTCCCTATCCCAAAGAAGGTGGTAATTCATCTTCCTCATCCCAAAAAAAATAAATTAAATTTTTGTTGCCTGCTTTTCCCCATCTCCCTCATCTTTCACATCCTTCTCTCCCTGAACAGCACCCTGGAACGCCCAGTGCTAGGATAAGATTATCTGCCATTAGCTTTCCCCAGCGTTCTCAAAAATATACCTCTGAGGCGCATTTATTCCTGTCCTTGCCAAAACCTGAAATTGGCACAGGTATTTGCTCTATATCTGTTAATAATAGAAAAGTAAGTTTTTTCAGGAATTGCGATGATTAGTCCGCAGCAGGTTGAGGCAATGATCAAGGCGGAACTGCCAGACGCCCAGGTTCAGGTGCAAGACTTGACTGGTGGCGGAGACCACTATCAGGTGACAGTAGTTTCATCGCGCTTTGCAGGTAAAGGACTAGTGCAACAGCACCAGTTAATTTATGGTGCGTTGGGGCAAGCTATGTCAACTGAAGCGATTCATGCCTTGGCATTAAAAACATACACTCCTGAAGCATGGCAAGCAACAGCAAGTTCCTAAAGTTATGAGTAAGGAGTTAGGAGTTATGAATTATGAATTTTTAACCCCTCACTCCTTACTGTTCACTCCTCACTCTCTTAATGCAACATAGGAAACACAAATACCATGACGCCAGAACTCAAAGACAAAATTGATAACTTGGTAAAAGATAACAAGATTTTGGTTTTCATGAAGGGAAACAAGTTAATGCCCCAATGTGGTTTCTCCAACAACGTTGTGCAGATTCTCAATACCTTGGGAGTTCCCTTCGAGACGATTGACGTTCTATCAGACTCTGAAATCCGTCAGGGAATTAAAGAATACTCTAACTGGCCCACAATTCCCCAAGTGTATATCAATGGTGAATTCCTTGGTGGTTCTGACATCTTAATTGAACTGTACCAGAAAGGTGAATTGCAGGAAAAGGTAGAAGTCGCTATAGCTTCATAACTTCCTGTTTCCAACAAACTAGAAGGGTACTACTGAATTAGCACTTTTTAATCAAGGCAATGAACTATTTTTAATGTCCTTGAAAGGGGAAATACTATATCTCCCCTTTCAAGGTTTTTTAATAGGTTTCTGACAAAAATAGATTGACTCATTGAGATGATAATTTTTCAATTACTAACTTCCCTAAATTTCTCACTCATACTCTTGACAAAATCAGGGTATGAAATTTTGGAAGAGTTAGGGAGGATTAAGTCTTAACCCAAATGCATTTATGGTTACATCAACAATCCCCTCAGTCACATTGGCAAAACCAATATGGGGCTGAGGGGACGCGTTTAATCAATACAATATCTCCAAAATCTCACACCACAGCAACCCGTTCACCAATACAGATAATATGCTATAATCATCTGCGGTAATTAGCGGTTACTATCAATCACCAAGTAAATGGTACTTAGTAGTAATCTGGCTGTGGCTGTGGTTGCGGCACTGCAAAATTTGATCCATCGTACAAGTAGCGGCTGGCTTCCTCTTCTAGGCGATGAATCAGGAAAGGTTCAATGACATTGCTATGTCGCAGTGCGGCTAGATATCCATCCAAATACATCCGCATATCATCCGTGCGATAACCGCGATTCCATAGCTCGATGAAGGCATCGGTAAGTCTTTGGTAATAGCGGATGGTTTGTGTGTCTTGGAGCATAACTGCTGTATTAATCTCTTTGGAATGAGAATTGTAAATGATTCACGCTCGAAAGTGAACTGTAATTTCACTTTGGCATCAACTCAAAGTCAACACATCTACTTTGGGTAGCACCCTCGTAGCAGCTACAAGCTACTTTAATCCTATTCCAGAAAACATCGATTCTAGTTAGCTGCTAAGTTATTTTTCTAATTTTCACGATCAACAGCCCAATTGTATTGATGTTATATTCCTGGATGTGGGCACTAATTTTGGTGAAAAATCTACTTTTGCTATCAAGTTGAAAAGCTGTTGTATTAACGGTTAGCTGGCTAGGTTATGGATATTTGCCACATTACATCCATTTCCGTGCAAATGTTACGCTAAAAGAACTTTTAATAAGTCTAACAACACTTTCGAGAAATTTAATAAAAATTTAATAATATTTCTAATCCCCTTTCGGCAAGGCATAAATTAAAGATATTGACACGTTTTTTATTAGGAAATGTAAAGTTAATAGCAATTGAAGTAACAAAGGCTACAAAACCTTAAAGATGGGCTTGTTACTTTGAAAGTCATCAGACGCTAAGGGATCTTGCCACCGTGGGTTCGGTTTGTATAGAAATCATTGAGGGGAATCCCCACCTGAGGTCGTTGTTGGGTTGGCACTTGCAACAACTGGAATACCGTGTGCATCAAGCTGCCAGTATTTATCAGGCAAGGGAAGTATTTTTAAGCCATCAACCAACACTGGTAATTTTAGATGCAGACCTACCTGATGGTGATGGCATTGAGTTTTGTCGTTGGTTGCATCGTCAGCAACAGCCTCTAATATTAATGCTATCTGCTCGTAATAGTGAAGCTGATATCGTTGCAGGTTTAAAGGCGGGTGCAGATGATTACTTGAGCAAACCTTTTGGGATGCAAGAGTTTTTGGCACGGGTAGAGGCACTAATTCGCCGGAAGCGCACACCTACTGCACCAGCTTATTTGGATTATGGTACTTTGCAAATCGATTTAGTTCAGCGCCGCGTCCGTTTTCAGGGGGAGTTCATTGACTTAACGCCTCAAGAATTCAGTTTGCTATACGTTTTGGCACAAGCTGGGGGAGTACCTCTGAGTAGGTCAGAATTATTGCGTCGTGCTTGGCCGGATGCTATTGATAACCCTCGTACCATTGATACTCACGTTTTATCGCTGCGGAAAAAGGTTGAACTTGATCCCCGGCAACCTAATTTGATTCAAACTATCCGTAATGTTGGATACCGTTTTAACATGGAAATTTTGAATACCAACATTTCACAGTCACAAACAACAAAGTTAGCGAGAGAGAGATTTAATAATCAACGTTCAACACTTAGTAGTAGTCAAGTGTGATGGGAACTGGGGACTAGGGACTGGGAACATTTATACCTAATACCTAATACTCAATATCCATCCAAAATTTAAAATCCAAAATCGTCTTGAGCTTCTGCTTTAATCAAGCTTTTTCGTAATTCAACCCAGTCTATCTCAGAGACTCTTTGATTTGCGAATAAACGACCTTGTTGTAGATGTAATAACCGAGTACAAAACATCTGGGCTAGTTCCAGTTGGTGATTTACCATCAGAATCGTGGTTTGATGAGTTTGACTCAACTGGGTTAGTACTTGCATTATATGAGAAGCTGTACCAGCATCTAGGGCAGAGGTTGGCTCGTCTAATAATAATATTTTAGGCTGGATGACTAAGGCACGAGCGATCGCTACTAGTTGTCTTTGTCCGGCAGAAAGTTGTACCTCTGTTCGCCCTAACCATTCATTGGGAATCTGGATTTGTTCTGTCCAATGATTGATTCGTTGCTGAATTGTCTGTTTGGGTAAACCACGCAAAACTAAAGGATAAGCCAAGGCTTGCCCAACTGTCATCCCTAACAGCTTTGACTCTTGCAATACAAGTACAAGTATCTGCCGTAGTTGGATGACAGGAATCTGGCGATATTCTTGATTTTCTAAATAGAGTTTACCACTCGTGGGTTCAATTAGGCGGTTGAGGAGGCATAATAACGAAGTTTTCCCAGCGCCTACTGAGCCTACAATGGCAATGCGATCGCTCTGGAATACTTCTAAGGAAATATCCTGCAATATAGGGTATCCCTGTTGATTGCCAGGAAGTTGGGTTTTCAGCTTTGTAAACAGATTAACTTGCTCTAGCCTGAGTGTGGCTTTTGCTGTATTCAAGGGTATTGGGGATTGGGGAGCCGGGAAGAAGCAAGGGAGCAGGGAGCAGGGAGCGGGGAGCAAGGGAGAAGAGTTTTCCCCTCCGCACCCTGCACCCCGCACCTCTGCCTCTTTTCAATGCCCTATGCCCCATATCCAATTTTAAGTTAATTGTTTGGTAGTTAAGGCTGTAGCGATCGCCCAGCCATCGACCAATAGTAGCAGCAGAGTGAATCCTAGTAAAATCAGGTACATCCACGGCTGTGCTAAAGGGCGAACATCTGTGGTATCAATGCTTGTTTTTGCTTGGACAAATTGCACTAGACGGGCAAATCCAGCTACACGCATCGGTAATAAATAAGCTTTCCCATCTTGGCTGAGGAAGTAATAAACTAGACCTCCTTGACCGGTGCTGCGGGGTTTTAACTCTTTGACATCTGACCAAGGTAAAAACCACCCTTTACGAAAAAAGCTAGGCACCCAGGTGGGGTAAGTAACTTGAATTCCCTGGTCATCTACTATTACTTGTTCTGTCAAGACCGCATACAAGGCAACTAAGCCGATGCTAATCCCTATCCACAATAATTCTGGGGGTACGGGTGCAGCTGTTACCTGCGATAAAAAGGGTAATGGGACTGTGAGTGCTATATATAGACTCAGCAATGTTATCCGAATCAAGGGAGACAGACGAAAAACAGAAGGTGAGATAGTGGCTGAGTTTGCTGTCACGGCTCAATTACAATGTTTTTCTTCATTGTAGGGTAGGTCTATGTCCCTGGTAGTTGATGTGTGGTAGTTCACGGTAAATACTTTTGTACTACAATCCAACCAGTCAGGGATACCCAGGCAAATCCTACAAACAGAATAATATTTACGCCGATGTGTAAGGGTCTAGCCCAAGGTCGTCTAGCACTAATTTGCGTCGCGCTGAAAGCAGATAGTAAAACTAGTGCTACCACGATCAAGCCAGCAATTAGGTGTGACGAGTGACCTAAAGAACCAAAGTGCCCTAAAGTACCAACAATACCGATCGCTAGCAGTAGTAACACTAAACTTACCATACTGATACCCATTGTATAGTGGAGCGATCGCACCCCTTTATTTCCACCCATAAATGGGGTAATAAAAGGGAATTGCTGCGAAGTTCTCGCCCGAAACATCCAAACACCGCTGACTGCTAACATCAGATATGCCAGCAGGGATAACCCCATTGACCAGGCGGCTATTTTCCACAACCAAAGAAATGAAGGCAGATTCATAAGATTGATTGTAGATGAGATGGAGAGATGGGGTTCGGTTAAAGTCACAAACTATGTAAACTGAATAATTGTCAGCGATCGCCGACTCCAATCTTTGCTAAATAATAATGATAATCAAAAAAGGAGATGTCGCATATCCACAGCCTTTACAGACCTAAACGCAGATATACCTACTCCCAACGCCATTTTATAAAGCATTAGTATTATTAATTAATAAATTTAGAATAGTCAAAATTGCTACAGGAATGATAATATAAGTCTTTGATAACTCAAATAAAAAATAATCTGTTTTTCTACTTTCATAGTTTAATATATTCTCTTTGATTATGAAGCCCCTTGGTAAAGTTTTACAACAGGCTGACCTTATTTCATCTGAGCAGGTAGAGATTGCTCTCAAAGAGCAGACCCAAGTTGCTGGGTTGAAGCTTGGTGAAATTCTAGTCTTGCATGGATGGCTTAAACAAGAAACGGCTGATTTTTTCTCTCAAGAGTGGACTGCTTTTGTAGAGCATAAACCAAAACAACCCTTAGGTAAATATTTAGAAGAAGCTGGGTTATTAGATAAACACCAAATCACAACTATCCTGACTGAACAACCACAAAATAAACTTCGCTTTGGGGAATTAGCAGTACTTAAGGGTTGGTTGAAACCTACTACGATTAAATTTTTTCTAGAGAATTTTGCTTTAGAATCCCAGCTGCACCAGCAGGAAGAAATTTCAAATAATCACGGGTCAGCGCAGAAAGAACTGCATTTGAAAATGGTAGTACCACAGCAAAACAATTTTAAAATCTCAAACCCGATTGAGTATTCAGTTTTTACTTTCAATTCGGGAGAGCAAGAATCAGCAGGGTTAGGAGTGTCTAGCCTTAGTACTATAGAATTATTCAAATTAAATGAAATAGCTAGTTGTCCGAAAGCTTTGCTGGCAGAAGTGCAATTCTGGACAGATGGACAACCGACTCTCACTGAAAAAATTTGTCAATTGCTTGCGGAATCGCCAGATCGTATTGCCGCAGGTGCAGAAGCCGCAATTGTTAATCAAGTAGTACAAATCTACTTGATTAACAATTGGGAAACTCAAGTCGCCGCCGAGCATTTGCAAGAAATACATCAAAGGATGCTCCACAATCAGCAATGCGATCCGTTATCTCTGTTGGAAATGTACCAGCAAATTTGGCAAGAGGGCGAATTACCAACCGAAGATAGTCTAGAACAGGCAGAACTGCTGCATCTAGGATTAATAATCCAACAACAAGACAAACTCAAACTTGGGAACCGGATTTACCAAGCAGTTTTTAATCGCAATTGGGTAAACCTAGAGCTAGAGAGAATGCTTTCTGCCTCATTGGCCAATACAACCATCTCATCAGCTAATAATTTGAATGTCAGCAATCTCATTGCGCGTCCTGAATCTAGAATAACTAAACGATTTTTGATATTGCTAGCAATAGCTGGTTTAATGGTCTGTGGTTCTGGCTTGATGTTTTTTGGTCTCAATGTATTCAAATGGTTACAAGTAGAAATAACTTTCAAACGAGGTAATGTTTTATTGCAGCAAGGAGATTATCAACAAGCGATCGCAAAATATAACAACCTTTTAAAATTTGATAGCAATTACTACCAATCTTGGACTAACCGAGGCTATGCACTAGCTGGACTCAAAGACTACAACCAGATGTTAGAATCATGCACTACTGCAACTATCATTAATCCAGAAGCCGTTTATGCCTGGAATTGTAAAGGGGAAGCGTTATATAACCTCAAACAATATCAGGAGGCGATCGCAGCTTTTGATAAAGCGATTATACTCAACTCCAAAGATCCTGTATTCTGGATTAATAAAACTGAAGTATTACTAGCACTAAAGCAACCAGATGCAGCCCTTAATACTATTAATCAAGGAATTGAGCTTTTAAAACAAATTTGGGAAGTCGAACATAAAGATGCAGACGCCAAAGAGTTAGCCATTGCTTTTAGCTATCAAGGTAAAGTTTTATTGCAAAAACAAGAATATGAAGGCTCTCTAAAAGCCTATGAACAGGCATTAAAATACAATAACCAATATTTTGTAGCTTTACGGGGTAAAGGGATTGCGCTACAAGGCTTAAAGCAAGACGATCAAGCGATCGCACAATTTTATTTTCTTCTAGATCATCATCAGCTAACTGATAGTCAAAAAGCTGAGGTTTGGTACTATTTGGGGTTGAGCCTGTGTAAATTCCAGCAAACCGAAAAAGCGAACGTGGCTTTTGATAAAGCTTTGAAGCTCAAACCTAATTACCAACCCGCAGAACGAGGAAAGGAAACTTGTGCCAAAGTAATTACTAATTCGTAATACTAGTACCGCAAGGCGGAATTAAAAATTAAAAATGAATGCAGCGTAAGGGTTTCATTAATTTGAAATGGGTGGATTATTTACGCCTTGTTGTACTACTTAGAATGGCCACCAGAAAGGTCTGGTGTCTGTATAAGTACGACTAAGAGTCCGAGCATCAGGACGTTGTGCTTGCTTAAAATCGCTACCCAACATTTCATATAAAGCCAGAGAGGGGTTATCAACTGGTTTCAGAATAAATAAAACCTGGGCACTGTAATGGTTGCAACCGATACCTCTACGTTCTACAGCACACACAACAGCTCGATCGTTAAGCTTTTCAGCCGTTAAATATTTTGAACTTCCCGTATCATAGACAGCCTGTAAACTTTTAGCTGTATTCTGGCAATCTTGCACAGCATTCACCGCTGAGAAATATTTCGGGAGAAAATTCAACATCATGTAATTTTCGAGAGTTCCGTTTTTAGCCAAACTCAAAATTACTTTTGGTGTACTATCGGTAGTCTTGCAGGTTATTTGTACATTGTTAGCTCTACTGGGTACAGAGATTGCTACTATAAAACCCAGAGCTAATATTGGGGCTGTTCCCATAGTTACCCAAGACTGCCACTTGTTCATATTACTTAACCCCCCTTCTCGATCAAAATTCAGGCTGGAATATAAACTCAATAATAATATCATTTTTAGTTAAATTTACTTAAGTTCAACTAAAAAAACATTCAAATAATTTTTCCGTGGGGTAATTTTCCCCTATTCAAAATGAAACAAGTATTTCGCCAAATTTTAATTGCTAGTAGTGCTTATATCTGCTGTCTAATTACTGGGTTTCCTGTTCTAGCACAAATTTCTTCAGATAACACACTTCCAGATGGACAAACTGTAGTTTCACCAGGAACAACGCCAGGGCTGGATTTTTTAATCACAGGCGGAACACAAGTCGGTAGCAACCTTTTCCATAGCTTTCGAGAATTTTCTGTTCCCACTGGTGGCGAGGCTTTTTTCAGCAACACTCCAGCTTTAAGCAATATTAGTAACATCATTAGCCGAGTTACAGGTGGTTCAATTTCCAATATTGATGGCTTAATTAGAGAAAACTACGGTGCTAATTTTATCCTCATCAATCCCAATGGTATTAACTTTGGTGCTAACGCTCAACTCAATATTGGTGGCTCATTTTTGGCGAGTACGGCAGATAGCCTCAAATTTGCTGATGGTGCAGAATTTAGTGCTACCGATTCAACTTCTTCCCCGCGACTAACGATTAGTGTGCCAGTAGGTTTACAATTTGGGCAAAATCCGCAAGGGATTCGTGTCCAAGGTCAAGGGCATAACCTCAGTCTGCAAAGTCCGATATTCTCACCCTTCACTAGAGGAAACACCGCCGGACTAAAGGTGCAGCCAGGTAATACCCTAGCTTTGGTGGGAGGAGGAATTATTTCAGAGGGAGGAACCCTCATAGCTGAGGGTGGACGCATTGATTTAGGTAGTGTGGCAGGAGGTTTCGTAAGTCTCAACCCTAGTCCTCAAGGCTGGAATTTAGGTTATCAAGGGGTGACTAACTTTCAAGATATTGCCTTATCTCAAAAAGCATTAGCAGATACCAGTGGCCCAGGTAGTGGCTCAATTCAGTTGCAAGGGCGAAACATTTCCATTCGCGATGGCTCAATCGTGTTAATTCAAACCCAAGGAGCGCAATCATCAGGGGGAATTAACGTCAACGCCTCTGAATCCTTATCCTTAGTGGGCACTACAGCAAATGCACAGCTTTCAAGTAACTTATTTACAGAAACTCTCGGCGGTGGCAAAAGTGGAGATATTACTGTTAACACCCCCCGCTTAGTCATTCAGGATGGAGCAGCCATCTCTGCGGCTACTTACACACCTGCGGCTGGAGGGAATATTGATATTAAAGCTGGTGATTTGTTGGAAGTGTCAGGATTTTCACCAATTAACCCTAGTCGATTCAGTAATATTACGGCAGCAACTTTTGGGGCTGGGAATGCTGGAAGTCTGACAGTTTCAACGCAGCAATTAACTGCGCTTTCAGGAGGAAATATTGCTTCTATAACTGCTGGTACTGGCTTAGGTGGAAATGTAATTATAAATGCCTCGAAGTTAGTAGAATTGATCGGTGTTACACCATTGGTTTTCACCCCTAGCGAAATAACTGCTGGTACTGCCGGCCCAGGAAAAGCTGGTAGTGTGACAATTAATACTCAACGCTTGACGATCAAAGACGGTGGTAGAGTTGATGCTTCCACCTTAGCCAGCGGCCCGGCTGGTAGCGTCACTATTAACGCTCAAGACAGTGTAGAGGTTAGTGGCAAAGTCCCAGGCTCCGTAAATCCTAGTTTGATCATCTCCTCAGGCAACATAGTTGATCCGAGCTTGCAACGGCTATTAAGAGTGCCTCCTGTGCCCAGTGGAGCTTCTGGAGATGTGACAATTAACACTGGGAAATTGGTTGTCAACGATGGCGCACAGGTGACAGCGAGGAATGATGGTACTGGAAATGCCGGAACGTTGTGGGTAAAGGCTGGCTCTATTTTGCTGGACGGTCAAGGTGGAATCACCGCAGCTACCAGAGGCGGTCAAGGTGGCAACATTGATTTACAAGTCCAGAATTCTCTACAGGTATCTGGTAATAGTCAGATATCTAGCGATAATTTTGGTGCGGGAGCAGGTGGAAGATTGACGATCGCAGCGAGTAATGTAGGACTTAGCGATCGCGCCTTATTATCTGCTTCTACCGCATCAGGTGAAGGTGGTAACATATCCTTGCAAACGAATTCCTTACTGATGCGTACTAACAGCCAGATATCTGCCACTGCTGGAGGAAGCGGTAACGGAGGCAATATTAATATTGGTGGTTTTAGTTCTGCCAATTTTGTCACGCTGTTAGAAGGCAGTCAGATTACCGCCGACGCTTTTCAGGGTATGGGAGGAAATATTGGTATCAATACAAAAGGATTCTTTGTGTGTCCAACTTGTCAGATTACTGCTAGTTCCCAATTGGGAGTCGCCGGACAAGTCAGCATCATTACACCAGAGGCAGAAAGGAATTTTGAAGTCATCGATTTACCACAAGAAGTAGCTAAACCAGAACAGGTGGTAGCTCAGGCTTGTCGAGGAACAACAAGTCAAAATAGAAGCGAATTTACCATTACTGGACGCGGAGGATTGCCACCTCGACCGAGCGAACAGTTAAGTAGTGGAGCTTTAATTAGTTTTGAGCCTGCTAATACCAGTGCTGCTACAGAGGTGAATACTCCGCAATTGCCACCTCCAGCCAGAGGTTGGTATGTTAACGCCCAAGGTGTATTAGTTCTCGCCAGCCAGACGCCTAATCCTACTCCCTATGGTTCTGGGTTAACATCATCGAATTGTCACTAAATCTTTTTTATGTTAGGTACTGCGGGACTGGGGATTGGGAACTGGGGATTAGGGACTGGGGAGATGGGGAGATGGGAAAAATAACTAATAACTAATGACTAATCCAAAATCTAAAATCTAAAATCCAAAATGGTATTAAGTCTTTGGCGACGGAGATTTTTTTTATCTCCTTGCATTATCCTCATACTCTTGCTAAATCACACAAATTATGCTTTTGCCCAGCCAATTAATCCTGTAACCCCAAAGCCCCCAGAACAACCGCCAGCGAATCCTCTACCACCAACAAACGTACCTATCCAAATACAGCCGACAGTACCGCCAACCCCAGAAGAAGGGCTAGATATTCCAGGTAGTATTACTGTGCAAAAGTTTGAGTTTGTTGGTAATACCGCCTTTAGCCAAGGGGAATTAAACTCTGCGATCGCCAATTTTACCAGACAACCAATTACCTTTGCCGAACTCCTCAAAGCTGCCAATCAAATTACCGAGTTGTATGTTCAAAAGGGTTACATTACCTCTGGTGCATACATTCCCAGTCAAGAGTTTCGTTCCGGTATCATCAAAATTCAGGTAGTAGAAGGCAGTTTAGAAGATATTCAAGTCAATGTGATTAAAGGACGGTTGAACTCAGATTATGTCCGCAGTCGCATTGCGATCGCTACTACCAAACCGTTGAATATCAACCGCCTCAAAGAAGCTTTGCAACTGCTGCAACTCAATCCCCTGATTGAAAGTTTAGATGCCGAACTTACCGCTGGTACTAGACCTGGTGTCAATTCCCTAGCCGTGACAGTCAAGGGAGCAAAAACTTTTAATACCCAACTCAGTATTAATAATAACCGCAACCCCAGCGTTGGGAGTTTTGAGCGCGGCATCACCTTATCCGAAGCTAGCCTTTTGGGAATCGGCGATCGCTTGAATTTTACCTACAAAAATACCGATGGTAGCAATAGCTTTGAGGGTGGTTATACCTTGCCAGTCAATCCCCGGAATGGCACTATTGGCTTCAACTATCGAATTACCGACAACAAAATTATTGAACCTCCTTTTGATGATTTGGATGTTGGAGTAAATTCGCGGGAATTTGAATTATCTTTTCGGCAGCCAATTCTGCAAAGAGCTACCCCAGAAGTCAGCCAAGAACTTACACTGAGTTTAACCGCAGCTAGGCGGGTAAGCAATTCTTCAATTCAAGGAGTTGATTTTCCCCTGTTTCCTGGGGCTGACGATCGAGGAGAAACGCGGATATCGGAATTGAGTTTCGCCCAAGAATGGTTACAGCGGAGTCGTCAAGAAGTCTTAGCTGCTCGTTCCGAGTTTAATTTGGGGATTGGAGCTTTTAACGCCACAATAAATAACAGCGAACCCGATAGCAGATATTTCCTTTGGCGGGGACAACTGATCTATTTACGCCTCCTCGGTCAGGCAAAAGGACAACCAGCGATCGCTCCGACTTTGTTGTTGCGTTCTAATGTGCAATTAGCCACAAGCTCTCTACTTTCCATCGAGCAGTTTAGTGTGGGAGGTCAAGGAACAGTGCGGGGTTATCGCCAAGATGTTTTACTCAGTGATAACGGCATTTTTGCTTCCGCAGAATTGCGATTACCCGTCGCCCGTTTCCCCGAACTGCAAGGGACTTTACAGATTGCACCATTTATCGATTTTGGTACTGTTTGGAATACAGACAGAGAAAATCCCAACCCTAATACTTTAGTAGGCTCAGGATTAGGACTACTTTGGCAAATGGGGGATAAATTTACAGCTCGCCTAGATTGGGGTATTCCTTTAATAAATATTGATAATAGCAAGCGCACATGGCAAGAAAATGGCGTGTATTTTCAAATGGAATACAAAGCATTTTGAACGCAGGAACATCTGATCGAATTTTAGATTTTAAATTTTGGATTTTGAATCATAAATCCAAAAAAGTCTTAAGCTCCCGAATTTAAACGCGAGAATAAATCTAAAATATAAAATCTAAGATTACATGACAGAGCTAATAACTAAAGGGCATGGGGTCAATCTAAAATATAAAATATAAAATATAAAATCCAAAATTGTATGATTTATAAAAAGTACCGTCGTCTATTAATTTTTATCCTTTCAGCCTTATTGGGACTCTTGTCTAGTTTCACTGTACCAGCTTGGTCAAATCTCCCCAATTTACATCCTAATGCTGCTAGTCCTTTAGCCTTAGCAAAGGAAGGTGAACAACGGTATAATGCCGGAGAATTAGAAGCAGCAGCAAAATTATGGCAAGCGGCGGCTGAGGCTTATGAACAAGTGAGCGATCGCGACGGAATGACCAAGAGTCTGATCAACAAATCCCAGGCTTTGCAAGATTTAGGATTGTACCCCAAAGCTTGCAATACTTTGCTCGAAGCTTTTGCAATCAAAAACCCCAACTGTAGCCAAACCCAAATCGAGCAATTCCAGAAAACTCTTGCTCAAAACAGTGATTCCCTAACCTTAACTCAAGCGATTGGCTTGCACAGTCTTGGTGATGTCCTACGCAGACAAGGGTTATTACAAAAGTCGCAAGAAATCTTGCAGTTAAGTCTGTCATCAATTGCCGAATCGCCAGAAAAAAGCTCAGTACTACTGAGTTTAGGCAACACCGAACGGATCTTAGGCAACCAAATCCGCGATCGCTGGGACTATGATGCAGTCACAGAAATTATTGATCGCAAATCTCTCTTGGATGCTCTAGCGCCTTACGATCGAGCTGTTTATTACTATATTCAAGCAGCAAAGGTAACATCAGCCCCACCACTGCCTAAAATTCAGGCACAACTAAATCACTTCCAGCTATTACTGGAGATGAAAAGATGGTGGGGTGAACAGACGCAACGCCGGATTACTTCTTGGTCAAGATTTTCGGAAACTAAATTAATTCAACGGGGAAAAGATTTTATCTCTGGGTTAGAGTTGCAGTTGAGCCAAGATGCTCAAGCATTGCAAAATCAAATTCTACCTAAGCTGACTACTCTTACTCCCAGTCGTGCTGCCATCTATGCCCAGATTAACTTTGCTGATTCTTTGATGCAAAGCGCCCAAATAAATAACGTTGAACCTTTATTAAAAAATGCACTACAACAGTCACGGACTTTACAGGATAAACGAACCGAAACCTACGCTCTCGGATATTTGGGCAAACTTTACCACAAACAAGGGCAGTTAAATCAGGCAACCAAACTGACACAGCAAGCACTGATGTTCGCTCAAGAACAAAATATCAGTGGTGATGCCAGGGAAATTACTTATCTTTGGCAATCTCAGTTAGGAAGTTTACTACGGAAACAGGGAGATATCAAAGGAGCGATCGCAGCTTATACCGCCGCCTTTAATACTCTGCAATCTCTACGCAGCGATTTAAACGCCAACAATCAAGATGTCCAGTTTGACTTTCTCCAAGAAGTCAAACCTGTGTATCTAGAATTAGCAGATTTACTATTGAAGTCAAATTTGAGTGACAACGAATTAAGTTCCCTAATAGTTACTAATCCTAATATTAAACAGGAAAAGCCGGAAACCAAAAAGTCTCAAAAACGCTTAGAATTTGCCCGCCAGGTGATAGAATCTCTGCAATTAGCAGAACTGGATAACTTTTTTCAAGACCCCTGTTCTGAAACAGCAGATGTCGCGTTGCAAATTGATAATATTGATGCTAATGCAGCGGTAATTTATCCGATTGTTTTACCAGATCGCTTAGAAGTTATCCTTTCCGTATCAGGAAAACCTTTGCAGGAGGTAGTAATACCGATTGGCGAACAAGAAGTTAATGAGACTCTAGATCGGCTCTACGATAATTTAGACAACGTTAGTATCAATAACTCTGCAAGAAATATTCTCTCAACTTCTAACCCAAATCCCAAAGAATTAAAAGAAAATCTCCAGAAACTTTTACCAATCTTTGGAGAAGTTTATAACTGGCTAATTAAACCTTTCGAGACACAGCTAGATCCCAAACAAATTAAGAGTTTAGTATTTGTACTAAATGGGAGATTGCAGAGAGTGCCAGTAGCTGCGCTCTACGATGGACAAAATTATCTCATTGAAAAATATAGCCTTGCCCTGGTTCCCAGCCTACAATTGCTTGCTCCTAAACAATTGCAAAGGAAAGAACTTAAGGTCTTAGCTGCTGGAGTTAGCGAGCAAATGAAGGTACAAGGAGAATTTTTTGCCGCACTGGTTAATGTTCCCAAGGAATTAGACCAAATTAAACAAACTTTTCCTGCTTCCCAAAAGCTGCTCAATCAAGAGTTTACTGTCAAAACTATTCAAAAACAGTTGAAATCAAATTTTCCTGTAATTCACCTAGCCACGCATGGGCTATTTAGTTCTAATCCCCTGAAGAATTTTATTATTACAGGGGATGGTAAAAGTATCAGTATTAAAGAGTTAAGTGCTTTGCTCAGAGAACCAGGCACACCTGTAGAATTGTTGGTGCTGAGTGCTTGTGAAACTGCTACTGGTGATGAACGAGCTGTCTTAGGCTTGGCAGGGATGGCTGTTCGTTCCGGCGCACGCAGTACCCTTGCCACTCTTTGGCCTGTAGGTGATGCTTCTACCGCTAAATTTATGGGTCAATTTTACCAAGACCTGAAAAAGCCACAGGGAAAACAAGCAGATGCTCTGAAGAATGCTCAACTATCACTTTTAGAGTCTTTGAAACTGAATCCACCTTTTCAGGAGTTGCAGAATTTACCACCTCATCCTTATTATTGGGCACCTTATGTTTTAGTCGGAAATTGGCAATAGCAGGAGAGCGTTTCAGGGAATGAGGCAGTAGGGAGTAGGGAGCAAGAGAATAAGAGTTTTCCCCTCCGCTCCCCGCACCCCGCCCCTCTGCCTCTTTGTCAATCCCCAATCCCCAATAATAAATAAAAAAGGCTGCTAAATTAGCAACCCTGAAATTTATTAAAATTCTTTTTTTAATCAACCTATGCTAAACCAAGGATTTGCAAGGGTTTTGTAGTATCTCCGATTTTTGTATTAATTTGCTGCACCATTAATTTGGTATTAATAGGGTCTTTTCCATCTGATGAGTCTGTATCAAACTCATAATTATTGGGTTCTTCGAGCATTAGGCGATCGCACGGAATCTTATCGGATAAAATTGCACTTGCCATCATCCCTGTGTGAATCTCCACTTGACCTTTTCGCGGAGCTTCAAAAACTAAACGTTGTCCAGGGAAAACAACCCTTTCAAAGTACCAGTTGGGAATATTGCAGATGCGAGCTACCTGTATTTTGCTCGTGGCATTAATGTAGCAGCAGAGAATTTTTCCTGATTGCTCAGGTGGTAGAGGATCTAATATTTGAGCCATAACTGCTGAGGAGCTTTACGCCACAATTTTACATTACATTAGCCAAGCCTAGCACTCACTGATCCCCAGTTGTTGTAACTACGAATACCAACTGAGTCTTTGTAGATTATTTCTGTCTAAAGATATATTTTCAGTTATGAAAATTTTGTAATTATTTACACCTTTTTCGGAATTATACACTATATATAAAAGTCTTTGATATTTTTTCCTGGTATAAAAGCTTGAATTCTCTTTAGGCAGATTGTTAGGGAATTGACATAACGATGATCCCCTTGCCTTTCGCATAGCCAGGAAGTGAGTTTTGCTGTTTCATCCCAGGATTAATCATCTGGGATCATCGCTTAATGAATAAACTCGATGTTATGGTAAAGCTATATGAAAAAATGTCTTCATAAAGCTCTCCATAAATTCCATGTATGTTTTATGCACAGCAATTTTAGCGTTTTCCGCAGTTGCTAATAGCAGCTTCCAATTACCAATAATTAGCTAAAATGTCAAGCGCGATTTGATAAATAAAACCAGATAAAACAAGCACACACTTTAAAACTGAATGTTTCTCTCGCTTTCTCCACAGATTGGCAAGATGGAAGTCCAAACACAGATGATGGAAAATCGAATTCTTTACGTTCGCCTTCCTTGTAACCCCATCTTTCCTATTGGGGTTGTCTACCTGAGCGATCATGTCCACAAGCAGTTTCCTAATATTGAACAGCGCATCTTTGATTTGGGAACAGTGCCACCTTTAGATTACAGTTCGGCTCTGGATCGCTGTATTGATGAATTTAAACCGACACTACTAGTATTTTCTTGGCGGGATATTCAAATTTATGCCCCAGTTGGTGGACGTGGTGGCAACCCACTGCAAAACGCCTTTGAATTTTACTATGCCAAAAATCCTCTATTGAAACTACGCGGCGGATTGGGCGGTTTGCGTATCTTCACCGCTTACTATGTGGAGTTGTGGCAAAATCAGGGCTTAATCAAACGTGGTTTAAAACGTGCCCAAAAGTATAACTCTGATGCGCGTGTAGTTGTCGGTGGTGGTGCAGTCAGTGTATTTTACGAACAATTGGGTAAAAGCTTACCCCAAGGGACAATTATTTCTGTAGGTGAAGGCGAAACCCTGCTGGAAAAACTTTTAAGTGGCAGGGATTTTCGAGATGAACGCTGTTACGTTGCCGGAGAAACTCAACCACGTCAACGGCTAATTCACGAACAACCCACCCCAATAGAAAAAACAGCTTGTAACTACGACTATATCGAAAGCATCTGGCCGGAATTTAACTATTACCTGCAAGAGCAAGACTTTTATATAGGTGTACAAACCAAACGTGGTTGTCCTCACAACTGTTGTTATTGCGTCTATACGGTTGTCGAAGGCAAACAAGTACGCATCAACCCAGCCGATGAAGTCGTTGCCGAGATGCGTCAATTATACGATCGCGGCATTCGCAACTTCTGGTTTACCGATGCCCAATTCATCCCCGCGAAAAAATTTATCGCCGATGCTGTAGAACTCTTGCAAAAAATCGTCGATTCTGGCATGACAGACATCCACTGGGCAGCATATATCAGAGCCGACAATTTGACACCAGAGTTGTGTGACTTGATGGCAAAAACCGGGATGAACTATTTTGAAATCGGCATTACCAGTGGTTCTCAAGAACTCGTGCGGAAAATGCGGATGGGTTACAATCTGCGAACCGTCTTGCAAAACTGTCGTGACTTAAAAGCTGCTGGTTTCAACGACTTAGTTTCCGTCAACTACTCCTTTAACGTCATTGACGAACGTCCCGAAACCATCCGCCAAACCATCGCTTACCACCGCGAACTAGAACGGATTTTTGGTGCTGATAAAGTCGAACCCGCCATTTTCTTTATTGGACTACAACCCCATACCCATTTAGAAGAATATGCTTTTAAAGAAGGCATCCTCAAACCAGGGTACGATCCAATGAGCTTGATGCCGTGGACAGCCAAAAAACTTCTCTGGAATCCCGAACCCCTTGGTTCATTTTTCGGCGAAGTCTGCTTGCAAGCTTGGCAACAAAACCCTAACGATTTCGGGCGCGAAGTCATGAAAATCTTAGAAGAAAAGCTGGGTTGTGCTGACTTAGAAGCAGCCCTGACAGCACCATTAGAGACGAAAGAAAAACAGTTAGCAGGTGTATCCTAGAAAACACTAAAATGTGAATAAATTCCAAATTCTGAATTTCTCCCTCTATCTTCCTCAGTGCCTCTGCGGTTATTTTTCCCAAATCCCATGTTAGAAGGTTCAATCCTACAACAGCTGGAAGCAGCTCATCGCCACACCACCAGGCCAATTCGATTCGGTGTTTACTACAAAAATACCTTAGTTGCCCTGTGCCATGCCCTAGAAGACCATATCTTAACCGATGACGGTACACCCTTAGTCATCACAGCCTTCCAACAAGGTAAATGGTATCTACAAGAAGCTGAACGATATGCAGACATCGCCCGATGTAGTTGCCAAATTGCCATCATGGCAGCTGCTGAATCTGGCTTTGCTGAACATCCTACCAGCCAGCTACCCAATGTAGACTTAGTGGGATTAGATGCAGGCGATCCAGTGGCACAAGAGTGGCACTTAATTATTTTATCGCCTAATTACACAGCAATGGTAATTTGTCAAGAATTATCTGAGGCTGATTATGGTAGTGCTGGGATACCGACATCAGACTTAGAGCGTAAATTCTATGGTTTATGGACATTTGAGCCGGAGTTGGTGCAAGAGACAGCAGAAATTGCGATCGCTCACATTAAAAAATACAACCCAGAATTGGCGGAAAAACTCACAGGCGATAAACAGCAAATTATACCGTCAATAGACAGATCCCAAAATTTAGGTGCAGTTGTCTCCCGTGTAGTAGATTACCTCCAGACTGGACAAGATAATTTATCTATCCCTACAGCGCTTCAGAAACAAACCCTAGATCGCAACTTGGTTTCTAACGAAATCCAAGCCTTTTTGCGAATGGCGCAACTGATGGATATGGCAGATGTCAACAATCCAATGGCAGCGGCGGAAGTAGTCGTACTTGCGGAAGCGATCGCCCAGCTTTTGGATCTTCCCGCATGGCAAATTAAGAGATTGCGGCTAGCAGCTTTGTTACATCGCATAGATCCATTACAAAATGCCGAAAGTGTCCTGACTTCTGGTAGTATACCCACACGCTACCAAGAAGATGCCCCCAGTTGCCCTTTAGTACCAGGGGCGCAAGTATTGCGAACTATGCCACGACTGCGAGCAGTTGCCCAAATTATTACTCACCAAAGTGAGTGGTGGAATGGTTCAGGGGAACCAGCAGGTTTAGCTGGAGATGAAATTCCCCTAGAGTCGAGAATTTTGGCATTATTGGCAGATTTTCAGTGGCGACTCAATCAGCGAAAATCGTCAAATCAAAGCCGGGAACAGATATTTACTCAAGCATTAGATGAGTGCAGACAGCAACAATCTACCCGCTTTGACCCTAAACTTGTAGATACCCTAGCTTTATTAGTTATGGGTTTACAACAGGGACTCGACTTACCCTTGATGACACCCAAATTCAGCGCCGGCATCTGGATACTTGATTCCCAATGGGATAGCCACAGCAAGATCAGTGAAGATATTGGTAGTTACTTTACATGAATATTGAAGCCATTAGATTAGGAAAACTCAAACAACTTCCAGGGGCAAATTTAGAAGACGAGGAACTCTCCCGACTGGATTTAAGCCGCATTAATCTTGCTGGCGCTATCCTTGTCGGCACTAATTTTGCTGGTTCTAAACTCGAAGGCGGACATTTGGAGGGGGCAAATTTGATGGGAGCCAACCTTCAAGAAACTGACTTGCGAGCGAATTTGATGGGAGCGAACCTGATGCAAGCAGATTTAACGGGCGCTGACTTGCGGGGTAGCAATTTGCGTGGTGCTAACTTGATGGGAGCCAGACTCAGTGATGTCTCATTAGTGGGTGCTTTCTTGAGTGGTGCCAATTTGATGAATGTGAATTTGCAAGGCGTTGATTTGCGAGGTGCTGACTTGCGCGGTGCAAACCTGACTGGGGCAAATCTCAAAGGTGCAGATTTGAGTCGCGCCGATTTGCAAGGGGCTTTGTTGAGTGAAGCAAACCTCGAAGAAGCCGATTTGCGGGGGGCGAATTTGGCGGGGGCGAATTTGACGGGAGCGAATTTACTCTGTGCAGAGTTAGAAGGTGCAAATTTGAGCGGCGTTAATTTGAATAAAGCCTGTTTGGTGGGTACAGTTGTGGAGGCTGGGTTTTGAATAGGGGTTAATGAACAGTTAATTTATACAAATTACGATGAATAATGTATTGACAATGTGCTTTTACAGTGAAACATTGTTAGCACATAATAACTACTGCTAACCACTGTTGACTCTGGCGATCGCACAATTTAAGTAAGCATTAATGAGATGAAACGCAAATGAAGCGAGTAGTAAAACTTTGCCCGCATCAGTTTTGGAGTGAAGCTAATCCAGAAATCATTATTGAATGGAACAAATCGACTCGAAGGCCTAGCTCTGAAGCACTTCTGTCTGAAGAGACTCAGGGAGTTCTTCTAATTTTTCTAAAATGACTGGCTGTATTATTGTTTTTTCTCCTTGGCAACTTTTATGAAAAACATCACAGCTATATTTGTTTGAATGTCAAATACATTTTAATACGGTTTGGATAAGCACTTGAACTCAGTATCAGAGCCTTTTAGCAGTCCGTTGCACTAGAATTGTGTTGTGATACCTAACTTCCACAACTCTCTAGAACAACTTGACAGTTTTCAGGATCTATTTTGATGATCTTTGCCTTTAAATGGTCATTAATTTTGAATAATTGGTTTGGATGGTCAACAGATGGATGGAACATTTTTGAGGTCGGCAACAAAGCATATAAATCTCCAATATCAACGAACACACCATAGTTTTTGATGCCGCGTATAATGCCGCTAACAACCTGACCAACCTGCAACTGCTTGAGTCTGACTGAAACAGAGCGATGGAGCAGTACTAGGAAATTATCCTCCTCTCGCACTTTTATAATATTGAGTGGAAGTTCCTCCCCTACTACCAATTCTTCCCTCTGCTTATCAACATAAGTACGAATTGAGCTATATAAACCCTCAATTTTCACTAATGCACCCCTCGAAGTCTTTTTAAGAATTTTTCCATATACTGTTACGTCCTCAGTCTGCAATTGCCGTACCCGTTCCCATGCTTTTCGCATCTCTAGTTGGCGAATTGAAAAAGAAACTGTTGGTGGATGCTCTTGAGAACACAAGAACCACTGAATAGTTGCTGAGACTCCGTTTCCATGAACATCACGAATTTTAGTGTGTACAATCAGGTCTTCTCTACTTATGGGATAACCACATTTTTCCGAAGCCAGATACAATGCCGTCTCATACAAGCGATCGCTATCTTTTAGTGTCTCAGGTGAACAATGCGAGAAGAAAATATTGTGTTCGCCATCGTAATTTCCCACAACCAGAAATTCTCGGATTTCATTTAGTTGCACGGCTTCTTCTGGGGACTGAATATCAGCGAATGATAGCTCTAGGAGTGGAACATAACCTAGTTGATCGGTATAAAAATCAACTAAAACACCTTTAGGCTCCACCTTAATGATTTTTCCAGTGATGATATCGCCGAGTTGAAAGCTCTCTAAACTAAAGCTCATAGCATAGTGGGCTTAAGATAACCCATTATAGAAACAATTTAGTATTTTTAATTCTTTACTGTTCGCCCCCGTATCCCCAAAGCTACTACACTCATCAACAACACCCCCATTACTCCTTGCAGGGGATTACTATTTACACCAGTTACCCAATCAGGAACAAGACCCGAATATTTCACTAATTCCCCAACATTAATAATGTAGTAGCCCCAAACTAAACCACCATGAAAACCAATTGGAAAACCCAAGCGTCCCCTCCGCCAACGCTTACCCCACACTTGCGTTAACCCCAGCAGCACTAAAGCTGGAAATTGCGGCAGTGTATGAATAATTGCTTCCAAGGGTTTAATAAAGTGCAATGTAGCAAAGCCAGTTGCATCTGTCCATAGTGCCACACGCAGACTGTAATCTCGTTGTAACTCATCTAGCAACCAGCCTCGGAATAACAATTCCTCAGCAAATCCAACACCTAAGCCAACAAGTGAACCCTCTAAAATCACTTTCACCAAGAAAACTTTCGGTTGTTGCCACACCAACCAACCCAACAAACTTTCTACCCCAAAAAGTATCAGAATATTAATTATGCCTATAGCCAAGCCACGTATTAAATCCACACCATTTTGTCGCGTGAATTCTAAGCCATAATGCCGCAGAATTTGGGTCTGTTTGTAGACATATTTACCCCACAGTCTCAGGAGCAAAATAAACACTACATATAACAATACCAATGTCAATATACTTTCTAAGTTTGAATCATGCACTAGTAAGTATATTGGTGCAGCTAATGGCAACCATAGCAACAATAAAGTTAAAATAAAACAACCCAGCCTAATAGGGGCAGGGCGTTGAGCTAAACGGACAAGGTTTTTTTTCATACCAATACTAAGTCACCAGCCAATACTCTATATTTCAACTAATGACCAATGACCAATGACTATTCATCAGGTTCAATCGTGCTACTTAAACCGTGACTTATCAATGTTTCGCAATAAAACTCAGCGTGTTCCAGGGCGCAAGTAATGACTAAAGCTAGCCCGTTAGTATGGGCTTCCATCATGATGCTCACAGCCTGGGGTTGCGTAAGACTTGGCACAGTCGCTATTAGTGACTGCACAACATGCTCCATCGAGTTGTAGTCGTCGTTATGGAGCAAAACGCGATACCGAGGCGCGAGCTTGCGGGTTGTGGAAGGCTTTTCAATGGTTTCAACTGACACGGCTCTTTGCTCTTTTCTCGTTACTTCACTACAACAAAGTCTCTGTTTTGCGATCGCTCAACAGTTGTTCACCTATTCTATAGTATTTTTGCTCAGATACTATGCTAGGAAAACCCTTTACTGCCAAGGATTGGTCGTATTAGTCTTGCGTAGCCACTTGTAAGGCAGATGTCTTAGACATGGCTACCGTAACAGTGTTAACCTAATCTTACAGAAGCCTTCCTTAAAGTTAACGCATTTTCACTTTTAAGATTAAGGAAGTTGCAAAATAATCCTTGCCCCTGCCCAAGCTGCATAATGATGGACATCAGCCTAGAATTTCTTCAACCAGGACAAATTGTGTCTTTAAAACATGGCGACAGGAATCTGTATGCAGAAGTCATTCAGTTTGTAGTTTCCCGTCAGTTATGCTGGGTGCGTCCTTTATTAATGGTCACTTTCATTCAAGAATCGCCGCTAATTACCGATTTGCGAGATGCGTCTGACCTGCTTTGGCCTGCCAATTTATTTTGTCCAGCATTAGACACAGAAGTAATTACCTTCTTGAGCCAAGTTTTAGCAAAAGAACCAAAAACTGAATCAAATTCAGCTGCAAAGCAGCAACTAAATCAGTTTATTCACCAACTGTGGCAAGCGTATCAAGAGGGATTGGAGATTGAGGATTGAGGATTGAGGCATTGGGCATTGGGCAAAACAGTTCCGTTAGCGGATAGCTAAGTTTTAGCCCGTGCTGAGTAAAGAAATTAGATTCTCTACTCAGGACTCATTACTCACCGTTACAAAACTTAATTAAGTTAGCGAGTCCGCGTACCCTTACAGGGAAGCAAGCTACGCGCAGCGAGCGTCTCGTAGAGAGCGTCATTACGAATTATTCTAATATCCCAGGCTAGGAACTAACTGAATTCTGCCAGCATCCATCTCTGCCATTAATAATTCGAGGGCTTCGTAATCAACATCAGAAATATAACCAAGTTCTGTAAGTTCTGAGTTGATTTCATTTTCTATCTCAGGGGTGAGTTTTTTTATGTCAAGAGCTTTTTCTACCAATTTACGAATAGCGTACTGAGTTCTCATAAGTAATAACCAAACTGTAATATGATACTAATCATTTCAGATTAGCCTAAGTATGAAGAGTGCTCCAAATACTAACTTACTAGTGATATATATCACAGTTTAATTAGTTCGATAAATAATTCGCTTTGGCTTTGCCGTATGCCATCAGCAACGCTAAAGTGAAAGATTTAACCTAACGTTAAGACTTGGCTAAATTAGCTTTAGTTATAGACTAAGCAAGATTTATCAGCATAGTTACTGATGATTTGTCTGCTCTATGACCGTCTATAGTTGATTGTTTTTGAACTGAGATAAAAAAAAAGTATATATAAACACATTTTGAACTGGAATTATAACAATCTTTAAATAGAGATACGAAAGCAATAAAGATTCAGCAAAGAGAGGTAAGACGTATGGTCGATGCAACAAAATAGAGTTTATGTTCAAATAATCCTTAGCTTGACGCTTCAAAATTCTTAATAGGATGTAACTATGCAGGCAGTGCTTAACTATCCCAAGATTGCAGTTATTCGCCCCCAAGGGTCTTTGAATGCTGCAAACGCCTTGGAATTTGAACGAGATATGACCACCGCGTTGGCACAAAATGGTATTTCCATCTTGGTAGTAGACCTCGCAGCAGTAGAATCCTTAGACAGCGCAGGGTTGATGGCATTGTTATCTACACACAAACTGGCTCTTACTTTAGGAAGAAGTTGCCGACTTTGCGCCGTAGCTCGACCAATTAGAATTATTTTTGAACTGACGCAACTTGATAAGGTGTTTGAAATCTTAGACGGTGAAGCTGCATTTAGCCAAACAGAACTTTGATGTAAAAGTACAAAGCTTAGGACAAGAAGTAGACTTTAATGTAAAGGAATTGTAAGTTGCAACGACAAACTCTGTTAGAAGTCCTAATTCAATGCTAAGGTTAGCTTTGGATAGCTGTAATTAAGGTAGCTAGAAGATAGCACAGTGGTTGTTGCAGTTGAAAAATTAATAACATCGGGTATTTCCAAACCAGCTCGTTACCTGGGTAACGAGCTATTAGCAATACACAAAGCTTGGGATACGACAGCAATACATTGGGTTTTAACCTACCCAGAAGTATATGAAGTCGGTGCATCTAACTTAGGGCACATTATCCTCTATAACATTTTGAATGCCCAACCGCGTCAATTGTGCGATCGCGCCTACCTCCCAGGACAAGACCTGGCAGCCAAACTACGCGAAACTAATACGCCATTGTTTGCGGTAGAGTCAAAGCGATCGCTAACAGAATTCGACATTTTAGGCTTTAGCCTCAGTTACGAACTGGGTGCAACTAATATCCTCGAAATGTTGGATTTGGCTGGAATTCCCTTGACGTGGCGAGAGAGGCAGGGGGGTAGGGGAGAATTTAGTGATACCCAGTCTTCCTATCCGCTGATTTTCGCTGGTGGGCAAACAGCGACATCGAATCCTGAGCCTTATGCTGACTTCTTCGACTTTTTCGCCCTTGGAGATGGAGAAGAACTGCTGCCAGAAATTGGTTTAGTCTTGGAAGAAGGCAAGCAAGCAGGATTAAGTCGGGAACACCTGTTACTTGACTTGGCACAGATACCAGGTGTATATGTGCCTCAGTTTTACGACATGGCAGAAGATGGCTCAGTTCATCCTCATCGCCCAGATGTCCCAAAACGAATTTTGCGACGGGTTGCAACTCCCATACCAGCATATTCCATTGGGTTAGTTCCTTATGTAGAAACAGTTCATGACCGCTTAACTATTGAGATTAGGCGTGGTTGCACTCGTGGCTGTCGCTTCTGTCAACCAGGAATGCTAACTAGACCAGCACGGGATGTAGAACCCGATCGGGTGGTAGAAGCAATTGAACAGGGTATGCGGGCAACTGGTTACAATGAGTTTTCCCTTTTATCTCTGAGTTGTTCTGATTATTTGTCTCTACCAGCAGTGGGGATGGAAATCAAAAATCGTTTAAAAAATGAAAATATTTCTCTGACTCTACCAAGCCAACGGGTAGACAGATTTGATGAGAATATTGCCAACATCCTTGGAGGTACGCGCCAAGGTGGACTGACTTTTGCTCCTGAGGCTGGTACTCAGCGGATGCGAGATATTGTAAATAAAGGGTTGACGAATGAAGAATTATTGCGGGGGGTGAAAACCGCTTGGGAGCAAGGCTGGGATAAAATAAAGTTGTATTTTATGATTGGCTTGCCGGGTGAGACGGATGCCGACGTTGTAGGCATTGCCGAAACAGTAAGCTGGCTACAGCAAGAATGTCGAGGCAAAGGCAGAAAACCCTTAAACTTTAACCTGACAATCTCCAACTTTACACCTAAGCCCCATACACCGTTCCAGTGGCACTCAGTTTCTACTGCTGAATTTAAGCGAAAACAAAACTTATTGCGGCAAGAATTCCGCCGAGTCAAGGCAGTGAAGGTAAATTTTACCGATGTCCGCATTTCGGCAATGGAAGATTTTGTGGGACGAGGCGACCGCAATTTGAGCAAAGTAGTCCGCCGAGCCTGGGAATTGGGTGCTGGTATGGATTCCTGGTATGAAAATTTAGATCGAGCTTTTAGCGCTTGGGAGATTGCGATCGCCCAAGCCGATTTAGATTGGAAATACCGCCAAGTAGAAAATGGCGAATGGAATTTGTTTCACCCAGAAGCGCCCAAGGGCAGAGAAAATGGAGAAAATACCCAACTCCTAACTTCTAACTCCTCACTTCTTACTCCTCACTCCCTCGATATTCCCCTTCCTTGGGATCATATCGATACCGGGATTGACAAAAAGTGGCTCCAAGAAGACTTGCAACGCGCCTTAGAAGCTGCGATCGTACCCGACTGCTCCTTTGAAGGTTGTTCTCATTGTGGCGTCTGTGGCACTGATTTTGGGCATAACGTGGTGATTGAATCACCTGCTATCCCAAAATTTGCTGGCGAATTTGTCCCCAACACAACTAAGGCGCAAAGACTGCGAGTTTGGTTTGGGAAACAAGGTAATATGGCTTTGATGAGCCATCTTGATTTAATCCGTCTATTTGACCGAGTTGTGCGGCGAGCAGGCTTACCAATTGCTTTTACTGGCGGGTTTCACCCAATGCCACGGATTTCTCTCGCAACTGCTTTGGCTCTAGGGGCTACTAGCAGCGGTGAAATTGCAGATTTTGAGTTAACTGTGCCAGTGGAAGTTGATACTTTCCGAGAAAAGTTGGCTTGTGAAATGCCCACAGACATACCGATATATAATGTGGAGCAGATAGATTTAAAAGCTAGTGCCGCTACCCAACTGCTAGAGTCCGCAGAGTATCTGATTACTGTAGCAGCACTTCAAGAAACAACACCCATACAATGGCAAAACTGGATTGATATAATCAAAGCAAAAGAGGAATTTTGGTACGAGCAAACAACTAAATCAGGCAAGAGCCAGTTAATAAATCTGCGCGATCGCTTGTTTGAACTGGAATTAGTAGAAAACTACAATTGCATTGCAGAATCTATGTCATCTGTAATCCGTTATCTAGGTAGCTATCGCCAGGACGGTCTGCTATTGCGTCCCGAACAAATTCTGTTTATGCTAGAAGCAGTGGCGAATGTAGAATTTCAACTCCTGCACATCCACCGCAATCGGCTAATTTTAGGGGTATAATCCCTGTAAGGCAACTTGCTAGTAGTTGTCCTGACATGGCAGGTAATATGAATTGATTTTTAGCAAGGTTGCGTTAGAATAGGGTGAAGAGAAATTTTCTGGCGCTGCATTGAATTAGCTGGTTCACTACCCTGGTATTCAGGGGGCGAAAGCAAAGATATTAGAGTGCAACTTCTAGGATTTTATTCTAGACAAACAAAAAGCAGATTAAAGAATGCACACTCTCTCTATAGCTACCTTGTGAATCAGTAACTAACAGCAGACTCAGTTAGCTTCTCTAAATTCATGCTTTTTAAACAACTGCTGAATGTCTAATCCATGTAGTGCCCAAGAGCTAGTGCATTACTTTTTTAGAGTTAAAGCAACTGCTGTCGGCTATGCCGACTTGTAGACTTTCACAGACGCGCAAAGCGCGGCTTGTCTTAGGCTAGAGCAGCTCAAGGCAGGGTAGCAACTGGCGCTGGTGACTGTAACCCTAATATAAATCCGGGGAATGGAAAATAGAAATAGTTTCTTTTTCTTAACGAATTCAGTAAGTTATCAATGAAACATCTTGAGTTCAAATGCTCGCTCAGGATTTAAAACTTTCAACTCAGAACTCTCAAGATTTGAGGGTATTGCATTACAGATCAACTACGGACGGTTGATTTAATTGCTTAAACGATATGCAGCAGTTCTGGAATAATCAGCCGTGGAAACGCTCTTAAGAGCGCCAATAGCTATTTAACTTAGAAACTCAGATTTGCGATTTTTATTACCAGTAGCGCCTTTTGAGGGTTGTGAGGGCAGCAAAAGTATAATATCAAACCGAGAAAACACTAATAATTAAAACTGACGCCCAGACGCGGGGAGTTTTGAATTAGAAGTAATTAACCGGACTTGATACAACAAACCTCAAACCTATAAGTGCTGCCAATTTTTGAGGAAATTGAATGCCGAAACAAATTATCATCGCGGAGCAGCACCAAATTGCTGCGGTTTTTTCTGAAGATCAAATCCAGGAACTCGTTGTTGCTACAGGTCATCATCAAATAGGTGATATCTACTTAGGAGTAGTAGAAAACGTATTACCTGGGATAGATGCGGCTTTTGTCAATATTGGCGATCCAGAGCGTAACGGTTTTATTCACGTCACCGACTTAGGGCCATTGAAGCTGAAGCGTACCGCAGCAGCAATTACAGAACTACTTGCACCACAGCAGAAAGTTTTGGTGCAAGTAATGAAAGAGCCAACGGGGACAAAAGGGCCCAGGCTCACGGGTAATATAACTTTACCTGGACGGTACGTAGTACTGATGCCTTATGGTAGGGGCGTAAATTTATCCCGACGGATTAAAAGTGAAAGTGAACGCAACCGCTTGCGAGCATTAGCAATTTTGGTCAAACCGGCGGGAATGGGCTTGCTCGTGCGTACAGAAGCCGAAGGCAAACCCGAAGAAGCGATTATGGAAGATTTGGAGTTGCTGCAAAAGCAATGGGAAGCCATTCAGCAGGAAGCCCATTCTACCCGCGCTCCAGCGCTGCTCAACCGAGACGATGACTTTATCCAGCGCGTATTGCGAGATATGTACGGCGCGGATGTCAATCGGATTGTCGTAGATTCCAGTACTGGTTTGAAGCGCGTCAAACAGTACTTGCAGAATTGGAGTGGCGGTCAAACACCGCAGGGATTGTTGATTGACCATCATCGCGATCGCTCCCCAATTTTAGAATACTTCCGCATCACTGCTGCGATTCGAGAAGCTCTCAAACCAAGAGTAGACCTACCTTCTGGCGGTTACATTATCATTGAGCCGACAGAGGCATTAACCGTAATCGATGTTAACTCAGGTTCCTTCACGCGATCGGCAACAGCTAGAGAAACAGTTTTGTGGACAAACTGCGAAGCTGCAACAGAAATTGCTCGCCAGTTGCGTCTGCGGAATATAGCGGGGGTGATCGTCGTTGATTTTATCGATATGGAATCGCGACGCGACCAACTACAAGTTCTCGAACACTTTAATAAAGCACTCAAAGCAGACAAAGCTCGTCCCCAGATTGCCCAACTCACCGAACTAGGTTTAGTAGAACTGACCCGCAAACGTCAGGGTCAAAATATTTACGAATTATTTGGTGAAACTTGTCCTACTTGTGGCGGTTTAGGACATACTGTGCGTCTCCCTGGAGAAATCGAAAACCGATTGCCGATACCAGCAGATACACCAGAGCGCGAGCGTTTTGTATCCTTACCTCACCGAGAACCACGTCAGCCATCTGCCCGCACTCCAGAACCACGAGAAACCTACGATGGATTTGGGGAAACATTTGACGGCGACTCAGAATTGAGCAACCTAAATCTGATCAATCATCCTAGTTATCAAGAACTTAATGATAAACGTCGTACCCGGACTCGCCGCAGTCGAATTGGTGTCAATGGGTTAAACGGGAAAGATGAAGCTCGGGTTATTCCCAATCCCTTGGCTTTTGTCAACGAGCCAGATTTAGACCTGGATGTGGAACCAGAACTAGGAGTTGCACCAGAGATCCCATCCCCTACCCTTGGTAAACCGGGTTGGAGTGAAAGAGTCGAGCGTACTAAAATTATCAAGGCAGAACCAGTTAAGCCAGTGGTAGAACCACCGGAGATTAGAACTGTAGAAATGAGCCTCCAAGAACAGGATATATTTGCCTTGATGGGGATATCTCCCTTGGTGAAGTTAGAGCAAGAGGTTAAAAATACCAAGTCTGTAATTATTAATGTAATTCAGCCTGGTCAATTGCCAACGACCCCAATTGAATCAACCTCAGAATCAACTATTGTCCAAAAAGCAACACCTGAAATAACCACTATTGTCCAAAAAGCAACACCTGAAATAATCACTATTGCTCAAAAGGCAACACCTGAAATAACTGCAAGCAAAATACCGACACCAAAAGTTATTGAGCCAGAACCAAAATCTTTAATCGAAGAGACAACTGAAGCATCATTGACTGCGAATCCTTCGGGACGTTTATCTGCCAAAGCTGCCAAAGCCGACGAGATCGCAGATGAAAACGAAGCCAATAGCAGCGCTACTGCCAGCCGTCGCCGTCGCCGTCGTTCCTCAGCGATCGAGGATAATTAATTTGCTTTATGGTAGAAACATCGCCCACGCCTTTGGAACAATCCACTTGGCTAGAGTTTTCTACCTTGTCAGGGATTGCAGGGTTGGTTGCAGGTGTGGATGAAGTAGGGCGAGGTGCTTTATTTGGCCCTGTGGTAGCGGCAGCAGTGATCCTACCAGATCATGCTTTGCCAATACTGATAGCAGCTAAAATCAAAGACAGTAAAAAGTTGTCTAGTTCTCGGAGGACTCAGCTAGCACAACAAATTTGTGAGCTAGCTGTAGACTGGAAAATTGGATTTGCTTCCACTGCCGAAATTGACAAAATAAATATTTTGCAAGCAACGCTGTTAGCAATGAAGCGGGCTGTGCTGAAGTTAAAGGTACAGCCTGCAATTTGCTTGATTGATGGAAATCAGTCAATCAAAGATTTGCTAATGCCGCAACAAACAATAGTTAAAGGAGACGAGCGATCGCTCGCTATTGCCTCTGCTAGTATTGTTGCTAAGGTTTGGCGTGATGAACTGGTAATGCGTCTAGCATTAAAATACCCTATGTACAATCTAGAAAGTAACAAGGGTTATGGTAGCCAGCGGCATTTGCTGGCTTTGCAACAATATGGGCCCTCGCCCCTACATCGTCAGTCTTTTCGTCCTTGCCAAATCAAACACCTGAGTGTTGAGTGATTAAATAATTACTCAGCATTCAGGATTGGTAATTCAGTACTACCGCCGTCAAGTCCCTTATCTTTGGTTTGTGATATCACCCAGTAGCGATAATCCGCCAAAAGTTGATTTAATAATCGTTGCTTGACTGACAACAGCACGCTTTTAAGCAACCCATTGCCAGTAGCTTCTAAAATTGGTTTAGGAGTAAAGGAAAATGGCGGTGGGAAATCCACCAGCACCTCTAAATCAGCCCTTCCTTGCAGGCGAGTGCCAGTGCTAAACTCTTGGGGAGACAAATGCCCTTTTAAATTGAGAGTAAAGCGCTGGTTAATATACTCGAAACCCAGAATTTCACAGCCTAGCGATCGCAAATAAATTATTCCATTTGATTCTGCCCATACTCTCATGTCTACGGTAGGTTGAATACTCAGTGACATAAAAGTAAGCGGACGCATTTTCAAGCGAAACACCTCCTCAGAAAGCTGCTGAATCCGGCTATTGTCAACTAAAGCCTTAACCAGACGTTGAGGCTGACGTAAGTAGTGCTGAATCGGAATAGGCTGCTCTGGAACAGCGATTTCAACCGATTGGGAGGCAGTAAACCGGGTAGCCATGAGCTAATAAAAATATCTGTTTCTCAATTTTAATATTTTTTAACAACTTAGTTCTGATTATTAGAAAATTACAAAATTTCTTGACCGTAAAAATGATTTTTACTTATCAGATATAGATCATTGGCAAAAAGTTGGTACGTTCATTACTATATTTATTGAAATAAATATAGATTAGGATTTTATACTTGACATAAAAACAAAAATATGATTTTTATCTATGTAGAAACTAATAGAAATCTTCAGGAGAATATAGCAAAAAACTGCTAGTAAATTTATTTGATAAAAGAATGATTTCTATAACTTATTTTCTTGGATACATATTTTGGTCTATTTGTTTATTGCGTAAATTTTACACCTAACAGTGTTAACAGTGTCTAGTAGGATTAGATATTGGATATATTTGCCAAGACAAAAATATCATACCTCTGTTTACCGATTAAACTTGTAACTCAAGGCTAAAGGCATGACTCTATTGATCGCACATTTAGGGCCTCCCGGTACTTACACAGAACAAGCAGCTGTTTTTTATGTCAACTGGCTAAACAAAAGCACGGGAGTTGAAGCTATATTAAGCCCTTATCCCACTATCTCCCAATCATTGCACGCCGTTGCTAATGGTCAAGCACAATTGGCTGTTGTGCCGGTGGAAAATTCTATTGAAGGCAGTGTTACCACAACGTTGGATACACTTTGGCAGTTGGACGGTTTGCGAATTCAGTTGGCTTTGGTATTACCCATTGCCCATACATTAATTTCTTGCGCGTCTAACTTAGATAAAATCAAAACTGTTTACTCTCACCCGCAAGCTTTGGCACAATGTCAGGGATGGTTAGAGCGTTTTCTCCCAACTGTACAGATTATTCCCAGCAATTCCACAACCGAAGCACTAGAGCGATTGGAGCAAGAAACGACAACGGCTGCGATCGCTTCTAGTAGAGCCGCTCAACTCTACAACCTGCCCATACTTGCTAGTGGCATCAACGACAATCCAGAAAACTTTACTCGTTTTTGGGTAGTAAGTCAGGGTGAAGCGGACACTGGATACCAGTCAACAAAAGTGCCTACTACTCACACATCGCTGGCTCTTAGTATGCCTGCCAACACACCCGGAGCATTAGTCAAACCTTTGCAAATATTTGCTCAACTAGGAATTAATCTCAGCCGAATTGAATCTCGTCCGACGAAGCGATCGCTAGGCGAATACTTGTTTTTCATGGATTTAGAAGCGGATGTCAAAGAAGCACAAATGCAATCTGCTTTAGCAGAATTAACTATCCACACAGAGGTTTTAAAAATTCTTGGTGCTTACAATGTTTTGCCCATCAGCGCCGTTAATTGAGAAGTTAAAAGTCACAAGTTAGGAGTTAATAATTATCAGTTAGGATTTACGAGCTCTCAGTTATTAGCTAGGGAATAGAAATTATAAGTTGTCAATCTTTTATTTTTTGTTTTTTCTTCCTGACTCCTAACTTATAACCCCTAACTTATAACCCCTCACTTTTCACTAAATGTATCTTTGAGAACAGCACGAGCTGCCAAGTGATTCCGAGTAGAGGTTAAAATTTCTGCTTCCCGCTCTAGACGAGTTACAGTATCTTGCATTTCTAGCAATAACTGCTGCTCTGCGGCGACACCATAAAGGTTACTGGCTACCCAATAAGATAACTCTGTTGGGAGATCGGGTAAATCTTCTGGCAGTTCGATATTTTGTTCGGTTAACTTTGCTGACAGACGCACAACATCTCGCAGTAGTTGTTCTACTTCAGAAGATAAAGGTCGTAAATCTTTAGTTGGTGGTTGGTCTTCAATCCACTCCACTAAACCAACGCGGTATGGCTTTTCACGAACATACTCTAATACACGAAATCTTTGCTGCCCTAAAGTCATCATTTTGATCCGATCATCTGGTAGCCGCTGGTGATGAATGATTTCAGCACAGCAACCAGTGTTTGCAATTGTACCTTTGACTGGATCGAACATCAAAACCCCGAACCTGCGATCGCTCTCCAAAATCGTGTTTATCATGATTCGGTAGCGAAATTCAAAGATGTGCAGAGGTAATGGCCTGGTAGGAAACAGAACTACTTCGGGTAACGGGAACAGAGGTAGTTCGCGAACTGCAATTTTAGAAGATGATGTCATTGTTACTTTGGTATAAACTTAATCTTAAAAAATAATTTTTCTCTGCTTTTCCCGCACTTTCTCTACATTCTATCATTTGTTTTCTAGCTAAAGAAAAGCCCTGAGATATATTTCTTCAGGGCTGCGTAAATATTCATACTAATGTCATTTGTCTTTTGTCCTTCGTCCTTTGCCAATGACTAATGACTAATGACTAAATTAAAGTTTGACTTCAATATCTACACCCGATGGTAGATCCAATTTCATCAGGGCATCAATAGTCTTAGAAGAGGGCTGGTAAATGTCAATAATCCGGCGATGAGTACGGGTTTCAAAATGTTCCCGTGAATCTTTATCTACGTGAGGCGATCGCAGCACACAATAGATTCGGCGTTTTGTTGGTAAAGGAATTGGGCCTATAGCTGTAGCGTTGGTGCGGTTAGCTGTGTCTACAATCTTCTCGCAAGATGTATCTAATAAGCGCCTATCAAAGGCTTGTAAGCGAATTCTAATCTTCTGCTGCTGTAGAGTTGCCATCTTTAATTTTCCAGGTTCTGCGTAATTAGGGGAATAGTTACAGGTTAAAGGTTACAAGTTATAAGGTTACAGAAAATTATTACCTATCCCCTGTAACCTATGACCTTATTTATAGAGGGAAGAGAAAGGAGCAGAGAGGCACAATAAATACCATCTCTGCTCCTTGATTATGAGCAAAAAGGTGCTACTTCAAAATTTTGGAGACAACACCAGCACCGATGGTGCGACCACCTTCGCGGATAGCGAAGCGCATTCCTTGTTCAATAGCGATCGCGTTGATCAATTCTACTGTCACTTTAATGCGATCGCCTGGCATCACCATCTCTACTTCTTTACCTTCATCTGAGGTGTAACCTTTGATAGTACCAGTTACATCGGTTGTCCGTACATAGAACTGGGGACGGTAGCCAGCGAAAAATGGAGTCTTACGGCCACCTTCTTTTTCTGTTAGGACGTACACTTCCCCTTCAAATTGAGTGTGAGGTGTAATTGAACCTGGTTTGGCTATCACCATACCGCGCTCAATATCTTCCTTTTTAAGACCACGCAGTAGTACGCCTGCATTATCTCCAGCCAGACCTTCTTCGAGGCTTTTCTTGAACATCTCAATCCCGGTGACGGCGGTACTACGAGTGTCTCTCAGACCAATTAGCTCAACAGTATCGCCAACCTTAACTTTCCCGCGTTCAATCCGTCCAGTCGCCACAGTTCCACGACCTGTAATGGTGAACACGTCTTCTACAGCCATCAGGAAGGGCTTATCAACATCCCGCTCAGGAGTGGGGATGAAAGAATCCACAGCATCCATCAATTCGTAGATTTTGTCTACCCAAGGATTTTCACCTTTTTTGGTCTTAGGATTCTTGATCATTGCTTCGAGAGCTTGCAGACCAGAGCCTTTGATAATGGGGATATCATCGCCAGGGAAATCATAGCTGGTTAACAGTTCTCTTAGTTCCAGTTCTACTAGTTCCAAGAGTTCTGGGTCATCCATTAAGTCTTCTTTGTTCAAGAATACAACCAGACTGGGAACACCCACCTGTTTTGCTAACAGAATGTGTTCGCGGGTCTGGGGCATAGGCCCATCGGTAGCAGCTACTACGAGGATGCCACCATCCATCTGAGCCGCGCCGGTGATCATGTTCTTCACATAGTCAGCGTGGCCTGGACAGTCTACGTGAGCATAGTGCCGATTTTCGGTTTCATACTCAACGTGAGCGGTATTGATGGTAATACCCCGTGCCTTTTCTTCTGGCGCGTTATCGATTTGATCGTAGCCTTTAGCTATAGCTTGACCAAGAGCTGCCAAGGTCATAGTAATGGCTGCTGTTAACGTGGTTTTACCGTGGTCAACGTGGCCAATAGTACCAATATTGAGGTGGGGTTTATTTCTTTCAAACTTTGCGCGTGCCATGAATGCTCATTTCCTTATTTTAACTAAGCGTTCCCTTTGCTTTTTGCAATGATAGTTTCAGCTACGCTGCGAGGCACCTCTTCGTAGTGGCTGAACTCCATCGTGAAGATACCCCGACCTTGCGTTTTTGACCGGATATCAGTGGCGTAGCCAAACATGGTCGCCAGTGGAACTTTGGATGCGACCTTAGCAAGTCCCTGTTCGGTGCTTTGGCTTTCAATTTGCCCCCGGCGGGAGATGAGGTCGCCAATGACGTTCCCGATATAGTCTTCAGGAACTTCAACCTCAACTTTCATCATAGGCTCTAAGAGGACGGGTGAAGCTTTCAACACAGCCTCTTTCATCGCCATTGAACCAGCGATTTTAAAAGCCATTTCCGAAGAGTCTACATCGTGGTATGACCCATCAATTAGCGTCGCTTTAACGTCAATCAACGGATATCCAGCTAGTACACCGGATTCGCAGCTTTCTTTCATTCCTTGTTCTGCGGGGCCAACGTACTCTTTAGGTACTGTACCGCCAGCAATTTTGGAAACGAACTCAAAGCCAGTACCAGGTTCTCCAGGCTCCAAATTGATCACAACGTGACCGTATTGACCTTTACCACCACTTTGGCGGATGAATTTGCCCTCAACTTTGTTTACAGCTTTCCGAATTGTTTCTCGGTAAGCTACTTGTGGCGCACCCACATTCGCTTCCACTTTGAATTCTCGTAACATTCGGTCTACTAGAATTTCTAGGTGTAGCTCTCCCATCCCCGCGATCACGGTTTGGTTTGTTTCGGGATCGACGCGGACTCGGAAGGTGGGGTCTTCTTCTGAGAGAGATTGCAGAGCCTTGGACAGCTTGTCCATGTCGTTCTTGGTTTTGGGTTCAACCGCCACCGAGATTACAGGCTCAGGAATGAATAGTGATTCCAGAATTACTGGCGATCCATCATCACAGAGGGTGTCACCTGTCAAGGTGTCTTTCAATCCCAGAGCTGCTCCCAAATCACCCGCTCGCAGTTCATCGACATCTTGCCGATCGTCTGCTTTCATGAGAACTAAGCGGGAAATCCGTTCTTTTTTATTCTTACTAGCGTTGAGAACGTAGCTACCCTTTTTCAGGACACCAGAATAAACACGAACAAATGTCAGGCGACCATAAGGGTCAGCCATAATCTTGAATGCCAGAGCTGCTAGGGGTTCGTTGTCATCAGCCCGCCGCTCAACAGTATCGCCATTTGGCAGTAAGCCTTGAATTGGGGGTACTTCACTTGGTGCTGGCAGGTAATCAACAACGGCATCCAGCATCAATTGCACGCCTTTGTTTTTAAATGCCGAACCACAAAGTACTGGTACAATTGTCCCCGCAATTGTGCCTTTACGCAGGGCAGTCCGAACTTCCTGTTCTGTAAGTTCTTCGCCCTCGAAGTACTTAGTCATCAGAGCATCATCGGTTTCCGCCGCGGCTTCTATGAGCTTGGTGCGGAATTCGTCTACCTGCGCTTGTAGTTCTTCTGGGATATCAGTTTCCTGAATATCGGTTCCTTGGTCATTAGCGTAAATATACGCACGTTGCCGTACTAGGTCAACAATACCTTGGAAGTCGTTTTCACTACCAATTGGTAGTTGAATGGCGATCGCATTCGCCCGCAGGCGATCGCGGATTTGCTCATGAACTTTATAAAAGTTCGCTCCGGTGCGATCCATCTTGTTGATAAAGGCGATCCGAGGAACTTTGTAGCGTTCTGCTTGCCGCCACACTGTCTCAGACTGCGGTTGCACGCCACCCACAGAACAAAATACTGCGATTACACCATCCAATACGCGCATGGAGCGCTCAACTTCAATTGTGAAGTCTACGTGACCGGGAGTATCGATAATGTTAATTTGATGATCTTTCCAGCTGGTACTGATCGCAGCAGCAGTAATGGTAATTCCCCGCTCCCGCTCTTGCTCCATCCAGTCTGTGACGGCAGTTCCTTCATGAACTTCGCCAATTTTATGAATTATCCCAGAGTAAAATAATATTCTCTCTGTTGTTGTTGTTTTGCCCGCATCTATATGCGCCGCAATACCAATGTTGCGTACTTTATCTAGCGGGATCGTGCGTGCCACAGCTACCTCCTATAGTTTTTGCCTCATGATATCTTGTATATTACTCTTTGTTAAGATTCTATACTTTTACGGAAAACCGTCTTTTTGTGTAAATCTACGATATACCGCTTCGGCAAGGCGATATATCGCTTTTTTACTTAGTAACGATAGTGGGCAAATGCTTTGTTAGCTTCCGCCATCCGGTGTGTTTCTTCACGTTTGCGAATGGCATTGCCAGTTTCGTTAGCAGCATCCATTAACTCATTTGCCAATTTGCTGGCCATTGTCCGGCCTGGTCTTGAGCGGGAATATTGTACTAACCAACGCAGTGCTAGGGTAGTGCCCCGTTCTGTACGCACTTCCATTGGTACTTGGTAGGTTGCTCCACCAACTCGCCGAGCCTTTACTTCTACTAAAGGCGTGGCATTTCGCACTGCTCTTTCAAAAGTTTCTAAGGCACCAGCACCAGTGCGTTCTTCAATAGTCTTTAAGGCATCATAAACAATGCGTGCGGCAAGCGATTTCTTGCCATGACGCATAATCCGCCTAATAATCATGCTGACAAGGCGACTGTTATATACAGAGTCAGACGGAACTGGGCGCCTTTGAATAACACCACGACGAGACATACTTCACCTTTAATTCGGAATTGGCAACGAAATTATATGCTATCAGACACCGGAAACTAAAAGCGGTAGAACCCAACCCTCAGACTTCCTCAATTTTTTCGACCGTTGCAGCAAGGCTGACCTGATTGACTGTCAATTTTGGATTTTGGATTTTTCAATTTTGGTGAAGCAGCGCGGTCTTGGGGGTTTCCCCCATGAGCGACTGCTGAACCCGAAGGGATTAAAAGTTTTCGCTGTATGTTTCGACCACAGGGGTCAGAAAAATCAAAAATCTGTCAAGCCTCATCCCCTTCTGGGTTCGACCAATCCAAAAATCGCAAATCTAAAATCTAAAATTGTTTGGCTTGCTACCTGCAACTAAATACTCAAGGCGACAAGATTATAAACTTTAATGTTCAGATGAGAAATTCGCTGTCAGTTACAGCCTTCTCTTCAGAACTTCTACACTTGCTCGCTTAGTGTAGGTGTAGCTTGCTTGATTTTTTTAACAGACACAATTGCTGTTAGAACATAGACGGCGATGCTTTTAAGGTAGACGATTAATCGTGTTGGATGCGATTAATCGCCTAATCCTATTTTTTCGCTTCTTTAGGCCGCTTGGTTCCATACTTGGAACGGCCTTGCTTGCGGTCTTTGACTCCGGCTGTATCTAGGGTGCCACGGATAATGTGGTATCTCACGCCTGGTAGATCCTTAACCCGACCGCCACGAATCATCACAACTGAGTGTTCTTGTAAGTTGTGACCAATGCCTGGAATGTAAGCTGTAACTTCAAATCCAGAGGTAAGTCTGACTCTTGCTACTTTTCGTAGGGCTGAGTTAGGCTTTTTTGGTGTGGTCGTGTATACTCTGGTACAAACTCCCCGACGTTGGGGGCATTGCTTCAGAGCAGGGGACTTGGTTTTCTGACGCGCTTGTTCGCGCTCAGTTCGTATTAGCTGCTGTATTGTTGGCATGAGTTACAGCGTCGTAAAGCTGCTTATGGTCTAAGTTTTAACAAATCCTGATTATATCTTTTTTTACGGCTTTATGTCAATTGTGATTTTTCCTTAGTGATTGAACATCTGTTTTTTGACTAATGCTCAATCACTAATGACTTAAGGAAAAGGAATTGCCACAGCCACAAGTAGCGATCGCCTGGGGATTGTGGAAGCGAAAACCACCACCCATTAAGTCTTCTGAATAATCTACCCTCAAACCGTTGAGGTAATTTAAGCTTGTGGCATCTATAACTACTTGAATTTCATCCAAGTCGAAAACCTGGTCGCCAACTTTTATTGCTTCATCGAAGGACATATCATAAAATAACCCGGAACAACCACCTGGTTTTACTGCCAATCGAAACAAGACATTTGGCTGTTGTTTGGACTTTATGCGCCCAATTTCACTCACGGCTGCTTGACTCAGATGAATCATGGAACTCGTTTTTTGCAATTGAATACCCCATCTTCCATTTTACAGATGGGTTGACCCTTGCTTGTGCAAAATTCTAAATTATCTAAGGCATGAGCGCGATCGCTATTACTACATTTATAACACTAACATATTTCAGTCCCCACCTTAACTAGGTAGGGACTTCTGGGGTGTAGTAGTTCGTTTACAAAGACGGTTTACACGAATTACCTTTGGGATTAAAGCTTTAATAGCGTTCTTTTGGTTTTAATCTTTGGTACGGGCATAGTCATCTTGGTAGCGGATAATATCATCTTCTCCCAAGTATTCGCCATTTTGGACTTCAATCAACACCAAGGGGATCACGCCAGGATTCTCTAAACGATGAGATGTACATTGGGGTACATAAGTTGACTCATTGTTGCTCAGTAGTACTTCTTTCTCGCCACAAACTACTCTAGCTGTACCAGAGACAACAATCCAATGTTCGCTGCGGTGATGGTGCATCTGTAGACTGAGGCGGTGTCCGGGCTTAACTTCGATGCGCTTAATTTTGTATCCACGCCCTTCTTCCAAAACTGTAAAAGCACCCCAAGGACGTAATTCAGTTGCAGCAACGCCCCTAGAAGTGATGGCTGGAGGTAGGTGTAGAGTTTCAGTCTGTGTAGTTTCTTGATATCGAGCCATAGTTACCTCATTTGAAGACATGACAAACCGTTGGTACTCTTAACTATTGATAAAAAATCTGGCGTTATCTTGCAACCTTGAAAATCAGCAATTTTGTCGCACTTTGATAAACATAACAAAATCAAACCTGATGGTGTAAACTGTCACTACTAAAATTCTGATGTTTACACCAAGTCTTCATCAAGCAAAATGATAGCTTGTTCTAAACTTTAAAAAGTGACTGGGGACTAGGGATTGGGTTTTTTCTACTACCTCATTTTCGTGGTTGTAGGAAAATACCAATTCCGTTGTGAACACGAGCAGCGGTACTAGGCGATCGATTGAGTAATTGCCCTCCTAAATAAAGGCTGGTAGAACTACCGCCGTCCAAATTTAGGGCATCCACACAGCCCATGAGTTGCATTAATTGGGCGTGTTCTGCCAAATTAGGCCCATAACCGCCGACACGATTATGGGTGGCAGTAATCATTACTGTGCCTGTTGCCGTTGTGCAAATACCGCTACGAATAGCTTTTTCGGCAATAAAGGCATTGCTGAATTTTTCACTTTTGGCATCAAGGACAATTTGACGATTTTGGACTAGTAGCGGCCCAGCCCCGATAATGTAGGCATAACGACTAAAATCAGCTGGAGTAGTGGCGCTGGAAATATTTACTCTGCTTCCAATAGGTAGCTGGGAGGCAGCACTAGTAGCGTTAGCGCGTAAGGTTAACAAGTAGCCATCCTGGGGAATGGGAACTGCTGTGCCACCAACTTTGCCGCCTGGTAACTGATTAGTAATTTGGTCTTTCTGTACCACTAAGATAATTTCGTTATCTGTCAGGGGTGTGTAAGTTGATCCCCAAGCTGGAGTATAACGAGCAATGCCACTCTGGACGTAACCGCTGTTGAGAAACAAAATTGGTAGGCGCTGGTCATTTGCTGCGATTAAAGTTTCTTCTAAGGTGAGACGACCAAAGTAAAATTGGCCTGAATCATTCCAAGCGATCGCACCTCGATTCAAAATGGGGCCTGATAACCATTGATTATCCCGACGAATCGCACCCAATGGCAATCTATTATTGCGGTTAAAATAACCACCGTTAATTCCAGCTACAGCTAAGTAACGTTGGGCTGTTTGAATTAAGGGAGCAGTACCCGCAAGCCCATCAGGACTAGCCCACATAGGTTTCAAGGTTAGCCCAAATTTACGGGGATTAACTTCTAGCCAGACCACCGGAAAGCGTTCTGTGCCTAAGTTGACATAATGCTGTCGCCAGCGCAATCCTGGGGCCCAAGTAATATCCCGCTCTTCTAAAGGATCGGGTCGAATATCGATAATCAGGCGATTGGGGTTAGCGACAGTACTAATTTGAGGCGATAGACCAAAGGGAACGCTCAGACTAATAATTGTTTGGTTTTTCACCACCTCCACCTTTTGAATCAGTGGTTCAGGGGGTGATGGTATTGGTTGTGTTGGTGTAGCTGGTAATAATTGTTTGAGCAGATTTGGCAGTAATGTTGGTGGTGCTGCTGGCTTCGGCGCATAGCGTTCTATCAAAACGGGATCGGCTATTCCATCCAGGGTAACTGTCCACTCTCGATTTGGCGGTGTGGTAGATTTTGGGGTTGGCGTATCTGGATCGGAAGATGGAGTTTGGGGTTTGGCGATCGCAGAACCTTGTGCAATTTGCCAGGGAGTGGGACGATCTAAATCGACAAGCATCCGAGTTTGCTGCAAAGGCGCACTCGCTTCTGGAGGTTCCTGGCTCTGAACAATATTTGTGATTTGTGTTTTCGGGGTAGCAATCACCAAAGTGTTACCATTAACTTGAATTTGCCATCCCGATGTTTGAGCAAAATTAGTAATATCCAGATAGCGATATGCTCCTAGTAGCCTAGCGGCTAACACCTGTGGCTTTGTCACCGACGAAAACCACTGTACTGGTTGCTTGGCTGAATTACTACTGGTTAAGAAATTTACTCCAATTAATTGCCTGAATACCCCGTCACTGAGATGAGTTTTCACTTGACCAGATTTTCCCGGTTGCTGCAACCAAGTTCCTGGTAAAGTACGACCATTGAGGGAAATTTGATTGCCAGAGGATGCCACACCTGTTGAGGGAGGTGCAGGTGACTGTGAGATTAACTTGGGTGTTGATTTGGTGGTTTTTGGGGACTCCTGGGCGTTGATAGGATAGGTAGTAATTAAACACAGGACTGTCAACAGTATTGGTGACATAGTAGCTCGAAAAAATTTGCGTTCGCTAATCCCTGATTGGCAACAATTCGGCATTTTTACCATAATTTACTAGGTATTTTTGAAACCTATCACCCAAGGTATAAACTAAACTAATTATTGGCAAATATAAAGAAAACATGACTTTATTTTTGAATAAATATGGTAATCTATATATTGGATAGTTATCTCTTATAGACATTAACTAATTTATTTAGACGCCAAAGCCACTGCAATCAAGTGTTTTAACTGGCACTAATTCTAACCATACTCTACACGGTAGTTTTGGTTATCAAAACTGGATTAAGATATTTAATCCTGACTGAGCGTTGCTACTATCAGTTAGGTATGGTCAATAGTAATATATGTGGCAAGTGGTAGGCAGCAAAACTCTAGACAACAACAATATTTGGGAATTGTCAAATGGGTATGTATTGTAATACGCTGATTTTATTGCTGGATCGGGATGATTTCGGCTTTCAAACATAGTACAGCCTTCAATTTTAAGGCTCTATGAGTAACTAGCGTGCATCTGGAAATAGGGGATTGAGAAAATACTTAGCATCACAATATAAAAAAGAAACTGTCAAGGCAAAAATAATGTCTTGGCGGAGGTAGCTTATCTAACACCGCATAAATACATAAACAATACGCAACTATTTTAACACGGGTGAACGACGAAAGTAAAACCGAAGTTAAAATTTTTTTTCCCTAAATTTCGTTGCTCATATATTTCTCCATCGCGGAATTTAGAAAGTTTTTCCCGTAAGTAGTGGCAAAATTGGTAACTCAATACTTCAGGAACAGGGTATGAATAATCAACCGATGAATCAAGACCAGAAAATCACAGCGGATATCAACTCAAGAGATACCTATCAGGGGCAAAAGTGGTTAGTAGAGGAACGAGATGCATGTGGTGTAGGTTTTATTGCTCATCGTCAGAATCATACCAGCCACGAAATTGTCAAAAAAGCTTTAGCTGCTTTAACCTGCTTAGAACATCGGGGAGGTTGTAGCGCCGATCGAGACTCTGGTGATGGTGCAGGAGTGTTGACAGCAATACCTTGGGAGTTGTTCCAACAAGACTTTGCCCAAAGGGGGAACGAATTTCCATCCACCGATAATATAGCTGTGGGGATGATATTTCTACCACAAGACCAAGAAGCAGCACAAAAAGCTAGGGCGACTGTTGAGCAAGTAGCTGCTGAAGAAAAATTAATTGTATTGGGTTGGCGAGTAGTGCCAGTGCAATCTGATTTACTAGGGGTACAAGCAAGAGAAAATCAACCCCAAATTGAACAAGTTTTGTTAGCTTCTGTTGACAAAAGCGGCGATGAATTGGAACGGCAGTTGTATATTACCCGCCGCCGAATTAGTAAAATTGCAACCAAAATTTCAGAAGAATTTTATATCTGCTCGTTATCAAGTCGGACAATTGTCTACAAAGGCATGGTGCGTTCTGCTGTTTTGGGCAACTTTTATGACGATTTAAAAAATCCAGCTTACAAAAGTGCCTTTGCTGTCTATCATCGCCGCTTTAGTACCAATACGATGCCTAAGTGGCCCCTAGCCCAACCGATGCGGCTTTTGGGTCACAACGGCGAAATCAATACCTTATTGGGTAACATCAACTGGATGATGGCACGAGAAGCTGGCCTGAATCATCCAGTGTGGAATAATCGCATCCAGGAACTCAAGCCACTAGTTCATATTGATAACAGCGATTCAGCTACCCTAGATAACGTAGTGGAATTGCTGGTTTGTTCTGGACGCACCCCCTTGGAAGCTTTAATGATTATGGTTCCAGAGGCTTACCAAAATCAGCCTTCTTTACGTGAATATCCAGAAATTGTTGATTTCTACGAATATTACAGTGGTTTGCAAGAAGCATGGGACGGGCCAGCACTTTTAGTATTCAGCGATGGTAAAAAAGTTGGTGCAACTCTAGATCGTAATGGTTTAAGACCTGCTCGTTACTTGATCACCAAAGATGATTACATTGTTGTAGCTTCGGAAGCTGGTGTCGTGGACTTCCCTGAAGCCGATATTGTCGAGAAAGGTAGACTTGGTCCAGGGCAAATGATTGCTGTGGATTTAGAAAATCAGGAAGTGCTGAAGAATTGGGATATAAAAGGGCGCATCGCCAAGCAGCACCCTTATGGAGAATGGCTGCAACAACACCGTCAAGAACTCAAACAACTTGTCAGTAGTCAGTCGTCAAATGGAAATGGAAATGGACATCTGGCTGCTGAGAATGGTAACGGGCATAGTACAACTGACAAAATTGACAAGCAAACCTTACTTCAGCGTCAAACTGCCTTTGGATACACCATAGAAGATGTGGAAATGGTGATTCATCCAATGGCGATCGCAGGTTCGGAGCCAACTTTCTGCATGGGTGATGATATTCCCTTAGCGGTGCTGTCAGAAAAGCCTCACCTGCTTTATGACTATTTTAAACAGCGCTTTGCTCAGGTGACTAACCCAGCGATCGATCCCCTGCGGGAAAAGCTAGTAATGTCTCTGAAAGTCGAACTGGGTGAACGGGGTAACTTATTAGAACCCAAGGCAGAATATGCCCGGAGATTGAAACTTGAATCGCCAGTGTTGACTGATGATGAACTAGAGGCGATTAAGCTGTCAGGATTTGCCACAGCTGAGTTATCAACCCTATTTGCGATCGCCAATGGCCCAGAAGGATTGCAAGCTGCTGTGCAATCTTTACAAGCACAAGCAGCTGAGTCAGTCCGGGCAGGTGCAAAGATTTTAATATTAAGCGATGCCTACGGCGGGCTACGCCAACGCGCCAATGACAGTATCAACACAGAATATACCTACATTCCTCCCTTATTAGCAGTAGGTGCGGTGCATCACCACTTGATTCGGGAAGGGTTACGAATGAAAACATCCCTGATTGTCAATACTGCTCAATGCTGGAGTACCCATCACTTTGCTTGTTTGATTGGCTATGGTGCTGGCGCAGTTTGCCCTTATATGGCTTTAGATACGGTGCGTGATTGGTGGTCTGATCCCAAAACTCAAAAGTTAATGGGTGTGCAAAAAATTCCCACCCTTACCCTAGAACAAGCTTTAGGAAACTATCGCAAATCAGTAGAGTCAGGTTTGCTAAAAATTCTCTCCAAAATGGGAATTTCTCTACTCTCCAGCTATCAAGCAGCCCAAATCTTTGAAGCTATTGGCATCGGTGGAGATTTAATCCAATTGGGATTCTGTGGTACGACTTCCCGCATCGGTGGTTTGAGTGTGAATGAACTGGCTGATGAAGTGCTTTCCTTCCATAGCAAGGCTTTCCCAGAACTGACGACCACGAAGTTAGAAAACCTGGGCTTTGTGCAATACCGTCCTGGTGGTGAATACCATAGCAATAGCCCAGAAATGGTGAAGGCGCTGCATAAAGCTCTAGATGGCAACGGCTACGACCACTACGAAGTTTATAAAAAGCACCTCCAAGGTAGACCAGTAACAGCCTTGCGGGATTTACTGGACTTCCAAGGCGATCGCCCTTCAGTTCCTCTAGAAGAAGTGGAATCGGTATATGAAATAGTCAAACGCTTCTGCACCGGTGGTATGTCTTTAGGTGCTTTGTCAAGAGAAGCTCATGAAACTTTAGCGATCGCTATGAACCGCATCGGCGGTAAATCCAATTCTGGAGAAGGCGGCGAAGATCCAGTACGCTACACAGTTTTAGATGATGTAGACGAGTCTGGTCACTCGCCAACCTTACCTCATTTAAAAGGATTACGAAATGGCGATCGAGCTTATAGTGCCATTAAGCAAGTTGCATCAGGACGCTTTGGTGTTACGCCAGCGTATCTAGTTAACGCCAAACAAATTGAAATCAAAATTGCCCAAGGTGCTAAACCTGGGGAAGGTGGACAACTGCCAGGGCCAAAGGTGAGCCAATACATTGCGATGTTAAGGCGCTCTAAGCCAGGTGTGACGCTGATATCACCACCACCACACCACGATATCTATTCAATTGAAGACTTAGCACAACTGATTTTCGATCTGCACCAAATTAACCCCAAAGCAAAGGTGTCAGTGAAGCTAGTATCAGAAGTTGGCATTGGCACGATCGCAGCTGGTGTAGCTAAGGCCAACGCTGATATCATTCAGATTTCCGGTCATGATGGTGGCACAGGTGCATCGCCACTTAGTTCTATTAAACATGCTGGTTCACCGTGGGAACTCGGTTTAAGTGAAGTGCATCGGGTTTTGATGGAAAATAGCCTGCGTGATCGCGCCATCTTACGCGTAGATGGCGGATTTAAGAGTGGCTGGGATGTGGTAATAGGTGCATTGATGGGCGGTGAAGAATTTGGTTTCGGCTCCGTCGCCATGATTGCTGAAGGCTGTATCATGGCGCGAGTTTGCCACCTAAATACCTGCCCGAAGGGTGTTGCTACCCAGAAAGAAGAACTCCGTAAGCGGTTTACGGGAATACCCGAACAAGTTGTCAACTTCTTCTATTTCATAGCCGAAGAAGTGCGTAGTTTGTTAGCCCAACTTGGCTACCGTTCTTTGTCAGAAATCATTGGGCGTGCAGATTTGTTAAAACTGCGCCCAGAAGCAAAACTCACCAAAACGCGATCGCTAAATCTCGACTGTTTACTTCAGTTACCAAATAGCAAAGACAATCGTAGCTGGTTGGTGCATGAAGAAGTTCACAGCAACGGCGTGGTTTTAGATGACAAGTTCCTTGCCGATGAAGATATTCAGGCTGCTATTAGGAATCAGTCTACTGTTACTAAGACTTACCCGATTGTCAATACTGACAGAACAGTGGGCACAAGATTAGCGGGTGCGATCGCTTCTCAATACGGTGACAGCGGTTTTGAAGGACAAATTAATCTCAACTTCACAGGTAGTGTTGGGCAAAGCTTTGGTGCTTTTAATCTCCCCGGCATCATTCTGAGCCTTGAAGGAGAAGCAAACGACTACGTAGGTAAAGGGATGCATGGTGGTGAAATCATCATTAAACCTCCAACTGCTGCCATTTATAACGCATCACAAAATGTGATAGTTGGCAATACTTGCCTCTATGGTGCTACAGGTGGCGTGTTATTTGCCAACGGTTTAGCAGGAGAGCGTTTTGCTGTTAGAAATTCCAAAGGCGTAGCAGTAATTGAAGGCGCTGGGGATCACTGCTGTGAATACATGACAGGTGGTGTGATTGTTGTCCTCGGCAAAGTAGGACGTAACATAGCAGCTGGTATGACTGGTGGACTGGCATACTTCTTGGATGAAGAGGACTCATTTCGTGAGTTAGTTAACCCGGAAATTGTCAAAATTCAGCGGGTGATTACAGAAGTAGGTGCCAAACAACTGCAAGAGTTAATCCAAACTCATGCGGAACGAACTGGTTCACCAAAGGCGAAGAAAATTCTGCAAAACTGGCAAGAATTTTTGCCGAAATTCTGGCAGTTAGTTCCACCTTCTGAAGCTGATAGTCCAGAAGCTAATCCTGAAAAAACAACAACTGAGTTCAGTTTAGTGACTAGTAGTCATTAGTGAGTTTAATGTGATTCGTAGAAACAGCTTTTAGATTGCCTCGTTCCCAGTCTCCGACTGGGAATGCCCGTCGTTGAGCCTCCGCCTCTCTTGCTGGCGGCAGAGCCGCCAGCAAGAGAGGCGGAGGGTGGAAACGAGGTTTTAAAGGAGTTTCAGCTGAAGATGACTAAATATCGCCAAAAATCTCCAGTCTACTTCAGTAGACTTAAGCCTATTAGCCCGAAAATTTATTTCCGGGTGGGCATGGAAGCCAACAGTTGAGCTATTTCCAACTTAAGTTGACAACTGCCGTGCCCCTACGGGCGTACCTCGCTAAATCGAGAAATGCTATATCTTTACTAACTGATTCAGAAATAAAGTATTTTAACCAAAAAATATAATTATTGCTTTTTGTTAGCAAGTAACTTTTGCTCTTTATCCTGAATTTCTAAAAGTTCTGGAATAGTGACAAAGCGATAGCCTTGCTTTCTAAAGTTGCTAATAATTTCTGGTAAAGCTTGCACAGTTCTAGAACGGTTCCCGCCACCATCATGCATTAGCACAATTCCACCAGGTTTTGAATCTTTAATTACGTTATTTATCAACTTTGGTACAGCTGGTAATTTGTAGTCTGTAGAGTCAGCCGACCACATTACCACAGTATACTTTTGGCCTTTAGCATAAGCAGCTAATCCATTGTGCAGGTTGCCACCTGGTGGTCGGAAGAGATTTGTTTTAGCACCTGTAATTTGATAAATTAGGTCTGTTGTGCGGTCTATTTCAAAAGCTGCTGCTTGTTGATTAAAGAAGTGATACCAGTGATGCCAAGTATGGTTAGCTATGACGTGACCTTGAGCGACAATCTGCTTTCCTATCTCTGGAAAATTTTTTAAATTCTGCCCGACGACAAAAAACGTTCCTTTGATATTATTTGATTTCAGGATATCTAATACTTGCTCTGTAGTTTCAGGCCAAGGGCCATCATCAAAGGTGAGAGCAATCACCTTCTCCCCTTGAGTGAGTTTTGCAGACTCAATTGTTGCCCCTTGAAAGCTTGATGGTATAGGGTAAGCTAGACCTTTTGTTTGTGCTTGTTGCTGCCAACTTGTAAGCATCGCCGCTTTTAATTTCTCAATGCGCTGCTGAGTTCCTACGTTTGCAGTCACATCTTTGATATTTATACTTTGTCTACTCTGAGCCTCTGAAGCATTTGGCCTTAGAAGCATCATGAAAGCAAGACTAAAAACACCACCTAAGGCAAGCAGCGCAATTAATATGCCTTCTGGCCACAGAAACGACTTATTATTTTCCACCTCATAGCTCCTTCAAAGATCGAACCATCAACCACGGTTATGACGGTACGTAATAGCAGATTTTTTAGATATTTTTAGATACAATTGCTTTCTGGTAATCCCGAAAATTGGAATTGGGACTAACGGAAATTTAGAATCGAGAAAATAGCCAGACTTTCTCACGGTCAAGCTATATAATTTACAACTTTGTAAGTTCTTCGATTAACATACAAAACTACTTACAAGGGGTGGAGTATCTTTCAAAAAAGAGTTTAGTCAACTATTAGTTCTATTCTTGATAGGATATATTCTACTGCCTGCTGGCATTGCTTCCTTTTTAAGAAAAAGTTAAGTTTTCAACTGACAGAATGTTCCCTTGTACTTTCTATGAAATAGGCAGACGAAAATTGATTCAATATAGTTTCTTATTGCCAAGGGGCACTTATTCGTTAAATCTAGATACTTTTGACTCACTCAGCAAAAATAATTCTATCAGCAGCTTAGTTATTTTTTAGATGCTGATACTTTAGCCGAAATTGCTAGTAGCTTTCTGTGTGCTAATGTTTTTCTCGATAATTTAAGGATATTTATATCTTAATTAATAGTACAGTTTAATATGCACTGTCACCGTATAATTACGGAACTTAATCGCATATATATAAGCAATTTTTTAAAATCGTAATTAGTATGGCATTTATAACTATAAAAGCATTTAAATCTAGATTTGTATGTAATATTTTTTACTAATAATATTTTTTTAACTAGGTTTTTGTATTTAAAAGTACATTTAAGTCTTATTGACTTTATGTAATATAACTTAACAATATAAGAATAAAATATATTTTCTTGCAACTCAGTCTCGCTTCATAACTTGCCTTATAATTACATCAATTGGAATTATAATTTTTAATCATCCATTTAGCAATCCTAATTATCAGCTTATATTTTCTTAGACAGGTCATAGTTTTTGACAATATTTTTGCCGATCTCCAGTAGATACGATAAATGTAGTATTTAATACTTGTATAATTTGACTCTAAACCCAGTTTTCTTTTACAAATACCTTTTGAGTCACAATAATCAAGGTATTTGTCTAACTTCTGAAAGTGGCTAGAAATTTTTATGATTCCTCACGAAAGTGATGCAAAAGAAGAACGTGCATCGTTAAAAGTATGGCGTAGTTCGCAAGAAAATCTGATTTTAATTGCGATCGCACTGTGTTTGGCATTCCTGATTAGGACTTTTATCGCTGAACCCCGCTATATACCTTCTGACTCGATGTTGCCTACCTTGCATACAGGCGATCGCTTGGTAGTTGAAAAAATCTCTTACCATTTTCACCCTCCCATAACTGGGGATATTATTGTTTTTCAGCCACCCGCAGAACTACAACGTCGAGGATATCCCAAAGACCAAGCCTTTATCAAGCGGGTTATTGGCGAACCGGGCGAGGTAATTAGTGTTGATTCTGGCAAAGTCTACCTCAACGGTCAACCCTTGGCAGAAGACTACATCGCTGAACCCCCAAATCAGCCATATCGACCAGTGAAAGTCCCAGAAGATGAATTTTTTGTTATGGGAGATAACCGCAACGATAGTAATGACTCTCGCTATTGGGGCTTTTTACCCAGTAAAAATGTCATCGGTCGGGCAACATTTCGCTTTTGGCCTCTCGATCGCATTGGGTTTATCTAAAACGTTAAATAATACATCAACTGAGCGATCGCATCACCAGTTAACTCCAAGCGTCGTTGGAAATCAGCCAGGTTACGGTAAGGCCCGGCTGATTGCCGATTTTGCACTACTGCTTCCGCCAGAGATAAATTTATAAATGGAATTTGTGCTAATTTTTCAACGGTTGTTGTGTTCGGGTTAACTAAATGCGTCGGATTTTCTAAAGATTGGTGGTCATAGTAAATAAAATTCAGCAGAGGCTTTAATGGCTCTAAGCGCGGCGCTGGTATACCCAAAGCCGCAGCGATATCTTCAATACAGTAAAATTTCACACCCGAACGCGAAAGTTCTACAAGCGATCGCGCTTGATGAATTGACAACCCTGGTAAGCGTAACCAATCATCTACAGTCGCTTGATTAGCATCAATGCGGATACCTAATTTGGCCGCTATCTGAATTTCTTCCCCAGATTGTAGGCGATAGTAGGGATCGTTGAGGAGCTTGACGCGGAGTTTTTGCAGCCTGGAGTTTAAAGGTAGCCAGTTATTCATGATTGGCGCTCACCTCAAGAAATCTGGTCTAGCAATTGGCGGCGCTTTTGCTCAAATTCATACTCTGAAATCAGTCCATCCTGACGCAGAGCATCTAATTCCCGCATTGCAACAGCGATCGCTCCTACCTGATTAATCACCTTTTGTGAGTTCTTTCCTGCTGACTTCCCTAGATTAAAATTGCGATCGAAAGCTTCTTCGTCTTGAGCTAAATACCAAACTCCCTCAATCGCACTGGCTACTCTGGGTATAGGCGTCCAGGAAAGCAAAAAATATAAAATACCCCACACAGGCTGTCCTAGATAAAATTTATGCCATCCTGCAATTGTCAACGTGCCAGAAAAAGCTAGAACAGCAGCAATACTTCGGCTTTTGCGCTTAGTGAACATATTTCTAATAAATCTACCAACACCATAGTTTCTACAATAAGACAGTCAAAAGGCGCAGAAACAATTCATCCCTAACTAAATATTCCCAATCCCCAATTTAAAGAAATTTGAGTAAGTTTCACATGACTGTGCATTGAGCTTTGATGCTAATTTTAAGTTTTCAACGGATAGATTACTACAATGTCACAGATTTTCCTACCACCAAAATGGCTTGAACAGCTTTACGATCCTTATGCTGTGCTAGGAATTTCTGTCAGTGCTGACGAGCGCCAGATTTTTAAACGCTATCACACTTTAGCAAAGCTGCTACATCCCGATCGCTATGCCAAAAGCTGCAATCCAGACCAACAATTAGCAACGGCAATACTTAGCTATTTAATCAATCCAGCTTATGAACAACTCAAACATCGACACAAGCGCTTGATTGCCATAGCTATGCTGCGATCGGACACAAGAATGTTACAACAGCGAGCTTTGTGTGCCCAAAATACCATAGCTGAGGAAATTAGGGAAATGTCTCCACCCCAAGCACAATTATTTTACGAAGAAGCGATCGCTTCCTACGCAGAAGCTCAATACAAATCACTCCATCAGTTTTATCAAGTTACACAACAAATTAGCATACTGAATTTAGTTTACTTACAATTGCATAAACCTGACCTGTTCTTACCATCAAAAGCTGTTCGCATCGTCCCTCAAGTAGAAGTCAAGACAGTGGAATTGACATTAGATGAAAAAACTAATGTCCAACCAATTTTGACAAACTACGCTCAACGTCACTACCAGCGAGCTATTGAGTACGTCCGGCTAGCCAACTGGGCTCTAGCCGTGCAAGAACTACGCGATGCCATCAAGTTAGAACCAAACAACAGCAACTATTATGCATTATTAGGTTTGGTACATATAAAACAGCAATTTATGGGTATGGGCAGGGTTTACATCCGTCAAGCCTTAAAACTTAACCCGCAAGATTCACTAGCTCTGAAATACGCTCCCGGACTGAAAATTAAACCAGGTGAAAACACCAATCCTAAATCAATGGCAAAAGCTCTGAGTATTGCAGCTTTATTAAGTCGATTTAGCAATGGGAAACGTTCTCAAGTCAAGTGTTGAAATTTCGGTAACAAACCGTACTAAAACCGAAGCTTCGTGACTAGATTACTCTCCTAGACTAAAATAATAAATAGAAGTAAAACTATTAAGCTGCTGAGTCTGGGCACTCAGTTTAATATAAGCAATATGGGATTCTTCGATTCTGAGATAGTTCAGCAAGAAGCAAAACAGCTGTTTGAGGATTATCAAGCGCTGATTAAGCTTGGCAACGGCTACGGCAAATTTGACCGTGAAGGCAAAAAGCTGTTTATTGAGCAAATGGAAACCATGATGGATCGATACCGCATCTTTATGAAGCGCTTCGAGTTATCAGAAGATTTCATGGCGCAAATGACAGTAGAACAGCTAAAAACACAATTAGGTCAGTTTGGTGTAACTCCGCAACAAATGTTTGACCAAATGCACCTTACTTTAGAACGAATGAAAGCCGAGCTAGAAAAACAAACCTAGTACCGCAAGGCGGAATTAAAAATTAAAAATTAAAAATGGATACAGCGTAAGTATTTCATTGATTTTGAATGGGTGGTTTGTTTACGCCGTGTTGTACTAGTCGATTTTAGATTTTAGATTTTGGATTAATTGTCAATCCAAAATCCAAGATGCTATCTAAAATCCAAAATTATTGTGACTTTGGACGAGAAAACTGCGAAGGTGGCTTGAAGTTTTCTACTGGTACGTTTTTAAGTGCCTTCTCCATAAAATCTTTCCAAATGGGAGCGACCATAACACCACCTGTAGCATGGTCAGCTAACTGTCTATTGTCGTCTCTCCCTACCCAGACAGCAGTTGTTAACTGTGGTACAGTACCCACAAACCAGATATCTTTTTCTGATGATGTTGTTCCCGTCTTCCCGGCGGCTGGGCGACCGATCGCAGCACCTTTACCAGTACCCTCATTGATTACCGATCGCATCACATCGATAATTGCTGCTGATGCCCAAGGATCGAGGACTAGCTGTGGTTTAGGGGTGTTATCCAGTAACACATTACCACTACTATCAGTGACACGGGCAATTACAGTTGGTGGAGATTGCCAGCCATAATTAGCAAAGGTCGCATAAGCACTAGCCATTTCCAAAGGTGTGACACCAATTGCCCCAAGTGGCAAGGAAGTCACAGGTTCCATCGGACTTGTAATACCCAAGGTACGACAGGTTTCGATCACCCTATTCATTCCCACAGCTTTACCAATCTTGATTACGGGAATATTTCTTGATTGGGCTAAAGCTGTGCGGATTGGCATTGATCCCCTAAAGCTGCCATCATAATTTCTGGGAGAGTACCAACCGTTACCATCTCGATAGCTGACTGGAGAATCATCCACCGTTGAGTCTGGTGCATATTTCCCACTAGCGAAAGCAGTATAATATACAAACGGTTTAAAAGAAGATCCGGGCTGCCGTTGAGATTGAGTCGCACGATTAAATTCACTGGTCTTAGGATCTATACCGCCCACCAATGCTTTGATAAAATGCGTGCGTGGATCAACTGCTACCAAGGCCATTTGATTCTTAGATAATCCCTGATCTAAGAGTGTTTTATGCCACTTCGTAACAGTTTCTTCAGCCATGATTTGAAAGTTGGCATCAACCGTCGTTTGCACCCGCATCCCGCCTTTGAGCAGTGTCTCACGCCCAAACTTCTTAGCTAACTCCTGGGCTACAGTATTGGTTACATAAGGCAGGGCACTACCTTGAAAGGATTTAATTCTCCCAAGTTTGATTTCTTGCTTGAGGGCATCATCATAGTCTGACTGGCTGATCCAGTTCAATTCCAGCATTCGTCCTAGCACTTCTTTTTGTTTCTGTTTTGCCAGCTTCATGCTCACAAACGGGCTGAATTCTTCTGGTGCTTGGATTAAACCCGCCATCATTGCAGATTCACCCAAGCTTAAATATTCTGATGACTTATTAAAATAACTGCGGGCTGCCGTTTGTACACCATAATTGTTATGACCCCAATAAACTTGATTGAGGTACATTTCTAATATTTGGTCTTTATTGAGAATTTGCTCTAACCGGATTGCTAGCACCGCTTCTGCTAACTTGCGGGTAAAAGCACGCTTACGAGACAAAAACAGATTTTTTACCAACTGCATAGTAACAGTAGAGCCACCCTCTTTGACCCCACCTGCTACAGCATTAACTACCACAGCACGTCCCACACCGACGGGGTTAATACCGTGGTGATCGTAAAAATGGCTATCTTCACTTGCCAACACGGCCCGTTTTAAATTCGGCGAAATTCTATCTAGGGGTACGACTTCCCTGTTGGCTTCCCCGTGGATACTCGTTAAGAGTTTGCCCTTAACGTCATAAATGTAAGTCGTTTCCGAGGGAAAGAAGTTACGTAGCTGTCTCACATCTGGCAAATTACGGAAACTGATGGCTAAACCAACTAGTCCTCCGGCTACAATGGAACTTGCCAGCATGGTGATTGAAAGGAGAGTACCGCCAGTTACCTGACCGACTCCTTTCAAAAACTCAAAACCTGATGAAGCCCGATCCTGTGGCTTTTTATCTCCCAAAGCACTAGACGATGACACGGCTATTTCACTTCCTCACTTGTAAATTGAACTGTAATTGATTGGGTGAAGCAAGGCGGTTAGTTTTTTGCAATTATAGTAGTTTGGCGGATGAGAAAGTGGATAAATTGCCAGTGAATATAATAACCAACTTAACTTCTAGAGTAGAAAGCATAACTAGTAGTGAATCTCTTAGTAAAGAGCAAGATTTTGCTTGGCTGCGTCGTGGTGTAGTAGAAGTTTTCCCACAATCAGTTGATGTTAACAGCGAAAGTCTAGAAAGGCTATTACTAACTACAAACCAACCTTTGAGGGTCAAATTTGGAATTGACCCTACTGGTACTGATATTCATCTTGGTCATAGCATACCAGTACGAAAACTGCGAGGATTTCAAGATGCAGGACATACAGCAGTTTTAATTATTGGCGATTTTACAGCGCGTATTGGCGATCCAACTGGTAAATCTGAAGTGCGTCGTCAGCTTACAGAAGCAGATGTCGCACAAAATGCTCAGACTTATCTTGACCAAGTACGTCCTATCTTGGATTTTGACACACCAGGAAGGTTAGAGGTGCGCTATAACTCCGAATGGCTCTCTGAACTAAACTTAGAGAAAATTTTGGAGTTACTCTCCACGATGACAGTGGGGCAGATGTTGGCAAAGGAAGGATTTGCCGATCGCTATAAAAAAGAGAATCCGATTTTTATCCATGAGTTCCTGTACCCGTTAATGCAAGGTTTTGATTCGGTTGCAGTTGAGGCAGATGTGGAATTAGGTGGCACCGATCAGAAATTTAATATTGCTGTAGGCAGAGATTTGCAGCGTCATTTTGGCCAAAAACCCCAATTTGGGATACTGCTGCCAATTCTAATTGGCACAGATGGAGTGCAAAAAATGTCCAAGTCTTTGGGTAATTATATCGGATTGGCAGAACACTCAGGACAAAAGTACCAAAAGTTGCAAGGAGTTCCCGATCATCTGCTCTCACAGTATTTTGAACTGTTGACGGATTTACCTTTGGATAAACTGCCAGAAAATCCCCGCGATCGCCAAACACTCTTAGCATGGGAAGTTGTCAAGCAGTACCACGGCGAAACCGCAGCCCAAGAGGCAAAAGTTGCAGCTCAAAGTGGCGGCAAGGAAGGTGCAGTTCCAGAATTCTCTCTTTCTTCTGGCGTGCAGCAATTCCCTACTAAGTTAGCGTATATTCTGAATGTCACTGGCTTGTGCAAAAGTACGGGGGAAGGAAAGCGGAAAATTCAAGAAGGTGGAGTGCGCCTAGATGGCGATCGCATCACTGATGCTGATATCACTTTCGATTCTCCCGCCCAGTTACAAGGTAAAGTTTTACAAGTTGGGAAAAATAAGTTTGTACGTTTAGTTTGAATGGGGAGCAGGGAGTAGGGAATGGGGAATGGGGAACAAGCAGAACAACGAGTGATTGTAGCTTTGGATGTGCCAGATGTAGAAAGTGCGATCGCACTTATAGATCAACTTCCGCAAGTAGTTTGGTGGAAAGTCGGTTTAGAGTTGTTTACTAGCACTGGCCCGAAAATTCTGGAAGTGTTAAAGTCTCGGCAAAAGCGCATTTTCTTAGATTTAAAGTTTGATGATATCCCCAATACCGTTGCTGGTGCTTGCCGGAGTGCAGCTAGATATGGGGTAGATTTACTGACAATTCATGCGACTGCTGGTAGAGATGCCCTGAAAGCCGCAACTGAGGCGGCACAAGAAGGGGCTGCAAAAGCAGGTGTACAACCACCAAAGTTAATTGCTATTACTCTGCTAACGAGCATTTCGGCTCGGCAATTGGCGTTTGATTTAAAAATACCTCTAGAGTTACCAGAATACGCTCTAGCAATGGCCCTACTAGCTCAAGAATCTGGTTTGGATGGGGCAGTTTGTTCGCCCCAAGAGGTGGCACAGCTACGACAAACTTGTGGAGATGACTTTTTGCTGGTTTGTCCGGGAGTTAGACCAACTTGGGCAGATCAAGGCGATCAAAAGCGATCGCTCACCCCAGCCCAAGCAATCATTGCTGGTGCCGATTATCTCGTGATTGGTCGCCCCATCACCACTGCTACTGAACCTAAGTTAGCTTGGAAGAGGATTTCTGAGGAGTTAACTACGGTGGCATGAACCTAAGAGTCAGTGAGAAACTGCCAGAAAGAGTGCAAGGTGTAGGCAAGATTGCTTTTGCCTCTTCGCTCAATCAGAAAAATTATAATTGGCTTTTAGCTTGTAGCTTTTGGGTTTTAGTCTCAAATAGCCTTGCTTACCCAGCGTTTTCAATAAACCTCAACTCTAAACCCTCTGCGATCGCACAAAAGCAAAATGTCAACGGTAGCGAGAGGTCTTTGTGTTCTGAGCAAAATTTAGAAACATTAACTATACAGCTATTAAAAGATTTACCTAGTTATACTAATCGCGCTAGTCAACGCGCCCGTCGCCTCAGTAGAAGCAGTGACATTTACAGTTATATGCTACTGGCAGGAAGACCTGAGTTTACTCCTCTACCCCTTAACCTTGAAGAATATAGTGCAAATGCACCTAAAAGCTCTGCATTAGGAGTTGAGCAAGTTTTCTTTACGACCTTAGAGCGCCAGTATATAGGAAAGAAAGCGTTAGAATTGCAACAATTCCACTGGCTATTATTGACTAAAACTAAAAGTGGTTGGCAACTAGTGATGATGTTTTCTCAAATCAGTTCCCATTCTGAAAAGCAGCTACTATCCCCGCCACGCGATAGTAGTAACGGTACTATTGCCCAAGGAATTAAAGCTTGGTTGCGCGATTGTCAAGCTGGAAGTGTACGCAGGATGCGTACTGTCAATATGGGAGACAAAACTTAACTTCGTCAAACTGATGTCAGTTTAGTAATGTACATTGAACTGCACTTATATTGTACTGAGCTAATAAAGTTAGAGCGAGACTGTTCTAATCAATTTTGCTCGATATCAATTTCTGAGTCAGATACTTATTTAAAACCAAATAAATGTACATTATCTAGCTAGCTTGTATCAGTGGAATCGCACCTGTATCTTTAGGAAGATTTTGAGCAAAAATAGCTGATAAATAGCTAAAAAAAACAGACATTATTTAAAAGCAAAGACTTGCTTGAATTTAAGCGTTGTAACTCCTGTTTTTTGGCGATAACATGAGTATAAGTTTATTTCAAGCTTCTCAAACCGCGTTTAGCGTCAGTTTTTTTATGGACATTCAGTTAATCAACATCGGCTTTGGTAACATCGTGTCTGCCAACAAAGTAGTTGCCATTGTCAGTCCAGAGTCAGCCCCAATTAAGCGGATTATTACCGAAGCACGGGACAAAAATCAACTGATTGATGCAACTTACGGTCGTCGGACTAGAGCTGTAATTATCACTGATTCCAACCACGTAATACTGTCAGCGATTCAGCCAGAAACGGTAGCAAATCGCTTTGTAATTTCCCGCGATCATCAAACTGTAGATAATTGACTAGTACCGCAAGGCGGAAGTCAAAAGTCAAAAGAATTGTATTCCAAGCTCTGACGCTATTTGAAATGGTCTGTTTCTTTACGCCGTGCTAGTGGTCTGTCTCATTAAATATAATGGGACAGACCACTAGTACTTGACCTCTATCACTCTTGCTACAAATTCTTTAGTCACTAGTGGACTTGGCCAGGAACATAAAATTAATGAATAATATCTATTGATTGATTCACAGGTTGAAGGGATGATGCCAGTTTTACCCATCCAGAATAGTGCTACTACCGAAGAGTGCTTACATTTAGGCAGGTTAATTGTTTTAACTGGCCCCAGTGGGGTTGGTAAAGGCACTTTAATGCGATCGCTCCTACAACGTCATCCAGAACTCTATTATTCTGTATCCGTGACGACTCGTTCTCCCCGCCCAGGAGAAATCGATGGTAAAAGTTATTACTTTATCAGCCGCAGTAAGTTTGAACAATTGGTTGCGGAAGGTGAATTTTTAGAATGGGCAGAATTTGCTGGTAACTATTACGGCACTCCCCGTGAAGCTGTACTTAACCAAATTAATTCTGGTAAGTTGGTAGTGCTAGAAATTGAACTAGAAGGAGCAAGACAAATTCGTGCTTCCTTCCCCAGTGGCTTCAGTATTTTTATATTACCGCCTTCCTTCGATGAATTAGAGAAGCGGATACGCTCTCGTGCCCAAGACTCTGAAGAAGCGATCGCCCGTCGTCTACTCCGCGCCCAAGAAGAAATTCAAGCCGCAGGTGAATTTGATATTCAAATCGTTAATGACGATTTTGAGACTGCTTTAAATGATATTGAAGCAGTTTTGTTTAAATAAGTTAGGAGTTAAGAGTTAGAAGTTCTGAATTTAAACTTCTAACTCCTAACTCCTAACTCCTAATAATTAACCAAATAGACCTTGAATTAGTGCCAAATTACTAGTCAAAAAGTAAGCAACTACTGCACCACCAATACCACCAATCAAGAAAGAACTGCCGAAGTTGTTCCAGCTTTCTTTAGAATTAAAAGCATCTGCCGGAGGCTTGGGTACGGTAACACTAGGAAGTGCTTTGGGTGGATTGCTATTTGCATACAGCGATAGAGCGCCTGTGAGAACTACAACCAGACCGATGGCTGACAGTAACCCAGCTAAGTTAGCGTTATCTGTGTCTCGCAGTGGGCCTAATTTGGCAAAGGGGCCAAATAGCCAGTAACCATGAGCCATACCAACTTCCAAACCGCGTCTAGCAGGAGCCAGACCTGGGCGATAAGCAGGTAAATTATTGATGAATCCCCTGATCAAGGGAGAAGAATTAACCGGGGTTTCTAGGTTCCCTAGCTGTGGATCGCCGAATGCGGGAAAAACAACTTCCCGATTTCTGGGATCGCCAGGGAGATTTTTTGATGCATCTACTGCTTGCGCCATATTTTGCGTTCGCCTCTAAATTAAAATGGTGGCATTTTTATATTAATAATAATTGTAGCTAAAGATGTCTTTTAGCTAGGAAGTTTAGAAAAATTAATTTAGCTTATTTTAAAACCGTGAAACTCGCGATCTGTAAACAGAATCACGAGTTTCAAAAAACTATTTTTGCCGCCTATTTTGATGATAATTCTGCCTAACTAAGCTGAATACATCAACTACATTATGCAAAACGTAAGACATTCAACTGTCCTAAATCACATTTGACACTTATGGTAGTGGGTGGAAAAGTAGGTCGGGGAAAAAGCGGTTGAATTCAATCAAGATACCTGCTGTGATGAACAGCCATATAGTTGCTGCCACTGGCGCTGTGGAAATAAACTTAACCAAGTAAGAAGATTGGTCGCCTTTGTCTGCCATGAATTTAGTCTCCAAAACAAATGAATTAGTTAAGCTGATTTAGCGTGGGGAAATAGGGATTTCTGAATCCTTGGCTGCTAATTTTCCAGAGAGAAATTCTTGGACTGCTGCTGCTGGCCAAGCAAAACCTGACGCTATTATGGGTAATGCCAAACCAATATCGATTTGGATTTCTTTTAGTTCAGTATCAGATTCCTTTTTGATTGCTTGTAGATAGGCACGACCTACCCAACCAATCCAACCAGCAATATATAGAAACAGAATGCTAGGAATCAAAAAGTCACCAGCACGATCTAGACGACCATCAACAATCAAGTGAGGGTATCCTTCAGGGCCGCACAAGGCCTGAGAATAACGCTCAAACCGCTTTTTCCCTGATTGGGGGTCAGCGGTGGTATTACGGGCATTAGCTGCTAGCTCTTGGAAAGCGGGATTGTCCTTGCACGGTGTCAAATTAGCTCCTAAAGCTTGCGCTGGGGGAGCAAAGTTGAACCAAAGACTAATCGCTAACATCAAAGCAAACAATCGTCGCATAGAGTTGTTTCCTTTTATTACAAAACAAGAAGTTTTTTGTACAAAACGAAGCGGCTTGTACAGTCTGTTTATTTGCATAACTAGGAAGTCATCATACTCTTGGGTGGGAACCGAGTAAAGTTTAAGTAAATAAAAGTTAAAGCTTCTCAACCAAAATTAGTGCTGAGTGCTGATTAACGGGTGCTAAGTACAAGAATTGTTGTTGTAGGGTAGTAAAGAAGCAAGATTTTCTCTCCACGATTCAGGACTCAGGATTCAGGACTCAGCACTCTCAATGACAACCGTTTTAGCAATAGAAACCAGTTGTGATGAAACAGCCGTCGCAATTGTTAATAATCGTAAAGTTTGCAGCAGTATCGTAGCCTCACAAATTCCAGCCCATCAGCAGTATGGCGGGGTAGTGCCGGAAGTAGCGTCTCGCCAGCACTTGGAAACGATAAATGTTGCGATCGCACAAGCCTTAGAGCAAGCCCAACTACATTGGGGAAAAATTGACGCAATTGCCGCCACTTGTGCCCCTGGACTCGTAGGAGCGCTATTGGTGGGGTTAACTGCTGCCAAAACCCTAGCGATGGTACACAACAAGCCATTTTTGGGAGTTCATCACCTCGAAGGTCACATTTACGCAACTTACTTGAGCGAATCAACTTTAAATCCCCCTTTTCTTAGCTTACTGGTTTCAGGCGGACATACAAGCTTGATTTATGTCAAAGATTGTGGTATTTACGAAACCCTGGGACAAACTCGTGATGATGCAGCCGGTGAAGCCTTTGATAAAGTGGCGCGATTATTAAAGCTAGGTTATCCGGGTGGCCCAGTGATTGACAAGTTGGCACAACAGGGGAATCCTCAAGCCTTTGCTTTACCAGAAGGAAAAGTTTCTCTACCAGGTGGGGGGTTTCATCGTTATGACACAAGTTTTAGTGGGTTAAAAACGGCTGTATTGCGTTTAGTGCAGCAGTTAGAGAAAGATGGCGGACAAGTCCCAGTGGCAGATGTAGTAGCTAGCTTTCAGGATACCGTAGCGCGATCGCTAACCAAAAGAGCGATCGCCTGTGCCCTAGACTATGGTCTAGACACAATCGCCATTGGTGGCGGTGTAGCAGCTAATAGCGGCTTGAGAAAAAACCTCCAAGCTGCCGCCATTAAACACAACCTACGCGTCCTATTCCCTCCTCTAAAATTCTGTACTGATAACGCCGCCATGATTGGCTGTGCCGCCGCTGACCATCTATCCCGTGGTCATACATCCCCCCTCACACTAGGCGTTGAGTCTAGGTTAGCGCTCACTCAGGTGATGAAGTTGTATCAACCTCTTGAGTAGTCATTAGTCATTTGTAACTACTAATGACTAATGACTCTTGTTATAGACTCTTGACTATCGATCGAATGAGATCAGCCACAGCATCTGGTTGTTCCAACATAGCCAGATGTCCGCAATTAGGAATTTCTAGAACATTGTCACCACAATATTGGAACAGTCTGTGAAAGCTAGCTAAATGGCGCACATACTTGGGTTCCATAACCTTATCTTCCGCACCAGCCAGAAAATAAACTGGCTGCTTCAGTTGGGATACTAGCTCAGGTAAACGATTGATTTCTTCTTCCGTTGTGGAGTCTAACAGAGTTCCTAGAGCCGCCTCTGGGTCAGCCACGACGAAATCAATTACTCGCTGACGTGCCCAAAAGCGCTCCAAAGGACGAACTACACTAGCTCTGGTAAACAGCAAATCAATCAAAGGCACTTGGGACAGCCAGCGCGGACGAATTTGCAAAAATTTCTGACCCGCCGAGCGAAACTGCTCAAAGGCTTCTTTGAGGTAAATACCACCACCGGCGTTGATGCAGATCACACCCTTAACACATTCAGGTATTTGATCTGCTCCCCAAAGAGCGATCGTTCCACCCAATGAGTGACCAATTAGCCAAGCACTGGTAATATTTAGCTGTTTCAGGAGAACTGCTAAATCCTGAGCATAAGCAGCAGGAGTATAAAGAGATTCCATTGGTGAGCCAACCGCACTACTGTAAACGGGCGTCAGGCTCAGAGACGTTTGTGTTCGACTAAAATCAGTTTTTACCTGGGATTGCGATTCACCAAAACCCCGCAAATCATAGGAAAGGCACTGCAAATCATCTGATAGGCGAGAAATCACAGGTTGCCAATATCCACGGCTATTTAGCCAACCGTGGATAAATACTAAAGCATGGGGGCAGGAAGTGGGAGCCGTTAGCTCGTATGCGTGTGGAACGCCCAAGATTTCGATAGTTGCCATACTTATATCGTACCCTTAAGGGCGAGTGCGACTAAATACGGAATAAGAAGAGAGTTAGAAGTTAGGAGTTAGGAGTTATTAATTTTTAACTCATAACTACTCACTTTTTTTATTTACCCAGCAACCTCTGTCGTACCCCTTCAGCAATCTTGTGACCTAGATATTCAGGAATGAGGCTTTCATTCGGCCCCAACAAGTAGAGAATTAGCCGTGTACGCCCGCGCCAAACCAGTAAATTGGCATTGACTACCAAAAGGTCTTCTTGCCAGATGGCGTACATCACTTTGTAGAATAATCCTGGTTGATTATCGGCTTCAATCACTAGGGCCGGGAGATGAAAGACCGGATCGACATAGAACTCAGTTTGTACCTGCTCTAAACCAGTATCAAGATTGAATTCTACTGCCAGCATCTCTTCTACCTCAAACCGACCTCCTAAAGCCTCGCGAATGGCACGACAGACATTTTCTGCGGTTTTCTCGGTCAAGGCTTTACTACCACGAGACACCAATAGTTTGATAAAAACTAACATTGGTGGACGGATTTGACCGTATAGACTTAGACCGTGGATAGTCAACCCATAAGCTGCCAGTACACCAAAAATATCGCTGAGGAGAAAAGACTGGTTGCGATAAGCAAAATGCAGGGCACTTTTGCTACCTTCCGGTTTCAGTTCAATAACAGCGCGTCTAGTTTTATAGAGACGGTAGGCTAGCCGCAAATTTTGCAGTTGAATTTCACTGCTGACGAATTGCTCATAAAACTGGGGAAACGCTCGGTTAAAGCGCTTTAGGAGTTCCAGTGTAGAAGATTTTAAACCAGAAGCCATTGTTAAGGGTAAAACTCGCTTGCTTTCGTCACCTGGGGACTGGGTGTTGGGTGTTGGGGATTGGGGACTTGGGACTGGGAACTGGTGACTGGGAACTTGGAACTTGGGAGTGAGGACTGGGAGACAAGGGAGAATAACTAATCCCTAATCCCCAATGTCGCATACCCAATCCTTTGTATACAATACACTCCTAAGCTAACGTGCATTTAAGCACTATACGAGCAATTGCCAGGATTAGGTTTTTCCATTCTGAATTTTGAATGCGTGAATTTTGAATTACTTATATCCTTCCCTTTTTGTGAATTTCCCCTACCCTTTACAACAAAATGCTAAAGTTGAAAATGATTGGTGTGAAACACGCTCTAACTCGCTGTTACCATTGCAAATCCCGAAAGCAACCGAAAAACTTTGAGTGTAAGGGGTAGTCAATGGCGATCGCTATGTTAAACGTGAATCAACGCTCTTAAGAGTGGAAACCAATTCAGTTATACTACCCGAACCACGTTGGCATGGGTTTTTGGAAAACTTGGTTTAGTACTCCTGAATCTGTAGCGGCAACTAGGACAAACTCTTTTGAAGAGCATACAGTGGGAACTGCGGGCAATTCCAGCCCCAGTAGCATTAGCGAAGCTTCTTCAAAGGAGGCTCGGATCGTCTTTAGTACGGAACGAGACATTGACCTATATGAGCTAGAAGAACTCTGTGATGCAGTTGGTTGGTCACGTCGTCCTCTAAGAAAAGTAAAAAAAGCTATTGAGCATAGTTTTCTCGTCGCCTCAATGTGGCAGGTGAGAGGAAACCAAAAGCGGCTCATTGGTTTTGCCCGTGCTACTTCAGATCACGCTTTTAATGCCACTATTTGGGATGTGGTGGTTCACCCAGACTTTCAAAGTCAAGGATTGGGCAAGGCGCTGATGAAATACGTTCTCAAAAAACTTAGAAGTGAGGAAATTAGTAATGTCACTCTCTTCGCTGACCCCCATGTTGTAGATTTCTACCGAACTATGGGGTTTATGGCTGATCCAGAAGGCATCAAAGGTATGTTCTGGTATCCTCACTAGCACTCAATCCAAATAAAACCCGATTAGCACAATCAAATCAGGTATAGTAGTACAAATCTATTATTTTAGTTTGGTTTGACAAGGTTTAGCCGACGAACGAGCAAGTATATCTCTTGTAAAACTAAGTCGGCCGAAAACCCTTGATGATTGTAAGGATGTAATTTAGCTCGTATTTGCAGAATATAAAAAATATTACGCTTATGCTTAATATTCTGATATAATCAAATTAATGCTTTTGTGAAAGCGACGATCACTTTGATGGTTAAGTTAAAACGAAACCAGAAAAGTAGATAGACATAACCGGGATGTAGCGCAGCTTGGTAGCGCGCCTGCTTTGGGAGCAGGATGCCGCAGGTTCAAATCCTGTCATCCCGATTGAATTAATAAATTTAATTAGTATATTTAGCAGCTAGGGCTGACTGAGTAGTTTTTTTTGTTAGGATGTGCAGTTAAATTGCATGTTTTTACGGAGAAAAATAATTTAGGCTGTCTTTCTGTTAGGTTGGCTATTGAAGTCTAATAGGTAAATTTACTTCTTAAGCAGTAATATATTCCTGACACTTAGCTTTGTATAAATTTGAGAATATACTATTAAATCAATCGGAGATGGAACGATTTATTAAGTGATAGCGTCACCCAATCTTAGAAAAAGCCGATAGAATGGCATTTATCGTCTCCAAGCTACCAGAGATGGAGAGGCTTTTCACTCTTTGAAAAGACATATAACAGGCATCTACCGCATTTCGTGGTGAATAGCGAAGCAAAACTCAGAAAAATAGAACGTTAGCACAGCCAGTTTGTGAAAACGATACCATAGCAAGCCTAAATAGTTGAGTAATATTGGATTTTGACCGTTGAGGCTCACTCAAACTCAACGCGCACAATGAATTTTTCACAACTCAAATAGATTGCTATATAACTAAAGCTAGTTGGTGCTGTGCAAATCCAACTGTTTGTTTAATTTAATTAGAATATTGATGCGAGGAGCAGTCATGAAATCATTTATTCGCTTGGGCGCAACATTGAGTATAGCTGGCAGTGTATTTTTCACAGGGCTTTCAGGAATAGGCAATTTACCAGGAATGGGCAATCTAGAGGCGATCGCATTGCCACCAGATCAGGTAGTGAAAAAGCTCCAAGAAGTACCTGTATTCACACTCACCAATCCCAAAGGCGAATTTGTAGTTCTTTCGAGAAGTAACGCATCCAAGCCGATCTCGCAAGTGGGATTTTTTATTAGCAAGCAAGATGCTCAAAAATTCCTGGACAATCGGCTCAAAAAAGAAAATCCCCAGTTGGCAAGCACCCTACAGGTTAGACCCTTGTCCCTGGCAGACTACTACAAAATAGTACAAGAAAGCAAAAAGAAACCCGACTCCGTAATTTATACTTTAGTACCGACGCAACAGCAGGTAGCCTCGGCAACAAGTATGCTAAATCAAAGTGGTAAAAAAGCGGAGCAATTCAACGGTATTCCCTTATTTGTACCCAAATTTAAGAAAGATAATAGCTATCTGACTATTCCCGTGGCCAAAGGCAGTGAGCGCTACATCCCTTTCTTTTTTGAGAAAGAGCAAGCAGTGGCTCTGTTAGACGAATTCAAGAAAGCCGTACCCAAGGAAGCAGATAACACTGAAATTCAGGTGGTGGATCTGTACGGTGTTCTAGAAGCTCTCAATAGCAGCAACGATCCTAGTATCAATAAAATTGTTCTGTATCCATCGCGGGAGTCGATCAACTTTATTCGCTCGCTGGCTCCGAATCAGTCCCCAGCTGCCAAGCCTGCTGCTGCGCCCGGCCCGAAAAAATAACGGTTATGCGCTCCAGGGTTGAGGTATGGGGGAGAAACATCTGATAGTTTCTGGTTTACAACTTTGGCAGTGGCGAAATGCAGCGCTTCAAGCAGCGATCGCCACTGATGTTCCACCAACGGAGGTAGATTGGCTACTTTTAGAGGTGGCTGGCTTAGACCGCTTGGCCCTGCGTTTGGAGTCTTTTAAAAACTGGCCACAAATTCAGCTGCAATTACCGCTAGAAGAGTTAGAACAACTGTGGCAAAGGCGATTAAACGACCGCTTACCAGTGCAGTATATTACGGGAGTTACACCTTGGCGTAATTTTAAAATCACGGTGTCGAGTGCGGTTTTAATTCCCAGACCAGAGACAGAGTGCTTAATTGATTTAGCTAAAGCATCTGCTAGCAATGCTTCAGGAAACTGGGCTGATTTAGGCACTGGGAGTGGAGCGATCGCACTGGGATTAGCAGATGTCTTGCCAAATGCCACAATTCATGCTGTTGATTACAGTGTTGAAGCTTTGGCGATCGCCCAAACCAATGCTGATAATTTGGGTTTTGCTGACCGCATTCGATTTTATCAAGGTTCTTGGTGGGAGCCACTGGCATCGTTAAAAGGTCAGTTCAGTGGTATGGTGTCGAACCCTCCTTACATCCCCACCAGCACCTTACCTACTTTGCAACCGGAAGTAGTTAACCATGAACCGCATCTAGCTTTGGATGGTGGCGCTGATGGCTTAGATTGCATTCGCCATTTGGTAGAAATCTCCCCTAGTTATTTGCAACCTGGCGGCGTGTGGCTAATTGAGATGATGGCTGGACAAGCCGATGCAGTCCAAGAACTTTTGCAAAATCAAGGTAATTATTGCAATATTCAAATTCACGCGGACTTAGCTGGAATTGAACGCTTCGCCCTAGCTTATAGAAGTTAGGGCGAAGCCTTCAATTTGGCTATCTCCATTATTCACGTTTTCCAAAAATTGGATTGTCAATTAGGCATCGTCCGATAAATCGCCGTCTCTACAGGGAATTATTTATCCATCAATTATTTATTGACCGAAAACGACTCATGATACAAGCCCTTAAATTTATTTATGGGGATCATTAATTTTAAATTTTGAATTTTGAATTCGGAGCCAAGCGACGTGACGCAAGTTTATCTCACAGACCTAATAGCTGGCGCACGCGCTGGCTTGTTGGTGAGTTTTCCCACTGATACTGTTCCTGCACTTGCGGCTATACCAGAAAAAGCAGCATTAATTTTTGCGGCGAAGCAACGCAGTCAAGACAAACCTTTGATTTTGATGGCTGCTAGTGCTGAAGATTTGTGGCTATATGTCAAAGGTAGTGAGAATGAGTATAAAGTTTGGCAAGAACTAGCAGATCAATATTGGCCAGGAGGGCTGACATTAGTTTTGCCAGCAAGTCAACACTTACCAAAAGTTATGAACCCTATTGATCCAACGACAATTGGGATTCGAGTACCGAAAAGTGCGATCGCTCAATCTATTTTGGCCCAAACAGGCCCTCTTGCCACCACTAGCGCCAATTTTTCCGGTCAACCGCCTTTGCAAACAATGGCAGAAATTGAGACTCAGTTTCCTCAAGTTCTGACTTTAGCAACAACAGAATGCCAGGGTGAAATGCCGGGGATGGGTATACCTTCCACTGTTGCTAAATGGACAGGTATAAATTGGCTCATTTTACGGCAAGGAGCAATCGAGTTAGAGATTTCGATTGATAACTAGATATAGGTCAATACAATTCAGAATGAGCAACAAAAACTTGTAGAGACGGCGATTTATCGCGTCTGTCTCGAAAACCCAAAATTATTGCCAGCAGCTCTTAACCCAAGCGTATTGAGATATAGGTGGCTATAATGTTGTTTTCGTGGTTTTAACAACAGAGAAATCTGAAACTTTAGCAGGTTAATAATTGCCAGATATGAATTGGAGCAACTGGATATATCTAGGAGTAGGAATAGCTCTAGGTATAGTTTTCCGTCAGTTATTTGGGCTATGGCTACGCCCACCGCAAGCATTGCCTAATGTTTCATCTAGCTCATCCCCAGTCGCGCTATTAGCTGAACAGGATACGCCACCAATATCGCAACAGTTAGAGCAAACGCAGCTGGCATACCTGATGGCAAGGGAGATGAGTTTGTTTAAAGCTGGTTTTTTGGCGCGGACTACTCATGAATTGCGATCGCCTTTTAATGGCCTAATTGGCTTACATCAGTTAATTTTGTCAGATTTATGTGAAAATCCAGCTGAAGAGAGAGAATTTATTGCCCAAGCTTATGAGCGATCGCTAAAACTGCTGAAGCTGATGGATGAAATTCTCAACGTTGCCAGGACTGAACATGGTACCAGTAAATTAGATATTGAACCTAGACCTTTAGCCCAAGTTTTGCAGGAGGTTCATGACTTAACTTATATGCTGGCGGCAAATCGCAATTTTCCCTTGCAATTATTACCCGCCGATCCAGAAATTTATGTTTTGACAGATTATCTTTGGCTCCGCCAAGTATTAATAAGTTTAATAGACACTGCCATTACTCAGATGGAGGAAGGTAGCATCTGTATTTCTAGTAGCACCATACCTACAAATAATCTTATAAATATTTGGCTGGATGTACCAACCCATGCTATGTCTTGGAGCGAGCCGATTGATTTGCTCAAATCTGAATATCTGCCGACCCAGATTGACGAAAAGAACGCTGCTCTTTCTCCAGGAATGAGGCTATTAATGAATCAGACTTTGGTGGAAGTTATGGGAGGAAAGTTGGAAATTCTGCCTTCTACCATTGTGAAGGAACCACTTCAGCAATTTACCAGACTACAAATATCTATCCCCCTAGCGAGTAGTGCTGAGTAGTAGAGACAAAATCTTGTCTCTTGACCAAAACAGTGCTGAGTGCTGAGTAACTCGGAAAGAAGTAAAAAGTAAAACTAATTGCACTCAGCACATAGGGTCACAAGCCCCTAAATTTATCTATGAAAAAAATAAAATATTTTTTAAGGGGACTCGACATGCTATGAAAAAATACGTCCTTGTTTCAATCCCCTAGTTTTAACTATGGGGTTGTACTCAGCACTCAGCACTACTGAATACTTACGACTACAAAAATTCTTATACTCAGTACTCAGCACTCATTGCTCGGAACTATTTCGGTGATTCCTGAAGCTGAACTTCTGTAGCAGCAACAAAAACACGGTTAGCTAGGTTGTGTAGCACCATCGTAGTGGTAGTGTTGGGTTGAAAACCAATTTTTTCGTAGAAACCCTGCTGGTGAGTAGTCATCAGGTAAACACGCTCAACAAACCTCATTCGGGGATGATTTAAAACGGTTTCTACTAAATTGCTGCCCAACCCACTATGTTGATACTCTGGATGAATCACAACATCCCAAATTGTGGCGCGATATATGCCATCAGATGTTGCTCTGGCAAAGCCAATGAGTCGATCGCGAAGGCAAACGGAAATGACTGGCTCACTGTTGGCAATAGCTATTCCTAAATCCTCAATACTGCGTCCCTTTGCCCAGAAAGCGGAAACATTTAACAGTTCTTGGAGTTGGTAAAGGTCAATTTCAGACTTGCGATCGCTAAACTGAATTTGAAGATCGTTCATGTATGGCATCCACTTCTGGCACTATCTTTGTATATTTAAGTCATATTTTGCTAGAAATTGCTGTACGTGTCTATGTATATGCAACGATAAAGAAAATTTAGCGACAAACCCACTTCCATAAAGGATGAGTTGCTCCCTGCTGACGTATCCGATAAACTTGTTTTTCTAAACGTTGTTTTTCCTGCTGTGGTAGTCCGAGTAGAATATTCCGACTTTGCCAAACTAAAACCGCAGCAGTCATCCCCAGACAAAAGGCTAGACCGAAGGTAGACAGTGGATGATAGAACAGTCCAAATCTCACTGCCACCCAGGTAAAATATTGTTGCCACAGAGCAATTTCTGTACGTAGACCCCACAAGGAGACAGGCGCAATGGTGAGCCATAAACAGCCCACAAACAGCCACCTGCCATATACTGTCAGTTGATGTAGCCTTTGTACTTGTTGAGCAAACGATGGGTCAGATTTCTCAAAGTCTGGAACAGTAGTTAATGGTTCTTCCGGTTGATCCATAGGGGAATAAAATTGCAAGGCGTGGGTGAGACATTCAAAATGCTTTCACCCAATTGTGAAATATACACAAGTTTAACTATCCTGGGAACTGGTAGATGTATCAATCGGCTCTGCATTTTCTAGCACCTGAGATTGACCCCTGCGCTCTCGCCACCAAGCAAGGAGAGTACTGGCGAGGAAAATACTTGAGTATGCACCCATTGTAAATCCAATAATTAAGGCCAGGGCAAAGTTTCTCAGGGTTTCACCACCAAATAGAAACAGAGAAAATAATGTTAGCAAAACGGTTAACGTGGTATTAATCGATCGCGTTAAAGTTTGATTAGTTGCATCATCAACAACTTTGTCAATGTGATCGTTAGGATGTAGATGCAGTATTTCTCGAATGCGATCGTAGATAACCACGGTATCTGTCACCGAGAAACCAGTAATAGTCAAAATAGCAACGACGAAAAGGCTATCAACTTCAATACCTACTACTAATCCTAAGATGGAGAAAACACCCAGCGTAATCAAAACATCATGGAACAAGGCAAGAATTGCAATTACAGCATAGTCCACCTGGAACCGCACACTTAAATAAATAACGATCCCAGCAAAGGAGACAATCAGAGCTAGTAACCCTTGGGAAAATAGCTGACGACCAAGTGTTGGGCCAACGGTATCAATTTGAGTGACTTTCGAGTTAAAGGCTCCAATTTTTTCACTCAAAGCTGTTTGCAACTGGGTGCGTTCATCGACATTTAATGTCTTTGTGCGAATAGATATTCCCTGTTGTTTTTGACCAACAACTTGAATGCTACTATTATTTAGCTTTTGAGCGTCAATTACTTCCCTGACATCAGAAATTTCAATTGGTTGAGCGCAGCTGTTTGGTTGTGTACAATCGCGTTCAAATTGTAGTCGTGTACCACCAACAAAATCTAAACTGGGACGTAGTGGTGCGCCTAGTTGTTGCCAAGAAATCACCATTGCCACGATGCTAACGAGCATCAAGGTGGTAGAAATTGTCCACCAAAGTCTCCGACGTTTGATGACACTAAATTTCATGACTGTACCTCCGCACCAGACTTAATTGACGTTGAGAGATTGGGACAAAACAACTCTGGCTTACGCAAGTTGGGAAATCCCAATGTTAGGAACAGCAGTGTGCGACTACAAGTAATGGCAGTAAACAAATTTACTCCTAACCCTAGTGCCAATGTCAAAGCAAAGCCTTTAACTAAACCTGCTCCTAAGAAAAATAGTGCTGCACAAGAAATTAATGATGTGACATGACTATCTAAAATGCTAGACCAAGCTCGGTAGAATCCTGACTCTACAGAACGATATAAAGTTTTACCAGCACGTAGTTCTTCACGGGTGCGCTCAAAAATCAATACGTTAGCATCAACTGCCATACCGATACTGAGGATAAACCCAGCAATACCAGGGAGAGTTAATGTAATGCCTAGCAAAGCGAAAGTGGCATAGGTCAATAGCGCATAGATAATCAAAGAAAAGTCCGCAATTAACCCTGGTAGTCGGTAGTAAACTAACATGAAAACTAATACTAACAGCAATCCACCAATACCAGCGTAAATACTGCGTTGAATACTATCTTTACCTAAACTTGCCCCGACGGTACGGTTTTCAACTATTTCTACTGGTACGGGTAATGCCCCACCGCGTAGCTGCACACCTAAGTCATTGGCTTGTTGGGCGGTAAACCGTCCTGTAATCACAGCAGAACCACCAGTAATACCAGTGGCGGCAAATTCTATACCCACGGTAGGGGCGCTAATAACTTCATTGTCCAGAAAAACACCAATACTACGCCCAGTACCAGCAAGATTTTTCGTCAAATTGGCAAACAGTTCACCACCCTTTTGGTCGAAGCGAATGGCAACATTCCAGTTGTTACCTTGAGTGGGTTCACCATAGGCATCCTTGAGATATTTACCAATTAGCGGTGGATTGGTGCTTTCAAACAATTCTGCGATCGCTTGATTATTTTTCAGTAAATCTTCTTGATTCTTGACAATTGCCGCTTTATCGGTACTCTTTTTCAACTCTTCTTGCTTGGCTTTCAATTCGGCTCTAGATGCTTGAAAAGCAAGTAGTTGAGTTTCTGTATTCGCCTTTTGGGTACGAAATTCTAACTGTGCTGTACCCCCTAGCACCCGTTCAGCTTGCTCTGGATCATTGACTCCTGGTAGTTGCACCAAGATTTTATCTGAGCTGACTGTTTGGATTACTGGCTCAGAAACACCCAAACCATTAATCCGACCTTCGACAACTTTCTTCACACCTTCCAATTCTCGGTCGGTGATTTTGGGAATTTCCGGTGATGGTTTCACCTGAATTGTGAGCTGTGAACCTCCGCGCAAATCCAGTCCCAGGGGTATCGGAATTGTGGCAATCACCGTAATAGCGGCGATTATCAGGACTAAAATCAAAATTAATAGCGATCGCTGTCTTTGCATACCATAACTCGCAACTGACAAACGCTATAATAGCGCTCTTTTGAGGAGTTATGAGTAAGTATTGGGTACTGGGGATCGGGGATTGGGGATTGGGTATTGGGTATTGGGTATTGTTATTCTTCTCTTGCTCCACCCCAGTCACCAGTCCCCAGTCCCCATTACCCCTTATCCCCAGAGGGGGCCCCACCTTCCCCAATCCCTAGACTCGCAAAGCTACCATTTTTTCCACAGCTTCTACTATTTGCTCTGGTTGGACGATTGTCAGTCGCTCCAGATTGCCGTTATAGGGTGTGGGAATATCTTGGGAAGAAAGCCGCAGTACTGGCGCATCTAATTCATCGAATAAGCGATCGTTTATTGAGGCGATGACTTCTGCTCCAATACCCGCAGTTCGCATGGATTCTTCCACAACAATGACTTTATGGGTTTTACGTATGGATGCACCAATGGTATCAAAATCTAATGGTTTGAGAGATATTAAATCGATAACTTCTGGATCGTATCCTTGTTTTTCAAGAGTTTTTACTGCTTGCACCACATGATGGCGCATCCGCGAGTAAGTAATAATTGTCACATCTTTTCCTGGACGGACAATTTCTGCTTTATCCAGAGGTAGTAAATATTCTTCTTCTGGTAAATCTTCTTTTAAGTTGTAAAGCAGAACGTGTTCAAAGAACAACACCGGATTATCATTGCGGATAGCGGATTTCAGTAGTCCTTTGGCGTTTCTTGGCGTGGAGCAGGCAACAATTTTCAACCCTGGCACAGCTTGAAAGTAAGTTTCTAATCGTTGGGAATGTTCTGCGCCTAGCTGTCTTCCCACACCGCCAGGGCCGCGAATTACCATCGGAATTTTAAAGTTACCGCCAGAGGTATAGCGTAGCATTCCGGCGTTGTTGGCTATTTGGTTGAAGGCGAGCAATAAAAAGCCCATATTCATGCCTTCAATGATGGGACGCAAGCCAGTCATCGCAGCTCCCACGGCCATGCCTGTAAAGCTATTTTCAGCAATGGGGGTGTCTAGAACGCGGAGTTCGCCATATTTTTGGTACAGGTCTTTGGTAACTTTATAGGAACCGCCGTAGTGTCCAACATCTTCACCGAGAACGAATACGCTGGAGTCACGCGCCATTTCTTCGTCAATGGCTTCCCGTAAGGCGTTGAAGAATAGTGTTTCTGCCATTTAGACCTTTTAGTACGATTATGGTTTTAGAATTTTATCGTGCCGCTGTCGTAAATACAGTGAGCGATCGCACTAGTTAGAGTTTAAGTTATTTAAACGAATCGCCCCAAGGTAGAGCGAGTAATTGCCATCAGGTGAATTCCTGTTTGTGTGGAGTCCGCCTGGGCGGACTTAAGTTTGTGTCGCTGCGATTAGAAATTGCCAGGTATATTTGCTCTAGTCAAGTAACCACATCTCATTAGAACTATCAGGATACTCATTTGGTTGATTTTGTGGTTGATTTTGAGCTAGTGTTTCCGATGACCGATGTGATTTCTTGTAGTTAAGTGGATTGTAGTGGTCTTTTACTGGTTTGATCGCACTAGTCTCTTTGACAGCTACAGCAAGTTGAGATTTTTCTTCTGCTGTTTGTTTTAAAGCCTTAATTTCTTCTATCAGCTGGGAGTTTGCTTCTGCAAGTTGCAGTGCTGTTTTTTTGGTTTCGTCCAGTTCTTTTGTTAGTTGTTCTAGTAATGATTTTTGCTCTGATGTAAAGGTTTTTTGTTTAGATAATTTTGATTGCAAATCAGTAATTTCTTGTCCTAGAGATGCTTCTTTTTTGTGGCTTGTTTCTAGATTACCTGTCAATTCTTTGACAGTTGCTTCTAAATCAGCTTTGGTGGGACTTGTGCGCTTAGTAGAAGTTGGCTCAAGTGGTTGTCCTAACGATTCTTCATCAGATGAAACCTCTTCTTCGGCAACTTTTTCGGCTGTAACTTCGATCGCAGATTCACCTTCTGGGGGTGTAAATTTTTGCGCCTCTTCTTGTAGTAAGTCAGAGAGACTTTGTTTCCTAGCCATTATTCTTTTCTCCAATCACGCTGTAATTCATCAGCTGCACGGCGGTAGTCTAATTCCGCCTCCCGTGCGTTTCCTCCTCGCCATTGAGTAATCGCTACACCTTCTAGTCCTGCTCGTTCATGAGCTTTATAAGCACGGATAAAGGTATTACAAGTAGGAATACCTAAGCGAGTGAGAGTGTTTTTTGCTTCTTGCGCTTCCCCAAGACTGCGCGTATCGACTTTGGTGAGCAATACCCGATGGGGGGTTCCCACGGGGATGACGGCTTCCTTGACTGTTTCCACGAGGATTGCTAAATCCATTGCGGCTGGGGGTGTAGGCAAAACTAGATAATTTGCGATCGCAACTACCGCCACTAATGCTTCAGAGCGCAGGGCGGGAGGTGTATCTACCACTACTAAATCGTAACCTGTTATCTTTGCTAAATCACCTAAAAGTGTGGGATCTGTTTCTTGAGACAAATCAAATCCCATTCCCTGTTGACTGCGCCCAAACCACCAACTAGCAGAACCTTGAATATCTGCGTCAATCAACAGCACCTTTTTTTTCTTCGCAAAGTTTGCAGCCAGATTGACTGCGGTAGTCGTTTTACCGACTCCTCCTTTACCGTTAAGAATAGCGATGATTTTTGGCACTGCTTGCTTCCAATGCTGCCTCTCTTAGTGCTGTTAGCGGATAGCTAAGGTTTAGCCCGTGCTGAGTTAGGAGTGCTGAGTTAGGAGTAGAGCCGCGATTAATCGCTTCTGTACAAGAGTTATTATTATCCTCTTTGTCTTCTTTTCAGTCCCCAGTCTCCAGTCCCTAGTCCCCCATGATGAATATACAGCTTTCTGTAACCTATAAGTAACATGAAAACTCGTAACAATAAAATTCAGAAGCCATTAACTCCACAAAGTCCGATGACAACTACTTACAATCTGCCTGATGGGCCTCAAATACCGCGTTGGCTAAGAATGATCAAGTTTATTAGCCAACCAGTGAAATATGTGGATGATTTTGCCAAAATCTATGGTGACACTTTCACAATCAGGAGTGTTCACTCAGATAACCATCTGGTGTATTTTAGTCAACCCCAAGCACTGGAGCAGATTTTTACTGCTGATTCCAGCCATTTTGAGGTGGGAAGGGGGAACATAGGGCTAAGATTTTTGCTTGGCGATCGCTCCTTCATGTTATCAGATGGCGATCGCCACCAACGGCAACGGCAATTATTAGCTCCACCTTTTCATGGCGAAAGGATGCGGGCTTACGGCGAGGAAATTGGGGAAATCACCCGACAGGTAAGTAATGAATGGCAAATTGGTAAACCTTTTAACATCCGTGAGTCGATGCAAGAAATTACCTTGCGTGTTATTCTGCGGGTTGTATTTGGTTTGAATGAAGGACAGTTGTTTGAAGAACTGAGGCGATCGCTAAGTGACTTACTAGACTTCATTAGTTCGCCGATAATGTCTAGCGCCTTCTTTTTCCGGTTCATGCAAAAAGATTTCGGTGCGTGGAGTCCGTGGGGTTGGGTTCTGCAACAACGGCAAAAAATCGATCGACTGATTTATGCTTTGCTTCGAGAACGTCGGGCTGAATCTGTACAAAATCGCCAAGATATCCTAAGTTTGATGATGGCGGCCCGTTATGACGATGGTCAAGGGATGTCAGATGAAGAATTACACGACGAGTTAATGACGCTGCTAGTTGCGGGACATGAAACTACCGCTTCCACATTGACATGGGCTTTTTACTGGATTGATCGTTTACCAGAGGTGCGTGAGAAGTTGCTAGAAGAACTCACCACCATTGGAGTTAACCCCGATTTGAGTAGTGTCGCTAAATTGCCCTATTTGACAGCAGTTTGCCAAGAAACATTGCGAATTTACCCAATTGTTATGACTGCTTTCCCGCGGATAGTGAAGACCCCAATTACAATTATGGGCTACGAACTGCGAGAGGGAACGCTAATAGTCCCCAGTATTTATTTAGCACATCATCGAGAAGAAGTTTACCCACAATCTAAGCAGTTCAAACCAGAACGCTTTTTAGAAAGACAATATTCACCTTATGAATATTTACCCTTTGGTGGTGGGAATCGTCGCTGTATTGGGATGGCATTTGCTCAGTATGAAATGAAAATCGTCTTGGCAACTATTTTGTCAGAATTTCAAGTATCGTTAGTAAATAAACGTCCTGTACGTCCTGTGCGCCGTGGTTTAACTTTAGCTGCACCCGCCGGAATGCGGATGATTGCAACGCCTCAAGTAAAGCGTGCGAATACGCCAGTACTAGTGTAATATCAAGTTCGCTTGATTACTTATTAAACCTCAAGAACCCCACCCCGCCAAAGCTGGGATTATGCGATTACTTCGCTCTGCTTGTAATGACAATTTCAGGGGTCTATAACCCCTGAAACCCTTGCAGATACCACTTGTGTGTACACTGTAGCCTTTCCAATGGGAGAGTTAGGGTGGGGTAAAACCTTGGTTAATCAGCTATTTCAGACTTGTGTTTACACCGTAGAGCCAGGATTAGGAAAAGTCTATCAAGTTTATTTAATCAAATATGCTGTTCAATCTCAGAATTAACTATTAATCCAGATTGAATCTCTTGCTTGTTAGCGAGTTTTTCATAATGTTCTTTGTCCCGGTATTTAATTGTTCTCATGCGTTGATTTCCAACAATTGCTAAAGGTTCAATATTCGCACTTACAACTGTACCAGCCGCCACAATTGCACCATCTCCAATGGAAACTCCTGGAACAATTAGAACATTTCCGCCAATCCAAACATTGCGACCGATGACAACAGGTTTATGAATGTAGACATTATGTTCATAAGGCAGATCATTACTTTGATAGTCGTGATTTGCAGAGAGGATAATCACGTTAAATCCAATTGTGGTATTGTCGCCAATTGTGATTCCACCACGACCATCTAATAAGACATCTTGGCCGATATAGACTTTATTTCCCAGAGATACATTTTGCGGATGGTCAATTTTAATATCTCGCTTAAATCGCAAACCAGAGCCACAAAATTTTAATTGACTCTTCAGTTCTTGATGCTTGTAGCGCCTGATTTTGGTTTCTAAGTATTCTCCCCATCGTACCAGACGAGGTACTAACCATTGTTCCAACAGTCGCTCTAATTTATTCGTAATTTTATTTTTGATATTTTTCATAAAACCTCACGGAAGTTTAGGAACCCTCTGGCTTTCAACCAAGGAGGAAAAATGACGTGGGTACTTTAGCACCCTTCACATTTATTAGTTTTCCCCAATAAGAGTATTTTCTCCCGTGTGAGTAACGTTTCTCTAAAAGTGGTGTGAGAATGGTAGCTTTGTCAAGGTAAACTAAACATTACGAGTTTTGCTCTCGGAGTTTGGATTCTCAAGATACAACTGTTTGCAAAATCAAAGGGACTAAAGAAGTACCCCAAGAATTGGACTACTATATCAATAGTAAGTTAAATGGAAGCTTTACCCAATAATTGGCAAGATATTCAACCTAATACTGTATATTTTTCAACCAGTGGTCTACTAGTTTCATTTGCAAGTGAACAAATAAAGTTTGCATTAAAATACGATCAAAATGGCAAACATTTAAAAGCCATTGAGAAAGGGCAAGTACCTCCTCGCGGTAATGTGGGGCTAGTGACTTCCCAAGAATCCGGCTACGATTTGAAATCTAAAGTATTAGGGAAAGGTGGCGAACGCCGATTTCATGCACAATTCATTGATGGGATATTACACTTCCCCGGTTTGATCACAGAACATTAAAATCACATAAATATGACAAAACTCGAATTAAGAAATCATCAAGTTTGGCGAGATTTAAGTGAAATATTAGAAAATTTAGATGCTAATGCTCTTGTTAAACAACATCTAGAACTATCTGATTATAAAATATGCGGCTACTGGGATGAACAAGATAAATATTATGAAACAATTACTTTGCCTCGTACACTAAAAGTAAAATTAGTTAGTAGTTCTATTGGCGTTACCCACAAAGAACGCTTTCTACAACTCAAGTTTTTCCTAATGGCTTCTGCTGTTGATGGCACACAGACGGCAAGTAAAAACGCTCAAAATTTAGGTGAATTGGTTCTTATTTACAATGAGAATTTGGAGTTTATTGATGAAAATTGGCTTTTAGATATCGATTCTTCAATGCTTGAGATAAAACTCTGAAGTCTTGAGTAGACAGCACAAGCTGATAGTTAATCACATTCGTAAACTCGCGGAGTTTTTTCATATTTCACCTGCTGCTTTTTTTGAGTTTCTCACGATCGCAGCTACTCCGACTACCAAGCTTATGGCTGTTTTGTATCGCAATTACTGTAAATACTCAATTCGGTAGCCGATAGATAATCACTTTTCCTTTCCAATTTTCTTCTACAAATACCAGATACTCACCATTGGAACGCCGAAAAGCACGGATACCATAGGGTATATCAATCCAGCCACTTTCGCTGCCAACTTCTGGGCCTGGTTTTAACTTTTGTACTTCCACTCCTGTTGTGGCATTGTAGACGTATACCTCTGCGGTTTTAACTGTCACGGCAAATACATTGTCTCCCGCCACACTCATTGCAGCTGTAGATACTTCCCGCTTACCATCACTGTCGTAAGGAATCACAATTCGCCACTTGGGAGTACGATTACCTTGACTCCAATTATCAAAACGGACAATCTCAGATCCAGCTACTCCTGTATCGTCACCGAAGGCGGGGTGATCTACTGTAAAACCTGACAAATACATCGTATCTGTTTGAGGGAAATATTCGATCCGCCGCAAGTCGTTAAATATTTTGGGAGTAGCTTGCTTTTCCATCGAACTATAGCTGTAGATGGGGTTGCCTTTAGGATCTATTCCCTGTAAAGGATAGTGTCGAATGCCATCTTCTGTTCGCAAAGCTTTCCAAACATCTCCTTTGCTGTCTACCCACCAGCCACCAAGATGAGGATAATCTTTGCTGCGATCGTATTCGTTCTTTTCAAATTTGCCATTACCGTTGTGATCGCGCCAGATCCATTCTCCTTGTTCTGGTTGATGCGGTGGCCAATTTCCGCTAAGAAATGGTTTATCTGCACCATTAGTACCGACAAACATTCCGGCTGGTATGGCAATTTGGCCATCTGTGGCTGGATTAAAACGATATATTTGCAGAAAGCTGTTATACATATCTGTAAGGAACAAAAACGGCTTCCCTTGAATGCGGCGAACAAAGGTTCCATCTGGGGATGTATGCAGCCGTGGATCTTGAGGATATTTGAAAGCATTTAAGGTATAGGCTTTGTAAGTCCATTGGTTACCAGCAGGCTTACTGTAGTCCATCAAATAGTGTTCTTGTTTGGTGAATAAATCTACACCATCAGTTTTAGGATCGGCATCTGCATTATCGACGAATATTAATCCTAGCGATCGCCATATCAACTTACCCGATGGCGAAAATTTCCGCAAATCTGTTCCTGATTTGTTGAAACCATTACTATTTATATAGATATTACCTGAAGTATCTGTACCGACTCCAGTAAGTCCATAAAGTTTCAAATCTCGAACTTCACCAGGAATTCCTGTATAGATACCACCCTTACTGCCAAAACTACCCACCTGCATCGGCTGGTTTTTGATGTCATAAATTAACATTTGCTGACGCGGGCCATTTTCTGCCACTAACAACTTACCTTCACGATCAATTGCGATCGCTGTTGGTTCAACAATATCTGCAATTTGTTGAGGTAATTGCTTTCCACTCTGGGAATAATGTAAAATTTTGGCAGGATTATTACCATTTTTACTTTGAATAATCCACAGATTTTTTTGTGGATCAATAGTTATTGCTCCCGGATTAGCAATGGTAAAGCTGCGGAGTTCCTTCATCGTATTAGTATCATAGACACGAATCCGGTTAGCAGCAAAATCACTCACATACAACTCGCTTTCCACAGTTGCTAATCCAGTGACTTCGCTTTTAGTACTGGTAATCAACATACTTTTATCCCAGCCACGTCCATTAGGAAACGGTGCAGGTTTTCCTGACAAGTCATAGCGTCTAACGCAATACCAAGTTGTTCCTTCCGGTGGGTAATCTTCATTTGTTTTACCCCTCGAACCTTGAGTCATGGCAATGTAAATATATTTACTATTTACTGTTACAGCTTTGCCACCGCCACGACTCCAACCGTGAGTATCACCAATGGCACCAATAACCTTACTATCCTTATATATTCCTGCCTCCATTCCCGCCTCATCCCAATGACTGTTAGTATAAACTGTGCCATCAGGAGCAACATACATTGCCTCAATATTGTTTTGTACTCGCAGATTACCGCTACCAAAAGTATTACCTATCCACGATGTTTTGTATGCAGGCGTGGATGTTGCAGTATTGTTTTGTACCAGCAGATTTTTATTGGCAGTAATATTATTTATCCATGATGTTTTGTATGTAAGTGTGGGTGTTTTAGTCGTGGCCCAGTCTGTTGTTATTCCCAGGGTAGTAACAATGACTCCAACAGCAAGACTGAGTAAAAAATTGAAAGTTTTACTTCTTTGTAAATATCTAGTTTTAGATAATTTCTGGATCTGCTGACTGAGCTTTCCTAACTGGAACAATAATTTATTTTTCATATAGTTTTAAACTTTTAATTATTTATATACAATCATTTTTTATCAAATCCGCACGAAACATAACTATTTTTAACTGAATAAAATTAAAGTTATGTAAAAACAGGAAATCTGATAATGCATTGAATAAAAAATAAACACACTTGAAAAATAATATTTATATAAACTTCATAAAAGCAACATGATTATTTAATTTGTCCAAAAATATTTTTTCATGTATTAATGGTTACTTACTTTTAAATAAAGATAGTCAAAAATAATACAAAATTCTGAAAAAGTTATTAATGTATAGTGGTTTATCCTTCTCACTGTCTAGCATTCACGTTTCTTGATTGGTTAGTATCATATTTGTCATAGTCGGTGTTATCTGGTTAATAAAAACACAAATTTTTATTCCTTGTTGACGTTGATATATAAATAGTTTATAAATTGGTGTTCTACAAAAGAATTTTATTCTTAGTATGTATTTGTAAATTTTAGTAGTTCAGATTGAGATACAACAAGCTGTAGGGGCAACTCATAAATTGCCTCTACTGTTTTAATATATTTTATAGGAGACATCTCGATGGCAGGTAATAAAGAAAAAAGTTTTAATTCCGCATCTGCATCTATTACCACCCTTGGATTAGGCTGGTTTCCCAAAAGTCCTGGAGGACTAGAAAGATATATTTATGAACTAACTCATAAATTAGCCGCAAATCAAGACCAAATTGAATTATGTGGAGTTGGTCTACCAGAAGATGAACTAAATTCAAAAATTAAGCTAACTAACTTGGCGAGTCCTGATAGTGCTATTTGGCAAAGATTATGGTCAATTCGCACTAATTTTCAGAAAACAAGAACTAGCAAACCAGATGCTATTAATTTGCACTTTGCATTATATAGCTTTCCTCTTTTAGATATTTTACCAAAGGGAGTACCAGTTACTTTTAACTTTCATGGCCCTTGGGCTTCTGAAAGTCAGCAAGAGGTAGTTAATAAAAATCTTAGTCTTTTAATCAAGCACTGGTTAATAGAACAAAACACTTATAATCGCTGCGATCGCTTCATTGTTTTGAGCAAAGCATTTGGTAAAATATTACATCAAAAATATCAAGTACCGTGGAGCAAAATTAATGTTATTCCTGGTGGAGTTGATATTAATTGGTTTCAACCAAATTTATCACCCCAAGAGGCTTGTACAAAGCTAGGCTGGCCTACTAATCGCCGAATTATATTTACATCACGTCGCTTAGTACATCGAACCGGAGTTGACAAATTATTGCAAGCACTAGCTATAATTAAGCCCAGAATACCAGATGTTTGGCTTGCGATCGCAGGTCGCGGTCACATCCAAGCTGCACTACAACAACAGGCTACAGAATTAGGACTAGACGACAACGTTAAATTTTTAGGTTTTCTCCCTGATGAGCAATTACCTATAGCTTACCAAGCTGCTAAATTGACTATAATGCCTAGTCAATCTTTTGAAGGATTTGGATTAGTAATAGTTGAATCTCTAGCCTGTGGTACTCCTGTTTTATGTACTCCAGTTGGGGGAATGCCAGAAATTTTATCAGAATTTTCACCTGATTTAATTACTGCTTCAATAGAAGCCTCAGCTATTGCAGCAAAATTAGAGCAAGTACTTTTGGGAAATATCGCCACACCATCACGAGAAGCCTGCCGCCAGTATGCTACCAAACACTTTGATTGGAATCAAATTGCCCTGCAAGTGCGGGATGTTTTATTAAATTAAAGAAGTAAAGACGGTCGGTCAATTTTGTATAAACGTGTTGGTGTAAAAGGGCAAAGCCCAGTAACATTTCACGTTTCTACTGAATAGTATTATATTATAAGGAAAATTAATGAAAATTCTTTTTTTAGATCAAAGTGGCAAACCAGGCGGTGCCGAATTATGTTTAATAGATATTGCTAAACCTTATGGCGATCGCGCTTTAGTCGGTTTATTTGCAGATGGCCCATTTAAAGATTTACTACAGCAAAATAATATTCCGGTAGAAGTTCTCGCAACTCAAGCAATCCAAGTTCGCAAAGAAAGCAGTTTGCTACAAGGATTCAAGAGTATCGGACAACTTGCACCTCTGATTACTAAGGTAGTTAAAAAAGCCCGTAAATACGATCTAATCTATGCCAACACCCAAAAAGCATTAGTTGTAGGAGCATTAGCAAGTTTTTTTAGTCGTCGTCCTCTAGTCTATCATTTACATGATATTCTTTCCAAAGAACATTTTAGTCAAACTAATCTTCGCATTGCTATTAATTTAGCTAACCGTTTTGCATCACTAGTAATTGCTAATTCTCAAGCTAGTAAAACAGCCTTTGTACAAGCAGGAGGAAGGCAAAATATTATTGAAGTTATCTATAATAGCTTTGATCCAAAAACTTATCAAGTTGATGAATCTGATATTAATAAATTACAGCAACAGTTAGAATTGCAAGGAAAATTTGTTGTTGGACACTTTAGCCGTCTTGCACCTTGGAAAGGGCAGCATATTTTAATTGATGCCCTTGCTAAATGTCCGCCAGAAGTGACAGTAATTTTAGTTGGTGATGCACTATTTGGCGAACAAGAGTATGTCCAAGATTTACACCAACAAGTTACCCAACTGGGACTAGAAAACCGCGTCAAGTTTTTAGGATTTCGTTCTGATATTCCCCAGTTAATGGCAGCTTGTAACTTAGTAGCACATACCTCTACTTCTCCAGAACCCTTTGGTAGAGTAATTGTTGAGGCGATGCTATGCGGAAAACCTGTCGTTGCAGCCAAAGCTGGGGGTGTAATGGAATTAGTAGAACATGGACTTAATGGTTTTCTAGTCACACCAGGAGAACCCGAAGAACTAGCACAAGTAATAATTACTTGTCTTCAAGAGACAGAAATAACTGCAACTATAGCTAATAATGCCAGGACTACGGCTAGTCTGCGTTTTGATGTTGCAACTATTAATCAGCAAATTGCCCAACTGCTGTCCCACAGATTATAGTAGTTTACTTCATTAATTTTAAGGGTTGTATTATATACTAATTATCAAGCAATGTGGACTTGATGAGTCTATGAACAGATAGGCGATCGCACGCTGAGATTTGAATGCATGAGCAAGAAGAATGCAAAATTTAGAATTTTGCATTCTTCTTTAATTTGATCTAGCGATCGCATCGAAAGAAGTTGGCAGGATAAATTTAGTATGTTCTTTTGTAATCAGAAGCGCGACAAACAAGCTATGCTACCGAAGTAGCTTGTTTGTTGATTGCCTCTAAGTTTTGAAGATCCTAAAGAGCCAGGCTTAAGTATTGGTTATTCTTTCCAGTCACCACTCTCTCCTTATGAAAAACTTATTTCTTAAAATATCTTAAGCCGTTACGGTCTTGATATTTGTTGATATACTCTACATTCTGTTGCTCTAATTTTGACAGCAATTTAGGTGAAAATTCTTCTGGTGAATATATAGGACGATACCAAGATTGGTTATCAAAGTAATTTTGTAATTCAGGAGTGTTAAAACGGCGACCATAAATTGCAAAAATCGAATTTCGCATAATATCTAGTTCAAAACTGTTCTTACCATTCAAATCTGCATCAGTTACAAGTCTTTTGGAAAGCCAGAAATAATTGTTGAGAGTCGGGGTATCAACTGGCGGTATTGATGTAGTTGAAAAAGGTATAGATTGAATAGGAACAGATGGGGGAGTTGGTGTAAATTTGGGAGTTTCTATCACTGGGCTGGTGATAGTTGAGGGTGTTTCTGAAGGTAATACCACTTTGTCTGCTATGGGTTGAGAAGATTTTGGTAACACTTGAGTAATAATCACAGATGCACCGATTAGCCCACCTGCAACTAAAGCACCGATGAGAATACCATTTGGTTGATTACTTTGAGGAGTAGGCTGCGGCTTGACAGGTAGCGTCTGAGGCGGGGGTGCAGAGACTACAGTCGGTTGAGTCAAGAGGGGTTGTGTCGGTGGAATTGGATTTGCTATGCTCTGCAAAGTATCTAGCATTCCTCTGGCTGTAGGGTAGCGATCGCGTGGATGATATGCGATCGCTTTATCAATAACTCCTGCCATAATTGGGCTAACATGACTCGCATACTGTCGCCACACAATTTCACCCGTTTGGGAATCGGTTTCTAGTTGTTGCGCCTGTCTCCCAGTCAGCAAATAAATTACCGTCATTCCTAAACTGTATAAATCACTAGAAAAAACTGGTCTACCTGCGGCTTGTTCACTCGGCATATAGCCAGGTGTACCAATTACAATCGAACTAGTAGGATTGCCTTGAGAATTTACTACTGTTCCCATCGATTCCCGTATAGCGCCAAAATCAATCAGCACTGGTTTACCGTCTCGATGGCGCACAATGATATTATCCGGTTTAATATCGCGGTGAACGATATGCTTGGAGTGAACGTAATCTAGGACGGGTAATAAATTCATGAATAATTCCTGAACAGCACCTTCACTAAATAGCCCCTGCTTCTGGACTTTTCCAGTTAGGGTATCGCCCTCAATCCACTCCTGAACTAAGTAAAATTGTCCGCTTGAGGAGAAGTAGGCATACAATGCCGGAATTTGCTCATTTGCACCACCGAGTTCTTCTAAAATAGCTGCTTCGCGTTGAAATCTCTCTTGCACCAACTGGTAAATTTGGGGATTGTTGTGAATCGGTCTTAGCTGTTTAACCACACAATGGCGCTTTGAAGGCATATAGGTGTCTTCAGCTAGATAGGTTTCACCAAACCCACCAGCGCCCAATGTGCGGATAACTTGATAGCGATCGTTCAGCAGTTGTATTGTCATAGGAGATTAGAAGCGATATTCATAAGATAGTTTTCCCCAAAACTACCTTCATTTCAAATCTAGTAAACCTTCTTCCTTCAATTTAGGATTGAAGCGAATTTGCATTTGCAAACCGCGTACTTCTAGCAATTGCGCTGAAATTTCTGCTTCTACTCTCCGTGCAACATTTTTAAGAACTTTTATTTGTGCTAATTCATCATTAGCTGGATTTTGATATTTTGCCTGTTCTTCAGGTGTCATTACTACTTTGACATCAATGGGATGAGTCCATTTTTCCTTGTTATCCCCATTGCCCCAGGGCACACTGCCATTTTCAGCAATCCAAGCATTTTCAGTATTTTCTAAAATTGTGCGACTAGGGCGTTCAATAGTTTGAACTTTTACCCAATAGCATTGCTGTGCCTGGCGGACTAAATGCTGCTTAAGGCTGAGATAAACATCACGAGAGTATCCTACAAATTGCAGCGCTTTTTCTTGGTCAAAAATAGCATATACACCAATTTTACCCTGAAATTGTTCGGGTAGTTGGCCGCGATCGTCAATATAAGGAATGTATTCTAGAACTGCTAAAGAAGAAAGATTCGTTTCAGAAGCCATATATCAAATATTAAACTTACTATTTGCCTTCATAATTGAGAATTGCTAATTAGGGAAAAATCATCTTGAAAATTAAGCATTATCCAATTTTTGGTAAATTGCACAAAGGCGACTGGGTTGAAAAATCTTAGCACTGAACATGAAATTTGGTGGCACGTTAATAATGGCATATTCATCAGATTCATGATATTTTTCAAATTCTGCTGGCATTCCTTTTGTGGTAGTTAAGCTGTAAGGAACTGGCTGGAAAAGTAATTCTGTAAATTTAAGTTGCTCACATCCCAACTGTTGGCAAATTTGGTTCAAGAAAGCAACACTGGTCAACAAATTAAATAGAGTTTCTTGAGCTTGTGCTTCAAGAGTGAAACTGCCATCAAAGCTATGAACTATTTTAAGTGACATTTTTTGTATTAATAGCTAGTTATTAACGACTAAGTGATATAGAGATAAGTAACATATTACACATGGTTATCCAAAAGGGTTAGGCAACTAAGTCTACCTTTTTGTGTAGATGTGTTTGGTGAAAAATCACAACTTTAAATGTTCAGCCTATTAGATTGTAAGACTTCTCTCCGCTACACAAGGAAGCTGGCATACTTAATAGTCGTAAAGTTTAACAAATTTTCAAGCACAGTTGATTTCTGCTTAACCCTGTGCTGAAAAAACAAGCCTAATTCTCTGAAACATAATTAAGTTCTGGGGGTCAGCAAGATCCATTTTGGCACTTTCTTGTGACGCGATCGCCATATCTAAATCTAAATTTAGTTTTAGAAGTTAAAATCTTTCTTTATCTAGTCTATTTTTCGGTAAATACTTTAATCTAATGTGGCATGAATGCTGGGATAAACAAAAACCCCCTAGCTGTTATGAGAGCTAGGGGGTTTTAGTTTGTAAGAATAAACCTGGCATCGAGCTATTTTTGCGTAGGGCTACCCC
>NZ_JABXKK010000041.1 GCF_017115045.1 Nostoc sp. NMS8 | reverse complement strand
GCGTAGATAATACGCTAACTTGTTTTCTCTTCCCCACGCTTTTTTTCGTTCACCCTTTTGGTTCTGTCGGGAGAGATTTCGTTGAGCATGAGACTCGCGCCCTGGCGTTTGGCAAACTGTGCCAGGATGCCAGTCCCGGCAGATGGCTCCAGCACCAAATCAGTAGCTTGTATAAATCCTGCTTTGGCTACCAGATAAGCAAGCGGCAGAGGGGTGGAGAATTGCTGAAGCTGTACTGACTCTTCACTACGGCGAGTATGCGTCGGGCAGAGGGCTACTAACTTCTCCAATTCCAATAATACTGTTTGTGGCGACTCTAATAAAAGCTTGTAACCTTTTTGACGCAGATATAATATTTGCGCCACTTCCACTGCCTCGTAAGCATCTTTCCACTGCCATACGCCCTCTGCTGCCGTGCCGTGAAAGTGGCGATTCATCTGGGACTGAATTGCTTTAGTCCCGATAGTCCGTTTCTCAATCAGTGATTTGGTGAGTTCTTGAGCAACGTTGAGGATTGATTGTCCGTAGTCCAGAACTGTTTCTAGGTCAAATAGAGTTCCTTGTGTGGCTATAAGGCTGACCATATCTATTATGTGAATACATCACTTTCGCTTTGGCGTAGCCGTTTGAGCTAAGGACGGGTTAACTATAATTTTTTTGGTACTTTCCAGTTATCTTAATCTTGCGTGGCTTGGTGGACTGGCGCTTAGTACTAGTTGAGGCGGATTTCTTAGACGTGGACGATTTTGCTTTAGTCCGCTTGGGTTTGATCGGTTGCAAAGAAAGGCAGGTGGGAGTAGTCGGAGTCTGGGGAAAGGGATTATAACTGCTGGCGTGAGAACAGAATGGTGAGGGGATTGTGGTTCTAGAGTCCAAGGGTCAGGAATCTTCTCAAATGCGATCGCCCTTGGAGTGGCTTGTTGGATTTCCTGTTGTGGAGGAGGTTGTGGGGAAGTTGCGGAAACTGTGGGCTGTTCAATAACTGATGGCTTCCATTCGATTGGCGGCAAGGGTACAACCCACAAACCATCTATGAAATCGAAAACCATCAGCGCAACAAAGCTCATAACGACTGCTTGGATCGTTAAGGTGAGAGTAGCTTGGATATCCATGATTAACTCCAAATGTTTGTGATTTTTCAATGTAGTGAGGTGTTGCAGTTGGGTTTGGTCGTTGCAACTCTCACTCTGGCTTTGGCGTAGCCATGAGAATTCCCATTCACAAAACGGGTGATTATGTTTAACCAGAGCATTGAAATCTTCTTAGCAAAGGCTAAGATCCAAAAAGTTACTAATTGCAATAGGCAATGGCAAGCAAAGAAATCCAAGTCAGAGAGTACACCGTCAGAGCGCACAAACGGGAAATTCACACCCGCGTTTTCAACTTCGTATGTAAACAGTGTGAACAACCAACCCAAAGAGAAACCTTCGGTGTCCGACCACTCTATTGTGAGAAATGCCGTCCGCCTCAACCTCCCAAGCAATCGAAAGTAGTCCCGATAGGCAAGAGGAAACCCAGGGCGATGACTTACAAGAGTGGGAAAGGTATTGCTGGGTGATTTTTTGCTTTGAGGTAAGGGCGATACCTTCTCTTCTCTTTCAGAGACGCACTCGCGTTGGAGAGGCAATGCCTTTCCTGAGTTCGGCACTCGCGTTCGGCACGTCTTTGACGAACGCCAACGGAAAAAGTGGTTACGCCATCGCACGAAAGTGAGTAAACCGGTGCGTTCATTCGCCCAATCTCACTCAAACTGGTAAAAAGTAACTCTGATGTTTGGAAGTCATTCAGGAGGTGCAAACTGTGCAAATACCTCGGCCCCTGTCAGGTTCTTAGTTTCATTGGCAAAACAGTAATATTTGGGCTTTTCATCAATGAATACCTGATGATCGAAAACAAGACCTTCAGAACTATCGAATAGTCCAACAGGCATGAAATACTGGTTATTTTGTTTTAATCTCTAAAATAGATGGCTACCACACTGCTTACAGAATCCACGTTCTGCCCACTGCAACGATTGATAAAGCCCAATATTTTCTTCACCAGACAAGCTGACATCACTTTCACAAGTATTCGACTAACAAAGGCCCTCCACCCCAATTGCGGCACATACTACAATGACACGCTGTCACATTTTCACTCATACTAGTTGTGGAAATGCTTACCGCTCCACATAGGCAGCTACCTTTTGCAATGCTCACATTAGACATATTATTTTCTCCGATTCCATGCAGGCGCTCCAATTGCTGACATTTTCCCCTATTTCATACTGGAAATGCCAAGAATATCAAGTAGTTCGCTTTCGTAACTTGGCTATTTTTTGGCGAAGGTGGGGTTCTCTCTGAGGATAAGGGGCGAGGGGAAAGGTTTTAAACCCCTTACCCTAACCCTGACAGCGCATTTTTGGGTTGGCATACAACGGTACTTGGCATAACCGAGAAACGCGATATCAGATACTAGTTTTGGTTAACATAGAAATTCCCCTCACATTGCAAATCAACTATGCCCAAGACTTGGAACATCAAGATAGATAACTATTTTCAAGCCAACCCAAACTGCATCATCGCCACCGCCCATGTAGACTCATTCCCGATAGACCTACCCCTAGAACCCAACATCAGGGAACCAAACCGCAAAAGCGCGACCTACAGACAAGTCTTCGACTCCCTGACCACCGAACCTGCAAAATTCTTCTCTCGTCACAGTGGAATCGTTCTGTCAGCTAATATTGCAAAACCTGTCAAGAACAAAACTGAACTGGAGCTAGAAGTCTTAGAAGCTAACGAAGGAGGTAGTGATGGCATTATCAACGGAGGGCATACAGTTTTAGCATTTGAGCAAGCGAAAAATTACAAATACGATTTAACCGAAGCCAGAGTAAAAGTTACGATTCACATCGGACTCTCGGAAGACGAGGCTAAGGATATAGCCCTGGCTTCAAATACCACAACGCCAGTAGATTCTCGTTCCAAAGTTAACGCTAGGGGTGATTACAAATTCATCAAGCAGTATTTAGCTTCCTTAGAACAGAAAGAAGATAGAAAATTCCGCATCGCTTATTATCAAAACCAAAGCGGCGCTCCCAGAAATGCTCAGTGTAATGTCACCCATTTGCTAAAGTTGATTAACTGCCTCGACAGAAATAGATACAACCCCGACGGCAATAAACGAACCAAACACCCAGCAGGTATGAGTCCCCCATCTAACATCACAGACACGGAAAGGGAAAGATTAACTGCACTTTTGCCTCTGCTATCTCAAGCTCTGTGGATAGAGCAAAGACTCTACGAAATAATCCAAGAACATATCAGCAACCCCAGAAGAAAGGGTGTTAACGATTTAGCTTCAATAGATATACGTAAAACTACGTTATTGCCTGACAGCAAGTACTCTTTCGGGTTTGGTGCGCCAACTGACCTCGCACTACCGATAATTGCGTCCTATCGGGTATTTTTGGACAAGGACTATAAATGGATTCTGCCGTTTAACGAATTTGCCGAAGATTTCCTGCAACACTTGTGGAATAACTATTTCCGTAAATACTTGGTGTCGGAGAAAACAGCAGGAAATACAGTAGGTACAAAAATCAGCCGTAATCAAGAGATTTGGGAAAGTTTGTATATCTCGGCGCAAAGTTATCTAAATCAGCACTTGATGAAAATGGTCAACTCTAGCAAGGAAGAAGAAGAATCGAAAGTGACAGAAGGTGCAAACAAGAGGGGAAAAAGGAAAAATGATGGCGCAACTACTGTTCTCAAATAGCTTTTTATCTTTGTCGTAAAGCCTGCGGCATAGCTACGCTTAGGGCGCAGCCTAAGAAGAGAAGTTGCGCTCACGACGAAGCCTTTCCCCCTTGCCTCAAATCTCCTTGATAAGAGAGTATCTACTTTCCAGGCAAGAGATAATAGCACAAGCTTTTTATTTAGAGATTTTGGTCTAACCAAGTTTCTAAATCAGTGAGGGAAGAAAAATCTAAAAAGGCTTCTCCTAAAGTCTCCAATTGGTCAGTAGATAAACCTCGAATTCGCTCAAGTACTGAAGAGTCAATTTCACCAAAACGATGATTTAGTTGACGTATAATTAAACGTTCTTCACCTTGCTTAATTCCCTCTACTTGTCCTTCCTGTCTAGCTTGTTCTCGGTCTTGCTGATAAAGTGGTGCTAATCGCATAACTAACTCCCTGTCATCTAATTCTTCAGTTTGAGACATTACCAAGTTCTGCTGTAAATTGTACAGTAATTCTAGCGTGGCTTTCCGAAACGGGTGATTAGATGATAGCGCTTCTAATTCATCAATAGCCTGCTTTTGTACTTTCCCTCGACCGAGAATTCTTAGCCACAAAGTTTCTTGAGTACGTGGCAGTTGATGAATTACAACGATAGCTGTTCGCAAATACTCCCCCATTAAGTATACTCCAGCCACCCAATTAGATGCTTGAATCGCACTAAAACCTGAAAGTATTCTCACAGATACGGTTGGAGAAAGTATCCACAATTTCGGAATTTCTAATTCTTTAATAGAGATTTTATTGCGGTTAGCTTCGCGTTGTAAAGCACCTCTTACTTCCAATAGTTTCAGCAAACAATCACAGATTTCCTCCTCAGAGGCAGGATTGCGAACCCGTAAGGGTTCAAAAATAGCAGGTGTAGCTGCAAATTTTACCAGAATTCCTAGCATCTCTAAATTATTAGCTTGTTGGGTAGGAGAAAATAAAACATCAATTTCTCTAATCTCACCAGCTACACGGCTAGAAGCTTTTACTTCCCCATAAGGTTTTAGTAACTCTTCCAAATAGTCTTTAGCAAACTGGTCGTGAATAAATCGAGTCATTTAAATTACTATGGAAGTTATTTATTCTAATTAATATTTTATCTCTTTTAAGAGCAGCTTTTAACAATGCAAGCGCTCCAATTTTGCATTTTTACCTATTTAATACTGAAAATGTCAACAATACCTATTCTACAGGCTTGTCAGCTAAAAAAGGCTTTTTTTAGGCTGATTAAATTAGCATTAATGTTATATCTTTGGGTAGTAGATAATGATTTACTCCGTATTAGTTTGCTTAAGCTCCGGCGATTGTTGCCAGAGCTAGAAGATTTATTTTAGCTTCTGATAGTCTTGAAAAAAACGATTCAAATCATTTAAAAGTTGACAGAACAAACTTTTGTTTTCATAAGTGCCAGTAGCATTCTCCCAAGAATTGCAAATTCTTGGGTTAGTAAAAGGCAAAATCAAAACAAATAGAGCCGAAATTAAGGGGACAATTAATATAAGGTTTCGGGCATCAGTGATTAAATTACCAACTTCGCTCAGAACAGGTAACTCGTATTGATGACGATGTGTAATTAGGGTATCTTTGGTTTTCTGCTCCTTTTCTAAATTGAGATTGGGCTGGATATCTATCTCAATAATGTTCTTTCTGACTACTTCAATTGCCGTCAATAAATCATCTATAGGTTGCCCATTTCTGGCACGAGTGACAAGTATTGCTTCCAGAATTATTAATCTTGACTTGGAAGTTAACAGTATAGGCATCTGTTGATTAGCTTCATTAATGAAATCCTGTTGTTCTTTGAGAAACTTACTAGTCTGCATATTATGTAGCCACTGTTTTTGAACTAGTAGTTCGCGTTCGGATAGTTTAAAGTTTTGAGAGAGACTGTTAATAAAGTTAACAACACTTGTCGTTAATTGTTCTAAAGGGCTTGAGGCTTTTGAGGGGGAGCTGCTTTGATTGTTGTCTTGCATAGGTTTACCGAGTTTAGTTATGCTTACTATTCCAGCCATCGAATTTGTACTTAATTGGAGAATCTTGAAGCAATCTTTCGATTCCCAAACGGATTAAATCTGGTGGAACTCCGTCTAATTTCAATTCGTTTTGAATAAACTCATCAATTGAGTTAGCTGTAGTTTTTTCTA
>NZ_JABXKK010000073.1 GCF_017115045.1 Nostoc sp. NMS8 | reverse complement strand
ACTATCTCTTTACATTACCGTAGTTTGTGGTTCAATTACCTGAAAATTGCTGTAAAATCAGAGCATCCTTGGTATGATTCTTTTTATCGCCTCACACCAGACATATTTCATCTACCTAATTTCTTAGATCAAGTGTACTGGTTGGCTTTTATCCGCTACATTATCCAATCTCGTCAAATTGATATTGTTGTAATTTCTCACACAGACATTGCCTATTACTTCCTCCCTCTACTCCGTGCTGAATTTCCTCAAGTTGCTTTTATTGATTGGACATACACTGGCAAGTCCAATTCTCAAAGCAATAATTACTTCACTCTCTCTAGTCAATTTAGTCAGTATCTTGACTATCAAGCTTTATTCTCTCCACAAAGGACTGGGGTTGAGAAAGATATTAATTATCCAACTAAATCTAAGTTGAGAGTTTGCTTCAGGAATTTTGAAATGATAAACATTTTTACTGAAGCTATCCAAACACGTCAAACCCAGATCCAATCAGAAATTGACACGGAGTTAGCAACTATAGCTTTATTACTTGCACTCAGGTAAATTTAAACTCCATAACATACTTGTCCATCACTTGTTTCTCCTATTCATGGGTGGGGGATTGGGTTTCGCAGATCGCAGAATACACTCCACAGATGCCTAGATGCGGAGCGGCTCGTCCAAGGGCATCGCTCCTTGAAAGGATAACAAGTATCCGCCCTTCAGGTGTATACAGCACTTGCCTCTATTATGAGGTACACTAGATTAAAATATAAATACTTTTAAATGAAGTCTTACTCTGTCGATGTTCGAGAAAAAATAGTTGCAGCACATCTTGAGAAAAACATCTCAATCAGGAAAGTGGCTAACATCTTTTCCGTCTCAAAGGGTTTAGTACAAAAGCTTGTAAAACAACAAAGACTTGAAGGAAATTTACAATCCAAGCCGCGAGGAAAGCCACAATTTAGTCATTTAACAAATGCTGACGTAGAGCCCGTGAGAATTAGTTGAATCATATCCAGATGCAACATTGATAGAGTTGTGTGAATTATTTGCAGAAAAGACTGGTAATTGGGTAGGTCAAAGTGCAATGTGTCGTGCGTTACAGAAATTAGGATTAAATCGAAAAAAAAACGAAGCGGAGTACCCAAGCAGGGACAGAAAGAGTCCTAAATTTAAGATTAGATTATTGGGAAAAGGTCAAACATATAGAGCCAGAAAATTTAGTATTTTTGGATGAAACTGTTGTCTTACTTGGGTTAACGAGGACTCATGCCCGTTCAAAAATGGGAACAAGAGCTTACTCTCTTAACCCCTTCTATAGAGGCTCAAAAGTTACAGTAATTGGAGCAATTAGTATTAAAAAAGTAGTTGCATTAATGACAATGAATGGTTCAATGGATGGCATTGCATTAGAATTATTTGTTGAGAAGTTTTTAGTGCCACATTTATGGTCAGGAGCAGTGGTAGTAATGGATAATTTATCCGCACATAAACTAGATTCAATTGTGCCAATGATTGAATCTAGTTTATGTGCGAAAGTTATTTGTTTATCTTCATACTCCCCCGATTTTAATCCAATTGAATTATGGTGGTCACAACTTAAATCTTTTTTACGCAGTTTTGCTCCAACTACAACAGAAATGGTTGATAAACTAATCTCATCTGCACTCGATTTAATAAATCCTCAACATTTAAGAAACTGGTTTGCTAGCTGCTGCTACTGTACCTCATAACAGCCGTAAATGCTGTATCCGTAAGAAGGGAAAGAAAAGAGGTAAGCAGAATCACATTTGCTGTGATTGCGAACGCCAATTAACTGATCGCTATGAACAACTGCAATGAACCACACCAAGATGTTGAAGAAATTATCAAAGCCAGTCCAGTCGGATGGGCATAAGATGGTCAAATATCGTACTAAGTAATACATCATAAATCTAATATAAAAATCTAATATAAAGCAACTAGGCTGTTATGTGAAGTTTAGTTGAATGATGAAGATATAGAAAGATTAAAGCAAAGAGCAACAGAAAATTATTATAGTTTTGAAGTCAATATAAGTTACCCCAAATGGGGATCTAAGTGGTGGGATAGAAGTCGTAATGAGTACATTGGAGTCTATAGTGGCTCCAAGAGAACGTACAATGTGGAAATTGTTGGTGTAGGGATTTTGAGAAGTAAGTCTGGAGGTTTTTACTCTTATGTTCCTAATAGTGGAAAAACTTACAAAATGGATGTGGGCAAAGTAACAGAGGAGCTTAAGACAATTGAAGATCCTGGTGAGCATCTTGGAGAAATTTTAATAGGCATCCCATTAGCGTATGCCACAAATGGTGTTGCACAGGCTTGGTATGGTTTAAATAGTTCGATTTGAGGCTTGTATTTCTGTGAGGGTGATTATAAAGAAGGTGAAAGTGGGCTAGTAATAGAACTTTGTTAAATTACTGGACTCGGGATTTTTAGAATCAATTAGGAGAGCGAAAAATTTCTGCCCATCTCCGCCGAAATTTAGCAAAGGTTCTCAACATTAATCATCCCAAGGCTTTAAAACTTTGTAGATGCAAGTTCGGTGTAACGAACGGTGTGCTGAATATTGTTATGCCCCAGGTAACTTTGAATTGTTCGGGTGTCAGTACCTCGATTAGCTAAATAATAACCTCTTCCATGCCGTAGCACATGGGCATGAACAGGAAAAGCTAGACCAGCTAACTCATTAGCCCGTTCAACAATTCCACCGACAGTATCCTGGGCTAATGGCTCATGCCGAGAAGACTGGAAAACATAGGGACTAGCAGGATAATCTCTTTGAAGCTTGCCGAGAGAGAGCGAATTTTCTCAGAGTCAAGAGGATGAGTAGACACAGTACCTTTTTTAACTCGTTTTACGACTCGCATATCGAAACATATTTGCCGACCATTGGTCGGCAAATAAGCGAGAAAGTGAAAGCTAAATTCTCAATTCTTGTGCAGGTTCCTTACAAGTCCGTAATTTTCACTATAGCCTCCACATAGTTAGTGGAGGCGAATTAATCGAAACAACGTCGTTATCCCTCCTAAGTAGGACTTTTTCTCCTCTGCTATACAAAAGCGAAAATGAGAAGTTGATTTCTCTTGCGTAGCGATCGCTGCCCTTGAACAGTCCCAGGGGCAACGCACGAATTTAACCTATGCTGTCAAGAGATAGCGGCAGTGATAAGAGTAGGTTAAGGAGCGATTGCCCTCATGCGGTGCTTCATCCGATCGCTGTAGGCAAGATTTGCAGTACTTGTACAGAGGTATAAGTACTTATTAAGGTATAAAATGATGCTACTCAAAGATGATTATAGTAAATTTATATATTCTATTGATGTGAATAATTCGGTAGACTATTTTTGTGAAAGTGCATCTACCGTAAGCGATCGCCAATCCTTTGCCCTTATTGCAACCACTCCTCCACAGCCTGCGATTGTTCCCTTGAGGTCAAGGGTGTTGTATTGGGCTTGGTTTGCAGCAGCCAATAGCGTTCAGTGATATATCTAATCATTGGGCGAAAAAAAAATTACAGAGATGTCTGTCTACTGCGGTGTTGCAACTTCCCTCAACGAAACTGGAAGTGCCTTTTCTCCTAATATTGCGACACGGCGTAATTATGCCCCAGCAGCTACATTACGGTTGCTCAACTGTTTTTTGGGTGTTGAACCAAAAACAAAAGCCAAAAAGATTAAAATTTGAACATGCTGTCCCTTTTAATGTACTGAGTTTGACACAAGCTGAATCAAGGGAATACGAATAATAAACTCAGCACCAACTCCTGGTTGGGAAATGCATTCTAAAGAACCGCCATGTTTTTGTGTGATAATTTGGTAACTAATAGCCAATCCCATCCCTGTACCTTGTCCAACAAGTTTGGTTGTGAAAAAGGGATTAAATATTTGCTTTAAAGTATCTTCTGGTATTCCTAGTCCATTGTCGGCAATGCTAATAGTAACTTGATCTGGTTCTACTAATTGGGTGCGGATATAAATTCGGGGATTATCAATTATATTGAATTTTTTTGTTGTCCATCGACCTCTAAGGGCTGAATCTTCTAAAGCATCGAGCGCATTCACTAAAATATTTAAAAATACTTGGTTTAACTGCCCAGGATAACATTCAACTAAGGGGAGGCTACCGTATTCTTTGATCACTTCAATTTGCAGGCGCTGGTTAGTAGGGTTGAGGCGGCTTTGAATGATCATTATCGTACTATCAATTCCCTCATTAATATCAACTGCTTTCATTTCAGCTTCGTCTAAGCGTGAGAAAGTCCGCAGGGAAAGAACAATATCTCGAATCCGCTCTGCCCCCATCATCATCGATTTGAATAATTTGGGAAAGTCTGACCTTAAAAAATCTAGTTCAATGAAATTTGTAAACTCCTCAATTGCCTTGACTGATTGGGGATAATGTCTTTGGTAGATATCTAATAGTGAAAATAAATTTTGGGTGTATTCATCAGCCGATTTTAGATTGCCGTAAATAAAGCTAACAGGGTTGTTAATTTCATGTGCAATTCCAGCTACTAATTGTCCCAAACTGACCATTTTCTCATTTTGAATTAATTGAGCTTGAGCTTGCTGTAACTCTTTGAGAACTGTGGCGAGTTCTTCTTTCTGACTTTGAGTTTGTTTGAGTAATTCTGCTTGCTGTAATGCTACACCTAGCTGAGACGCAATTTGGCTAAGTATATATACTTGATCTGCTTGCCATTTTCGAGGTGCATCGTTTTGGTAAACTGCTAGCAGTCCCCAAAGTTGTTGACTTTGATAAATAGCAGTAATTACGTAAGCTCTTGCCTGGCATTGCTCTAAAATTTTCAGGTAGCACTTACTAAAGCCAGCGCTGTAAATATCGTGACAAACACGATAAGTTTCATTTTGAGAAAAACCTCCTCCCTGTGTATCTTGTAAGTAAGTATCCACAATTGGAGGAATAGATAAATTTTTCAAGCTACATTCACTGATATTTTCTACTAATTCTGGTTGATGCACTTGTTGCTGAATTAGAGGCAACCACCCTTGTGCTAAGGACTCAGAGACAACTGCTCCACTCCAATCTGGATTAAAACGATATAAAATTACACGGTCAGAATTAAACAATTGCCTAATTTCTTGAGTAGTTGTCTGAAAAATATATTCTAAGTCAAGAGATTGACGGATTTTTTCAACGGTGATAGCGACAATTCGCTGAGATTCTGCTGCTTTTAGTGCTTCTATTTTTAGTAATTCTACAGGCTGAATACTGGCTTTTTGTAAGTAGTTGTCGGGCTTAAACATAATTTTCAATAAGAGGTTAATGTAATTCAAAAATAGTTGAGTGTAAACTTTAAAAATGATTTATAAGAACTACTTTGATTTTTCGTAGATAGGTAATATTTATAGCTAGAACTTCAACAATTAATACTCTCCTATAATTAAGCCAATAATGGTTCTAAAAATTCCCATATTTAGGGCAAAAGCATAGCCAAATTTAATTTTGTTGGTAATACTCGTACCATTAGTCATCCTTAATAACCATCTTTGGAAGTTTGACTCAATGATGACATGGCTGAAAAGTGGCAGCAAATCTAAGCCTTGATTCTGAGAAGCCATAATGATAATAGACGCAACAATAATCAACTCTTACTTAGAGTTCCCTTGTTTTGCTTCAAAATTAAAATTCTGCTGGAAAATTGCAGTGTAATTGACTCAGTAAGACTGTCATATTTGCACTGGACTGCTGCTGTCTTTGCACCCAAAGGTCAATTAGCTGTTGCCGTTCTTGAAGAACCAGCAGAAACTGACGCTCATACTATTTTTTCAGCTTCGGTATCTGGGCTAAAGACTTCCACCACTTGAGTAGTTGTGGAGTTAGCGCTAACAGTGAAAGGTGTTTACCTTTCCAGTTTTTGGGAGGGTATAAAAAGATTGAAATGCCCACGAAGAGGATTTCGCCACGATAATATAAGGTTAGGACCAGCCCTTTCAAGGTGTCTGTTTTTAGGTACTATTTTTGGGATAGAATTTTAG
>NZ_JABXKK010000117.1 GCF_017115045.1 Nostoc sp. NMS8 | reverse complement strand
CTCAAAAACTCAATCATTATTCAAATTACTACAAAAGGGGATGAAGGGGCTGCCGACGGCAGCCCCTTCATCCCCCCCTTAAAATGATTATCATTATTGCTAATGGAATAGTTTATTTTCTGGAAGTCCCTAAGAGAAATATTCTTAAATTCCTCAAACTCTTCTCTGATTTTATGTAAATATTTATCTAATCCTTCTCGTGAGTGAATTATTACTCCAGTTTGATGAAAAATAGAATCATAAGAATCTAGAGCTTTTTCAAAAGTTTGTGTAAATCTTTCTTCAAATAGATTCTTATTCCAATGAAGGGCGCTTTGGCGATATGTTAATATCTCACTGATTTGAAATTTAACAAAATCATTAGCAAAATTCTGATCGCTCAACTTATTCTTATTAATTTGCCCTTTTATAGTACTTTTTTTTGCTGTATAGTAATAAGCAAGTACTATATAGATATTAAGCAAATTCACCCAAGAAATTGTAGAGTATTGAATTTTATCTATATCACCATCTTTGCCTTCATCTTTAATTACCGGGATAATAGTTATAACTTTTGAGGAATTATATGTATTATAAATTCTTGCAAATGGATAACTTTTGGTTCTCTTAGGTGATACCCATTTTGAATAAGCAATTTCAGTTGTAGGTGACTTGATTAATCCATAACCCCTTACTTTATTGATATCAAATACATCTAAATTAATCCTAATTAAATTATCATCCAAGTAAGTTTTATAGGTTACTCCTTTGATAAATCCTGTAAAATGGAGAACTTCTGCCATATATTCAAATTTTTCTTAATATTTCTATTTGCCAGTTTAGTTCCGCATTGGTTATTAAAGCATAGAAATGACCAAGCAAAAGTTAATTTCCTCCTGAATAGCTACAGTTTTCTGAAGCAATTGGCTGTTGGAGGGTAGCTTTCCCTCGTAGGCGATCGTAAATCTACCAGCACAAAACTATGGACCCGTAATATATATTGCTAAATTTTATATCGAGCTTATGTTGCAATTTCGTAAAAGTCTGTTACATTACTTTACAGGCAGTGATAACTGTTACAACATAAAAGCTCGGAGTATTATTTATGGCAGACGTTAAGAAGACTACGCCTTCGGTTCCAGAAGATCCTAATGCTTTGCGCTGGGGCTTCACTCCTCAGAGCGAAAATTGGAACGGTCGTTTTGCAATGATCGGTTTTTTATCTGCCGTTGCACTTGAAGTGTTTTCTGGCCAAGGGATTCTACACTTCTGGGGCATTTTATAAATTTAAACGTTTTTACCTTCATTAGATTATGAGGCAAGGCGGGGATTCGCAAAATCTTCTGCGTTGCCTTATAATCTCAGGAATTAGAAAACTCGCCAGCAACTAGCGTGATGAGCGAAATATTACACGCCCCGGAGATTGTTCCTGATTAATTCGCGCATATACTCGAAGACAAGTTAAGACTTCGCCAGGAATACCACCACAGTCTAGTTGTAAGTCATCCTTGGATAAAGCACAGATATCTGCATAAAGTCCCGATAATTGGCGAATTCGCACTTCATTACCTGCATTAATAGCTTCATCAGCGACTTTCTTCAGGATACGCCGTGATTCGTGTTGTAGCTTTCCCCACCAAGAATAGCGTTCAGCGGGTGGTACGAATACTAGGGAATGTATAGCTTCGTCCATATCAATCCAGGCACGAAGAATTGATAGGGGATCGGTGCTTTTCTCTGCTTTTTGAGTGCGTTGGAAGCGATCGCTTAAAGCCTCAATATATTGATCGCGCTGTTCTGGTTTAGAGTGTAAAGAAATAACATCGAAGCTAAAAACGCTCTTTAAAGCATGATGTAAATCTGGGTCTATTTCGATAAAATTCATATATAAAAATAGAAATGCCGCTGCTAAATCGGATGCATTACCTTGAGGAATTTTAGAATTTGAAAGTGCTTGTTGATACAAGCTTAATCCCTGAGTTTGAACAGTACCACTAAGTCCGGGATAGATAATTTCATCGCGGATAAAGGGAAGTTGATAAAGGTTAGAATTATCTGCGATCGCACCAGCTTCTTGAGCTAAATCTAAGGTGCGCTGTTGCCAAGATGCAGCTAAATCCTCTGGTAATCGCAGCAGTTTGCGTTGAATTTCATTCCACAAATCTGAGTCTGTTTGGCTTTGCAGTTGGGAATTACCCAGATAATAACTGAGTTCTGTGTCAGAATTAAAAGCTTCTCGAAGGTGATTTAGTTTTAACTCATCTGGCGGATCTTCCCAACCAGTATTTTGCTGTGGCGGTTCAGGTTCCAACAGGTTATGAAGTTCTTGCAGCACCTCATCGCATATTTTAGATCCTGGATCTAGTGGTAATTCTGTGCGAGCCTGATTCAGAGTAGCCTCCAGTCCATATAGACTAAACCGCAGTAACCGGGCTAACTCTGAGTTTTCTATCTCTAATAATTGACGCAAGTGCTGCATAAATATCACCTCCAAATATACTTGGCAAACCTCTGCGCCCCTACCCTACGGGAAGGCGTACCACTTCGTGGAAGCAAGCTACGCGTAGCGTCTCGTAGAGAAGCGCCTATGCGTTTACTCCGCGTCCCTTTGCGTTTAAAAATATTAATTTTTTCAACGCAGAGGTTTAATGCAAGAGTTAATGTATGCCACAAAATGGATCGCGTTCTTTATCAACTTCATTAGGTTGCAACTCTAATTCAGCACGATAAACACATCCTTCTTCTTTCAAGCATTCTTGATTTTGTGATGTCCAGTAAGGTACTTCACCAGCGTGCATTCTTAGAATACCTCGATCGTCGAGAGTTACACGATATTGGCAAGGGTAATCTGTGGTTACATCTGGTTTACTGAGTGCGCCAATTCTTATCCATTTTTTGCTGTTGGTTTCGGCATCTGTTTGATAAACATAGAAGGTGTGCTGTCCAGTTTGTGGGAAGGGAGGTAAGGGATTACTAATTAACCCAATTCCTGGTTGCGTTACCCCATCGCGGAGATAGTGAAATTTGTGAAACGTTTTACTACCATCATTTCCGACTTCAAATACAAGATGATAGGCATCTGGTTGATCGACAGTTGCTGACTCAATAACATTGACGGCAATATCACCATCATTCAAGTTTTTATTGAAGCCTTCTACAGCAATATTCCAGTTTAATTTGCCATCAGCAAATAGCGCTGAAGTTTCTGAAACTACCGATTCTAAATCAATACCAGAAATATCAATTAAATAATGGGGATTCCCTTGACAAAGCAACACATTAAATTCGAGGGTTTGGTCAATCTCAAACTGGACTTTGATTTTTTTCAAAAACTCTGCCTCTTGCATCTCCAGTTGATTCATGAGGTTTTTGCCGTCAAAGCTTCCCCATAGTCGTAAATCTCCTTCTTCGTAATCTTGACGGTAGATAATATTAGTTAATTGTATGCCTTGCCAATGAGTACGAACTTTGGCGGCAGTTTCCCAAGGCGCGAGTTGATAGAGTTCTTGTCCAGCTTTGAATATAGTTAGTAAATCGTTGCTTTGGGTTTTGCGTTTGAAGTTGCAGGGCAAATAATAAAATAGATTTTTGACATCAATTTCTAGCTGGTTGGCTCCCTTACGCAACAAGCTTTTAGACTCTTCCGGATCGAATCTCAATCTTCGCAACTTTTCGGCATAACAAGCGCCAGCGGAGGTGGCTAGTTTGGTAAATTCCAACACAAAGGTAATCCGTTCTGGATTCCAGACAAAATATGGAGACTTACTAAATTCTTGGTAGATTTGGCGCTGCACTATGTCTAAATTACAAGTTTTACCAGACAAAATTAACCAATCAACTTTTTGGGAATTCCAAGAATCTTTGGTGAGATCGTCGGGACGCAAGCGACTTTCCATTAATCCTTTGGCAATTCCGATCGCTTCTTTAATTCCCGAAGCGGCGGCTCGTTCAAATTGCTGGTTATCTAGGGTGATGCAGATATTATTTGGATCTTGAACTTGTAATTTCACTGCGCTTTGGGTGAGCAGTTCGGAAATTTGCTGCTCAGAAAGTGTGAAGGTTAATAGAGAATTCTCTGTTGGTAGCTTTTGCCCAAGTTTAAGTTTTGCGGCTTCTGCATAATCCCAGAGAATATAAAAAGATTGCAGACGTTGAGGTGCTTGTTGCCAACGGGTGGGCAATACTTTTTCGGCAGTATCAAGAGCATCTTTGTAAGAAATATCGCCTTCAGGATTCTCTCTGTCCAGACATTTTAAAAGACTGCCAGTTTTAAATTTGCCTTGTTCTAAGAAGCGCTCGTTTAACTCGGAGTTAATTAAATCTTCTAGCTTTTCGTTTTCGATACCACCTGTTGTGACTGATGTCAATAAAAAGTCTGCGATCGCAACTTTTAATAATCTGAAAATCCGCAGTGTAATTAACTCACCGCCTAGCTGTAAATGACCAGATGAACCTAATAGTTTGGGAGTAAGTTTATAGTAACGTCCTCCTAAACCCCGGTCTTCATAATCGGCAAAGGCTGGGGTTTTATCTTCTAGAGTCAGTTCAATTAAAGCTAAGTCTGTAGTTCCCCCGCCAATATCCAAGACAAGGACATTTTGTGACCATTTGTTTCCTACTTGACGACAACGAGTTTTGAATGACTCAATCCCAATGTTGAGATTACCACCAAATTCTCGCCATAAAAAGAATATGGCCACAGAAACGGCTTCATCATAAGCAGTTTGCACATCATCGATTCCCAACTGCTCAACTAGTTCTCTAACTTCTTTACGAACAACTGGAGGAGCGACTGTTGGGTAGGTGACAACTGCTGTTAAAAAATCTCCTTCCGAAAATCTGCGTCGTGCGTGTTGGCGGTAGTCTTCAGTTAACTCGATTAAATGCGCCCAAGCAGATTGGATTAACTGGTTAGCGGTAATTGTTTCTTCTTCGCCATCTAAAATAACTGAAAACGATCGCTCTTGGCCAAAATAGCGTTTGGGTGAATGGTGAAACCTGCTGATAATTTCTTTTAAAGAACCGCTTGTACCTTGAGCGATCGCTTTTTTTCGGTTATCTCTAGCTTCCCTTCCCATCCGTAGTTTTAAATCCCCTAAGTGTGAAATTTCCGACTCGCTGGGAATTTCCGTATCGCGGCGATCGATATCCAGCACAACTGGGATCAGATTTTGCGACTCTAGGGTAGGGACGCGAAACACTTCATGATAGATTTGGTAAAGTTTTTTGCTGACAGCACGGCGGAACCTCTCGCTGTTTCCTAAAGAAAGTTCAATTTGGCGAATTGCTTCTAAAAATCGCTCTTTATTATCACTTTCAAATACTTCACTCAATCGGCTGGGTTCTATCTCCAAATTTTTGCTAATTTCTGTGATAAACTTTGCCCAATCATCAGCGCTGACATCCGGTAAAGCTACGGAGGCAGGAGAACTAAGCCATTGGGATAAGCGATCGCGCAACCGCATTTCTTGCTCTTTGGGTAAAATTTCTGCGATCGGGACTTCAATTGGATCGAAAAGTGTGACTGTCGAATTCGACGTACCAAAATCTAAAGCAAACCATCCTGGAAATCTTTTTTGTTGTTTCTCGCTTGGTTCACGATCGGTATATTTGTTGAGTTGAAAAGGGTTCATTCTAGTATCACTTTCTGTTGTTTATTTTATAGCTTGCTAAAAACTCTAATGTTCTATCATAAAATTACAAATTTAGAGAATCATTGTGGAAAAAACTTTTAATTTTTGCTTTTGTAACACTGATTCTCTTTAGCACTTACTTTTTTATTTAGCACGATATCTACGCCTACGCCTTTATATGAAAGGACGTAGGCGTAGCCCAAACTAGGCATCGCTATGAAAATTGCAGCACTTACTAAGTTGATGTTGGAGATTCTTGCTCATTTGCAAGTCTTAGTTGTTCGACTTGTTCGATAGTTAAATTAAGTAATTTGGCAACGTCTTCGATCGACATACCAAGAGCTAAGAACTGAGGTACAAGTTCAAGTTTTAGTTGTTCTCGTCCTCGTTGTACTCCTAGTTCTATCCCCTCTTGTTTAGCTTCTTGATAAACCCTAGTTTCTTCTAACTTAACTCCTAACATTGCTTCTACCTCTTCACGACTTAAGTTTGCGAATTTATAAACTGCAATTGTTGTGATTACATCTATTATCTCCTTCTTAGCCAAGACAGTTATCTGCTCTTGTTGCACCCGCTCAATTAAACGTTTCGCATCCTGAACCATTTGAGTCTCTGAGGCAATAGTCAACTGCATCAAACTGATACCTACTTTGTACTCATCAGGACTACCTAACTCATCTAAATAAATTCGTTGTACTTGAGAACTGTTCAGTAGCGATCTGTGAATAGTAGTGTTTTCTGGTTCCAAGCTGCGAGACTGTAAAATAATTACCCCGTACCAGTCATCATAAAGCGACGGGTTACGATACATATACAGCATGGATTCTGAGAAAAAGCGATGGTACAGTAACTCATCCTTTTGGAATTGTACCTCCGCAAAAAAGATCGTCTGAGATGCTGCATCTGGTGGAGGTAAAAATACCCCATCAATCCGAAATGTTGGTTCTTTAACTTCTACTGATTCAAAGTGATAGCTAGCAGCTTCAGGCGGTGGTTGTTCTACTAACTCGAAAAACAATCCTGGGACACGCTTGAAAATTGTATAAAAAATTGCATCACGTCTCACAAATATATCCTCATATCTTCACGCGATCGCGTCATCTCAAATCGAAATCGTCTGAGGGAGAAACAGCCGCCATTTCAGAAATAATCTGCAACCAAGTAGGAATTTGGATCTCAGATGGCAATTCCCCAGCCGCCAAATATCTTAGCAAAGTTTCTTTTTTGGAAAGGTTTTGCAGACTAGGAATAATTTGATCCAAAATACCTTCTAGTTCGGAATTAATTTGCTGATTAACTTCGCTAACATACTGCACAAGATGGAGGCTGGCGCTAGCTGTAATTTCATCTCGCAGTCGCAGTACTAAAAGTTGGTGATTGCTCGATCTGGGTAAGCCTTGGCTTTTCTCTGGTGCCCAATCAAAGATTTGACCAACGTTGTGTTTATCGTCTTGACGTGCTAGGGGAAAGATAATTTCGGGTGCAACAGTTTTGTCTTTACTACTAATTTCAGCGATAATTGCCTCTTTCCATTCGTTAGGATCGCATCCTAGTAATAATTTATAAAAGAGATCGGCATCTTCAAAACCAAATTTTTCTTCGATTTCTTGTTCCATTTCTGGGTGGAAAAATGCCTGCAATTGTTCGCGTTCTGGGCCGATATGATTTGATAATTGGTTCAACAAATCTACCACGGCTTGCTGAATGCGATCGCGGGCAAAATCTTCTACTTCTTTAACGGTTTTCTCAAATACTGGATAAAAATCATCACTCTTGGTTGGAAGGGAAGTATTTACGCGGTTTCCCCGATCGAATAATTTCCCAGCTGCACCTTTAGATTCTGCCAGAGCGATCGCTCCATTATTGGCTTTGTTGAAGAGTAAAGTCCACTGGTTCCAATTAAGGATTCTAAAAGTGAGTTCGTCTTTCACTACATCACTGACAACAACACCTCGTCGGTCTTTAAGCGGTTCTTTCCCGATATCTTTTTGGAAATTTCTGTAGATTTTATCCAAGCTTTCGACCACAAAGCGCAATTCAATAAAAGCGGGACTATCGCCTGTGGGGATACCTTGCTCGTGAATTTCATCTATGATGTCTTTCAAGTGATCTTGTTGTTGACTCACCACATCAGCAGCTCTTTTGGTATCTTCATGCAGTTGCTTCAGACCATGAGTAGCTACGTGGGTTTGAATTAATTCTCGCAGCTTACTAAGTCCGCCATCTTGACCAAAGTAACCTAGCTGTCTGCCTAAATAGCTACGGGTATTAGATTCTATCAGCCGTTCACTTAATAGCTCCCATTTCTCTTGTAGCCGTTTAGACCTATCTAGGTAATCAGGATAGTCTAGGTTAGCTAAAAACTCTGGTGAACCAGCTTTGACTTTACTAGAACGTTTTGCTAATTCAGCCAGTCCCAACAGTGGCGATAGTAAAACGATGCGGTCTTTTTGGGTTGTAAATGCTGCTGCACCGTCAATGGTAGTTTGCAGAACTTTGAGTTTTTGGAGAACCGTTTCCTCTTCTAAATGGCTATCTTCAATCAGATGGTCAAGTTCTCTTTCGCCACCCTCGCTATCTACAGGGAGTTGATCGAAGCGACCCACACCGACGAGAATTAAATCTTTCAGGTCTTGTCCCGGTCGCTGCTGCTGCATCATGGTGAAGATTTTATTGGCGCGATCGCTCCCAGGAGATTTACCATTTAGTAATACCAAAATTGTCTGTACTTCTGCCAATTCCCGCAATGACAAAAAGGTATCCCTAGCCCCAGAATTAGCAGCCCCCAATCCCGGAAAGTCGATGAGAATAAATTTAGCTGCGTCTGCAAAATCCCAAATTTCCCGTGAGATTTTCACATCAATATCGACGCGGCGAATTAGTGGGAAGCTATTTTGCAATAACTTTGTTGGTAGCCTCTGGGGTGGACTCGGTAATCTGATGTGCGCTGGCGGTAGATCCTCAAATTTCAGAGTTTGGATTGCCATTGGCTGCTCGACCAGCTGTAGACCCTCACGGGCAGTCACCGCATCAATCTGGTAGTGCCCACCACACATAACTTCCCCATAAGCTTGATAAGCCCGCAGGAATAATACCAACTCCCGGAGTAAATAACGCAGTTCTAAATTGTTACTGCTATTCCACGCTTCTTCACACCAGCCAATAATATCTGTCCCAGAGTTGAGTTTCGATACTGGTATGGGAGGAAGCCCTGCGGCTGTGGTTCGTTTATTCGCTTCCCCTAGCATGAAGCGTAGACACTCATGTACACCTTCATGAGAAAGATACTCTACCGTAAAGTTACTTAGTTGCGTCGTTGCGAAATCGTCTTGCGGGATAATATGGATGGCGGTAACATTACCTGTAGTGGGGTTTTCACTGACAGGCAAAGCATCTGCATATCCAATTAGACTGCCTAAAAGTAAGGTTTTTCCACTACTAAATTCCCCCATCACCCCAATTTTTACAGGCGAAGTTGCTAGGTCTACAGTTTTCTGGGCAGCCGATCGCAAACGAAGAAGACAGTCATCAAGACTAGCTGGAACCCAATCTTCTTGTTTAGAAGGGTACTGGGGCACAGAATCTATCTTTCGGAGGATGAATTCGCCGTACTCCTTAAAACGGCCAAGTTTATCTGGTTCCATAAAGTAGTTTCCGCCTAACATTAATTTCTGTGAGCTTTATAACATAAAAAATGCGATTATCAGCCATTGTTACAACGTGTTGATATCACATTTAGCATTTCTCTCATTTAATTTGCGATTTTGCTATGGCAATCCTAAATCATTCATGAGATTTGTAAATTCTATTTTTGTTCTCTCTTCCTTGTTAGTTCGTCATCACACAGATTTCTGATAACTCAGATAGGATTGCTATATAAGGAATTTTGAATAGTCAAGACAATTTTGAAAAATTGGGTTTTGTTGAGAACAATAAAAAAGAATACATTCGCCATCATCCAGGATTAGGAATAAATAAAGTTGGGTTTTATACCACCAGTTCACTAGGGATTGCTTAGTAAATATGTGGTTCTCAAACTCTTTTATACCCCTGATTTTAAGGAAGCTAGATCCATCAGCCAGATCGTAATTCATACTGAATTCTTCTTGATGAAAAATCAATATTTATTTTGGATAAAATTCTTGATTATTGTAAATTTCTGATAAAGATGTAAATACTTCCCATAAAATTATATAGACTCTGTAAAGTTAAATCAGGTTTTTGAGCAATGGAATTACATACCTAAGATAAACTTTTCAGTGATTTAAATCAGAAATAAAGTCAAACAAGTTATCTGATACATAGATAGCTTAAACTTCATAAAAAATGCTGAAGTTAATCTTAATCATAACTTCAGCATTTTTACAATTTATTTACAATAAAAGCGGAATTCGCGCATATATAAAAATGAATAAAGTATTAAGATCGTTAGCATATCGGCATGAAAAAGATTATATCCATATATTAACAAATCATATTTTCAGACTATTACCTTAATAATTTAGGCAGAGCAGGCAGGCAAAAGTGTTTTCTAAAAAGGTGCAGAGCTACGTTAACCAAATCATCGTTGAAGAGGAAGAAAGACAACAGAATGAAAAAGTATTTTGTCTGGAAGCAGATACTACTCCTCTAATGATTTGGATGTCTGGATGCAATGCATTTTACTGTTACTTCAATTCCAATTGGCTGAAATTTACTGGAACAAATCTAACAACATCTGCGCGAGAAGAGGAAATAGACAATATTTGGACTTGCAGTGTTCATCCAGAAGATAGACAGCGATGTGAAGATATATACCTGAGAGCATTTGCGACACATAATTCCTTCCAGAGGCAATATCGCCTGCGTGGTGCTGATGGCGAATATCGCTGGATTTTAGATACAGCCGCGCCACGATTTTTAGCAGATGGTAGCTTTGTTGGTTACATCGGTTATTGTATCGATCTAACAGGAGTGCCGATAGCGAGCAGCCAACCTTCAGAAAGTTACTCGTCATCGACAAAATATTCTCGTCAATTACGTAGAATTAGAGATAGAAAACGAGTAAGAGAGTTATCAAAAGCATTAGAGCAACTACAAGCTGAAACTACAAAACGCCAAGCAGTTGAAGCACAGTTGCGCCAAAAAACATCAGAATTTGCAGCGATTTTGCAAGTGCTTCCTGATTTGTACTTTCGGCTTGATGCTGATGGAAGTATTCTGGATTACAAGCAAGGATTGATGGAGAGTTTGTATATTACACCAGGAGATTGTCAGGGCAAGAGTTTGCGAGAATGCTTACCGACTGTTGTAGGCGATCGCTTCTACCAAGCAATAACTCAAGTACTTGAAACTCAATCTGAAGTCAGTTTTGAATATACCTTACCGCTACCAGAAGGGAAAAATAAATTTGAAGCTAGATTATTACCATTACCAGACCAGCAAATCATCGTTCTTGTCCGCGACACCAGCGAGAATATCCAAGCAGCATTGATCGAAAGTGATGCCAAGTTCCGCAGCATTGTGGAAAACGCCAACAACATTATTTTTGCACTGACACTTGAAGGAATATTTTCCTACGTTTCTCCTAACTGGACTGAAATTTTTGGGCATGAAATTGCAGAGGTTGAAGGCAAATCCTTTGTTCCCTTTATACATCCTGACGATGTGCATATCTGTACCGATTATTTTCAAAGAATTTTGACAACAGGCGAAAAACAAAAAGCAATTGAATATCGAATCAAACACAAAAATGGTAATTGGCGATGGCATACAAGTAACTCATCTGCGATTAAAGACGCTAATGGCAATGTTTTGTACTTCGTTGGTATTTGCTATGACACCACCGATCGCAAAGAAGCAGAAGTAGCTCTAGCAGAACGAGCGCGGTTAGCAAATTTTCGTGCTGATGTAGATGCGGCATTGACTCAGAGTGACAGCTTACAGAATATGATGCGCCGCTGCACTGACGCTTTAATTGAACATCTTGATGCAGCTTTTGCTCGCATCTGGACGCTGAACAAACAAGATAATGTATTGGAGTTACAAGTCAGTTCGGGGATGTACACCCACATCAATGGGCCTCATAAATATGTGCCAGTCGGTCAATTCAAAATTGGTTTGATTGCCCAAGAAGGCAAACCTCACTTAACTAACTCTGTGCAGACAGATCCCCGCGTCGGTAACAAAGAATGGGCAAAGCAAGAGGGTATGGTCGCCTTTGCTGGCTATCCCTTAATTGTTGAAGATGAAACTGTAGGAGTGATCGCCATGTTTGCCCGCCAAACAGTGACAGAATCAACTTTCATCGCATTGGAATTTGCCGCCCAGGAAATTGCCATTGGCATCAAGCGTAAACAAACAGAAATTGCACTCAGAGAAAGCGCCCAGCGAGAAGCACTCCTCAATCGTCTTTCTAATCAGATTCGAGCTTCTTTGGATCTCAATTACATTGTGGAAACCGCAGTGCAGGAGATTCACAACTTATTCCAGATCGATCGCTGCGTCTTCTTTTGGTATCGACAAGATGCTGATGTACCATACTGGGAAAGAGTCTATGAGGCGAAAAGTTCCTTTTTACCCTGTCTGCTTAACCAACAAGAAGCAACTCATGCCGAAATCAAACTAATCGCAGCCAAAACCTTGAACGGAGAAATCATCCGCATTGATGATACTGAGACTGTGAGCGATTCCATAGCACAGCAATTTTTGCAAGATTTTGGTTTCACTGCCTTTATGGCGCTGCCTGTACACACTCAATCTGGCGAAATTGGTGTATTTAGCTGTGGTTATTGTAGTGGCTTTCGCCCTTGGCTGAACAACGAAGTAGAGTTACTACAAGCAGTTACAGTTCAACTAGCGATCGCCATTGACCAAGCTAAACTTTATACCCAAAGCCGCATCACTGCCCAAACTGCCCAAGATAAAGCCCAGCAACTAGAAGCAGCACTGCTAGAACTTCAACAAACTCAAGCGCAACTGATTCAAACTGAAAAAATGTCCAGTTTAGGACAATTGGTTGCAGGTATTGCCCACGAAATCAATAATCCTGTTAATTTCATCTACGGCAATATTAGCCACGCCAGTGAATATACTAAGGATTTGCTGCACTTAGTAGAACTTTATCAACAGAGTTACTGCCCATCAACACCAGAGATTAACCAACAAATCGACACTATTGATTTAGACTTTCTCAAGCAAGATTTACCCAAAATCTTGGAGTCTATGAAAATGGGAGCCGAACGCATTCGGCAGATTGTCCTATCTTTACGCAATTTTTCTCGTCTTGATGAAGACGGTACAAAAGCAGTAGATATTCATCAAGGTATGGATAGCACCTTGCTGTTGTTGCAAAATCGCCTAAAAGCCAAACCCGGACATCCCGAAATCCAAGTAATCCGAGACTACGGCAACCTCCCACCAGTAGTTTGTCACGCTGGACAGATGAATCAGGTGTTTATGAATCTGTTGACAAATGCGATCGATGTTTTAGAAGAGTCATACCCTGCGGGAAGGCGTACCACTTCGTGGAAGCAAGCTACGCGTAGCGTCTCCAAGAGTTGCGCCTATGTCATTAGTGATCTGTCATTAGTAAATAACACTGAACAAAGGACAAATGAACGGCAGTTGCTTCTCCTGTCGGAGACGCTGCGCGAACCAGCCGGGAAACCCGTCCAATGCACTGCCTCCCAAGGACAAATGACTTTTCCACAAATTCGCATTCGTACCCTCATCCAAGAAGACTATCTAATCATTAGCATTGCCGACAATGGCCCAGGCATGACTGAGGAAGTACGCAAACGCCTATTTGACCCCTTCTTCACAACAAAAGCTGTGGGCAAAGGCACAGGTATGGGATTATCAATTAGCTACCAAATTATCGTTCAAAAACATGCAGGAAAGATCGATTGTAGTTCAGCGCCAGGAGAAGGTGCTGAGTTTGTTGTGATGATTCCACTAAAGCAAGAACCATCAACGTAGACATCACACAATAGAGATATGAGTGAAAAAATTTAGAGACGTAGCAGTGCTACGTCTCTACAAGGGTTCTGGATAAAGCATATTTAATTTCTGTAGATGTTTAATTTTAATCTAAGTTTAATTCAAAATTAACAACCAGTAGGTTAACCTTTGATTAACTCACTTTTTGCTGCAACATTTGAACTCCCTCAATAACCTAAAATTTACAGGAATTGGGGAATTATTTCTTTTAGTATAGGGAATTAAGATTGCAGTCAAATCGATTGAAAAACGTTCTTATTGTAGTAATATCTTTGCGTAGGTGTAGCCCAAACCAGGCATCGCACCTGATTAAAAAAAATCCTTGAGTACAAATAAAATAGAAGGCTGGGATGATACAACCCCAAAGTCAAAATAGTATCACCTACACACGTGTTATCCACCTAAGTCATGTAATTGACGTAGATATTCCCCAATGGTCTGGAGATCCCACAGTAGAGTTTGAAACTGTGGCTGAACTAAATAATGATGGCTATTACCTGCGGCGTTTCTCCTTGGGAGAACATAGCGCTACCCATATCAATGCTCCTAACAGTTTTCATAGTTCTGCTGTGGGAATTGACCAATATCCAGCCCAGTCTTTAGTTGTACCTGCGGTGGTTATAAATATTTGCCAAGCTACAGTGGTTAATCCTGATTATGCCCTGACTCTTGCTGATGTTTTGGCTTGGGAAGAAGAATACGGTGAAATTTCTGGTGGCTGCGTAGTTATATTGAATACTGGTTGGCAAAAAAAGTGGTTAGATAAAAGTGCATTCCTCAATCATGATGCTCAAGGAATTCCCCACTTTCCAGGCTTTGGCAGCGATGCCACTCGATTCTTACTGAATGAACGGCAAATCGCTGGCGTAGGAATTGATACTCATGGTGTAGACCCTGGACAGGATAACAGTTTTGCGATTAACCGCCTAGTTTTAGAACAACCGCGCATTGTGTTGGAGAATCTGACCAATTTGGATCAACTGCCACCGAAAGGTACTACTCTAGCGATCGCACCTCTAAGATTACGTGGTGGTTCTGGTTCTCCTGTAGGCGTGTTGGCGTTAGTGCCTTAACTTTTATATCGATATTTACTTATCGCGCCAATTTCCTAAACTTGAGGATAACCTAGAAAGCAAGCAAACTTAATACACAAGTTTCAGTGGATCATCGGAGATTTTCAAAATGACAACTCCGCTATCTTGCCTTAATTATATAGACGGTCAATGGTTGAGTGCTGTAGGAGAAGCAACCCTCGAAAGTCGCAATCCTGCCGACAAAACCGAAGTGGTGGCCACATTTCCCCGTTCTCAAGTTAAAGATGTTGATACAGCAGTAGCCGCCGCCCGTAAAGCCTACCGCAGTTGGCGCAAAGTTCCAGCCCCAGCTAGAGCAGAATACATCTTTCGCGTTGGGGAAATATTACTCCAGCATAAAGAAGAACTTGCCCAATTAATCAGTCGAGAAATGGGTAAACCCTTGACGGAAGCCAGGGGAGATGTCCAAGAAGGTATTGACTGCGCCTTTTACAGTGCTGGCGAAGGACGGCGATTATTTGGGCAAACCACACCCTCGGAAATGTCCAATAAATTTGCCATGACTGTGCGGATGCCCATCGGAGTTTGTGCCTTAATTACTCCCTGGAATTTCCCTGTGGCAATTCCTTGCTGGAAATCTATGCCAGCCTTGGTGTGTGGCAATACGGTTATTCTCAAACCTGCTGAAGATACTTCCGCCTGTGCAACTAAATTGATTGAAATTTTTCAACAAGCAGGTTTACCACCAGGAGTAATTAACTTGGTGCATGGTGTGGGAGAAGAGGCGGGGAAAGCTTTAGTTGAGCATCCCAATGTAGATTTAGTATCGTTTACTGGTTCTTCAGAAACCGGTGCTTTTGTCGGCGCTACTTGCGGACGCACTCACAAGCGCGTCTGTTTGGAAATGGGTGGTAAAAATGCTCAAGTGGTGATGGAAGATGCAGATTTAGAACTTGCTCTCGATGGTGCAGTGTGGGGAGCATTTGGGACAACTGGGCAACGCTGTACGGCTACCAGTCGCCTGATTTTGCATCGTGATATTAAGGAAAAATTTACTGCTATGCTTTATGAGCGTACCGCTAAGTTACGCTTGGGTGCTGGCACTGACCCTAATACAGATATTGGCCCGATAGTCAATGCAAAGCAACTCCAACAGGTGAGCAAGTATTTGGATATTGCTCGTGAGGAAGGAGCAAAGGTTTTAATTGGTGGAGAAATTGCTAGTGAAGGCTCATTAAAAAAGGGTTACTTCTTTCAACCAACTATTTTGGATGATGTAACTCCTGATATGCGAGTTGCCCGTGAAGAGATATTTGGGCCAGTGGTGGTATTAATTGAGGTTAGCTCATTTGAGGATGCGATCGCAATTCTCAACGATAGCAATTATGGTCTTTCTTCTTCAGTTTACACCCGCGATATCAATCGGGCTTTTACTGCCATGCGCGACATCGAAGCGGGTATCACCTATATTAACGGCCCGACTATTGGCGCAGAGGTACACTTGCCATTTGGTGGTGTGAAACAAACTGGTAACGGACACCGCGAAGCTGGAACTACTGCTTTGGATGTTTTCACAGAATGGAAAAGCGTCTATGTTGATTTCTCTGGGAGTTTGCAACGCGCTCAGATAGATAACCGCAGTTAATTATCTGCAAATATTAACTCCAGGGTTCACGGGAGTGGCTCCAGGGTTCACGGGAGTGGCTCCAGGGTTCACGGGAGTGGTTCCAGGGTTCACGGGAGTGGTTCCAGAGTTGACGGGAGTGGCTCTAGGGTTGACGGGAGTGACTCCAGGGTTGACGGAAGTGACTTCAGGGTTGGCGGGAGTGACTACAGGGTTGACGGGAGTGACTACAGGGTTGACGGGAGTGACTACAGGGTTGACGGGAATGACTACAGGGTTGGTTTTTGTTTGCTGCGATCGCTAATTATAAAAACTCGTTGCCAGCAAAGCAATCTCTGAGCGTTGCGTTGGCGTAGCCCGCACTTCGACAAAGCTCAGTAACCACCGCAGGCATCGCTCTTTGATGCCATTTTTTCAGATTAAACATATTGAGGCGGCATAAACCCAGCTTAGTACAAAAATCTTTATCGGAATCAACTGACGTACAGTTTTTAACTGCCCATTTCGCTTGTCAGTAGACATCGCTTGCAGAAGTTTGGGATAATATCTAAGGATATTCAGTCGGTAGCTGGAAATACCTATGACTAGTAAGGAAGAATTAAGAAGTGTTGCCTCAGAAATTACATTATTTAATAATATTGAGCAAAAAGAAACATTTTTGTTTGTGATAGGGGCGTTATTTTCGAGAGTTATTAGCTTGAAAAAAGCCGCAGAAATCATGGAATTAGAGCCTGATGTATTTCTTCAACTCTTAGATTTGATGGGACTGGAATTTTCCTACTTGACTGTACAAGATATTGCTATAGAGAAGGATTGGTAGGGTGTGTGAAAGTTGTTTTTAACTCTTCTCCATTAATCTTTTTATCGCGTCTGGAATTTCTCGATATTTTTCTAGATTCTGCCGATGAGTTTTATTTACCAAATTTTGTTGCAGAAGAAATCAGTGCTAAATCTGATGTAGCTAGTCAGCAGGTAAAAGCTTTAATTGATGCTGAAAAAATATTAGTCAAAGAAATTAAATTACTTTCCTTAGCCAATCGTCTAAATATGCGACTAGGGAGAGGAGAATCGGAGGCTATTGCTTTAGGCGCTGAATTACAAACAGATTACATAATTTTAGATGACTTCGCAGCTAGAAAAGAAGCAACTCGACTGGGATTAAATGTTAAGGGAACCTTAGCAGTCATCAAGAAACTTTAGGTAGATGGCAAAATCACTATTAGTAGCACAGACCAATTGTATCAAGACATCCTGGCAATGAATTTCCGAGTCAAGCGATCGCTCTTTGATGCCATTTTCTCAGATTAGATGCAGAGTTCGTGGAAGTGACTTCAGGGTTGACGTTAGTGGCTTCAGGGTTCTGCGATCGCTTAATTATAAAAACTCATTGCCAGCAAAGCAATCTCCGAAATGAGCGATCGCTCTTGAACACCATTTTTTTAGACTAGATGCAGGGTTCGTCTTTGTTTGGTGCGATCGCTTAATTATAAAAACTCATTGCCAGCAAAGCAATCTTCGATCCTTACTCTCTCTGACAAATAAATCTTTTTGTTTTGCCCATAGACGCAAAGAAGACCGCAAAACAACTACTTTTAGTCGAATAATAGTGTATGTAGAAAAAGTTTGCAAAAAGTTGCATTGCAGGATTGGATAGAAGTAAAAACCCAACCCAAAGTATTCACTTAGCTGGTTCTGGTGGTAAACCAAGCTTGGCACGAAAATCCTCGGTGTATGTTGCCTCATCCCAATTTTTAGCATATTTAACTTGCTCAGGAGTCAGGTTTTTGGCATACCTGAGGTCGACACCTCTGAAGTTCGTACCTCTAAGGTTGGCACCTCTAAGGTTGGCACCACTGAGATTGGCAACTCTGGGGTCGGCATTGCTGAGGTTGGTATCTCTGGGGTCGGCATTGCTGAAATAGAAATAGCGGGAGTAGGCACCGCTGAGGTCGGCATTGCTGAGGTTGGCACGGCTGAGGTTGGCATTGCTGAGGTCGACACCGCTGAGGTTGGCACGGCTGAGGTTGGCATTGATGAGGTTGGCATTGATGAGGTCGGCACCGCTGAGGTTGGCATCGGCGAGGTAGGCACCGCTGAGGTTGGCACCGCTGAGGTTGGCACCGCTGAGGTGAGCATGGCTGAAGTCGGCACGGCTGAGGTTGGCACCGTTGAAATCTTTGTCATCTAAACTCTCACCAGCTTTGAGTAATTTTTCAAGTGCTTGAATTCTTGCGTTACTATCCTTCTTTTCTCTATCAGCATCAACAGTTTGCCAAAGTTGCTTTATCCTAATCTGTTTCTCAATAACTATGCCCGCATATACTGATAAACCCAAGGGGATAATTAAGAAAAAAGCAATTGACCGAAAGCGATTATTCCGTCTTTGTCTGACACTTGCTTGAATAAACTCAATAGCTAAGTCAGCTAATCTTAAGTTTTCAGTTTGTTGCTTCTGAAAATCTTCTACCTCTCTCAACCGCTTCCTCTGAAGGAGATAATCTTTCGCTTTTTCCCTATCTCGCCATTCAATAGCAGCTGCTTCAATTTTCCGCTTTTGTCGCAGTATGTCCCGACTTTCCTCAATCCATTTGCGTAACAGTAACCAATGGCGAATCAGTGCTTCATGTGCCACATCTACCACAGCAATTTGATTAGATAAGGTACTGGTGACAACTAGCTTTTCATCAGCTAACCGTTGAATTATTCTATGAATTACAACTTCTGGATGCTGTGAAGTAACTAAATCTCGTTGCAAAACTTGTCTGCGGGTATCTTCTGTTCCTTCTCCCAACTGCGTCAATTCTAAAAAAATCCGCTTTGTTGCTTGCTGTTCTTCTAGTGATAATGACTCATAAACTTGTGTAGCGCGTGTTTGCAGGGTTCCCCTGACTCCACCTAGTTTGCTATACGTTGTCAGGGTTAACCGTTCTTCAGTTCTTTGCTGCCATAGTTCTGTCAGCGTGTACTGCAACAATGGTAAACTCCCCGGTGAATTTTCTACATCTGCAATCATTTCAGAAACTAATTCCGGTTCTACTGCTAAGTTCACCTGTTGGGCAGGTTTGATAATTGCTGTTTCTAACTCCTCCCGATTCATCGGTGTTACTGTTACTAAATGCTCTTGAATTTTCTTAGCTAGTCCGCCATACTCTTGTTCCAGACATTTGCCAAAGAAGTCAGCCCGCATTGTGATTATTAGACAGAGTTTATTGTCATCCCGTTGCAAAGCACCTAGCACACATTCAAAAAACTGCTGTCGTTTTGTAATGTCTTGACATTGAGTAAAAGTTTCTTCAAATTGGTCTATCACTAACACGACGCGCTGAGTTTTTGCGGCTGTAATCAACTGTCCTAAACCAACTGCACCTCTAACTATTAATTCTTCTGCTTTTGCTAATTGTGATGCGCGTTCAATATCTGATAATTCTGATTCTACAAATGCCAGTGCTAAATTTTGTAAGGGATTAATCCCTGGTCGAAATATTTTCAACTGCCAAGTATCGCTACCTGATAACCTACGTCCTAACTTTAATTGATAAAGTAAACCTGCTCTGACAACACTAGATTTACCACTTCCTGATGCTCCCAACACAGCGAGGAAATTACCCGATCGCACTTTTTCTAATAATTCATCAGTTAACGCAGTTCTGCCATAAAATAATTTAGCATCTGCTTCTGTGCAATCAAAATAAGACAACCCTTTGTAAGGACAAATAGCTGATATTTGTACCGTAGAGTTAACAACAGAGGAATTCCATTTGCGGGTGAGATTAATTGCTTCACCAGAGTTAGCAAAAATGGGACGCTGGGGGAAGGGGTGATGTTCTTGATTAAGCAAGTCTACTAAAGTGTAGTTACTCACCCAACGGTTTTGTTTTGGTTCCAAACCTTTGAGTAGTGCGGCGGTGAGAACGCTGTGTTGGCTGTTAATCTCTTCAAAAGCAACTTCAAAATCACGAGAAGCTGCAATAAAACACCTGTCTCTACCTTTACCGCGATCGCCTGGATCTGCTTCTGCAAAATTTAGCACTTCTCCGCTATAGCAGCAATCCAAAATTACAATTTGTTGTCTTACTTCACTTTCTTGCAGCAGTCGCCGCAGCCATTGCAAAGATAATCCCCAATTACCCGCATCGGGGTTGACTTCACTTGTCGCTAAAAAACCTTCTTGAATTCCGAGATTTTTCCGCAATCCATGACCAGAAAAATACAGCAGTGCTGTGTCTGGTGGCTTTCCATCTGGTTTAAACAATTGGACGATCGCTCTTTCTAACTGAGTTAAACTAACTTTAGTTTGCTTACCAATGCGAATCGTCTGATTTTCCTTGTCTTTGACTGCTGGCAGCCGCGTTACCCGAAATTCACCATATTGTTGTAAGATTTGAGCGATCGCTTCACCATCGGCAGCTGGCGCATTAAGACTCTTTAAGCGGTCATACGTATTAATTCCCACCACCAAAGCGTCTCGACTCATCCTGCAAAGCCCTATGATAGTTGTGCCGAATTATTTCCAGCTTCTACAAGAAATTTACCGCATTTTCCGTAAAAATTTGTAGGTTGGCACAGCTAGCTGTGCATACTTGAGCCTTTGCGAATAGAATTCGCGGCTACACAGGCAAAGTCCGCCTCCGCGGACTAACAAAAAGCAAGGGCCTTAATGACTGATTGAAACCCACGGAGGTGGGTTTTGTTTGTGTAGACGCGGTTTCTAACCGCCCATTTCGCGTTAAATTGACTACACGCAATTCTTTTAGGCGAGATTTATCCCATGACTCAACTCACACCTATTCAGTTAGAAGATGGCACTATTATTTACATTGAGGCCACAAATAATGTAGATGCTCCGCCAGTGATTACCGAAGTTTCTTCAGAGGGAGAAGAAGAAGCGCTAATTGATAAGGGATGGGATGCTGATGCTGCACAAAAACAGATAGTGCAAAATTTCCAAGCAATTGAAGGTACAATTCGGGCTTACACTGTTTATTCACTTAATGCTTTTAAGAAAATCCCTGTTGCTAATATTGATAAAGTCACTCTAGAATTTGGCATCAAAGTTGGCGGTGAAACAGGTATACCTTACGTGACTAAAGGTACGGCTGAAAGCAATCTTAAGATAACGGTAGAGTGTTCATTTCCTGACCAACCGGAAAAGAAAACTCAGCAATCATGAGTGAGAGTATTGACGCAGCCAAAATTTCGATTATTATTCCGGCTATTAATGAAGCAGGGAATATTCAAAAAGCTATTGCTACTACTCAAGGCAGTATAAATATAGAAGTCATTGTAGTCGATGGTGGCTCTAGTGATGATACTGTAGCGATCGCTCAGTCTTTAAATGTCAAAGTTATTTCATCATCTCCCAGTCGTGCTGTGCAAATGAACGCGGGTGCTGTAGCGGCTAGCGGTGATATTCTGTTATTTCTTCATGCAGATACCCGTTTACCAACTGGGTTTGATGACATGATTCGCACAGCACTACAGCAGCCGGGGAGTGTGGCTGGTGCATTTAAATTGCGGATTGATGCGTCACTTTTGAGTTTACGATGGGTAGAGTGGGGGGTAAATGTGCGATCGCATTTTTACCAAATGCCTTATGGCGACCAAGCAATTTTTTTAACCAAGGAAGTATTTCAGCAAATAGGCGGCTTTCCCGAATTGCCTATCATGGAAGACTTTGAACTCATGCGTCGTTTAAAACGCATCGGACACATTGTAATTATCCCTACACCAGTTGTCACCTCAGCCCGTAGATGGTTACAAAAGGGAGTATTCAAAACGACACTACTTAATCAAATAGTAATTACTGCTTATTTACTCGGCGTTTCACCTGAGCGAATTCGCCGCTGGTATCGCCGAGAAAAATTTAAGAGGGTTTAAGAGGATGTTAGAACTAGCCCAGAATCCCCGAATTTAGCAATGCACATTCTGAGGATTATGTCAATTTCCTTCACCTTTTTCTTGAAGGAGCGATCGCCAATCTTCAATCGCCTTCTCCGTCCACAACCAATTTTTAGCTAATTTATCTACCTGGAAATTTTCTCGATCGGACTTGAGAACCATTTGCCGCAACTTCATCGCTTCATTGAGATACTGTGTCTGCTTACCACTAGATTGACTAAGTGCAGATTTATACAATCCCAGAGCTAACCCAGCATAAGAAGTTAAAGCATCTTGAGGCACTACTGTCTTTGTGGATCTTGAGTTTATATTCTGTTCTTTGAGAGCTAAATTCAAAGCCTTAAACCAAGAATCATTAGCTCGATTTAGATTGCCTTCTGTGTAGTAGGCAAATCCCAAAGCGTTATTATACAAAAGCGATTCGGGTTTAGCTTTGGCAGCAGTTTCCCAGTAACGACGAGCATCATCAATACTATAATTATTGTCTCCGGTTTGGATAGACTGCCACGCCAATCGTCCCTTGTAAAAATTCACAGATGGGTCTTCAGCTTGTTTACTGGGAATTAATTTCAGGGCAGTTTCAGCCGCAGCCAATGCGCCCCGATTGAGTAGTTCTTCTACAGCCAATAACCCACCTTGCAAGTCACCCTGGCTCAATTTTTCCGTAGCAGTAGCCGTGACAATCCCAGTTGCTTCTATTTCTAAATCAATGTTCGGCTGCTTTTGAATCGGTCGAGAATCAGGTAAAGACTGGGTGGGAATTACTAGTATATTAGGCAGGGTTACTTGGTTTCGATTTTGCCACCACCAATTGAAACCGATCGCAGCCGCTAACGCACTGATTCCCACAATACCCACAATCGGCCACAGCCTGCGGCGACGGGTACGATTTCTTGGTGAAAGTTGTTGCGGCAAAAAATTAGAATTTTGCCAATTTCCTTCTAGGTTCCCAGGAGTTACAGGTGGCGGTGGTGGAACTTCTCCCCACAAATCTGCTTCCTCTTGCAAAGAAGTCATTTCCTCTGAAATCTGGTTTTGGTGAAGACTATTTTCACGAAATTGTTGATCCGGTTCAATTACAGCTTTTTGGTTATCTAGCTGACGAAACAAATCCGAAACGATCGCAGAATCTTCTTCATAACTTGGGTCATCATACTCAATTTCATCAACCAAATCGCCCCAAGTATCTTCACCCAGCCAGTCCAACCCAGAAGAGTCACGCGTCAAACCAGAAGGAATCATGTCTTCCATTCCTAAAGGGATTTCGCTATCATCAGCCATAGCAGAGTACATCGTCGAAGTTGCCCCTAAAGGCGAACTATACTGATTCAGCGACTCACTACTTGCGGATAACTCAGTTTCCTGACTCAGAAAACCGTCAAATTCTGGCTGGAGATATAAAATCGGTAATGCCCAGTACATCTGGTGAGAACCATAAGCAGAAATTAATCCTTGGCGCACCCGACTGACGCACAAATCGACTGGATATCCCTGACTCAAGTTGCGGTAAAACAATTGCGTAAGTGTCAACGCCACTTCATCAGGAATTCGTTCTGACATCGCCAAAACGCTTCTAATTCCCCGCTTCACCAGACTTTCTGCTAGGTTACGTTCGCCAGTATCTCCAGAAGGATTGGACGCAGGGGTGTATGCCCCCAAGCAGGAATTAAACACTGCCATTTGAATGTTATTGTTGACGAGCAAACCTGCCAAATCGTCCCCAGTCAAGATTTCCGTTAAGCCAGTTCTGCGACTAACAAGATAAATTTCTCCACCATTGGAACCTAAGTTACTATGACCAGAGTAGTGTAGAACATGGTATCTGCCTTGTTCTAGGGCTTGTGTCAGTTCTTCCCGTCCTGGTTGGTCTAATACAGTAAGTTCAATTTCTGGCAAACGATTCCTACCTTCAGCAAGTCGTGATGTTTGGCGCTGAAGTTCCGCCTGCAATTTAATTGCTTCCTGCTTCTGTAAATCAAGACGGACTTGATCTGAGGGAGAAGCAATTACCATCAATACTTTGACACCACCTTGTTCTAGTGGTGTGGGCATATTTTGCGTAGGCGTAGCCCCCCGCAGGGATCGCAAAGGAGAAGCCCCCGAAATTCCACTTTGGAACCGAGAAAAAGCCACATAAGGCCCAGTAGCCAGAGGGCGATCGGCTGCGTGCATCACTTCCCAAGGCAAACGAGCTAACCTAGTGTCTTTTAGCCCCAAGCGCAAGCGTAATACTTGTTGGTGGTTCTGGGCAATACCTTGGGCAGTAATCCAACTATCTCTGAGAGTACCTTGAAATAAGGCATTATAGAATTGTTGACCCAATGCCACCAAATTAACAGAGTTCCTGGCGATATCGCTTTCATGCCCGCCAGAAGTGAATGGATCTCCTTGTAACACCGACTTCAACGGGTCATTCATCAAATGCCCAGCAGCCATCAACCAATCAGCTATGGGCCAAGTCACCAACTCTTCTGCCAATGGTACCCCAGGCGCGACTTGTTCCGTCCGCACCAAGTAGTCATTTTGCCCTACCGGGGTTACGGAAATATGGAATTCCTGGGTCACAACTTCTCCTGCTTGCCTCCTAAATCTGGTTTGAAACGCGAAAGTTTCAAGTCGATTTTTCGCTCCCTCTAATAACTTAGATGCATCCTACCCCTGAATGTTTCTAATTCAGTGCCATTTTGGTTTTTCTGCCCTGATAACTTTATCCGGATCGGATTACTTGGGTCTAGAACACTTAATTGGTAGATGCACCTTGATCTTCAACTCCCCTAGTTGGCTAACACCCACTGGGGGTTTTTTTATTTTGGCAAACAACAGCAACTTCTGACGCAGATATTCTCTACCAGAAAATAGTGCTTAATCCTAGAATACTTGATTAGTAGATGGATGTCCCTTGATCTTTAACTCCCCTAATCTAGTTAATATTCACTCTTGTTTTTTTTGACACACGATAACAATCAATTTTCTAATAAATTTATCCGGAGTATGGCAGTTAAACCTAGAACATTTAAGTGGTAGATGCACCCTGATAACTAGCTCCCCTGGTTGGCTAACGCCCACTAGGGGTTTTTTTATGAAGATTGAGTGCTATTGGTTAACCTGGCACACCCATTTTGTCAAGTAGCGCACTGATTATTTAATTGGTAGGTCTGTCCTGATAACTAACCCCTCTGAGGTTTTTCTCTGACCGCCAAATAGTAAAAACTTCAACCTCTGCTAATTTATCCGGTAGCGACCCATTTACTTTAGAAAAGATTATTGGTAGATGCACCCTGATAACTAACTCCCCTGTAGGTTAACACCAACTGGGGTTTTTTTATTTAAAAAAATAACTGACCTTGATAACTAACTCACCCGGTTGGCTAAAACCCACTTGAGGTTCTTTCTCGTTTCGTAAGTGTAGCCGATCCTAGACATCACCATCAATCCTAATTTAGTTCATTTTCTCCGGAAGATACTAGCTGCCCCTAGAAAAGATTATTGGTAGATGCACCCTGATAACTAACTCCCCTGTAGGTTAACACCAACTGGGGTTTTTTTATTTAAAAAAATAACTGACCTTGATAACTAACTCACCCGGTTGGCTAAAACCCACTTGAGGTTCTTTCTCGTTTCGTAAGTGTAGCCGATCCTAGACATCACCATCAATCCTAATTTAGTTCATTTTCTCCGGAAGATACTAGCTGCCCCTAGAAAAGATTATTGGTAGATGCACCCTGATAACTAACTCCCCTGTAGGTTAACACCAACTGGGGTTTTTTTATTTAAAAAAATAACTGACCTTGATAACTAACTCACCCGGTTGGCTAAAACCCACTTGAGGTTCTTTCTCGTTTCGTAAGTGTAGCCGATCCTAGACATCACCATCAATCCTAATTTAGTTCATTTTCTCCGGAAGATACTAGCTGCCCCTAGAAAAGATTATTGGTAGATGCACCCTGATAACTAACTCCCCTGTAGGTTAACACCAACTGGGGTTTTTTATTTAAAAAAATAACTGACCTTTGTACAATTTTATCCGGAGTATGGTGTTCAACCTGAGAACATTTAATTGGTAGATGCACCCTGATAACTAACTCCCCTGGTTGGCTAACGCTCACTGGGGGTTTTTTTACGTAAACGCGAAACAGTTACAGGTTGCAGTCTTCTCTACGAGATGCTGCACCTTGGCGGAAGCCTCTCGCAGAAAAGGCAGTTTCCGTTGTTAGATATCGCCTTAGCATTTTATGCCCAGATGACCGGAGTGCGCCACTACTCTTGTTGCTACTGCTGGTAGACCTTGAGTATCCTCCTGTTGTCGGGATAGAGGATAACTTGCTCACTCAATTCCTGAATCGCTTTCTTTTTATTGTGAGCTAAAGATGCTACTCCAAAATGATTGCTATGATATTTAATCACATTCTTAATTTTTTTTCTATATTTTCACCTTAACTCTTTCTCTGACAGCAGGATTGCTGTCAGAGAACATCCAATTGTTTAGCTAACTGAGATTAGACGGTATTTGTCTGGTAAAAAAGCGGTCTAGAATTTCTGATTTCTGTTCTGAACTGAAGTTTTCATAACGATTTTCCAGCTTCTCAACTAGTCCAAAATTTCTGAAAGTTTCTAAATTAGAATCTGGTTTTTCAGTTAGAGGTTTTTGTCTATTCTGGGAATAAGTAAGCATTTCTACTGGATGATTACCCTTCCGATGCACAAGCTGCATCAATAAATCTATAGCTACAGTTGGCAAAACGCGGTAGGTATAATTTACAAAAAAATCAAAAGTCATATTGCCTAGACGGATGCGATCGCCATCTTTGAGCTTGATTCGCCCGACAGTGCGATCGCCATTTACAAATGAGCCATTGGTACTGTTGAAATCAATTAAGTAAAAGCCTTGCTCATCAATATGTTGAATAGCAGCGTGGCGACGAGACAAATGATTATCAGCAATGCAAATACCACTGGTGCTATTACGACCTATCGTCCAGATCCGTTGTGGCTGTCGTAAACTTTGAGTCTGATTGTCGCACAAGTTAGTCATCAAATAAACAGCAGCAGTATCCACTACACCATATACGTAACACGCCTTGACTCTCGTCAACGACGGTTGAGATAGATTTTCTAGCTGAAGAATTTCATCTAAAAGGCTGCTGTGGTGTTCATATAACTTGAGGAATACTTGATATAAAGTTAATCGCCGTTCTATTTCCGTTTGTGCAAAGTCAGTCATTATACGTAAACCCTGTATTACCTGATTTCGGTCGTGAATATTTTGTTTCAGCCTACAATCAGGGATAATTGATTTTTCGCTTTCCGCTGCCATCTGAAAACTTGAGTGGCTTAAGAGCATTCTATTTTACAACTTTTAGGTGCCAGATTCCCTGTTGTTTCTAGCCATAAAAAGCATGGAAATATTCTTAAGAAATTATTATGATGCTTTATTGTTTATTGTAAATAATCATTTGTTATTTGTAACAGATAAAAATCATAAAGATTCCATTAAGAATTGCTAATTATCTACGTATTTCTGCTATAGAGATGGATTTTTCTTAACATTTGCGAGAGCAATAACTATCGATCAATCTAAACATTAGATATATTTGGTTAATTCTGAATAAATTTGAGTTTTTACCCTGAATCATTAGGGCTGATTTTCCAAGTTAGTAAGAAAATATCAGCTTTGCGATCCTTATGAAACAAGCCTTTTATAATTTTCAATAAAAATTAAACTAAGTAGAAAGACTTAATTAAATTAAAGCTGGTAAGAAGCGGCTCTAGCTCTTGAGAACCTTATATAGATCGATAAATATCTAACTATAAACAAAAGCTCGCTCTTACATTTAATTACGTCTATAAGAATTTGTGTAAAAGTTACGAACAAAAAGATCCCGACTTCTGCAAGAAGCCGGGATCTGAACCTTTCACTGAGAGCAAATCAAATAGGATTGATATACCTACTTAATGGATCATTAAAAAAGTAGGGAGACTATTTTACTAATCTAAATAATCGGTTTCAATCAAAAGGATTCATCTGTAAAGATAGTCTAAAATCTAATATCCAAAATTAAGTCACCCAATCTAAAAATCATCCTACTTTGCTTAACTCTTACTACTAAAGTAAGCAAGTGGCTCCCAAGTTTAAACCTTCCAATCACAACAAGCCTCGCTTTCCATTGGGGCGCACGGTCATCCAATTTGTTTTTGCTAGTGCTAACTGCTCATCAGAAATCTTGGCACTAGTGAGATTAGCACCACACAAATTAGCTCCTCGGAGGTTAGCATTAGTGAGATAAGCATTGCTGAGGTCTGCACCTCGCAGGTCTGCCCCTTCTAAATCAGCATGGTTAAAGTATGCTTTGCTCAAATTAGCATCCTTAAGATTTGCTCGAGTGAGACTGGCTCTGCCAAAGTCACTATTGTGGAGATTAGCCCCTTGGAGATTGGTTTTTTGCAATTGAGCAGAATGGAAATTTGTTTGGGATAAGTCAGCACCTTGTAGATTCAGCAAACTTAAATTGTGTAAGGCAAAATCCCGCCTTCCCTTCAGATAGGCTGTTAACAAACTTTGGGTATCTAACTTCCGCTCAACTTTTGAATTTTGAACTTGTGAAGCATTGCTATTGCTAGCGAAAGTTGTTGATTTAGCCATCCCACCAGAACCCTGGTGTAATCCCCCTGCTTCCGCTGTCTTGGCTCGTCTAGCACGAATTGCTGCCGCTACTTGTGCAACTCCAGTACTTGTAGCAGAAGGATTGTTACATAAAATAGCAGAATTTTCCACGTGGTTATGTGTTCGATCTCTAGATCCACTCTCAGATTTAATCAGTAAACCCTTGGCTAAAGTATCTAAGTATGGTTCTATTTCCAATGCTCGGAGAACTTCTGCTGCTGACTGATAGCGATTACGTACAGATACATCTAACATTTTTCGCAATACATTGCTCAAGTGATCGCTCACTTGCACAAGCTGCTCCCACATCATCTCGCCAGTGTTGGGATTGTAATCTAAATCTTTAGGAGTTTTGCTAGTCAGTAAAAAAATGCATGTCACCCCCAGTGCATAAATATCACTGGCGTAGACTGGACGCATGGCCATTTGCTCTGGAGGTGCAAAACCAGGAGTACCAATGGCATAGGCAGTTAATGCTGTCTGTCCTGATGGACTTGTTGTACCTTGGCTGATTTGATTTTTGACGGCACCAAAGTCTATCAGTACCATTCGGGAATCTTGAGTCCGGCGAATTAAGTTGGCTGGCTTGATATCACGGTGAATCACTTTTTGCTCGTGGATGTATTGCAACAGTGGCAAAATCTCGCTCAAAAATTGCTTGACTCCAGTTTCACTCAAGATGCCGTTAAGTTTGACCTCCTCTTGCAAGGTATCGCCACTGATATATTCTTGAATTAAGTAAAATTGCTCATGATCTTCAAAATAGTCTAACAATCTTGGTACTTGGGGATGATTGCCAATCTTACCTAGAGTTTTGGCTTCTCGCTCAAAGAGTTCTCTGGCCATCTGTAAAACGTGTGGGGCGCTTCCTGATGGGCGTAATTGTTTGATTACGCAGCTCGGTTCTCCTGGTAAGCCTTGGTCATTGGCTAAGAAGGTTGCTCCAAAGCCACCCTGACCTAATGGTTTGATCACCTGATAGCGATCGCGCAACAGTAGTTGCGAGCCACAAGACTGACACTTTTGGCTATATACCAAATTTTCTGGATTGGGACAGGTCGGACTTAAGCAGTAGCTCATGCACTCTCAACTCGCTGCACGAATAATCACGGGGAGTGTTATACTCCCTTTCAATTATTTAGATATTAATCAACTCCTGCCAGGTAATTTTTGCGGTAAATCCTTTGAAGAGTTGCTAAAGTTTAGCTGAGATTACGTATAGCGATCGCTAGAGCGAGATGATTTATTATACTTGAACTGATAAATAATATTTATGCTACTTTAGATCAATTCGTAATGATCCTCTCCCAATTCACTAACGTAATTTGCAATTGAGAAAGTTCGCTTTAATTTAGTGGTCTATGTCATGAATTTTGCTCGGTTCGTAGTGGGTGGCTGTAGCTCTCACCTAAGCACTTAAGTGACTACTACGAAATCCCTTAACCTGTCATCATCCCTACGGTAGATTACTAGGTTTCCCTATGATTACATATACAGGACTTTGCAAGTAAATGATGTCAGAAGCCTACACCAACCTGAGTACAGGTGCGGTGTAGGTCTTCACAATCGTCTCCATTAGTCCTCAAGAGACTATTAGCTAGCTTTCACGTCTACACTAATCAGCTGTTCGATAAGTGCAAAAACATCACTACGGCTAAGTTTCTCTTTACCATTAGCAAGAGCGTCAAGAGTGCCGTTAGCTAAGGTTAAGGGAATTTGGCAAAAATCTAAGGCTGGGCCGGTAGGAAGGTCTTGAATGTAAATTTCTGCCAGTGCTAGGTTGCGCCGAGCATACTCCTGCATATTGTCTGCACTCCAACCATCTGGGAAGAATTCTACTCCACGCCTCAAATCTTCATTATGATTACGCAGGATATTGACTGCTTGTAAACCTCGACCAAACCCAATGGCTTGGGTACGGTTTGTTTGTGTTCCATCATACCAATTCCATAAATCTGAAAGTAACAATCCCACTGCACCTGCAACCCCAAAGGTATAACGATCTAAATCAGATTCAGTGTGAATTTTCCAGTTTCTTTCTGCCCAATAAGCCATTCGGTCTGCCATTGCAGCAGTGGCATCCCAAATTCGAGGTGCAATGGTGTCTGGTGCTAGCAGTGACCATTCTCTAATCCTCAAAGTGACTTCTTCTAATGAATTCTCATACCCACTAAATCCTGCAAAGAAAGCATCTAGTGCAAAGCCATCAACTCCTGCCTGTAATGTCAGACTAATCGTTTTTAATAGCTTGGCTTTAGTAGCGTTATCTAATTCGGGATGATCTTCAATTTCATCAATGGCACGCATACACAAATATGCTGATGCGACTGCTTCTTGCAATCCTGGCGGTAAAAGACTAATTGGGATATAAAAAGTTCGGCTAGTTTCTTTAAGGATTTGCAATGCATCTCTACGTAAATTCATGTTTTCACTCCCCGCTTGATTTTTGCACCACATGAAGTTTGCAGTTTTTTGATGATACTGGATATAGTTTTGACTAAACCTTAAAAACTATAGACTATAAGATACGCTAGTATTTCATCTAAAAATTGATAGTTTTTGGTGTTGCAATTAACAAAACTCTCAAATTGATCAAAGTCTAGTCTAGTATAGAGGTTTTTGGTTGCAAAAGTGTTTGAAGTGTCGTTTGATCTCGCTTTCATAAACTTTTAGTATAGATATAAAGAATTATGGTAATATTTGGTCGAATATTGCGAAAACTTTCCATGAACAAACATCCATTTTAGGGATTTGAAAGTGTTTGAAGTCTGCGTTAATCTGACTAAAAAAGTGTAATTATTGTATATATAAAGACAATTCAGGAAAAGTCGGTAACGGATAACAGCATCTAGACGCATTTTTACATGCATATAGCGGTTTGCCGAAAAGTTAAGGTAAGTTAAATTGGACACAGAGGGCTGCGGTTAGCTAAGTCTATGCTAATTAGAGAGTGACATCAAGTGACCATAACCCAGAACCAGAAGTTCCCGTATACTTACTAGATTGTTCCTAATTGCCTAGAAAAAACCCTGAAGAAGATATTTGCTTACAAGCCAAAACATGGGTTTGACGTTTTTATGCCTCAATTGTTTGCTTTTCCCATTAGCCGTCACTGTTTGATTGATTCTAGCTTTGATTTCGAGACTCTTCAAATGTACGGATTTTTTCAAAAATCACATAGGAGTCCTAAACTTTATTCCCCATCTCCAAATAGCTGATGACAAATGACAACCCTCGAACATCAATCAGGCGTTGTTAAAATCCCTCAATACTTTAGAGTGAAATAATCAAGCTTTTCTAGAGCGACATTCCCCCTCTCACAGATAAAATTTATATATGAACGCTACACAAGAAAAACTCAAAGATCGGGTTGAGCAGGCAATAGTTGCGGCTTTTGGCGCTGACTTCGCTGGAGTAGATCCAATTTTGGTTCCTGCGAGCAATCCTAAATTTGGTGATTATCAGGCGAATGTGGCTTTATCCCTGAGTAAAAAGAAAGGATTGCAACCAAGAGTGATCGCAGGTGCAATTGTTGAGAAACTAGATGTATCCGAAATCTGTGAACCGCCGGAAATTGCTGGGCCAGGATTTATCAATCTCAAACTGAAAACAGCATACTTAGAAGCACAACTAAACGCGATTCAAGCCGATCCCAGACTGGGAGTTCCAGCCGCAAAAACGCCGAACCGGGAAATTGTGGATTTTTCCAGTCCGAATATTGCGAAAGAAATGCACGTTGGACACTTGCGTTCTACAATTATCGGTGATGCGATCGCCCGAATTTTAGAATTTCAAGGACACAATGTACTGCGATTAAATCATGTAGGTGATTGGGGTACGCAGTTTGGGATGTTAATCGCCTATCTGCAGGAAGTTTACCCAGATGCCCTTACCACCGCTAATGCTTTAGATATTGGTGATTTAGTCTCTTTTTATCGCAAAGCAAAATTGCGGTTTGATGCAGATGAAGCTTTTCAAGAGACTGCACGTCAAGAAGTCGTCAGATTACAAGCAGGTGCAGAAGATACACTCCATGCTTGGAAACTGCTGTGCGAACAGTCACGGCGGGAATTTCAGATAATTTATGAGTTGCTGGATATCAAATTAATTGAACGTGGAGAATCTTTCTATAACCCTTTACTATCTGGCGTTGTGGAAGATTTAGATAAATCTGGGTTACTGGTAGAAAACCAAGGAGCAAAGTGTGTTTTTCTGGAAGGTTTTACAAATAGAGAAGGTGAACCTTTGCCCTTAATTGTGCAGAAATCAGATGGCGGCTATAACTATGCCACAACTGATCTAGCATCCCTGCGCTACCGAATTCAGCAGGATGAAGCAAAGCGGATAATTTATGTAACCGATGCTGGACAAGGAAACCATTTTGCCCAATTTTTCCAGGTAGCACGCAAAGCTGGATGGATTCCCGATGATGTGGAATTAGTGCATGTCCCCTTTGGGTTGGTGTTAGGAGAAGATGGTAAAAAATTTAAAACTCGTTCTGGGGATACTGTGCGGTTGCGGGATTTATTAGATGAAGCTGTTTCTCGTGCCCATGCTGACCTAAAAACTAGATTACAAGAAGAAGAACGCCAAGAAAATGAAGAATTCATTAATGAAGTTGCTAGAGTAGTTGGAATCAGCGCAGTTAAGTATGCAGACTTAAGCCAAAATCGCACCAGTAACTACATTTTCAGCTACGACAAAATGCTGGATTTTAAAGGTAACACTGCTCCCTATATGTTGTACGCTTATGCCCGGATTCAAGGGATTAGCCGCAAGGGTGATATTAACTTTAAAGAGTTGGGAAATAATGCTGTTTTGTTAGAGCATGAAACAGAATTAGCGCTGGCAAAATATTTACTTCAACTGGATGAATTTATTAGTAGTGTAGAGCAAGAATTGCTTCCCAATCGTTTATGTGAGTATTTGTTTGAACTGAGTAAAAAGTTTAATCAGTTTTACGATCGCAATCAGGGAGTTCAGGTGTTAGAGGCGGAGGAACCGCAGCGTACATCTCGCTTGGTTTTATGTGATTTGACTGCTAGAACTCTGAAACTGGGATTATCTTTGTTGGGAATTCAGGTATTGGAGAGGATGTAATATTTTTTAACGTAAAGTTACGCTGAAGTAGCGCATAGGCGCTTCTCTACGAGACGCTACGCGTAGCTTGCTTCCACGAAGTAGTACGCCTTCGTGCAGAGTAGGTACGCAGAGTAAGAGTTAAGTTAAAGCTTCTTTGTGTACTTTTCTAACGAGACGCTGCGCGAATGCGGTTTTTTTATTAAAATTGCTGGACTGGAGGCGATCGCTTATGGTACGGACACCATCAAAAAACATAACTTTGGCAGAGTTTCTGATGTTACCAGAAACAAAGCCCGCTAGTGAATACATCGATGGCCAAATCATTCAAAAACCAATGGCACAGGGAGAACATAGCACTATTCAAGGTGAACTGATTATTTTTATTAATGCTATCTTGAAACCCCAAAAAGTTGGACGAGCATATCCAGAACTGCGGTGTACTTTTGGGGGTAGATCAATTGTCCCGGATGTAGCAGTATTTACCTGGGAGAGAATACCTCGCAAAGAAGATGGGAGGGTAGCAAATTTATTTTTAGCTGCTCCTGATTGGACTATTGAGATTCTATCACCTGACCAAAGACAAACGAAAGTTACAAAAAACATTTTACATTGCTTAAATTATAAAACACAAATGGGTTGGCTGATCGATCCAGAAGAACAAACAATATTTGTGTATATTCGCAATCAACAACCAGTTATGTTGGATGAACAAGAAGCTTTACTCCCTGTCCCAGATTTTGCAAGTGAGTTGAGGCTGACGGTAGGAGATTTATTTGGTTGGCTGTTGGAGTAAACCCAATCATGTCAAACCCTGACAAATTGAATAAGGAAATAGGCCAAGTGCAACAGGTTTTATGGATAGGAATCGGTTGTAAACGGGGAACATCATGGCAGTTGATTGATTGGGCAATTGAGCAAGTGTTTCGAGAAAATCAACTTTTTCCAAGCGCGATCGCAGGTGTTGCTACCATTGATACTAAAGCCTCAGAAGTTGGCTTAGTAGAACTTTGCCACCTCCGCAACTTGCCTCTAAAGACCTTTTCTGCGGAAATTCTTCGCTGTGTGTGTGTCCCCAACCCTACCACAATTACTGACTACAAAGTAGGTACACCTAGCGTAGCAGAGGCAGCTGCTATTCTTGCAGCTTCTCAACTCACATCGTTGACTATTTTTACCTTGACAAGCATAGAAGAATTGCGAGTAAGGTTCTTAGTTCCCAAACAAATTTTCCAGCGAGAAGGGCAACCAGGAGCGTTAACTCTAGCTGTTGCCCAAGCTTTGAATACTACTAGTATTACAGAAGTTCACTAATTTTTCTAGTCAACAACTCTCAAAAAATAGTTAATTACGCTAGAAACAATTGCTAGCACAATTGAACCTAACAAAGCAGGTAAAAAGCCTTTAATTTCAAAACCATAACCAGGAGTTAGGGCACTTGCCAGCCAAAGGGTTAAAGCGTTGATCACAAATGTAAATAAACCAAAGGTGAGTAAGGTAATTGGAAACGTTAAAAGACGCAAAATAGGCCTGACAAAAGCATTAACAAGACCAATAACCACAGATGCAACAAGGGCGACAACAAAATTATTGACAATAAAACCATCAACAATTCTAGAAGTAATCAATAACGCCACCGCAGTACCGAGCCAAGTTAATAAAAAGTGTTGCATAAGTTTTTTTAGAGTAATTAGCAGTAAGTTTAATTAATTTCACTATTGCCATCTGTGATCTGTAACACGATTAGGTGTCTTGTGCTTGACTCCTAAAGTTGCCATAATCTTTTATCAGTCTAAAAGCAGTGTAATTTTTCAGTGCTGTCATACAGAGAGACTCCTAATCGGTATATCTTTATCGTATTGCAGGATGTACCGCATTAAATTCATAAAAAATGTTGTGAACCCCAAAACCCCTACAAAGGTTTCTCTAATCCGAGAAATCTCAGTAATTGGGGATATACAAGAAATAAATTATCCAGTTTTGTACATTTAGCGTCTTACCCGCACCTCTGGCCTATATGTAAGTTTGAAGAGTGGGATACGCATATAGTGTCCATATAATTAGCCGTAAAAAAGACCTCTCCCTGGTTTTACGTAGTAAAACCGTCCCTCTCCGACTCGCAGAGGGACAGACTTGAACTAAAGTTCAAGGCAGGGAGAGGTTTATCGAACTCATGTCGGTTAACGCCGCAAAAGAACCTCCCAGGTAGAGCCACCAACTACGCCGTCAGATTCTAATCCATAGCGCGTTTGTGCAGCTTTCACAGCTGTCTCTGTTGTCACCCCAAAGTCTCCATCGGCATCACCTTTCAAGAAACCAAGCTTTTTCAGTTGTTGTTGCAACTTCACAACTTCAGAACCACGTAATCCTATACGCAAAATTGGCAATCCTTCTGAGGTGTATTGAATACCAGGGGTTCGTTTCGTAGTTGTATTTGACTGAGTTCGAGTGGTTGATGTAGTACGATTTGGCGTTTTCTTTGTGCTGGAAGTTGTAGCTTTTCTTGGGGTGGCAGGTCTTGGCTCAGGGGTGGTTGCAACTTGTGTTACACCTTTCTTTGGGGTAGTAGGTTTGGGTTCAGGGCGAGTCGCAACTTGTGTTAAAGCTTGTCTTTGGGGATTGGGATTTGCAACGTTGGTGAGGTTGCTAGCCTGGGTTGGAACAGGAAAATTTGTAGCTGAGTTAAATCTTGGCTGGGATGAAGGGACGGTTGATGCTACTGCCGGTTCTTTTGGGAAAAGCCGTTGCCAAGTGCTGGCATCAACAATACCATCTGGATTCAAGCCAGCTGCTTGTTTAAACCGAGAAACAGCACTAGCTGTATTTTCACTATACGTACCATCTACGGCACCAGAATAAAAACCCAAAAGTTTCAAAGCTGCCTGAAGTTCAGATACACGTTCGCCTTGGCTACCAACTTTCAGGCTAGGACGGTTAATACTATCTTGAGGATTAACTTGGGCAATTTTTTGTGGCGCTGCTACTGATACTACAGCAGTTGAGGCAATGAGCAGAGGCGTAGCGGAAAACAAGAGTATTTCAATGGCTGATAAAGATTTAGACCTCTTTGGCCGCCAACCCTTTTGCCGTTTTTCCATTTTACAGCGATTTACAGTTGGATATAGTAATTTTAAGTAACTCAAAATACTTGCTGTCAGGCTGCGTTGCATGGAATTTACTCCCAGAATATTCTCATGCTAATGGTACAGCCGCTTGGTCTAAAAAACAGCTGCTGTATTTTACAATATCTCTGATGGGCGTAGCTGCGGCACATTCTCAGTTACGCGATCGCACCATTAATTGCTTCTTCTTGACCAACTAAAGATAAGTAAGGCTCTTTTAAATATTTACAAGCTGCGGCGATCGCATCCTGGGCACTCACTGCTGCAATCAATTCTTGAAACTTGGTGTCAAAATCAATTCCTAAGCCCAAAATTTCATACCAACCGTATATCTGAGCAATTTGCCCATTCGTTTGTTTACCCAAGGCGTACTGCCCCAGGATCTTGTTTTTTGCAGCTTGGAGTGCGTTTTCGGATACTTCGGTGGTAGATAATAAATCTACTTCTGTACGCAGCCCTTCTAGGGCAATACTGGTATTCTCTGGTGCTGTACCTATATAAACTACAAAGGACGCTGGAAATAGCCTTGTGGAGTAAAAGGCGGATACTTCGTAAGCTAAACCGCGTTTTTCGCGTAATTCGACAAACAAACGGCTAGAAAGCCCATTTCCCAAGTAGGTACACAGCAATTTCAGTGGGGCGTAGTCAATAGAACTCACTGATGTTCCTAAATAACCGAGCATCACGATTGATTGTTGTGTCTGTATTGGCTTTAGTCTTACCTGCGGTTCTATCTTAATCTCAGGTAAATTTAGTATTGGTAGTGCTTGGGCTGGGGATTGCCAATCAGCAAAGACTTCTTCCACCAACGCTGCTGCATCTGTGGGTGTGACTCTACCAGCAATACTTATTACTATATTATCTGGGCGGAAATAAGTTTGGTGATACTCCACTAAATCCGCACGAGTTAAGCGGCTCATGGTGGATTCATCTCCCAGCACTGACATGGAGTAGGGATGATTTGGGTACATTACCTGCCGCATTTGTTCAAAGGCGACATTGAACGGTTGCTCTTTTTGAGAACGAATATCTTGAAGTGCTAAACGCCGTTCTAGTTCTACTTGAGTTTCGGGAAAAGTCGGCGATCGCAAAATCCGCCCAGCCAATGTTAAAATTTCCGCAAAATCGGATGTTACCGTCTTGAAAGATAGCAAAAAATAATCAGTGCCAGCATCGGCACTCAAACTCGCTCCTACAGACTCGACTTTTTCTGCAATTTCCAAGCTAGAAAGTCCATCGCATCCCTTTGTCATCACTGCTGAGAGCAAATGTGCCAACCCTGCTTGCTCCCGGTTTTCGTTACAACTACCAGCACGCACAAAGATTCGCGCTGCAATAATGTCCGCAGCCGGATTTTCTGCCACCAGCACAACAATCCCATTGTTCAATACGGTGCGATGGATAGGCGATTTTTGCAGCAAGGTTGTCATTTGTCATTTGTCCTTTGTCATTCGTCATTTGTCATTTGTCAAAAACTAATGCTCCATGTCCAATACTTAACACGGTTTAAGTATAGTAACCGCGTAATTCTCTAGGGAGAGATACTGTTTAGCTAATTTTTGCAGTTCTTGGGCATCAAAAGACTGAATCTGTTGGGGATATGTCACAGCTAACTCAGCTTGGGCAATGGTATTGTAATATCCATAAAGCCCTGTCAATTGATTTGGCGTTTCGGTGGAAAACGCATAATCGTTACATAGCAACCTGCGTGTACGAGCAAGTTCTTGTTCACTAATTCCTTTAGTCTGCAAATCATCCAAATGAGCGCAAATTAAGGACTCAACTTCTTCTAAATTTTCTGGTTCCAACCAGGCAGTTATTGTAAACAAACTTGATTCTCGTTGTAGAGAAAAACTACTGCAAATTCCCTGTACCAATTGCGAATCTTCTCGCAAATCACGCACTAAACGCGAAGTCCGCCCTTCTGCCAACAACACCGACAACAAATCTAAACCATAGCCAGTACGGATATCTTCTACCCCTGGTACCAGCCACGCCATCAATAATCGCGCTTGCTCTATGCGTGGTAAACACAATTCTTGACGGTGAATACCTGTTATTACTGGCTTTGCTACTTTCTCAAACTGCGGACAATTAGAGCGTTCAGCAAAATCAGCAAATGAATGATTTACCATTTCCCAAGCTGCTTGTTGGGCTATACCTCCAGCAATTACCACCGTCATATTTTCCGGCTGATAGTGGGCGTGGTGAAAACAGCGCATTGCTTCTGGTGATTGCTGCATCAGTTCTTGCTCAGTACCCAACACCGAACGTCCGTAAGGGTGATGTGGATAGATGCTTTGAATCAGCGCTTGAAATCCTATCCAGTCGGAATCGTCCTGACAAGAGCGAATTTCCTCTAGCACCACATCGCGTTCGCGGCTAAATTCATCTTCTGGAATTGCCGCATTGAGCAGTAGTTCTCCTAAGTAAGGCAGAGTATCTTTTAAATAAGGGGCGGCTGTAGTGACTGAATAATGAGCATAATCATAGCTTGTCGCCGCATTACTCACGCCACCACGGTTTTCAACTTTGGAATCGAACATCCCAGGGGGTAGCGTCGCCGTACCTTTGAAAATCATGTGTTCTAAAAAGTGCGCCATGCCAAACCACGGTTTTGGCTCTAAGCTGGCTCCAGCACGCACCCAAACATCCGCCACAACTACGGGAGTGGTGGGAATTTCTTGATGAATAAAAGTTAAACCACTCTCTAGTCGGAAGACTGAGGCTGGAAATACGGTATTAGTTAGTTGTTTTAACAATTTTTTGTAGTTTTAACCACAATTTGAGGCAATTGTGTCATCTTAACTCTGAACGATACCTAATTTAGAATCGAATTATACAGATTTGGAGAATTATGCGATCGCTGTTCTCTGCACTACCGAAAAATTAGACGCGTTATGCATTGAGAGGAAAATCACAAATTGGTTAAAACACTGGAATCTCAATGACAAATTCTGTTCCTTCGCCAAACACAGAATTGCAACTCAACCGCCCATTATGGGTTTCTTCGACAATTTGACGAGCGATCGCTAATCCTAATCCCGTTCCTTTGCCAACCTCTTTTGTTGTAAATAGGTGGTCGAAGATCCGCGATCTAACCTCCTCTGGCATCCCCTGACCGTTATCTTTGATGCGAATTGCTACCACGTTTTGTTCACTAGATACTTCGGTGTGAATCAATATTTGGTGATGATTAGCTTGCGCTTTGGCAAAAGAAAGCCCTTCACAGGAAGTATCTAAGACATCGATGGCGTTAGCGAGGATGTTCATAAATACTTGATTTAACTGTCCTAGAAAGCACTTAACAGGCGGTAATTTACCGTATTCGGTGATGACTTCGATCGCTGGACGTTTTTCGTTAGCTTTGAGGCGATACTTCAAAATCAACAGGGTACTCTCAATCCCTTCATGGAGATTACAAGCAACTTTTTCGGCTGTATCGGCTCTGGAGAAGGTGCGAAGGCTGGTACTAATGTCTTCAATCCGTTCTGAAGCTACCTTCATCGAGCCTACTAGCTTTGGTAAATCCTCAGTCAGGAATTCTAAGTCAATTTCTTCGCCATGCTCAATGACTGCGATCGCAGGATTGGGATAATGTTGTTGGTAGCATTGGATATGAGCAAGTAAGTCTTGAGTATATTCTTTGGCATTGTTAACGCTGCCTTTGAGAAATCCAATCGGATTATTAATTTCATGTGCCACCCCAGCAACCAAATTACCCAAGGTTGCCATTTTTTCATTTTGCACCATTTGTAATTGGGTATGCTCAAGTTCTTGTAGCGATCGCTCTAACTCTTGGGCATAATTTTGAGATTCTTGATAAAGACGGGCATTTTCTAGAGAAATCGCAGCTTGAGCGCATAGCAGTTGGATAACTTCTGTGCGATCGCTCGTAAATGCGCCAATCGTCAACTTATTTTCCAAATATAGTAACCCGATTAATTGGCCATGACGCAAAATCGGCGTACACAACACACTTTTGGGTTGTTGCTGCATGAAATATTGGTCAGTAATAAAATCGTCTTTTGCTGTTGCATCATCCAGCACCACAGTTTTTAAGCTGTGTTTGACATAGTTTACCAATGCGATCGGAATGTTTTCGCTGCTTGACAATGGTACAGATACTAGAGTCACCCCTTCTTTGATGGTGGCTACAGCTTTAACCACTAAGTTGCCCTGTTCGAGTACAAGTAGGGCAGCTTTTTTCGCTCCAGCATTTTCCATCACCACTTGCAAGAGGGTAGTGAGCAATTGCTCTAATTGAATTTCACTGGAGAGGGCTTGTGAGACTTTAAAGATGGTGGCAAAATCGAGGGCTTCCGAAATACTGCTGCTAGAAAGGTTTGTGTGGATGGTTTGATGTGGGAATGATGATCCATCGACGGTTGAACTCAGTTGAAAGTGATTAAGTTGCGCTAGTAAGATGGGAGCAAGAAGTTGAGGATAGTGTTTTTCTAAGTTGTCAGTTTTGGCTTTAGCGCCCCAACGAGCATAGCAGTAATAAGCTTCCTGCATATAAACTTGGGCGATTTTTTCTTTACCCCATTCGAGGTAGAACTTGGCAGCAAGCTCATTGCTCAAGGCTTCTTCTTGGATATATTTGTTTTCTTTGGCTAGAGTTATGGCGCGATCGTACAATTCTATTGCTGCTATTTTTTCGCCCAAAACTCGATGCCGTTCTGCTTCTACCAAATCAAATTTGTGCTGGAAATTCATTGGTGCGAACTTGGCTCGAAACTGCAATTTCTCTTGATTTTCGCCAACCTTTAAGAGTAATTTTTCTTGTTGAGATGGTTCAGCCGTTGGATAGACAGCCAGCCGAGACAGAGAATCGTAATAGTAGAAAACAGGCACAGATAACATTCCGGCGGCACTGTTGAGGTATTGTTCTCCCTGATTTGCATTTTCAACTGCCGCCGGAAAATTCTCAAACAGATAACTGAGTATTAACTTACTTAAGAAAAATATATGGAGTGTTAATTCGTCGTTCTCTTCAATCAGCGAAGACAAGAGTTGTTCTTCTTGATAAGATTCACCAAAGAGGCATTCTGGATTATCGCTAGATGCAGTTAAATTGTTAATACTTTGACAGACTATACTAGACCAATTTAATAAGCGCTGATTTTTGGCAAAATTAGATTCGTAGTTTTTGATATCTACTAGCAAGACTTCCAAAACTTCTGTGCCACTTAAATAGACGTAGAATAATTTGAAAATCATCGATGCCAGCACATGGAAAAAATCGCCTGTTTCTAATCCAAGACTATGGGATTCCTGTAATAAACTAATTGAGGTGCGAACATGTTGTTTATTAAATTGATTCAATGCACCCACCTTAAATATAGTCATGCTTTGAACAGATTTTGCTTTAAATCTATCCACAAGTATTAAAGCTAACTGGCCAAATTCGTAGCCTGACTCGATTTGGTTACAAATATTAAGTACAATTCCAAAATCTGCATATCCTGGTGCAGAAAGTGGTGCATTGCCGTATTTAAGAGATAAATTCACCTGTTCGCAGGCAACAATTGGTAACAAATAGGAAGAAGTTTGGTGGATGGCGGGAGCGATGCTAGCCATAATCCGCAAAGCAACCAAAGCTTTGGTATCATCCATCAATGGCAAATCGACTAAACCCTGAATATTTCTGCCTGCCAAAGTGGAGAGCGTGTTGACTACATATTGCTGAATGTCTGGAGGTGTTACTGATTCAGGTAATGTCACCCCAAGTTGAGCGAGAAGTTCACACCCAGTTGCGATCGCTTGCAATGGTTGACCCTGCACCTGATAAGCTTGGAGTTGAACTTCATAAACTTTCACCCTATCCAGTAAGGTAGTTGTTTTTTCAATGACGACCTGGATCAAAGATTCCATCTGGTCAAACTCGTTATTGAGAAAAGCAGCTTCGGCAGCTTCTTCGTATAAACTTCGAGTCAATTCGTAGGCAATTTCCCAACTATTAATTGTCAACAACTGCATTCCAGAATACAAGTAATGAATTGCTGCACCATAAGCGGTAGCTTCTTTCGCTTTGCGACCAGCATTCAGATTTAACTGAGCTAATTGTTGACGTTCAGTCGGTTGGGTGATTAGTAATATTCCTCGATTCAACTGACTGACAATCTCAAAAATTCGCTCCTCTTGCTGTGACTCAGAGGTATTTTGCAAAAGTAATTGACCAATTTTAAGATGGGTAAATTGTTTCTGGTCAGCTGGAATCAGAGAGTAAGCCGCTTGTTGCACCCGGTCATGCAAAAATTTGTAGATGGGTACTTGGACATTGCAATTTAATGAATTTGAGTCAGAATCATGCCCACTGTATTGAAAGAATTTATAAACTTCAGTAGTAGGTAAAACTAACCCTTCTTGTAAAGCTTTCCATAAATATGCTGCCGTTTCGGTTTCCGATTCTTCAGAAACAATTGCTAAGGTTAGCAAATCAAACTGGTTGCCAATGCATGCAGCTAATTTCAACACATTTTGCGTTGCTGCTGGCAACTTTTGCAATTGTAGCGCTAAGAATTCTACAACATCATCGGTAAGCGCAAGTGCTTTCACAGCAACAATATCACATTGCCAGTACCCTCGATCGGAATTAAAATTAATCAGCCCATCTTCATATAATATTTTGAGAAAATGTGTTGCAAAAAATGGATTTCCTTGAGTTTTTTGATAGATGAGTTCCGTCAAAGGTTGGGCAGTTTTATCTGAACAACTCAAGGTATCAACCACCAATTGATTTAAACTAGCATTACTTAACAGAGCTAAAGTAATGCTGTGAATTGTGGCATTAGCTTTGCGAATCTCCGCTAAAGTCAACATTAACTGATGCGTGGTAGATACTTCATTATCTCGATAAGCCCCAATTAAAAGTAAAGATCCACTTCCTGACTCGCTCATCAATAACTGCATCAATTTGAGCGATGCAGAATCGGCCCATTGCAAATCATCGAGGAAAATTACTAATGGATGTTCTTTTGTCGTGAATACCTGAATGAACTTTTGGAAGAGTAAATTGAAGCGATTCTGGGCTGCACTTGGTAAAAGTTCTGTTGCAGATGGTTGTTGACCAATAATTTGTTCTAGTTCGGGAATTACCTCAAGAATAACTTGCCCTTGATCGCCCAGTACTTGTAAAATTTTATTTTTCCAAGTTGACAATTGGACATCACTTTCACTCAGTAATTGCCCCATTAAGTCTCGAAACGCCTGCACAAAAGCGGAGAAGGGAATATTTCGATTAAATTGGTCAAATTTGCCTTTGATAAAGTAGCCCCGTTGCCGGACAATAGGTTTGTGAACCTCGTTAACAATTGCCGTTTTACCAATACCAGAAAAACCAGCCACCAACATTAATTCTGTCTGATTGTTGGTAACGCGGTCAAAGGCTTTGAGCAGAATATCAACTTCATGCTCGCGACCATAGAGTTTTTCTGGGATAATAAAGCGATCGCACACATCCCATTGAGCAATTGGGAAACTTGCAATCTTACCCGTCTCTTTCAGTTGAACTAAACAATTTTCTAAATCATATTTCAGCCCGAATGCGCTCTGATAGCGGTCTTCGGCATTTTTTGCCATCAATTTCATCACAATGTCTGACAACACTTGCGGAATCTCTTCCCTCTCCCCTAAAAGTGGCGGAAGTTTGGCAATATGACAATGTACCAATTCCATCGGATCTTGTGATTTAAATGGTAATTCCCTCGATAGCAATTCGTAAAAAGTTACACCCAAAGAATAAAAATCAGTACGGTAGTCAATTCCTCGATTCATTCTTCCAGTTTGCTCTGGAGACAAATAGCCTAGTGTTCCTTCTAACACATTAGGATTCATCAATATCTGAGTTTCTCGTGGCAGCAGAGATGCAATACTAAAGTCAATTAACTTAACTTCTTTAGTTTCGGGATTAATTAAAATATTGGCGGGTTTAATATCTTTGTGAATGATCCGATTACGAATTAGAATATCTAAGGCATCAGATAGAGCGATCGCAATTTGTAAAAACTCCATCAGAGATTCTACTTTTCCCCCCACTCCCCATTCCTTCAAGGAAATTCCCCCGAAGTCTTCCATCACTAACACATAGCCATTCTGATAGGGTTCCAGGCTGTAGGTTTGGATGATTCCAGGTAGATTCAAATTTTTGGCGATGGTGAACTGGTTGCGAAAGTGTACCAATTCGCTGAAGCTGGGATAAGCAGTTTTCATCAGCTTAATCACCACAGATTTTTGGTCAGTTTCTCGATTAGCGCGATAAACCAAGGTTCGAGAACCGTTATAGAGTTCTTTGCTAACGTGATATCCGGGAATGCTGACCATAGGGCTTAATTTTAAATACCTCAGTATCTAGGGTTCCCAAAAATATGGCAACATTTACTAAGCTCCTTCTCTACGAGAGGCTGCGCCAACGCGGCACGAACAGGGAATAGGGAATAGGGAAAGGGAACAGAAAAAATTAGCCCCGAATAATAGGCTAACAGCGCCCTAAATTTATTAATGAAAGGAATAAAAATATTTTTTAAGGTGACTCTTTGTGGAAGAAAAAAATACATCCTCATACAAATTCCCTAATTTGAATTATGGGGATTTTTCTGTTGCCCTTTCCCTGTAACCTTTTACAGCAGTTTTCATGTATTTGAACCACATCTATCGTAAGCGCACAGCAATGCTCATTGGTGTCAACTTAAGCTGAAACTCCTTTAAAATCTCGTTTCCAGCCTCCGGCTGGAAATGCTGCTCCTGGTGGCTCTGCCACCAGGAAAGAGAGGCGGAGCCTCAAAGAAAAGCATTCCCAGTCGGAGACTGGGAATGAGGCAATCTAAAAGCTAGTTATAGACTTGCTTTTACGTTAAGTTGACACCAATGTCATGTTGCCCACCCCACAAGAAAATTTGGGATGTTTTTTTATTTGGAAGTCCTTTTGAAATTGATTGAAATAATTAAAGCTCCCAAGTTCTAATTGACTTTGGGAGCTAATAATTTTAAGTTCACCGCGACGCCGTTTTACCTAAGTTTATGACCTGGGTTTATCCAGGTGGGAACCTAAATTCCTCGTTTAAAGTTTCCGGGTACATGCCCGGTATACTGCCACGAGAACAGTTGACTCCCTTGTCATTAAAGGCATAGATCAAAAAACTTGATGGCAGTCACCAACGTCGTAGTGCAACTCATTCATTATAGCTTTCAAAAAGATGTTGTGTGTTCAACATCGAAACTTTCTGATTCATTTACCTGGGATACCAGATAGATTCTATAGTATGGGCGATATCGTTGGCGTATGCAGTCGCCGATTCTTGATTTTGATTATCCAGCAAAACAGTGACATGTCCTAACTTTCGCCCAGGACGTGATTCTGTCTTCCCATACCAGTGAATGTGCGTCTGGGGAATTTCTGCTATTTGTTGGCGTTGGCTTTGGTAGTCGCTGTGAGAATTTTCATATCCTAGTAGGTTGACCATCACAGCGCCAGCGGACTGCAAAGCTGGATTTCCCAAAGGTAAACCACAAACGGCTCTGAGATGCTGCTCAAACTGAGAAGTTTCGCAGGCGTCAAGAGAAAAATGCCCAGAATTGTGAGTACGGGGGGCAATTTCATTTACCAGGATTTTGCCATCAGCACGGATAAATAGCTCAATTCCAAAAATTCCCACTACTTCTAGGCTATTTAATAGAGTATGTGCGATCGCTTCTATTTCTGCTACTTGATTGGGAGTAATCTCGGCTGGCGCAATCACCCGCCGACACACTTGTTGTTCTTGTTGGGTTTCTACTACTGGATAAGTGACAATTTCCCCCTCTACAGAACGAGCTGCAATTATTGCTAGTTCCCGTTCAAAAGGTACAAATTCTTCTAACAAGAAAAGTGATTGATTTAAAGTCTTTGTTGTGCTTTCATCACTTAGCTTTTGCTCCAAAGTAGCAAAATCCTGAATTATGAAAGTACCTTGACCATCATAACCGTGGCGTCTAGATTTGAGAACTACTGGAAAACCTAGATATTCGATTTTTGATTTGATATTTTCCACCTCATCAAGGGCGAAAAATTGAGGAACTGGTAAGCCCAAATCGCGTAAATAGCAACGCTGATGATATTTATCTAAAAGAGGAGCTAAAGCTTCCAATCTGGGGCGGAAACAAACGCCTTGCTGTGCTAAAAGAGATAAAGCTTGCAGGTTAACAAATTCGTTTTCAAAGGTGATGACATCGCATTTTTTAGCTACAATTTCTGTAGCACTAGCGTCATCTACCGCAGCGAAAACGATTTTCTCAGCAATTGACACGGCCGGGTCGTGTTCGCTAGGAGTTTGTACTACTAATTCTACACCTAGCTTTTGTGCTGCATCCGCCATCATCCAGGCAAGTTGTCCGCCACCAATTACACCAACACGTTTCATTGACATCCTAGAGAATCACGAGTTTGCACGCCTGTTTTGGAATTCACACCACTGGCTTTACCGCACAGTTCTTTGATTTGCGCTCTATCCAAAATTGCATCTGTAAAATCTGCACCGTCTATATTTACATCATTAAAGATAGCGCGGAGCAAAAGAGCTTCTTTGAAAACTGCATCACTCAAATCTGCCTTAGTTAAGTTTACCTGATCGACCATTGCATTCGTTAAATCTGCTCCGTGGAGATTTGCTTTTGTCATCACTGAAGCGCTCATGACTGCTCCCCGTAAGTCAGCGTTTGCAAAGTTAGCCAGTTCCATATTGGCGTTAGAAAACTCCGCAGCTTGCAAACTCTCTCCAGAAAAATCACGTCTTGATAACTCTGCATTACTAAATGACAGTGGATGAGTCCAGTCTACTGCCAGTGCGGGATCAGCCACACACCAGATAATAATTCCCAGAAGGAACGCCAACCCTTGCCGCCAAAGGATATCGAGAGCCAATTTGGTGTCTAATCGCTGCATTTAAGCTTACCGCATTTGAATGTTAGCAACACTGATCCAGTCTTGCTACTGGATTTGCGAGATGTGTATTTCTCTAGCTTAATATTTTGTAACGCAAAAAGGTTAGATGTGTCGCAGTTTGTAGACTCTACCTGCTTTTTGCTTAAGTTGACACCAATGGGCACTGCCGTGCGCCTACACCTTGTGATGTAACTTTGTACCGCATCTGAATGGGAACCGCTATATCCACTTATATTTAAATAGACTTAAACATAGTCCAAAATAATCGCTAAATATTGCCAAAACTAGCCATAATAAACACCAATTTTGATAACTATAAACACTAGCACTAATAAAAACTGCTCCTAAAATAAAGATTATCAACTCCACCCATCGCGGCGAAATTTGTAAAAATGAATCTGTCATCAAACTGACCATGAGGTTGGCCTGAATTTCTACGCCGGCTATGTTGTGGCCGATAATTTTTCTCCTAATTGAGGTTGTTCTCCATTTAATAAACCTAACTATGTAACTAAAAGTAAAATCGGTGAAAACCTTGCAATTGCTTCTCTCCACTTCGTTGCATACCCTGGGGGAAGACTTACGCCTACGCAATGACATAGTTATAAATTTTCTCACCCACCTACTAGCGATGGAACTAATTAGTATTCAGTAGTTTTACTGTTGCCGATGAATTTCACAATATCCGACATATTCATACCACGCATCCACCTTTCCTGCTTGTTTGCGTGCAGTTTCATACCTAGAGAATGCACAAATGCGATCGCCTGATTGCAGAAAACTGCATAATTAACGAATATTCGCTTATTTCTTATCCAAAGATGCAGTTCTATTAGATACTCAAATAATCTATATGAATAGCATCCAATGACGATCAAATACCGATTACACAAGTGTTTGCAGTTTGGATTGGTAGGGTTGCTGGGCTGCTTAAGTGTAAGTCTCCTCACTAGTAAAACCCAGGCACAGCAAAGTAATATCGTGCCTGATAACACGCTTGGCACTGAGTCATCTAAAGTTATAGGCAACTTTCAGGGACAGCCCATAGAAGTAATTACTGGTGGTGCAACTCGCCAAATCAATCTTTTTCACAGTTTTCAAGAATTTAATATCAGTGAGGGACGGGGGGCATATTTCTTCAGTCCTAGCGCAGATATTCAGAATATTTTGGCACGGCTAACAGGTAGTAACCCTTCAGAAATTTTGGGGAGACTGGGCACATTTGGTAACTCTAGCCCGAATTTATTTTTGATAAATCCCAATGGGATTGTGTTTGGGAAAAATGCCAGTTTAGATGTGCAGGGTTCGTTTGTGGGGACGACTGCCAACGGAATACAGTTTGGCAATCAAGGAGTTTTTAGTGCGACAAATCCTCAAGCAGCACCATTATTGACTATTAATCCTTCAGTATTACTGTTTAATCAAATCCAAGCAAATGGGGGAATTATCAATCAATCTAAAGCACCCGCAGGTACTAATCTTATAGGACAAGATGTTACGGGTTTGCGAGTTGCTGATGGTAAAAGTTTGCTACTTGTGGGTGGAAATATCAATATTGATGGTGGGAGTATTCGCGCTTATGACGGAAATGTTGACTTAGCAAGTTTGGCTGCACCGGGAAATGTGGGATTGAATATTGCGGGTGATAATCTGGGTTTAGTTATACCTGAGAATGTGGAACGCGCCAATGTTTCGTTGAGTAATGGCGCAGAAGTCAATGTTCGCGGTGCGGGTGGCGGGAATATCAAAATTCAAGCGCGAAATGTAAATTTAGCAGGGCAAAGTAAACTAAGAGCGGGAATAGATATAGGTTTAGGTACTCCAAATAGTAAAGGTGGAGATATTACTATTAATGCTACAGTAGATACAACGTTAATAGATGAAAGTTTCATTGCTAACGTAGTGCAACAAAAAGCATTTGGTCAAGCTGGCAATATAAATATTGCGACTGGGACATTAACGTTAAGCGATGGTGCATTAATCAACGCTAATTTTTTTGGACAAGGCAATGCCGGAAATGTAAATATTAATTCTCAAGGTGATATCAGTTTTCGTAACTCAAGACCAGGGGAAAGTACAGGAATTTTTTCCCAAGTAGCTGAAGGTGCAATAGGTAATGGTGGGAACGTTACTATTAATAGCAGATCCTTGGAAATTAACAATGGTTCGCAAATTCAAGGTAGCACTAGCGGAAAAGGTAATTCTGGTAATATCATCATTAATGCTCGTAATAATATTTTGTTAGATGGCAGTAACGGTAACGCTGATGGTTTTAGCGGGATTATTAATAATGTGCAATCCACTGCTGAAGGTAACGCAGGTAATATTGAAATCACGACAGGTGCGCTAAAAGCTACTAATGGAGCTTTTATTGGTAGCAGTATCTTTGGCAAAGGAAGTGCTGGGAATATCAGCATTAATGCCCTTGATAATATAGTCTTCGATACTAATAGTGATGCTGAGAGTGGTGTGTCTAAAGAGGGAGTAGGTAACGGAGGAAATATTTACCTGAAAACAGCTTCACTCTCGTTAACTAACGGCGGTCAAGTATCAACAAATGTATCAGGACAAGGTAATGCCGGAAATATTACTGTCGAAGTTTCTGATAATGTCAAGCTAGATGGTGTTTTTATCGACGCGGGTAAGTTTTACTTTAATAACTTGGATTATGATATGTCCAGTGGTTTGAAAAGCAACTTAAATATTGGAGGTGTCGGAAAAGCAGGAAACATTCAAGTTACGACAGGATCACTTTCTGTTACTAATGGTGCCGAAATATCTAGCTTTACTGGTGGAGTCGGGAATGCAGGAAATATTACTATTAATGCCCGCAATAATGTCACATTTTCAGGTTTTGGAGGCAGAATGAAAGATGACAGTACAGTATCAAGTTTCGGTATTAATAAGGCGATAGGTAATGGTGGTGATATTCGCATAACTGCAAGTAATTTACTACTGAAAAATGGCGGACAATTAGATGCTAGCAACGGCGGACAAGGAACTGGAGGTAATATCTTTCTTGATGTTGGCAATACTATTACTTTTGATGGAATTGGCGGTAATGGTTTACCCAGTAGTGCTTATACATTAACATCCAATGGTAACGCCGGAAATTTTCAAATTGAAACAGGATCGCTGTTTTTAACAAATGGCGGTACGATATCTTCTTCACTTTTTGAAGGGGAAGGTAATGCTGGAAATATCACCATTAATGCTCGTGATACAGTCATCATTGATGGTGTCATCAAAGGTGTAACTTTGGGTACTGGTCGAATTATTGATGAAAGTAGTAGTTTATCTAGTTCCTTGGTGAGTGGTGAAGGTAAAGGAGGTGACATCAAAATTACAACAGGGTCACTTTCCGTCACCAATGGTGCATTCATTTCTGGAGACACAAATGCACAGGGAAATGCAGGTAATATCACCATCAACGCCCGCGATACAGTTTTCGTCACCAACGGAAAGATTTCTGGAAACACGCTTGGACAGGGAAACGGAGGCGATATCACCATCAACGCAGGCGATACAGTAACTTTTGATGGTGGGGAAAATGGTTTATTTACTCCCGTATCCACTGCTGCGCTAAACAATAGCACGGGTAACGCTGGGAATATCCGCATTAATTCTAGAGGATTATTTGTCAAAAATGGTGCTACTATTTCCACTTTTAGTGATGGTCAAGGTAATGGTGGCAATATCTTTATCGATACACGCGATGCTGTTACCTTTGACGGAACCAATGGTAAAAATTTGTCAACTGCGGCATATACCTTTGCTACTGGAAGCGGTAATGGTGGAAATATCGAGGTTAAAACAGGAACGCTGACCTTAAAAAATGGTGGTGTAACCCGCACCTCTGCAAACCGAAATGCTGGAAATATAAACATTGATGCCCGTGATGCTGTCATTATCGATGGTACTAGTGGCAATAACGCGAGTGGCGCTTTTAGTTTTTTGTCTGCTGGAGATATTGGCAAAGGTGGGGATATCCAAATCACAACTAACTCCTTAACACTAAGCAACGGCGGACAACTTGCTGCTACCAGTTTTGGCAAAGGTAATGCAGGTGACATTATAGTTAATGCTGGCGATGCTATTGGCATTGATGGTGTCGGTAGTAATGGAAGTTCAAGCGGTGTTTTTACTACCTTAGAAGGTCAAGCTGTGGGCAATGGAGGTAATATTAACCTGACAACAGGTTCTTTATTTTTAACCAATGGTGGAATAGTCAATGCTAGTACTTTTTCGAGAGGCAATGGAGGTGATATTACTATTGATGCACGCGATCGCATTTTAATCGATGGTATTGGCACCACAGGTTTTTCTAGCGGTATTTTTAGTACAGTCAGTTCAATAGCTGTGGGCAATGCAGGTAATATTAACCTGACAACAGATTCTTTGTATTTAAGTAATGGTGGGCAACTAAGTACCAGCAGTGTGGGCCAAGGTAAAGCTGGAGATATTAATATTAATTCTGCTTCCACAACACTTGATAACCAAGGAATTATCGCTGCTGTAACTAATTCTGGTGATGGTGGAAATATTAATTTAACTGCTAGCGATCGCTTAATATTGCGTCGCGGTAGCGGAATTTCGACTACCGCAGGTACAGCCCAATCAGGTGGCGATGGTGGTAACATCAATATCGATTCAAGATTTATCGTCGCCATCCCCAAAGAAAACAGCGACATCACAGCCAACGCCTTCACAGGAACAGGTGGGAACGTCAAAATCAATTCTCAAGGTATTTTTGGTATCGAGTCGCGTCCAAAGCCAACAGAAAAAAGTGATATTACCGCCAGTTCAGAACAAGGCGTTTCAGGAGTCATTAGCATTAACGCACCCGATACCAGTTCCATTCAAAACAGCTTTACCGAATTACCTCCAGTCATCGATACCAATGCACTCATTGCCAATAGCTGCATTTCCCGTGCTAGCAAGCGACAAGAAAACTCTTTCACCATTACAGGTTCGGGTGCTTTAACCAATAATCGGCCTGATAATGCTTTGGTTTCTAATTACACAACTGGTGAAGTGAGAGGTGTAGAAATTACATCCCGTCTTTGGAAGAAAGGCGATCCGATTATTGAACCACAAGGTTTATATCGGACGAGTAATGGGCAGTTGCTATTGAGTCGAGAATGTTCTAATTAATTTTATAGATTTAGATGTTATTGGCAATGAATGAGGGGTAAAAGCCAATACGCTTGGGTTAAGGGCTACTGGCAAAAATTTTGGGTTTTCGAGACGCGATAAATCGCCGTCTCTACAAGTGTTTTGGGGTAAAAGCCATTACCCCATAAAACAAGGAGTTCTACTGAGAATGAGTGAATATTTTATTTGAATGCGGAAAAAATAAATGTCTGTTCAACCGCGTGAGGTCAATAAATGAGAAATCGCCGTCTGTAGAAGAATGTTCATCTATCTTTCAAACAGCGATCGCTCTTTAACCCAATTATATTGCCTGAGATTTCCTTTACGCTAATGCCGCTACCTTCTCTAGCAAGCCTTGAAACAACCTCAAGCCATCACTACCCCCCAGCATTGCGTCTGACGCCCTTTCTGGGTGCGGCATCATCCCCAACACATTGCCCCGACGATCGCTAATCCCGGCAATATTGTTCAGTGAACCGTTGGGATTTTCGCCTTCATAACGAAACAAGACTTGCCCGTTATCTTCAATTTCTGCGAGAGTAGCTGGATCGGCGTAGAATCGCCCCTCTCCGTGGGCTATGGGTAAAGTGATAACTTCACCAGTCGTATAAGCTTGTGTCCATAAAAGATTAGTACGCTCAACTTTCAAGGGAACGCGATCGCAAATAAAATGCAAATCCCGATTTCTGGTTAACACCCCTGGCAAAAGTCCAGCTTCAGTTAATACCTGAAAACCATTACAAATACCGAGGACAAACTTACCCTTTTGGGCGTGTTCCAGAACCTGTTGCATCACGGGTGAAAAACGCGCGATCGCACCGCAGCGTAAATAATCACCGTAACTAAAGCCACCAGGGATAATCACGACATCCAAATCAGCAATGTCTGTTTCTTGATGCCAAACCATGCGAGTCGGTTGTGAGAGCAAGTCTCTGGTTACATAAGCAACATCGCGATCGCAATTAGAACCGGGAAAAACAACAACACCGAATTTAGTCATGGGTCATTGGTCATTAGTCATTGGTCATTAGTCATTAGTCATTAGTCATTGGGAGTGGGGATGAGGGAGAAGCAATGCTCAATCCCCACTCCCCAGTCCCTAAAATATCCCAGTTTGAGTTTCGACCTCAATTAATTCAAAGCGGTAATTTTCAATTACGGGATTTGATAGCATTTGGTCACAAATGGTATCAAGGTCTTTACGCGCTTTCTTTTCATCAGTTGAGGTGATGGTGAGTTCAATGTACTTGCCAATCCGCACCTGGTCAACGTTCTCGTATCCCAGTTGCTTAAGACCAGATTGTACAGCGACACCAGCGGGGTCTAAAACTGAAGGACGAAGGGTCACGAAAATTTTGGCTAGATACTTGGTTTGCACGGGCTTTTTCTGAATCCTGCGATCGCTATACTATAACTTTATGCTCTAACTGAGTGAAAATAAGATTACGAAGCGGTTAAAGTTAATTGAGCGATTAGCCCATCTAACAGCTTCAACTACAGTGGCATATTTAAATAATTGTCTATGAGAGCCATACGCACCCGCAGTCAAGAGCGTATTTTCAACCTGCTGAAAAACATCAAAAAAGGCATTTCTGCCCAGGATATTTACGTAGAACTACGTAATACAAATCAGAGTATGGGTTTAGCAACAGTTTACCGTTCCCTAGATGCCTTAAAACTCGAAGGCATGGTACAAGTGCGGAATTTGGCTAACGGTGAAGCCCTCTATAGCCTAGCGCAGCAAGATAAACACCACCTTACTTGCTTGCAATGCGGTGTCTCAATTCCGATTCATCAATGCCCTGTTCATGACTTAGAAGACCAGTTAGAAACCAGCCATAAGTTTAAAGTTTTTTACCACACCCTAGAGTTTTTTGGGTTGTGCAGTCAATGCCAGGTAAATCAAGCTCCTGAAATTGGTCAATAGTCATACCAATTCTCAAAAGAGGAATAAAGCGTGTTTTACTTCTAATTCTGACTCCTGAATTCTGTTGTAATAAATGCTTTATTCAAACAAAACTCAACCAACTAAATACATCTGCGACTGTTAATTGCCAATTTTCCAAAACACTCAAGACGGGTAAGATATCTTGCTTTTCTTTTAATTCTGGTAATTTATTGGGTTCAAAAATCATGATTGACTCATCAGCAGAATCGAGCAACCAACCTAGCTTTGCTCCATTTTGAATATAAAATGTAATTTTGCTGATAACTCGGTTAGGTGATTGTTCCGGTGATAAAATTTCAATTATCCAATCTGGGGGAATCTCAAATTTATTTGTAATTCTTCCATTAGAAAGTAATGGAATTCTTTGCCATTCAAAAACTGCAATATCTGGTACTATTGAACGACCTTCAAATGTACAGCGTAATTCAGGAAAGGCATAAGCAATTTTTTGCGGTTTAGCAATCCCATTAATAGCTGTAATTAAACTGCCCTGTAACGTACTGTGTTCTCCTTGTAGCATAGGTTTTTGGTATATTTTTCCGTTAAAATACTCGTTTGCTGGTTTTGTCTCTGGTAGTTTTAAGAACTCTTTCACACTTATTACTGTGGTTGACTGAGTAGATAATGTCATAATTTACAACTTATCAAAACTTGATTATTTGATCGCGAAAATAATTAGACAAGTAGTGCATGGGCGTAGCCCGTTGTAGGCATCGTGCAAACTTACCGTTAGGTATTGCCTAAAATTTATTCTCTATCTTCTACCGTACCTATTTTTTAGATATCACAGAATAAGATAGAAAACTACTCAATTCAATTACAATAATTTCAATAGGGAATTTTATTTTATCTTCAAATTAGGAGTAATGGAGTGTTGAGGATTAGCGTTGAAGAAGCAGCTATAGATTTAAAATCTCTCTTAGAACGAGTAGCTAGGGGAGAAGAAGTAATTTTGCTAGAGCAAGATAAAGCTGTGGCTCGTTTAGTTCCTCCATTACACAAGGAAGAACGATTAGCTAGTATGAAACAATTTCGTGATTCTCTTGCGATTAAGGGTGAGTCATTGAGCGCAACTGTCATCAATGCGCGTACAGAGGAACGTCGTTGATTTATTTAGATACAAGCGTTATCGCTCCTTTGTATTGGAGAGAAGCTTTGAGCGATGCAGTTGAACAATTATTACTCAATGAAACGGAAGTAGGTTTGAGTCAGTTGGTTGAGGTTGAACTCGTTTCTGCGTTATCGCGTCGAGTCAGAATGCGAGAAATATCTCAGCAGGATGCAATGGCCGTTGTAGAAAGATTCCAAGCAGATTTGGATAGTGGATTTTATACTCAAATTGCGGTAGAAATAGTTCATTATAATTTAGCGCGTGAGTGGATTAGTCGATTTGATACACCATTGCGTACACTTGATGCTCTACATTTGACAATTGCATTTCAAAATAATATCCAATTGGTAACGGCTGATGAAGCTTTAGCAACCAGTGGTGAGGTTTTAGGAGTTGAGGTTTTGTTAGTGCAGTAAATCAAAGCATAACCAAAACCTTGTGCTACAAAACTGTATAAGTCTAGCCCGTCGTAGATATTGCAATAACTTCCCGTCATGTATCGCCTAAAATTTATTCTCCATCTTCTACTGCGCCTAACGCTTTGAGGGTGGCTTTTTCAGCTTCGGTTAAACCCTTAACACTTGTAATATTCATACTTGCATAAAGTCTATTGTCTAGTGTTGTTAGACACTTACCAGACTGAAAATCCCAAACCTTAATTGTTTCATCTCTACCGCCACTGACAATAGTTTGACTGTCAGGGCTAAAAATAACAGTATTTACCCAACTACTGTGTCCTGACAAAGTTCTAATACATTCGCCAGTATGGATATCCCAAATAATGATTTGTGCATCATTGCCAGCACTGATTAAAAATTGACCATCTGGACTAAATGCTACTGCATTTACCCAATCTAGATGCCCATATAAAGTTTTTAAGCATTCGCCATTATGGATATTCCAAAGCTTTACCGTTTGATCACCACTTGCACTAGCGATTATGCAACTATCGGGACTAATTGCCAATGCACTTACCATCAAAGTATGACCTTGGATTATGTTTAAGCATTCTCCAGTATGGATATCCCATAATCTCGCCGTTTTATCATAACTGCTACTGGCTAGGATTTTGTTATCAGGACTGCTTACTACACACCATACCCAGTCGGTATGCCCTTGCAAAGTTTTAATGCAATCTCCTGTACTAGCATCCCATACATTGATTTTGTCATTACCACTACCGCTTATGATGGTTATAGCATCAGGAGCAAAAGCTACTGAATTGACTCCTCCAGTATGAACAGATAGAGTTTTCAAACATTTTCCAGTATTGATATCCCATAACTTAATTGTTCGGTCATAACTACAACTGGCTAAAATACTACCATCAGGGCTAATTGCAACTGAATTGACTTTACTTCTATGTCCCTGCAAAGTTTTCAAGCATTTTCCTGTAGCGAAATCCCACAATTTTACGGTTGTGTCTTCACTACAACTGGCTAAAGTTTTACCATTAGGGCTAATCGCAACTGAACGTACCCAACTGGTAGAACCCTGCAAAATATTCAAACACTTTCCGGTATTGATGTCCCATTTTCTGACAGTTTGATCGTCACTACCGCTAATTAAATTCGTGCCATCAGGACTAATGGCTATTGAGGGTATCCAACTAGTATGTCCTTGTAAATTCTTTAAGCATTCTCCTGTTTTTAAATTCCATAGCTTCACAGTTTTATCATTACTGCTACTTGCCAATATCTGATATTCAGGATGAATAGCAACTGAACGTACTGTGTCGGTATGTCCTTCAAAGCTTTTTAAGCATTCTCCAGTGGCAATATCCCATAATTTTATAGTTTTATCTCTACTACCACTTATTAGAGTTGTACCATCTAAATTAAACAAAACTGATCTGATTGAATCGGTGTGTTCTTCAAAGTTTTTTAAACATTTGCCAGTAACAATATCCCATATTTTTACAGTTTTATCTTTTCCTGCTGCTGCAACAGTTTTACCGTTAGGGCTGAAAACTACTGAATTGATACTGCTTATATTTTCTAAAGTTTTCAGACATTCTCCAGTGCTAGTATTCCAAAGCTTTATCGTTCTATCTCGACTTGCACTTGCTAAGATTTTACCATCTGGACTAAATGCTACTGAATTTACCCTAGTGCTATGTTCTTCCAGAATTTTTATACATACTCCGGTGGCAGCATTCCACAGCCTTACAGTATGGTCATAGCTAGCACTTGCCAAAATTTGAGCATCAGGACTAAAGACTACTGAGCGTATCCAATTATTATGCCCTTTACATTTCAAAATTTGCCGATCGTTTCTAGCGAACCATATACTAATTTCACAATTGCCATCAGCTACTGCAAATAGCTCACCATCAGGACTATATGCAACTGAAAAAACTGCACCGAAGACCTTTGGGAAAACTGATTTAGTTAGGTTGGCTCCTATAAAATTAGTGTGGCGTAAGCTTGCATCGGAAAAATCTGCTCCCTTAACCACCACTTGGCTTAAATTTCTCCCCTCCAAGACCGCTCTATCTAACTTCACCACCAGCGTAGCCGCATTCCCGCCAATATAACCTCATCTTCAGTTTTTTGCCGCGTTGCCTCAATTAGATCAATAATGCCAGCTTGAGCATCTACATTAATCATCGGTAAAAGCAAATCCATCACGGCTTTCGTTAAAGGTGCTTTACCAAAAGTTACCCTCAATTTTTCTAACGATTCACTTATAAATCCCTTTAATGCTGGAGTTGGCAGAATCTCTCCAGCTGCATCTACCTGACGACTGAAATAAGCAGACCAACTATAATCAACAGGTGCAACATCATGATTTATCTGGAATCGTACCCGCGCTAAATCCGTAAAATCATTCGCCAATACTCCCAACTCTGCTGCAAATTTATACGCTACAAAAAACTCTAACAGCGACCGATGCGCTGGAGTGTAATCACCATCAGCATTGCGGATGAGCATTGTTTGCCCCATCATGTCGTAATGCCAGTGGTCTAAATCCTTCTCTTCTTGCACTACCGAACCAAATAAGCGCCGAATTCTATCAGGGAAAAGCCGATAATTGAGGCTCATTTCGTTTGTAGACAGCATTTCCCAAGATAGTTCGCACAAAAAGTATAGCTTTTCTGCCAAAGAAGTAAAGGTGCGATCGCTCTTAATATCCCGTTCCATTTTTCGCCGCACCGCATACAAGTAAACCCGCGACATATCCACAGGTTTACCCGCCTCAATATCTGGCAAAGCTTCCAAAATTAACTCTGTCATCACCGGACGACGGGCTAAATCCAATAATTGCGGATTTCCCATCACTTGTTCAACCGTTGCAGTTTCCGTTTGATGCGACAACACCAGCCGAATTTGGTCGTCGTTAAATTTCTCCAGTTCCAGCACTTCAAACTGTGGTGTTTCCCCTGTCAACTGCTTGGTAGAAGCTTGCAACTCGGTATTGAGCAGAGCGCGTCCTTCTTTAGCTTCAGGAAAATGTTCGGTGCGACAAGTCAAGATAACCTTTGCACCGGGAACCACAACTTTTGCCAGTTCCCAAAAGTTATTAATCATCTGTTGACGGTCAACTTTTGCTGCCATTTCGTCAAAACCATCAAAAATTAGCAGCAATTTACCCATGCCGTTTAACTGGTCAAATACTTCGCTAGTTAAACGTATATTATGTTGTGTAAAAAAGAACCCTGCTAAAACGTTCTCGACATTTATTGCTTTGGCAAAATCTCGCAGCGTAATTACCAAAGGTAAACGGGGACGCTCAACACCGCGCTTTTGGGCATCTCGGTAACGTTGCAATGCCACCCAAGCATAATGGAAAGCAAACCAAGTTTTCCCCGTACCAAATTCTCCTAGTATAGAAATATGCTCTTTGGCGGGATCGTCCAACCCATATCAATATAACCATCAATCCAACCATCGCGATCGCTATAGTGACTAATGCCGATACGCTGTTTAGTATCGGGGTCAATTTCCTCTTTTGTGCAAGCTAAAGGAACGTACTTTATATCTATTTGCCGTCGAATAATTTCCGCTTCTAACCAATCGAGATAATCGGTAAAATCAGCATCTTGGTCAATGAGTTCGTCAAAAGTATAACAACCTAAGTGGCGATTTTCCTCCTTTTCTACCTCATTCCGCGCCGCTCGTGCAATCCTCCTTGCCGTTACTAACCAACCTTCATCAGTTCTCTGTTGCTCCACAGAAGAACGCAAAACAGCTACATCCTTGAGTCCAACTTCGCCCTCAATTCCTCTGATTAAGATGCGGTCATATCGGTTACGCCGGGTTGGTACATTGATAATCCACTCAAAATATGAATCACCCCAAATTTCATACTTTTCAAAGCGGTAGCCCAAGGTTTCAAACCAGCCGCGCATTTGTTGAGCTAAAGCTATGGCTCGACATTGATTTTCGGTAGATGTTCCGGCCTCAAGCAGTGTGGAGGAATTTTGTGCCAACCGCGCCATTTCTGTCCGAATACCTTCCAGCGTCGGCAGCCTGTCAAGTACTTCTTGGATATTTGTAATGCGTTTTTGCAAAGAGCCAATTTGTTGACTCATTAGTGTATCTGCTGGGTTGCGTGTGCGTTTAGCAACTTCTGCAAACACAATATAAAAGGCGGCAATTTCTCTTCTAATGTCAATTCCCAAACTTCTAATGTCATCACCCAAAGAATAGGAATCAAGCCAAGCATCAACCTCAGAAAGCAAAATTGAGGGGTTATTATGGTCAAATGCTTTGCGGAAAGCCTGTTTGATTGCTTCTTGGCGAAAAAGTTCTAAAACAGGCTGGGGCTTCCCAACACCGTATTCTACTAGTGAGTATGCATAAACCCCACTAAAATCTGCTGGTGGATGCTCTGGATCGAGGTTAAACTTCTGAAGTAATTTAATTACAGTCTCATTGCGTCGAATTTTTTCCTTAATTAAAGGATTCGCGATCGCAATAATAGCGCTGATAACCTGTTCTGGGTTAATTATCATTAGTCATTTGTCATTTGTCATTTGTCATTGGGCGTGGGGCATGGGGAAGAAATTAATCTCTACTTCTAACTCCTAACTCCCTACTCCCCACTCCCCATTTCTAGCTAGGACGATTATTTTCTAATCCTGGGATTTGTTTAGAAAATAAATCGTTAGAGTCAACTTGACCATTTGAGATAACAGAACGCATACCCTCGAAAGCAGCAGGGATAGTGCGCGGATCTATAAATAAGACCTTGCTGCTATCGCTTTTACCAATTGTCGCGCCCATATCCAGATAGCCTAAAGCAAACAGAACTTCAACTGCTTTATTGGCATTGGGATTTGTCTGGAGCTTTTGGCCTATAATTTCTGCTGATTCTGCGATCGCTTGGGCTTTTAGAACCTGCTGCTGACGTTCCGCTTGAGCTTTCAGAACTAGCGCCTTTTGTTCAGCTTCCGCTTGCAGAATTGTCGATTTTTGACGAGCTTCCGCATCCAATATTTGCGCCTCAGCTTTACCTTTAGCACTATTAACAGCAGATTCGCGTTCGCCCTCAGAAGTTAAAATTGCTGCCCGTTTGCGTCGTTCTGCCGACATTTGCAATTCCATCGATTCTCGCACTGCCTGAGACGGAATAATATCTCGCAGTTCTACCCGTGTCACTTTCACACCCCAAGGATCGGTAGCAACATCCAAATCTCGTAACAAAAGTTCACTGATGTGGGAACGAGCAGTAAAAGTTTGATCCAACTCCAGTTGCCCCATTTCGGCGCGAATTTGAGTCAGTACCATATTTATCATTGCCGACTGGAGATTTTCTACCTTATACCAGGCTTTTTCCATATCCACGATGCGCCAGTAAAACACTGCATCTACCTCAATACCAACGTTGTCACGAGTGATGCATTGTTGGGGAGGAATATCTAAGACTTTTTCTTTGATAGTTCCTTGGTAGACAACTCTATCCAAGAAAGGAATGACGAAATTTAGTCCTGGTTCCAGTTTTTTGTTATAACTACCCAATCTTTCCACCAAAGCTTCATTGCCCTGATTGACGACTTTCACCGTTCCGGCTACAGCACCACCGCCAAGGGCTAAAAATACTAGTAAAAAAAACTGTTCCATTGTAAATCTCCTGATTTTTAATAGAGGGAGTGGGGAGATGAGGGAGATAAGGGAGATGAGGAAGATAAGGGAAAACTTGCAACAAGTCTTTCTCCTCGTCCCCAATTCCCAATCCCCAATAACTAAGAATTCAACAGATTTTCTGGTACGACAATTAAAGTAGTACCTTCCCTCCTAACTACATAAACTTTTTGATGGGGTGGTACGGTAAATTTCTCATCATCACATCTTGCTTGCCAAGAATTTCCCTCATATCGTACCCGCCCTGTTTTCCCAGGCAGAATTTCTGTTAAGGTTTCGGCTATGACTGCATCCTGAATTTTCGATCTGCGTCGTCGCGGTTGTAAAAAACGACGAGAAAGCACGATTAGCGCTGTGGAAAGCAACAGCCAAACTATAACTTGCAACCATACACTTCCCATACCCACTCCAGACAGCAGCGCCACCACCAAAGCGCTAATTCCCATCATGAAGGCGACAAACGCCGATGGTAAAAACAGTTCTGTTAAACATAGAACTGCTCCTGCCAGAAGCCAGATTAAGGTAAAACTTGGCATAGCGCCATCCTAGTCTCTACATTGACGTAAATGCATTTCTACGATTAGATACAGCCAGACGTAAGTTATTTACAGAAAGCAAAACTTGATATTTCTACCAATAATTTTGATTAATTTCAGTAACAACGTGTAGCTAGCAGTACACAAGTCCAGTTTATTCTAGCCTTCAATTCATTGCCAGCTAAAGTTAATCGAAGTTCATGAGTTGATTGTTTTTTTTAATTTATACCTTTATGATTTCTACCCAACTGATAATTTTTTGTATAAATCCACGCTGTAATAGCCCCATTAATCCAATGGGGGATAGTGTTTGTGCCAATTGCCAAACTCCTTTAGTTCACCGCTATCTTTGGGCGACTGGCTCATTGTCTGCTCAAATCCCACCAGGCACAAAGGTTGCAGACAGGTATGAAGTAATTAAACAGCAGATTTGGTTGGATACTCAACCGGGACTACCGCCAGATATACCTGAAGAATTGTCAACAGAAGTAATTCCTTATCTACGGTTATATCAAGAGCGGTTGCACTTACCTCAGGCTTATGGGTTTGCTAGTAATCTTGATGGAGATACAACTGATATCCTCTTATTAGAAAATGTGCCGATAGATAAGACAGGAAATATCTATCCAACTATCGTTGAGGCATGGGAGCAAGCAACAGCAGTACGACAAGTTTATTGGCTGTGGCAAATTCTCCAACTTTGGAAACCTTTATCAGAACTGGGACTTAGCCACAGTTTACTAGTAATAGATAACTTGAGGGTCGAAGGTTGGTGTGTGCGACTGTTGGAACTCTACCAAACACCAGCAGATGAAAAGCTGAGTTTACAAAATCTAGGTGAGTGTTGGCAGTTTTGGGTAGTGTCTGCCAAGGCATCAGTAGCCAAAGGGTTACAGAACATAGTCCAGGAGATGTGTGAAACTGAGATTGAGTTAGAAGCGATTAATATTCAACTCAATCATTTATTATTAGCAGCTGCGGCAGAATTGCCATTAGTCTTAAAGGTGGCAGGCTCTACAGATATTGGCCCAATCATGGCGCAAAATGAAGACGCTTGCTATCCGAATGCTTTGAGTGATTTAGACGAACCTTTATTACGCCACTTGTCGATTGTTTGCGATGGCATTGGCGGCCATGAAGGCGGTGAGGTTGCTAGTAAGTTAACAGTGCAGTCTGTAAAGTTGCAAATTCGCGCTTTACTAGCGGAAGTAACACAACAAACTGGACTTTTACCGCCAGAGTTATTACAAGAACAATTAGAAGCAAGCTTACGGGTAATAAATAATCTGATTTGTGCCCGCAATGATCAACAAAAACGCCAAGGCAGAGAACGCATGGCTACAACAATTGTCATGGCGGTGCAAATTCCCCAACGAGTCCAGACAAGTACTGGATGGCAATCAAATAATACCCATGAACTTTACTTGGCTAATGTTGGCGATAGCCGCGCCTATTGGATTACTCGCAATTATTGCCAGCTACTCACTGTCGATGATGATGTAGCGACGCGGGAAGTCCGCCTTGCAAAAAGCTTGTATCGAAAGGCACTTGTGAGACCAGATGCTAGTGCCTTAACTCAAGCATTGGGGACAAGAGATTCAGAATCTTTGCGTCTCAAGGTTCAGCGATTTATTGTGGAAGAAGATGGTATTTTGCTACTGTGTTCTGATGGTTTAAGTGATAATAACTGGGTAGAACAATCTTGGCAGGATTATGCAATACCTGTGTTGACAGCACAAATGACAGTTGAAGATGCTGTCCACAACTGGATTAACTTGGCAAACGAAAAAAATGGGCGTGATAATACATCGGTTGTTCTGACTTATTGCCGTGTCTCTCCAGAATATTTAGTACCTGTGACTCCGGCGTTGCCACAAGAAATTATAGAAGCAGAAATACAAGAGGAAGAACAAGCAGAACGAGAGGAAGAAGAACAAGCAGAACGAGAGGAAGAAGAACAAGCAGAACGAGGGGAAGAAGAGGAATTAATTTCCTTTACAGACAGTTCGGAAACTCTGCTAGATTTGGATCTAGGTTTGGATCTAGATTTGGATCTTTCAGAGGAAACACCTTTTATACCAGAAATTCGACCAACTTTCATTACAAAACCTAAACGGGATAAGCGTTTGTTACGACTGTGGGAAGTATTGGCATTGCTTGTAGGGGGTACAAGTCTGGGATTATTTGCTTGGTGGCAAATTAATCCTCAAAGATTCCAGCAGATGTGTCGGCAACTTCCCCAAGGAGTGGAGCAATTTTGTTTGCCTGGGAGATAGATTCTACCGAAATGTTGTAATGTTGATGAGGAGTATTGTAATGTTTGTGAGAAATATTGTAATATCCTTTATGAGTGTTGCAATGTTGATGAGAAACATTACAACCTTTGAGAGAAACATTACAACCTTTGAGAGAAACATTACAACCTTTGAGAGAAACGTTGCAATGTTGGTAAGAACAACTTCTACATTTAGGGTAACGGACAATCAAGTGGCGATCGCTAGTAAGTCGAGATAGGTTAGCGATCGCACCACACATAACTCTATATCACATCTTGCACCTACGTGGGAGCTACCCCAATGGACGAAGTGCTGCAATGCCATATCCCTGTGCGTAATCAATTCCTAGTGCCGTAATTCGCTCTAAAATCGCGTCATTCTCCACAAACTTAGCAATCGTCTGAATACCCATCACACTAGGGTGAACGAAAAAAGGTGTGGCAGAGGAGTTAGCGGATGATCTACGCTAACATA
>NZ_JABXKK010000119.1 GCF_017115045.1 Nostoc sp. NMS8 | reverse complement strand
TGGGTATGGAAGTAATGCACGAGCGTAACGCTCACAACTTCCCTCTAGATTTGGCTGCTGGTGATGTTGCTCCTGTTGCTCTTACCGCTCCTGCTATCAACGGTTAATTCTCTAGTTTCGCTAAATCGAAAAGCGCTCTCCCTTTCGGGAGGGCGCTTTTTGTTTATATGCATTCGGAATTGGATTGCAAAATTTCACCAACTAGCAACTGCACACAGCGATCGCGCAGAATCCCCACTTCAATTACAGACCATTTTGCTAGCATTTTCATGCTCACATCATCTCTGTAAGTCGGACTTAATTTTACAGAGTCTCAAAGAGGCGATGCCTGCGGCAGGCGGACTGCGCTCCTCACAGTTCACCTCGCCAACCTGACAGGCTCAAAACTACACCACTCATAACCTAGCTGTATAACGACTGAACTCACTAGTCATCAGGTCAACCGAATTTTTAGGTTAATAATATTGTAATATCGACTAATATTCCAAATATGGCATATCAGTTCAGGGTGTGAGGAACCTGTGGTGAGTGAAGAATGGCAGATTATTTACTACCAAGAGGTAGATGGGACTCAACCAGTTGAGGAGTTCTTCAATGATCCTTCGCTCACCAAGGGCGAATTAAAGCAGTTTCAAGTGCGCCTTTACTATCTAAAAAACAAAGGATTAGCCTTACAGCGCGAGCGCTCGGACATCTTAGACAAAATAGAGACACAAAATAATCTTTATGAATTACGTTTGGATAACACTCTTAACAATATCCGCATCTTCCTCTGTGCTCTAACAGATAAGCGTCTAATTTTGCTGCACGCTTTTAAGAAAAAGGGGAACATCCCAATTTTGTAAATTTACCAAAATCGTTACTTGTCATTGCGAATGAAGCGATCGCAAACTACAGATGTTGCGATCGCTTTGCTTCACTGCGTTCCGTGCCCTACGGGTTCTCCGAAAGAGTACGCAATGACAAATTATGTTTTTACACATTTGGGATGCTCCCAGAAAAAGGGGAATAGAACTCCACTAAAACAAATTAATATTGCAGCTAAAAGGCGAGATTTTATAGAAGCGAAGGAGGATAAAACAGATGAGCAATAATCCCCATCTAGGCGGCGATGCTGCTAGTTTGGCTTACCAGTTAAATCGTGTGAAAGAGCTAGAAGACGCAATACGTTCACTTGCAAAATTCCGTACCTTAAAGGACGAGAGTTTTTACCAAAACTTAAAGGACTGCGGATTGTCTGAACTAGCACGTGAATTACAAAAGTCATCCTATAAGTACTCATCGGGTCAGAATATTAAATAACCAATCTAAAAAATCTTGTAAAAGTGTCATCATAGTTAAAGTGAAAACATTCTGGAGACAAGACAACGGTTTACGCACGCCCTTTAGCACGATTAATTGAACAATTGCAACGCCTACCAGGAGTTGGCCCCAAAAGTGCCCAACGACTGGCTTTGCATATTTTGAAGCGACCAGAAGCAGAAGTAGAAGCTTTAGCACAAGCTTTAGTTGAGGCAAAAAAACAGATAGGCTTGTGTTCTGTTTGTTTTCACTTATCTGCTGAACCTGTTTGTGAAATTTGCCGCAATGCCAACCGTGACAATAGCACTATTTGTGTTGTAGCAGATCCTCGCGATGTGATTGCGCTGGAAAAAACCCGCGAATACAAAGGCAAATATCACGTTTTAGGCGGGGTGATTTCACCAATTGATGGAATTGGCCCAGATCAGTTGAATATACTGGCTTTGCAGCGCCGGGTGAGTCAGCAAAAACCTCAAGAGGTAATTCTAGCAATTAGTCCGAGTGTAGAAGGGGAGACAACAACACTGTATATCGGTCAGCTACTTAAACCATTTACTAAGGTGACGCGAATTGCTTTTGGTTTACCTGTGGGTGGCGATTTGGAGTATGCAGATGAAGTGACTTTGGCGAGAGCGTTGGAAGGACGGCGGGAATTAGATTAAATTTTAGTCAAAGTCAAATGACTTTTTAGTAGTCTGTCCCATAAATGTTGTTAAGCTGCTAGATCCCGGACTTCTTGAAGAAGTCCGGGATCTGAACACCACTAACCTTTAGTCATAATTTTGCCTTAGTAAATCTGCAATTGAGGTGAGTAATTCAGTTGGTTGTACTGGTTTGGCAATGTGTTTCTGAAAACCTGCTGCTAAGACTCGATCGCGATCGCTTTCTCCAGCATAGGCGGTAAGAGCGATCGCCGGAATTTCCCCGCCTTTCTCTTTGGGCATGGCTCTCAGCTGCTTGATCAGGCTGTAGCCATCTATTTCTGGCATTCCTAAATCACTGATTAATAAATTAGGTGCAGCCTGTGCTATAATGCGTACCGCCTCATTTACAGATGCCGCAGCAGTTATCAATGCCCCATTCTGTTGTAGCAAGAAGTGCAGAAACTCTCGTGTGTCAACATCATCATCGACAATCAAAATTCGTAGTCCGCTGAGAACTGACAAGTTAGATTTTTGCCTTACTTCCCCTGTCCCTACTCCCTCACTTTCCTTCATCACGGGCAGTCTAATAGTAAAAACTGCTCCCTGTCCAATTCCTGGACTAGCTGCTGTTGCGGTACCACCATGCAACTCTACTAAGTGATAAACTATGGCCAATCCCAATCCCAGTCCCCCAAATTTCCTGGTTGTGCTGCTATCAGCTTGACGAAAATATTCAAATACGTGGGGTAGGAATTCAGGGGAAATACCTTGACCTGTGTCTTTAACTTGAATTATTGCTGAGTCGGAAGAAAATTCACGACTCAATGATAGGCTAACTTCCACTGAACCACGAGAGGGAGTAAACTTGACTGCGTTTGAGAGTAAATTCCCCACAACTTGCTGTAAACGATTATAATCGCCTAACACTTTACCAACATTGGGATCAACCTGTACTTTAATCTGGATAGATTTGGTTTCGGCAATTAACCTGACTGTCTCCAATGCAGCATCAATTACAGCTACTAAGTTAACAGTGGCAAAAGTCAGGTTCAACTTACCGCGAATAATTCGAGATACATCTAGCAACTCATCAATTAATTGAATCTGCAATTGAGCATTTCTTTCGATGGTTTCTAAAGCACGATTTGTAGTCACTTCATCAAATTTGCGGCTTTTGAGTAGTGATGACCACCCTAAAATCGGGTTGAGGGGCGATCGCAATTCATGGGAGAGAATGGCGAGAAAATCATCTTTATTCCGGTTTGCCTGTTTGAGTTCCTCTGCTTGTTGTCTGAGTGCCTTTTCTAATTGCTTCCTGGGAGTTAAGTCAAAAATAAAACAGATCCAAGATGCCGGATCTTGCTCTACCAAAGCACCACCGATTAGTATGGGAATGCGAGAACCATCTTTGCGGATGTATTCTTTTTCAAAGGGAGTACATATCCCAACCGTTAAAAGTTGCTCTAGTCCTTGCCGATCGAGAGCGTGATATTCTGGTGGGGTAATGTTTTGTCTGCGTATTTTACCCGCTAATAGTTCCGCTCGCGTATAACCCACCATTTCTAAAAAAGCCTCGTTCGCCTCAGTAATGCGATCGGGAGTGGCGAACATAATACCAATAATATTGGAATCAACTAACCGCCTTAATTGAGTTTCGCGCTGGCGCAAATCATTTTCTACTTGTTTTCGCTGGGTAATATCTTGGGTAGTACCCATCATCCGTACTGCCATACCCTCGGCATCATAAAAAATGCGACCTTTAGCAGCAATCCAATGAATGCTACCATCAGACCAAAGGATGCGGTATTCTATGTCACAGTCAACCTTTTCTTCAATACAGCAGGCGATCGCTTCATGAATGCATTGGCGGTCTTCTGGATGTACACAGTTGAGGAAAATCTCAAAACTGATTTCGGCTTCTAAGGAAATTCCAAACAGCTGCCGACATTTCTCTGTCCAAATTACCTCGTTGGTTGCGATATTCCAAAACCACATACCCAGTTCGGCAGCATTAGTAGCCAACCGAATCCGTTCTTCACTCTCACGCAGATTTGTTTCAATTTGCTGGCGTTCCTGTAGCGCCGCTTGCTGTTCGGTAATATCAGTAGTAGCACCAACTACCCTAACTACCTGACCATTTGCATCCCGGACTGCAAACCCGTGGTCTTGCACCCACAAATAGCGGCCATCCTGGTGACGCACTCGATACTCAATCCTATAACGGTTTCCATTGGCCATACTAGCCATGAACTGGTCATTAACTTTTTGTTGGTCATCGGGGTGGATACGTTGTTGCCACCACTCAAAGGTTGGTTCAGTTTCTTGTTGTGTGTAGCCAAAAACCTGGGTTAGACCCTGAGTTCTTTCCACAGTATTTCTGCCAATCTCCCAGTCATAGATTAGGCAATTAACCGCCGCAGCTGCTAACTCAAACCTTTCATTACTTTGTCGTAGGGAAATTTCTATATATCGTCGCTCTGTAATATCAAAAGCGATCCCCAAAATATATTGCGGCAATCCATCAGCATTTATGGTGTGTACAGTGTCATGGCTACAAAACCAGCGCCATTCTCCATTAGCGTGTCGAATCCGGTATTCAAAGCTGAGGACTTCACCTTGACGAACAGAATTAAATTTTTCAAGGTAGCTAGGGAGTCGCGCCAAATCTTCAGGGTGTAGAAGCTGGGTAAAATCCTTTCCCATTGCCTGGATTTCAGCTGGTGTATAGCCCCAGCTTTGAGCAATTTCGTAATTAACGTAATAATTTCGCTGCTCAATTAAGTCATAAATATAGAGTATCCCTGGAAGAGTGCCAGCAATTTGTTGAAACAGACGGTGACTATCCCAAAGTGTTTGAAATTCATCTGTATTAACTCCTTGAGTATCTAGTTTACAGTTACCATTCTCCTCAAGCTGGGCGTCCTTAGATTCCGTAATATCCGAAAAAGTCGTGACGATCGCATAGAGATTGCTTCCTTCTGCTTGAAACAGAGGTTGGGAGGAAAACAATAGCCAGACTAGTTCACCATTTGGCTGATAAAAGCCACACACCACATTTAAACAAGGTTTACCTGTATTTTTGGTAACACTTATAGGGTGAGTTTCACTGAGTAAAGGAGTGCCATCTTCATGAATAAATTGCCACTTGGGATCGAGCAAATTTTGTCCCACAAGCTGTTGTGTGGTTAGTCCCAAAATGCGATCGCCAGCGACATTACAAGCCTGGATAGTGCCATCAGCCAACTGAAGCAGCACTCCCTCTTCTCCATTGGCGACTAGTGAATAATTGGCTTTTTTACTAACTTGCCGATGCAGCAGCTTGTCATTAGCCAGCTGGTTCTGGGACTTTTCCGCGTCTGGCATTCTATAAAGTTAAATAAATTTAGAGTTAATCTAAGATTCGGCGGCTCATACTTACATAAATTTTAGGGCAATTTCTTCAAATTTGAGCCAAAAATAGCGATCGCTACTTCTATCACCGAAATAGTGCTGTTAGCGGATAGCTAAGTTTTAGCCCGCGCTGAATAACTCGGCTTAGAGTAAAAAAAGTAATAATCGTACTCAGCACTCTTAAATCAGCACTCAGCACTCATTACTCCTCAATCAACCCCCAACATGAATACCAGGTCGCATTTCGGGATTCTTTTCAGCCCGCCGCAGTACTTCACGGGTAACTACAGCAATGTCACCTTCGCCAAACAAGATAAAACGCAGTAAGTATTGTATGGGATTTCCCTCAACCCAACCGAAATAAGCATGGGGAATCTTACCTGTTTGGTCACGAATATAGAGTAGTAAAGCTGCGATCGCATTTGGTACTGCTGCACTTTCAGCCCGGAGAATGCGATAATCACCAACTTGCACTCCTTTGACTACAATCACATCCGCAAATTCCGAAGCATCTGATACATGAACCTCTAGAAACAGAATTGGATCGTCAGGTGGAATATGGTTGTCGTCGCGCACCTCTTTCTCTTTCATAAAATACTCAAGTACATCGCCTGTATTCAATCGGTTTGCAATTAACCTTATTGCCCCCTGACTCTCTTCAGCAAGGAATTGGGCAGCAAGTTCGTCAACTTCAATTCGTTCTGCTCGCAGTTCCGTTGAACGCCAAACACGAGAAACCAGCGAGGTAAAAATGATCGCACCGATGAAAAACCCAGCGATCCTAATCCCTTCTGGTCTTTCGATAATATTGACAATGGTGGTATATAAAAATAACAGTGTAATGATTCCAAAAACGAGTTTGGCCCGCTTCTGTCTATGACGGTGAGCTGATAGGGTGACGGCAAAGGCGGCTGAGGTGATTAACACAAGTACACCAGTTGCGTAAGCTCCACCTTGGGCTTCTACACTTGCTTTAAAGATAATTGTGACAACAAAAGCGATCGCTGTGTAGACTAACACCAAAGGTCGCGTTGCTCGTGCCCAATTGGGAGCCATACCATAGCGTGGTAGGTAGCGAGGCACAATATTCAACAGCCCTGCCATTGCAGACGCACCGGCAAACCACAAAATAGAAATAGTACTTAAATCGTAAATAGTGCCAAAGGCATTGCCTAAATGAAGATGTGCTAAATAAGCAAGGGCCCGTCCGTTGGCTTTGCCTCCAGATGCAAACTCTGCGGTTGGAATCAGTAAAGTAGTTATAAAGCTGGTGGTGAGCAAAAAGAAGCTCATAATCAAAGCAGCAGTGGTAAGCAGCTTGCGTGTATTCCGAATTCGCCCTTTGGGATGCTGCGGAGTGCTGTTATTGCTGCCTTTTACCAGAGGCATAACGGTAACACCAGTCTCAAAACCTGACAATCCCAGTGCTAGTTTGGGGAATATAAGCAGAGAGATACCAATTAATATTAAAGGGTTGGAATGGTGTGCAAAAAGTGCAGTTTGCCAATTTGCGATCGCTTCTGGGTGAGCTAAAATCTGATACAGACCGACGCTAACAACAATCAAATTTAACAGCAGATAAACTGCCACCAAAACTACTGCAATCCCAATGGCTTCTCGGAAACCTCTCAAGAAAACTGCACCTAGTAATGCAACTAATACCAGAGTAACTGCGATCGTCTGACTGTGAAACCAAATTGGTGTCAGCGGATTTTCGATGATATGGGCAGTAGCATCTGCAGCCGACAAAGTAATGGTAATAATAAAGTCAGTTGCTACAAAGCCAAGTAAACACAGCACCAGTAATTTGCCTTGCCACCAGGGGAGCAAACGCTCTAACATAGCGATCGACCCTTCACCATGAGGGCTTTCAGCAGCAATGCGCCGATAGATTGGCAATGCTCCAAAGAGCGTCAGCAAAACCAGAATTAGGGTAGCTATAGGAGAAAGAGCGCCAGCCGCCAGTGCTGCAATCCCAGGTTGATAACCAAGGGTCGAGAAATAATCTACACCAGTCAAGCACATTACCTGCCACCAAGAATGCTGGCGATGTGGTTCTTCTTTGCGGTAAGGCCCTTCCTTCTCTCGTCGTCGGTCTTCTTCAAGCAACCACTGGATTAACTGGTTGCCGAGCCGTTTTGTTGAAACAATTGAATTAGCCATCAAATACGGTTGTGTTACAAAAGTCGGCTTTGTGATTTTTTTAAGCCTTTGTAGTTTATTTAAATTTTTAACTACAAAGATATAGCACTATATATTGTAGGTTAAGCATCCTATCCGATTTATAAAATATATAGTAGCTGCTCGTAGTCGTCTAGCGTATCAAGAGCAATTGCAACCTCTGGGATGGAAAGATTCAATACTGTATCCGTACATTTTCGGTTTAACGCTTTCGCACCCTGAGCATTTTCAAACTGTATCAGTTCTAATCATCTAAGTTACTAGACTGAAAAACAAACAGACCAATAATAGACCTAATAGCAACAGCAAAGCTTGGTTGCGTTTTACCCAAATTTTCGCCGTTACTGCAAAACTGTTGGTGTAACGCTGCTGTTCTAACTCTAACTTTGTCTCTTCAATATTTTGGTAGAGGGTACAGTCTTTGGCGTAGGGACGCTGAGGAAAATTGCAAGTATCATCAGCCTGATAAGTGCAAGTGTCGCATAGATACCCGTCCCCAATAGCGCGGTGCAATGGAATACCGGGATGACCGTAAGCTTTGAGTGTTGTCCGGCAATAGGGACAACTAATAGCTTGACTATCAACGAGTTGATGACAGTGGGGACAAGATACAGTAGCCAAAACCTTTAGCGCAAATAAGTAAAGTAAACACCTTGATTCTAGCCATTTACGGGGGGAATGGAGAAATACATACACAGCCTGGTAATTTTGAATATGACTAGCTTTCAGAAGTGGTTATTTCATCAGCAAAAGCACTAATTTTATGATGACTTTTGTATTTATTCTAAGTGATTTCTATCACTCAAAATCATTAAGGTTATGGCATAATCTAGCAAATATAAGGTTTTGTCCCAAGTCCAATAATTATTTAGAGGTAGAAAAATATTGCCTTTTAATCCTGAGCTATGCCGTAACGAAAGCGAAGTTGAAAGCAAACTCATAGTGCAATATTTGCTACCGCAGCTAGGTTATACTCCTAACACCTGGCATCAAGAAGTTGCCATTGGTAGCATCCGCTTAGATTTTTTAGCATTTGCCGCGCAAGTGATTCCCTTTGTCTTAGATGCCAACTCACCCCTGAGTGTCGTCATCGAGGCAAAACATCCCAAACAAAACTTAAATAATCATGTCCCCCGACTCAGGCATTATTTAACCAGCTTGAATGTCAGGTATGGATTGCTGACTAATGGCAAAGAGATTAGAATTTATGAGAAATTACAGACTGATATCAAACTAGTATTTAAATGTTCTAGCAAAGAAGTTGAGACTCAATTAGAGACTATTAAATGTTTAATTGGTAGATATAGTTTAAAAGAAGGACAGTTGGTAGATCAACCAGAAGTTCAAATAACTGAAAAAAATTCCAATTTTGAAATAAAGAGAAAACATTCAATGAAAACGATTGCAATCTACCACAATAAAGGCGGCGTTGGTAAAACTACTGTTGCAGTAAACCTGGCGGCAGCATTACGTAAAAAAGGTAAAAAAGTACTTCTGATTGATATAGATTCTCAGGCAAATACTACTTTTGCGACAGGATTAATAAAATTTCAATTTGATGAAGATGATGATTTACGCGAACAAAATGTATCTTGTTTATTAGAATCATCAGATTTCAATTTTATACCAGAAATTATGCGTCAGTCTCATTATTTTAATAATCCAGAAATAGATGTGGTTCCATCACACATTAACTTGATTGATAAGCAAGATACACTAAATAAAATAGCCGTAAGCAAAAGTAGGCTGATTTCCAAACTCAAAACAGTAGAAACTGATTATGATATTGTAATTATTGATACTCCCCCATCAAGAGATTATTATGCTGAAGTTGCCCTTATTGCTTCTGATTATTTAATAATTCCTTCAGATTTAAAACCATTTGCAAATCAAGGTTTACCAACAGTCAAAAACTTTCTAAAGCAAATTAATGAATTCAGAGTACTTATTGGGAAGCAACCCATTAACATAATAGGAGTTCTATCTTCTAAAATTTCTACTAACGCTAAATTTTTGCAGTACACTTTTCCGAGACAAAGAAGTGTTATATCTGATCGGTATGACTTACCTTTAATGGAAGCAGTTATTTATGATAGAACCTCTCTGTCAGAATGTATGAATAATACTATAACAATAGGAGATTTAGAATATCCAGATCCAAAATCAGTTATAAAATATGCAGAATCGAAAGCTAATGCTCAACAATCTGCTATGGAATTTGAGATGTTAGCCAAAGAAGTTTTAGAAGAAATAGGAGTTAGTTAATAATGAAATTTTATACTGTAGATGTAAAAAATATTACTTGTGATATACCTGCATCCAATTTCTCCGATGATGCTTTAAATAGCCTCGCTGATATGATTATAGAAAGTGGGGGAATTATCAGACCATTAGTTTTGAAAACTACAGGTTTAGAGACTTATGCAGTAATTGATGGATACTTTGAATATTATGCTGCTGTTAGAGCAAGAGAAAAAAAACCTCGTCAATGCGAAATGGTCAATGCCTTTGTAATTTCTCCTAAGAGTGAAGATGAAATATTTAAGCAAGTAGCTGCATTTAGGGGATTGGATTTTGATGAGAGATCAGAAATTAAAACTTCAATTAAAACAAATCATTCAGAATCGATTTCAAAAAATAATGAATTTAATTTGTTGGAAAAGCAAATTAATGATTTAAGGTCAGAATTGGCACAAGAGAGACAGAAACTATACGAAACTCTGAAATTGATTGAAAGTCAGATACCCAAACAAATTACACCACTAGATGCATTTAATAGTCTAAGTTTACTAGAACTGACTTTCAGATTAAGAAGCGCTGGTTTTACTGATAAAAAAGCTATTCAGGTTGCTGAAGGTGTGGAAAAAGAGCGTAAAAATAAAAACTTTGAATCTTTGAAAGATGTATTAACAAGAGTAAAAATTGCCAGTGGCAAAAAACAGATTAAAGGTATAAGTAGCGATAAAATGGTAGATATTGTTGATAGCTGGACACGGCTATTGTTCATTTAAAATTTAGTTACATCTTAATTGCAAGAATAATTCGGGGCTAATATGGATAGTCTGGAATCTAAAATTTTTGAAATTTTGAAACGTGGCACTCCCTTAAGGGCAGTAAAAATTGCTGATATATTGGGAGTTGAAAAACGGGAAGTCAACCATTACTTGTATTCTTCATTAAAAAATATGGTTGTCCAAGATAGCGATTATAAATGGTCATTGAAGAAAAATGAAATAGGTAATAATCAGCGTATCCCAACTCAACCACAAATACCTCAAAATCAATCATCAAAACCCATAACGCAAAATAACGTCTACAGTTTTACCAAAAAAGAAATTCGACAAGATACTCCGATTCAACCACCAATTAGACCAAATCAATCCTCTGAACCTGTTAAGCATGAAAAACTGGATCAATTTCGTCAGCAACATTTTCAACCAAACTCTCAAGCTCCATCCTCACAACCTATAAAGCAAAGTAATCCTTACGAAGTTGTCAAGAGAGAAGTTGCTCAATTATCTTCCGAGGAAAAGGTAAAAATTATAGAAAATGCTTTTAAACAAGATAGATATGCAGAGCTAGAAGATGAGCAGATAAATGCTTTGCAATCAATTTTAGAAGAAGCTAGGCGGGAAGTGAATATAACCAATACAGCTTATACACAAGGAAAACTAAGCTTTTGGAAGACTAACTCTTTAGCGATCGCACTTGTATCCATAGCTTTAACTCTTGGTACATTATTCTTAATTACTCAACTTACATCCAACTTAACTTACCAACTTACCCCAACTATTCCACAAAATAGGTAGATTTGCAAATCCCTTTGCGATTTCGGCCTCTTCTTCTCCACAGGGAGCATCCCACTTTTGCAAATTGACTAAGATAACAGATTGTCATTGCGAATGAAGCGAAGCGGAATGAAGCAATCGCAAGGTCTAGGTGTTGCGATTGCTTCGCTCCATTTCATTACGCTCGTAATGACAAAATATGTTTTTACACATTTGGGATGCTCCCTTTCCACATGACGTAAAAGTCAGTTGCACAATTATGTCAATCTCTAACCCCGCACCTGTCGCAGTGCATTAAACGCCTTACCTCGCAACCCAATAGGTAACAACGATAAACCTAAACCAGTCCAAGCTTTAGGAGTTGAAAAAGACTGTCCTGCTAAAACTAGCTCTCTGCCTTTTTGCGTTTCACCCTTTTCAATTAAACGTAAACCTAATAATAATTTTGTTTCAGTTAGACGATTTTTCCTGATTGTCTCTATTTTTTCAGACTCAAACTTATAATTTTCTAAATACCGGATTTTATCAAATAAATAAGGAATAGCTCGATTGATACCTTGCTGCTCTGCATGGTAGCGATATTCCATCAATAATTCTGGTAAATAATAGCCCTTTTTTCCAGCTAAAGCCAGACGCACAAATAAATCATTATCCTCACAATTTTGCAGATTTGCCTGCATATATCCTAATTCTTGCAATGTTTTACGGCGAAATAATGTTGCCCCAACTTGAAAGCTTTGCTGAATAAATACCACTTCCAACAAATTATTTACAATCCCTGCGGGTAAATTATTCCTACCCCAGCGATGAGAATTTTCTTGAGTTTTTGCCTCATCTCGTACATTGTTAATATCAATTATCCAATGGTCTGTACCAACGAAATCAATGCTAGAGTCTTGAGTAAGAATAACTGCGGTACTTGCGAGAAAATTGGGTGTTAGCCGATCGTCATCATCAAATTTAATAAAATATTCACCGCTGGCTGCATCAAAGCCAGAGCGCATATTATTACTTTTACCAATATTTTGCAGATGACGGATATATTTAATCCGCTCATCTGTGTACTGTGACATCAACTCAGGTGTGCCATCCTTAGAACCGTCATCACAAACAATTAGCTCAAAGTCTTGCTCAGACTGATTAAGTACACTGTCAATAGCATAAGGAAGGAGATGAACACGATTAAAAGTAGGAATGCAAACAGTAATTTTAGCCATACTATCTACTAATAACTGGGTGAAGATGAAGCTATTTTAGTTATGGATGATACTAATATTAATATTACGCGCTGTTTGTCTGCATTGGTAAAACTCGTGCTGTGGTATAGCTTCTCCCAAAAATGCCCCGTGTCCTTGAGATTTCGACTAAAACACATGGCAAGGTAGATAAATAACAACAGACTATCAAAAAATCATATCTCAACCCCCGATATCGAAGCTAAAATTGCAATTTTAGAACTGAGGTTGCTTCCCTCAATCAGCAACTTCCCGTTTCTCCTATTACTTGGTGGAAAACCATTCTAGAGGCAAAAATTTCATAATATTTGTTACTTTCTTTAAAGTTTTTAATTCTGGTATATCTGGTTTTAATTTTTCTGCGATCGCTAAATTTGGTTCAGCTTGTAAAGGTTGAAAATTATATAAATAAACAAAAGCTAAATAAAGATATGTGTAAGGATTTTCAGCATCATATTTAGTTAATTCTATTAAATTTTGGATTAGTTCTGGAACTTGCCGCCGTAAAAGTTGTGATAACACTAGAGTGTAACGCCAATTTAAATTATTTGGCTCTTTTTGTAGATGATAATTACCTGCAAATTCAATTTGTTTTAAATAATCTTGAGTAGGATCGTATTGATTGAAATTACTTATCTGTACAAATAGATTATCTAATTTTCCCTGTTGTAACTCTTGTGCTAGTTGTGAACTCCGGGTAACTAAATCTAAAGGTGGCGATTTTTCTACTGTTCCTACATTTGTCACATTTACAGTAATATCTGGAATATTTAAAGATGTGATTTTATTGTTTCTCCTATCTAAATAGAGTGCTGATAGTTGATATTTTCCTAGTGGTAGTGTTTTGGGAATAAATGTGGCTAAGTCCTCTTTTACCCGGAAACTTCCTTCTGGGTGACATTTGATGCCACAGTATAAATTACCCAAGCCAATGGCATGATCGTGATACCAATATGATTGGTCATTTTGCCATTTTAACAGTAATAGTCCATTTTGCAAATCATCCCATGAACCTGTTATTTGATAGGTTACAGGGTTATTTTTATCTAAAATTACTTGCTGAGAAATTTCAACTTTTTCTAGATTAATTCCAGACTCAGTATTACTTATTTTTTGAACAACCACATAAGGATTTTTGCGGTGATATAATCGCAATTTATCTCTACCAGGTAATATCCAATCACCCTGTAATTTCAAATCAGTAGAAGATTCCACTAAAGATTTTAATTTCTGTTTAGTTTCTCCACTTTCTCCCGGCTCATTTGGTTCATTCTCTCTGGTGACATACCAAGAGAAATATTGTAAATCTTGCTCTAGGCGAGATAAGTTTGTTGTTAATTTTCTGCCATATACGCGAAAGTCTGCTAATGTCCCAAAATAATCTAAAGTAAACTCATTTATCTGAGGTGCTGAAACGGGAATTATCCCTAAATTTGACCTTAAATATACATCTGTTTCGTTGATTTTATTTATTAGTTTATCCAGGGGATATTTCCTAGCATCATCATTAGGTAAATGTTTACCACCCCATGTTTGAATTAGGGGTAATGGAAACAAATTATTGAGTAAAATTATGCCACTTAACACAATGGCAATTAATCTTAATATATCAAAATATATATTTTCAATTAAGTTGAATAAATCAGCAAATATTAAACTAATTATCGGAAAGCATGGCAGAATAAATCTAATATCTTTATTTGTGCCCAAAGTACAAATTATATAGCTACTGAGTAAGGTAACTAATAACCAAATTCGAGCCGATTTATGAAGATTTCCTGAAATTAAATCAGTATTAAATCGATATTTAATCAGATAAACCAATAAAATACCAATACTCACAGACAATATTGGTAAACCAACGCTTTCTGGAATCATCTGTGGATAGTATAACCATCCAGCAATAGTTGTAGCAGAAGGATCGCCCTCCCCTTTTCCGACTTTGTTAGCGTTTAATGCCGATGTAATAATCGTTAACCAATTTACGCCATACCAAAAATGACAAATTAACCAAGCTATCATCAAAGATAAGCAAGTTTGAATTAGCTTGGTTAATTTACGTTTTCTAATAAAACTAATTAATGTCCAAATACTAGGAACTAAAATAAAAATAATCCCTGTAGGTTTAGCCAACATGATTAAACCTATTCCTATGCCCAATACAATAGTTAAACTCCATGATGGAAACCGAATATAACTATCTTTCCAAATCGTCAGAACTGTGAAAGTTAGGATAACAATTGCTGTCAAACCATAATCTATTAAATAATCTGTCCGCATAATTCCCAAAATAGGAAATAACAGACAAAATATGCTGGCGGTTATGCTAGTTTTTCGGTTTTTAAATAAGAAATTCCCTAAATGATACACTGAAAGTATAATCATCGCAGTGTACAATAAATTGACCAAACTTGCTTGGTCAGATCCCCGTCCAAACAACATCAAAAATGGTACTGTGCAAATATATACGAAAGGAGCGCGATAACTTGGAGTTAATTGCCACAGAGATAACCACCAATCTCCTGAGAAAATATTGAAGTTTTGAAAAACTTTATAATGATACAGTGCTACCGTTAAATGTGCGCTTTGATCGTAGGCTGGAATCGATTCATCTAAGAAAAACCAAGTTCTATCTATAGCTAATGCTATCAGCCAAATTATTAAGAGGATGATATAGTCTTTTCGTTGCTGATAATGGTTAAAATAGCTCATATTTATTCACTCAAAAACAAATACCAATTATATATCTGTCATGTATCGCCGTTTAACTAACGATTGCCACAGATAACAGAAAGGCTTCTAGCACTGGGCATCAGTAAGGGCGATAGATCGAGTTTCCAGTAATTTGGTTTGCGCTTATCGTAGGCGATCGCACTCACACAACTTGACTGCGCTGCACCAGTCCAAAATAGGCGGCGAAAGAAGCGATCGCAAATATAGCCATCACACTAGACATGGCGATCGCTGTATGACCATCATAAAGAAATGCTACTAATCCACTAGCGACAGCACCAGCCAACATCTGCATAAATCCGACTACAGCAGCAGCAACCCCAGCACTTTCTGGGACTGGCTGAATTGCACCGTGCATCGCATTGGGTGAAATAATCCCCCGACAGAAGGTATTAATTACTAATAATGGCATCAGTGTTATTACTTGAGCAACACCACTCACTGACACAATTACCAGGGCGATCGCTGATGCTGTAGCAGTCACTAATCCCACAGTCAACAAACGTGAAGGTAACACACCTTGAATACTCAACCGTCCATTTAAGAAAGAGCCTGCCATAATACCGAAGGCGGTGGAGGCGAACAACCAACCGTAAGTTGCGGTGGAAACATCAAAAACGTTGAGCATCACCAGGGGAGAGCCAGCAACATAAGCAAACATACAGCCAAAGTTAAAAGCATTAACAAGGGCGTAACCAAGACAGATTGGGTTGGTGAGAATGCGCCCGTAATTTTTAATTAAGCGAACTGGTTGGATAGCATCTACATCACGATGCCCTATAGATTCACTTAGTCCTAGAGCAATAGATAACACTAGCAATAAACCTGCGATCGCAAGTGTCCCATAAATAGCCCGCCAATTAGCCACCATCAGCACTCTACCGCCGATTGTCGGTGCAATCATTGGTGCTACACTCATCACCAAGTTGACATAAGAGAGTTGGGCGCGTGCAGTTGCACCCTCAAATAAATCGCGGACAATCGCCAATGTCATCACCATACCAGCACCAGCACCAGCACCTTGAACCAAACGCCAAGCGATGAGACTACCGATTGATGGTGCAACAGCACAGGCTGCTCCTGCTAGCGTGAAGAGTCCACAGCCAAATAGCAAAACTGGTTTGCGTCCAAAACGATCTGAGAGGGGGCCAAAGACAAGTTGGGCAAGGGCAAAGCCAAGCATGAATAAACTCAGCGTTAACCCTACAGACCCAGAAGATGCCCTTAATGCCTCGCTAATTGTCGGGAAAGCTGGTAATCCCATATCGATTGATAGGGGTGGTAGAGCCGAGAGTGCCCCTAAAAATACAGTGAAGCTCAAGGTGTTAGGTCGAATTCGCATTCTTTTAATTGAAAATAGCTGTAATACCTTGAATGATGACAGAGGGATGCTGTTTCTGGTTATCTGGCTACACTACTATAGCAATGCAGATATCACTCTGGGCAAAGATAAGTAGATAAACAAAATTAATTGCGAATGCAGTGTACCCCTACAGGGATCTTGCTATGCGGTAGTGTCTCCAAGAGTTGCGAAATGTACTCCTTTCGGAGAACTTACATTTTAAGTCAGGTGAAGCCCTACAAAGTATCCGAGCATCTGTATTGATCGTTCTCTTAGCAATCGCTAGCTATGCCCTTCTTCCACATAACAGGCTCCTTACCTCTAATCGGAATCTGCCAAATTTAAACACTCTCTCTACATTATCAGCAGCAATATGTCAAGTGTTCGGTAAAAAAATCCGATAGGATTCGCTGTCCATCAAAATTCTGAAACCCAGCCACATCAGCACAAAGGGGAAAATCTTGCTAGCATAACGGCTGAGTACCAAAGCGATACCAGGTAGACGAGTTAGATTATAAGACATAAACAGCCAGCAAAAAACAATGAAATAGCAAACTGGTACGATTACACTGAGATTTTGGATTGAGCTAGTGGCAAACAGAGGGATATAGATCCCAAGATTGTTGCCGCCGTTGGAAATAGTTACCGCAGAGACGCGATAGGTCTGGGGATCGCGAACTACGTCCCAGAGCGATCGCTTTCTAGAATCAAATCCATGAAATTTAGAGTTTCTTTTCAGATTGGCTGACTTATCTTCGGCTGAATCATCCTTATTTAGGTTGAGCAAATTGTTCAAGCCAATGAGTATCGGCAAAATCCCCAGTAGACCAGTCCAAGTTGACGGAATTGCTAGACCTACCAAGAACCCAATGAAACTTACTATCACTAAAGCCGTGAACCCCAGAATCTCACCAACTACAACATGCTGAGGACGAAAAGTCCGATTAACCTCGCTAAAAAAAGCAGTCAGATAAATATTGTCGTCAAACGTTGTTGCCACAGCCGTAGCTAGCCCGATCTTAATTGTTGCAATTAACCAATCCATCACCAATCCTCACTCAACACCTATCTGATAACCGAAACTAGCGATCGCTCAACCTTTGTAGAGAATTACCACAATATCGATATGATAATGTGAGTATCGCATATTAGGTGTAACTCAGAGCAAATCTGGTAGCTTATACATATCAAGCGGTGCTTTGACTTTATCCCCCATCTCCAATTCATCCAACAATTGCCATCACCTATATTTATCTATTTATTAAAGGAGTCATTATGATTAGCCGTTTGATTGACCTTCTGCCTAGATGCACAGGTCAAAACATCTTACGGTCGTTCAGATCAACCACTCGTAGATCGGCTACCTATAGGTTTGCAGTTCTATTTTCCATCGGACTTGTCTCGATTTTGGTCTTACCTCTAGTTTTTGACGGTCATGCTATTGCTGCTTCTGAATCTGGTAATCAGTTCCAACTATCCAAAAGCTCCACAATCCAATTGCTGGAAACCGTGGGACTGTTTACGGGGGGGATAATTTTCTGTATAGTTTTGGATCGCTGGTTTTCTCAGCGTTCTGCTCAATCTAGCAACACGCCCTTAGCAGAGCAAGCGCGGCGGCTCAAGCAACTCAAAATTGGATATCCAGAGGGAATGACAAATCTGGAAGTTCTCCGCGATCAAGGCTTGCTGGAAAACCGTTTGCGACCTTATGGGCTGATTATTACCTGGACAAGTTTTTTATCAGCCTCTTCTCTGATAGAAGCACTAAGCAATGGGACAATTGATTTCTGCGGCGGCGGTGCCACAGCCAGCATCTTCTCTCAAGCGGCAGATCATGTATTTGTGCGGGTGGCTAAAGAAAAATATACTGCTCCCAAAGGTCAAGCAATTTTAGTGCCGGAAGATTCACCAATTCAGACACTAGCAGACCTGAAGGGTAAAAAGATCGCTTTTGACAAAGGCTCAAGCGCACATTATATACTTGTGCGATCGCTGGCAAAAGTCGGCCTCGATTTTAACGATATCGAGCCAGTTTATCTTACACAACCGGAGGCGCTGCCGCGATTCCGTCGGGGTGAACTCGATGCTTGGGTGATTTGGGTTCCCTACACAGCAACCCAAGCCCGAAGCGCTTATCCAGGGCGATCGATTGCAGACCTAGAAAGCATATTTGGTGACAAAGCCTCCGTGGAAGTTCCCACCTATTACTATGCAATTCCCGAATTGGTACGCGACTATCCCGACTTACTCAAGGTGATTTTAGAAGAGGTAAACGAAGCTGGAACTTGGGCTAATAAACAGGAATTAGAAGCTGTTCAACGATTGGCAAAACACCATGAAATCGATCCATCTATTGTAGAACTTTTACAGAAACATAGTGGCGAACGCGCTATCATTCCGATTGACGACCAATCGCTCAATGCTTTACAACATCAGGCAAATATATTTAGAGATTTAAATCTAATTCCTGAGCGGGTGAATGTGAAAGATGGAACCTATAGTTTGCAGACTAAGCAAAACTGGACTTATTAATCTGATTTTCATACCTTAACCTCGTCCATTTTGAAACCTGGAGTTCTTAGGGAGAGTACATTATTTGTTCATGCCTTGAGTTATGAGCTTTAACTAATTCCAAAAAACTATGGTTTTCAAGGTAGACGCGGTTTAATTTAACTGACACGATCAGCTGTTCCATATTTAAATTGCATCAGATGGGCACTCATGTTGCCCACCCCACAAGAGTTATGTTTAATTCGATTATGCAAATTAGATGTTTTTAGCTTATTAAATGCGAAGTAATAAAAGACCACTTCTTAAAACTTCATTCCACAGAGACAATTTTTGAACTTCTAGCAAAGAAAGAGGCTGATTTATAGATAAAGGTAGCTCTTTTTGCAGATATAGTTGCCACCAGCCGACATCATGCCATTCACTAAATTTATATCCAACTCTGCGAAATACACCTACAGGTGAAAAACCGACAGCTTCATGCACAGCAACACTTGCTGGATTAGGTAAAGCGATCGCAGCAAAAACATTATAAAATCCTTGGAGTTGCAGCAACCCAAAAAGGGAAGTATACAAAGCTTTAGCAACTCCTTTTCTGCGATGTTCAGCATTTACGTACACGGATGATTCTACAGACCATTGATAGGCAGCACGAGTCCGGTAGGGAGTAGCATAGGCATAACCTAAAAGCTCACCGTTAATTTCACACACTAGCCAAGGCATCTGCTGTTGATAGTTATTAATGCGTCCTTCAAATTCCGTTTGCCTGGGAGGCTCTATTTCAAAAGAAATTGCAGTTTCCCGCACAACTGGCGCATAAATTGCCAGCATTTTTAAGGCATCACTTTCATGAGCTAGTCTAATTAGAGCCTTCACAGCAGATCCTTTTTGGGTTTTAATTATTATGGAATAGGGAATAGGGAATAGGGAATGGAAGAATTAGCCCCGCATCTTGATTTAAAAAGGATTGTTTGAACTTTGCCAATGCTGCTAGAATGCATCGATGTCAAAAAAGCAACATTTATTAAATAAAAAACCCGGCTGGTCTTTGGATGAGCGAGATCCAAAGTTCATAGAATCTCTGATGCCTGTGTTTGGCTTTTTCTATCACCACTATTTCCGAGTTAAAACTAGTGGCTGGGATAATATTCCACCCCAACAAAAAGTTCTATTTGTCGGTTCGCACAATGGGGGACTCGCAGCACCCGACATGGCAATGGTGATGTATGACTGGTTCCGACGATTTGGTGTAGATCAACCCGTTTATGGTTTGATGCATCCCAAGGCTTGGCAGGTTAGCACGCCACTAGCGCAACTAGCCGCCAAGGCTGGAGCAATTATCGCCCATCCGAAAATGGCTTATACTGCCTTACACTCTGGAGCTAGTGTACTAGTATATCCTGGTGGAGCCGAAGATGTCTTCCGACCGTTTTATTTACGTAACAAAATCTATTTTGCGGGACGGCAAGGATTTATCAAGTTAGCGTTACGGGAAAATGTGCCGATTGTGCCTGTGATTTCCTGGGGCGCTCACGATACACTCATTATCATCGCTGACTGCTACAAAGTTGTGCAGCAACTCCACGAGTGGGGGATGCCTTGGCTATTAGGTATCGACCCAGAAGTTTTTCCAATCTATCTCGGACTGCCTTGGGGATTAGCAATTGGCCCATTACCCAATATTCCATTGCCAGTGCCCATATATACGCGGGTTTGTCCGCCAATTATATTTGAACGCTACGGTCGTGAAGCAGCTAGCGATCGCTATTATGTCAATGAATGTTATGAATTAGTTGTTAGTCAGATGCAGCAAGAGTTAGACCGCTTAGTGGAACTAACTGCTAATGCCAATTCTCTTTGAGTAGTTATTACTTAGAGAACTCATAACTCATAACTGTTTTCCTAACCACCGCTAACTGGTGGAATCAGCACAACTTCATCCCCATCTTGTAGTAGTGTATCTGGTTCGACAAATATCAGATTAATCCCAAACCGAGTTATATCGCGCCATTGGGAGAGTTCAGGGTGTTCAGCTATGAGGTGATCGCATACTGATTTAACTGGCATACTATTAGGAAATTCCAGCACCAACTCCGAAACCCTAAAGGCTTCTTGATAAGCAGCGAACAACTTGACGGTAACGGTGATTGCAGATTTAGACATAGAACATACTTTGGCAGTACGAGCAAGTTTTTCAATACTTGACAAGCACCCTGAACTGTTGGGGTTAATTATACATTACTAACTGCATGATTTCATATCATAATCAAGTGCGGTGAATCACTTATGATTACCGTATCTGTGCAAAAATCCCAAAAGCCTCTTTCCCCCTGCTCCCCGCCCCCTGCGCTTTAAATGATAAGTCTTTAGCCGGACATGATATCATGTCCATTTCAGTCCGGCTTGAGCCAGAATTAACCCACGCGCAACGGCGTGGGATTGAAGCAAGACCGACAATTAATTGTTCCCCTTTTCCTCTTCCATGACTATTCAGCATTGAGGATTTTTGGTACTTTGAAAAATTCGCCTTCCTGTTCAGGCGCACCATTGAGAATACTTTGTCTGTCAGGGTAGGGTTGCAACTCATCCTCTCGTGTGATATTACTAACATCAATTGCCCGTGTTGTTGGGGCCACGTTAGTGACATCAAGTTCATTCAGTTGTTCAATATAGTCCAGAATACTTCCCAACTGAGTAGTGAATTGTTCTTCTTCTTGTGGAGTCAACTCTAAACGAGCAAGATTAGCTACCTTGTGAACTTGTTCTTGGTCAATCATATTTTTTAGTGGGGAGTGGGGAGTGCAGAGTTAGGAGTAGATGATTTATAATTCCTAACTCATCACTTTTAGAAGAATACGTCAATTTGCGATCGCCCGGTGGTTTTCAGCCAGTTTTGGGCTTCGATGTAGTTATTGGGAGCCATGCGAATAGCACGAATCCAATAGTCTGCGGCTTGGTCAAAAAGTGCTTCGCCAGCCTCGTTATCTCCAGCTTCTTTTTCCTTTTCGCCTTGGTAGTGATAAATCACGGCGATATTGTTCAAAGCTTGGGGTAGGCGTGGGTTTAACTCAATTGCCTTGTGATATAGTTCTAAAGCCTTTTGGTGGTCGCCATTGCTGGCATAGATTAGCCCCATATTGTAGAAAATATAGCCGCGATCGTTAGTATCTTCCTCTAGTGTTAGAGCTTCTTCATAGTATTCCAATGCCTCAGCATATTCCCCTTCCGCCTGGGCCGACATACCATCTCGATAATAAACAAACGCTTCTTTAGCTTTTTTGTTAGTTGGCAGGATCTTCAAAATGATATCCGCCATCACTGTAAAGGATTTGTCAACAAAATTATCGTTTTTCTGTGTTCTTGGCATATTTGTCTCTGGGTATTGCGTATTGCGTACTGGGGCATTGGGCATTGGGCATTGGGCATTGGTTATTTTCCTTGTCTCCCCAATTCCATAATTCACTCAATAGCTAATTTAACTGATTTGCGGGGGCATTCTCCTGACTGAGGGGTACGATACATTCTGAACTATTATGCCGAGAGTTGTTTACCAAGGTGCTAACTGGATATGCAGTCATTGCTGGCGCTGGATAGGGACGCAATAGCTGCTGTAGGGTTTGGGGCGTTTGCACTTGGGAATCTAGCCATAAATCGTAATCTTGTGGCTCCAGAATCACTGGCATCCGCTCATGAATGGGTTGGAGTAATTCGTTAGCTGCCGTTGTCAAAATTGTACAAGAGATTATTTCTTCGTTAGCAGGGGTTTTCCATCTCTCCCACAAACCGGCAAAGCCGAAAGGTTGCCCATCTTGGAGACGAAAATAAAATGGCTGTTTCTTACCTGGTTGGCGTTGCCACTCATAAAAGCCATCAGCTAGCACTAAACAGCGTCTATGCTTGAAAGCCGAACGAAAAGATGGTTTTTCGGCAACGGTTTCTGCTCTGGCGTTAATCAGCTTTGCCCCGATTCCCGCATCTTTCGCCCATGACGGAATTAACCCCCAATGCAACTGCTTAAATTCACGCTTTTCGCTTTCGGGATTTTGTAACACTGTTGCCACCATTTGCGTAGGTGCGATGTTATATTCAGCTGCTAAATCTGGAACTGACTCCACATGGAAAACTTGAGATAATCCTGCTGCCAACTGGTTTAGCGTAAATCTTCCACACATACTTTTATTCTCGACCACTGACTAAATTAAACATCTCAATCTAGAAATAAATAATACTTTTTTTTATTTTCTCAGATAATTTTATGTAGTACGTTCAGATGCTAAATACAAAAAAAATATCCGGTTTTGGGAAAATCTTTTGGTAAGATATTGTATTTTGAACCTTTACTTATTAGCATTTTCCTAACTGTATTTTAACATGGAACTACTGCGTCTGTACGATTTTTTACCTTCTGGCAATGGTTATAAGATACGTCTTTTATTGACACAACTAGGTATGCCTTTTGAGAGAATAGAGCTTAATATCTTGAAAGGTGATACTCGCACACCAGAATTTTTAAGTAAAAATCCCAATGGGAAGATACCTATTTTAGAAATCGAGCCAGAGAAATATTTGGCAGAATCAAATGCCATATTGGTGTATCTGAGTGAAGGCACAGAATTTTTACCTTATGACCGCTTTTTACGAGCGCAAGTGCTGCAATGGTTATGTTTTGAACAATATAGTCATGAGCCTTTTATTGCTACATCAAGATTTTGGATTTCTATTTTAGGTAAAACTGAAGAATATAGTCAAGCTATCAAGCAAAAACGTGAACCAGGTTATACAGCACTTAACTTGATGGATAAACATTTAACTTCTCACACTTTTTTTGTGGGCGAGCGCTACACAATTGCTGATATTGCCTTATTCGCTTACACTCATGTAGCTGATGAAGGCGGGTTTGATTTAACACAATTTCCTGCAATCAAAGCTTGGATAGAAAGAGTCAAATCCCAACCAAGCTATATCAGTATTACACAAGCGTAAAAATTCGATTTTGCAAGTTTTTGTCTCTCGTTTCTTGGCCCTAGTAGAGGATTTACTGGGTGAGATATAGCCTCACATTCAGGAGGAAGTAGAGTCTTCTAAAAAGGTATTGTTAAACAGCAGTTAAGTATCTGTATCAATTTCTATCAGCTTTTGCCGAGAAGACAAACCTGATTTAATTCTGATATGAGATTTGGGTATATCAAATTTATCTGCTAATAGTTTAATTAATTCTTCATTAGCCTTACCATCGACTGGGGGCGATTTTAAATACACAGTTAGACTACCATCAGATTGTTCTTCAATCTTTTGCTGTTTTGAATTAGGCTTAACCTTGATTCTTTTTTGCATAACCTATTCTGTATAATTGTTGCAGCCACAACCAACCTAAAACAGAACCAAATAAATAATGAGGAAAATCCCACCAAACAAAGGTTGTACCAAGTAACAATTTACCTATCAAAGTAGCGCGAATTTCCTCTAATAGTGGCGGATGCCAAAGTTGCAAGAATTCTAGTATACAGGTGATGACAAAAACCCATATAGGAATTTGGATTACAGCCGCTCGACTTCTGAGAAACCAAAACGCGAACAGACACCAAAATATTTCGTAAAATACAGCCGCTCCGTAGTCGTTAAACCAGTGATGGGCAGGCCCATTATAATACTTAAACAAAAAGCCCATCGGTACAACGATGAGTACAGAAATAATAAGAAATATTGTTTGGTTACGATATCGAAGCATTTTCTATAGGCTAGAGACTAAGCAAAATTTTAACAGCCCGAACAACTAGAAGTCTTGACTACACAAACTTAGGTATAACTTTACTCTTAAGCAACGCTTAGGTGAATGTAAATTTTAGTCTATAAATTCCTCTTTAAGCTCTTATAGCGGTTCCCACTCAAATGCGGTACAAAATTACATCGCAAGGTGTAGGGGCAATGCATGTAGCATTGGTGTCAACTTAACGTGAAACCGCTTGTCCGCCGGGAATTTCAATTCCCGTCTCATAGCTAAAGTCATCTAAAGATGACTAAATACAGCGCTTCCCGCTATTATGCAATACAATTTTCTCCTTGTCCCTCTCTTAGCATAGCTTTCAGCTTTGAGAATGTACCTCATAGCTGCCGTAAGTGCTGTATCGCCAAAAATTTCCAGTGGACTGAAGTAGACTTAAGCCTAAAAGCCAAAGAAATTTATTTCCGGGCGGGCATGGAAGCCAACAGTTAAGCTATTTCCAACTTAAGTTGACACCAATGTGCATGTAGACGCAAAGCGGCTTCCCGCAGATTTCCCCTACGGGTGTACCTCACGTGAACGAGAACTGCTATATGTCTATTTTCTTTGTGCCTCTTATCTCTAAAAGTAATTTATTTAACCGCAGAGGCACAGAGAACGCTGAGAAAAAAACAAAGATTTTACGAACTTGTTAACACACCTTGTTTTTTGCTTCTGACTGTGTGATACTTTCGTTTAAATTCACAAAATACTGTATCTCTATTAACTTACAGTATTTTTAAAAATATTATGCAGTTGAAAATAATTATAAATTGCTTAGACTGGGCGCTCATTTTGCCCACCCCACAAGAGTTATATTTAATTAAATTATGCAAATTAGATGTTTTTTAGCTGATTACTCAGGAATTTTAAATGCAAGAACGAAGTTTATTAAAGCAGCGAGGAGAGGCATAAAATAATGAAATTCAAGCAATTTCACTCTTGGAGTTTATTGATTGGATTAGCACTGCTAACCTTTGTATTCGTGGCTTGCACTTCTAGTAATCAAATAGCTTCAAAAGTTCCAGAAAAAGTAACACTTGCCTATCAACCAGGAATCAACTATGCAAATTTACTAATTGTCAAACAGCAGCAAATTTTAGAACAGCAATTTCCACAGACAAAGTTTGAATGGAAAGAATTATCGAATGGTGCAGCAATTCGGGATGGAATTCTTGCAAATCAACTACAAGTTGGTGCAGGTGGCGTTGGGCCATTTCTTGTTGGTTGGGACAAAGGTGTAGGATGGAAAATTTTAGCTTCACTTAATCATAGTGAGTTTTGGTTGGTCGTCAAGAACTCGAACATAAAAAGTTTAAAAGATTTTAAGCCAGGGATGAAAATTGGCTTACCGTCTCCTGATTCTCTTCAAGCAATTGTACTACGTCGGGCAGCACAAAAAGAACTAGGTAATGCTACAGCCCTCGATCAGAATATACAATCTCTCGCTCACCCGTTAGGGTTACAATCTCTATTGAATGGTCAAATTGATGCACACTTTACAACACCACCTTTCCAATTTCAAGAAGTTGAAAAAGGTGGTAGAGTCATTCTCAAGAGTTCTGATGTTTTTGGTAAGATTAGTGCTGCCAGCATCTTTACTACGGAGAAATTCTACAATCAATATCCTGAATTTGGCAAAGCTTTATATACTGCGATCGCAGATGCTACTAAACTCTTGAATGACAAACCTGATGAAGCGGCAAAAATTCTCTCACAGATAGATGGTGCTAAAATCTCAGCAGAGCAATATAAAAAGTGGATTACCGATCGGGCTGTAGAATATGGTCTTGAGCCAAGAGCTTTCCTGAAATATGGAGAATTTATGCATGAAATAGGTATGCTAAATCAGCAGCCTAAATCAATTGATGAATTAATTTTACCGACGCTTAAAGGCGTTGGAGGAGATTGAATTCATGGCGAAATTAGAGCCGTTAATCATAGCAAACAGTGTTCAAATTATCTACAAAGAAGGTAAGCATCGGTTTACAGCTGTAGAAGATGTTAGCTTTGCTGTGAAACCAAAAGAAAAGTTTGTAATTATTGGCCCATCCGGTTGCGGAAAGAGTAGTTTGCTAAAAGCGATCGCAGGTTTTCAGCCCATCAGCAGCGGCGAATTGTTGATGAAAGGCAAAAAAATCACTTCTCCAGGGCCAGATAGGATGGTTGTTTTTCAAGATTTTGAGCAACTCTTACCTTGGCAAACTGTACGGCAAAACATCGTTTACGCCCTCAATATTACAGGTAAAGCAGCTAGCACCGCTAATGAAGAGGCTTTACACTATCTCAATTTAGTTGGAGTCTCAGCAGCCGTAGATAAATATCCTCATCAACTATCGGGAGGGATGAAACAACGGGTAGCGATCGCCCGTGCTTTGGCTGTGAAACCGCAAATTCTGCTCATGGATGAGCCTTTTGCTGCCCTAGATGCCCTGACACGTACTCAACTCCAATACGAAGTCAACGCTATTTGGCAAAACACAGGCGTTACGATTATTTTAATTACTCATTCCATACAAGAAGCTGTGTACTTGGGACATCAAGTTTTAGTGATGAGGCCGGTACCTGGAACTGTGAAAGAAATTGTCGATACAACGCAGATTGACGATATTAACAGCAAAGAATTCGCCAATATGGCCGCCCATCTACGTAGTTTACTGGGTGCTGATTCCCGTAGTGATACTAAATCGGCAAAGGAAGTATTGTTTCAGGAGTAATAGACTGGGGACTGGGGGGTAGGAAGAGTTTTCTTCTCGTGCATAAGCATAGCTCACCGGAGGCATTGCTGCGCGAACAAAACTTGGGTGTTGGTCTGAATCCCCAGAACAATTTTCCCAGTCCCTTCTTCAACTAATAAAACTGTTTAAACTCTCTAAAGTACTATTGAGAACAGCACGATCAATTGAGTAGTATCTTGCTTGCCCTTTTTTATAGTTCTTCGCCAAACCTGCTTCCGTCAAAACTTTTAAGTGGTGACAAGAAAGAGACAAGCTAATATCCAACTGCTCGGCAATTTCTGAACAGCTAATTTCGTCAGTACTCAAGAGTAAATCTACTAATCGCAGGCGTGTTGGATCTGAAAGAGCCGTGAAGATTTTCGCACGGTTTTCGTAATTTCTTTTCTCAATCATCCCCATATCATAGCAAGCTCCGGCATTTTACTCAAATACTCAAACAATCATTTGACCATTTTGCCAAAATTCTGTTATGCTGAATACTCTAATGGTTAAATAAGTATTTAACTATAATCATCTAGTACTGAAGATTCCTGACGAGATCGACGTTAACAAATATCAACTGCTACTTTGAGTCAAATGGCAACATAGCTGAGGCGTGTTGTAAGTTTGCTGACGCCGTTAGATGTAATTGCGATCAATTGCTGAGTATTGAGCGTTAATTACACTCCAACTCAACTCTAGGGGATTTTAATCTGTCTGAACTTCTTGAACAAGGATGTAAGCAATGAGTAGAGACAATCGTTTTTTCTCTGACCTGAAACACGTTGAGGCAGAACTGAACTACCTCACCCCGATGGCAGAAAAGCTTGTCAACTATGCCTATGAACCCCCAGCAGGGGTTCCCCGCTCCAACGGAAAGTATGAGACACACAAAGTTCCAATCCGTAATGCACGGGAAATTTCAGATAAAGTATCCTTAGAGCGCCAAGGCTTCGACTTTACCGCACATAAAAGTAAAGTCAGTGATTTCTATGATGAAGATGAGATCCGCAGCGTCTATTATCCTGAAGCCAAGCAATTATTGAAAGAGTTGATAGGTGCAACAGAAGTACTGATATTCGATCACACTCTTCGTAACGCTGAAATTTCGCAGCCAGGCGAGAACGAAATTAGGGAACCAGTCAAGCGCGTGCATAATGACTTTACAGCCAATTCTGGCTATACTCGCGCTCGCAAGGTATTGACAGAGCAGGGAATAGATAACATCGATCAAGCGCTGCAAAAAAGGTTTGCACTGATTAACATTTGGCGACCGATCGCACCAGTCCAGGAATCACCATTGGCAGTGTGCGACGCTCTGAGTATTGCACCTACAGACTTGGTGGCGGGCGATCTCTTGTATCCCAATTACGCTGGTGAAACTTACTCAATCACCTATAACCCATCACATCAATGGTTTTATTTCCCGCAGATGCAGCAAGACGAAGCGCTATTTATTAAGTGCTTTGACTCCGCAGAAGACGGACGGGCTAGGTTTGCCGGTCATACTGGCTTTGATGACCCTACTAGCCCATCGGATGCTCCACCTCGTCAGAGTATTGAGTTAAGGACGGTAGTTTTCTACCCCGAATAGATTAAATGACTAAGAGGCAGGGGAGCAGGGAGCGGGGGGCAGGGGAGAAAGATTCTGGAATTCACCTGCCAGAAGGGTTTCAGAGCCAATAAATTTATTTATGGGGTTTTCCCCCTGCTCCCTGCCCCCCGCCCCCTTTCCTCTTCGTTGACGTCAACGGTCAATATTTTTAACTGCGCTTAAGTCTTTATCCTCGCTGTTACTGCACACAGGATAGACATAAGCGCGGTTTTTTGGGTACTTCTGAGCCTCTGGTTGTTCCGACTGTCTAAAATACAGTAAATAAATACTACGGTAAATCTATCGAGATAGTGTATGATATTTTCAGTTGCGATCGCTTCTTATGGAATTTTGCTATCAAGTGCAAGAAAAATTCCACAGGAAAAGGATAAATGCGAACACGACTCTATAAATCAAACCCTGGAGAATCTATATGGGCTACAAACATATTGAAGTCAAACAAGTAGCTGGTTTCATCGGTGCTGAAATCGGTAACGTAGACCTTTCCCGTCCTTTGAATGACGATCAAGTAAAAGAAATTCGTAAAGCACTATTAAAGTGGAAAGTCGTATTCTTTCGGGGACAGAACATCGATCATGCTGCCCAAGTTGAATTCACATCCCGTTTCGGCGAAGTGACTTTCGCGCATCCACTCGGAGAGCCTGAACCAGTTCCAGGATTTCCGCAGCTCAAACCTGTAGACCGTAAGCTGTATGAGAAGCAGTATGGTTTTCGCACTGGAGGCCCTTGGCACACAGACGTAACAGCGGCAATCAACCCGCCAGCAGCGTCAATTTTACGCGCGGTTAATGTTCCTAGTTTTGGTGGTGATACCCAGTGGAGTAATTTGGTTGCAGCTTATGAGGGTTTGTCAGCACCTCTACGAGCGCTAGCAGACACATTGAAAGCTGAACATCGCTTCAATGGGGGCGGGTATCAGCCCAGTAACAACAAGTTCTCCGAACGGATCGCTGTTAATCCACTAGTTTCCATCCACCCAGTAGTCAGAGTTCATCCTGAAACTGGTGAGCGGGCGTTGTTCGTTAACCCTGGTTTCGTCTCCCACATTGTTGACGTGTCACCACAAGAAAGCAAGCTGCTGCTTGAGTTGTTCTTCAACCAAGTTACCAAGCCTGCTTACACCACTCGCTTCCGTTGGAACAACGGTGATATTGCCTTCTGGGACAACCGCGCTACCGTGCATTTAGCACCTCAAGATTTGGATCATTTGGATATTGAGCGTTTGTTATATCGCACCACTATTACTGGTGATGTTCCAGTTGGGGTTGATGGTTTCCGCTCAGAAGTGGTTCACGGTGAAGCGTTCAGTTCCGAAGTACCAACCGTCTTCAAGCAAAAAGCCCAGAATCTAGAAGCACAACCAGTACTTTCATAAGCTAAAAAATACTAAATTGGGCTGCGTCAGATGCAGGCAGCCCGGTATTAGGGACTTCCCATAAAAAATAATCAAGCTTTATTCCAGAGCCTTTGTAGAGACGTAGCAGTGCTACGTCTCTACATTCTTTTTCACAGATGTTTATGGATATCTTCTGCTACCTGCACCCACTACACCGATTTTGTGGCGATAAGAGAGTTCAGCACCGAACCAACCAGAAAGACTAGTCAGCGTACCGACAACAACCGATAGTAACAGTCCCCAAGGTAGTATTCGGGATTCAGCGTCACCCAAGCGTATGAGAAAGTTGACGAGTGATAAAACTAGTAAAGAAACGTTAAGTATCAAATGTGCCCAGCCGGCGGTGCGCTTGCGGACTCGTTCAATTTTGAAAAAGTCGCTAAGACCGATCGCAGCAGCGAGTAAACCTCCAGCTAATCCGAGTCCGATTAACCATAATGAAGCCCTAGCCCAGAAGAAATCACCAGTTAACCAGTAGCCAATGTCACTTCCCAAGGCTGCGGCTAAAAAAGCTATGGGAAAGATCACACTCAGGGGATGTAAAGGATGTCCGGCGATCGCAACTGTGCTAGGTACACCGCTATCAAGATACTCACTATCGTTACTTTCAATAACTGGTGGAATATTTGGAAAAGGTGTTGAATTTGTTGGCGTTGTTTCTGTAGTTTCCATTCTTAGTATCCTGAATTTATGAGCGTTATATTTTTAAGCTGAAGGAATTTTTTCAATATAAGCTTCAGCTTGTAAGATTAGTTTGCCTAGTTCTACTTTTAGTTGTTTGACTTGCAGACTCATACCTTGTAAATCAAAGTTACTTAAATTCAAAATTTCGCTAGTTTCATCGAGCAAAGCTTTTGTCAAATCTGGTGATATTTCCTCAGTTTCGCCATACTCGACATTTTCCAAAGCAATACTTTTTCCATTGGCGCCGATCCTGGGGACTGCGGAAAAAGCAACTTGCTGATTTTCACCTGTTTCTACTAATTTTATACTCGCATTTAGTACCACTTTACCATCACCCGGTAATCGAAAATCTATATTTTGAGGTTCAATAGTCCTGAGTTGCCCGTTAATATGTATCTTTTGACTTTGCAGTTGCGATCGCACATATTCGGAGTTGAAGGCACGATTAATATCAGCTTCGGTTAATACAACCAGTGTATGAGCTTGAGTAGGTTTAGTCAGTTCAATTTTGCCAAAAGCCACGCTTAGAGGATTAATAGCAACACCAGTCATTTGCATTTCCAATTCCTCTATACGAAGGTCTTTTTGCATAACCAAACCTTTACCTTCGATTGTGACTGCATCCACCTGTCCCTGAATCAGTTTCAGCGGGTCTGTGTTGATGTTTACATCTAAATTTTCTACTTCATCTAATTGGCTAGATAATCCTATTTCTGTCGCTTTATTCAGCGCTTGCTCTCCTAATCCAGGATTGTCTGGCATTATGTAAGTTAACTCCTAATTTTAATAGTGCATACTTGAGTAAATTTAATAAACTAACGGCAGAGTTTTATCTATCTGGCGATGGAATATAGATATAAATGTTGTCTGTCTAATTTCAAATTTAAATTTGACCTCTGTATCGCTTGTATTTTTAATTACTTCTATGCCTGGATTGATTTGTTATAGAATTGACATAAACTCTTTATTAGATTGAGTTCTCCTAACTCATGACACTTAAATCCTTTTATACAATGCTTTCAGAACGTTTTACCGTAGCCCTCATCTACGCCACCCAACTGCACGCCAACCAAGTTCGTAAAGGTTCAGGTGTACCCTACGTTGCCCATTTATTAGGTGTCGCTAGTATTGCTTTAGAATACGGAGCAAATGAAGATGAAGCGATCGCAGCTCTCTTACACGATGCGATCGAAGATCAAGGTGGCGACGCAACACGAGAAGAAATTCGCCGTCGCTTTGGTGACAATGTAACAGCAATTGTAGATGGTTGTACTGATGCTGATACAACTCCCAAACCCCCTTGGCGACAGCGCAAGGAAGCATACATCGCTCATATTTCTACTGCTTCCCCATCAATTCTGCTCGTGTCATCAGCAGATAAACTTTACAACGCCCAATCCATTCTCAAAGATTATTGTGTTTTGGGTGATTCGCTCTGGGAACGTTTTCAGGGGCGTAAAGAAGGGACTCTTTGGTATTATCGGGCGCTTGTGGATGCCTTCAGAAAGACTAAAACCACTATAATCATTGAGGAATTAGAACGGGTAGTTACACAAATTGAACTATTAGCATCTCAATAAAAAATTTTATCTATCCAGAATTAGCAAAAAGATTCGTAGTGAACTAGACAAATAGCCTTTTTACAGACACGATATAGTCATGTCTCTCACAAATAAAGTTTGGCTTTTAGGTTCTCTCTCTCGATAAAAAATCTTTCTCTCGGTAGATAGGTGTACTTACATTATTATGACTGCTATGTTACCAATATGACGATAGTAAGACAAAACACCCTAAATCCAAGCGTAAGTCCTTCAGTAAGTCCTCCAAAAAACTTGTCAGAAAAGTATATGGAAGCAGAGCGGATGCATGATGTTCTGCTTTTACTGCAAAACTTGATTAACAGTGAAGAAGCCACTGTAAAACTAATTCTGGATTGTCTTTATGATGTTGGTTCAGCGAATCTGATCAATCAAAAGTTTCGCCTGAAACCCTTAAATAAGGTGATGAAATTAATTGCTCGAATGTCAAAACCAGTTTTTAAAGTCATAGCTTTTAATTGGTTCAAAAAGAACTGTCCTCAATTGATTACTAATTGGCTACATAAGCAGGTTGCTTTTGAAAAGCCCCAAACTACACCCGAACAAGTAGCGATCGAAGTTGTGCAACTAGAACCTTATGCTATACCACAGACAGAAAATCTCAGCCAAGAGATTCAAAATCTGCGCTTTCAGATTAGATGGCTAGCTGGGATTTCAATAACAGCGATCGCTATTTTGGTAGTAACAGCCATTCGGTTAAACTGAAACCTATGAATTATTAATATTATGCCTCTGCCCAAACCGATCTTGGAGGACATAGAAATACATCTGCTTTTGGAAGGGGTATATCAGTACTATGGTTATGACTTTCGGAATTATGCTATTTCCTCACTCAAGCGCCGCATTCAGAACTTCGTACAATTAGAGGGGTTAGCAAATGTTTCTATATTACAAGAGCGATTACTCCACAATCGTGCCTATTTGGAACGATTTTTGCTTGCTTTGACGGTGAACGTCACATCAATGTTTCGTGATCCCAGCTTTTATAACACCTTCAGAAATCAAGTTGTCCCCTTCTTACAAACATATCCATTTATTCGGATCTGGCACGCTGGCTGCTCAACAGGTGAAGAAGTATACTCAATGGCAATTTTACTGCAAGAAGAAGGACTTTACCACCGTTGCCGCATATATGCCACTGATACAAATGAGAAGGTATTACAAAATGCTAAAAGTGGGATTTTCTCGCTGAAATTGATGCAAGAATACACTCAACTTTATCTGAAAGCAGGTGGCAAAAAGTCTTTTTCAGAATATTATACCGCAGCTTATGATAACGCGATTTTTCGAGCATCCCTAAGAGAAAATATTGTTTTTGCCCAGCATAATTTAGCAACTGACAGTTCTTTTAATGAGTTTAATGTCATCCTTTGTCGTAACGTCCTCATCTATTTTAATCAAAAACTTCAAAAGCGAGTACATGAACTGTTTTATAATAGCCTTTGCACCTTTGGTATCTTGGGTTTAGGAAGACAAGAATCTATCAGATTCACCTCTTATGAGCAGTACTATGAAGAGATAATCAAGGGTGAAAAAATATATAAGAAAATTGCAGGTGCTTGAAGAGAATTATCTGGGTAGGAAACTGAATTAGGAATTACGAATTATCGTAAAATAATTAATCACCCATGCCCAAAGCATCAAAAAAATGTTATGAATAAAATTGTGCTACTTGTCAAAAGACAGTCTGTCAAACATTTTTTATTGTGTTCAGAAGATAGATTTAGCGATCGCTTAAGGTAAATTACACATTAAAGTCTTAAAGGAGATTGTCGATGCAGCTTCTCGAATGTCCTCCTGTTGCAGTCATTGCTGGAGAAAATGCGGTTCACGTTTCTCAACTACCTTCTACATGGCAAGACATTGCTAGAGGAACCACGAGTGTCGGACTTTCCCAACCCCAAAGCTATGTTGAGATGGCGCAATTATTTTTGTATAAATTAGAACGTGGTGATGTTGACTTATTTAGCGATCGCCCCCAACTAGCTCACCTAATACCCTCATTTTCCCAGTTATTTGCACAACTGGCATGGGAAACCCTAGAATTTTTTGGACAAGACTTTCTTAAACACAGCTATCCGAACTTTGCAGAAATTCTCCGCGATCTGGAGTCAAAAGGGACAGAGTATGCTGATGAAGTGAAAGTAGCTCGCATTGGTGTAGATTTGTTCAATGAATTTGGTTATGACCTACCTGCCAGTTTCTATCACGTGCATTTAGCACCAATTTACCGCGATCATGTTTTTGAAGAACGTGCCTTGCGATTTGATCAACGCGATATCGAACACAAACGCGCTTGGGATGCCATACTCCATGCAGGTAAGGTGTTTGCTATCCAAATGAAGGTACAAAGTATTGCTTCTAAATACGGTTTTACTTATCAACATGGTTGCGGTTGCAACTCTCATCTATCTTCCATTGATGTATCTCGTGGGGCGTTTGAATATGAATTGAGTCCCGAAAAGCGCCAGCGATGGATTCACAGTTTTATTTGGACTGCTTGGTATGAGTATGCTTTCTTTGCGATCGTACCTAATACGAGTTATTTGGTTTAACGACTCGCACCCCAATTGGTAATTCGTAATTTTGGGGTTTGAACTCAGGAGAATAAATAACCTCAATTCGGGAAAAGTCAGGTTTATTAGACTTCTTCCATAAGTGGGGTAAAAGATAAAGGTATGGCATTTTCTCTTACCCTTTAACCTGCACCCCACTTATGCAAAAGTAACTTTTGCAAGATGTCTATTTACTTGCTATCACAATCATTCGGCGGCTATCAAGCGCGAACGATTCACCATCGTAACCATAGCCCTCTACTTTGCTGAAGCCTGTTTGTAGGAGCCAATCGCGGATTTCGGGAAAGGTAAAATTGCGAACAAAGTAGTGACCACGCTGTACTTGTCCATCACGAATGATAATCCGCTCGGTATGGGTACGATTGGTAAGCGCATCGTAGCGCGTGCGTGCGAGCATATAATTCCCCTCACGCTCAGTAATTAACTCAGGCGTAAATTCTTGCAAGACGCGGCTAAAATTTTGAATATCAATTAGTAATTTGCCACCTGCTTTTAGAGCGCGATATGCTTGGGTTAAGACCGATCTATTTTCATCGTCATCGAAATAACCGAAGGCTGTGAAGCAGTTGATGATATAGTTGAAGCGATCGCTAAAGGGTAGAGAACGCATATCGCCTTGAAGGTACTCTACCTTAACACCGTTGGTAGCCGCATCTTGTTTTGCTTTTTCTAAGAAGAAAACTGTTGCATCAAGTCCAGTCACATCATAGCCACGAGCCGCTAGCTGATTAGCAATCCGTCCATGCCCACAAGCTAAGTCTAAAATACTCATCCCTGCTTTTAAATCTAGCAATCGGCAAATGAGGTCAACTTCGTGTTGAGTTCGCTCTGGTGTCAATAACGTTTCATAAAAGTAAAGATAATCTTCCTCGAACACGCTGTTACGATCAAATGTATTTACAACCATTTTGAATCTGATTTATAAAGTGAATTTTTAATATGGATGGGATGATACTTTTAAAGAGAATTTATTAAAGTTGCAAGCATTAATTGTCAACCTATCCACAGAAGTATTTACGGACAACTATTTACCGCAACAAAGTGTCCATTGTTTTACAAAATTTTACTATATATTGCAGCAATTATGCTTGACTGGATTTTTTATTTTGGAAAACCAGTCATAGTCTCAGCTTAGGTATTTTTGGAGAAGTCTAAAGAATATGACTCGATTACCTGTTGTTCTTTGGTTACGTCAGCTAGTTTTTGGCTTCAGCTTAAGCTGTCTACTTTTACTTTCAGGTTGTATTACAGATAGTTCTACTACTGGTAACACACTTACGGTTGCTACAGAACCTACATTTCCGCCTTTCGAGTTTCAATCTGTCAGTGGTGAGTTGCAAGGCTTCGACATTGATTTGATGAATGCGATCGCTCAATCTGCTGGCTTGAAAGTTAAGTATCAAAATATGCCTTTTGCTGGGATGATTCCAGCATTGCAAGCCCAAACTGTAGATGCCGCAGTTGCGGCAATGACGATTACTGCCGAACGAGCGAAGACAATTTCCTTCTCGCGTCCTTACTTCAAATCAGGACTAGCGATCGTTACCCGTACAGATAATCAAAGCATTATCAATTTCGCTAATCTTAAAAACAAAACCATTGGCGTGCAAATTGGGACAACTGGCGCACAGAAGGCTAAAAGTATTCCTGGATCTGAAATTCGTACTTTTAATGATTCACCTTTAACTCTTCAAGCATTAATCAATGGTAATGTCGATGCCGTTCTTAACGATCAGGTGGTGATCTTATATGGCATAAAGAGCGGCAACCTTAACGGACTCAAAGTGGTCAGCAGTCTGCTAACAGAAGAATTTTATGGCATTCCCACACCTAAAGGATCGCCCAACTTGCAAGCGATTAACCAAGGTCTAGAAACGGTGCTGAAAAATGGTACTTACGCTAAAATCTACCAAAAGTGGTTTGGTATCCAACCGCCACAACTACCAGAAAAATCACTCATCGAAAACCAGGCTGCGGAAAAAGGCGCATCCCAACTATTTACCTCACTAAGCATTATTTTTAAGTCCCTACCCACCTTGCTAAGTGGGGCTTTAATTACACTTGAACTCACAGCAATCTCAGTTTTGCTGGGTATGATCGGAGGTACACTGATTGGAATTGTTCGCCTTTTCCCCACTCCGCCTTTCCCCTGGATTGCTAGGGCGTATATAGACTTTTTCCGGGGAACGCCCTTGCTGGTGCAGATTTTTATGATTTACTTTGGGTTGCCTGCTTTCGCCCAAAGTTTTGGTTTCACCTTCACTTTAAATCGTTTAGCAGCAGCGGTGATTGCATTGAGTCTCAATAGCGCTGCCTACATTGCTGAAGTTGTCCGGGCAGGCATTCAATCAATTGAGCCTGGACAAGCAGAAGCCTCTCAATCACTGGGTTTAAGCTCAATGCAAACGATGCGCTATGTCATCTTTCCGCAAGCCCTCCGGCGAATGCTGCCACCTCTGGGCAATGAGTTCATTAGCTTGCTCAAAGACACCAGCTTAGTCGCTATCATCGGGTTTGAAGAGTTGTTCCGCAAAGGACAGCTGATTGTCGCTGACAACTATCGTTCATTTGAGATTTACGCCACTGTCGCCTTAGTTTATTTATTCCTTACCCTACTTTCTTCTCAAGTCTTTAGTCGCTTTGAGCGATCGCTTAATCCCATTAAGGAAAAGAGCAAGTGATGGACAATCTTAGTTGTGACTGCTCATGGGTCGAAAAATCAGGTAAGTTTTAAGAAATCGGTTCAAAAACCATTTGAGGAAGTAACACTTCATTTTGTAATTGTCCAACACCTAAAAAGCGAGTCTCTTCTTCATAAACTCGCACTATCCCAGTAATATCAGAATTTAGAGCAACTCGCTGACCTTGACACCATTTTTGAGCAGATGTTGTTGGTAAAGTCACGGACAACAAATGTTGTAAAGCTGCATCAGAGGCGAGAGGTTGAAATGTCCCGCCTTGCAGTTTAGTTTCTAAGTCAGTCAAAGTGAGACTATCTGTTAAATCGAAACCACTGCTTTGGGTGCGAATCAAAGCTGCAAGAGTGCCACCAGTTTTTAAGATTGCACCTAAGTCACGAGCGATCGCTCTAATATATGTACCAGATCCACAAGCGATCGCCACATCCAATTCAGGAAAATCCCCTTCTCTCCAATCCAAAATTTCTATGTGAAAAATTTCCACAGTCCGCACTGGAACTTCCACTATTTCACCTTTACGCGCTAAATCGTAGAGGCGTTTACCATCTACTTGAATTGCACTGTAATTCGGTGGTATTTGCTCAATCTTGCCTTCAAATTGCGCTAGTGCAGTTTTCACCTCAGCCAAACTCAATTCAGGACAAGCTTGAGAATTAATGATTTCACCTTCTAAATCATCGGTTGTAGTCTGCACACCCAGGCGAATCGTAGCCTTGTAAGCTTTGTTTTCTGGGAGATATTGCAATAGTCGTGTGGCTTTACCAAGTGCGATCGGTAAAACCCCTGTAGCTGCTGGATCTAAGGTTCCCGCATGTCCTACACGCTTGAGGCGCAATAATTTTCGCACCCGCGCCACGCAGTCGTGGGAAGTCCAGCCAAATGGTTTGTTTAAGTTGAGAAAACCTTGAAATAACACAAAATCAATACTTACAGCTTATAAACTCTATTAAATACTCATTTAATGCTCAAAGCATTAATGTTTAGTAATCAAGGCTTATTTCGGCATTATTTTATACAAGTTTACCAGCATTAAGCTATTCCCTAAGCAGAGACGCGATGAATCGCCGTCTTTACAATAATCAGTCTTATGAAGGTGTCGGTGCAGTCTTTGAAGTTTGTGAACCAGATAAATACGTGAACAAAAAAGTAAAAATGTATTATTCTTTAGAAAACGTCAGTGATTGCCAAAGTTCTGAACCTTGTGGAAAAACAATCGAAGAATGGTTGATTAGCAAAATAGAAATTCAAGATGAATAATTGCAAGATAAATTTTAAAATTACATATATCAAGTAGATAATGGGGATAGTTGAGGAATTGGCCATATCTTCGGTAAGCTAACTGTAACTTGAGTTCCTTTCCCCACTTCACTCCACAAGGTAATATTGCCGCCATGCAACTCGACACAACCTTTAGCGATCGCAAGCCCTAAGCCTGTACCAGGAATTGTGTCAACATTACTTCCACGACTGAAGGATTGAAACAAATTCTCTTGATCTGTCACTGGGATACCAATTCCCCGATCTTTGATGTAAAAGATTACTTCTGATTCTTTGCCAATTAGATGAAATTCTACAGTACCTCCATTTGGAGAGTACTTAATCGCATTGGACATTAAGTTAATAAAAATTTGCTGCAAAAGTCCGCGATCGCCCCAAAATTCCTGATGATTACCAGTAATTTGAAAAATTAATTCGTGGCGATCGCCTGCTGTTTCTCGCTCTTGTTCAATCAGATCAGAAAAAAATTGTAATAAGTCTAATGGGATTGGTTTAAACTGGGGTTTTTCCAGTTCAAATTGGTTAACCAGAAGCATATTATCCACGAGTTTGGACATATATCTTGCTTTCTGTTCAATGATTCCCAAGAACCGCTCTTGTTTAGATTCATCAAGTTGCTGGCTATGTTTTACCAAAGTTGATGCAGCAGCCAGAATTGAAGTTAGAGGCGTTCGGTACTCATGGGAAACCGTTGCAATGATTTGGGATTTAAATACATTGAGTTGCTTTTCTTTAGCAAGGGCCGCTTGAGTTTGAGCTAACAATTCCGCCTGTTGAATAGCGATCGCTAATTGCACCGAAACTTCATTGAGCATTTCTGCATCATCAGTTTGCCACTGTCTATCCCCAGAATTATGGTGAGCAATCAATAAGCCCCAAAGCTTAGGGGTTGGGTTCCCATTGTTGCTGACATTAATGGGAACCACCAGATTTGCCTTGGTATTAAATTGCTCTTTTAAGCTGACACAATTACACAAGCCAAGCTCATAAATGTAAGGGATTGGGGATTGGGAATTGGGCAGAACAGGCAGAGGGGCAGGGTGCAGGGTGCAAGGGGGAGAATGAGTAATTAATTTACCTCTTTCCTTCCTCTGCTCACTGCTCCCTGCTCCCTGCTCCCCTACTTTTTCCCAATCCCCTGCCTGATCGCACAATTCTACAGTGCGGTATGACTCAACTGATGAGGCGACTATTTTACCATCTGTATCGGGGGCGAACTGATACACCATGACGCGATCGCACTTCAGAAGTTCTTGTACCTCGGCTACAGCTGTATTTAAAATTTGCTCTAGGTTAAGAGACTGACGAATTCGTAAAGCAGTCGTCGCAATTAGGCGTTGTCTCTCCTGAGTTTTCTGGAGTTGGGCTTGCAAGCACGATTGCTTAATAGCATTGCGGACTGCTAGTTGCAGCACATCCTGTGTCAGGTGATGCTTGACTAAATAATCCAAAGCACCCCGTTTCATCACTTGTACAGCAACCTCTTCATCACCACGCCCTGTCAACATAATCACAGGGACAGAAGTCTTAAATATCTCCTGCTGCATCTGATCGAAGAGTTCTAACCCGCTCATATCAGGTAGGCAAAAATCCAGCAGAATCACATCGCAACGTACTTTTCGGCACAAAGCGAGTCCTTCCTCTGCACAGTCTGCCTCTAAAATCTGGTATGACTGGTGCGGATCTTTCAAAAGATACCGACGATAGATTTTTCTATCTGCTGCACAATCATCAATGATGAGTAGCGTCCGTATGTCCAACATAAGGTTATGAGGATCGGGGAGCTATATAGCTCCCTTTTATCCAGATTGTGTTTTTATTGCATAATTCTAAAATTAATATAAAATAAATATGAATAAAATCTAAATTCTTTAGGAATTCTAAAGCAATTAAACAAGGTAAGAAAAACAGGAAGATGGGGAAAATGCATCTACCACAGACAAGCAGACACAGTGACTCAAAGAGGAAAACGTCGCTGTGCCCTCCGAGCCGTCTCTTTAGTTATTCTTTGGTTCCTACTGTTTCATCAACAGAAAATAAATAAATTAATCCAACACTGACGGCGTATTGGCTTCAAGCCAGTAATCCACAAATGCCTGAATTGTCTTTTTTAGTTCCTGAGTATCCATCGGCTTTACCAGATATCCATTTGCGCCCTTTTGGTAGCACAATTCAATATCCTTGGGGTTAGATGATGTGGTAAAAACAACGATGGGGATTCCCTTGAAACTCTTGTCTTGCTTAAGCCGATCTAAAATGTCACGCCCATCAATACCTGGCAAATTGAGATCGAGCAAGATCACAGAGGGTCGTAATGCTACTTTAGGGTTGGGTGGGTCTTCGCCTTTGGTGTAGCCATCGTTCCCCAGTCGATAGAGGAACTCTAAAACCTCATCCCCATTAGTACAACGGTGTATGGGATTCTGGACGGACATACCCCGCATCAGACGTTGCAGCATCCGAAAATCTTCATTGCTGTCCTCAACAACGAGCAGCGGTTCATGAAGTTTTTTTATCATTCGTGGTCTTAAAAGAGCTTAACAAAAATACATATTTAGTCATTATCTTAAACTATTCCAACGTAAAGTAGAACATTGAGCCAACGCCAACGCTAGATTCAACCCAAATTTTACCGTTATGAAGCTCAACAATCTTCTTAACAATAGCTAGTCCTGCACCGGCTCCTCCACCGTATTTTTCCTGGGAATGGAGCCGCTTAAATAATCTAAAGATAGTTTCTATGTGATGCTGTGGAATTCCAATACCGTTATCGCGGATATAAAATATTGGGGATTGGGGATTGGGGATTGGGGATTGGGCATGGGAAGAGGCAGAGGGGCAGGGTGCGGGGGGCAGAGGAGAAAACTCTTTTCCCTTGCTCCCTGCTCCCTGCTCCCTGCTCCCTGCTTCCTGTTCCCTGCTCCCCTGCTCCCCTGCCTCTTCTTGAGAAAGGTAGCCAATCTCAACCCATTGGTCTGCTTTATCGTTGTATTTGAAGGCATTACCAAGCAGATTACTGAAGACTTCATTAACGAGAACTCGATCGCACAAAATAGTTGGTAAAGGGCGAGGAATGCGAATATCTACAACCTGAGAGTCTTGACGACTAGCGCGAAAAACCTCAAGCACTTGGTTGAGTAATTCGTTGAGGTCAGTTGCTTGCAAGCGTAGTTGTGCTTGTCCTAACTGCGATAACCGCAGTAGAGCATTAATCAAAGTTTCCATGCGTACAGACAAGGATACTACTGTTTGCAAGCACTCGATTCCGTCATCATCTAATACTTGACTATAGTCTTCTAGCAGCACTGTTGAGAAATTATAAATGCCCCGCAAAGGTTCTTTCAGATCGTGGGAAGCCGCGTAGGCAAAGGATGCTAGTTCTTGGTTGCTGCGCTCTAACTCCAGGTTGATTTTAGCTAATTCATCCGCTTTTGAGAGTACAATACCAACGATCGCATTCCTCAGAGCGATCGCACTGTCAAGTTCACAAGCTTTCCAAGGTAGAGAAGTTAATCTAACCGTTTCTTGCCATTGTTCAAAGGATTTTCGTGGAGATAGGCTAAGGCTACCATCTGCCTGGGTTTGAATGGATTCCTGGGGATTTCCTGCCCAGTGTACCGTTTGGAGAACTTCAGGGCGAAACCAAAGGATGTAATAGCGCCGGACTTTAGAAATCCGCAGCAGCAACAGCCCACTGGCAGTATCTTTAAATCTCAGGGCTTCTGGGTAAAGCTTGGGTAGAGAATCGGTAGAAAACAGGTTGTCACTAACTTGGGTATCCGCCCATTCAATTAACACCCGAACTTCATCAATATTCGGTGTTGCTTCCACAAGGGTAATTTCATTATCCAGACAAACTGCTGCTCCAGAGGCACTAACAAGATCGAGCAAGCGGATTTCCGGTTTAATTAGGGCATCGATAAAATTGTCTGCTTGGGAAATGGACTCAAGGAACTCTGACTGTAGCGATTTGAGCTTTACTTTATAATCCCATTCCGAATGACTAATTTTGTGTGTTAACTCTGAAGAGGCAATCTGTCCCAAAAATTCGCACATCTTGCGGACTTCGTAAGAAATATACTTTGGTGTTTGATGGTGGCAAGATATTAATCCCCAAAGCTTCTGCTCTTGAACAATTGAAATCACCAAAAGAGCCTTCACGCCCATATTTTGATGATATTCTGCACAACACCAATCAAAACTTCGTAGCACAGAGTAGCTTAAGTCAAGAGGCTGATGTGTCGTCGAATTTTCTGTTGGAACTAGTTTAATCGGTTCAGTAGTCAAATCAGGGAGAAATCGGAGAAAGCAGCGCGTGTATAACTCCCTAGCCTGCGCTGGAATGTCTGTAGCGGGATAGTGGAGTCCTAAATACGGTGATAAATCTTCGCGTTTGACTTCGGCAACCACAGAACCCGCTTCCGACTCGTCAAATTGATAGACCATCACCCGATCAAAACCGATGATTTTTTGGACTTCTTCAGCCACTAAATGCAAAAATTCTACCAGATTAGATGTGCCTTGCATTTTAGCGATCGCTTCACCCGCCAAAGTCTGAAAATCTAAGAAACTCAACTCAGATTCCGAATTGGTCGGTTCTAACTCCAGAATCACAGCTTCTTCTATCCGATGAGCAATAGCATCAAAGTATTTTTCCGCATTTAAAGTATTTATTAATACTTTAAAAGCATTAGCACTGCCAATTTTTTTCACCAAGCATTGCTTGACAATTTCCACTTGCCGATCATCAAGTAAATAGCTCAAAGGTTGACCGAGCAAATTTTCTGGCTCTTTGCCCAAATATGCTTGGGTATTGTTGCTAACTTGCAATATCTCTAGCTGAGTACTGAGTGCCAGTAGTACGCCATGAGATTGAATAGAGCCAGGTATGTGAATAGGTTTGTGATCGTGGTTAGTCAGGGCAGTAGCTTGGGCTGTAGTATATTCAGACTGGCTCATAACTGAACTTATGTAAAGCTGACTTTTACAATAGCGCAATTAAATGTGACATTTCTTTAAAATATATGCCCAGAAGTATGAATGCGATCGCATATCAATCTTGCTTGTTATGGTTTTTAAGTAACTATGACTGACAAAAACTCCCTAAAATAAGGCAACAGACGCAAACCTGGAAACCCAGATTTAAGCTGACTTTCTTAATTACCAATTACGAATTTGTATGTCTCTTGCTCCTTGGCGAAGCGCGATCGCTCATGCACTCCATCGCAACCGCAGCCTTGTTTATGCCCGTTACCTCCAACTAGCAACGGTACAGGCAAACGGTCGCCCCGCTAATCGTACCCTAGTCTTTCGAGGCTTTCTGGAAGATACAAACCAGCTAAAATTTATCACCGATGTCCGTAGCGCCAAAGTCGACCAGATACAGCAACAACCTTGGGCAGAAGTTTGCTGGTACTTCCCCAATACACGAGAACAATTCCGCATGACTGGTTGTTTGACCCTAGTAAGTGGTGATGCCGATCGGGATTTACAGTTAGCGCGGATTGCAATATGGCAAGAATTGAGTGATGCGGCGCGTTTACAGTTTGCTTGGCCTCATCCTGGTAAACCCAGAGTTGAAACCCCAGAAGCTTTTGCACCACCAGCACCCGAACCTGTGCAGCCAGTACCTAATTTTTGTCTCCTGCTACTCGATCCGGTAGAGGTAGATCACTTAGAATTGCGCGGCGAACCACAAAATAGATGGCTTTACCGCCGTGATGACCAGCAAGATTGGTCTAGCCAAACGATTAATCCTTGAATATTGTCAATTAAGAGTCAATACAGTTCAGATAAGCCTAAAACAATTGTAGAGACGGGGATTTATCGCGTCTCGAAAACCCAAAATTGTTACCAGTACCCCTTAACCCAAGCGTATTGAATTAAGAGTAGGAGTTTGAAGGTGCAAACCTGACATTTATGATTTTTATTCCTCACTCCTCACTCTTAACTTCTCACTTTTTTAAATGCCAGCACCATCTAGAAATTGCTGGATGGTCTTATCCTTGAGATTGCACCAGCGAGTATCGTTGGTTAACTCATCTTCTTGAGTGACTAAACGACCCACTAAAACAGGAGTTTTTTCAGAAGAGTGTGTGCGCTGAAGAGTTTGTATTTGTTCTTCCAGCGCCTCAATCCGGTCTACTAAAGCACGAATTACTTCAGCTTCGGAATCTGGTAAGTTATTGTGTTCCAGAGGTGCAACCCGAACTCCAGAACGATATATAATCCGCCCAGGCACGCCCACTACAGTACAGTCTGAGGGTACATCCCTGAGAACAACAGATCCAGCACCAATACGGACATTATTGCCTACTTGGATATTGCCCAGTACCTTCGCTCCAGCACCAACTACAACATTTTCGCCCACAGTGGGATGGCGCTTGCCACATTCTTTACCAGTACCCCCCAAGGTGACACCTTGGTAAATTAGGGCATAGTCTCCAACGATCGCAGTTTCACCAATTACTACACCCATACCGTGGTCAATAAACACACTTTGCCCAATTGCTGCACCAGGGTGGATTTCAATTCCAGTCAAAAACCGAGCCAGGTGAGAAATCAGGCGCGGAATCAAGGGAAGACCAATAGTATACAGCCAGTGAGCCAGCCTATGGAATAGCAGGGCTTGCAAACCAGGGTAACAAAATAAAACTTCCAACCAGTTACGAGCAGCTGGGTCACGTTCAAATATGATACGAAAGTCAGCACGCAGTATAGATAGCACGAGATAGCACCCTCGGAAAGCACAACAAGCTACTATCCCATATTATCCTCTCAGGTGTTACACGTAAAAATTGGGAATTGGGAATGGGGCATTGAAAAGAGGCAGAGGGACAGGGGGAAGGGTGCAGAGGAGGGGAATTTTCCCCCTGCTTCTTCCCCAATCCCCACTCCCCATTCCCTACTGCTCTACTTTCAGAGTGTAATCGCGCTTGACTCCAGGATTAAATGTACCTACCCAAATCCGATAAGTGCCACTTTTCCAGTTGCGATCGCTAACGCTAGCATCTTTACTCTTACCAGTATCATCGCCGCAACGAATCGTCGCTTGATCTGGGCCTTGAATCAGTAAAGTGGTGTCGTTGTTATTGCTATCCACTTGAATTGTCAGCTGAGAAAAGTCCTTTTCCAAAACCATAATGTGATCTGGATTGGGATCGGCAAAGCCAATACAGGCTTTTTGATCGCGATCGCGGTTACTTATAGCAGACAATGAATAAGAACCACCTGTAAACCCCTGCACTGTTCCCTGTGCTGGATTAAAATCTGCTGATAAATTCAAAGTAGCAAAATTCGCTGTCTCTGCGATTACAGGGGTAGCTGTGATGGCGGTAAGTATAGCTACCAACCAGCCACCGTTAAACTGAAGTCGGGGGCGACAGTATTTCATAGTAGCCCTCCAACAGGCTTTTAAATTAGTAGTTATATATACATATTCTAATGAAAAAATTCCAGTAAAATTTCAGTCGGGTGTGCCACATTAAAATGTGCCACAATAAAGGGTTTTGAAAGCAAACAGCTAATTGCTAGGCTGTCTCTTGATATCAACAGCAACTACGATTCCTCAACTAATGATTTAGATGTGATTATCTCTGTTGGACGTAGGGTTTTCTCTCCTAAATAAAACCCTCGACGGACGATTTTAGTAATTGTTTGGTCTGCTATATCATTTCTTTCTTCACGATCGACAACACGGCATAAATTAAAATCTGGTTGTGTACTTTGCAGTTCTATTTCTATAGGTAATACATGGCGCTTTGCTAGTATACTGAGAAACTTCCGATTAACCGCCCCTACAGATTTGGGTAAACGCTGGATAAACTCTGGGCTGGGATTGGAATTCTGTTCTAGATAATCCAGTAATGCTTCTAATGCATCACCAATTTCTAGCAGTTCTAAAAATAAATCTTCAGTGTTTGCTGCGGTTTGAGTTTGCTGTTCTCGCAAGGACTGTTGTAATACAACTTTGTCTTTTTTGAGGTTGTTAATTTCTTGTATGGTCAAGTCTCGCTGTTCTTGACTGATGATAAAATCAGACATTAGAAACCTCTTTTGATAATATTGGTAAAGTTTTAGTTGCCCAAGTTTTCACTTGCGGATGAGTATGATTACTCAAAAGCTGACAAAGCGCGATCGCTCTTTCTAACTGTCCAACCATTTTATACACTTTAATCAGCCACATTTGGGCTTGAATGTAATCTTGACTATTCCGGTCTGTAGAGCCTTGGCAGTAGTCTTCGAGATATTTGATCGCTTTGGGGTAACGGCCTTCTTTGCAAGCTGTAATGCCCTCGGTCAATAACTCTGATAGGTTCATCGGTAAAGGCTCTCGCTCTAGGCGTTCTTCTTGAGCAGATTGAGCGATCGCTTGCTCTAATCCATCAAATTCTGGCAATAATACGAGTCTAGGTGCTGGCTGAAGCAAAGCTGATAAATCACTATATTTGAAATGCTTGATAGTGGGCAGTATCGGACGCAAATAGTCGGCTATGATGCGTTCTTCTGGTTTTAGTAAGCTTTTTTGGGCTTTAGCAATGATATCCACAGGATGTTTTTTGTGCTTCATTGCCATTGCTACAGCTTTTGCAATTTCAGCTTTGGATGCTGCTGGGGATACACCCAGAATGTCATAAGGATTATATTCCATTAGATACCTTTAATTAACGAATCTTTAGGCTGTGGTAAATTTCTTGAAAAGCAGGTTCGTCTGGACAAAGTTCATAAGCCCAACGACCTAATTGCTGAATCAAATCAAAAGATAAATCGCGGTTTTGGATACCTTTAAGCAAGGTCTTAATAAAAAATTCAGCGACATAGTGAGGAATAGAGTTATGTTCTGAGTATTTGGCACGGCGGACGGCTTCATCAAAGCGATCGCATTTCATCAAATTTTGAATATCCTTCAGTTCTTGGCTAAACCTGTAAACTTCTTGGACATTTGGATCGTCTGGACAGAGTTCATAAGCCCAATAGCCTAATTGATAAATATCTTCAAATCCTAAATCCCGATTTTGGAACCCCTTGATTAATATTTCTACGCAAATGTCTGACACAATATTACGTAGACGTTGATGCTGAGATTTCTTAGCACGTTGTACAGCTTCTTCAAATTTATTATTTTTTAATAAGTTGTCAATTAATTCTAATTCTTGGTTAAATTCAATTCTCTGAATTAAGTCAATTACAATAGGATTTTGATTGTCAATTTCTTTTATTTTTTGTAGTTCTCTCAGGGCTGTTGCTGATGAAATTTGTTCATTAGCAATTTGTTCCCGTATTTGTTCTGCTTTATACTCAGCTAGATAACTTCTAGCGTCTCTACTTCCTAAAAGGTCATACCAAAACTGGGCAAACTCTAAATGTTCTTGAGATTCTGATATTGCTTGACGTTGCAATCCACAAAGTCTGTCTATTTCTTCTTGCCAATCCTTACTAGCTTGAATTTCTGGCTTTGCTTGCTTCAGAGGAATAATTGCCTCTCGCCATTTTTGTTGCTGTAGCTGATAGTAACCTTCATGATAAGCGACAAATTTCTGAGCAAATGCTGCGATATCAGAATTATCTGTGGTTGAAGGTTTAAGTTGAATTGCTCTTTGGTAATCTCCTTCTAAACAAGCAGCCATCGCTAATCCCCAATTTGTATAAAGGGAATTTAGAATTTTTTGGTTAGCATTTATCCTATTGTCAAAAATACCTTGCCATTCAGGAAGGTAATACTGATAACAACCAGGTGTGAGAAATATATCCTTTATTTTCATTCCCCACTTTGACGGCTCACCCATCAGGTTTAGAGATACGATTTCTAATCGGTAACAATCGCGTAAATCTAAATATTCAATAATACTGGTATCTTTCCAAGTATCTATTAATGCTGTAATTCGGCGTTTTAATTCCAAAGAAAGTGAGGCAAACTCTACAGGTTTATTTTCTAGCCAAGGCACGTCTTGAAGGCTAGGATCTTCAGTTATATTTGCCAACGCTGTTGAAAACGAAATTATCAAACTGTAAAGCTTTATAGGGTCAGCTTGAGCAAGATAATAATTTGCTGTTGTCCAATTATGTAATGTAGTAATATTAGGCTGTGAAATCCAGGCTTTTTCAGCTTTATCGGCAATAATTCTCCAGTTTTTCTCTTGCCATACTTCCACTTCTAAACGTGGCTGAATATGTTCCTTGAGATTTTTCTCGACTAAGGGATCGGAACCAAATTTTTGGATAAATTCTGTACTTTCTGTTTTAGCATTCTCCCAATTTTCAGCCTTTACCAACTGCTCTATATTCTGTAGTCTTAGCAGGCGTTGGCGTTGGGAAAGATTTTTGATAATCTCTCGTTGCTTGGCAATGTTAGGAGTATTCAGCCCAAGCCATTCTTTATAAGCTACTTGTAAATCTTCTTGTTGGGCGTAGGCAAATCCCCGTAAGTAAGCAGCTTGTTCTCCAGATATAGCTTCTAGGTGAGTTAGTGCGGTTGCCCATGCCTGAGTTTTAATTGCCACAAGTGCTAACCGGATTTGGCAGTATGTAGAATTGGGCAAGAGCAATTTAGCATTTTTATAAAGAGATGTAGCCGCCTTAAAATCACCCGATTTTTCTGCTGCTAGCCCTTGGCGAAACTGTTCTCTTCCTTTAAGTGTTTGTTGGAGTTTTTGGAGTAAATCAAGTCCGTCAGAGCGAGAAAAGTTAGTCAGAGCATTTTTTAAAAATACGATCGCTCCCTGTAATCTTCCTTCACTTTCAGCTTGTTGCACCTTTTGAAAAGCAGCATCATAAATATCTTCTTGTTGGACTTGGGCAAGACTTGCAGCGATCGCCTTTTCTAGAGACTCAGTAGAATAAAGCTTTTGTGCGTCTCGGTAAACTGCGATCGCGTTTTTATAAAACCGATTTTCTGCCTGAGACTGCGCCTGTGTCAGTAAAGTCAAAAACTGCTGTCGCCGTTGCAGTTCTTCTTGGTACTGCTTGATTACCCGCGAGATGCGATCGTCGTGGAGAATTTTGGTACAGCGCTGATAAATGGCGATCGCATTTGCCAGTATTTGCGTTTCTAAAGGGTCGCCCGTATCTTGCTTGAGAAGGTTTTTGGCATTAGCAGCTAGTTTATCCACTTCTGCCACTTGATAGCGCCACTGCTTTAGTTGCTGGGTAAGATTTTCTAACAGTTTCCCCAGCAGCAATTGACAAATTAAACGCTCCCAAAAACCTGGTTTTCTCGACCAGACAGCGAGAGCTTTTTCTGCAATCATTACTGCTTCTCGCAGGTGTTTGTTTTGGGCTAATTGTGCTGCTTTTTGGCTGGCTTCTTTAGTCTGTGGCGCTTGCTTCCAAGCATCAACAATGCCCACTCCCAATAAAGTTTTAGTTAAGGCATTAAAACTATCAAGGATGCTCATTAAGCGCCCTCCTTGCAGTTGGGAATTTTTAACACATCCCCTACGTCTATATCATTTTCCCGTCCTTTGAGTTGGGGGTTGGCTTTAACCATTACTTGCCAAGAGGTTCCCTTACCACAAAATTTTTGAGCGATCGCGCTGAGGGAATCTCCCAATTTGACAGTATAGGTAATTGGTTTTGGCAGTTCCTTAACTGTCACAGGGGCACGATTAACTGGTAGTTTTAGGCGATCGCTAATAACTGGATTGGGAGAAGAGACAGTTAATGTGTGTAATTGTGGTTGCAAGAATAAAAAACTGCCCATTGCTCCCAACCCAATGCCAATAATCAGTAGGAGTAAAGCAACTCCTAGCTGCCATTTGGTAACTTTCACTTGTCGCAGAGGATTTTCCACCTGCGGTAATTCTTTAAGCATCCGAATTACAGAAAGGTCAGTGTCGCAGTTAGGACAAGTATCACCTTCAATTTCTTGGTAATCACACACAGGACAGTTCAGCTTCATCTTCATCGCGTTAGCCCTGTGACAATGCTGTTGCTGGGTAACTCCTCATTTATCCAACGCTTGACATCTAGTTGCAATTCATTCCACAAGCGATTGGCTTCGTTTCCATCATCACTTTCCATAGCGCCAAGCATCCGAGAAAGTTTGTCAGACATGGCATTTGCTTGAGTCGGTGCAACCGCGTGGGCTTGACGGATTGCTAAAAGACAAGCTTGAATAAGCTGGACTTCATCAGGTAGATTGTCAAGTTCTCGTCTTGCATCTTCACTCTGAGATTCCATCTTGGAGAGGTTATTGGTGTTGATGGCATCTTGCAATTCTTGACTGAGTTTTTGCAATCGTTCTTGCTGTGGTTGGGGAATTATAGAGCCGCAAAGTTTAACTACGCGATCGCATTCATTCATTAGGTACTCGGCTTCTAGGCTTTCCTTAGACATGGATACCTGGAATTTTTTCAAGTTTGCACTAGCGCGATCGCGTAAATCGCTGCGTTCCTCTCGAGTCTTCGGATCGATGATTTGGTTAGTTAGTTGCACCACTGGCAGGGCTAACTTCAGCGCTTCTTCTACACCGATATGAGTTAGGTTTTGGTCATTGAGTTCTGCGATCGTTTCTTCTAATCCCTTATATATTTTCTCATCTGACCGCCCCCGCGAAAAGGTACAACTCACCCTTTCTGAAGGATCATTTTTCAATGTGGCAGTCATCCCTAGATCGTTATTTTTTTCATCTAACTCCAAGTTGACTAAAACTTCTGTCCCTCTTGGATAACATTGGTTTAAACCTAACCAAATATCTCCAATACTGTCATCTTCATATATCCCATCCAAATCTTCCCTTACTTGATCGGGGCTGAAAAACTTAAAGTGAATCAACCGTTGTCCATCAGCAGCAATTTTAAAAGTGTGGGATGTCGTCACTGGTAAAATATCACCCCGCTTAATCACTTGCTCTCTGCCATCCACCAGCTTGATAAAATAATCACGGGATACTGTAGTTACTTTGTCTGTTTGTCCAGCCGCGACAATTGCTGCACCCTCAGCCACCGCATACATCGGGCGGGGATGCACTACTACTTTATCGGCTCCAAAGGCTTCTCTGACTTTGCGTTGGACTACAGGAATTTGGCAAGAACCACCAACCAATAAAACTACATCTACCATCTCTAGGTGATGTTCAGCGTCTTCTAGTGCTTGGCGGCAAATTTGAATCGATCGCTCTACCAAATCAGAAATTATTTCTTCAAATTGCTCGCGAGTGATTTCTACTTCAATGGGAATAGCAATACCCAATTCGTCGAGTAATTGAGTAGCAGGAGCAATGCGAGATACTGTCGCAGTGCTTAGTTCAACTTTGGCGCGTTCTACTGCTAACTTCAAATCGGCGTTAAATCGCACCCGTTGATAGTGCGGCATTTTGGCAATCAAGCCATCAATATCAGCAATTCTTTCTTCCTGGGCAAATTGCTGTTTAACAAACTTGACGATCCGAGAGTCAATGTCATCTCCTCCCAACCATAAATCCCCAGCTTTTCCCAGTTCAATAAATGAAGTTCCTGCTGCTTGAATCACCGAAGCATCAAATGTACCACCACCAAAATCAAAAACTAAAATTGTTTTAAAATCATCCCCAGTTGGAGAAAAGCCGTAAGAGATGGCGGCGGCTGTGGGTTCAGGTAGCAATTCTAAGGGAGTGATTCCAGCTTTGAGTGCAGCTGTGCGGGTAGCATGGCGTTGTTTGTCGTTGAAGTAAGCCGGGATGGTAATAACTGCTTGATCTATGACTTCGCCTGTTTTACCAATTCCTTGGCGATAAGCTTGGGCATTTTGCACAACTTTTTTGAGAATTTCAGCAGAAATATCTTCTGGCTGATATTCTTTGCCTCCTAGCCATACTGCAATACCGTTGTCTGTTCCTTGACTCGGTTGAGCAATTTTGTAGCCAAATTCTGACTTTTGTTTCTGTACGGCTGGATCGCCAAAACCTCTTCCTATTAGGCGCTTGATGGAAACAACCACATTTTCAGGATTAGCCCTGAGTTGGTTGTAAGCTTGCTCTCCTACCAAAAATTTATTTTGCTCACAAGCAACGACCGATCGCGTCAGTTTTCTATCTGGGGGCGTGTTATCGTTAGCTGTCACCACTTCCACTTCTGCTAACTTAAAAGCAGCGACAGAATTCGTCGTTCCAAGATCAATGCCAATTGCCTTGCCCATTACCGATCGCTACCTGAGTATTGTGTAAATTATTTTTGATATATTTGATACTCACTGCCCCATCGAACCTAAATGTTTCAGCCAGCAGCTAGTACCTATCCAAAGATTACAAATACAAATAGCAAATGCTACAGAAAATCTACGTAAATATCAGGCAAAAGAAAATGCAGAAGGTAAAAAATGATTTTACCTTCTGCATTTGAAACTTCGTGAAAATCTCACGAATTATGGAGTTTAAAGAAAACGCCACCTTTGAGCGATCGCGTGTCAGTTCCATAACTACTCAGTGTGAGCGATCGCAGATTATTAAAAAATGGTTTACCTAAAATTTCCGCTAGTTTCAGAATCGGTACTTGACGCTCTAACAAATTCTGGCTCTTTGTCCAGTCAAGATATATATAGCCTTGGTTTGGTAAGGGAATCGCAGCGATACTATCTTTGAAGTTGGGATTGTCAATTATGGAATTATTCTTGATTGTGAGAATTTCATCCATCGTCTCTAAATCAGAGGTGAAAATTTCGTAATTTCCTAAACTTGTATGCAGTCCTCGCACTTTTGTTTCAATGCTAAAAGATTCTCCTTCTTTAACATCACTTTTTTTAGTAGCCGTAGTTAACTCTGTCCAAGCGGAGATTTTTTGCTGATCTATAGTTAACGGACTGATACTGAGTCCGTTGGATGAGGCGATCGCATCTAAACGAGTAACGCCTTTTTCTACACTCTCTGATTTTTCCACCACAAAAATCCAATGTGGCGTTTTTTGCTCTTTCTCAGGTAACAATGCTATGGCATATTCTCCTTGTACCCAACTGAAAATATCCTCTGGTAAGTTTATATTCCAGCGTTTTTGAACATCCGCCAAAGGTTTTGCTAACCGAGAAACCACATCTTCCCCAGAACCATATATAGTTGCTGTTGCTTGTCTCCAGAGTTTAGTTAAATCACTATCACCCAAATTACTCAAATTTGAGCCGGAAATTGCCAAACCTGCGGACGCTGGAATATATTGCAATGCTCCTACAGGTTTAGATAGCGGTGCAGATGGAGGGACAATTTCTGATGCAGTCAAAAATGTGGTTTCCGCCAGCAACCCTTTAGGATTCAACGCCAAGGATATGATTTGGCTGTTATAAAGTTGTTCTGATAACTCTAAGCCTTGCCATTTTGCCACGACGGGAAGATTTAAGAAAGCTACAGCTAAACCCCCTTTAGGCAGTTCTTTGGTAGCTTTTTGGTATTCAGGGGAGCTAGTCAAATTCAGATCGGGCGCTTGGACGTTATTTATCGCATCTCGTAACACTTTCGGATCGTTGGCAAACAATACAAAGCCTTCACCAACAACTGCACCTGAAAGTAAATCCTTCTCTGGTTGAGAATTGTCAGAAATCAGTTTTACGCCCTTATATTGTTCAACAGCTAAGTTTGCTCCACCTAACGCCCGTTTAGAAAAAAACAATTCGACAAATTCGCGGCTTTTCTCTGGTTGCTTGGTTGCTAGTGCCAATAGATACCCTGGCTGTTGTCCGTTTTCTAAATCCCGATCGATATCTAAGGTGGCGATCGCTAATGTAATTTCGTCCCCTAGCCAGGGTTGAATGTCTTGCTTATAATCTATGCCACTCTTAGCGAATAAGCTGGTTTTGAGTTTAGATAGTTCCTCTTCACGATCCAACGCCTGCAAACGATCGGGATTTGCCAATAATGAAACCATTGCAGGGGAAAGTTTAGACACGAATATGGCTGCACCAGGCTGTCTGGTAGAAGCAATGAGGTTAGCCGGATTTTTGGCGAAAAACCAGTAAAAGCTGGCGATCGCAATTACTAGCAGTGCGATCACCCCAGCGACGATAAAACCAATAACTGAACGTTGCCTATTCACATTCAACCTATTAAAAAAGACGGTTTACAGCCATTTAAGCAGAAAGACTAGCAGAATTAATCAACCCTCTTGAGAATGGATACTCATGCAAAGGCAGAGATTTTCTGTCAACATAAATAGGATTAGGACTGTTTATAGGGAATTCTTTTAGTCAACCCATGAACCAAATTAGTGTAGAAGAACTGGCACAACGTCTTTCTTCTAATGATACAAGTATTCAGCTAGTAGATGTGCGTGAACCCCAAGAATTGGCGATCGCTAGCATTGAGGGCTTTGTCAACCTACCTTTAAGTCAATTTGCCGAATGGGGAGATCAAGTACCTACCCTCTTCAATCCCCAAGCTGAAACCCTTGTACTATGCCACCACGGCATCCGCTCTGCCCAGATGTGTCAGTGGTTAACTGCTCAAGGTTTTACAAATGTGCAAAATATTTCGGGTGGTATTGATGCCTATTCCCTATTAGTAGATCCTTCAATTCCCCAATATTAGCTTTTGCTCAGGTGGAACTCACTCTTCCATCTGGCTTTTGCTATGCTGAAAACAGCAGTACATTATTTTAGACGCCTGCCGGAAAACTTGAAATGTGGACATTAAGCACATCGGCACAAAAATTTTCTGGGTCAAATCACAGTTGAATATTAAACTCTGCCAAAAAATACGTATCTAATAATACTTTTGTAATTGAAAGCTTGTGCAAAAATACGGTTATAAAAGGGCATGATGAGGGTACATTATGACTAGCAGATTTTACTAAAAAAATGAGCTACTACTTTAACCCTGCTCTTAGAAAATGTCGTATCTGTATAACCTTAAAAATACTTATCATAATATAGTTGTATAATCTAATATCTTAATAAATTATTAATATTCTCTGTTTTCGATTAAATCCACAAATCTGTTCAAAGTTTGATTAAAATTTGCCTTCAGCAAAACATACCACAATGGAAGTTCAGTTAACAAATCGACAACAGCATATACTTTGGGCAACGGTACGTCACTATATTGCTACGGCAGAGCCAGTTGGTTCAAAGGCTTTGGTCGAGGAGTACGACCTGGGTGTAAGCTCGGCGACAATTCGCAATGTAATGGGCGTTTTAGAAAAGTCTGGATTACTCTATCAACCACACGCTTCTGCTGGACGTGTACCTTCAGATTCAGGCTATCGCATTTATGTTGACCAGCTAATTACACCTTCTCTGCGTTCGCGCAGCATGTCGCAGACAGACGCTACGCGGACAGAAACTTTAGGGCGAGAAGTAGAGGTGGTACTGCAAAAACAGCTACAATGGCAAGATCGGAGTTTAGAAACCTTACTCCAAGGAGCCGCGCAAATTTTAGCAACCTTGAGTGGTTGCATTAGCTTGATCACTATGCCACAAACGACTACAGCGCTATTGCGACATCTGCAATTAGTACAAATTGAAGCCGGGCAGATCATGCTAATTGTAGTGACAGATGGCTACGAGACACATTCCAAATTGATGGATTTGTCGCCAACACCAGAAGAGACAAAGCGGGATTCAGAGGTAATCGATCGCGAATTGCAGATTGTTTCTAACTTTTTGAATAGTCACTTGCGGGGGCGAAGTCTGTTGGAATTACCCTACCTCAACTGGAGCGAACTAGATCAAGAGTTCCAACGCTACGGGGAATTCTTGAAAAATTCAGTTGCCGAATTGACTCGTCGGACTCTTGCACCCACTGCAACCCAAATTATGGTTCGGGGTGTGTCAGAAGTTTTACGCCAGCCAGAATTTGCCCAGTTACAGCAGGTACAAACAATTATCCATCTGTTGGAAGAAGAACAAGACCAACTGTGGCGATTAATATTTGAGGAACCAGAACCGGAGGAAGGTAGTAAACCAAAGGTAACAGTTCGGATTGGCGCAGAAAACCCCTTAGAACCGATACGCACCTGCACCTTGATTTCTTCCAACTATCGCCGAGGTTCAATACCCGTAGGAAGTGTGGGAGTTTTGGGCCCAACGCGCCTAGATTATGAAAGTGCGATCGCAGTAGTAGCATCTGCCGCTGATTATCTCTCAGAAGCTTTTAGTTATTTCAATCCTTGAATGCTAAGTAGTTAGGACTAGCTCTAGTCATAAGTTACGAGCGATCGCCACGAGAATAGGTAGCATTTTAGCAGTGCGATCGCCTGCCAAACACTCTCAACATCCAGGTATAAATATCCAAAATGAGTAGAATTCTAGACTAGAACTAAAAAACCCTTGATATAAAAGAGACTCTCGTTTAGCATTGATAAAACGAAGAAAAAATTGCATAAATAGGAAACGGGGCATTGGGCATTTGTTATTAATTATTCTCCCCAGCCTCCCCTACTCCCCACCCAGCACGGGCTAAACCTTAGCTATCCGCTATCCGCTAACAGCACTCAGCACTCAGAACTGTTATGAGCATCACACTTACAGGTACAATCGAACGCCGTGATATTGGTACAGGCGCATGGGCGTTAGTCACAGAAGAGGGTGTTACTTACGAAATCCTCAGAGGGGCTGATAAAGAATTACTCAAAGCCGGACAAAAAGCAAAAGTTAAAGGACAGGTACGCGAAGATGTCATGACTATTGCCATGATTGGCCCTGCCTTAGAGGTCAAATCTTTTGAGGTAATTAGTTCTGATTAGCTGTGGAATTGAGAACCTCTTGCAGACGGCTTCTAAACTCCCCTTTAGGATGACCTCCCTTTACCTCACCCACAATCTGAAATTCCCCTTCTGGAGAATTGCAGAGGATGTAAGTAGGCCATCCCATTTCTGATTTATCGGGATACTGAGTTAATAAAATTTTGCGATACTTGCGGTAAGCAGCCGTATCTTGCATCTTGACATCAATAAACTCTAAACCCAGTTCTTCAGCCACCTTTTTGTCATAAAAAGACATTTTGTGGCAGATGCCGCACTCTTCTGAAGAGAACTTAATTACAGCTAAACTCATGGGTTGGCTACTCTTTGATTCTAGACAAAGTTTTTTAGCATAATGCTATGAGATATTACCATACAGTTGGTCATTAGTGTCAACTTCAGGCTGAAACCCTAATTCAATATTTTTCCTCCTTCTCTGCTTCTAGTGGCATGTCAAGCTTAACAATAGTGCATTAGACGTAGGTTGGGTGGAGGGGAGCGTAACCAAACACATATCAGGATGTTGGCTTTGGCAAAGCCTCCAACGCCACTACGCCAAAATATCAAGTAGGATGTGTTGATCACTCCAAAGCTATTCACTGTCTGGATTTAGGCTTGCATTCAACATACCAAAATCAAGATTTTTAGAAAAAATAAGGTGCGTTATCTATCTTGGTAACGCACCATCTATTAGCAATTGCAGATTAATAAATCCACATTTTTTATTCTTCTGGCTCTAAATCGACTTCTTCGTCTTCATCTTCTTCACTGGCTTTAGCTACAGAGTTAGCAGAAACAACAGCGCCTTTATCTAACTTTTCACGCACCAGTTTCTTAATTTCTTCAGCAAATTCAGGCTTTTCTTCTAGATACTTAATAGCGTTGTCTCGTCCTTGGGAGATATTATCGCCATTGTAACTATACCAAGCCCCTTTGCGGACAATAATGGAAGTTTCTTCTGCCAAGTCTACAATACAACCCAAAGTAGAAATCCCTTTACCAAAAATAATGTCAAATTCCGCTATTCTGAAGGGCGGCGCTACTTTATTTTTGGCGACTTTGACTTTAACGCGATTACCAAATTCATCTGTACCTTTCTTCAAGGTTTGAATTCGACGAATATCCAAACGCACCGAAGCGTAAAATTTCAATGCATTACCTCCAGTAGTAGTTTCTGGGCTACCGTAGGTAACACCGATTTTTTGCCGCAACTGGTTAATGAAAATTACTGTACAACCAGATTTACCAATGTTGCCCGTAATTTTACGCAGGGCTTGGCTCATCAACCGCGCTTGCAAACCAACGTGAATATCACCCATATCGCCTTCAATTTCAGCACGGGGAACCAATGCTGCTACTGAGTCTATAACTACAATATCAACCGCAGCAGAGCGCACAAGCTGATCGACAATTTCCAAAGCTGATTCGCCGGTGTCAGGTTGGGAAATCAGCAAATTGTCAATATCTACACCCAAGGCCGCAGCATAAGTAGGGTCTAGGGCGTGTTCAGCATCAACGAAGGCAGCAATACCGCCATTTCTTTGCACTTCGGCGAGGGCGTGTAGTGCGACTGTAGTCTTACCGGAACTTTCCGGCCCATAAATTTCAATTACCCGACCTTTAGGTAAACCACCACCCAATGCTAAATCTAGGGTGAGCGCTCCACTGGAAATTGTTTCCACCCGCATCCGGGTAGCATCGCCCAGGCGCATGATTGCTCCTTTACCAAAGCTGCGCTCAATCTGGTTGAGTACCATAGTCAGCGCTTTTTGCTTGCCAGAAGTATCGGTGTTGATAGCCATTCCTGTCTCTAATGCCTCTTAATATATGGTTTTAAGGAGTGTTGGTGTCGGAGTTTGAGTAGAACAGATATACTATTTTAACCAGAAAATTCTGGAATAGGACTTCTCAAATCAAAAAAAGGGTGTAACAAGATCGTAACTCGATCGCTACCAGATTAGGGTAGTCTTCTCGAAGTAAGGCTGAGATTTTGTAGCTATGGAAAGGCAAAGAAAGCTTTGACAACAATAAGATTTTATTATATTTAAGGCGGTTATTACCAAAAATCATGAATTTCAGCCTAATAAAGTACTTTACTCCATCCCAAATCGAACCGTAGTCGAATTTAAGTAACTTTATAGTCATATACTTTACTATATCAGTATGTAATTATATTGAATATTCTGCTTTAGTTAATTGTGAAAAAAGCTTATCTTTGTCCTAAAAATTCAGTCCCAAAGCCACTAAATCATAGTGCTTCCACTGTGAACAGCAAAACAAGTATCAAATAAAATGATACTTACTGTTGCCATGAGCAAAGACAAATGCCTGTAGGACAACCTGAATTTGTTTTCAACCCTGAGCCTCGTTGCCCAGTGATACTATTACTCGACACCTCTGGCTCTATGGATGGTCAGCCGCTCCAGGAGTTAAATAGAGGGCTTGTTGCTTTCAAGCAGTCAGTACAGGAGGATGGACTAGCCTCGCTAAGAGTTGAAGTTGCTATTGTCACATTCGGCGGCTCTGTAAGGTTGGTTCAAGACTTTGTGACCATTGACCAATTTGTACCACCACAGCTAGAAGCTACTGGTGTAACTCCTATGGGGGAAGCGATCGCCTACGGTCTAGATTGGCTCGAAGAGCGTAAGGAAACTTACAAAGATAATGGTATCCAATACTATCGACCCTGGATTTGGCTAATTACAGACGGTGCGCCTACAGATTCTTGGCAGAATGCAGCACAGCGCGTAAAAGATGCAGAAAGGAATCGGAAAATCTCCTTCTTCGCGGTTGGTGTGCAGAATGCAGATATGGTTACTTTGAGCCAAATTACCCCAGATGAACGCCCAGCTTTGCGGCTGAATGGTCTGGACTTCAAATCAATGTTCCTCTGGCTGAGTCAGTCAATGAAACAGGTTTCTAACAGCAAACCGGGAGGAACAATGGTAGCTTTGCCATCTTTGGGATGGGGTCAAGTATCTAGTTAATTGTGAGGATGTCTCATGAAGTGGAAAGCTATACCAAGTTTTGTAGAAGGAACAAGCCATAAAAAGCTTGAGATCCCCTGCCAAGACTACGGAAACTATAAAATTTTTAACGATGTGATTGTGGGCGCTGTTGCTGATGGGGCTGGCAGCGCCAAATTTTCTCATATAGGCGCTCAACTAGCAGTTGAGAAAGCCCTCTTACACCTAGAGACATGGATTATTAGGCTCAAGCAAAAGAAGCCAAATTGGCAGCAACCAATTCCAGAGGAACTAGCCAAGAAAGTTTTTAGCGGTACATTAAAAAATGTAGTCAATGCTCTGAAGAAAAAAGCCTGTGAAAATGACTATTTATTCAACGATCTGGCTTGTACTCTGTTAATATTTGTTGCTACTCCTGATTGGATAGCTGCAATGCAGATTGGTGATGGTTTCATTGTGGTGCGTTTTGAAGACTCAGAGTATCAATTACTCTTTCAACCAGATAAAGGAGAATACGCCAACGAAACAAATTTTGTAACATCATCAAGTGCCCAGTCTGAGATGCGGGTGGTTGTGCTACCCGGTAATCAGAAGTTTATTTGTGCCTCAACAGATGGACTTGAAAGGTTAGCAATTAGCTTTCGTGATTGGAAGCCTTTTGCTGGCTTCTTCAGCCCATTTGAAGAAGGGCTAAAAATAACTAATAATCTAAAACAAGAAGCTAAAGATATTGAAAACTGGATGGCATCACAAGAGGTGAACGCCCGCACTGATGATGACAAAACTATGCTTTTGTGTCTTTATGATGGGGATACTCAGACAATAAATAACTTAGATAAACAATTGATAAACTCAAAAGATTTGAACACTGAACTTACAACAAAGCAGCTAAGTAAACCTCCACTTACAACCATTATCGACTCTATAAAAAATTTTATACTACCCTAGTATGACAAAATACAGTGACAGTAGAGGTCGGAGTATCTTATTAATCAAAAGGCTGGCTAGTAGTGGGGAAGGAGAAGTTTGGGAAAGCAATCGTAGTGGATATTTAGCAAAAATTTATCACTCTATTACTACTGAGCAAAGCAATAAACTGCAAGTAATGGTGGCTAACCCACCTGAAGATCCGACTCGGAGTCAAAACCATATTTCTATTGCTTGGCCACAGGATTTACTCAAAGATAGTAAGGGTAATTGTATAGGCTTTTTGATGCCAGCTATCGAGAAATCAGAGGAGCTTATTTATGTTTATAGTCCTCAACATCGCCGGAATAAAGCTCCAACATTTAATTGGTATTATCTACATGCGACTGCGTACAATTTTGTGTTAATTGTACAATCACTTCATGCTAAAGGTTATGTGATCGGTGACATAAAGCCGCAAAATTTGTTAGTGAATGATCGGGGTTTAGTTTCTATCATCGATACAGATTCGTTTCAGGTTAATGACCCCAAAAGTAAAAAGGTCTATCGCTGTCCTGTTGGCTCAGAAGGATTTATCCCACCTGAACTAATTGGTAAAGATTTGTCAGCTATAGCTCAAACTAGATATCACGACCGCTTTCGGATAGCAATAATAATTCATCTTTTGCTTTTTGGCTATCACCCATACCATCACGGAAAGTGGACAGGTTTTGGGAACATACCAGAGCCAGAAGAATGTATTCGTCAAGGTTTCTGGCTATATGGTCAAAATAGTCCGTTCCAATCAGCTGAAAATACAATTCCCTTGAATATTGTCCATCCAGAAATTAAAAAGCTATTTTTAAGATGCTTTAATGATGGGCATATATCTCTCAGTTCGCGTCCAAGTGCAAAAGAGTGGTGTGAGGCTTTGCAAATAGCAATTGCGGATTTAACATTATGTAGTCAAGTCACAAATCATTCATACAGTAAAACTTACGGTAAGTGCTACTGGTGTGAACGTGTAAATAAGATTGGCTTAGATATTTTTCCGTCAGTGTCTAATTCCATAAAACCACCACAAATACAATCTCTACAAGAAATAAAGATAAAGGAGTATTACTTTTATCTAATAAATACCTATCTTCAGTTTTATCAAAAAATATATAACAAGAGTATAAATAATATATCACCTCAATTACAGCCTTGGATTAAGCTATTAACCGGAGTTATCATTATTACCATTTTAGCAATAATTTGGGGTGTTAGCGAACTACTAAAACCCGTACCAAACCATGAGCAAGCAAAAATAATTATCCCGGATACAGCCTTGCAAATAAACGCAGACAGTCTTGCTAAATCCTACTATGATGAAGCGCTGAGAAAGGTAAGTAGAGGAGAATACGAAAAAGCAATTAGTGAATTTACTCAAAGTATTAAAATTAGTCCTAATCAATATACTTATAGCCAACGAGGTGCAGCTTATCTAAAACTTGGAAATTATCAAGCAGCAATTGACGATTACACCCACGCTATTGAGTTTAATCCAAATTCTGATTATTACTACAATGAGCGAGCATCAGCTTATTATAACGAAGGAAATTTTAGAGAAGCAATTAATGACTTTACCCAGGCTATTAAAAATGCTCCTGACGATGGTCTTCAATATTTTAACCGAGGAAATGCTTACTATAAAATGCAAGATTATATGGAAGCAATTGAGGATTATAAAACAGCGCTAAACAAGGATTATGGCTCTGGTATTGTTTATGGTATTGTTTATCCTAAACTTGCCAGAGCATACTATAACCAAGGGCTAAAAAAGTCTAATTTAGAAGAAAATAACGAAGCTATTGGCTACTTGAATCAAGCTATTGAGCTTAATTCTAATGATGATAGCTTCTACTATGCGCGTGGTAGAATTTACCATAAAATAGAAAAATATCAAGAGGCAATTGAAGATTATACACAGGCTACTCGGCTGAGTTCTAGTAATGTCTATTATTATAATCAGCGAGGGTTTACCTACTATAGCCAAAGAAATTTTCAGACAGCACTCAACGACTATACTCAGGCGATAAAATTAAATTCTACAGAACCAACTTTTTATACTAATCGAGGTGGTGCTTACGAGCAACTAGGAAATATCCAAGAAGCAATTAATGATTTTCATAAAGCCGCTGAACTATATTCCCAACAAGGAAATACAGAAGAGTACAAGAAACGAATTAATAAAATTAAACTTCTTGAGTCACAATTAGCACTATAATACAAGGATTTACTTGTTTAATAATTTCTGAAAGAATATCCGTATCAAGTAGGGACTTTTCTACTTCATTCATCTGTTCCAGTATATCCTCTTTTTTCCATTGCCTCAGCAACAATTTCATCAACAATTTCTGGAACATCAGCATATAATCCCATTAAAGGATCGTTTTTCTCCTGAACTTCTGCTAAACGTTAAATTACGTGACTAATCAATTCTGATAGAGTTGATTGATTGACTATTGCTAGAGTTGTTGCTCGTTCAAAGGTGAGTCTGTCTAGTTCAAGTTCTATTTTTTCCATTATGGTTTTAAACTATATTTAGTGATTAATTTAAGTCTAATAGATTTTTTGGATATTTTCAGTTTGATTATTCAACACAATAGCTATCAATTAACGTTATTTGCTAAGATTTAATTAGGCTTTTGCTTTCGTATATCTTTGATGACTCTCGAACTTCCCGACTCTCTGATTCTCGATACAGCGCTTTCGGTATCTGGATTAACTGACTATATCCGCTTGCTGTTAGAACAAGATGAACAATTACGGCAAGTTTGGGTAACTGGCGAAGTTTCCAGCGCTAACCATCATCGCAGTGGGTTATTTTTCACGCTGCAAGATCCCGATCGCACCGCCGGAATTAAGTGTGTAGTATGGAATAGCCAATTGCCAAAACTCGCCCAAATGCCTGTTCCTGGCGAACAGATAATCATTTTGGGTAGTATTCGTCTATATCCGCAACGGGGAGAGTATCAGTTATCAGTTTGGCAAACTCTACCTGCTGGTGTTGGTTTACAGGCGTTACGCTATCAACAACTCAAAAATCGCTTGCTGGCTGAAGGGTTATTCGACGCGCAAAGAAAGCGATCGCTCCCCACTCATCCCCAAACGATCGCTGTCGTCACTTCACCAACGGCTGCTGCTTGGGGTGATATTCAAAAAACCCTGAAGCAAAGGTATCCAGGTTTACACGTTTTATTTTCCCCCGCAACCGTACAAGGTGAGCAAGCACCGGAATCTATCGTCAAAGCAATTGAACGCGTGGAAAGAGATGGACGCGCCGAAGTGCTAATTTTATCGCGTGGTGGTGGCGCGGTGGAGGAATTGGCTTGTTTTAATGATGAACGAGTGGTGCGATCGCTGGCTAGTTGTTCCATTCCTATAATTACTGGGATCGGCCATCAACGAGATGAATCTTTAGCAGATTTAGTTGCAGATGTATGTGTGCATACACCCACTGCGGCAGCAGAAATGGTTGTACCAGCACTTTCAGAGTTGTATATTGAGCATCGGCAGCGAGTTGTCGCTTTACATGAGGCGGTGTATGACTTTAGAGAAAATGCTGAGAATAAACTGCAAGTATTACGTAATCGTTTGCGACGTTTGCGGTTAGATCGGCAAGTGCAGCAGGAGGTGGAAAAGCTAGCTTGGAAGCGTCAGCATTTGGTGCAAATTACGACGGGGCGATCGCAGCAAGCAACGCAACATCTAGAATTATTGCGGCAAAAGTTGGCTAGTCTTGACCCGAAAGCGGTGTTACAGCGTGGTTATGCGGTGGTGAGAAGGGAAGATGGAGCGATCGCTCGTTCGGCGGCGGAGTTAGCTGTGGGAGAAGAGTTAGTGATTCAGTTGGAGCAAGGTGGGGTTAAAGTGAAGGTTATGGAAGTAAACGAACCGCAGAGGCGCAGAGGACGCAGAGAGGTTAATGGTTAAACGTAAGGGTGCTTCTAGTTCTGAGGAAAGTTGGAATTATGAAGCGAAGGTTGCTGAAATAGAGGGAATTATTACTCGCATTGAGGCGGGTGAGTTGGAATTGGAAGCTGTGTTTGACCAATTTGCAACTGCTGTAGAGTATTTGCGTCAGTGCGAAGGTTTTTTGCAGCAGCGACAACAGCAGGTAGATTTGTTGATTGAAACATTAAGCCAAGAGTAGAAGCTGGAGACTTTAGTAGTTCGCCAACCCAAAATTGCTGGGAGCAGGGGAGCAGGGGAGAGATTTGTACAAGTTCTTTTACCCCTGCCCTTTGGTTGCCACCACGCAAAGTTTGTGTGGTGAAGCACTAGTTTGAGTCTAGGCTAGTAGTGTGAATATAGGAGTTCGCTTTTTAAGTGAGTAGGACCAGCCCTTTCAAGGTGTCTGTTTTTAGGTACTATTTTTGGGATAGAATTTTAG